>CAJTTZ010000001.1 GCA_910579505.1 uncultured Lachnospiraceae bacterium
CAAACGCTTTCCAGTAATGCCCCGTCGGCTCCATCCCGACAACCACCCTCGCAAAATTTTCCTTCTTGCATATCTCCCGGATCCTTGCTAAGATAATTCCAAAGCCGCCTTTGCTGTTTTTGAATTTCAGGGCATGGTCATGCTCTATGCCCCTGAAATCAACGAACCTTGCCCACTGGTAGTTTTTGGCGATATCCACGCCGACTACAAGGGTATCCGGCGTGATCGCGATCATTTTTTGTTTCAGGCGGTCTTCATATCTTACTTTCATTGTTATAAAATCTCCTTTGTTTTCTGATGTATTAAGTCGCTAAACTCATATACATCATACGGGGAGATTTTATTTTGTCAAAGTTCAAATTTCATCCTCTATAGGAATGCTTCTTTTATGCTCTGGTCAGTTTTTCTGTTTCCGTTTCTTGTTTTTCCTGAAATCTGATCTCCACGGAGCCGTACTTTGCCCGTATATAGGACATGGAGGCTGGTTTTGAGCTGAACTTGTGGAAGTCATCGAAATGCTTATACCACATCTGTTTCTGGCTTGCCCAGCGGAACCCAAGCGCCTTCAGTTCCTTTCTGTATGGGTAGCAGTCTGACACCCATATCCAGACGCCGATAACCTCTACGGTAATATCCTTAAATCTGGAAAGCTGCATAATTGCCTCCCTGATCTGGGCATCTTTTTGCCAGTCGTACTGTTGTTTCTGCTTATCCGTGGCTTTGCTGTATGTATCTTCATGTTCGTAGTCATATTTTAGTTTCTTGAACAGGCGGTCATATTCGGCGTTGATCTCCTTGATCACGTCCTCGTTACCGCCGTTGTCAGGATGGTGCTTTACAACAAGCCGCCGATATTCTTTGCGCAGTTCCCTTAATGTTGTGATTCCCTTAAACCATTTCATGCTATGTACTCCCTTCATAAAAGTTTTGCCTCTCTGAAACTCAGATAAGAATTATGTCCGATGATGATATGGTCTGCTAGACAGATATTCAGCAGTTCTCCGCAGTCCTTCAGCCGTTTTGTCAGCTTCATGTCACATTCACTGGGAACAGGGTTCCCAGATGGGTGATTGTGGCAGAGTATGATCTGGACGGCGCCGATCAGCGCCGCCCGCAAAAAGACTTCCCGTGGGCTGACAAGGCTTGTGCATATGGTCCCTTTGGATAGAAAAAACATCCCTAAGATTCTGCACGTACTGTTGAGTGCGAGCATATAGACATGTTCCTCTGCCAGCTCATCCATATGCAGGAGTTTTTTAAACATAAGGGAAATCTCTTTTGGACTGTTCATTTTTTGACATTCGTAATTGATGCCTTTTTCTTTTACTAAAATAGTCCTGTCATGATCTGCGATTCTTGTATCATAAAAGTTGATCCGCATGGTGTCCTCCATTCTGTAAAAAAGGGATGCACATATAGAAGTTGCATCCCTGAAACAAAATTATTCTGTGTCCTGTGTAAGCTCTTCGGGAGGTTCTTCTACCTCCGATTTTTCACTAAATTCTGTCTGGTCAGAGGCAGTATAGGAGGCGGTATCCTCAGCGACAGAAGCGTAGCCAGCATTCTCTTCAATGACTGCACTTTCTGTCTCATCTGCCGTAGAATCACTTTCCGCCAGACCAGCACCCGCCAAAGGTTCATTGTCATCTGACGGGGCGGGTTCCTCAGGGGAAGAATCTTCTTCTGTCAGAGGAGGCTCGTCAGGGGAAGAATCTTCTTCTGTCAGCACAGATTCGTCAGCAGAAACACTTTCTTCTGTCAGAGAAGATTCGTCAGCAGGAGCATCTTCCTTTGGTAAGGCAGTATCCTGTTCTGCTTTGCCTGTTTCTTCCAGTTCAAAATAACCGACAAGGGAGGTTTCCATGATCTCAATTCTCTTTAAGGTTTTCTCCTTCTTGATGCTGCCAGAAGAGCAGTACTGTTTGTACTCTTCATAGCACTCTGCAAAGAAATAGGAGAACCACTGCCTGAAATACATGGGTCCTACGCGGTAGAGGTTCTTGACGGGATCATAGCTATCCCCCATAGCGGTGTCAGCGGCGAGCATGACGATGGGGATATTGATCTTCTTGAGCAGTTTGTCCTTTTCAGGGAAAACTTTCTCAAGGTAGTCAATGATGTCATAGAGCCTGTTTTTCTGCTCCTCCGAGTAATTCTTTCTGATGTGCGAGGCATATTTCATCACATCATTTTCTGATATGGTCTGTAACTCATAAAGGCCATACTTATGATCCAGTAACAGCATACCCTGCATCAGGGCGCACAGGTCATCTCCCCTGCGTCTCTGCAGGGCAGAAAATGTGCATATCTGCGAAAAGAACTTGTCGTTCAGTATGGACTTGACGAATTTGGCGGTCTTAAGGTCAACTAATGAAATAGATTTTTGACCGCCAGACAATGCGACCCCTGAATTAAGCCTGAAAAAGATTTCGGAGATCAGATCTTCATCATCTTCCTCGGCACATTCAAAGCAGTATATCAGAAACTTATAACGAAGGATCTCTTCTTGACACTCTATATCAAGGTCAGAAAAATACTTATCAGCAAGTTCATAAGTCTCGTCATCAATTTTTGCGGGCGGCGTCTCTGGATGCAGAGGATATTTGCCGTCAATAAAATCAAACAGGGTACTCAGACGCTGTTTCCCGTCAAGGACAGAAAAGAGTATCTCATTTGTACTTGTTGCAGTCTTCTGGAAATATAAGGGCGGAATAGGGTATGAATTCAGTAACGAATTTACAAGAAGACTGCGCTTCATTTCATACCCACGGCCAATCCACTGTCCTGAACCCCGCTGCATTTCTGCATCCATACTGAGGTTATCAGTCGTGTCGTACATTTTCTTTAAGTTCTTTACTGACATGTTTACTGTTGTTTTGATCATAGTGGTTTCTCCTTTGCAAATGAAATTTTATGTTTGTAAAAATTTACCTGTCCATTAGGACCGCTGATTAGACCACGGGAATGCCGCATTCGAGGGCAGATTCATGGATCATATCTATGCAGTCCTGTATGACAGATGCAGAGTCGGCATATAAAAGCCTAAGGGTGACGTTTCCAGATTCTGCCTGAAAAGCAGACAGGTAGGAAAGACGCTGAACCTCAAGCCTGTTGATAGCCCTTTCCAGAAGGGTAGAATCTAATTTACCGTATTTGTCGGTATTGCCGTTTGCGCAGGCTCCGTTTCTGCCGTGAGTTCCGCAGCAGTTGTTTCCTGCGGCTGTGAATCCTGTGTCTTGGCAGTCCTTGCTTCAAGGAATTCCAGTGAATCGATCACGATCTCATTGGAATAGACCTTCTGGCCGTCCTTCTCATAGTTGTTGTTTTTCAGCCTTCCACTGATGAGAAGTTTTGTGCCTTTATTGCAATGCTTTTCCACGACCTCAGCGAGCTTGCCCCAACAGGTGCATCTGAAAAAGTCTGTGGGGTAGTTGCCTTCGCCATCCTTCCGCATGGACATGTCGGGGACGGCGAAATTGAATAACGCCCTTGCAACAGGCTCCGTGCCTGCACTGTAAGTTACCTTCGGTTCCTCTGTGAGTCTTCCTGTCAGTGTGATCTTGTTCATGTTCATACCCGCACATCATAAATGTGCTTATCCTTTCTCATAAATTTTATTTTTATAAATATTTTTCTGTCAGGGGGCAGGTCTGTGTGTCGCTTTGCAGCCTATAAAACAAATCCTCTGCCTTTCTGGTAGAAGTAAGCCTTTGTGCCCAGAATCTCATCTTCTTCTAAAGCCGAAGCATTTACATCCTGATTATGCTTGGTAAGGATGTCAATGTCAGAATCATCAGGCGATGGCTTGATCAGTACCTCATGTACGGAAGAAAAGATGACATAGAAACTGCCGTGCTTTTCAGCAAAACTTTTAAGTACATCATCATGCAGTACAGCCGCCGCGCCATAGGTTCTTTTTTGGTTGCTCATAAACCACAAACCGCAGTCAGAAGAATGTTCCATCGGAAAAGCAGGAAACGTTTCCCTGATGAGCTGTCCCAACGGCATAAGCGTAACATCATGCGCTGCCAGTGTATTCCTGACTGCAAGGGACAGGACAGTTTCCTTGTCTGTCTGCCAGATGTCCAGATGCCTGTTATGTACCAGAAAACTTGCTTCGCAATCTTCTGATGCTTCTACTGTGCAGCGGACTATGACGGCAAAATCATCTAGGAACATGGTGTGCGGCACATTCTGCAACAGGTTTTTGTTGAGATGCCTGTTGATTAGTTGGACATACAGCTTTTCTTTGGCATAGTCAAAATCCTTTAAATGTTCTATGTCAAAATCCACTGCTTCAGATCTGGCAGAATCGTATGCCTGTAAGATCCTGTTTACAACCTGCTCAACAGGCGTGCCGTTATCTAAAGCCTCATAAGAGGACTCTAAATATATGGTAGGGCTGATGATCTCGCCCTTACCCATGATCAGCAGGCCTTCCAGTTCCCTGTTGGGTTTAAAGACCTTCTGGATGGTAATGTGGAAGCCGTCCCCTAATTTCCTAGAAAGTGCTTCCAAGATCTGGTGTTTCATTGCTTCTCTGTTCATGTGTTCTCCTTTCGGTGTGAATGTGGACAAAAAAGCAGACACCTCACATTTGATGTCTGCCAGTCCCATTGGTTTCAGGCATAGGGATGCCTGTGCTGGTGTGATGCCAGCGGGTTACATTTTTGTATCTCTTAAAACCTGCTATCCGCCAAAATAGTTATGGTCTATATATTGTAGAAAGTTGTCTGGATAAAATAATCGGAGTCACAGATAGGAATGTTCTGATACAGTACCCTATCTGACGGGTTGGTTATTTATTGGAATCCCTTTTTTATAATGACAATGTATAGAGAAAAATAACGAAGGAATCAGTTCTGATTTTTAAGAAGGAGCCTTACAATAAGGCGTTTAGTTACCAATCTATACATTTTTAAAATATATCAGGGTGCTGTTTAGCAATATGAAAAAGGAGATGTTTCGACAGTTCCATACAGGGTACAGGATACATGGTGTCTTGCAGACCTGCCTATCGCCAACTTAGTTGACATCAGGATGCCTTGATAGCAGGGCAGTGTTACGAGGAAATGAGATAGATAGGGAAAATGATGATATATAGGGTTCATCTGAATTTATCAGATGAAGAGCAAAAGTAATTTTGGGTGGGGATGTCTTTTTAAGATATCCCTGCTTTTTTATATAGATAAAATTCGTATGATTGAGGAGGTGAAGAACAGATGAAAGAACATATCAAGCATTGGTATCCGAAGGATGAGAGGTTTTTCAAAGTGCTTTCCATAGCAGGGAATGTCAGACAGGAAGATGCCGCAAAAATAGATATATCGGCAAGCAGGCTTAAAAACATGGAGAAAGACAGGCTGATCGAGAAAGTGACGTATCCATCCAGATACAATAAGAGCCCAAAGAGCAACGTGAGTTATGCACTTACAAAGAAGGGAAAAGATTTCATTGATAAAAAGTATGGGATAAGCAGATGCCAGAACGCTCATGCAGCAGAGCATAACTGCAAGGTAGCTGAGATCATATGCAGCCTGGATAAGAAGGAGATTGATACAGTGCAGGCAGAATGGCAGACAAGGGACCAGATGGAAGAGGCATTGGAGCAGATGAGACAGGAGGGTGACTATGACCAGTATGATTACTATATGGATCTGTGGAAAGCAGGGCTGATCAGCGCCGTGGATGTGGTATACACTTCCGTAAAGACAGGGGAGATGGTATGCTACGAAGTTGTGACGAACAGCTATAAGGATTCAGATATACAGGGGAAGGAGTACTGCGGGGAGATTTTGCAGATGGAGGTTGAGTATGTGAGGGTGTGAAAATGCTGATTGACAAAATGGAAAAGTATGATATCCTATAACGATACAGTCATAAGAGTGTATGGGCGGCATGGGCGGGAAGGAGAACCATATACATGTACCATTATATTCAGGACAAAGAGTTCTTGAAACGCCTGAGGGGCGCCTGCGGCGATATCGTCAATCAATTGGTGCAAAGTATCAATAATGATTCCGTTATGACAGTGAAGGCGTTTCTTGTCGGAAGTGGAGCCAAGAATCTCATAACACAGAATGAAAATGAGGCGATAGATTTGGATTACAATTTATGTATTGTAAGCACTAAATCTATCAATATCTTGGATGGGCATGAGATAAAGGAGTATGTCAGAAAGCAGTTTAACAAAGTCCTTAATGCAAATGGCTGGGGCGATTGTCATGATTCAACATCTGTATTTACAACAGAAGAGCGGGTTTTCAAGAAGGGGAATCAAACGGCATTTAAGATTGATATCGCAATAACCTGTAAATATCATAATAATTCTCAGAGATTAATCCATCAAAAAACAGGTATAGTCATTCTTGACGGATATTATTGGAATGAAGTTCAGAATCCAGGGTGGTTGGAAGAAAAGGTACGTGCCCTAAAATCTGAGAACTTGTGGGGCGAAATGCGGGATACATATCTTGAAAAGAAAAATTTATACTTGCGCCGAAACGATCATAACCATCCGTCCTTTATTGTATATGTGGAGACGGTAAATCAGGTTTATAATAAATATTTTTGTCGCTGAAAAACAAGCAGTTATTCTATTGTAAGAGAAAGAAGAGGCTTCGGGTTGGAAGTCTCTTCTTTCTATAGATGGAATCAGGCAATCACTTCTGAGTCAAAGTAAAAGCTGAGGACTTTCAAAGGATTTGAATCAAAATATCCTTTGATAACGATATTCTCTGGGAAACAGCTTCTTTTTTCTACAATTGGCTCAAAATCGCCTTTCAGGGAAATCTCTTTCAGACAGGTATCCTTAAACCCGTCAGGCGGGAAGTATAGGGAATCTGCCGAGGTTTGTAATTCCAGCGAAGACAGCCCGTTTGCACCTTCAAAGGTCCTAAAATGGAATTTATCAAAGGAACCTTCTAATTTCAGGCTTTCAAGCGAGGAACAGTCATTGAAGAGACCTATTCCAAGCTGATTGATGCGGTAGCCTAAATTCAGAGTTTTTAGGGAAACGCAACCGCTAAAAGCATAGTCTTTAATAGACTTTATGATGCGGAAATGGGCTTCCTTCAAGTGTTCGCATCCTTCAAAAGCACTATAAGAGATTGTGTTCACGCCAACTTGCGCTGAGATTGTTTCCAGAAATTTGCAGTTTTTAAAGGTTTCCTGCTTTATTGTATGCAAATCTCTTGGAAGAAGAATCTCCATTAGATCGCTTTCAGCAAAGCATCTTTCCCCAATCTTTAATCCTCTTGGCAGTTTTACATTGAGGATATGAGCGTTTTCAAATGCCCTGTCTTCCAGATATTCCACGCCTTCTTCGATACAGAGAAAGGGTATGACCAGACCAGCGAAGCAATGAGGTCCAATGCGATCAATCTGCATTCCCTTGTATTGATGCGGGATAATAAGGTAATCCAGCCTCTCCCACATCATGCTGTGATTACATTTGACTAAAGTGTTGGTTGATTTGTCTATAACGAATCTTTCCATAATAAAGTTCCTCCTTTTTTGAGTTTTATATTGTTAGTATCTCATATAAAAAATGGAGTTTCCAGAGACAGGAGATCAAAAACGTGACAGCGGAGCACGAAAGGGAGAAAGCGTTAATGGAATATAAAGTGGCATGAATAAGAGAAATACAGTGTTCGCTGTTACTTGGCAATAATTGACAGGGTATTAGCATAGCGATATAATGAAATGAAGGATGAATGTAGTCTGCTGATTGAATGGGTTCTAAGGGGAAAAGTAGTGTAACACTTTGGAGATGGGAAAAGCGGAGTAGGATATTTAGTGTAGAAGAACAAAATTTGCAGAGAAATTATGGAGAAACGGCTTATGAATATACTTGTGATCGGGAATGGGTTTGAATATACTTGTAATTGGGAATGGATTTGATCTGGCACATGGATTGCCTACGAAGTATGGGGATTTTTAAATTTGATATATAATAAAGGAAAATATTTCAATGATATCAGCAAAAGAGTTTTAAATAATTTGTACACTTAAGTTTATTTAAAAATGGATATTATGCCAAATGTAATTAGGAGTACTATGAAAAAGGGATAAGAAACATATTAGGATGATAAATAGTAAATGAATGAAGAAATTAAGTAAATTTTTTGGAAAGGATGCTTGTGTATGGGAAGAATAATTAAATTGGAATATGATGAAAATCAATATGTTGAAGTTGAGTTGAAGCAAGATTATAATGTTGATGGGGGATTAGGTGGGTTAGATACAGTACTAGAGGTGGGACAAAAGACTTTTGAACGCTCCATTTCTAGATTAGTTTCCTTTTTAAATACGACGGCTTATAAAATTAAAGATAGTTTTAATAGCTCCAACATAAATGAAGTAAGTATTACTGTTGGAGTTTCTCTTAGTGCGGAGGGAAATTTAATAATTGCTAGTTCTACATCAGAGGTGAATTTAGCAGTTACCATAACTTTTAAGGGTGTGGATTGAAATGGTTAAAAATGTTGTTAAAATTCTTGATGCTAATAAGGAACTTTTAGGTACAGGATTATTGCTTAATCACTGTGTTGTTACTGTAGATCATATTTTGGGAAAAGAAAAAAATTATTTCATTAAAAACAGTAACGATATGTATATGGCTCAAGTGCTTTATAGAGGGAAAGATTTGTTCGTTGATGTTGCTATGCTATCAGTGGAGATTCAAGATAGCTACATACCTGAAATGCTTGAGGTAAAGATTAATGATAGTGTTGAAACGAAAGGGTTTCCGCAAGGAACTAAGTATAGCATTTATCCAGAAGGAAGGCATATTAGCGGAAAAGTGATTTCTCTTAATTATATAGATGTGTCTGAAAAATATTGTTATTGTGGCAATTATGTGACGATATCGAGTGCTGAAGAAGTTACTAGGGGCTTTTCTGGGTCACCAGTTTTTTCGGGGGATGCTTTAGTTGGTTTTATTGCTAGAATGCATATAGATGGTAAATCAAATAATTTTAATGTGATTCCTGTTTCGTATTTTTTGGAAATGAATAATGGAGCATTTCGGAATTTATTTGGTAAGTACGTTAATTGTGATATACATAGTATAATAAATAAACCAAAAAAATCACTAATGAATCCTTTTCATTTTCGCTCTGAAACTATTGCTTTTTTTGGAAGAAGCGAACAAATAGATCAGATTTTCCAATTTTGCGCTAGTAGTCCTGCTGTCCAATGGTGGGCAATAACAGGTGTGGGTGGTATAGGAAAAAGTAGATTGGCTTATGAGTTTGCTAAGAGTTTAAATAGAGACATATGGGATGTAATAATGTTAAACACTTATGATTATGAATCTTTAAGTGTAAGAACTACAAACATTAGAAAGAATAAATTAATTGTACTTGATTATGTACAACAAAATATTCAAAATATAGGAAGATGGCTATATGAATTATCAGAGAATGATTTTGACTATAAAGTCAGAATTTTATTGTTGGAGAGATACGGAAGAAGTTATAAAGCTGCAAAATGGATTGAAAGACTTAATGAAAAAAATTGTGAATATGATGTGTTGATGAACATATGTTATAATCCAATGATGCAATTGGATCCCCCTTTTCTAGAATTAACATCGTTGTCAAGAGATGATTTGATTTCTATTGCACAGAGCTACTATTATTATAAGAAAAATGCTTTTATTGATAGCACCACAATTCAATTTATAATTGAACAATTAGGTGTGTTAGATCCAGGATTTAACCGACCACTATATTTAATTTTTCTTATTGACGCTTGGGTAGATAATGATGATTTATCAAAATGGAATAAAACATTTATTTTGGAAAGTGTTTTAAAGAGAGAAATCCATCGAATTAAATTAATTATAAAAAATGTGTTTGATGATGACTTGCTTATAAAAGCATATTTAAATGTGTTGGTATATTCAACAATTTTGGATGGATTAGAGTATCCAAATGATTTTGAACTTATTTGTTTTGAGGAACTAAGTATTTTTAATGAGTCAATGGAGTATCATAGGAAGGATATAATTGAGTTTTTCCAACAAATAGGTTTTCTGACTATGGATAGTGATGGAAAGTATTTTTTTGATGGTTTGAAACCAGATTTGCTAGGCGAATACTATATATTTAGTAATTATACTAATAGACTTTCAATTGAAAAAATTGTACGCCGTTCTTTAATGTTTTCAGAAAGGGCTTTTAGCTTTTATAATCGGTTAATAGATGATTATTCAGTAGAAACAGATTCTAATTTTAGAGAGCTTTTAGTAAATATAGATTCTAACGGCATGTCTTCAGAACAAGTTTTCCATTTCGCACAGTTTTTATGTGAAAGAATTGTAAGAGATAGTCGAAAATATTTAAAACAGTCTTTTGAACGTCTAAGTATATTATATACTCAAAATAGAAATGATGATATTGCAGGATTATATGCATTTGCTTTATCAAATATGATTATTGAGTATAACTTGAAAAAGAACAAAGGTTTACTATTAAGATTAGAGAATTTATATTTTGAGTATAGTGAGTCTATAGATATTGCTATTGAATATGCAAGCTCTCTAGTACAAATTATTGAAAGGAAATCTATTTATGCTTCTAAAAAGGATTTTGAGAATTTAAAAAAATTGTATGAAAAAGAGAGCTTTATAGATAATTTAGATATAAACTTATATTATGCAAAGGCACTAAAAATTCTGTGCTCAAAGTCGGTTAATAGTTATAATTCATGGAGGATTTGTAGAGAACTCAAAACGGTTTTTCAGAAATTTAATGAAAATGTTGAATTGCTTTTTTGGTATTGTCAAAGTTTATGTGTTATTGATACTACTATGATAAATATTGATTTAGTTTTATCTGAGTTAATTGATTTATGCCATTTTGCTTTATCGCTAAATCATCATATTTCTTGGGATTTTTATAAATTACTTAAAAGTGTATTCCAAAAATTTAGCTTTAATGATGAATTTGTTTTTGTTTATACAAAATGTTTATGCAGTTTATATGTTAATAAAAATAATGTTGTAAATATAATAATGGAATTGTTTCCATTATGCAATTATACATTTGTAATACCTGTTTATGGAAATTTTATAGTTGAAATGTGTAAATTAGGTATTTTATTGAAAGAGGAAGCATTATATTGGTTGAAATGCGAATATGATTTAAGTTTTTATAGAGAACAAATTGAAAATCTTTTTACAATAAATAATGTAGATATAATAGATAAGAAATGTGAAGTAAAAGCAATAGCAAAAGCAAAACCAAAAGCAAAACCAAAAGCAAAAGCAAAACCAAAAGCAAAACCAAAACCTAAGATAAATATTAATGAGGATTTAAATAAAGCAAAAAAATTAGCATGGCTTTCTCATAATTTAAATTATGAGCAATGCAAAAGTGTAGTAAATGAAATAGAAATGCTATATGAAAGGCATAAAGATATATTTGAATTTACAGAGTATTATTTAGCTGGATTAATAACATTAGCTAAATATCCTGATCAAAATTTGGCAGAGTTGCGGAAGTTAATTGATGATATTTTAAAAATATCAAATAAATATTTTTATAGACTTCAAGAAAACTTTAGAATTTCTGTATATGATACTATCGCAGAAATTTCCAAATATGATCTATACTCAAAAAATATAATAATCTTATTGAATTCCGTAATTAAGAAAGCTGTAAAAGTTATTAGATCTGAAGAGGAAACTTCTAAAATCATGGAAATGCTTCTGGTGACTAATAATATAGATGTAGTTAAGGTAGAAGATTATTTTGAAAATGTAATTACAAATTATTATCAGAGCGAAATTATACAACGACAGTTTGTTAAATATTTAAAAGGTACTAATATATGTGATTTGGAGTATATTCTAAAAAAGCTCCCTTTGTTTTATAATCTTCAATGTACATTTGTAGCTAATTTTTTGGCGAACAGAATTCAGTACGAATATAGAAAAGAGGATGAGAAAGCCATACAAAATATATCAGAATTTTTATCAAAAAATAAGATGATCATATTAGCTAATGTATATTCTAAACTTGTATTGAATTTATTTTTAGAAACCCCCAAGCAAGAATATTATCATATTCTTCATGATTTGGAAGTTGAATATCGCCCAAATACAGAAATTGCTGAAAATTATGCCAAATTACTGTTTAATTTGGAGAAAGAAGAAATATTTGGCAGCAATTATATACATGATCAATTTCGAGAACTTATAAATTTTTATTCTAATATAAATATTATTTTGTTGTTTCAAAAAACACTTTCGAGAATGGTTGTAGAATCAGTTTCAAAAGACAATAATTTTTTGAAATATATAGATGAACAGAAGGCGATTTATGATGAATATGAAACATTGGAACTTGCGATTGAATATTGCAAATCATTAGTTACAGTTTGCAGTTTTATTCCAGAAAGTGAGAATAGAAAAAATCTAACAAAAGTGAAAGAAATAAGTGATTGTTTTGGGGGGAAATTTTTTATGTGTTATGAGAAAATAATTATTAAAGAACTATTAAAAGGTGCAGGAGTATATGATATATAGAGTAAGCAGGGATATGCAAAATAACAAAAGAAAGCCTCATATATTAGAATGAGAAAGGTATCGCAAGCTGATCTCAAAACAAAAGAGGCAGTTCACAGGGATAATTAGGGTTTATGACCTGTAAGATGGAAATGCCAGTATCATTTCGTATTTATTCTGAAATATCGGAAGAAAGTGCAGTATGGAAAACTATGGAATGATGAAAGGGAAATCATTATAACACTGTGGAGATATAAAGATGTACAGATTTTATATGGCGTGGTATGCGGGGGTCATATTCATTTAAGCGTGGTAATATCACCAAAACTGGGCATATCAAGTTTCATGGAATCCTCGAAGAGGAAAAGCAAATGGTTGATTTATGGTAGGTCTCCAGAATTACAAAGTAAATGTGATAACTCATTTGAGATAAAATAAGTTGATGTAAGTACAAATGATAATAGCGTTTAACTTGTAATATGGGGTGTAAGAGAGATAAAGAAATACCATGCATGAAAAGAATTTATGCGAATTATATTCACAAAGGATTAGAAATTAAAGTAGAGAATAAAAAGAATATATTGCAGAGTATGCATTGAATTTAGCTGCGACAAATGTTGTGCTGTTGGTGGGGATATATAGGAGGGGGAAGAGGTATGGAAAATAATATTAAAAGCATAATGAATGAGATCGAATTAGAAATAGGGAAATTAGATATTTTTACAAAGTTTAGTAAAGAAACAATTCTCTTAGGAGGATTGGCTGTGTGTAGAGAAAGAATAAATGGAATTATAGATTCTAATTCTTATGGGAAGGAATTGATTGATGAAATAGAAACTATTGATATGGTAACTCAATTAGCAAGTGATTATGCAGTTGGCAGTGAGAAAATAGATTTAAATAAAATAGAGGATTTAAATATATTTGATGACTTATATGCAAAAGCTAAGAATTATTTAGATATACATAATATCTATGAGATAGGTAAAGAAGGTATTTGCAAGTATAATATTGAAGGGAAAAACATAGCAGTAATATTTCAGTCGGATAGTTTTCACATAAATACAAGGATTGATATCCAAAATATTATTACAAATATTAAGAACTCTGATATAAAAAGCAAGAGAATGGAAAGTGTGTTGGGTAAAAAAGAAAAGAATATTTATGAGTACGCTAGAAAAATAATAAATTGTACACAAGAAGTTTTTTTAGATAATGAAATGATAATTAGTGGTTTCTCGATAGGAGATTATTGGAAGATAGAAGCCGTTATATTAGGTGTGTGTTTATGGGATTATGAAAAGTGTAAAAGGTATACAATTTTAGGAAAAGAAGAGAAAGAATTCATTGATTTTATTATTAAGGAAACAAATTTGCCAGAAGCTATAGTAACATCTGTACTAGATTATCTTACATTCAATTTTCAAGATGCATTAAGTTTAATGTATACTCCATTAATAAAATTTGGAGAAATAGTTTATATCGGAACGTTTTTCTTTATAAATGCAAATTATGAAAGAAATTTAATGGCAACTATGAATGTAAAGAGTAAAAACATTATAGATTCTAATCAAAAGATAAAAGAAAAAAGTTTATTAAAGAAAATGCAAGAGATAGTAAAAAGGTATCCTAATTTATCATATATTAATAATAAAAAATTGAAAAATGATGACGGAAATATTGTTACAGACATTGATTTTTTAGTTTATGATGAGAAGAATGCAATTGTAATTGAAACAAAAAATCTCTTGCAACCTTGTACGGTTTCTGAACATCTAAATTATATTGGTAGAACAGAAAAAAAGGGGTTAAGAAAGGGATTTAAACAATTACAGAATATAAAAGAATTGTTGGAACAAGATAGAGAAAAGTATATAGAAGAAGTATTAAAAAACAAAAATATTAATGCTATATTATATTTGCTTGTGACAAATGGTTATATTGGAAACATTGATAATTCAGAAATCAGTATTATGAATATTTTAATGTTTGAAGAAATGATTGATGAATGTCATGGAGATTTGTTTCAGGTGTTTGAATATATATTAAATAAAAAATTTATGGCTACAATTAATTTTATTGAGGGAGAAAGAATAGTAGAGCTATTTGAATATACTTTTTGTATTCCTACATATTTAATTCCTAATGGTGAATTAGATAATTTGTAATATATTACGGTGTGTGAAATATCTAATAAAAGATAATGATATCTATATCAAATTAATTAAGAAATTTTAATTTGAAAGAAGAGAAAGAATATCTTATGAAAAGGAATAGCTTGAATTAATACATAGGTTTTGGATAAAAAGAGGGTAACTTAGTATGTGGGAGAGGATATTTAGAAAAGGAAATACTTTGGAGTATAGAAAGAAGTATAGATGTCCAATGTGCAGTGAATATACATTGCTGGTGATTCATGATGAAGCCTGTGAATGTGCAGAGGGGTGTGATGTAGATAGTCTTGGAAAGTCTGATATTAGAAAAATAAAAGAACAAAATGATTTTAAGGGATACTTTACCAGTGAAGAGATAAAACAAAGTTTTTGGATAGATATTGATGAGATTGATAAGATATTTGACGAAATTGAAATTATACCAGAAACGTTTTCAATAAAACCTAAAACCAATAAAAAAATAATTGATTTACTTAGAAAGACAGACAATATTGATAAAAAATTAGATGATGTTGTAGTACATTATTTCAATTACTATGGATTAAATGGAATAAAAGAATATCAACCATATAATTATGTAATAACACTGGTGGAAGATATGCACTATTATATGAATCTTACCTGCAAAGATCTTTATTTATTTGATTTAAGTGTTTCGGAAGTGTTGCCATACAAAGAATATATGTATTCTGGAAGATTTTTTGGAAATAATGCAATAGATCACTTGTTTCAGGCGAATGAAAGAATGTATGTTATATTGGGATTAATATGTGGATATACCTTTGATAATGATTTAAGTAAAAATACAACACCGAATATTTCTAAGGTCATAAAAAATAACACAATATTTGTGACAAATTTTAAAGAGACAATAGAACGATTAAAGTCAAATAATTTTTATGGACAACTAAAAGAAATTAGAGATTGCAATGAACATGATATGACTTATTTTTATAAAAAAATAGTGTCTAGAAAGATAAGTGATTTGGATGGGAATGAGGTCGATAAGCAATTTTATATACCATTAACGGATAATATTTTATTTTGTTTGAATAAAATGTTTGAAATATTGGAATGCATCTTAAAATATATTGATAATAAATCATTGTATCAATTGAGAAGTTTTCCGATGTATGAATTATATAAACAAGAGAAAATTAAAAAAAATGATAAACAATATGATATAGAATATTACCGTCTATTAGACTCATATAACCGTAATATTGAAAACAATATTGCGGATTTTTGGGGCAACATGATTGCTGCGGATGTTTATTTTAGACTTGATGAAGTATTGCATTGCATTCGGGATATATATAGTTATTATAATAACATCAATACAATAAGTGGAGTGGATTTTGAAAATTTTATAGGAATTGATTATATTATCTATAGTTCGCTTACAAGGCTGTATTCTTGTTATGATAAAATTGCAGGATACCTTAAAGATATGTATAAAGAATATGATGAAATCAAATATTTTAAAGACTTTAAAAATATTGAATCGAAAAAAGGAATACAGAACATAATTAATTCCGTTTTAGATAACGATTATTATAAAGAACTTCAAGAGATAAGAAATATGGTATATCATAACTTAAGAGCAGGAATTATTTTTGGTGAAGAGGCACAAAGGTACTATTTAGATATTTTAACACAAATTGTTTTAGAGAATGAGAGATTGCTATTTGAACTGTTAAAGGGAATAAAGCCTGTTGAAAAAAGTAAAATTGAAAGAAATGCCCTATGTCCATGCGGAAGTAAGAAAAAGTATAAATTTTGTCATGGAAAATAATTTGTATAATAACGTTGATTGAACATTTATATAAATAATAAAAAGGACAATCTCTAAATTGGAGGTTGTTCTTTTTTGATGTCATATTTTAGTAAATTATAGATAATACGAAAAATGGAAATAATCTGGTTGCAAATCAAATAGATAGTATGCAGATGGGGAGAAAACTATTTTACTATGTTGTATTTTATGATAGCAGTAGAAGAAAAGCAATAGAAAACATAGAAATTGCTGAATTTATTATAAAATAAAGATTATTTGGAGCATTAGAAAATAAATTTCTGATGCCTTTTTATTGTGGTTTATTTTTAGTAATATTAAAAAACTCTATATTAGATGGATAGTGCAAAAGTTGAAAATATAACTCAACGGTAAAATCTATACTAATAATAGATAGAATTTCAAACGATAAGATTCTATCGAAATCAGAAATGAATTAAGAATTATAAATTATATGGATAAAATAATTCAGATAAAGAAAACTTAGCAGAAAACAATAAAATCGTTGAAACACCGATAAAATAAGGTTTTCTAAATGTTTAAAATAAAAAGAAAGATAAATACCATCCTGTATTTTGACTTAATAAATAATATACATATATTTATTTTTCTTATTTAGTTCTAATTGCTATTACTTTATGTATAATTCAATGTTTTATAACACATTTCAGATATTTAATCCAGAAGAAAGGAGGATGAACTAATGGATCACATGAAATGGAAAAAGATAATCATAAAAGATAAGTTCCAGATGGAAAATGGGACAGTACATAACATCCAGAGGATCTATATAGCGCTCTGCAATACAGAGACAGGGGAATACCTGATCTCCCCATTCTCAGATTTCCTAAATGAATTTGCAGGCAGGAAGCCAGTCACAGTTTCCCTCGCGGCAGATATTGTAACAAGATTTTTAAATTATGCCATTTTTCATAAGAACAGGACCATAGATACCCTGACGATCCAAGATGGGATAGATTATCTGAACTCTATCACGGAAACGGCACAAGGGAAAACACAGAGCGAGTATGCCCGCTACTTGACGAGATTCTATGCATTTCTCGATAAAAAGAAAATGCTGAAAGCTGTCCCAAAAGAAGTATTAGAATATTCCACCGATCAAGAGGGACACAGGGTACTGGAGAACCCATTTACAGGCAGATTCATTGAAGGGGAGAGGAATGATGCGGAGCTGATTCACAACATTGAACCAGAATATCTCTATACTTTTATCAAAACAGCAATGGACGAAGTGCCTGACATTGCATTAGGCGTATTTCTACAGTGCTTCGGGGGACTTCGGAAATCAGAAGTTGTTTCCCTTGAATATAAAAATATCTCAATAACGACTGTGGGAGATAGGAGATCCATGCAGCTTACCTTAAAAGATAAAGATTTAAGGGAAGATGTTTCCACTGCGTTTCTCTCACATTGTAAAAGAAACAGGATACAGACAGTGCTGCCAGCATATGACGGCCTGCTGTGGGAGCTGTTTGAAAAGCATAAGGAAAGATATAAAAAAGAAGGATGCTCCGCTGTGTTTGTGGATGCAGACGGAAGGGCAATGACAGATGCAGTCTACTATAAGAGATTTTCCATCCTGAAAGAGAGATTCATAGAAAGACTCAGAAATTCTGATAATTTTGATGCAAAAAGCTATGCCGTGTACCTGAGTACCTATAAATGGTCTACCCATTTATGCAGGGGGATATTCAGCAACCTTATAGCACAGGGGACAGATAATATCATGGAGATTGCAGTCTGGAGAGGTGATAAGGACTTATCATCGGCGCTCAGCTATCTTACGGACAGGAAGCAGATGGATGAGAATGCCCTCCGCATATTGGATGAACTTTATAAGGAGGAGATCAGTTGATATGCAGAAGCCGATATTTACGGAGATCAGGCGCAGATATAAAGAAAAGAATAAAAAGAGACTGCGTGCATCAGATGCTGTGTTAGAAAAGAAACTGGAAGAATACAGGATCTATCAGGGCGGACAGGACTGTTTCGGTGAAGGGCAGGATGCACAGGACGAATGCGAAAAGTTTGTTGACTTTCTGATCATGCAGAATAATGCCCTCCACGCGGAACAGGGACAGCAAAAATACGATCTTCTGGTAAAGACACTTCCTAAGGACTATCAGAAGAGATTTCCTGATACGATCAGACGGCACGCTGGATATACGAGGTATCTTATCAATAAAAGAAAAAACCTGAAAAGGCATATGGCAAATCATTTTAAGGCATTAAAAACAATGCTCTCTTTAATGGATAAGGAGATAACGGAGTATTCCGATGAAGAACTGGCTGGACTGATCAGGGATAGCAGTTTTACTACTGCTGCAAGACAGTATGCAGTCTGGTTTTTAACATATATCTATAATCAAAAACCTGAGCAGTTTAAGTTTAGTTTGGAGATGAGTATGCTCAGGAGGGAAACGGTAAGAGGGGAAGAAGATTTTTATACACCCGAAGAATGGACTGCCTTTGCGGATGTGTTCTTTGATATTGACAGGCATATAGAAAAAGCCTTTGCAGACTGCTTTTATGCAAGGTCATGGCTGTATGCCCTGCTCCATATGTCGCTTGCATGGAGGAAGTCGGATGTGTTGCGTATCCCCGCATTGGAAAATTTGATCGATATTTCTGGATATACATTGGACTGGTTTGAAAATAATGCTTTTTCCATGACAGATGCACAGCAGATCATAAACCATGTGAAACTGGCGGCGGAACAGTACCATACGCAAAAGACAGGTGCAAAGAAGCATTTCAATATCCCGCAGGCAGCACTTCTGCCCACTGCGGTCGCCCTTATCATCTGCGAACAGTGGAGAAGGAAAAAGGGACAGGCTGTGCTGTTTGAAAAGTTTTATGTGGATACAGGAAGAATGACAGAAATGTTTGGACTTAAAACAGATTTCCTGAGTATGAAAGCAAACAGGACGCTCCTTTCAATGTTCAATGAAACAGCGGGCGGGATGGCTGAATTATCTGGAAAAGCAGGAACACTCACTTCCTATATGCGTTCGCATAAGACTTCCAAAATGGGAAATGCCAATATCACAAAGGTATATCTGCGCTCCACTTACAAAGAGAATGAATCTGTAGGTATGGGGAAGCAGAGCATAGACAGGGGATTTTTTGGATGGTTGTATGACAGGCTGCTCGATCTGGCTGATAATAAGCAGAATACATTTAAAGAAAATACAGAGCTGATCGTCCAGATGAAAGAGACGCTTCCTGCAAGGAAAGTGGAAAGCATTTCAGGGGCACTGTATGGCACTATAAAAGAAAGGGAAATGCTGCTTAATGAGATCTATTCGTGGCAGGAGGATGAGATAAAGGAGAAAACAGAACTCCTTTTTTCTGGGAAGCTAATGAGCAGGACGGAGGATGTATCCTGCCTGATGAACGGCAGATGCCCCTATCCAACAGAGGATAAATGTATGCTGTGCAGATATTCCATCCCGACAACCTTTTCGCTGACAATGGCAGGAGATGAACTGAAAAGGCTTTTATCAGAGCTTGGGAGGACAACGGCAGAAGATGTGACAGACAGGATCAGCCTTACCTACCAGATTGGGAAGTTGGTCATGATCTTAAAAGAAGCCATAGACAGATTTGGGTATGAATACATAGAGACTTATATTGATTATAAGGAAATAAACGAACTGATCAAGAAAGAGACACCTAACATGATATTTTTGGAGGAGATACAGAATGACAGAAAATAGCAGAAATATAAAGAAACAGGGGATGACTGTAAGGGAGTATGTCGGGGAGAACAGGTCGTCATATCTGGTCATCAAATATAAGATGAACAATACATCAGAGGAAACCTATATAGAGATGTTTCGTGAATTGAAAAGAACAGGAACACTCATCAATGATTCCTATGATGATGACCTCTGGATATGCTTTGAAGATAAGGACAGCCCCACAAGGAGACTCTCTTTCTCCTTTTTGGAAGCACATCCTCAAATGGAGAAAACAGTAAAGAATTATCTGCTGGTCAAGCTGTATATACAGAAATGCAGGCTGCTTACTGTAACAAAACGGCTGCTTCATATAAAACACTTTATAGAAGATACAGATTTCGTTAATCCTGATCATGTGAAGGATTATCAGATGCTTACAGGCACATGGAATGGAAACAAAAAACGGGAAGCAATTGCAATTAAAGAGTTTTTACAGTTTTCCAATCTTGACCATGCAGGGCTGTATTATGATCTGGTAAAAGATATCAAGAAAACAGAGAACAGTTACAGGGAGCTTCCAGATTTTCAGGGCGTCCTTATCTTTGACTATATCATAAACGATTATTGGGAGAAGATAAAGGATTCAGAGGACAGATACAGACTGTTCCCTGTCATCTTATGGTGGAAACTCACGACAGTCATCCCCACAAGGCCTGTTGAGTTCTATAATTTAAAGAGGGACTGTATCTATGAAAGAAACGGCAGGTACTTCTTTAAGATTGAAAGATTAAAGACAGAACTCGGCAAAAAGTTGGCTGTAAGTGATATTGTCACGGATTTTGAGATTAATGAGGAACTATATTTCCTGATCCGTGATTATGTGGATTACTGCAACGGGATTGATGACTGCATCTATTTGATCTCGCCGCCAACCTGTGATGTCATTTACAGAAATAAAGTCCTAAATACAAGACAGAAATTTATCACCGAAAAAATGAATATCTATTACCATGCATTCCAGAAGGAAGTTGTGGAAGGGCAGTACCATTATAAAATGGTCAGGAGCCGTATGACCAGAGACAGAGAACTCCCTTATATCTATTATGGCGATACAAGGCATCTGGCGATCATGAATATGATGCTGCAGGGAATCAACCCCATATACATAGCACAGATCGCAGGACATCATACGCTGGATGCACAGGTGGGATATTATTCCCATCTGGAAACATTCACTACGGCAAAGAGTTACATCTTAAGCCAGTTTATGAAGGGAAACAACCTGCTGAAAAGACCTTCCAATGATATCAATATGGGAGAGAAGGTTATCGAGAAGGAACTTTTGGGAGCTGATTATTTTGCCCTGCCCAAAGTTGCAAAGGGGCAGGGACGATGTGGTTCCAAGAACATCCCTTATGAATGCAACCATAAATCCTGTCTTTTCTGTAAGTATTTCTTCCCAGAAAATGTGTCGGAAGACATGCTTACCTACTATAAAAAGAAAATGACAGGAATATGGCGTTTGTCAAAAAGTCGCTGCAGAGCCTGATAGGGCAGATAAACCTAAGAGATGATGCAGAATTACAGCAGAATGCCTTGAAACTCAGTGTTCTGCTGAACCAGAAAATAATCATAGATTCTTATGGATACAAGGAGGAAAAAGATTAGATGAAAAACAATAAAGGCGGCAGACCCGCAGAGTATACAAAAGAGCAGTTATTGGAGATACTGCTGCAGTACACAAAAGAACATCCAGACCAGACAGTGAGATTATTTGAACTTGAAGCAGCAACAGGAGTAAAAAGGCATGTCTGGACTTATAACATGAAAGATGAGATAGATAAAATCAACAGAGAGATAAAGAAGGTAGAGACTGCACGCACAGGTATTTCGCTTCCGTCAGCGGAGCAGATACTGACTTCCTGTAAGGGGGATGAAGAAAAGCTGGCAATGCAGATACAGACGCTGATCGAGATGGTGCAGGATATGAGCAGGTATCAGGACGCAGCGAAGACAGTCAAGGTGATGCAGAAGGATTATGAAAACAAGCTGGAAGAACTGGAATGTATCATCAAAGAAAAAGAAAAGAAGATTGAAGAACTCTTCACACAGATCAACAGACTTGCCATTGATTCGGAGAATCCAAACATACGGAAAGAAAAAGGAATCAAGAATAACATCATCGAATTCACGCCGCAGAATATGAATGAATTTAAGAGCAGGGCAGAGAAGTTGTTGCTCTGATCAGGAACTATTGAGTAGAGATTGAAATAATATGTCATAAAATAACATCTTATAAAATAAGAGCTACATAATTTAAAACAGAATAAAATAATATGACATAATATGTCACAAATTAAAATAAATGAACAGGCAGTTGCGGATAGAAGTGGCTGCCTCAATATCAAAAGAGAAGGGAGGGTAGATTGCAGATGCAGTTTAACATAAAAGATGCAAAGGACAGGGAAAAACTTCTCCTTGAGATCATGTATTACATAATGGACGTGAAATACATGGACAGGAAGAAATTCATTTCTATCCCAGAAGAATATATCACAGAAGGTGATTATCCGCTTGGTCTGATATGGGCAGATTTAAGAGAAGCATATGATCAGAATCAGCTATCAGCGGATGAAATAAGATTCCTGCTAAAGATGAGAATGCAGCTTACGGATTCCCCGCAGAAGGACCTGTGCATATGGCTTGACAGGGCAGATGAAGTGGAAGCGTATTACAAAGAGCATGGAACTTTGTCTATGCCGAATACAACCTTATTCTATGACGGGGTGAATATGTTCCAGTGGTTACATTATCAGAAGAAGCTATATAAACAGGGAGAACTTTCATCCTATCAGATCGCACGGCTGGAAGCTATGGGGATGCAGTGGATCAAGCCCAGACAGATAGCTGAATGGGACAAGGCATACAGCTATGCTAAGCAGTATTTTGAAGCAAACGGGCATTTGTTTGTGCCAAAGAAATATGTTACGTCTGATGGGTTTGCACTTGGAAAATGGATTGAAGAGCAGAGGGACAACTATCTTGGATTATCAAGCCATAAAATCAGCGATAAAAGGATTGATATGTTGGAAGAGATTGGAATGTTCTGGGAAGACCTTAAGAATGCAGAATGGGATTGGTTTGTTGGGCTTCTCAGAGAGTGCATTAGGAAGACAGAGAAGCCTTTTGCTATTGGGAGGAATTATAGGTATAAAAATTATGCGCTTGGGGAGAAGGTGAGTGAGGTGATTAAGCAGTATGCGGATGGGAGCCTGACGGCGGAGCAGGAGAGCGATTTGCGTAAGGCTGGGTTTAAGTTTAATAGGCATATAAAGTAAAAAAGGAAATCAGAGGCCCTAACTTTTCAGAGCCTCTATTATTTTCAATAATTTCAGTCTATCTTTTTTAGAGGTAATACCAGCATCTTCAAGTATGCTATTGTATTGTTTCAAGTTTTCTTTATAAGAATCATTCTTGAATATATGTTGATTGATTGAATTATATTTCTGCTTAATATTGTATCTGACTGTAGATACAATTAAGATGACAATCATTAAAAGTGTTATAGAGATTACCACAATACCCAAAAAGGCATATCTATTTATTCCAAGCATAGCATTCCCTCTCATTGACATTTTTTCAATCATTTGAAAGGAAATAAAAAAGACAGAATTCTCCTAACAAATGAAACGAATCACCAGTCGAATATTCAAAACAATAATAGCCAAAGTTTTTCATTGACAAATCCCACTAATATGACTATATAAGTTTTGAAGATTCTTGCTAGGAAAATCTATCCTTTACTATAAAAGCAAGAAATAAATATTTATAGAGCAAATATTACATACTAAAAACTTATCTATATAAATGCTACTATACTTTGTACTGATATGTCAATATTATTTTGAAAAATTTAGTTTAACATTTCTGTAAATTTTCGACAAAAAAAGAATAAAAAGATGTTTTTTTATTAGAATGTTAGATTTTTATTTTAGTTTCCCGAACGGGTCGAGCGCATCTCAAATAAAAAATGTGGGGAGAGTCCAGTGGACTGTCCTCATATTTTTTATGGCCCTGTTCAAGGTTGTCCGCTTGCGGACAAATTGTTTCTGCGAGCAGGAACAATTTCCTTGATAGTGGAGCAACGCGGAACGTAAAGGGTGAGACAATCTGTTCATGGTTTGCCCGCGCGCGGGGAAAGCATAGATTGGCGAGACCCGTTTCCTAACGTAGAGCTATAGGGTCAGACTTTATAAGAAAAGTGATTGGAATTACAGGATTAGAAGTTGATACCCTTTTCTTATGAAATATTGTAGACTGATTTTTGTAACAGTATAGTTTCAAATTGATTTATTGATATAATTTATTTATAATGGAAGATAGAGCTGCAAAATGCATTGTTATGTATAGAAAGACCAGATATATTGTTAGCTTTATATGAAGATTTGAGGAAAATGTAAATTTTGCAAATAAGTCTATTTTTCTTGATCTATATTGAATGAGTTGGGAGGCTTTAAGAATAAGATATGGGATTGACTAAAAGTGATTTTGATAGATTAGATTCGAGAATAAAGAGTATTACAGAGCAGAATGTTGAGCAAATAGAAATTAATTCTGATTTACCGCCAACGGTGGAACAGCTAGAAGATAACAATAAGACCTATTCGATTATGGCAGCAATTCTCTTCATTGATATAAGAAAATCTACATATTTGACTGAAAACAGTCAAGCAAAAAGTATGGTAAAGATTTATCGATCATTTATGAGAATGGCTGTTGATTGTGTAAGGAAGAACGGCGGAGTTACAAGACAGTTTTTAGGAGATAGAATCATGGGTGTGTTTATTGATTCTGTTGACGAAGAGGGAAATATATCTGAAAGAGCAGTTGATAAAGCGATAAATGCCGCAAGAAGTTTACAAACTGTAATTGATTTCAGTTTAAACAAGCATCTAAAATCAAATGTCAATGGAAAAGTAATTGAATGTGGTATTGGTATTGATTATGGAAAAGTTCTTGTTACATGGGTGGGGATGTATGGAGTTGAAAGTGACGAGAACAAAGAAGATGAACAAGGTTGTGTTTGGGTTGGCAATACGACCAACTATGCGAGTAAATATTCTGATATAGCTTCTGGCGGAGAAATTTTTATATCTGAGAATGTTTATAAGAATTTGTCGGAGGAATATAAAGAAGTTTGGACGAAATCGGCAAAATATAAAGGTACAAAATTATTTCAGGGTTATATAACAAAAGATTATTATTTGGAGTTTTCAGAAGAACTTGGAAATGCTGTTAAAATTGAGGAAGATAATACTGTTGAGTTAGATACATCGAGCCAATTAGCGGATGGAATTAAAGAAATAGAGAGATTACAAGATAAACTGATTCAAAGAGAAAAGGAATTAGCTATTTTAGAAGAAAAGCTAAAGAAGGAAAATGAAGAATACAAAATTAAGTATAACAATGAGTATACAGAAAGAATAAGTGCTTGTAATAGAAAAGATGAAATGGAAGATGAATGGAGGCAACTGATAGAAAATTTTTATAATACTATTAAAGGAATATTATCTAAAGTACATTATCAAGAATACAAATATATGGATAGAATTGGAAAAGATTATTTATATAAGTTGATAGAAATGGAATATGACTTAGGAAAGAAAATTGGGAAAGGGAAAGAAGATATTGTATTTGATTTGGCGTGCTATTTGATTGAGATATATGATTATTTTAAGGATTATCCGAATGCATATGATTCAATGTTAATAATGGCAAAAAAATCGGATCATTGGGTGAACTTAGAAGATGCCACTTTAAAATGGGCGAAGGAGAACAATGTACTTTATAAACTTTTTAATGAAATTGAGAGAGCGCTAGTGAATTTTCGAGTGAAATATGAGCGTAGAAAAGATTTTGAAGGATACTTAGAAAAAATAAGAAAAATTAGGGGGTATTAATAGTATGGCACAAAACAGTAACCAGCAACAGGAAAATGTAGCATTTGCAAAAGAAGATGCATATCAGAGTTTGGAAATGATTAATACATGGATAAGCAATATTGATACTAAGGTTTCTTTTGCATTGGCACTTGCAGGTGTGCTTATAGGGATTATTTTCGGCAAGGGATTACCCAAGGCATTACAAAGAATTTGTGAAGTATCTAAATTGGCAGAACTAAGTGGTGGTGAGATTATAGCTTCAATACTTGTGTGTTTGCTTTATGTAGTAAGTTTTTTCTCAATAGCAAGTTTTATGTTGGCAATAATAGCGAGAGTGAAAAACTTAAATAATGCCCCATCTATATTTTTCTTTGGATCAGTAGGGAGAATGAGTCTTCGAAATTACATGGATAAGGTATGTCAACTGACAGAAGAACAGATTATTCGAGATTTGGAAGAACAAATACATACAAATTCTAGGATATGCACTCAAAAAGCTAAATGGTACAATATTGGCATAAAGTTTTTGGTGGTAACGATTGTTTTATGGTTTATTTGTATGGTTTTCAGACTGATATAAAGGAGATGGAAGAATGGAATCAAAAAAGGAAAATACTTATACATATAAAGTTGAAGATAGTGCTAGTAGAATGGATGATATTTTAGATGCAAATGATAATAACTATTGTGATAAAGATAGTATTCCAGCAAGGAGTGATTTGACATTTAAAAATGGTTATTATGTTGATGTGACTGCTATTTTTATTGATATTGTTGGTTCATCTGATATGACAGATGAACATAAAAGACCAACATTGGCAAAGATGTATCGTTCATTTTTATCTGAATGTGTTGCAATCATAAACGCTGAAGAGGCATGTAAGGAAATAAATATTAATGGAGATTGTGTATGGGGAGTTTTTGATACTCCATATAAATCTGATATTGATGATGTGATTTCAGTTTCAGCAAGGCTGAATAGCATGATTAAGATACTTAATTACAAATTGCGAAAGAAAAAATATTCTGAGATTTCTGTTGGAATTGGAATTGATTATGGAAGAGCATTGATGGTAAAGGCAGGATATTCTGGAAGTGGACTAAATGACATTATTTGGATGGGTGATGTAGTGAATTCTGCATGTCATTTGTGTAATAAGGCAGGAAGAAATGGCAGGGAGGTAATCATAATTTCAAGTGTTGTTTATAACAATTTGAATGAGCATAGTCAAAGTTTATTTACGAGTTATTCTGATGGATATAGTACAAAATATGAAGGGAATATTATAAATACTAGTATGGATGAGTGGTATAAGGAAAATTGTAAATAGCTGTATTTTTAAGAATTAAGCATGGTAATATAGGTTCTTTGACTTTTGATTATAAATACCACACTTAGATGTGTGTAAAAATTATAGTTTTGAAAGTGTATTCTTGTTCTGGATGAGTATAAAATCATTTAGGATAATAATTGTTTTCTAATTAAGGAATTATAATGATTTGATTTGTTACAAAAGCAGGGAATCCCCTGCTTTTATAATATAATGGCACAGAATATTGCCAGAAATGCAATAGACAATAGAGCAGGCATCAGAATGCTATGCTCATAGACAGCGACATAAGTATCCTTTGATACCATGACATAGCCGATGAGATGTTTCTTTCTAAGGTGTTTCATTTTGTCTGGCGGCATGAGCATAAAGTAATGATCTGTTATGCCGCTAGAGATAACGACTTTATCAGTGGCTGTGTCTTTTTCAATCTCTTTGAGTTTCATACAGCCTATTACAGAAAGGTCGTTGGTGTTCTGCATTTTCTCAAAAGAATCAGGTCCTATATAATCAAACTGGAAGTGTTTCTTTTTGAAAATCCTCGCATTCACCGTTTCCAAATTATGAACATAATAATTCATAGTGATTTCCTCCTTATTCTGTTGGCTTATTCTAGGCGGAAGCAGTGTTACGGATTATAAAACTTTGAACAAGCAGAAATTATTTTTTGATAGTGCAAAATGTAGTGATATATTTTGAAAATGCAGATAGACTGATACTGTTTAATCAAAAAATCAGAATGATTGTTCATATTTTTATGAATAACTTTTGAATTCCTATTTATGATGAGAAAGATTATACAACTTTTATCTGTTGTGGTTAGCAGGGGCTACGGCCATCAGCTATTCTTTAACCACGGTGAAGCAATTCAGCAGGAATAGCTATTAACATAAAAAATATCTCAAAACGAGAAAAGAAAGGGAAAAATAAAAATGAATAAGAATAAAATTTTAACAGCAGTTATGGCTGGAACAATGATGATGGGAAGTGTTCTTCCTGTATGCGCAGCAACAACAAAAGATCAAGGAGTTAGTCAAGCGGATATTGAAGAGACAGGTTCTGCAACAAGAGATACAGATGTTTTGTATGAACTTGGTTCTACTTTCTCCGTAGTTATTCCTAAGACTATTGTATTGGATGCAACTTCTAAGGATTCTAATTATACAGTTAAAGTATCTGGCGATATTTCTTCTGACAAGAAAGTAACAGTAGCACCTCAGGATGCACTTAATGGTCCTGAAGATCCTGCAGGAATCAACTTTTATATGAAGGATCAGGCAGAAAAGGGAACTAAGAAAGCAGATGTTCAGGCAGATGTAACACAGGAATTTGTTGATTGGTCTAGTGCTGAAGTATGCAAAGCAGATGGAACTACAAAGAATGGTAATGTAGCAGCTCCTACCATCACAGCAGGTTCTTGGAAGGGAACATTTAACTTCAATATCGCACTTGCAAATGCGGATTAATTTTTTAGAAAGAATAGAATTTTAAAAACAGAAAGTTTTATATCTATAAAGATAAGGCTTGCATATGCAGGTCTTATTTTTATGTAAGTGGTAAAGTTATACACATTATAATTATAAATTCCTATCTTCTTTTTAAACTATAATAATTCAGTCCACGGAGAGGATATGGTATAAATTATATTTTCCCTTGGACTGTATACGATAAAGGAGATAATAAGAAGCAATAGAGGAATTATTTTATAGAAATCAATATTACGTAAAAGTTTCAATGAACTTTTTGTGTAAGTTCCATAGAAGAGAAGGAGGTAGAAATGAAAAGAAATAGATTTATTGGAATAGCAGCATTGATGCCGCTTGTTTTGAGTAATTTTGCAGCACTGCCTGTACATGCGGAAGTCACAAATTTTCAGACAGTGGATACAAGTATAGAAGAAACAAGTGCTGAATGCGAAGTGATCTATAAGTCAACTTATGATTTTTCGGAAGAAATACCTAAGTATCCAGAACTTGATGTTACGGCTTCTGGTTATGAAGGCATCTATGACGGGAAATCACATGGGATCACTGTTAATTGTAAAACTGATGGAGCAACCATTCTCTACAGTACAGACGGAAAGCATTATTCAACAAAAAAGCCTGAGTACAAGAATGTAGGAACGTATGTGACCTATTATAAAGTAGAAAAGGATGGATATACAACGGTTGTCGGTACAGAAATTGTAAAGATCAAAGAAGCTGAAATTGAGTTTGATGTAGATGATTGCATCGTCTTTTATGATGGTAAAGATCATAGTATTGACCTGTCCGTAAAAACGGATGATTGCAAGATCCTGTACAGTGAGGATGGTATCAATTATTCCTCAAAGAAACCAGAGTATAAGGAGCCAGGTACATATACTGTCTACTACAAAATTATGAGGGACAATTATGCGACTGTGACAGGAAGCAGTACAGTGACCATTAAGCCAAAAGATAATAATGCAAATAACAGCAACCAGAATAGTAACAATAAAAATAATGGTAATCAGAATAATGGAAGTCAGAACAACAGCAGTGTGGATGGAAATTCAGATACAGGTATTTCCAGAGTACAGACAGGGGATGAGAGCAATATCCTGTTTTACAGTATGGCGTTTATAGCCGCTGCTTTTGGCTTGACAAAAAGCAAAAAGAGAAAGGAGAAAAGATAAAAATTATGAATATAAAAAAGAGAATACCAAAGTTCCTATCATTGCTTCTCTGCTTTAGTATGACATTTGGTAACATGATTCCTGCATATGCAACGGAAAATACCAATGGTGATTCTATGACAGTGATAGATGGTGAAAATATTTCGACAGAAGAAAGAAACCTTGAAGATATAACAGTAACTTATAAACAGGCATCCAGCTTTTTTGTTACGATTCCAAAGACAATCGTATTAGATGGATGGAAGCAGTCTACATATTCCGTTAAAGTTTCAGGGGATATTGGCTCGGAGCAATGTGTCTATGTAGCACCTGTTGATATGATTGATATGACAGAAAACATTGACTTCTATATGAAAGACCAAGCAACTGAAAATGCGAAAGATGATGTTGTGGCAAATGTAACACATAAGAAATCTCATTGGAATGCTGCGGAGGTTGCAGGGAGTTTTAAGCAAGACGATAACGTGGTCAGTGCTCCAGATCTGACAGCAGGCGCTTGGAGAGGCATTTTCCAGATGGAGATCAAATTGGAGACACATGTAACGCATAAGCATAATTATGTAGTAGCGATTACCAAAGAGCCGACCTGTACAGAAAAAGGAGAAAAAACCTATACCTGCGACTGTGGTGACAGCTACATAGAAGAGATTCCTGCAAAGGGACATCATTATGAGAATGGTGAATGTACAGATTGCGGTGAAAAAGACCCTAGCCATGAGCATAGCTATACGGAAACAATTACAAAAGAGCCAACCTGTACAGAAAAAGGGGAAAAGACCTATACCTGCGACTGTGGTGACAGTTATACAGAGGAGATCCCTGCGAAGGGACACCATTTTGAAGACGGAGAGTGTACAGACTGCGGGGAAAAAGACCCCGATTACCATAAGCACAGTTATACGGAAACAGTTACCAAAGAACCAACCTGTACGGAAGCAGGTGAAAAGACCTATACCTGCGACTGCGGTGACAGCTATACGGAAGAGATTCCTGCAAAGGGGCATCATTTTGTGGATGGTGAATGTACTGACTGCGGCGAAAAAGATCCAAGCCATGTACATACCTATGTGCCGTATGAGCTTATGATTGAACCGCAGCTTGTCAGCAGCACAAAGGGCGTATATCCTACTAACTCTGCTAAATATACCAAATGGACAAACAGGGGTTCAAAAGATGGTTATACTGATTTCTATGTAAACAGCATATGCACTGGCGGTAATACAGGGTCCCAGTTTAATGCAACGGCTGAGATAACTCTGCCTGATGATTATGAAGGCGAGTATGATTATAAGTATTATTTCACATATACCATGGGCTGTAGCGATAAAGGGGCGGCTGTACGTCTGCTGTTAAATGGGAATTTAGTACACAGATATAGCAATGGGCAGGTTGTCAGTGCCATAGGGTCTGCGAACAGCGTTGCCACAATTCCTTTACACGCTGGTAAGAATACGATTGCATTACAGGCACATTTCTATAATGCATCTGGTTCCACAAACCCTGATCCAAACCGCTATAACTGGTATGATGTGTATCTGGAGAATATAACCCTGTTTGATGGCACGGAATACCATATCTGCAATGAGTGCGGTAAAAAGGAAAAACATGTTTTGGAAGAAACAGTCACCAGACTGGCAACCTGCACGGAGGCAGGGGAAAAGATATATACCTGCAGCATTTGTGGCGGCCAGTTTACAGAAGAAATCCCAGCAACAGGACATAATTATGTAGAAGGGGTCTGTGATAAATGCGGAGATCTGGATCTGAAATTAACGACTACAACAGTTTTTTCAGCAAGCACTTCGACCAGCACAACAACGGATTCAGGTCATGGACATTATGACCAGGCAATCTTAAACGGTACCTATTCGGATGAGATTGAGATAACAGAAGATATGGGAGAAAACGATTATCTGAATCTGTATTTTACGGTAACAAGACCAAATAGCGCGATTGCCGCGGTTGATCCCGTAAGCGGTTCTTCCATGCTTCAAAAATATGACGAGGAAACTGGCACATGGAAAACCATTTATTCCTATAGTATGTCATACAGCAACCTTACTGACTTTTCCATGCGCAACGCAGAAGGCGGTGGCGGTAATGGAAGGACTGAATGGATTTCCCGAAACTTCCAGTTAGAAAAAGGGAAATACAGGGTATACGGCCAATTCACAGGTAAGAAAAGCTGTGCTTCTTCAGTAGCCCACAATTATTGGTTCTACAGCATCAGGGCTTCTTTATGCCGACTGGAATTAAATACGGATACTGAAACACCATGATTCAGATGTAATTACTGTAATGCGTTTAAAATCAATAAGCAAAAAGAACTTAGAACTTTCATTCTAGGTTCTTTTTTTCTTCTTCATAGAAATCTCTGCCTCCCGCTGTTCGGTGAAGACTTTTTCTTCTTCGGTGATCTCAAAGGACAGAATATCCTGCGGTTCACAGTGCAGGATCAGGCACAGTTCATTGACCGTGGATGTGGTAATGGATTCCCCGTGGGACATACGGCGGAGCGTGTTGCTGCTGATGCCATAGTGGTAGATCAGGGAATATTTCGTGACGCCTCTTTTTTTCATTGTCTCCCAAAAGTTATCGTAGCTGATCATATGGATACCTCCGATAACCTTATTTTATGTTATATGTAAAATATTAAACATAAGTAAGTGATTGCCAATAGTAAAATATTGCATATATTTTTCTTGAAATAAGGGCTTGGACATGATAATATAAGCAATATATTGCTTATATTGGAGAGGGATATGAACAGGGAATTGATGAGGAAACTTGTATGCAGATATGCACATGGGAAAAGGTACGATCCTGACACATTCATAAAAACAGACTGGAACCAAATGGTGTACAGGTTTGAACATGAACCAGATGGGATCAGCATCAGGCTTGTTAATGAGAGCAGGGTGAATTTCATCAGGCAGGAGCTTGCCCTGCTAGAAGAAACGATAGGACTCTTAAAAGAAATGATGCTCCCATTGGAAACGAAGCATGAGAAATGGATGGTTTACCGTGATGAGGTATTCCGTTACAGGGATGCAGGCTCCATCGAAGGAAAGCCGATGCTGGAAGGCCCCGAAGGAAGACCTATAGAAGACTGGTTCGGCTATTTTTATAACAGCCTGACGGAATATAAGGCATATATGGAGAAAGAGCTTGGCATAGCGGCTAAGGGCGATATTGGTGAGGAGAACGCTGCAAGGATCTTAGAAAAAAGCAGTTATGCAGAGTTTACCGTACATAATGTTGTGCTGGATGTGGCGGATGAGGGAGGCAATACCAATGAGATCGATACATTTGTCATCCTGCCTTATGGAGTGGCAGTGCTGGAAGTCAAGAACTATGGCGGCGCAGGACAGAGGCTTGTGATAACGGATGAAGATAAGTGGGATTTGTACGGAAAAAGAAGGACGAAACAGGTGAAAAACCCAGCCTATCAGAACAGAAGGCATACGCGGGCAACACTGCTGACGCTTAGGAAGCTGCTTGGAAGGGATATCCCTATTTTCCCGCTGATCGTGATAGGGAATGATCAGGTCAGATTAGAAAAGCACAGCAGACTGGCGGTGGAAAATACAGGTGGTCTTGTGGCATATCTGGACAGCCTGCGAAGTAATGAAAATCTGTCAGAGGAAGAGCGATTGCGGATAAAGAAATTTCTGGAGAAAGAGGATATAGGCGCCAATGCTTTTGCCGTGGTTTCCTATCGGGAGCAGATCAACCATATCAAAGCAATTGTGAAAGAAGTGTTTCCGTCAGTCTGCTTTAATCAGGAGGGGAAAGTGCTTTATTACAGGATGCGGGACAGGTTCTCCTTTGTACTGATCGGGATGATTGCCGTTGTGCTCATAGGTGGTGCATTTGTTTTCCATAATCTTGACAGCTTTATGGTTCTGCTATTGGGGGTGTGTCTTGGAATCGTAGCGATAGCAGGCGGCATCCATGTGGGGAAGAAGATCATGGAGATGCTTAAGGGCATGACAGCGGGGGACAGATAAGATGGGCTTTATGGATTTGTTTCGGAAAAAGGGGACTGTTTCAGGAGCAGACGGAATTGAAGAAAAAATACAGAAGGTGGATGCATGGGTGATGTCCCAGATGCCTGTTTATGACTTACAGTTTGATGCCACGATCCCCAAAAGTCAATCGAGGGCAAAATATATCAAGGCAGAAGAACAGGCGGAGAGATATAGAAGTTATAAAGAAAAGTCGGAAGGATTTATCAGGGAAAATTTCTATGGATTCGTAGGGAATATGTGCAACCTGTATGAACTATATCAATGGGCGGTAGTTTGCATGACAACAGGAATCCAGATGGCAGCTTCCGCACCAAGCAGCATTCTGCCGTCTTATGTGAATCTGAGTGAAGCAGTAAGCTATTTTGATCATGTGGTTGTAAAGTCAGAAGAACTGTGCAAAACCATAGCGAATAACATATGTGAGACTGACTTTCTTGTGATGGGAGTTGTCTTCATGGGAGAACAGGAGGATGAGGAACTTGTCCAATATGAAGATGGTGTTAGAAAAATAAGGGACTGTGGGGAGCTGGAACAGTGTGAACAGCTTTTGAAGATGCTTGCGGAATGCATGAAGTATGCTTCGCATTTATTTGATGTTACTCTATATATCTATGAAAATGTTCCCTATATTTTTGACTGCGAGGGCAATTACAGGATGATTACGAACTGGAAGAAGAGTTATGAGAATATCCTGGATCATATCAGTATAGGAAACAGGGAGTTTGGCACAACAACACGAGAAGACTTTTTAAGGCTCATAGAATAGGCACTGCCTGTTTTATATAAATACAAATGAAGGAGGAGAAGTGGAATGGATTTTGTAACAATTATCTGTATATTGATCTGGCTTTGGGGTGCGTATAAAGGCTGGGGCATTGTGAGCGGCTGGAAATGGGAGTGGCTCAACAGGAAGGAACCCTTAAATTATGTGGTAAAGGGTGCATTCTGTATCCTGCTCGGGTTTGCTTTTGTTGTGATCCAGTTATTTAAGTTTGCAATGAAGCTGATCAGCATTATGTTTTAGGGAAAAAGAGAGTATATCGTTTGAAAGACAGTCTGCAAATCCGTTGTGGGCTGTCTTTTGATTTCGGCTAAATTTTTTATGCATTTCCACGTTAATATCTTGCGGTATCCTGCAATGCACTTTATAATATATTTTATCAGATCTGCCTAAAATATTTTCAGAAAAAGGAGACCGTCAATGAAAAGCTATATCAAAACAAGAACTGTGCAGTCTATTGTAAGGGATATCAAAAAGGGCAAGATTGTCTTAGAAACAGGTATCCAGAGAAAACAGGACCAGTGGGACAGGAAGAAAAAGTCGTTGTTGATCCTGTCTGCCATACAGGAGATCATCATTCCTGGCATATTTGCGAAAGAAACGGTAAATGAGAAAGGCGAGACTGCATGGGAGATACTGGACGGCAAGCAGAGGCTTACAGTACTGAATTCCTTCTTGAATGACGGATTCAGATTAGATAAATCTTATGAGGATGATTATGCAGGGAAGAAATTTTCAGAGCTGAATGAGGATGTCCAGAATACGATCAAGAACGCGGAGATCACGATTAATGTATATCAGGAGATTAGTGAGCAGGAGACGGAGGATATTTTCTGCAGGCTGAACAATGGACAGCAGTTGTCTAACGACAATCTGTACAGGGCACATATGGGGGCAGATTTAAGAAAATTCGTGGATGAAGCGGTAAGCAAGCCTTTTATGGAAAAAGTGAATTTTACAAAGGGACAGCTTCGGAAGTCAGAGGATCAGGGCGTGATACTGTCGGCGCTTGCCTTAATATCTGATGAAAGCGTCAGCGATCTCAGTAAAAAGTCGATCATACAGTTTATTGATGACTTTAAGAAACGGTATGATCAGGAACTGTGCGATATTATACTGGCATCACTGGATGCTCTGGATGAAGCGATTCCTGAGAAGCATAAGAACTTGAAAAAGGTGAGTGTTCCAATGATCATAGCGAATGAAGCGCTCTGCCTGAAAGACAGCAAGATGCAGAAGAAGTATGCGAAGAACCTGAATGCCTTTCTGGATGACTATGAAAACAGGGAAGATTATCTGGAACTGTGCAAAACCAGCACGGCAAGCAGCCAGAATGTGGGAAAGAGAAACAGTTATTTTTATGATATGACAAAGTAGATGCTCAACATGAAGTATGTTTTTGGGTTTCTTAATATTTTATTTCTAAATCCTGTGTGGGAATTCTCATACAGGATTTTTTCCTTCAAAATAAAGATTTGCTCGTTCAGTTTTTCACTTGTATTTACTTTCACGTGGTATATAATAAAGAAACTTAGCAAAAAGTATAAATTTAGACAACAAAAAAGCAGGTAACGACATACCTGCTCTGACCAAAATATTATAATGAAATGAAGCTGTGTATTGAGTAGTACCGCTATTCATTTCTGATTTCTTTATTATTATAACGTATTCCTTTTCAAATATTACCAGAAAGTTGAATGAGTAAAAAGTTATATAGATAATATTGCAAATTTAGAATAAGCCTTCATTTCATGGAAGTTTTGGCATGACCATTCTGTGAAAGGAGGCTTATTTTGATGAATGGAACAATTGATGAGTTGATCCCTGACTGGAGGGAAAAGATAAATGAGTCCAGTATAGGCTCGATTAAGAACAATATGGCGGAAATGCTTCCTATACTGGAGCAGCTAGTGAAAGACAGGAATACAGAGGGAATACAGGAGTTCTATCAGAAAGTATGGACAGATACAGTGGATATGAATGATGACAGAGATCCTTTCTTTTATAAATTCCTTATGCAGTTTTGTAACATGGCGTCCTGTGATGGTGTCATGGGAGAGAGGGCAGAGCCGAACACAAAACACCATTATCTGTGTTTTAAATGCGTTTACCACAAGGGAGAAGCAGATGAGTTTTCTGTGATCACATTCTTTAAGAAGGGGGATGCGTTTTTCCCAGAGTATAAATATCAGTGCTTTCTGATGTACAACAACCTTGTCGGGATGGAGACATATTTACATACCTATGAATTTAAAGAACCTGTATTTGATGAAAAATATATGGTGCAGTGCAATAATTTGGTTCTGTCTTTTAGGCTAGAAGGAACAGAGCAGGAAAATCTGTTGTACCCTGCAATCCATTATAAGGAAGACTGGCTTGGCTTTCTTTATTATAAGTTGGAGGAAATGGGACTATATGCAAGGAATGTCCTGATCAATGGGGAAGATCTGACAGTGATCATTGACCTTTGGAGAAGCATCACTTTAAAGAGCAGTTCCCTAAAGTACATCCTTGGAAAAGTGGAAGAACAGTTACTGCTCCGTCTGCAGGATTACCATATTTATGACAACGGACACTTTTTTATGGTACCTGGGAGCATCAATGCAAGGAAGCATATTTCTATCAATAGAAAAACAAAATTGATGTTCTCCAATAAGGATATAGAGGGAAATGCCTTTCTTAAAAGAGAAGATGGTTATTACAGATGTTATTATGTGGGGATGGACAGTTATCTGTTTCCTGCTGTCAGTCTGTCCAAACTTGCTGAGTCAGTAGGCTTTCCGAAGAAAGAAAAACAGGAAGATACAGATAAGCGTAAAAGGATGGAGTACAAAAAACGTTTTACCCGTGTTGGCAGGGAGCGGCTGGAAGATCTGGATAAGCTGATAAAACTGAGGCAGGATGAGATCCGTGAAAGATTCCATTTCTTTCGGGTTATGGGGAATATCTTATTCTATCTGGGTAAAGAGCCTTCGGAAGTGCTGCAGTATATGAATGACAGGAATGAGATGCTTTATGTGCCGATCAGTGAAAGTTGCCTTCTAAGGATTTTTACATTCTGCAAAGAAGATTATGAGAAATATTTAAGTGATCCCAAACTTGGCATAAAATATACAAATCAAAGGATTGTAGAACTGCTGAAAATCAGAAAGTATGAGCAGGAAGAAATGAAACAGCTTATTGGAGAAGTTGAAGCGTGGGAGAGGAACAAGATTTCCCATATCATTTCTACAAGGAAGGCATATGCGCCCATAAAGCACGACAAGAGGTATGCGCGCGAGATGAAAGAAGAAGCTGACAAAGAAGAATTCCTGCAGATGCGGCAGATTGGCATGAGCAATAACCAAATCGCCAAAAAGAACAATGTTGACCTGAGGAAAGTTGACAGGCTGATAGGAAAGAATACAGAAAAAGAAACGGAGAGGGCACTGTTAAAACAGAAGGTAGCAGATATGACAGCAAATGGAAAATCTGCTTCCAAGATTAGTAAGGAGCTGGGTGTTTCGGTAAGTACAGTGCGCAGGATAAGGGCAGAGGTAAAGCAATAGGGAGCAGGTTCTCCCTATTTTTGTTGTTCAAATTTGCAAGGGCCAGTTAAGATAATAATGGTTTTTGCAGAATTAGCTGCCTGCTAATCTGAAAACAGCCTACTTGTCAAAGAAGTGGATCATTTCCACTCTGGAATACAACTTCTATCTTTTTTCCTTTCAGAGTTTTCTACAGAATATATAGTATTCTTATCTAAATACACAGTAAATACTTTGGTGGTAAGAAAGTTTGACGATCTGTGACACCCCTTATTATCAAAAATATAATAAGTGGTTTTTCCATAAAAGAAGACCCAGAAGCAAAACAGATTGCTAATGAGCCTTTTTTGTAAAAGCTGGAATCATTATCTTTTAGATAGCCTTAAGTGGATAGTAATAGCCAAGTTCCATTGCAGGAGAACAGAAGGGAGTTCTTATAAGTACATTATCTGGTAAGCAGCTTCTTTCTGTGATGATTGGCTTATAATCGCCAAGAAAAGTAATTTCTTCTAAGGAAGTAGCATCAAAACAGTGTGGCGGGATGTAAAGAGAGTCCGCACTTGTTGAGAGCGTGAGACGTTTTATACCTCTTGCTTCGAGAAAGGTGTCTGCCTCCAGTTTGTCAAAGGAACCTTTCAAAGTGACATCCTGTAAATCGTCACATCCGTAGAAGATGTCTCCGCCAAGGTGTTCTAAATTATTTCCTAATGTGATTTCCTGTAAGCAAGTACATCCGAAGAAAGCAGCATCATCAACGGAAGTCAGGTTTTCAAAACGTAATTCTCTAAGCTGCTTGCAGTGGGAGAATGCCTGATCTCCAATTGTTTCGATTGCAGCATAGTTCTTAACAGACCGTAACTTCATGCATCTTGAAAATGTACTCGTTTCTATAGCAGTGAGATCGCTGGGCAGTGTAATCTCCTGCAAACGACTATCGAAGAAACAGTATTCATTCATTGTGATCCTATTTGGTAATTCGACATTATAACAATGGGAATGTTCAAATGCTCTGAATTGCAGTTCTTTGATGCCGTCTCCGACAACCAGTGTTTCTATTTGCACCTGATCAAAACAATATGGAGCAATAGAATCAATGTGCTTCCCATAGTAAAAGTGGGGAACTAGCAGATATCCTAAATGTGCATTCGTAAAGGGAAAGTCATATTTCATAAGAGTGTTAGTAGTTTCGTCAATGATAAAATCATTCATAAAATCTTTCATAAAATTTCCTCCTTCAAAATTCAAGTTTTTTATTTTAGCATAACAATTTTTTAGATGGAAATCAGTGCCTAATAAAAGAAAATCGTGCTTTCGGGGAACGAAATTAGGGAAAATGGATTTTATACTGAAAATTTGCGAAGGCCAGTTAAGATAAGAATGGTTATTGCAGAATGAGTTGTCTGCTGATCTGAAAGCCGTCTGCTTGTCAAGAAACGGATCATTTCCACTCTGGAATACAGCTTCTATCTTTTTTCCTTTCAGAGTTTACTACAGAATATATAGTATTCTTATCTAAATACACAGTAAATACTTTGGTGGTAAGAAAGTTTGACGATCTGTGACACCCCTTATTATCGAAAGTATAATAAGTAGTCTGGAAGTAATATGATGCAGGGCGAATTAATCTAAGCCTGTAGGAGACGATTTTAGGCAGTTTTCGTTCATTGCTCATAAATCTACACTTGAATACATAAATGCTCATTTTGGGCATCTTAGAGCCCTTTAGAGGGCATTTAAAGTACTGATAGGATAGAAAGAAACTTTCCACTATTTCGACTCTCAAAATATACGAGGGCCAGTTAAGATAAGAATGGTTTTTGAAGAATGAGTTGTCTGCTGATCTGAAAGCCGTCTGCTTGTCAAGAAACGGATCATTTCCACTCTGGAATGCAACTTCTATCTTTTTTCCTTTCAAAGTTTACTGCAGAATATATAGTATTCTTATCTAAATACACAGTAAATACTTTGGTGGTAAGAAAGTTTGACGATCTGTGACACCCCTTATTATCGAAAGTATAATAAGTGCTTTTTTCATAAAATAAGGTCCAAAAGCAAAACGAGTTGCTAATGAACCTTTGAACAGTACCATCTGTTCAGGGGACAGTCCGTTGCTTCCCCAATATCTTCAAAATAGAAGAACCTTTTTATAGCTTTTGAATTTATGATCACTGGCAGGAAGTAAATTACTTCCAAACCTATTTTCTACTGTTTAAAGTATGAAAAGTATAAGTGGGGAACCTTTTTACAGGATTCTCATTTTCTTTCATCAAAGAAAAGAACATTCGGAAGAATTAGTTTAAACAATTAAATTTAAGACCAATTGGTAGGGAGTAAAAAGCACTCCCTACCAGAATTTGCTATCTAGCAAACTCCTGCAATTCGCGGAGTCTGTTAGATGCTAATCCGCTCAAAATTGCGATACAGGTATCCCTGTACCACAGTGCCTCAAAATCCGCAATAGGAGACTGGATGCGATAGTTTGTATGTAGGTTTTTTAAACCATACCTACTAACAATTGCGTCCAATTCATCACTAGTGCCGATGAAGGGCTCCTCGAAACACTGAGGAATTTGGTCTAAAAGGTCAAAGATTTTTGTATTAGCCATAACTAATACCTCCATATGTAAGTAGTCACTCAACAGAGTGCTAATTTTATTGTAGATAAATGTCTAAAATGTATTCTAAAATATTACAAATAATTAGGTGTCTCTTCTGCGTTGCTCAAGATTTCTTAAAACCGTCTGATTCCGCGTGGCGTTGACTATATTCCGTGTGTACGCTATAATTTACTAAGGGCAAAATATTACATACATAACAAATTGCATATATTAGAGACTTTAATTATGTTTTTTAGGCTACTGTATATAATAGAACAACTTGCCTATAAAAAGGGTAGAAAAATTTAAATTTGGAAGGAGAAACGTATTATGAGAAAGAAAATTTTAGGTATTATTGCAGTAACATTGACAGCCTCTGTACTGGCTGCAACCTTAACAGGATGTGGAACTAGGGCAAAGGCGACAGATCAGGAAGTGGTTATGGAGGAAGAGCCTATCATCGTTACGGAAGAAGCGGATTCAGAGGAAGTAACCATTGAGACAGAGGACGAGATCACAGAAACAGAGGAAGTGGTTGCTGATGACGGGGAAGCGGATGCGGAGGCATCCTATACGGAGCATGAGTATTTCTATGTGAGAGATGAACTGGATATGACAGATGCAACACCAATGGATATGAATGCTTTGGATGTAGATGGTACAACTTATACACTGAATGAAGCTGTTAATATTTATATGCCATCATCGGGAGCATTAAAGGGCTATACGAAGCCAAACATTGATGTCTATGTAAATTCATTCAATGAAGATTGGTATTGCCTGTATTTTGAAAATGAAGAGTCTCCTAATAATTATGTGCTTGTAAAAGCAGAAGATTTTCTTGCGGCGTCGGGAATGTATGAAGATATGCCTGTGATTACGGCGGATGATATAAAATTCGCTCTCATTCCACAGCTTAGTGAACTTGCTCCTGATGTTGACGATGAAGTTTATTATATACCGTTAGATCAGCCAACGGAAGAGATGACTTCTGTTTCTGAGTTTACGATTCCGACATACTGTAAAGATGTAGAGGGGTGGATGGCACAGGTAATAGCAGATAATGATTTTGAAAACTATCAGTTCTTCTATATTGAGAAGGTAGAAGATAAATCTGATGAGGTGAATTCCTGCTTTAGAGTTACTTATGGTCGTCAGCAGAAGTTTGCACAGTAAAATGAATATAAGAGCAGTCTGAGAGATCAGATTGCTTTTATCATCCTATGGAATGTATTTTGGAATTTTATTTATAATAGAAAGACTGATTGTATATAGGTGATAGTCAATATCATAAATGTTTGGAAAGGAGATTATTCGTATGAGAAAGAAAATTTTATCAGTAATTTTAATAATTGGAATTATGGCTTCTTTAGTGGCTTGTGGAAGTGATGGAACGGGAAAGAAAAAGGGAATCTCTGAAACGGAGACTGTTTCTGCAGAACCAGTGGTCAATGATGTTAAAAAGACTGAGGAAACAGAAGAAGTTTCAGAACCAGCATTAGCGGATAATAGAGGGACAGAAATATCCAACGATACAGAGGATTACGAGGAGCAGAAAGACATCTTTATTGTCAAGCATATTGATACTGGAGATGGAACTGAAATTGATTTTACAAATCAAGAAATCATTAATGGTCCGTTTACGTTGGGTGAGAGTGTTGATATTTATTCGTTTTACTTTACTTATGCAGGTTATACAAAGCCCAATATCAAAATAGAAGATGTATGGAAGGTTAATGAATGGATTGTTGTACCATTTGCGGAATCAAGTTTTCTTGTAAAGGAAGAAGATTTTGACAGGGTGGCAGTTTTAAAGGAAAAGACGAACAACAATGTTGGAGAGGAAGTACCTTCGGAAAATGAGGAAGTTTCAGAGGTTGCACAGTCAAACGGTGTTGATGAGAGCAAGGAAACAACTCCTGCACCTACACCTACTCCACAGGAAGAAGCACCTACACCTGCGGTAACGACCTACACTGAGGCAGAGGTTATTAGCATTGTGGAGAGTACGTTAAGGAATGCTGGGTTCAGAAAACCAGAGGAACTTGTTCCAGCAGACATTTTAGCGGAATTTGGACCTACTGATGGTATGGGATGGGGAATTGAAGACATTTCGATGACAGATCCATACGGTGATGCAGCGGGAACTTTAGAAGGTCTTCAATTTATAGGGCATAATGTATATTATATTGAAAGTCAAGGCTCATCTAATGGATATGTACATTTGAAATTGTATAGCGGAACAAATTGACGAATAGTAAAGGACCTTGGAGAAATCTGAGGTCTTTTTTGTGGTACGGAAGTATTATAAATACCACTTTATTCGTACAAATATAGAACAGGAGTATTGGTTGCAATGTATTCAAATTCACATGCCTTTTCTGGTGAGAGATTTTTTGTCAATATATATTCTTTAATCATTTTTTGATATGCATTAACAAATGCATTATATCTGTTGCGTTTAATTTGAAATTTACCATAGTCACTATACAGTTTTTTGTATGTTCTCAGGAAATGTATAAGATGTTTTTGCCATTTTTTTAGATTTTGCTCTTTAATAATATCTCCAATATTTATTCTTGGAGATAAATGAGCTATTTCCAATTTATCAGCAAATATATAGTTAAACAGTTCATTACATGCAATTAAAACACTATAATCATGAGCGTAATTTTGATAGTGTATACTTTTTTCATCATTCTTGGAATCAACTATATATAATGTATGATTAGATAATGGAAAATTCAAATATTTAATACCTATATTAATGGTAATTTGTTCATTCACATATTCCATAAGAAGATAATACTTTTCGTAAAAAATGAAAGAGAAAAATTTATTTAAGCATTCTGGAATATGTGCCTGCTTACTATTAGATGATAATAAATTGTATGGTGTAATAGCATGTAATAATTCATGTGTAACTGTATGAATAAGAAAAACAGTATTGTCGCCAGAAAGAGAATAGAGTCTATCAGCAATGCCAATGGTATACATTCGGGGATAATATATTCCATTTCTATTTTGACTCATTTTTTCAAATTGAATTGAATTGATTCTGTCATTTAAAAGATTAAGAAAAGTTTGTATATTTTTATAGCTACTATTTACGTTGTTGTAATATGTGCTTAAATATTTAAATGTTGCAAATGTACACATTGCAATTAAGTCAATGTGATCGCTTTTAATAGGTGTTTCCTTTTTAGAAAGGAGTTTTTTCTGGACGAAATGATGGATTTGTTGATAAGCCTCATATTGAATGGGATCGTTATTGGCAATATCTTTAATTCGCTCAGACATGGTTTGCATATTATAGTTTCCTTTCTGCTTATAATTGGAGAAATATTACTTATAGTATTAAAAAGTGAGGAGGTACATATATGGTTTTAATCAGTACTTTGCTGCGAGAAGTGATTGTATTAATTGCATTTTGTTGTGCAGGATTATGGCTAGGCATTTTTGTGGATGCATGTTATACATATGGTTTTATAGATGGAGATCCATATGAATATTTTCGGCAAACAAGAAGAATAAAATGTCTTTTCTTTTATGCCTTGTTTTGGATAGTGGTATTAGGATATTCAGTTCTAAAGCTGCATATTAAGATTTCGCTAATTGGTTTGATAGTAATAGCAGTTTTGGTTTGGATTGGTTTTTTCCTAGGAAAACTAGTCAATTATATTTATCGTATGGAATATGAGTTTATGGGTCAATGGTATACATCAATTATATTATATATTTTGCATATTACTAATGTAAGTATTCTGTTTTGTATTATAACATATTTGATTGTTTATTAATACTATAAGTTGATTTTGTTTCATAATACAGATTTTTGCTTTGCTTAAAATAAATATATTCTCTTTTCTTCCCGTTTTCATAATAACAAACATTCCATTCATCTATAATAAAAAAGATAATTTCAAAAAACAGATGAAAGGAGGAGACGAAAAAGGAGAGCTATTAATGAAGTGGCTTTCTTTAAACATTATGAAAGAAGAAATGAATAAAAGAAAATTTATATACATAAAAATAATGATGCTGGCATTGGTAGGATTTGCGTTTCTGGTGAAACCAATGACGGTGAATGCAATACCTATCTCTACTGGTGGAATTCCATTTGATGACCATTCGGGTATGGAACTTCATATAAGCGGAGAAGATGGTTTTTGTATTCAAAGAGGTTATCCCTTTAGAAGCACAGTTTCTGATATCCAAATGACAAGAACTGTAGCGGATAACATTACGATGGCAGAGTGGATAAGACTGAACTTGACGAATTTCACTGAAGGCGTAGGGATGGAGTATTTTCGCGGCTGGGGTTTGTGGACGCTAAATGGAGATCATACAAATGCTTCACAAGTTTCTAAAACGGGTGCTCCATCTTCTGACGTGATTCCTGAGGTATTTGATAAAGAAACGGAAGACTTTGAAGATGGATATGTTCCAGGTAAATACAATACATCTGGTTCATCTCCATTTGATCCGCTTAGTATTACAGGACACGAAGGAGCAAAAGATAAATATGCAACTACCTTAAAAACCATAAGTGAAGGCGAGGCGGGATTTAGCAGGTCGCAGACAAATGCGCTTGCTATTCTTAACTATTATATTTTCAAAGATCCTGATGCTGGCAGTTACAGCCATAGTAGCAAGTATCAGGTTGGACAGGCGCTCGCATGGGCTGTTGAATTTAATTTTATTGGTGCAACGGGAACAAGTGGACATTCAATGATGATTGTATATAAAAAAGATTCGTCAGGTAAATATGGAGCAGGTGGGGCACCGAATACTTTTTCAGGCTCTTGTGACGGATATGTAAAAGTATATATTGGTAGTCAGTATGAAGCGATGAAGTTATATCGCCAAGTAGTATGGAAAACAACGAATATGAGACAGATTCCAAGTTTTGCATATGATAGAGGCTCTCAAGCAAAAATGAATCCTATTCACTTAAAATGGGATGCACAAGAAAACGCTTATGTGGCGACAATTGCAGACGGAAATGGAGTGCTTGATTACTTTGAATTTTCAGTGCCAGGAGTATCCTGCACAAATAATGGGGATGGTACCCTTACTTTAAAAAGCACAGGAGCGTTAAGCGGAGCTGTTACAAGCAGCCCAACGAGAAGCAAATTGTTACCAGATGATTGCTCATTTACATTGCCAACATATTACAGATGGGATTTGGAAGGAACAAATACAGCATTTAATTACGCCGTATTGATTCCAGACCTTGTATTTTGGAGCAATTCCATGAATTCGTACAGACATTCCCATGGTTGGAATCCTCCGTGCGAATGGCAGTGTATATTTAATGGAATTGATAATAATTTTTGTAAGAATGATAAAAACGCAGGATGGGAAGATGAACATGATGATGAAGGTAATGTTGTTGGTGGAGAATATACAAAACACGAACATAGACCAGAGTGCTATCATCATAATCATTGCCCATATTATTTAAAAACAACAACCAGTAGGACTACTTTTAATAATAAATGTAGCGTGTTTTGGGTTTGCCAGAAAAAACATTACCTTTTAGAGCATAAGTCAATTGCAGTTAAATATATAGACTGGCAGGATGCAATAGATTTTACAGGACCTAATATGCTTGTTGATCCCGTAAATGCTTATATTTCTGTGATAACGGATGAACATGAATTTCCCGCAGAAACAGATACAGAGATCCTGTTGATCGCTGATCATGACGAATGGAACAACCTGACTTATACAGCACCTAATGGAAAGGTAATCAGACATGCAGACCATTTAAGAGTAGGCGAGAAATATCATTTAAAGTATATTTATTCTTACAAGGGCGCATCCAAGGGATTCAGGATTGAATTCTCTTTACAGAATAAACCTTATTATCAGTATAATTATCTGGCAAGGATGGAAGAGCCTTACAACAATATGCCGATTTACAAACTCCGTACAGGACTTAGTGGAGACAGATTTTCCAAGAGCTCCATTAACGTGCCACATGCAAGGTTGGTACAGGATTTAACGGATATTACAATCAGAGGGTTATATACAACGCCTGAAACAGCGTATACGTTGAATGGTGCATATACATGGGACAGTGAAGATTCGTGGAATGACAAGGTTTATCTCGATGCTTTAGTAACAGATCAGTTTGACGATAATTATGACAATAAAGATGCAGGAAGCATCACATCAAACAATGGTTCTCCGTTAAAGACTGATTTTACGGTATCCAAGCCTTCCCACAATGAGATGCTTGTCGTATGGGAGTTTGATACAGAACCAGAGGTATTCACTTCTGCACTGGTCTATGGAACAGCCTACATTGAGGTTGGCGAGAATGACAATTATACAAAGAATTATTTTGATGAAGCATATAATTATGCCAAAGATAAGATGACTGCAACTGCTTATACGAATTGGTTTTACAGTTTTGAGGAACACAATAACGTTGGAGGCGTTGGTTATTTCAGCTCAGAATACACAGGTCCAGGCGGACCACAATCCAACAATCCTATTCCAGCACATACTGTCTATACGCAGAATAACGAGTATAGGACATTTGCAGTAAAGAATAAGGTATGGCAGTCAGATGTAGATATCAAAGTCTCCAATTTCGTACAGAATACAGGAGCAGGTATCACAGAGCATATCTATCAAAATAGGGACAGAGATAACCATGATCTGAACTATAACCTGTATTATACGGTAGATGTGGTGAATCCGAAAGCGACTATTTATGAGAATAAGCAGAGATCACATGACGGACAGACAGAAAATGATGAGAAAACGACTCCGTATGACACCACTTCCGATGTAAACGAGTTTGATGTAAATACAATGATCTCATGGGGGTCTACGGGCGCATCACAGACAGGTGCTTCTTACGGTAACACAATCGTTGTAGACCATATCAAGACAGGAAGGACTTATATCCAGAGGGAGATCCCTACGGTACTTGCTACGATGACAGCGCTTCCCAAGGAAACAATGGCAATGAAGATCTACCCTAACCATGACAGGCTGATCTATGAGGACCATTACACGGGAGCAGCGGTATCTGGTTCTGATATAGGAAGGACAGTCAGTGTTTCTGCAAAAGACAGTTACTACCCGCCTAATGAGCAGTCCGCAAGCTCAGACGTCTTCCCAGCGATGAATCCTAATGTGGAAGAGATGAGACCGCAGAACATCAGTAATTCCAATAATGTGCCTGACCAATATAATCAGGATGAAAATGTGTTACATCACATGGCTCCTACAACTTCGTTTACAACTAAACTGAGTAACGGGGAAACAAAGACGATCGTGGACAGCCACACAAAGACCTATACACAGTATGATTTTGAATATAATCCTAGCAACAGGAATAACAAAGTGACATTCCCAAGCAGGAGAAGGAGCATTATGTTCTTCAAGTATTCAAAGACCAATTACAGCTACGATGGAAGGTCTGTACAGTCTGCGGTAGGACAGTTTAAGAATGCAGGGAAGACACAGACAGAAAGCTATTACATCAGTCAGGTACTCTTTAAGAGCAATTATACTTCCAAGTATAAGAAGGAACTGGAAGCACAGGGAGCAGACTACATCGAAGATAAAGATGCATACGGCAACCTTACAGATGCATGGATTGATATGGTAAACCAAAATAAGTTTGCTATCGTATCCGCAGGGCAGGGCTTTGAACTTCGTGTAACATTGAAGTATGAGAATAGCTTCCTGACTCAATACCTTGCAAGATATTTTGGACAGGATGATGGGCAGAATGATATCCTTGGTACATCCAACAGAGTGCAGAAACGATATAATGACGTATCTGCAAACAGCAGACAGTATGCGAATATCAGTGCTTTAACTGGTAAAGACGGCAGAACTGCTCCGTTCTACACAAGTTCTGTAAGAGCTTATATCAGCAGTTACAGCATTCTTGATAGACTTGCAGTTAATCTTGTTACAGGTGCGAATGTATTCAATGACTTGTATGTATTTATGAGCGACAATCCTGATACTGTTTACAGTTATTCAGGTATTTACAATACCCCTGTTGTATTTGAGAGGGATATAAAATACAGCGCTGATTATTCTGTAACAACAATTACTTATACGATGTGTGTAAGTCACGAAAATGGTATTTCAAGCAATCTGCAGAAGATGAAGTTCTATACGAACCAGTTAGCACCTGATAAGAGGACACCTGGCATTGTGGAAGGTACTTATGATGTGGCATCACAGGGAGAGCACAGCATTACGATCTGGACTCCTGTTGTGGCAGCGACACCGTTTGATTACCCGAATACAATACAGGACAGATACATCGGTGATGCGATAGAACTGGGCTATACGATTAAGACGACAGGTGCAGACGACAGTATTGTACATATTGTGCAGTAAAAAGAAAAAAGGAACTCTTTCCGTGTGGAAGGGGTTCTTTTTGTGTTGGGAATTGAAGAAACTATAAAACAAATATATAATAGAGACAAACATCTGAAAATGAGAATCAGTTATGGCTGCAGGTTATAGTTGGATGAAAGGGGAATCTTATGGACAAAAGATTAGATTTATTAGATCGTGAAGAATTTGTGGAAAATGTAATTAAAATAGTAAATCAGTTATCAGATACAAAAAGAGGGTGTTGCTTCGCCATTGAGGGAGGTTGGGGAATTGGCAAGACCTTTGTGATTGAGGAAATTGAAGAGAGATTAAAAGTGATTCAGTCTGAGGAAACAAAGAGCGACGGATATTTTGTGTTTCATTATAATTGCTGGCAGCATGATTATTATGAAGAACCTGCGGTTGCGATTATATCTGCGATGCTGGCTTCGATCAAGGAAGATGAAGCATTTCTTAGTAAAGATATAGATAATGCAGTGAAAGCTGGGTATAAACTTGCAAAAGAAAAAATCAAGGAAATCGCTGGTTTATACATAGAGAATAAGATTGGGATTAACTTGATTAGTTTGGCGGATGAAATAAAAGATAATAAGGATGAATTGGAAGATGCAGAAAATGAGTTTGATGAGATGTTCAATTTCAGTCAAACGATTGAAAAAGTTAGGAAAAAACTGCAGGAAATAGCAGAAGAAAGAACAATCGTTTTATTTGTGGATGAATTGGATAGATGTATTCCACAGTATGCAATAAAGGTGCTTGAGAGACTGCATCATATCTTTTATGGTTTAGATAATGTAGTAGTGATTATGGCAATAGATCGAAAGCAGTTAGAGCATTCCGTGGAAGAAATGTTTGGAGCAAGAAAAGATGAATCGTCCATAGATATAGAAAGATATTTAAAGAAGTTTATAGATTTTTCGATGGTGCTTGATAATGGAGTGATCAATGAATCTTATTGGGAAAAGTATAAGATATATTTTGATAAATTTGAGATGGAGAATGAAGAGGATGCAGGAGAAATAACCAATATTCTATCGAAATTGTTTGAAACAGTTGATATTAGAAGACAAGAAAAGCTAATAGAAAAAGCCAACATGGTACACTCGCTTGTGTGTAATGAAAAGCTGGATATTTCTGTTTTAGTTTTTGAAGTTATATACGAAGTATTAAAAATATGGAAGTTTGGCAATTTAAAGTATGTAGCGGTCATTAATGATGGTCGATATATAGACATAGAGAAACGAATTGGTGATAAAATAGATATTTTGAAATCATTTGTTGAGCAGGCATATGAGAACGTAAAGTTAGAGGGAGATTATTATAGGACTATAAAGAAAGTGGAAAATAATTTATACGGGAAGATTTTTTGGTATTTTGCTAATGTATTTTATAGTCATGGAGCAGCATATAAAGATTTAGATGGATATATGGATGATAAGATAAACGAGCAGGAAGTGGCGAAGAAATACTGCGAGTTTTGTGAGATGGTTAAGATAAGATAAAGCTAAGAATTAGTTTACGGAGGAGAAAATATATGAGTCGAAGAAATATATTTGAAATTCTTAATGAAAAGGAAAGTATTAGTTGCCAAATCAATAAAATTGAAATGCTATTATCTGACGCATATGTTGGGAGCGAGACTCCTGAGGATATTGTAGATATGGAATGTATGCGGGAGTGGAAAGCAAGAGGTAGGTATACAAGCTGTGAAGAAATTAGGAAACGGCTTCGTATTACATATACTGATATTCAAAAGAAATTATCAGATGAACACATATTATTTTACTTGGAATATGTATCAAACATTATTTGGCTATGTAATGAAAAATATTTGGATGGAAGCGAAGACTATAATGATGAGTATCAATATTTACAAGAAAATGTTATAGGACTTTTAGATGATTTGGGATATGAGAAAAAGGTCTTTGCAGATGAAGAAAAAGTGATATTAGTTGAGAAAAATGCGGCAATGACAGCAGTTGCAGAGGTTGTTGATCCAAATACGGCATATGCAGTGATAGAATACAATCATCATCTCTTGAAGGGAAATATAGCGGAGAAACAGAGAATATTAAAAATTTTAGCGGATAAATTTGAACCAATGAGAGGAGAACTAAAGAAAGTAAATAAGGAATTAGAGAGCAATACAGGATATTTACTTAATAAAATGAATATCAGACATAATAACATGGAAGGAAAAAACACCATTGAATATGTTAAAAATCTTTCCGATCAAGAATTAGAAGAATGGTACGATGAGACCTATCAAATGTTATTGCTTTGCTTTTTGGAATATGAGAACATTGAGAGAAATAAGAAAATAAATGAGCTAAAGAAAGCAATAGAAAAATAAGATGTATTTCAAAATCCTGTATGAGAATCACCTCATATGGGATTTTTCTCGCTTATGCTTATAAATACTTATATTTTTCTTCTCTTTGTATATAACGTAAAAACAGGAAAAACCTGAAAATAGAAAGAGAGGAGAAAAAAATTATGAATATAAAAAAGTGTTCATTAAAAACAATGTGTGCAGCCTTGGCATGTACAACAGTTTTAAGCAGTATGTTGGCTGTCTATGCAACAAATACGACTGTTTATGAAACGCCAATGGATGATTCATTGGGGACAGAATCAATAGAAACTCTGTCGAATGATTCAGCGGGGGCAGGTCCAAGTGATTCAGGCTGGACTACAGAAGAAAACAGTTTTGAAGATATAAAAGTAACTTATCAACAGTCATCGAGCTATACAGTGACGATTCCGAAGACAATTACTTTGGGTACAAATAGGCAGGCAACATATTCCGTTAAGGTTGCAGGAGACATTGATACCAACCAACGTGTATATGTAGCTCCTGTGGATGGGATTGCTGATAGTGAAAATTTAGATTTTTATATGAAAGACCTGAGTGGTAAGAAAGAAGATGTTGTTGCAACGGTAACACAGAATAAAACCTATTGGAATTCTGATGATGTAGCAAATGCTTATGAGGAAACCAATAACTCCGTCAGTGCTCCAAATTTGACTGCAGGTACTTGGGAAGGAACTTTCCAAGTGGAGATAAGATTGGAGACAGAAAAGGAGCAGGAACATGTACATAACTATGTAGGTGGAAAATGCGAATGCGGGGCAGTTGATCCTAATCATACTCACGATTATGGAGAGGATGGAACCTGTACAATCTGCGGAAAAGAGCAAGATCCTTATGAAACTGCGCCTGAGAACGAATATAGTCGATGGAATTATACATTAGATGACGAAAATGACATTATTACACTGAATTATTATATAGGTACTTATACTGGCACAGAGGTTATCGTATATGCGAATTATGTGATTGATGGAAAAACATATAAAACACAGATTAAGAGCAATGATGAAAATGCAACCAATAGGACACCCTATATGTTCAACAATGAATTTAATTATAACCAATACCTTGAAATTATAAAATTTAGTGATGATATTGATATGAGCAATGTAACGAATATGAGGAGTATGTTTTATGGTTGTTCCAAACTAACCGACATTGATTTTGGAGCTAATTTTGATACAAGTAATGTAACGAATATGTCTTATATGTTTGGGTCGTGCCGTGCCCTAATAAATCTTGATTTGAGTAGTTTTGATACAAGTAATGTAACGGATATGTGTAATATGTTTAGTAATTGTTGGAAATTAGAAGATGTGGATTTAAGCAGCTTTAATACAAGTAAAGTAAAGGATATGAGTTTTATGTTTTACCAGTGCCTTGTTTTAAAAACAATTTATGTAACAGAAGGCAAATGGTCAACAGAATTAGCAGAATCTACTCAAATAGAAGATGGTTACGGAACACATAATGGAATATACGAGATGTTCAAAAGTTGCGGCACATCATCTGTAACATACAAATAAATACAAAATCTTAAAGAAGAACTTAGGTCTTTTGATCTAGGTTCTTTTTGCATGCAGAAACAAAAAACACGAATCGTGTCCAAAAAGCGCGAAAGTAAAATGCAAAATATTGAAACAAAATTTTTACCATGTAAACTGGAAAGTGTAGGCAGAAGTATTCTATCTTGGCATTGCCATTGATACAGAGATGGCAATGTGCAGCCTTAGAAAGATATTACGCAGGAGGAAGTCTCTATTTTCTGTATTAGAGCAAATTTTCTGATAGGAGGATTTGCATTTATGGTTATAGGAAAAGACATTCCTTTGCCTTGGTGGGAGAAATACACGCTCACAATCGAAGAGGCATCCCTGTATTTCGGCATCGGGGAGAAGACCCTTAGGCGGTTCATAAAGGAACATCAGAATGAGGACTTCATCATTTATAACGGGACAAAGGTTCAGATCAAGAGGAAAGTATTTGAAAAGTTCATTGATGAAAAGCTGACGGTCATGTAGTTCGGTCTGAGGGGTGAAGACGGACTTAGACCTAGATTATGAGTCCCGTTCATGGTAAAATAGATATACCATATCGGGGCTCTTTTCAATTAAGAAAGGAGTGACATTATGAGCACAAAAAGACGGGATAATAAGAACCGTATTTTGCAGAATGGAGAGAGCCAGCGAAAAGACGGAAGATATATGTACAAGTACATTGACTGTGCAGGGAATACAAAATATTTGTACAGTTGGAGGCTGGTACGGACGGATACTGCCCCACAGGGGGTAAAAGATGAGGCACCGCTTAGGGATAAGATTAAAGCGGTCCAGAGGGATCTGGATGCAGGTCTTATTTCATCGGGCAAAGATATGACGGTATTGGAACTTGTGAAGAAATATGTCGCACAAAAAACAGGGGTCAGGGAGAATACCCGTGTCGGTTATAACTTTGTGATCAATATCCTCAAAAAAGAAGAGTTCGGGAGCAGGAGAATTGATAAAGTGAAACTGTCCGACGCGAGGCTGTGGCTGATCAAACTGCAGAAAGATGGTCGAGGATACAGCACGATCCATACGGTCAGAGGTGTAGTAAGACCTGCATTCCAGATGGCGGTGGATGACGACTTGCTCCGCAAGAATCCCTTTGAGTTCCAGCTTGCTACCGTTGTAGTAAATGATTCGGTGACGAGGGAAGCAATTACGAGAAAGCAGGAAAGACAGTTCCTTGAATTTATTAAAAATGACAGGCACTTCAGCAGATATTACGAGGGGATCTATATCCTGTTCCACACGGGCTTAAGAATATCGGAGTTTGTCGGTCTGACCGTTTCGGACATTGACCTTCAGAACGGCATTATCAATGTGGATCACCAACTACAACGGACACGGAACATGAAATACACCATTCTGGATACGAAGACCGACTGCGGGACAAGGCTTGTGCCGATGACGGATGAGGTGAAGGCGTGTTTTGCACGGATATTGGAGAACCGTCCGAAGCTGAAAGTGGAACCGATGGTTGACGGGAAGACAGGTTTCCTGTATCTTGATAAGAACGGTATGCCGATGGTTGCCCTTCATTGGGAGAAGTATTTCCAGCATATCAGGGAGAAGTATAACGGCATCTATAAGGTACAGCTTCCTGTGATTACGCCCCATGTGGCACGCCATACGTTTTGTTCCAACATGGCAAAATTGGGAATGAACCCGAAGACTTTACAGAAGATCATGGGGCACAGCGATATCGGGGTTACATTGAATGTGTATACGCATGTTGACTTTGAAGATGTGCAAAATGAGATGAAAAAGGTATGTAACCGCTGAGTTGTAAAAAGTTGTAAAGTAGTAAAAATGGGTCCGTTTTACAACTTTTTTACAACTTTTGAAGCAGAAGATATGCGATTTTATACCAAGTTATACCGAAAAAATTGTAAAACCTAAAAAAGTGAAAAATCCTGAAACCCCAGTAAAATCAAGGAAAATCAGCATTTTAAAGGAGTTAAACGACAATGATAAAAGTACTTTTTATTTGCCACGGAAACATCTGCAGAAGCACAATGGCCCAAAGCCTCCTCACCCACATGGTCAGGGAAAAGGGCTTGTCTGCCTCTTTCCACATCGACTCCGCCGCCACAAGCCGCGAGGAGATCGGCAACCCGCCCCACTACGGCACGGTGAATAAACTGCGGCAGGAAGGAATCCCGCTTACTCCCCACCGGGCGCGTCAGATGACGAAACAGGATTATCAGGACTTTGATTATCTGATCGGTATGGACGACGCCAACGTCCGCAATATGGAACGGATCGCCGGCGGGGACCCGGAGCATAAGATTTATAAGCTTCTGGAGTTCGCGGGGAGTGGCAGGGCGATTGCAGACCCCTGGTATACAGGGAACTTTGAAGTTACTTTCAAGGATGTGCTGGAGGGCTGCGAAGCTTTTCTGGAATCACTGCATGTCTGATGGAACGGGAGGTGGCCTGACAGATATGCCACGAAGCAGCATATATCTGTTGTGAACGGCGTCTTTCCCTTGTTAAGAAAACAGGGGAGAACGCCGATATTTATTGTATAAAATGTTTTTTTACGGGAAAAGGGCGTCAACTATCAGATAGGGGGATCAGATATGCAGATTAAAGTGGGAAATAGTGAAAACCAGATGACACAGGCGAACCTCCAGACACAGGAGAAGGCAGCTGCTGCGGGTGACCGTAAGGCGGCGGTGCAGCAGAAGAAGACGGCAATTTTTGCAGGGGAACTCCCGCTTCACAAGGATCCGATTGCCCTTCGCAGACAGCAGGCGCAGAAGAAGGCGATGAAGTTCGTACAGGATGCATGGGGCACGGACCGCAAAGTGGATCAGAGCATGGAACAGATGCGTGAGATACGGGAAATGCTGCGCGAGGAAGTGCAGAGCAACGTAGATCAGGCGCAGGAACTTGCAGACAGACGGGAGGGGCTCCGCGAGCAGTATGGTGTGGACGCAGAGTCGCAGGAGCAGAAGGATCTGGAGCTGCTTCTCAGGGCGGTACCTCCGTATGATTATGACAGCCGTCCGTTTACGGATGAGGAGATGGAAAGGCTTGCCGAGTTGGAGGAGCAGCCGCGTACCGAGTATCAGGAACGCTGTATCGCGCTTTATAAGGATCAGAAAGTGTTTGAGCAGCGGGCACGGCAGGCGGAAGATAACATGATTGCAGTGCTGAGCTCCCAGACAGACATGAAGATTGAACGCCTGAAATATCATAAGATGTCAGACGCCCAGAAAAAGGCTGAAAAGGTGATGGCGGAGTCCGGCAGGGAAATTCAGGGTATGCTGGTTGACGACGCCAAAGACCACGTGGATGAGACTTATGAGGAGAAGCGGGAGGAAGAAGAAAAGAAGAAGGAAGAGAAAGAGGCAGAGGAAGAGAAGATCGAGCTTCGCAGGGAGCAGAAGGAGCTGATGGAAGCGAGGATCGAGGAGGTCAGGGCGGAGAGCCATGATGCGCAGGAGGTGCAAAGGGCGCAGGAGAGAGATGCCAGAGAAGAAGCTTCTTTCTTAAAAGATATGGCAGAGGCTGGGATGAATGTGGCAGGTGCCGGCAATGTCGTGAAGGCTGAAATCAAAGATATCCTGAATAAGATGAAACTGATTGAGGCGGACATCAAGGGTATTGAGGTGGATGAGGAGATATAACAGAGGGAGTCTGGCGGCATTTATGGCAGGCAAGGTCCATTAGAGACAAATGCGCGGCTGTTCGTGACAGACGGGGTTAACGAAACATGTGCAGGGCCGATATATGAGATAGCACCAGAAAAAGTCAGACAGGGGGAACCGACATGAGAGTTACGAGAAATTACAGAAACGGTATGGTAAATTTCAGAAAGAGCAATAGGGATTCGCAGACGTCTCTTCTGCAGAGTGCACTGAGCAGAAACAGCGCGAGCAGCCGTGCCAACAGGCTGGCAAGTCTTTTGGGGAACGGAAGGAATAACAGCACGCGCAGTGTGGCGAACAGGGATTTTATCACTTCGTCCGCAAAATCCCAGAAATTCTATTTTGATATGCAGTACCATGCGAAGCAGGTGGGCGAGTATGCTGACGCCTTAAAGAGCACAAAGAAAGATTCCATTTATGATAAGGCAAGGGAGAGCGGCAACACGGAGCAGATCATATCGAATGTGAAGAGCTTTGTTAACCAGTATAATAATATGTTAGACGATCTGGAGGAGTCGGGAAGCAGGACCGATAAGATTTCTCTGACCCAGTTAAGCACCATGTCCAGAGCGGCGGAACGGGATTTGGCGCTCACGGGCGTTACCAGAAGGGCAGACGGTACGCTTGTTGTAGATGAAAAGAAACTGGAGGCGGCGGACGTAGATACGCTCGAAAAGGTCTGGGGCGGAGATGGGTTTTCCTCGAAGGCAGCGGCAAAAGCGGACTCCGTGGAGGCCACGGCACAGCAGAACATTGAGGCGGAGAAAAGCAGCATATACAGTCCTTTTGACCGAATGAACCTCTACAACAGTGGAAGCAGAAATGTAGGAAGCTATTTTAATTACAGGAGATAGTGGCGAAAAGCGGACGTGAGGCATGAATCGGTGGCCGTATGCATCCGACAGAGCGGGTATCAAAATGAATCGTTTAAACTGGGTACAGCAGAACGAAGACTATAATGTGAAGTACCATGTAATCAAATGGAAGACTTCTCATTTCCATGAACCATACGCCAATCATGCGTCGCCCGGCGCGAAGACCAGGCAGGGCGGCGCAGTTTCCATGCCCGCTGCACAGACGCAGAAGGAAGGGGAAGGAATCGGTTTTGGCATGGCTGACCGTAGCGCGAATGCAAGGCTGCGGCTTGGTTTAGGGCTGGAGGAGTCTCTGGCGGGGAATGTATCCGGGAGAGAGGATGGCCGCGACGGTGTAAGTATATCCGCCAGGGGAATGGCTGGGCAGGAAAGTATGGGCGGAACAGCCAGGGCGGCGCTGCAGAGTATGGCGTTGGCGCAAACCCATGCCGCAGAGAATACAGTGACAGCTGTTGCGACGGACGGTCCGGAACAGGAGCAACGGGAGCAGGAGCAGGCCCAAAAAGAAAAAACCACCGTCGCACAGTCTGGCAGGGGAAATATCCGTAACCGCCTGCAGGAGAGTGCGGCACGTCTGCGGGAGGCCTATCAGAGGCAGAAGAAAAAAATGGAAAAGCTGCCGTTTAGGCAGGCTCGAAAGGAAGAGGAAAAAAAGAAAGAAAAGAGAGGAACCCGGCAGGCGGCCGACAGGGAAACAATGCTTTCCATGCAGGCTGAAAATCATTATCTGCTGGATTCCTACGATGCGACAGGAAACTACAGTATGCTTGGGAAAAATAAATGATTACCGCTTAACCAGCTTGTTTACAAGTTTCAGGGCGGCGCGTACATAAAAGGGCTGTAAGGCCTTTTTTGCGTTCTGCAGTTCTTTTCTGATCTCTATGTGCTGAGGGCAGTGCTTTTCGCAGGCGCCGCACTTGGTGCAGTTATTCATGGATGAGGCGTCTTTTTTAAGGGACGTAATCTGTATATACTCTAACATGGCGCTGTTCTTTTTGTGCATGGCGCTCTGGTTGTAGCAGCGGAAGGCAGTGGGAATGTCCACGCCGTGGGGACAGGGCATACAGTAGCCGCAGCCGGTACATCCAACTTTGAGATTCTGGTTGATCTGTTTACGCACCGTATCAATCAGGCCGTGATCTTCCTGTGTGAAGCTGCCGATGCCGGACTCGTCTGCAGTGTTTATATTTTCTATAACCATCTCCTGGGAATTCATGCCGGAGAGGACACAGGTGACCTCAGGCTGGTCCCAGAGCCAGTGAAAAGCCCACTGTGCGGGAGTACGTTTGACCGGATACTCTAAGAAGGCTTTTTCGACGGCATCCGGCAGGGCGGTAATCAGCCTGCCGCCCCTCAGAGGTTCCATGATAACGACAGGAATGCCTTTGCCGGCAGCGTAGTGAAGCCCTTCGCGTCCCGCCTGCGTGTGCTCGTCCAGATAATTGTACTGGATCTGGCAGAAATCCCAGTCATAGGCGTCAATCAGCGCTTTAAAAGTGCTTGTATCCCCGTGAAAAGAGAAACCGATGTTGCGGATGGCGCCGGTTTTCTTTTTTTCGGCAATCCACTCCTCTATGCCGATGCCCTGCAGACGCGCCCATACTTCCGTATCGAAAAGCATATGCATCAGGTAAAAGTCAATGTGATCCGTCTTCAGGCGTCTGAGCTGCTCCTGAAAAAGATTTTCCACGGAGTCCGCATTCTTTAAGAGGTAGTAGGGAAGCTTATCGGCGATATAGACCTGATCCCGGCAGTGGTTTTTCTCTAAGATCGTACCGAGGGCTTCCTCGCTGCCGGGGTAAATATAAGCGGTATCAAAGTAGTTGACACCGTTTTTGATGGCGAGCATAATCTCCTTTTCGGTCTTTTCCAGATTGATCCTGGTGCCTGCCCCCGTAAACCGCATACAGCCGTAGCCGAGAATCGACACTTCGGCGCCATTTTTCATTTTTCTATATTGCATAAAATCTCCGTTCCGAAGCGCTGGCGCGGAAGGAGGCGCAGGGCGTTTCCCTGTATCTGCAGCCGCGGCGCTTTCTGAGTTTTGACAATCAGTTCTCTATATTATAAGTAGATTTGATTGGGATGTCAATCATTATGCGCCCCGCTGTTGTCACAGAATTTACCAAAATTCTAATAAAATGTTTATAATTCTTTCCTTGTTTTTCTTCGGTTTTCGGTATATATTAGGAGAATAAACGGAGGACAGACAGATGAGTGGAAATCCATTTTTTCCATTGGATGATATGGAATTAGGAGCTGAGGAGAATCAGATTACAGTGATCCCCAAGGTGGATAAGGAAATTTACGACCAGCGGCGGAAGATGGCGGGGACAATGGTAAATTATAAGGAGATGCGCATGCGCTACAGCTGTGCGATCAAGGAAGTCCGCACGAAATTTGATGTCTTAAATTCTGAGTTTAATGTGAGATATCAGCGCAATCCCATCACGTCCATCAATTCCCGCCTAAAGAGCAGCGCGAGCATTATGGAGAAATTAAACCGCAAGGGGCTTTCCTTCACGGTGGAGAATGTGGAGGAGAATCTTTTTGACGTGGCCGGTATTCGTGTGGTCTGCTCCTATGTGGATGATATTTATGTGCTGGCGGAAGCGCTTGCCCAGCAGGATGACATCACGGTGATACGCAGGAAAGATTACATCAGGAACCCGAAGCCAAACGGTTATCGGAGCTACCATATGATCGTGAGTGTGCCGGTATTCTTTTCGGATCAGACAAGGGAAATGGCAGTAGAGGTGCAGATCCGTACCATTGCCATGGACTTTTGGGCAAGTCTGGAGCATCAGCTTAAGTATAAGCAGGAAGTGCCCAACCAGGCGGAGATCGTTCAGAGCCTGACTGCCTGCGCGGAGCAGATTGCGGCTATTGACGAACAGATGTGGCAGGTGCGCCAGCAGATTGAAAGTTCGGAGGATCTGCCGACGGAGGAGGAAATTCTTCTGGAGAAGCTTCGAAAGATTGATATAGCGGTGGGGGAATAGAATAAAAACTAAAATACTAAAATATTTTAAGAATATTTAAAATAAATCTTGAATATGTGACGACTCTCTGCTATAGTTTTATTTAGGAAGAATGTCAGATTCGGAATGAACAGAAACGGAGGGTTAACATGAGAAGGAAAAAATGGTCGGCTCTGGGGATAGGCATCCTTTTAGCTGCAGGGCTTGCAGCGTGCGGTTCCACGCAGGGTGCGCAGACCGCGGAAGACGGAAGCGGGGGCACACAGACGCAGGAGGGCGATACGGAAAACGCGACGGTCGAAGAGGAGGAGAGCGAAGTGGGAGAACTGCCAGCAAATTTGGACTTTACGGTAAATCTTGACGGAATCAAGACAGCAAAGATCGAGGCTGGCGTCAGCGTCCACGATCCTTCTATCTACAAGGTGGACGGAAAGTATTACATATTTGGGTCCCACATGTCCACGGCGGTGTCGGAAGATCTGCGCACATGGACGTCCCTGGGGGACGGTTATAAGGTGAAGGATCAGATTTACTTCGAACTGATGGCCAATGAGGAGGCGTTCGCTTACTCCGGCAGCAAGAAGAGCCTGATACCTACCGACGACAGGAAATGGCACGTGTGGGCGCCGGATGTGATTTATAACGAGGAGACGGGGCTTTACTATCTCTATTTCTGCACCACTTCCACTTGGAACGCGTCAAACCTGTGTTACGCAACCAGCGAAAATATCGAGGGTCCTTACGAGTGGAAGGGCGCGCTGATTTACTCCGGATTTACTGTGGAGACGCTGGACGCCACGGATGTGACGGAGTATGTTGACAGGGATACCGCGAAGGATCGGTATATAAAGAAGAGCAACGAGTATAATTTTAATAAGTTCCCCAACGCCATTGACCCCACCGTGCTTTACGACGGGGAGGGCAGGCTGTGGATGGTGTACGGCTCCTGGTCTGGCGGCATGTACCTTCTGGAGCTGGACAAGGCGACCGGCGAGGTGATCCATCCCGAGGAGGACGAGGCAAAGCGCGTGGACCCTTATTTTGGGAAAAGGCTGCTTGGCGGCAACCACAGCTCGATTGAGGCGCCCTACATTCTTTATGATGAAGAGAGCGGCTATTATTACCTCTTTGTATCCTACGGTGGTCTGACGAGAGAGGGCGGCTACCAGATCCGTGTGTTCCGTTCCGAGACCATAGACGGGGATTACGTGGATATGAACGGGGAATATCCCATGGACACGAACAACCTGGAGCACTATCCGTACGGGCTGAAACTGTCAGGCAACTATTTCCTGCCGAGCCTCGAGATGGCGTACATGGCTACGGGTCATAACTCCGCTTTTGTTGATGAGGATGGGAAGAAATATGTGGTGAACCACACCCGCTTTGACAATAAGACGGAGGAGCACGAGCCAAGGGTGCACCAGTTTATCGTCAACGAGGAAGGCTGGCCCTGCATGCTGCCTTACGCGACGGACGGCGAGACGGTGTCAGGGAGCGGTTATGACAAGGGCGCGGTTGCCGGAAGATATTATGTGATCAATCAGGGAACGGCGATTGACGCCGAGATCGCACAGCCGTTTATCCTTTATCTGGACGAGAGCGGCAAAGTTTTCGGGGACGGTGTAGAAGGCAGCTGGGAGATGAAAGACGGCACCTGCTATATGAAGGTGTCTTACGGCGGCAAGGATTACAGCGGTGTGTTCTGCCAGATGAACGACGAGGCGGGGACCCAGGTTATGACTTTCAGCGCGGTTGGCGGCAACGAGAGCGTATGGGGTGTGAAGTACGAGTGAAAGTAAGCTGTACATGTACAGAATCACGGGAAAAAAGAGAGACATATCATTAGTATTTTAGAAAACGAAACGCCTGCATGAGAAGGGTTTCAGTTAAAAGAAAGTAATTTCAGATTAGGCGGTACAGCCCCGGTAACAAGGGCGGTACCGCCTTTTATGGCGCATGGACGATGATTTGATATTTCGGTCACTGTCATACCATTTTAAAAAAGGGGAAATGGAGGGAAAGTTTCTGCGAAATTCTTGACAACAGTTAGATAAAAATATAAAATTAAGCATGTGCTTAATTTAAGGAGGCTGTTTGTGGATAAAGGAGATAAAAGAAAAAAGCAGCTCTTACAGGTTGCGCTGGATGTCTTTATAGAAAAAGGTTACTACGGTACAAGTACGCGGGAAATTGCAAGAAGGGCCGGTGTCAGTTCCGGCTTGCTGTTCCATTATTTTAGCAATAAAGAAAGTATTTATCTTGAACTGATAAAGATTGGCGTTGAAGAAATGAAGATAGATACAGAAAAGGCAATGGAAGCACCTTGTGAATACCTTTTTCAGACCGTGAAGAATGTATTTGAGCAGCTGGAAAGCAGTCCCGCCTTTGGGAAGATGTTTGTGTTTATGGATAATGTTCAATATACGGCAGTTAATGATGAAGAAATAGAGCTGTTTTTGCAATCCATAGATATTTGCAGGCAGTGGATTCCAGTCATTTTAGAGGGACAGCGGCGCGGCGAGTTTCGGGCAGGTAATTCTCATTCATTATGTGTCGCCATTCTGGGCGCCATACAGGGAATTGCGCAGGAAAAAGTCAGAGTCCCTAAGACGCCATTGCCTGAGACAGACTGGCTTATGGACATGATAGTTAAACGTACCAAATAGCATAAAAATAACGCGGAAGGGTGGACGAAACAGATCACATGGTGATGTCATGAAAACAAAGAGTTATGATGATTTATTTGATGCGTATATTCGGGCAAAAAAGATTTATGAAAGCGTAGTCCTAATCGAAAAGGGAACCGGGGAAACTGTATTCTCAAAGGCCTACGGGGGAAAAGATATAGATAGTCCGATAGTAGCGGCGAGCATAACAAAAATGTTTACTGCCGCATGTATTTTTATTCTCGTTCAGCAGGGCTGTATAACGCTGGGTGATAACCTGCTAAATTTTTATGAGCCTGCTTATTTAAGCGGTTTACATTTTTATAAAGGGAAAGAGTATTCTTATGATTTGAAAATATCAGACTTACTCTGCCAGACAAGCGGATTGGCGGATATATATGAAGAAGGGAAAAGCAGCATCAAAAAACAGGCTGTCATTTCGGATACATTTATTACCTTTGACAAAAATATTGCCTTAACGAAAGAAAAGAAGGCGCATTTCCCGCCCGGCTTTAAAGACAATGCCCACTATGCGGATATTAACTATCATATATTGGGCGATATTATTGAAAAAGTGACAAAATGCCCATTAGAAAAGGTGTTTGAAAAATATATATTTTCAAAAATAAATATGGCTCAAACTTATCTGCCTGTCTCAGAAGAAGAATATATACCTATGGTTTACTATGGCGATAAGCAGTTATATAGGCCGCAATTCATAATATGCAGTAAAGCAGGCGGCGGCTGCATTACCTCTGCAAGAGATTTAATGATATTTATACAGGCGTTTTTCCATGGAGAACTTTTTGACAAAAAATTTCTCGATCCGAAACTGTATAGAAAACTGCAGCTATCTATGTTTCCCATCTATTATGGAAACGGCTATATGAGAATAAAAATGGGCGGATTTGCCACATCCTTTTTGGGGCAGGGTGATTTGACAGGCCATAGCGGATCAACCGGTTCATACGCATTTTATTATCCTGACAAAGAGTTATTTTTTGTCGGGGATTTTAATCAAATGAAATACCCTGCACTGCCTATAAGGTTTGTGATGCAGCTTGCCATGTTTACACCATAAAAGATAGTGGGCAGGAAAAATCCGCTTTATGTATTGACGGTAAAACCGCTGTCATATGTAGGTTTACTCGCCCTCATCCATGGGAGCGTAATGTATGTTTACCTTGATGTCCTGCCCGTAGTTGCCGAAGGTCTTGCCGAAGATGGTCAGTCCGCCCACATGTTCCGCGTCGTCGTCCACGGCAAGGCGGAAGCGGAGGCTGCTGCGATAATCCAGGTGGAAACTGTCGATGGTCACGTCAGAAATTTTCAGGCCGTCAATAAAGGTGCCCTTCCGGTTAATCACGAGAAGCTTAAGCAGCCCGTACTGGTTCCAGTTGGGGAACCACCAGTCGGGGGTAAAAAGTCCTCTGGAATCACCGAAATCACCCGGAGAGAGCCAGTTGCCAATACACACGTCGTTTAAGTAAAAGGAGATGTCGGAGGGCCATACGTTGTTGACGCCGGGCGCCTCGGAACTTAACTCCGCTGAGATCGTGAGCTGCGTGATCTTCTGGAAACTGGGGATGAAGTTGGGAATGTTGTATTCCACAAATCCTTTGGTGAACCAGAGAATATCCGCACTGTAGCGGTCAGGATGGTCAAAGTAACGGGAGTCATCCACTTCGCCGATGATAGCCTTATCGGAGGCCAGACCGCAGGTGGGGCAGATGCGGTAGACGGAATAGTGGCCTATCTTGATATCCGTGCTGTAAACGTTCAGAATATCCTCCTGCCGCTCTAAATCAATCAGAATCTTGTCCAGATGAACCGAGCAGATTTTCTGGTTGCCGTGCCCGGCGGACTCGCTGGAAATGGAGATCAGGCCGCAGCTTTCCAGCTTTTTGATATGGCTGGTCAGAGCCCCGTTCGTGATATTCAGCCTAGTGGCAAGTTCGTTCATGCTCATACTGTTATTATCCAGAAGAATATTTAAAATTTCAATTCGGACATCGGAGCCGAGCGCTTTAAAAATGTCTAAACCATCGTTAAGTGAAGTGATGTGAAGCAAGGTAGTTTCCTCCAAAGATCATAGATGTTTATATTTTTATAAAATATTATAATATCAATAAAATTATATACAAAAAAATACAATTAGTCAATTATAGTTAATTAATTTATACAAAAAAACCGAAGATAAAGCAAAAATATTTTATGTTTTACATAAAAAGGTGTTTTACATAAAAACACGGCCTCCGAAGAAACCGTGTTTGGAGTCACTGTATCTATGATGTGCGAAGGGGCGGTTACTTTGCGTTTACTTCATCGAAGATTCGTACCAGATTTTCGTCAGGCGCTTTGGTCATCAGGGATACCGCCACATTGACAAGCAGGGCGATGACAAAGGCGGGAAGCAGTTCGTAGATGGCGAACGCGCCGCCCAGTTTTGCAACGCCGTATTTCCAGGCGAATACCATGACGCCGCCGACAATCATACCGGCAAGCGCGCCCTGTTTGTTGGAACGTTTCCAGAACAGCGCAAGGAGAACTACCGGGCCGAAAGCAGCGCCGAATCCCGCCCACGCGAAGGAGACGATGCCAAAGATGGAACTGTCGGGATCCTGCGCGATAAAGACGGCGATCAGTGAAATGGCGATAACCGTAATTCTTGCGATTAACAGTGAGGTTTTCGTGTCCAGTTTTTTCCTGCCGAAGTCCTGCACCAGATTCTGGGAAATGCTGGACGCCGCGGCAAGCAGCTGAGAATCTGCGGTGGACATGGTAGCCGCCAGAATGCCGGCAAGGATAACGCCTGCAATCAGCGCGGGGATCACGCCATGGCTGCTGAGTACAGAAGCGATCTGGATAATAACCGTTTCGGAATTGCTGCCTTCCAGTACGGGAATGACGCCTGCCTGTGAGAGACCGTAGCCAACCACACCGATCAGTACGGCGATGGACATGGAGATGACCACCCATACGGTAGCGATTCTTCTGGAGAGTTTCAGTTTGTTTTCATCCTCGATTGCCATGAAGCGAAGCAGGATGTGGGGCATACCGAAATACCCAAGTCCCCATGCGAGTGTGGACGCGATCATAAGGGGCGTATAGGGAGCGGATGTGCCGGTCTTTGCAGAATAGCTCTGCACCAGGCTTAAATAGCCGGGAAGACTGCTCACGGCGTCTGTAACGCCGCTGAAACCGCCCGTCACGACTGCGCCGAAGCCGACCACAATGAGCAGGGCGATACTCATGGTGATACCCTGGATCAGGTCGGTGGTGCTCACTGCCAGGAATCCGCCCAGTGTGCAGTAGATGACAATGACAGCCGCGCTTAAGAGCATGGCGATGATATAGTTCATGCCAAAGAGGGTACTGAAAAGCTTACCGCATGCCGCAAAGCCGGAAGCGGTGTAGGGTACGAAGAAAACTACGATGATAACAGCGGCGATACAGGTCAGGAAATGTCTGTCGTCGCCGTATCTCTTTGCGAAAAACTCCGGGATGGTAAACGAGCCGATCCGGCTGGAGTAGCGGCGGATCCGTTTGGAGACGAAGAGCCAGTTTAAGTATGTGCCGATGGCCAGGCCGATTGCGGTCCAGCCCACTTCGGCAAGCCCGGCGATATAGGCAAGTCCCGGCAGTCCCATCAGAAGATAGCTGCTCATATCAGACGCCTCCGCGCTCATGGCGGTGACAAGAGGACCTAGCTTTCTTCCGCCCAGATAAAATTCTGCGGCCTGCGTATTTTGTTTGGAATAGGTTATGCCGATGTAAATCATCATGCCGAGATAGGCAATGATGGCGATGATAATACAAATCTGCGATGTCATAATTTTCCTCCTCAATCTTTTACTTTAGTCTGTTAATAAGTTAAACCATTTGCTATTATAGCGGGTTTGTGGAAAATGCGCAATAAAAAGTAAGGAAAACATTTGGGGAGGGCATATTCTATTGATTTTATGGGAAAAATCGCATATAATGTCATTATCTGCACCGTATTTTCGATAGGATTGCGGTGGGTAATGAGAAGGAGGCTGCAATGGGGGTAGGAGAAGGGAAGACGGACGCAATAGCCCGTTTTGAGGAGTTATGCCGCAATGCGGTGGCGGAACAGGAAAGATTCCTGATGGACAGGCTTACGGAAAACAAAGATACCGAGTACGGAAGGCTGTTTGGATTTGAAGACATTCATTCTGTGGAAGAGTACCAGAAAGAACTGCCCATTACTTTTCATTATGACTATGAGACAATTATCGAGCGGCAGGTAAGCGGGGAAGAGGGGCTGCTTACGATGGAGAGACCGGTGTATTACTGCATCAGCTCCGGCAGCACGGATTCGCCGAAGTATGTGCCGATTATCGAGAAGGATATTCTGCGGCAGAAGTTTTACTGGCGTGATCTGATCAGGGAGACGATCCGCAGGCAGATGCCGGACACTTCGGATGAGGAGCTTTTCGGCAGGATTTTCCAGATCGGTGAATTTCGCCGTGATTTTATGCCGGACGGCACCATGAGCGGTGTGAGGGCGGGGGCGCTGCACCGTTATCTGCAATCGAGGGGAGAATTAAATATCGACTGTTATACTGCGCCGGAGGAAGTGCTGTTCCCTAAGAACACACTGGAGGACCTGCTGTATGTGAAGGTGCGTTTTGCGCTTGCATGCAGGGATGTGACGGCTATACACGGCATTTATGTGAATCGCGTGGTTGGAGTCTTGCGCTATGTGGTGGATAATTGGGACGCTTTTCTTACGGATATCGAGACGGGAGAGATCAGCGACTGTTTTCTGGTGAGCCATGAATGGGAAAGTTACCTGAAGGAGCATCTTCCGGCGAACCCGGAGAGAGCGGCAGAGCTTCGCGCCATTCCCAGTGCGGACCTGGAAAACGGATTGGTAAGGAAAATCTGGCCGAAAATCAAATACGGACAGATGATCGGCGGCAGCATGTTTAAGCCATATATGGATAAGCTCTGGACGTATGTGGGCGATCTGCCGATTCACTATTTTACATATGCCGCGTCGGAAGGCTGCTTTGGCATTGCAAGGGGCCTCAACGAGGAAGACGCTTACTACACGCTTCTGCCGGATACCTGTTTTTATGAGTTCGTTCCAGAAACAGGAGAAGGGGAAAGGATTTATACGATCCGCGATGTGGAGGTGGGGTCCAAGTACGAGCTGCTGATTACGACCTTTTCGGGCGGTTACCGCTATGCGATCGGTGACGTGGTGGAGGTAGTCGGTTTTGAAGGGCAGGCGCCCATTGTGCGGGTCTGCTACCGAAAGAGCCAGGTGATCAATATAGCGGATGAAAAGATGAATGTGCGTCAGCTGGAGAACGCCATGCGCAAATTCCAGTCAAGGGCGGAGTGCACGGCGGAAGGGTTCTGTGTGGACGGCGATTACGCGAAACAGAGACCGCGCTACATGCTTTATCTGGAACTGGCTGATGGGAAACTGCCCGGGAACGCGGAGGACATTCTGGACGAATGCCTGATGGAGAGCAGCTTCGGCTATAAGAGGGACAGGGAGCTTGCGGAGATTGACCGGGTGAAGATTCAGATGATTCCGAAGGGCGGATTTAAGGCTTACGGGAGATTTATGGCGAAACTTGGCCACAGCAAGGAGCAGGATAAACCGCTCCGCGTTCTTGTGACTGAGGAGCAGAAGGCGTTCTTTGGAGGAGCGCTGATGATGTAGCCGCCAGAAATTACAGGCGGCGCGGGTGATTACATGGGCGAAAATAATGTGGATCTGCCAAAAGCCTTTGCGGAGAGGATGCAAAGGCTTCTTGGTGGGGAATATGAAGCCTTTGAGGCGAGTTACGGACAGGCACGGCAGTACGGACTCAGACGTAATTTGCTGAAAGGCACAGAAGAAGAGTTTATTGGGGCAATGCCCTTTCCGCTGGAAAAGATTTCCTGGGCGCGGGAAGGGTTTTATTATGATGCGGCGGTACAGCCGGGGCGGCATGTGCTTCATGAGGCGGGCGCCTATTATATTCAGGAGCCTTCCGCCATGGCGGCGGTGGAAGCGCTTGCGCCAAAGCCGGGTGAGCGGATTCTTGACCTGTGCGCGGCGCCCGGGGGGAAAAGCACGCAGATTGCAGGGCGGATGCAGGGACAGGGGTTATTGGTTTCCAATGAGATCATCGGGGAGCGGGCGCGCATTTTATCCCAGAATGTGGAGCGGATGGGCGTATCAAACTGTGTCGTCTGCAGCGAAAAGCCGGAGCGCATCGCGTCGCTTTTTCCCGCCTTTTTTGACAGGGTGCTGGTGGATGCGCCCTGTTCCGGGGAAGGAATGTTTCGAAAGGATGAGGCAGCCAGGCAGGAGTGGAGCCAGAAGGCGGTGCAGATGTGTGCCGAGAGGCAGGCGCTGATTTTGGATGAGGCGGCAAGAACGGTAAGACCGGGCGGCGTGCTTGTGTATTCCACCTGTACTTTTTCGCCGGAGGAAAACGAGGGGACCGTCAGCGCATTTTTGCGGGCGCATGAGGAATATAATATAGAAGAGACAGCTTTGGAAAACAGTCTTTCTAAGGGACGGGGGGATTGGATTTCACAGCCGGCGGAGGGGCTGGAGCATACGCTGCGGCTATGGCCGCACCTGATCCGCGGCGAGGGGCACTATATTGCCAGACTGCGAAAGGCCGGCCCGCAGGCGGATAATCTGCCGGAAGCGGTCATGGGAAAAAGCCCACGGAAAAGTGATGCGCGGATGGCAGTGGAGAAGATGGCTGGAAAAGGAACATGGCAGATTACAGGCGATAAGAAGTTATGTAAACTTATAGAAGACTTTTTACGTGAGGAAATGGGGATCGGAGAAACGTGGATGGCGAGGCATCCGGGAAGGCTGGTCCGCTTTGGGGAGCAGATTTACCTTGTGCCGGAAGAAATGATTTCTTTGACGGGGATCAAGGTGCTGAGGCCGGGGCTCCAGCTCGCGACAGAGAAAAAGAACCGCTTTGAGCCGGCCCATGCATTGGCGTTTTCTCTACTGCCGGAGGATGGCGGACGCGTTTATGGGCTTTCAGAGCGGGAGGCGGCGGCCTATCTGAGGGGGGAGAGCATTGCCTGCGGGGAGGAGAGAGGCTGGACGGCGCTTTCTTACGCTGGATATGCGCTTGGCTTCGGAAAGGCTTCGGGCGGTCAGATCAAGAACCACTATCCGAAAGGGCTTCGCAAATCTTTGTAAATTCTTAAATTTGTTTTATGGCATATAATAAGCTTGCCAAATGATTCTGCCTGGAATATACTAAATGTAGACTTTTACAGGAGATAAACTACTTGATTGTGTATGCCGGCGTAGGGAGTTCTTACGATGCTATTTTCCAGTGTAGGATTTTTATTTCGGTTTCTGCCGATTTTTATGATAATCTATCTGGTGTTTCCTAAATACCGCAATATTGTACTTTTGACAGGAAGCCTTATCTTCTATGGAGTGGGAGAACCGTATTTCGTTCTGCTGCTTCTTTTGTCTGTTCTGGCAAATTATGGTTTCAGCCGTTATATGTTCTGGGAACCGAAATCGCCGCAGTCGCATCGCAAAAAGAAGGCGGCGAGGCGGCGCAGGAGGGCTCTTGTACTGGCGGTGACGCTGGACCTGAGCGTCTTGTTTGTGTTTAAGTACTGGGATTTTGCGGCGGGCAGCATCAACGGGCTTGCCGGGAACGGGGTTTTGCCGATACTGTCCCTGGCATTGCCGCTTGGTATCAGTTTTTATACGTTCCAGATGATTTCCTATCAGATTGACTGCTTTCGGGGAACGATAGAGAAGCGGGCGGGGCTGCTCTCTTTTGCGACATATGTCTGTATGTTTCCCCAGCTGATAGCAGGCCCTATTGTCCGCTACGGCGAGGTGGCGGAGCGCATGGCAGGCAGGCGCGTGCGTATCAGGGATCTGGAGAACGGGTTGAAACTTTTTACACTTGGACTGGGACTTAAAGTGCTTCTGGCGAACCAGATCGGTACGCTCTGGAATCTGATTATGACGGCGGGGGCGGGCAGGCTGCATCCTCTTGTGGCGTGGCTTGGTGCATTCGCCTACTCCTTTCAGATCTATTTTGATTTCTGGGGATACTCTGTGATGGCCATGGGGCTTGGCAAGATGCTTGGATTTTCCATTCCCCGCAATTTTGACCATCCGTACACGTCGCGTTCCCTGTCGGAATTTTGGAGAAGGTGGCATATGACGCTGGGGAGCTGGTTTAAGGAGTATGTCTACATTCCTCTGGGCGGCAGCCGGAAAGGAAAGGGACGGACGGCATGCAACTTATTTGTGGTCTGGGCGCTTACGGGGCTGTGGCACGGCGCGGCATGGAACTTTGTACTTTGGGGCATTGCCTTTTTTCTGCTGCTTTCCCTCGAAAAGTGGACTTTTGGAAAGCGGATGGAGAGAAGTCTTGTGGCGGGCCATGTCTACACGGTGCTGCTGATTCCTGTGACATGGGTCATTTTTGCGATAACGGATATGGGACAGCTTGCCGGGTATCTGGGCAATCTCTTTGGATATCACAGGGAGGGCATACTGGTTGGGACCACGCAGCTGATCCGATATCTCAAAGAGTATGGCATACTTTTGATAGCGTGTGTTATATTTTCGACGCCCCTGCCGACAAAGCTGTATTGGAAGTGGAAGGACCGCTGGTTTGCGGTGCTGATTCTTTTAGGCGTCTTCTGGTGGTCGGTGAGGGAGATTGCCATGGGGAACAATAATCCGTTTTTGTATTTTAGATTTTAGCGTTTGAATGAGGCGAAAAATGAACAGAAATAAGATGAGGACTTTTCTGGAAATCATATATAACTGTCCCTTTATTTTGCTTGTGCTCTTTACAAGTTCTGTTTTTTTTCTGTTTTTTGACGGAACAGAAAAACTAAAAAACGAACAGGATGTGGCGGTTTTACAGCTGATTGAAGAAAGAATAAAGACGGGTACGGGAGAAGATGACCTTGTAAATGGGAACGATATTTTAGCCAAAAAGGACCAGAAAGACGAAGGCGGCGCAGGGGAGGATTCCGGGGAAAAGCAGGGCGAGGAAGAAGGAAATCTCCAAAATGCAGGAGCGCGCAAGCCAGAAAACAGCGGAATTGAAAATAAACAGGAACGGAAAACGGACAATAAAAATCTGGAAATCATCGGTAAAGGCGCAAAAATGGAAACACATACCACAGAATTTGTGGAATACACACCGATTGAGACGGATTCCCGGTATTACTCGGATGCAGGAAAAGTTGCATTGACCACGGCATACGACTATGTGTTAGAGAACGAGAGTTATTTTAACGATGCCGCTTTTCTGGGCGATTCCCGTACTCTGGGTATTTCGGATTATGCAGGACTTGAGGGCGCTGACTTTTTCTGTGACAACGGTATGACCATATACAAACTTCTTGAGGACGATGGGGTGACTTACCAGAAGACGGGCGAGAAGGTGGACATGAAAGAAATTTTGCAAAAGAAGCGTTACGGCAAAATTTACATCATGCTTGGGATGAACGAACTGGGGTATGGCGATACGCCCATGTACTTAAAACAGTATCTCAAGGTGGTCAGGCAGATCAAGGAATGGCAGCCGGGTGTTATTATTTATGTGATGGCAAATCTCCACGTGAGCCGGGAAAAGAATAATATGGAGACGGAGTTTAACAATATCAATATTAACGACAAAAATGTGGCGTCCGCCAGACTGGCCAACGGGAGAGATGTTTTTTACCTTGACTGCAATCCGCTGTTTACCGATGAAGAGGGGTATCTGCAGGCGGATCTTACTTTTGACGGGGTACATCTCTACGCGCAGCATTACGACAGGTGGCGGGATTTTCTCTTTGAGCACGGGGTAGAGAGGGAGGAAATCCTGCAGACGGAGGCGGACGGACAAGAGAGCGGTTTTGGAGAAATGGGAGGTAGCGATGGAGAAAGTGCGTCTCAATAAATATCTTGCCTCCTGCGGCGTATGTTCCAGAAGGGATGCGGATAAGCTGATAGAGGCGGGGGAGGTCTATGTAAACGGCGATAAGGCGGCTGCGGGCATGAAGGCAGGACCCGGAGACCGGGTGGAAGTGCGGGGAAAACTTCTTGCGATGCCGGATGAAAAGGTGGTGCTTGCCTACTATAAGCCTGTGGGGGTGGTCTGTTCGGAGAGAGACGCCCACGCGGGACGGCTGGTGACGACGGAGATCGGTTACCACAGGCGTGTGACCTATGCGGGCAGACTGGATAAGGATTCCGAGGGGCTGCTGCTTCTCACCGACGACGGAGACCTGATAGACGCCATGATGCGGGGAAGGAACGGGCACGAGAAAGAGTATATTGTCAAGTCTGACCGAAAATGGGAGGATGGTGCGATAGACCACTTGCGGGCAGGCGTGTATCTGGAAGAACTGGGACAGACGACCCGTCCCTGCGAGATTGAACGGGTCGGGGATAAAACAATTAAAATGGTGCTTACCCAGGGACTGAACAGGCAGATCAGGCGTATGTGCGAGGCGCAGGGCTACCGGGTGAAGAGCCTGAAAAGAACACGTGTTATAAATATAAGGCTGGAGAAGCTGAAACCGGGCGAGTACCGGGAATTGACAGGAAAGGAGCGGGAGGAGCTGTACCGGCTCTGCGGGTTGTATGGCGGAAAATAAGATGGATCGCATGAGGGAGTTGGTCTCTCTCTTAAACAGGGCTTCGGAGGCCTATTATGCCAAAGACGAAGAGATTATGTCTAACTTCGAGTACGACAGGCTCTACGACGAGCTGGAGGAACTGGAAAAGGAGCTTGGCGTGACGCTTGCGGACAGTCCTACGGTGCAGGTAGGCTTTGAAGCGGTGGATGAGCTGCCGAAGGAGAGGCACGAGTCAGCCATGCTGTCCCTTGCAAAGACAAAGAGCAGGGAGGAGCTGGTGGAGTGGCTTGGCGGGAAAGAGGGGCTTCTGTCGTGGAAACTGGACGGATTGACCATTGTTCTCACTTACAGGGACGGCGAGCTGCAAAAGGCGGTGACGAGAGGAAACGGAGAGGTGGGAGAGGTGGTTACCGGCAACGCCAGAGTGTTTCGCAACCTCCCGGTTACGATTCCCTATCAGGGGGAACTGATCCTGCGCGGTGAGGCGGTTATCACCTACAGTGGTTTTGAGAAAATCAACAGGGAGATCGAGGACGAGCAGGCAAAGTATAAAAATCCGAGAAATCTCTGCAGCGGCAGCGTCAGACAGCTGGACAACCGGATTACGGCGCAGAGGGGCGTACGGTTTTTTGCCTTTTGCCTTGTGAGGGCGGATGCAGAGTTCCATAATTCCCGCAGTGAGCAGTTTGATTTCCTGAAAAGTCAGGGATTTGATGTGGTAGAGCACCGTCTGGTGACGCCGGAAGACATATTGGATAACATAAGTTATTTTGAAGAAAAGATACAGACCTACGACGTGCCCTCCGACGGACTTGTGCTTACCTATGAGGACATGGCGTATGGCGCGTCCCTTGGCAGGACGGCAAAATTCCCCCGGGATTCCATCGCCTTTAAGTGGGCGGATGAACTGCGTGAGACGACGCTCATTAAGATGGAGTGGAGCGCCAGCCGTACCGGGCTGATCAATCCCGTGGCCATCTTTGAGCCTGTGGAGCTGGAAGGCACCACGGTAAGCCGGGCGTCCGTGCACAATATCAGTATCGTGCGGGGGCTGAAACTGGGTATCGGGGACAGGATTACGGTCTATAAGGCGAATATGATCATTCCCCAGATCGCGGAAAATCTGACTAAGAGCGATTCTCTGGAAATCCCGGACATATGCCCCGTATGTGGGCAGCCTACCCGCATCAGCCAGATGAACGACGCGCTGACGCTTATGTGTGACAATCCCGACTGTGATGCGAAGAAAATCAAGGCGTTCACCCTGCTGGTGAGCAGAGATGCCCTGAATGTGGACGGTCTGTCCGAGTCCACACTGGAAAAGTTTCTGGCAAAAGGATTTTTGCATGAGTTTGCGGACCTGTTCCGGCTGGAACGTTTCCGGGAGGAAATCACGCAGATGGAAGGCTTCGGGGAGAAGTCATGGCAGAACCTTTCGGAGAGTCTGGAGCGGGCGAGAAAAACCACTTTGCCGCGTCTCCTTTACGGGCTGGGGATTGAGAATGTGGGCGTGGCGAACGCCAAAATGCTGTGCAGATATTTTCAGTATGACCTACAGGCGCTGCGGGACGCTTCGGCGGAGGAACTTGCGGAGATTGACGGCGTCGGTGAAGTGATCGCCTTGAGCATCTGCGACTATTTTCACAAGGAAAAAGCAATGGAGCAGCTGGACCATCTGCTTGAGGAAGTGGAGATCGAGAAACAGGAGGCGGCGCAGGCGCAGCAGAACCTTTCCGGCATGAGTTTTGTCATTACGGGAAGTCTGTCCCATTTTGAAAACCGAAATGCCATGAAGGAGGAGATCGAAAAGCGGGGCGGCAAGGTAACCGGCAGTGTGACGGGGAAAACCGTCTGCCTGATCAACAACGATACCGCGTCCCAGTCATCCAAGAACAAAAAGGCCAAGGAGCTTGGGGTAAAGATTTTGTCGGAGGAAGACTTTATGGCGGAATACCTCAAATAATAACATGTGATATAAAAAGGCGGTAAAAAAAGAGTGCGGATGCACTCTTTTTTTATATTTCCCTCACATCGTAAGGCGTGGTCTGATACACATAATAGTTAAGCCAGTTTGAAAAGAGAAGCTGCCCCGCGGAACGCCAGTTGACGACCGGCTCCTTCGAAGGATCGTCCCCCGGGAAGTAATTTACCGGGATTTTGGGATTCATGCCCTTTTCCATATCGCGGGCGTATTCCAGCGCCAGCGTGTCGGCGTCGTATTCCAGATGACAGGTAATGAAGAAATGCCGGCTGTCCTCGGTCTTGGCAATAGCCATGCCGGCTTCGTCGGAGACCGCCATCAGTTCCAGATTCGGCACGGAGGCGATCTGTGCCGGGTCTATCGTCATGGCGCGGGACTGCGGCGCGTGGAAAATATCGTCAAATCCCCGGAAAAGAGGCGATTTTCGCTTGAGAATCCTGTGCGTGTACACGCCGGACAGCTTTTCGTCCAGATCTTCACGGTCCAGACCGTAAAAATAGTACAGGGCGGCGTATGCGCCCCAGCACAGGTGGAGCGTACAGTGTACATGCGTGCGCCCCCACTCCATAATCGTGCAGATTTCGTCCCAGTAAGCGACTTTTTCGAAGCGGACATGGTCGAGCGGCGCCCCGGTGATGATCATGCCGTCGAATTTGCGGTCCTTGATCTGGTCAAAGGTCGTGTAAAAAGCTTCCATGTGGTTGGAGTCGGTATGCTGCGGCGTATAGCTGGCGGTCTGTAAAAACTCCACGTTTACCTGCAGCGGTGTATTTGAAAGCTTTCGGAGAAGCTGCGTCTCGGTTACTTCTTTCGTGGGCATCAGATTTAAGATCAGTACGTCAAGAGGACGGATGTCCTGATGCATCGCCCGGAATTCTGTCATAACAAATATATTTTCTTTCTCTAAAATGCCGGTTGCCGGCAGTAAATCCGCTACTTTGATGGGCATGGGGATCCCTCGCTTTCTCTCAGGTTATTTTATATATATGAAACGGTAAATGATACAATGTATGATATCACAAACAAAAGAGGCGCGCAAGGCGGCTCCCTGAGATGGCGGACAATTTACCAAAAATTAACTTAACGTGGTGTTTTGAGAAGTTAAATAATCGGGCAGAAAAAGATTTGCATAATTTTGTATTTTACCTTATAATTTATATGTATTAACGTTTCGACACAGGGGGAACGAGCGGATTATGGAAACAGCATATCAAAAGGTTAAGGTACACAATGAGCTTGAGTGGTGCCAGGTAAAGGATATGGAGACCAAGGAGAAGATAGAGAAGGTGCTGTTAAGGCACCGGGTATCCTATTTCGTGAAGTGGGAGAAACCGAAATTCTTTTCCAATGATACATTTGGAGCCTGTGTGTTCTGTGTGAACCAGCTGCAGAAGGAGACGGCGGAAGATGCGATTCAGGAGCTTCCCGAGGAGGTGCGGGATAAGATCCGTTTCATAAACCGCAAGGTGGACAAGACTTTTTACTGAAGGAAAACGTGATTATCTACATCATAATATGGTATAAAAAGCCGGGTGCGTGAATTTGCACCCGGTTTTCTTTACTCTGTAGGAAAATGCTCTTTTTTCAGGTTTTTCTGCGCCGTGGAGAGCATCAGCTTGATGCGGTTTAATTGATTGACTTCGCTTGCGCCGGGATCATAGTCGATTGCCACAATGTTGGAGCTGGGGAACCGCTTGCGGAGCTCCTTGATGACGCCCTTGCCGACCACATGGTTGGGCAGACAGCCGAAGGGCTGTGTGCAGACGATATTGTTAACGCCGCTGTGGATCAGCTCAACCATCTCTCCTGTAAGGAACCACCCCTCGCCGGTCTGGTTGCCGATATCGACAATCGGTTTCGCGTAGTTTACCAGCGTGTAGATGCTGACGGGCGGTGTAAAGTGTCTGCTCTTCGCAAATTCCTTCGCGGCCTGCGCGCGCAGCTTTTCAAGCGCACGTATGCCGAAGCGGGAGACGAGTGCAGCCTTTTTTGAGGTGCCGAGGAAATCCGCCTTGTAAATCTGGTTGTAGAAGCAGTAGAGCATGAAATCTAACAGGTCAGGTACGACTGCCTCTGCGCCTTCCGATTCCAGAAGCTCTACCAGATGGTTGTTGGCGGCAGGCGCGAATTTGACCAGAATTTCACCGACGATGCCGACGCGGGGCTTGCGCAGATCTTCATATACAGGGATCTGGTCAAAATCCCTTACAATCTGGCGGCACATCTTCTGGAAGGTCAGATAGTTCATGGACTTCCCGGAGACAAAATCCCGGCATTTCGTGACCCATTTCGCATGCAGCGCATCCACGGAGCCCGGCTCCTTTTCGTAGGGGCGCATACGGTAAACACATCGCATAAAGATATCCCCGAACAGCGCGCCGTAGGCGGCACGCATGAAGAGGGTGGCGTTCAGGTGGAAACCGGGATTGCTCTCAATACCGGCAAGATTTAAGGAAATGACGGGAATCTGCGGCATACCCGCCTTTTCCAGCGCGCGTCTGATAAAGCCCACATAGTTCGTGGCACGGCAGCCGCCGCCGGTCTGGCTCATAATGACCGCCACTTTATTCAGGTCATATTTCCCGGAAAGCAGGGCGTCCATAATCTGTCCCACTACGATCAGGGAAGGATAACACGCGTCATTATTTACATATTTTAATCCCATGTCAACGGCCTGTCTTGTGTCGTTGCCGAGCACTTCAAAGTGATAGCCGCACGCATTGAAGGCAGCCTCGATAATTTCAAAATGGATCGGCGACATCTGGGGACAGAGGATGGTGTAATCCTTTCTCATTTCCTCTGTAAAGGGCACTTTCTTGATGGCGCTGGAGCGTATTGTGCGCTTCTCGCCTTTCTGCTCCCGTACCTGAATCGCGGAGAGCAGGGAACGGATGCGGATTCTCGCCGCGCCCAGATTGTTCACTTCGTCGATTTTCAGGCAGGTATAGATTTTGTCGGAGCCGGTAAGGATGTCGTTCACCTGGTCCGTGGTCACGGCGTCAAGGCCGCAGCCGAAAGAGTTGAGCTGGATCAGATCCAGGTCGTCCCTTGTCTTGACGAAACTTGCCGCCGCATAAAGTCTTGAATGGTACATCCACTGGTCGGAAACGATCAGCGGCCTCTCGGGCGCCGCCAGGTGAGAGACGGAATCCTCCGTGAGCACCGCAATGTCGTAGGAGGTGATCAATTCGGGAATGCCGTGGTTGATCTCCGGGTCAATGTGATACGGACGACCCGCCAGCACGATACCGCGTTTATGGTTGGTTTCCAGATAGCGGAGCACTTCTTCGCCTTTGTCGCGCATGTCCTGTCTCGCTGCGGCCAGCTCTGTCCACGCGGCCTCGGCAGCATCCATAACGGCTGTTATAGGGAGCTCGCGGAACTCTCTTGTCAGCGCCTCGGTAACGGTCTGCAGACTCTTAAAGGACATAAAGGGATTGCGGAAAACCACTTCCCCGCGCCCGATTTCCTCCACGTTATTCTTGATGTTTTCGGAATAGGACGTGACGATAGGGCAGTTGTAGTGGTTGTTGGCGTCATGAAACTCATCCCGCTCATAAAAGAGGGCGGGGTAGAAGATAAAGTCCACATTCTGCCTGATGAGCCATGCCACATGTCCGTGCGCCAGCTTTGCAGGATAGCATTCCGATTCGCTGGGGATGGATTCGATACCCAGCTCATAGATTTTGCGGTTGGAAACGGGGGAGAGTACGACCCGGAAGCCCAGCTTCGTAAAGAAGGTGAACCAGAAAGGGTAATTCTCGTACATGTTTAACACCCGCGGAATGCCCACAGTGCCCCGTTTCGCCTCGTTTGCCGGAAGCGGCTCGTAGGAAAAATACCGTTTCAGCTTATAGTCAAAGAGATTGGGCGCCCCATTTTCCTTTTTTGTCCGTCCAAGTCCCCTCTCACAGCGGTTGCCGGAGATGTACTGCCGGCCGCCGGTAAATTTGTTGATGGTGAGACGGCAGTTGTTCGTGCAGCCCTTGCATTTTGCCATGCTCGTCTCAAACTGCAGATTGGTGATCTGTTCCAGATTCAGCATGGAAGTCTGGTAGCCTTCTTCGTAGTGCGCCCTCGCAATCAACGCCGCGCCGAAAGCGCCCATGATACCGGCAATATCCGGGCGGATTGCCTCGCAGTCGGCGATTTTTTCAAAGCTTCTAAGAACCGCGTCATTGTAGAAGGTGCCGCCCTGTACGACGATATTTCTGCCCAGTTCCGAGGCGTCGGAGACTTTGATTACCTTAAAAAGCGCATTCTTGATGACGGAGTAGGCAAGTCCCGCGGAGATATCGGAGACGGACGCCCCTTCCTTCTGCGCCTGTTTTACCTTGGAATTCATGAATACCGTACAGCGGGTGCCGAGGTCAATGGGATGCTCTGCAAAGAGGGCGGTTCTGGCAAAGTCCTCCACGCCATAGTTCAGGGACTTGGCAAAAGTCTCTATGAAGGAGCCACAGCCGGAGGAGCACGCCTCGTTGAGCTGTACGCTGTCCACGGTATGGTTTTTGATCTTGATGCATTTCATGTCCTGCCCGCCGATATCCAGGATGCAGTCCACCTCCGGGTCGAAGAAAGCGGCGGCATTGTAGTGCGCCACGGTCTCCACCTCGCCGTCGTCTAAGAGAAAGGCGGCCTTCATCAACGCTTCGCCGTAGCCGGTGGAACAGGAACGGGCGATTTTTACCCCCGCCGGGAGCAGCTTATAGATCTCCTTGAGGGAGCGTATTGCCGTTTTTAGGGGGCTGCCGTCGTTGCTGCTGTAGAAAGAGTAGAGCAGGGAGCCGTCGTCTCCCACGAGCGCAACCTTTGTGGTTGTGGAGCCGGCGTCGATGCCGAGGAAACAGTTGCCCCGGTAGGAGGCGAGGTCGCCGGTCGCCACATGATGGGCGCCGTGGCGGGAGCGGAACGCGTCGTAGTCCGCCTGTGTGGCGAAGAGCGGTTCCATGCGCTCCACCTCAAATTCCATTTTGATATCGGTGGAAAGTTTGGCCGTCAGCTCTTCCATCGTATAGAAGGCGTCCTCCTTCGCGTTCAGGGCGGAACCTATCGCTGCGAAAAGGTGGGAGTTCTCCGTGTCGATGATATGGGCGTCGTCCAGCTTCAACGTGCGGATGAACGACTGCTTTAACTCTGATAAAAAGTGCAGCGGGCCGCCGAGGAACGCCACATGTCCACGGATCGGCTTGCCGCAGGCAAGACCGCTGATGGTCTGGTTGACAACCGCCTGAAAGATGGAGGCGGAAAGATCTTCTTTCGTGGCGCCCTCATTGATGAGGGGCTGGATATCGGATTTGGCGAACACGCCGCAGCGCGCCGCTATCGTATATAGGGAGTGATAATTTTTGGCGTATTCGTTCAGACCCGCCGCATCCGTCTGCAGGAGGGAAGCCATCTGGTCGATGAAGGAGCCCGTGCCGCCGGCACAGATACCGTTCATGCGCTGTTCCACGTTGCCGCCCTCAAAATAGATGATCTTTGCGTCCTCGCCGCCAAGCTCAATCGCCACGTCCGTGACAGGCGCGAAGGTCTGCAGGGATGTGGACACGGCGATCACCTCCTGTACAAAGGGGATCTGCAGGTGGTTTGCCAGCGTGAGACCGCCGGAACCAGTGATGATGGGATGCACCGTGAGGTTTCCAAGCTGTTTAAAAGCCTGGGAGAGAAGAGCCGCAAGGGTTTCCCTGATATTAGCAAAATGTCTTTTGTAATCGGAAAAGAGTATTTGATGCCTGTCGTCCAAAATGGCAATCTTGACGGTAGTGGAACCGATGTCGATGCCAAGCGTATATTGCATATCACTCATTTCTTGTTCGCTCCTTCATGTATCAAATGGTAACTTGGAATAAGTTACCTTCTTACCTATTATAATGTGTTTTCTGGCATACGCTGTCATTATACGACACAGTTTTCCAAAATGCAATTGTCCAATTCTTAGAAAAGAATGAAGTTTTCGGCAGACATTTATTAAATTTTTATGAGAGGGCGATTTTTGGGGCTGTGACATTTACTTTTAAAAAGAGGGATGCTATATTATATAATAGAATTTTGATAATAGAATCCTGCCTTTGGATTCTATTATATATTTTAAGGGAGAGTGAAATATGAGTCCTTTTGAACGAAAATTTGGAAAATACGCGATACGGAATCTGTCCTTTGTGCTGGTCATGTGCTATGCGGTCGGGTATCTTTTGCAGATGTTTGACAGGAGCGGACTGCTGATCACCTATCTGACGCTGAACCCGTATGCGATTCTGCACGGGCAGATCTGGCGGCTTGTGACGTGGGTGCTGATTCCGCCGAGCAGCGGCGGGCTTTTCTTTACATTACTCATGTTATATTTTTACTGCTCCATAGGAACTTCCCTTGAACGGACATGGGGGACTTACCGCTACAATGTCTATCTGTTTCAGGGGATGTTGTTTACCATTGCAGGGAGTTTTCTGCTGATGGGGTACTGCTATCTGTTTCAGCCGGAGATCTCCCTGATGGGCGCGGTCCTGACCGTCGATACGCCCCGTGAGTATTTTACGGTGATTGCGATGATGTTCAGCACATACTATATCAATATGTCAATCTTTCTCGCGTACGCGGCTACTTTCCCGGACGCGCAGGTGCTGCTCATGTTTATCATTCCGATCCGGGTGAAATGGCTGGGCGTTATATATGCGGTGATGCTGCTGTTCCAGTTCCTTGGGTCGAATGTGTACGGGAAATTTGCCATCGGGGCTTCACTGCTCAATTTTGTCGTGTTTTTCCTGACATCGCGGAATATGATGCACCTGAACCCGAAACAGATCCACAGGCGGCAGGAGTTTAAGCGGGAAGTGAGGAGAAGCACGGGGATTACCAAGCATAAATGCGCGATCTGCGGCAGGACAGAGGTGGACAGCCCGCAGATGCAGTTCCGCTTCTGCTCCAAATGCGACGGAAATTATGAATACTGCGAGGAGCATCTGTATACGCATACGCACATCAAGCGGCCAAATTAGACAGGCTTTGTGCAGACATGCCAAAAAGTAGATTTTTTGGGAGGAAACGGGAGTTTTATGGAGCGTGAGACAGCGTTTGCTGAAATTTTGGAGGAAGTTAAGAAAACAGCCAGGGCACAGCGGAATTTCATAACGAAGGCGGAGGTGGAGGAAGCGTTCTCTCCGCTTTCTCTTTCTGCCGAGCAGATGGAGATGGTGTATGTCTATCTGCGGGAGAACAAGATCGGTGTGGATAAGCCTGCAGATTTGGATTCTTATCTGGAGGAGGAAGAGCAGAACTATCTGGACTCTTATTTGGAAGCGCTGCAGGCAATCCCGAAAGTGACGGACGGGGAGAGGGAGGCGATTACCCTTTCCGCAATGGCGGGAGACGCGGACGCCGTCAAACGGCTGACGGAGCTTATGCTGCCGGAGGTTCCCGAGATAGCCAAGCTCTATACCGGGCAGGGCGTGGGGCTGGAGGACCTGATTGGCGAGGGCAATGTGGCGCTTTCTCTCGGTGTTACCATGCTGGGTGCGTTGGAACATGCGGGTGAGGCGCAGGGAATGCTTGCCAAAATGATGATGGACGCCATGGAGGACTGCATCGCGGAAAATGCGGCGGAGGAAAAGAGCGATCAGAAAATTGCCGACAAGGTAAACAGAGTGGCGGATGCGGCGAACGCCCTTAAGGAAGAACTGCACAGGGCGGTGACGGTGGAGGAACTGATGGAAGAGTCGGGGCTTTCGAGAAAGGCCATCGAGGATGCTGTCCGCATAAGCGGCGGTAAGATCGAGTCCATTGCAGCGGAGTAGGGACTGATGCTGAAAAAGGGATTTTTTGCGTGACGGGCTGGGAAAATTTTATGGCCGGACGGACTATGGAAGGAAACCGATGGAGACAGAGAACAGGGATTATAAATATTTTATGCAGGATACAGGGTCTGTTTACCTTGGCGCAAAGCTGAGTTACGCGGAGATTCTGCAGGATGAAATGGTGAATTTTAAATACAAGAGCATTGTGGAGCACTATATTTTCAAGGATACCGACCCGGAGACCACCTTGGAGAGCCATCTCTACTATATGACGAAAGAACAGTTTTCCTGCCGGACCTACGAGCAGCTCAAGGCGAAGGTTAAGGTCAGTATTCTGGAGGACCGAAAATCCCTTTTCGGCAGGAAAAAGACAGGGTATGTCACGAAACTGATGCCGCTTGCGGCGCTTGTTGACATGAATCTGGCGCAGAAAAAGGCGAAGGGCGTGGTGATTCAGGAACTTGCGCTTTCGAAGCTGGGGCTGATGGCGTTTAGCGTGTAAATGCATTTTTGGGACGCCGCCGGATGCCTGTAAATTGCATTGCGCGATAACTTACACGTAATTTTTCGCGGAAATTTTCTATTAGGGCTTGATTTTGACAAATTTTTTTGTTAAAATTACTTTTGTAAAATTCCCCTTTTACACTGGACAGGTGATCGGCCTCAGGGTCTCACCTGTTCTTTTATTTCCGCGAATAAGCAGAGCAGGAAGGCTGGCGAAGCAGACATCATGCTTGCATGAATGGATGCTTCGATAGACTTACGGCGAGCAACGCGAGCGAAAGATGCGAAGCATCTTGAGACTCTGCTTATGCGCATATCGCGTCAAAAAACGGCGCTCACTTCGACAACAGTATCCTGTCATTATCCAACCGTTTTCCGGCACACACCTTGAACTGTTCTAACAGATCGTCTATGGTGAGATGTTCCCTTTCTTCCCCCGAAACATGGAATACGATACGTCCGCCGTCCATCATCAGCGTGCGGTTCCCGAGGGAAAGCGCCTGATGCATGTTGTGTGTGACCATCAGGCAGGTGATGTGCCGCTTTGCAATGATTTTTTCTGTGAGGGAGAGCACTTTGTCCGCCGTGGCGGGGTCAAGGGCGGCGGTGTGTTCGTCGAGTAGAAGAATGCGGGGCGTCACCATGGTTGCCATCAGAAGCGTGAGAGCCTGCCTCTGGCCGCCGGAAAGGAGTCCGACAGGCTGCTTCATACGGTCTTCCAGTCCCATGTCCAGAAGGGCAAGCTGTTCCCGAAACTTCTTCTTTTCCTTCGCGCTGATCCGGCTGAAATAGGCGTGCCTTTTTGTGGCGGCCCGCAGATAGGCGAGCGCCATGTTTTCTTCGATAGTCATGTGGGGCGCGGTTCCTTTTAAGGGGTCCTGAAAAAGGTGTCCGATCACTTTGCTCCGTGTATGTTCTTTGCAGTAGGTGATATCCTCGCCGCCCAGAATAATCCGTCCTTCATCCACATAAAAGTTGCCCGTGATGGCGTTAAAGAGCGTGGATTTACCCGCGCCGTTGCTGCCGACAATGGTGGCGAAATCGCCGTCTTCAAGAGAGAGGCTCACCTTGTCAAGCGCTTTTTTCTCGTTGACTGTGCCGGGGTTAAATGTTTTGGAGACTGAGTCAATGACTAACATTGGCGGATTCCTCCTTTCTGTAGGCGTTTCGGTTGGTATTTCGCTGCCTGATGAACGTGGACTTCTCCCTGAGGTATGGAAAGGAGATGGCAATGGCGACAATGACGGCGGAGACAAGCTTGAGTGCTTCCGCCGGCACGTTCAGGCGAAGCGCCAGCGCCACGATGAAGCGGTAGAGACAGCTTCCTAAAATTACACCTGCTATCTTTTGGAACATCCCGCCTTTTTTGACGAGTGTTTCCCCGATAATCAGGCTGGCAAGGGCGATGGTAACCATGCCGGTTCCCAGATTGATATCGCAGGATTTCTGATACTGGCCGAGGATCGCGCCGGAGAGGGCGGTCAGCGCGTTTGCCGCACAGAGCCCAACGGTAATCATAAACAGGGGATTGATGCTGGATGCCCGCACCATGTGTTCGTTATCCCCTGTGGCGCGGATGGAAAGCCCCAGCCGTGTGTTCAGAAACAGAGATAAAATAACACCAATTACCATTACAATCACAAGAGTGATCAGCAGTTTATACCAGTCCTCGTACCAGCTGTAGGAGAGCTTTTCCTTTGCCAGGCTGAAAATGGTGTCGCAGGCGAAAAGGTTCACGTTGGAGGAAAAGCCCATCACGGCTATATTGACTGTGTAAAGACCTGTATTGACGATAATACCGGCAAGAATGGAGGGAACCCCCATTCTTGTCTGCAAAAAGGCAGTGACAAAGCCGGAGCAGATGCCCGCGCCCATGGCGGCGAAGAGCGCCAGCACAGGGTGCCCTGCAAGCGTCACCATGGCGCCCACCGCGCAGCCTAAGGTAAAACAGCCGTCGGTGGACAGGTCGGCGATATTTAAGATGCTGAATGAGAGAAACAGTGCCAGCGCCACCAGGGCGTAGATACAGCCCAGTTCCAAGGCGCTTTGTAAAATGGAAAGGGTAAATATAGAACTCATGTGCAATACCTCGTCTAGTTAAATTCTTCCGCTGTCTGGATTTCTACCAGACTGGAGCATTTGTCCGCGAACATACTGTAGTCAAGACCGATGGCCTCCGCGGTCTCGGTATTCACCGTGGCGATGCCGTTATCCATCGTCTGCACGGCAAGGGCAGAGGGGTCTTTACCGTTCGCCAGAATCTCCACAGCCATGTCCGCGGTGGCGGTCCCGAGTTCTACATAGTTCACGCCGTAGCCCATAAAAGCGCCGTTTAGGGCGAAGGAGTCCGCGCCGCCGTAGTGGGGCACTTTTGCGTCGATAAATTTCTCATAGATGGCGAGCTCTGCGGTCATTACGTTGTTGTCGGTGGGCGTAAATACCGCCTCTGCGCCGGAGGAGAGCAGGGCGTCCGCCGCAAGAGAGATTTCCCCATTGTTGGTGCCCGTCTTTTCCACGACAGCCAGCCCCTTTTCTTCGCAATAGGTCTTGGCGGCGGCTATGGCGGCGGTGGAGGAGTCCTGGCTCTTGTCGTAGAGCAGTCCCACAGTTTTGATATCCGGGTCTGCGGCAAGCATCAGATCGAAGACCGCTTCCGTGTTCAAAGCGTCCGAAGTGCCGGTAATGTTGGAACCCGGCGCGTCCATGGAGGCGACAAGTCCTGCACCTACAGGATCGGATACGGCAGAGAACACTACAGGAATCAGGCTGCCGTCGTCCCGCGCATTTTCCGCCGTGGCATTCTGCATGACCATGGCAACCGGCGTGGCAACCGGAATGATGAGGTCCACATCGGAGGCAATCAGGTCTGTGGCTATCTGGTTCATGGTGGTGGCATCCGCCTGCCCGTTGTAGGTGTAATTTTTGTAGTCAAAGGCAATGCCGAGTTCTTCGGACTTTTTGTCAAGCTCCGTCTGAATGGCGGCGACGATCTGGTTTAAGGACGCGTCGTCCACGTACTGCACGATGCCGACTTTGTAGGAGCTGCCGGACGTATCTTTCGCAGTATCAGCGTCTGGTGCATTGTCAGTATCGGCGGTCGTTTCGGCGTTTCCTGTGTCAGCGGATGCGCCGCTGCCGGAAGGGTCTGTGCCTTCTGCAGATATTTCGGCGCCTGCCTCTGCGCTGGTTTTGCCGTTCGCGCCGCAGCCTGTGAGAGCGGTGGTGAGAACCGCGCCTGCAAGTAACAGTGTGATAGATTTCTTTTTCATAATGGTGTCCTCCTTTTTGGGTAAAATAAAAACGTCCCAAGCAAATAATGCTTGAGACGCTAATAAACGTAGGTTATTATCGCGGTGCCACTCAAATTGATGCGGGAGTACATTCCCGATCCGCTTTTTCCATATACAATCATATATGCCGCCTTGGTAACGGGCGCGGTTCCCGCCGGGGATTACTCTGTCGGTATACACTGACATTTCCACCCGGCCTCGAAAGTCCATTCGGTATAAGTGCCATGCCGTCTTTCACCAGCCGACGGCTCTCTGTAATGGGTAACCCATACGTACTACTCTTTCTCAAAGGTTTCGGATATGTGCTTTTGCAATTAATTTATTACACAATAATACTTTTGTGACAGATTGTCAAATGGTTTTTGAAATTTATTTTTGATTCTGAGAAAAAGAGAAGGAGCGCTGTCAGTCTCCTGCCAACGCTCTTTCTTAGCACTTCCCTTGCGTGGTCAAACCACGATCTAATCATATTTTTATGCTAAAGCATAAATCAGATTTTGTCAAGAGATAGTTAAATGATATGCAGATTATGATGTTTTATGCTTGTTTTCAAATATATAAAATCTTTGTATAGCATCAATAATTTCTTTCCGTTTATTTTCATCAATAAAAATTATTTTATGGTCATCATCCAAAATTGGGCGTGTGATTCGTTTTATATTTATTCTGCGCATGTCCTCTATGCGCAAATAGGACTGTCTGCCGTTTATATTGAGAGGAACATTCATGTAATACTGCTTTTTCTTTTCTTTTGACGTTATGGGAATGACTATATACGAATAATTCTTTTCCTCAGCTCCATTGCAGCGCTTTTTCCATATGAGAACTGGACGGTTTTTATTAAGTTCTGATCCAACGTTTACACCAAGGGAAGCCCAGTATATGCCATTTTCATATACAGTGGTTTTTTGACGGTATGGCTGGAAATTTAAAAGAAATTTTTGATGTTTCCAACTCAGAAATTGATATATGGATTCAAATAATGTAATGGATATATTGCTGGCAAGTGCGTTTTTGGAGATTTTTTCCATATAGTTTTTAATAATATATTCCTGTATATATCTCAGATCAGCTTCAGGGATTTGTACAGGTTTAGAATTCAAAAACAGAGCAGAAATGATGGCGTCTTTGCTTATTTCCTTGTAATGATCTAGATCAGCATATTGTTTTGTTACAGACAATTTATATACATTGCCGGACATATTTTCAGTCAGAGGTATGATTAAAAGCCTGTCTTTTGTTTGAATATCACATAGATAAATGCAGAGAGGCGTTTCACACTTATCTTTATACCGATAAATATATGTTTTCTTGAGTTTCATGTGGAAATCCTTTCCTTGATTGCCGCTATAGAAGCTTTAACAGATTTGCAAGTGATTTGTGTTATCTCATAATGACTATATCATAGAAAGTTTTTAAAGGGAACTGTTTTTTATTTTAATATAACGTTAAGGGTTCATTAAGGGAGCACACAGGCTGTCCTTGTACAATACTTTGTAGGAAGCAAAGTGCTCTTTTATGTCCTTAAGGTGGAAAAACGGCCGCTTTCCTATGTGGGATTAAAACCGCTTCGTGTCAGGGATATTTTTGAGGGGCTGGGTCTTGGGGTCTGCATGTTTATCGTGCAGCAGATACTTATCTGATTCATTGGTTTACCATGCAGCATACTTTCGGGGAGTTTTACAACCTGGCGACGAATGTGGTGATTTTATGCATCTATCTTTTCCGCAAAAAGGAGGGGACGATTGTGCCGCTAATCGCTGCGCACGGTTTTTATGATGTGCTGACGTCGGTGGTACTGCCGGTTTTTGTGTATTTGTTGAAATGGTTTGAGATTAGGGTATAACGAAATTATAAGATGATTGAGGAGGGAAGAAAGATATGTGCGTGGTTTCAATTAATGTCCCGGAAGAAATACTGTTGGATCTTCACGAAGATATGAATGATTTTGCGGAATATATGAAAAAATGCTTGCGGTGGATTTGTATAAAAACAAAAAGGTATCTCTTGGTTACTGCGCCAGTGTCGCGGAAATGTCGAAGGAAGAGTTCATAATGTATCTACCTGCACAGAATAATTATGTAAACTAAATCGACAAAGTATACCAAAAAACGAGCAATCCATACCAATCCTATACCACCAAAAAGACTTTTTAAGTATAATACACTCACGCAGAGCTGCAGTTATATTTTTACTGTGGCATATAGGACATATTGCAATACAAAAGTAATCATTTGCGGGAGGTATTTAAGATGGATAAGAAGCGAGTTGTCTGGCTAAAAGCGGCAGGGAGAAAAAGATATTTGCGCATACTGGCGGCAATACTCAGCCTTTGTGTGCTGCTTTCGGCGTTCCCGGAGCTTTCGGCGGCGCCCGTTGTCTTTGCGGCGGATGAAGAGATAAAGGTGGAAGAGGAGAAGGATAATATAGAGAAGGATGTCCCGTCGGATGATGAAAAAATACCGGGGGGGGGTTAAACGATAACGCAGACGATACACCCTCGAAAGAGGAGGAAGAAACCGAAGAATCTGAGGAGACAGAAGAAACAACTGTGCCGGACAAAGAGGCAGACGGCACCGAAGAGGAGGACGAAGAAACTGCAGATGCCGAACATGAGGAAGACGGCGCAGACGCTGCGGTACAGGCGCTGCTTGCGCGGATTGACGCCCTGCCGGACGCGGAAGAATACCTTGCCGCAGAGCCGGATATAGATGACTGGGAGGGTGATGAGGACGACTATGAGGAAGCCTGCACACTGTGGATGGCAATGTTGTATGAATATGCGGAGGAAGCCCTTGCCATCATGGAGGAATACGAGACGCTGACCGAAGAACAGCAGGCGTTCATTTCCGGGGAAGAATTGGCGAAGCTGACGGCATGGACGGAGATTGCAGAGACAGCGGGGGAAAGCGCGCAGGTCATGGCGGCGGCAGCTCATCCCCATGACGGCATTTCTTTTGATACGCCGCTGCCTGCCGACGGCGGGGAGCTGCCGAGCGGAAACTATTATCTGGATGAGGATGTTGCTCTGCAAGACTCTATCGTAATATCATCCGGCGCAGAGGTAAACCTCTGTCTCAACGGACATAGGCTTTGTAGGTCGGAGAACGAGAGGGACTATTCTCCTATTGTCGTGCATGGCAAATTGCATGTCTATGATTGCAGCGACGGAGAAGGGATCGTGAGCGGCACCCCCATCACTGGGAAGTCGACTTGGGCTGTTCTAGTAGAGGCGCAGGGGATGCTCACTCTCCACAGCGGTAAGATTACGGCCAATTACACAAAGTCAGTAGATGTAGAGGGTACCTTCCAACTATACGGCGGAACGGTTGAATGCACTTACGGCAGCGGTGGTACTGCAATTGATAGTATGGGCACTGTCATCATTGGCGGCAACGCCGTGGTAAGGAATGAAGGGGGTTCCAGCTACGCAGGCAGTGCGGTTACGAATGACGACAGTAATGCGGTAATGACCTTGAAGGACAACGCGAGCCTTTTTGGCACGTTCTATGGTGTGCACAACTTCGGCACCTTCAATCAGGAGGGCGGTACCATTACCAGCACCAGCACAAGCTATTCCAGCGCTGGTATAGCGAATGCTGGTTCTTCTGCTATATTAAATATCAAGGGCGGTACGGTTGCCGGGGGGATGTATGGAATCTATACGAATAATGACTCCGCCATCCTGAACCTGTCAGGCAGTCCGGCAGTTTCTGGTGAAACGGTGGATCTGCTTCTTAGAACCGCCGCAGGAGTCCCAGTGGACCAGGCAAAAGTGGATGCTACCGGATACACCGGCAGCGCGCTGACAGTAAAGGAGCTGATGAAAGATTCCGGTTACGATGGTTCCTATGCCATTAAGACAGACGAGGGGAACAAAGCTAAATTCAAACTGACAAACAACGGATGGTGCTATTCGTACAAAGACGGCGGGCTGTACCTCAACAACCACACCCACAGCTATACTTATGCCGCAAAAGACGCGGTCATTACCGAGAGCTGTACCTGCGGACATGAGGAAACGGCAACGCTCTCCTTACAGAGCGGTGCAGACCTGACATATACCGGAAGTGCGCTCAGGCCGGTCACCGTTACCTACAGCGACGGCTGGGCGGGAACCGGCGCGAAGAAGCCTGATGACAGCCAGATTACTTATACAGATGCAGACAATATAAATGCCGGAACCGCAACCGCGAAGCTGACCATTTCGGGAAAGACAGCAAGCTTTGATTTTACCATTTTGCAAAAAACGCTGACTGCCGATATGGTAACCATAGATGCCGGTCCGCACGATTGCACGGGAAATGCGGTTACGCCTGACATAACGGTCCGGGACGGCGGCACGGCATTGACAGGAAGCACGGATTATACAGTCAGCTATGCGGATAACGTGAATCCGGGGACTGCCATGGTCACGGTTACGGGAAAGGGCAATTATACCGGGACGGTAGAGAAGACTTTTACGATAGCGTGCAGGGAGCTTCCGTCCGGCAAAAACCTGACGGACTATGTCGATGTTTCCCCGTCCCCGAATGCGGACGGCTGGTATCCGTCAGACATTACCCTGACGCCGAAGGATGGCTGTAGCGTGGGAGAGACGTTTACAGGTATAGGAGACAGCGTTGTCATTACTGGGGAAACAGGGGCGGACGGCGAGACAGAGACTGTCTATATCAGAGACGGCGAAGGGAATATTTACCAGACGGAATTTACCTATAAGCGGGAAAAAACGCCGCCTGTCATAGACCTCGACAACATGACTGTGGAAAACGGCACAAAGGATCTGTGGAATTGGATTATCGGCAAAAAGAGCATGCTTATCAAGATACCGGCAGGGGATATTGAAGACGCTCTTTCCGGCATAGAGAAAGTGACTTACGAGACGGCGCCAGACAGCGGCACGGGGCAGAGCGGAACGCTGCACATAAAGGGCGGTAATTACGAGATTGCCCTAAATACGGAATTTAGCGGGACAATCAGACTGACCGCCGAGGATAAGTCGGGCAATACCACGCAGGTCAGCCTTACTGTGGATGGCGGAAAGGTCATTGCGGAGGATTATGCGCCGATCGTTCACATTACATTGCCGAATGCTCCGCAGCCGAATGCGGACGGTTGGTACAGCGAGGTCTTTGACATCACCGTGACCGTGACGGATGATAAGGACAGCGGAAATAACAATATTACTTCCGGCGGCATTGCCGAAATCAAGTGGAAGGACGGGGAAAGCGGCGCAGAGCAGACGGTAGCGGGACTGCCCGGAACCACGCCGGCATATAGCAAAACATTTGCGATACCCGTAAACACGGACGGTACCCATACATACTATGTGCAGGCGACAGACAATGCGGGAAATGAGAGCGGGTGGCAGACGGTTACGGTCCGCCTTGATACAGGCAGCCCGGAATTTAGCGGAGACGTAAGTGTCACAAACCGCACGCAGGAGGGGGCGGATATTACCTTTACCCCGTCCGAAGGAGGAAAGGCATACTGGATCGTGTCTGATACCAGCGCAGCGCCGGATGCGCAGGAAGTCGTGGCGGGCGCGCAGGGAGGCGCCGGGAAAGGCGGTATCAGGGACGTTACGGGCAGTACGCCGGATACCTTTACCGTCACAGGGCTTACGTCAGGGGAGAAGCATACGGTCTATGTGGTGCTGGAGGATGCCGCAGGCAACCTGTCCGTGGTAAAGAAAGTAACGTTTACCACCCTGCAGAAAGCGCCGGAGATTACGCTTCGTGACCTTGACATAGATTATGAGAGGGAAACCGCAAAGCTGCCAGGCAGTATCGGGGATGCAGAAGTCTACACTGATCCGGGCAATCCGGCGGGAAGTAAGATAGAGCCGGAAGCAGACGGTTCCCTGCCGGTGGAACCGGGAACCCCTGTTTATATACGCTATCCCGAAAAGGTGGAGAACGGGGAGATAACCCCGGCAAGCGGCGGTACAAAAATCGACATTCCGGGCAGACCCGCCGCGCCCGCGCCCAAGCAGACGGCAGTGACGGACACTGCCGTGACGGTAACGGACCCGGCGGCAGGGGAAGAATATATCCTTGTGGAAAAGGGGAGCCTGCCGCAGGGAATGGAACCCGACTGGGACGATGCAGACAAGGTAAATGAGACAGGGGCATTTACGGGACTTGACCCCAATAAGGAGTATGAGCTCTATGTAAGGAAGAAAGCGACGGAAGATCATTTTGCCTCCGAATCCGCAAAGACAAAAGTGCGGACTTATGTGACGATAGAAGAATCGAATGTTACAGGCGAAGGCGCAGGGCAGACCGGGAATACCGCGCCAACGCCGGAGGCGCCCGACGGGGATGGCAGCACAGTGACCTTTACGGGAACTTACGGGGAAGAATATACCCCGGTCATCAAAGTGGATGGAAAAGAGATCGTGCCCGGAGAGGGTACGCCCGGTTCGGAAATGACATGGGATGGGGACAGTGGAGCGTGGGTGTATACCTATGAGATACCGAGCGGCATATCAAACGTACAGATTACCGTGGAGTTTCGAAAGCGTGCCGTTACCGGGATTGCGGCGGTGCCGGACAGTATGACAATCTATGCGGATGATGCCGCAAACGGGAGCATGGAAACGCTTACCGCATACCTGAAAGACCACTGTGACGTACAGACAGTCTATGACAACCAGACAAAGGGAATCTTGCAGGAGACGGTGTCCTTTGCAACCGCAGACCGTTTTGTACAAAAGGGCGCGGCATATCATTATACGGTTTCCGCCGGGGGAATGACATGTACAGCCGACCTGACAGTACAGCAGCTGACCGCATCCGTACAGAACCCGGATACACTCAAAAAGATACGGAAGAGCGGCGGCTATACGGCGCAGGAAGTGAGTGCATGGCTTCCCGCACAGGTCACAGTAACCTATACGGGGACAGGCTATACGGCGAGGACGGAAACAAGGGCGGTCACATGGGACACAAGCTCCGTGGGAGAGAATTTCGGCGGGGTGTCTGGTGAAAAGACGGTGGGCGGAACCGTGGAACTGCCCACATGGGCAACGGGACAGGACTCTGCCGGCATTATGATTCGGTTTGAGAATGAAAAGCCTTCGTCCGGCGGCGGAAGCAATGGCGGCAATGACAATAACGGCGGAGATGAAAATAGTGGTGAGAGCAGCGGCGGCAGCAGTGCAGGAAGCGAAGATAGCAGCGGCGGCACTGCACCGGGGAACGGAAAAAATCCCGGCAGACCGGCAGTCACACCGCCATTGACGGCAGTCGTGTCACCCGCAGATGCAGCGCGGACAAATCCGCCCGGACAGGCAAAGCTACAGCAGACAGCGCAGACGGACACGCCGGACAGCCGTCAGGAGGATGAGAAAGGACAGGGAAGCGCCACGGCGCCACAGCCGGCAGGAAACCTGTCAGAAGCGGAGAAAGAACAGCCAGGGCAGGAAGGGGAACAGGCTGCTTCGGCATCCGCAGATGACGGAAAGATGGAGAGATCAAGTGGAACGGTGGCAGAAGAACAGGCAGGATCAGAGCATGCATCAAAGTGCGCGCTCTGCCATATCTGCCCGACTTTCCTCGGCGTCTGTTATTTTATCTGGCTGATTCTGCTTGCGGCGGCGGTGAGTGTGGTAATTGTGGTTCTGAAACGTAAAAAAAGAAACGGCCGCACTTCCTGACTGCGGGTAAGATCGAATGGTAATCGGGGGCACAAGTCTAAGATAGATGGCTTGTGTTCCCTTTTTTATGCACACGCCCGCATATGGAAGTTTGCTGTTTCACAGCATGCGGATCGCGCGGCGAGTAAGGAAGATGAATCTGTTCTACTCGATTTTCATAGGATTAGGGCGTGAAAGGATTTACTTGCGCAGCGCAAGCTGATATGATAGGGTTACGTTTTTCGAGGAAAAGCTAGTAAAAGAATACGCAGCGCAGAGCGTTTCGGAAGGGAAAATATGGCGGTTACGGACGAAAAAGACTTACAGCAGTTAAAAAAGCGGCTGACTGAGCTTGCGGAAAAAGCTTACAGCCGCAATATATATACGTACACGCCCTTTCTGGGGCTGGCGGAGCAGCAGGTGTACTACGCGGTGGAGCGGGAAGTGTCCTATGCGGGAGTCAGAATGGAAGGCGGCGCGCCTCTGTGCGAGAGAAAAATCATACGCTTCGGCGATCCGGGTTACGAGGAGGAATTTCCCATCGCGCGGATCGAAATTCTGCCAAAGACGCCTAAGTTTGCGGAAAACCTGACGCACCGGGATTTCCTCGGCGCAGTGATGAACCTGGGCATTGAGCGGGACGTAACGGGTGATATTTTTGTGCCTGACGGGGCGCATTCGAACCGGGAGAAGGGAGCGCTTCTTTTTTGCCACGAAAGCATAGCGGATTATATTGTGGAAAATCTGGACAGGGTGAGGCACACGAATGTCGCCTGTAAACGGGCGAAAGGGGAAACCTTTATTGAAAATGCAGAGCCGGAGCGGATTTCGGTGACGGTGGCTTCTCCCAGAGCCGACGGCGTGATCTCCAAGGTTTACAATTTATCCAGGGAGGAGAGTCGGGAGCTATTTAATAGCGGGCGTATTTTTATAAACGGCATACAGGCGCAGAACCTCTCCTGTCAGTTGAAGGAGGAGGACGCCGTCACCGTGCGCGGGTTTGGGAAATTCATATTTTATGGACAGACAGGTGTGAGCAGGAAGGGGAAAGACCGGGTGGAAGTCGGTGTTTTTGGAAAAACGTAGATAGATAAATTTTCCAGACGGTGGTATACTAATGCGAGAAGAACTTCTAAAAACTCGGCAGCAGAGGCTGCCTCGTTAAGAAGTTCTAAGTCTCGCATGGGAGAATGCCCAAAATGCAGGCATTCTCCGTAAATAATGTTCATTAAAAAACAAGCGGCGCGAAGAGAGGAGCATCCATGAATTTAGAAAACATATCGGCATACACCGTCATTTCCAGACAGCGGATCGAGGAACTGAAATCGGACGGTTATCTTTTGAAACATAATAAAACAGGGGCGCGGGTGGCGCTTCTTTCTAACGACGATGAGAACAAGGTGTTCTATATCGGGTTCCGCACGCCGCCGAAGGACAGCACGGGGGTAGCGCATATCATTGAGCACACGGTGTTGTGCGGGTCGGAGAAATACCCGGTAAAGGACCCGTTTATCGAGCTGGCGAAGGGGTCGTTAAACACGTTCTTAAACGCCATGACTTATCCTGATAAGACGGTTTACCCGGTGGCGAGCTGCAATGACAAGGATTTTAAGAACCTGATGGACGTGTATCTGGATGCGGTGTTTCATCCTAATATTTACCGTGAGGAGAAAATCTTCCGGCAGGAGGGCTGGCACTATGAGATGGAGAGCGCGGAAGATGAGCTGACGATCAACGGCGTGGTCTACAATGAGATGAAGGGAGCGTTTTCTTCCCCGGACGATGTGCTCTACAGGGAGATTATGAACTCGCTCTATCCCCATACCTCCTATGCGGTGGAGTCAGGCGGCGATCCGAATGTGATCCCGGAGTTGACCTATGAAGATTTTCTGGCGTTCCACCAGAGATACTATCACCCTTCCAACAGCTATATTTATCTCTACGGGGATATGGATATGGAGGAGAGACTAGCCTATCTGGATGAGGCGTACCTGTCAAAGTACGAGGCGCTTGCGGTGGACTCCGTGCCTGCCACAGAGCCGCCGTTTGGGCAGAGCGTGCTCGTGGAGAAGGAGTACCCGATCATGGAGAGCGAGCCGGAGGAGGGGAATACCTACCTTGCCTACAATGTCTCTCTGGGAGAAAATCTGGACCGCAAGGTGAGCGTCGGCTTTCAGGCGCTTGCGGACGCGGTGGTTGGCGCGCCGGGCGCACCGGTGAGGAAGGCGCTTTTAGACGCGGGAATCGGTACGGACATCAGCAGCTTTTACGAGGCGGACGTGAAGCAGCCCTATTTCTCCATCGTGGCGAAGAACGCGGAGGGCAGCCAGCGGGAAGAATTTGTGACGATCATTGAGGAGACGCTTCAGAGCCTGTCTGAGGACGGCGTGGAGAAGAAGGCGCTCAAGGCGGCGCTCAACCATGATGAGTTTAAGTACAGGGAGGCGGATTACGGTTCCTACCCGAAGGGGCTGATGTACGGCCTGCAGATGTTTGAGACATGGCTTTATGACGATGGGAAGCCCTTTGATTATCTGGAACTTGACGAGACATATAAGACGCTTAAGAAAGAGGTAGATTCTTCTTTTTATGAGGAGATGATAAAGAGCCGTCTGCTTCATAACACGCACAAGAGCGTGGTGGTGGTGCGCCCCGTGAAAGGGCTTACGGGAAAACGGGACAAGGCGCTGGCCGAGAAGCTTGCGGCAAAGAAGGCGGCCATGACGCCGGAGGAGATTACCCGGATCGTGGAGGAGACGGAGGCGCTCGCCGCCTATCAGGAGACGCCCGACAGGGAGGAGGACCTGAAAAAGATTCCGCTTCTTTCCCGGGAAGATATCGGGAAAAAGGCGCGCCCTTACTGCAACGAGGAACTTCGTGCCGGGGATACGACGCTTTTGTACCACGACATCTATACGAACGGGATCGGGTATCTGCGGTTTCTCTTTGACCTTAGACAGGTGCCGGAGGAGCTTTTCCCTTATGTAGGGCTTTTGCAGGTGATGCTTGGACTGGTTGACACCGAAAAGCGTTCCTACAGCGAACTGTACAACGAGATCCATCTGCAGACCGGCGGGATCGCGCCCGCGGTAAACGTCTACACGAATGCGGACGATCTGTCGAAATATAAGCTGACATTTGAACTGAAGGTAAAGACGCTGTATGAGAACCTTCCGAAAGCTTTTGAACTGGCGGAAGAAATATTGACCGAATCAGTCTATACGGATGCGAAGCGGCTTTTCGAGCTGGTGGCGGAGAACCGCTCCGGCAAGCAGGCGCAGATGATGGATGCGGGACATTCCCTTGCGGCAGGGCAGGCGCTATCGTATCTGTCGAAGCAGGCGTATCTGATGGACCAGGTGAACGGGCTTTCATTCTACCGGCTGTTAGAAGGGCTTGAGAAAGATTTTGAGGGGAAGAAAGAGGAACTTTCCGACAACATGGAGCGGCTGGTGCGCTGCATCTTCCGCCCGGAGAACCTGATGGTGGATTATACGGCCGAGAGATGCGGGCTTGAAGGGCTTGAAAAGCTGGTTGAGGGCTTAAAGGCGAAACTTTACCGTGAACCGGTGGAAGGGAAACCTTATGTGCCCTGTCCTGTGAAGAAGAATGAGGGGCTGATGAGTTCCGCCCAGATCCAGTATGTATGCCGGGCCGGCAATTACGCGGACAAGGGACTTTCCTACACGGGGGCGCTCCGGGTCCTGAAGGTTGTGATGAGTTATGAGTATCTGTGGATGCAGGTGCGTGTCAAGGGCGGCGCTTACGGCTGCATGTGCCAGTTTGGAAAGACCGGGGAGAGTTATTTTGTCTCCTACAGGGATCCGAATCTGGAAAAGACCATAGAGGTATATGAGAAGGCGGCGGATTTCGTGGCAGCCTTTGACGCCGACGAGCGGACCATGACCCAGTATATCATCGGGGCGGTCAGCGCGCTGGATATGCCGCTCACACCTGCGGCGAGGGGGACTTATTCCCTGGCAGGCTATATGACGGGGCTTGCTTTTGAGAGAGTGCAGCGGGAGCGCGACGAGCTGCTCTCGGCGGACGCGGGGACCATCCGCAAACTGGCGGCGCATATCCGTGCCTTTATGGAGGACGACTGCCTTTGCGTGGTGGGAAATGAAGAGAAAATTCAGTCGCAGAGGGAACGTTTCGGTGCGGTGGAGTATCTGACACATTAAAAACGAGCGTTATTTTTGAAAAATGCAACTTTTTCTTTCCCGGAAAGGTATTTCAGGTAGAGACAGTTGATCAGGAACAACCGTTTTCGGGAAAGGGAGGAAAAGTTATGAAAATGATGGGCAGCAAAAGTGAGTACATTGAGATGAGCGGGAATCATAGGAACGACAGGATCGGAAAAAGGAAAGTCAGGCTGCGGGTGGTTCCGGCGATTTTGGTTATAACGGCTGTTATTACAGCCTGCGGCAGCGCCGGCGGTGGTGCGAAAACCATGTCTCTGGAAGCGGCGCCGGCGGCGGTGGCGGAAGAATACGCCTATGATACAGCGGCATCCTATGACGGCGGCGTGGCCTTAAGCAACGGCGCCAAGTCGGCTTCCTATGATTACGAGGTGGCGGAAGCCGCCGCGGAGGAGCCGGTCAGCGAGGAAGGCTATGTGCAGGAGGGCGCCGGACAGGGCGTGGTGGCGCCGGAGACCTCGCGCAAGCTGATCAAGACCGTGAACATCCTTGCGGAGACGGAGGACTTTGACACCCTTGTGCCGGGACTGCAGAAGCAGGTGGAGGCGCTGGGCGGCTACATAGAATATATCTCCGTCTACGACGTTCACAGCTATTACGTGGAGGACCAGCAGGTAAAGCAGCGCTGTGCCAATGTGACTGCCCGCGTGCCAAAGGAGAAGCTGGACGGTTTTCTGGCGCAGGTGGGAGAGCAGACCAATATAACCAGCCGTTCCGAGAACGTGGAGGACGTCACTCTGCAGTATGTGGATCTGGAAAGCCACAAGAAGGCGCTTGTGACAGAGCAGGACAGGCTGCTTGCGCTGATGGAGAAGGCGGAGACGGTGGAGGATATCATTGCCATCGAGGGGAGGCTTTCCGAGGTGCGTTACCAGCTTGAGAGCATGGAGTCCCAGCTTCGCACCTATGACAATCGGATCGACTACAGCACGGTGGAGCTTTCCATCACGGAAGTCCGCAAGTATTCGCCGCCGCAGGAGGCAACCGTATGGCAGCGGATTGAGAGCGGTTTTATGAAGAGCCTGGATGATATCGGGTTCGGTATCCGGGATTTTGCCATCCGTTTTGTGATTGACATTCCCTATATCGTGCTGTGGCTCGCAGGGATCGCGGTGGCGGTGATTGTAATGCGCATTCTGTGGAAGGTGTGGAAAAAGCGCAGGGCAAAGCGCGTGGCGGCCCGCGGCGAGAGGGGAGCAGAGCGGGAACTGCGTGTGGGAAAAATAAGGCTTCGGTGTCCGGTTACAGTCGGGGAGGCACAGGAGAAAGCGGAGACAGCAGAGAAGGAAGCTGGGACGGCTGATGCGGAAACCGAAATGGGAGATGAGCGGGAGTAATGGCAGACCAAAAACCGACACGGATGATGAGCGCAGAGAATCAGAGAAAGAGAACAGGATAAAATAGAATGACGGGTGATATTCAAAATAACAATGAAATTAATATGGGAGAGAACCGGCAGACGAAATCCGGCTTTGCCACGCTGATCGGCAGACCGAACGTGGGGAAATCCACGCTGATGAACGCGCTGATCGGGCAGAAGATCGCGATTACCTCAAAGAAACCCCAGACCACCAGAAACCGCATCAGGACCGTGTATACATGCGAGGAAGGGCAGATCGTGTTTCTGGACACGCCGGGCATCCACAAGGCGAAAAACAAGTTGGGCGACTATATGGTGGACGCGGCGGAGCGGACGCTGTCCGAGGTGGACGTGATTCTCTGGCTGGTGGAGCCATCGGACTATATCGGCGCGGGTGAGAAGCATATCATCGAGGAACTGAAGAAAACAAAAACACCTGTTATCCTTGTAATCAATAAGATCGACACGGTGAAGAAGGAACTGCTTCTCACTTATATCGACGCCTACAGAAAGGAACTGGATTTTGCGGAGATTGTGCCTGTGTCCGCGCTGAAAAAGGACGGGCTGCAGATACTGATCGACTGCATTATGAAGTATCTGCCTTACGGCGAGCCGTTTTATGATGAAGATACGGTGACGGACCAGCCGATAAGGCAGATTGTGGCGGAATTGATCCGGGAGAAGGCGCTGCGGTGTCTGGAGGAGGAGATTCCCCACGGCATCGCCGTCACCATCGAGCAGATGAAGTTTAAAAAGAAGATTGTGGACATTGAGGCGACTATCGTCTGCGAGAAAGATTCCCACAAGGGTATTATCATCGGAAAGCAGGGGGCGATGCTTAAAAAGATCGGTTCCATGGCGCGCAGGGACATAGAGGAACTGGTGGAAAACCAAGTGAATTTAAAGCTCTGGGTGCGGGTGAAAAAGGACTGGCGTGACAGCGACTATCTGCTCAAAAATTTCGGTTATAATCCCGGCGATACAGAATAGAATTTTGTAAATCTGCGAACCCTAGATGGAGTGAGGTAATAGTTTTACCTTACACTGTTTTGCGAGTTGTGAGCGATAAGGTATCAGGGGGCGTAAGATGAAGGGACTAAACTACTGGGAGCAGTTTATGGCTACGGGGAAAATCGAGGATTTTCTGGCCTATAAAGATGCATCGAGACAAGAAGAGCGGGAAGTGACCGAGCAGTCAGAGGAGTATTCTCATGCAGGGGATTACAGAGATTACGGGGATGGTTTTAAAGGCTGAGCCGATCAATGATTTTGACAGAAGGGTGGTACTTTTGACAAAAGAGCGGGGAAAGATATCAGCCTTCGCCAGAGGGGCCAGAAAACAGAACAGTAAGCTTCTGGCGGCCACCAATCCGTTTTGTTTTGGAAATTTTAAGCTATACGAAGGAAGAACCTCATACAATGTGATGGAGGCTGAGGTTACAAACTATTTTGAAGGGCTTCGGGAAGATTATGAGGGCGCCTTTTACGGCATGTATTTTCTGGAGGTCATGGATTACTATACGAGAGAGAATAACGACGAGAAGGAGATGTTAAAGCTTCTCTACCAGTCCCTGCGTGCGCTCATGCACGAGGGACTTTCCAATGCGCTGGTGCGGTACATATTCGAGATGAAGGCAATGGTGTTAAACGGGGAGTTCCCTGGGATGCCGAGGGACGGGGCGTGGGAGGAATCCACCCGGTACGCGGTCAATTACATTATGGAAAGCACTGTCGAAAAACTTTACACTTTTACCGTGACGCCACAGGTTCTCGCGCAGCTTAAGCTGATCGCCGACGATTACCGCCGCCGAATGATTGACCGCCCGTTTAAAAGTCTTGAAATTGTGGAGAATATCTTGTATGATGGAACATGATTGAGCCGTGCAAATTTCTGCTGGCACTGACAGACGAAAGCTTGCTTTCGGATGCATGTGTCGGCTGAAATTTATAGGGCGAATGTGCACGGCGGAGAAGGCAGCGGAGTGAAATAATTATTTATAGAGGGGAAAATATGCGAAGAGCGGCAGGAATACTTGGACTGACAATATTGCTTTTAAGCCTTGCCGGATGCGGGGAGAAAGAGACGGCGGAAACGAATACGCTGTCTTTCGGTAAAGACGGGGAAGTCATGCATCGGATCGTCGGGCGGTCGGATCAGAACTATTATCAGATTGATCCGGCGGAGCTGGAGGAATTTGCCGCCATGCGTGTGGAGGAATACTGCACGGAGAATGGGGAAAAGAAAGTGGCTCTGGAAGCTGTCGAAGAAAAGGGCGGCAGTATTGTGATGGATTTTAAATATGCTTCGCCGGAGGATTACAGCGGATTTAACCACAGAGTGTTGTATGTGGGGACGATACAAAGTGCGTCGGACGAGGGATATGAGCTGGAGGCCGTGCCTTTTGTCTCGATGGACGGTAAGGCGTCGGAAGTCGGCTATATCGAAGACTGGGACAAAAAACAGATGTTTATCCTGGAGACGAAGAGCGGGGAGGAGATACTTGTCAATCTGCCCGGGAAAACACTTTATGTAAACCAGAGCGCACACAGCGGGCAGGAAATTACCCTCGTTGGGAAAAAGAGCGTGAAGATCAGCAATCAGGAGGCGGAAGGAACCATGTCGCTATCCTATATCATTTACGAATAGATACGAAAAAATGGAGGCAGTGAGAATGGAAAAGACAATGGAGAAAATTGTGGCTTTATCGAAGGCGAGAGGGTTTGTGTATCCCGGTTCTGAGATTTATGGCGGATTGGCGAATACATGGGATTTCGGCAATCTGGGTGTGGAGTTGAAAAACAACATCAAGAAGGCGTGGTGGCAGAAGTTCGTCATGGAAAGTCCCTACAATGTGGGCGTGGACTGCGCGATTCTGATGAATCCCCAGACGTGGGTTGCCAGCGGCCATCTCGGCAGCTTTTCCGATCCCCTTATGGACTGTAAGGAGTGTCACGAGAGATTCCGCGCGGATAAGATCATCGAGGACTATGTGGCGGAAAACGGCATGACGTTAGACTCCTCCGTGGACGGCTGGAGCCAGCAGCAGATGAAGGATTTCATCGAGGAGCATAACATTCCCTGTCCGACTTGCGGCAAACATAATTTTACCGATATCAGGCAGTTTAACCTTATGTTCAAGACGTTCCAGGGCGTTACCGAGGATGCGAAGAATACGGTGTACCTGCGTCCTGAGACGGCACAGGGTATTTTTGTAAACTTTAAGAATGTGCAGCGGACCTCCCGCAAGAAGATTCCCTTCGGCATCTGTCAGGTAGGTAAGTCTTTCCGCAACGAGATCACGCCCGGCAACTTTATCTTCCGTGTGCGCGAGTTTGAGCAGATGGAGATGGAATTTTTCTGCGAGCCGGACACTGACCTTGAGTGGTTCGCTTACTGGAAAAAGTATTGTATCGACTTCTTAAAGAGCCTTGGCATGAAGGAGGAGGAGATGAGAGTCCGTGACCATGACCCGGAGGAGCTCTCCTTCTACTCTAAGGCGACCACGGACATTGAGTTCCTGTTCCCCTTCGGCTGGGGCGAGCTGTGGGGTATTGCTGACAGGACGGACTACGACCTGACCCAGCACCAGAATACCTCCGGGCAGGATCTGACCTACTTTGACGATACGAAGAACGAGAAATATATCCCTTATGTGATTGAGCCGTCCCTCGGTGTGGAGAGACTGTTCCTCGCGGTGCTTTGCGGCGCGTATGACGAGGAGGAGATCGGCGAGGGCGATGTGCGTACCGTGCTGCATTTCCACCCGGCGCTTGCACCCGTTAAGATCGGCGTGCTGCCTCTTTCGAAGAAGTTGAACGAGGGCGCGGAGAAGATTTTTGCACAGCTTTCCAAGAAGTATAACTGCGAATTTGACGACCGCGGCAATATCGGCAAGAGATACCGCAGGCAGGACGAGATCGGAACGCCGTTTTGCGTTACATACGATTTCGATTCCGAGACGGATGGCTGTGTGACCGTTCGTTTCCGCGATTCCATGGAGCAGGAGCGTGTGGCGATAGCTGAGCTTGACGCGTACTTTGCGGATAAATTTACCTTTTGAAAGTCCCGGGTAGCGGATGGGCAGGTTTACTTGCACAGACGCTTAGACATTGGACGGGCAAGCCGGTATGAGCAAGCAGAGCGGCAGCTCGGATTGCGAATACGGCGGTGATTGCGGGAGTGCGCAGCACGGAGCAATCAACTTTCAAAATGAGACAGGAGGATAAGAGAACGATGAAACCATATGGTGTAAATGAACTGCGAAGGATGTTCCTCGACTTTTTTGAGAGCAAGGGACATTTGAAGATGAAGAGTTTTTCGCTGGTGCCCCACAATGACAACAGCCTGCTTCTGATCAACTCCGGCATGGCGCCTTTGAAGCCCTATTTCACGGGGCAGGAGATTCCGCCAAAGAGGCGGGTCACAACCTGTCAGAAGTGTATCCGTACCGGGGATCTGGAGAATGTCGGAAAGACGGCGAGACACGGCACCTTTTTCGAGATGCTTGGTAACTTTTCTTTCGGTGACTATTTTAAGCGGGAGGCTATCGCCTGGAGCTGGGAGTTTCTGACCAGAGTGGTGGGGCTGCCTGCGGACAGACTGTATCCTTCTGTCTATGAAAACGACGACGAGGCTTTTGATATCTGGAATCACGAAATCGGTATTGCCCCGGAGCGGATTTTCCGCTTCGGCAAGGAGGACAATTTCTGGGAACACGGCTCCGGCCCCTGCGGTCCCTGCTCGGAAATCTACTATGACCGGGGTGAGAAGTACGGCTGCGGCAAGCCCGGCTGTACCGTGGGCTGTGACTGTGACCGCTACATGGAAATCTGGAACAATGTGTTTACCCAGTTCGACAACGACGGCAAGGGCAATTATACGGAGCTTGAGCAGAAGAATATTGATACGGGCATGGGGCTTGAGAGACTTGCCTCCGTGGTGCAGGATGTGGATTCCATTTTCGACGTGGACACGGTGTTTGCGCTGCGTACAACCGTGTGTGAGATTGCGGGTGTAGAGTACAAGAAGGATTATGAAACGGATGTATCCATCCGCATTATCACAGACCACATTCGTTCCGCGACCTTTATGATTTCGGACGGCATTATGCCCTCCAACGAGGGACGCGGTTATGTGCTGCGCCGGATCATCCGCCGTGCGGCGAGACAGGGCAGAAAGCTCGGTATCAAGGATATGTTCCTCGCTGATCTGGCGGGAACGGTGATAGAGGGCTCCAAGGACGGGTATCCCGAACTGGAGGAGAAGAAAGACTTCATCTTCAATGTGCTGAGGCAGGAAGAAAGCAAGTTTAACAAGACCATCGACCAGGGATTAAGCATCCTGAACGAGATGACGGAAGCCGTGGAGAAGGATGGCGGGAAGCAGCTTGGCGGCGCGGATGCCTTTAAGCTTTACGATACCTTTGGGTTCCCGCTTGACCTGACAAGGGAGATTCTGGAGGAAAAGGGCTTTACGGTGGATGAGGAAGGCTTTACGGCATGTATGCAGGAACAGAAAGATAAGGCGCGCAAGGCCCGCAAGGTGACCAACTACATGGGCGCGGACGTGACTGTGTACGAGTCTATTGATCCCTCCATTACCACGGAGTTTGTGGGTTATGACAATCTGACATATGATTCCAAAATCGCAGTGCTGACCACCGAGACGGAGCTGGTGGAGGAACTGGCGGAAGACGAGGTCGGCACGGTGATTGTGGAGCAGACACCCTTCTATGCCACCATGGGCGGACAGGAGGGCGATATCGGTGTGATCTCCACAGGCGACGGGGAGTTTCAGGTGGAAAATACCATCAAGCTGCTCGGCGGCAAGGTGGGCCATATCGGCAGGGTGACAAAGGGCAGGATTCAGGTGGGAGACACCGTAATTTTGTCGGTAGATCCTGCAAGAAGAACCAATACATGTAAGAACCACAGCGCGACCCATCTTTTGCAGAAAGCCCTGCGCGAAGTGCTGGGCAGCCATGTGGAGCAGGCCGGTTCCTATCAGGATGGGGAGAGAACCCGGTTCGACTTTTCACACTCCTCGGCGATGACGGCGGAGGAGCTGAAGAAGGTTGAGAGAATCGTCAACGAAAAGATTGCGGAAAACCTTGCGGTTGAGACGAAGGTTATGACCATAGAGGAGGCCAAACAGTCCGGCGCGATGGCGCTTTTCGGAGAAAAGTACGGGGAGACGGTGCGCGTCGTTCAGATGGGAGACTTCTCCAAGGAGCTGTGCGGCGGTACACATGTGAAAGCTACGGGTATGATCGGCTCCTTTAAGATTTTGTCCGAGTCCGGCGTGGCGGCAGGCGTGCGCCGTATCGAGGCGGTGACAGGCGGCAACGTGACGGCTTACTATCAGAAACTGGAAGAAGAGCTGAATGCGGCGGCCAAGGCGCTTAAGACAAGTCCCGCAAATCTGGTGGAGCGGTGCGAACACCTGATGGCGGAGATGAAGGCGCTGCAGAGCGAGAACGAATCCTTAAAGAGCAAGGCGGCCAAGGACGCGCTTGGCGATGTGATGGACCAGGTGCAGGACGTAAACGGCGTGCAGCTTCTGGCGTCCAAGGTGTCCGGCGTGGATATGAACGGCCTCAGGGAGCTTGGCGACCAGCTCAAGGAGAAACTGGGCGAGGGCGTAGTCGTGCTGGTTTCCGAGAAGGAGGGCAAGGTTAACCTGATCGCCATGGCGACCGATGAAGCGATAGCGAAGGGCGCCCACGCGGGCAACCTGATTAAGGAAATAGCAGTTTTTGTAGGTGGCGGCGGCGGCGGCCGTCCCAATATGGCGCAGGCGGGCGGAAAGAACCCGGCAGGAATGGGCAGGGCGATCAATGCGTGTGCGAAAGCTTTGGAAGACCAGATGGAACAGCGGCAGCTGACTAAAAAAATCAGACCATAAAATAACACTGGTAATTTAAAACATAATAGAATAATTTTACATTTTTCGGTTGACTCATAAGGAAAATGTGATATAATTTGTGTTGTGTGAGAACACGCAAAATAACCCAATCAGTCGAAATACTCTGGGACTGAAGGGAGGTCAGGTGCGGAAATGTCAAACGTAATCGTAAAAGAGAACGAGACTTTGGACAGTGCGCTTCGCCGTTTTAAGAGAAGCTGCGCGAAGGCCGGAATCCAGCAGGAGATCCGTAAGCGCGAGCATTACGAGAAGCCCAGCGTAAGACGCAAGAAAAAGTCCGAAGCGGCAAGAAAACGCAAATATAACTAAAAAGTAAAAACAGATCTGAGGGATGACTTCAGGTCTGTTTTCTTTTTGCGCATAAGCAAATTCGAGATGCTTCGCATCTCTCATCCGCGTTGCTCGTCATAAACCGACAAAGACAGGTTTACATGCAAGCATGTACCTTGTCTTTGCCAGTTTCTGACTCTGCTTATGCGCGCATATTCGTTGTCCCACTCTAATATGTATAGTACAGAAGGAATGGTAGGGGTGACTTAGTTTGCAGAGAAGAAGAAAGCGGGTTGCTGCATGGCTTTTGATGGGAATACTTTTATCGCAGACTGTATTTATGACTATGACCATATCGGTCAATGCCGCGCCGGAGGTGAATACGCCGTCCTATATCGTGATGGAGGCGTCTACGGGGCAGGTGATCTGTGAGCAGGATGCGGATACCAGACGGAGCCCGGCAAGTATTACCAAGATTATGACGCTGCTGATTATCTTTGAACATCTAAAGAGCGGCAGGATTCATCTGGAGGACCAGATAACCACAAGCGCTTACGCGATGTCCATGGGCGGATCGCAGGTGTTTCTGGAGGAGGGGGAGACACAGACGCTTGAGACCCTGATTAAGTGTATTGCGGTGGCGAGCGGCAATGACGCCAGTGTGGCGGTGGCGGAGTACATAGCGGGGAGCGAAGGCGAGTTTGTCAAGCTGATGAACGAAAAGGCGGAGAGTCTGGGGATGCAGAACACCCATTTTGAGGATTGCTGCGGCCTGTCAGATTCCGACGGCCATTATTCCTCGGCGAAGGATGTGGCGATCATGTCGAGGGAGCTGATTACGAAATACCCGGAGGTCTTTGACTATACCACGATCTGGATGGAGGATATCGAGCATAAGACGGCGCAGGGAACAACCACGTTTACGCTCTCCAGCACGAATAAGCTCTTGAAACAGTACGAGTGGACGACGGGCTTAAAGACGGGGTCTACCTCCAAGGCGCTTTACTGTCTGTCCGCCACGGCGAACAAGGACGGCATGGAGCTGATCGCAGTGGTGATGGCGGCGCCGGACCCAAAGACAAGATTTCAGGACGCCATGTCGCTTTTAAGCTACGGCTACAGCGTGAGCCAGATGTATACGGATGAAAATAAAGATCCCCTTCCGGCGCAGAAGGTGGAAGGAGGTATCGAGGATATGGTGAATCTGGTCTATGAGGGACCATACTCTTATCTGGATACGGCGGGCAACAACCTGAATGAGATTGAGAAGGAGGTCAGTCTGCCGGGCACAGTGACTGCGCCCATCGCGGAGGGAGACGCCATCGGCGAGGCGGTCTACAAACTGAACGGGAAAAGAATCGGAAGCGTGTCCATCCTGGCGGCAAAGGGTGTGGAGAAAGCGCAGTACAAGGATTACTATAAGAAAGTATGGGGGCTTTATCTGATGAACCGTTAGAAAAAATGCCGGTACAGGGCTTTACCCTGTGTGGCAAAGCCGCCGTTAACAGAACAAAAGTTCACAGATTGCGGTGAAACAGGGGGTATGATACACTGTATGGGTGGCTGTCTCGCAAATGCGACGGACGGTCACCTTATCTTGTGCAAATAAGGGATGCGGCACATCTTGCGTATGTTTATGCCTGTTTACCGGGCAGGGAGGAATATGATAGAAGGTATTTTGGCGGCAGTGATCGCGGTTATCTGTATATGTCTGGCTGCGGCGGTATGGGACAGCAATCGTTTTGTGACGGTGCCCTATGAGATCAGATCCGACAAAATTACCAGGCCGTGCCGGTTCGTGCTTCTTGCCGACTTACACAATAAGTCTTTCGGAAGGGAAAACAACAGGCTTCTCGCAGCGATTGAAGAGAGCTCGCCGGATGGAGTTTTAGTGGCGGGGGACATGCTCACAGCAGTAAGGGGCGCGGATTTTGGCCATGCGCTTTCGCTGATGGAGAAGCTTGCCGCCAGGTACAGGATTTATTACGGCATGGGTAACCACGAAAGCCGCCTGGGACTTTATCCCGATGGCTATCCGGGGATGTATGAAGAATATATGTCCGGGCTGAGACGGGCGGGCATTGAGCCGTTAATCAATGAAACGGCATATCTGCCGGAGTGCAACATCGCTGTCTGCGGCGCGCAGATTGACAGGACATATTATCGGCATTTCAGGCGAAGGCCCATGGAGGCATTCTATCTGCCTGCGATTTTGGGAAGGCCTGACCGGGAAAGGTTTCAGCTGTTAATTGCCCACAATCCGGTGTATTTTGACATGTATGCAAAGTGGGGAGCGGACCTGGTGGTTTCCGGGCATGTGCACGGGGGCATTATGAGACTGCCGGTCCTGGGCGGCGTGCTTTCGCCGGCGATGACGCTGTTTCCCAAGTATGACGGCGGTATGTTTAAGGAAGACAAAAGCACCATGATTCTGAGCAGGGGACTGAACAGCCACACGCCCCCGATCAGAATTTTTAATCCGGGAGAGCTGATTGTGATTGATCTTTTGCCGGAAAAAGTGAATTAGGACAGAGAGAGGACAGGCTATGGCAATTCCTGTGAAGCTTGAGGTGTTTGAAGGCCCGCTGGACCTGCTTTTGCACCTGATTGACAAAAATAAAGTTGATATTTACGATATTCCCATTGTGGAGATTACCGAGCAGTATCTGGATTACATCAAACAGATGGAGACGGAGGACATGAACGTCATGAGTGAGTTTCTTGTCATGGCGGCCACTCTGATCGACATTAAGTGCCGGATGCTTCTGCCGAAGGAAGTGAACGAGGAGGGCGAGGAGGAAGATCCCCGTGCAGAACTGGTGGAGAAGCTGCTAGCCTATAAGATGTGCAAGTACATGTCCTACGAGCTGCGCGACCGCATGGTGGACGCGGAGAGGAACCTCTATAAAAAACCGACGCTGCCGGCGGAGGTGGCGCAGTACCGCCAGCCGGTGGACTATGAGGAACTGATCGGGGATATGACGCTTAATAAGCTGCACGAAATTTTCAAGCAGATGATGAAGCGACAGGTGGACAAGATTGACCCCGTCAGAAGCACCTTCGGGAAGATTGAGAAGGACGAGATCGACCTGGATTTAAAAACCACCTATGTGGAGGCATATGTGCGCAGTCATAAGAAATTCAGCTTCCGAAAACTGTTGGAGAAACAGTCCAGCAAGATGGAAGTCATTGTGACTTTTCTTGTGATTCTGGAGATGATTAAGACAGGTCGGATCGGCATCGAGCAGGAAGATACTTTTTCGGATATTATTATTACGGCGCGGGAAAATGCGGACAGCGAACCGCTGCAGCTTACAAGCGTCAGCTGAGGAATACGTGGATTTAAGAGGGAACAGACATGGATAAGAAGAAGGCGAAGGCAGTTCTGGAGGCGATTTTATTCACCATGGGAGATTCGGTGGAGATCGACAGGCTGGCGGCGGTGATAGAAGATGATAAGGATACCACAGTCAGGCTCCTGGAGGAGATGGCGGCAGATTACCAGAAGGCGGACAGGGGGATTGGGCTGACGACTCTGGACAATGCGGTGCAGATGTGCACGAAGAGCGAACTCTACGAATATCTGATCAAAATAGCGAAGACGCCTAAAAAGTTCGTGCTCACCGATACGCTTTTAGAAACCCTCTCTATCATTGCATACAAGCAGCCTATTACCCGTCTGGAGATCGAGAAAGTGAGGGGCGTGAGCTGCGACCACGCGGTAAACCGTCTGCTGGAATTTGACCTGATCGCGGAGGTGGGCAGGCTGGACGCGCCCGGACGACCGCTTTTGTTCGGGACGACGGAGCAGTTTCTGCGGAGTTTCGGGGTGAAATCCATTGAGGATCTGCCGGAGCTTTCGGCAGTGCAGATAGAGGAGTTTAAGCAGCAGGCGGAAACCGAGGTGGAAATGCAGCTGGATATATAATTTTTCGTTAAAAAAGACTAAGGATATCGGATAGATACGCCGATATATAACATATATTAATTTATCGAACAGAAACTATAAATTCTCAATTTCCCTGAACATGTAAAGTGGCCTGTAAAACCGACTGCAACGAATGAAGGCATGGAGGCGGATTTCGGCGGGGAGGGGGTAAAATGCTCTCTGTACAGACAAATATGCTTGCGGCAAATGCGAGCCGCCAGCTGGGCATTAACACAAAAAAGAATGCCGGGCAATCAGAGAAATTATCTTCAGGATACCGCATCAACAGGGCCGCGGATGATGCGGCAGGTCTTTCTATTTCCGAAAAAATGCGCAGACAGATAAGAGGGCTGACACAGGCCGCAGTTAACGCACAGGACGGGATCTCCATGGTGCAGACCGGGGAGGGTGCGTTAAATGAAGTGCACGATATGCTGCAGCGTGCCAACGAACTGGCGGTAAAGGCCGCTAACGGCACATGGAAGGACGATGACCGCGCGATGGTTGACGCAGAGATTCAGCAGTTGAAGACGGAGATTGACAGGACCGCGGAAAATACCAGATTTAATGAAATTGAGCTGTTTCCAGATGACGGGCTGATGCCGGCGTCAGGGCAGCCAAGCATTTATGCGTACGATCTTGCTTATCATATGGAGGACGGGGTGGCGACTGTCAGCCGGATGTACAGTAACGCAGCGGACGCGGCCGCAGCGGCGGGCCGTGCGGCTGTGAATCCGACTCCGTCAGGCGGGGCGCTGGCGGCAAAAATAGCGACAGAGTTTATACCGAAGGCGGCGGCGCAGATATTTGACAGGTTCCCATCCCTGAAAAACGAGATTGGCAGCGAGACGCTGAACATTGAGATACAGGTTGTCTCATTGGATGGGGGCGGCAAAAAACTTGCACAGGCGGGATACAGATACAACCCGTCCGGCAGTCCGGCGGACAGAGGGTATAATCTGAAAATTCAGTTTGACACCAGCGACTTTAGCCTGGCGGATGCGGATGGGACGGGAAATATGGCAATGGCCCTGCAGTCCACCATCGCGCATGAACTGATGCATTCCGTGATGCAGTATGTGATGCCGATTAAGATGGCTAAAGAGCTGCCGGACTGGTTCACTGAGGGAGTCGCCCAGCTTTCGGGAGGTGGTTTTCCCACGAATTGGAATAACGAGCTGATAGCCTATGCGAAAAATATGACGGACGAAAACGATACCAGTCAGGATGCGGGCATTCAGGCATATTTAAAGAAATATTCGCCGGCAGGCAGACCTTACGGCCACGGATATCTGGCGTGTGCCTATGCAGGATGGCTTGCAAACGGCGGCGGTGCAGTGACAGGCGCTAATATTGCAGCGGGTATGGATAAGATAATGGGTGAACTGATCAACGGAAGCTCCCTTGACGCTGCGATACAAAAATGTACAGGTATGACATCATCTGTGCTTACGGGCAGTATCACGTCCGGCAGCGGCGGCGCGCTGGAATTTGTCCGCAGATTATCTTATCAGTCTCTGGGAGGGGCGGGCTCCGTAATCACGTCCTCGCTTAAAGTGAGCGGGGTGCTCGACGGGACAAGCGGCGGCATCGGAGGCGGTCCGGGCGGCCCGTCAAATCAGCCTGCCGGCGGAACGCCCGGCAGCGGATGGCTTGGGCTGTCGGTTGGAAGCGAGGTGGGACAGCACATTGAAGTGCCGCTCTATCAGATGAGCGCAGATGCGCTGGGGCTGGCGGATACCAATGTGAAGACAGCCGGCGACGCCGACATGGCAATCGACGCGATCAAAGCGTCGATACGGATGGTCAGCACGGTGCGGAGCGAATATGGCGCGCTGCAGAACCGCCTTGCGCATTTGATCAATAATCTGAACAATATTGTGGAGAATACGACGGAGGCGGAATCCCGGATCAGGGATGCTGATATCGCAAAAGAGATGGTAGATTATTCCAACAGCCAGATATTAATGCAGGCGGGAGCGTCTGTGCTGTCACAGGCAAACCATCAGTCGGAGATGATACTCAGTCTTCTCGGCTAGTGTGCTGACCTGTTCACTTTCAGTCAAATCGCACACTGGCAGTTCTGGTCAGGAAAGGAGCATGGGGAGATGGGAAAAATAGTCAGGGTTGCCTGCGCAGCATGTAAGAGGGAATGGCAGTGCATGACCGGCTGCGGGCTGTCGCATGCGCTGTTAGAAAATGTGGTTCAGGAGTTTCCGGCACAGATCGAAAAAAAGGTAATGGAGGAGACTGCGGAAGACTTTCCCGTATTTGAATTTGGCTACTGTATTTCCATATGCGGCGGCTGCGGCAGTATCGTGAGCGTTCCTGTAGTGAAGCTTGAGGAGAGTCATGCGGAATATGTCGGACCGTGTCCGGTATGTCAGGGCGCCGTGACGCTGATTGCGGATATAAGCGAGGCAGCCTGTCCGGCGTGCGGGGAAAAAACGCTTATAGCCGAAGAGACGGGAAGATGGGATTAGTTTTTGGGACGGAGAAACGCCGCAGGGATAAACGACAGGCGGAAACGATGCATAGGAAGGCGCGGAATGTGCATATAAATTAACGATGAAACAATCGGGTTAATGTATGCAGAATTTTTCAAAATATCAATCACATCTAAAAAAATGGGTGAAAGGCAGGGCGGTCGCTATGGTATTAGCGGTTGCCTTGTTTTGCTGTCCGGGGACACTTATCAAAGCGGCGGATGGGCTGCAGGGGAAAGAAACGGCGAAAGAGCAGATGCAGCTCTATGCCCAGGCAGCCGTCCTCATGGACGCGGACTCGGGCAGGGTTCTTTATGGAAAGAATGCGGAGGCGAAGCTGCCCATGGCAAGCACCACGAAGATTATGACATGCATTCTCGCATTGGAGTACGGCAACCCGGATGAGGTTGTGGAAGTCTCTTCTTACGCGGCGAGCATGCCGAAGGTCAAGCTTTGTGTAAAGTCGGGAGAAAAGTACTATATGAGAGACCTGCTGTATTCGCTGATGCTGGAATCCCATAACGATTCGGCGGTGGTGATCGCTGAAGCGGTGGGCGGCAGCGTGGAGGGGTTTGCGGCCATGATGAACCAGAAGGCCCGCGATATCGGATGTTTTGACAGCTATTTTATCACGCCAAACGGACTTGACGCGAAAGTGAATGATACCGGAAAGGTCCATTCCACAACGGCGGCGGATCTGGCGAGGATCATGGCATACTGTGTGACGGATTCCCCGGAAAAGGAGCGGTTTCTGGAAATTACAAGGACGCAGAGCTATCATTTTACGGATGTGGACGGAACGAGAAATTTTCAGTGCAATAACCATAACGCGTTCCTTGGCATGATGCAGGAAGCGCTCTCGGGAAAGACGGGATTCACCAATAACGCGGGTTACTGCTATGTGGGGGCGGTGGAGAGTAAGGGCCGTATCTTTACGGTGGCGCTGCTTGCCTGCGGCTGGCCGAATAACAAAAGCTACAAGTGGAGCGATATGAAGAAGCTGGCGGCTTACGGTATGGAGCGGTACCAGTACAGGGATCTTTTTGAGGAGCAGGCTTTTTCTGATATTCCGGTCCGAAACGGCATAGCCGGAAAAGAGGGGACGCCTTTTGAGGAGGCGAAGATTTCCGTCGCCCTGCAGGCAGGGGAGAAGAGTCTGCCTTATCTTTTGTGTGAAGATGATCAGGTGGAGGTAAAGACCCGGGTCGAACCCGTGCTTGACGCGCCTGTCGCCGCGGGGGAGCAGGTCGGTTCGGTATCTTATTATCTGAACGGCGAGCTGATTAAAAGATATCCCGTCTGTACGGAATCTACGGTAGAAAAACGCAGCTTTTTATGGATTTTCGGGTATATTCTAAAACTTGCATTTTTTTTGTAAATTCTTCTAGTCGGATATTGGATTCTGTGATATACTACAGTCGTGTGCTATGTCATATAGTGGCAAAGTTTTAGTATTTATAATTATGATAAATGGAGGGCTGAAAAATGAGTACTACTTCTCAAGCGAGTCAAAGAATCAATGCTTTACTCGATGAAAACAGTTTCGTTGAGATCGGCGGTCTCGTGACAGCGAGAGCCACGGATTTCAATCTGAAACAGACTGAGACTCCGTCTGACGGTGTTGTGACCGGTTACGGCGTGATCGACGGTAATCTCGTGTATGTTTACAGCCAGGACGCTTCCGTATTAAACGGTTCCGTTGGTGAGATGCATGCGAAGAAGATCGTGAACATCTACGAACTGGCAATGAAAATGGGGGCGCCTGTGATCGGGCTGATTGATTCCGCGGGTCTTCGTCTGCAGGAGGCGACTGACGCGCTGAACGGTTTTGGCGAGATTTACAGAAGCCAGGCGCTTGCATCCGGCGTGATCCCGCAGATTACGGCTGTGTTTGGCAGCTGTGGCGGTGGACTTGCCCTGATTCCGGCAATGACTGATTTCGCGTTCATGGAGGAGAAGAACGCGAAGCTGTTTGTCAATTCCCCGAATGCACTTACTGGAAATGAGATTTCCCGCTGTGACACTTCTGCCGCGGCGTTCCAGTCCGAGGAGACAGGCCTTGTGGATATGGCGGCGGATGAGGCGACGATCCTTGGTCAGATCAGACAGCTTGTTTCAATTCTTCCTGCGAACAATTCCGACCTTGCATGGACGGACTGCTCAGACGATTTAAATCGTGCATGCGCGCAGATCGCCAACTGTGTGGGCGATACGGCGATTGCTCTGTCCCAGATCGCGGACGACGGCCTTTTTGTAGAAGTGAAGCAGGATTATGCGAAAGATATGGTGGCAGGATTTATCCGCTTAAACGGCGCTACCATTGGTGCAGTGGCTAACCGTACTGAGGTTTGCGATGAGAACGGCGAGGTAGTCGAGAAATTTGACGCGGCGATCTCCCCGAAGGGTGCGGAGAAGGCGGCGGAGTTTGTAAACTTCTGCGACGCATTTGACATCCCGGTACTGACGCTTACCAATGTGACGGGATTTGCGGCGACCACCTGTTCTGAGAAGCGGATGGCGAAAGCGGCAGGCAGGCTTACATATGCCTTTGCAAACGCCACTGTTCCCAAGGTAAATGTGATTATCGGAAAGGCATACGGAAGTGCGTATGTAGCCATGAACTCCAAGGCAGTCGGCGCGGATATTACAATCGCCTGGCCGGATGCCCAGATTGGTATGATGGATGCAAAGCTGGCAGCGAAGATTATCTGTGACGGCCAGGGCGCGGAAGCGATAGAGACTTGCGCGAAAGAGTATGAGGCTCTGCAGAATAATGTGACCAGCGCGGCAAAGAGAGGCTATGTGGATCAGATCGTTGAGCCGGCGGATACCAGAAAGTATGTGATCGGTGCGTTCGAGATGCTCTCCTCCAAGACAGAGGGACGTCCCGAGAAGAAGCACGGCACCGTTTAAGGAGGCGTTATGAAAAAACTATTGGTAATATTAGGGATGATTACCTGTATGGCCTGTCTTACAGCGTGTGGTGAGGAGGAAGCGCCAAGCGGTCCCATCAGCGATGAGCAGGCATTACAGATCGGTACGACCATTGTCGATCAGATGAATACGATCGTGAGTCAGGGAGCTATCGAGCAGTATGTGGATCAGCCCGCTCTCTACAACGGTTTTCTCGGCTGGCAGAGCGCGCTGAAGGATATAGGCACATACGAGGGTGTAAGCACCGGTTCCGTGTCTTTTGGGGACGAGGAAGTTATCATTGAGGTGGAAGTGCTCGGTTCCTCACATAATGCGAATGTGGAGATCGTTCTTGACGACGCTCTTGCGACCTACATCGGGATCACCACTAACGTTCATTATTCTACGGGAGAGATTATGGCGAAGGCCGGGATGAATACCGTAATCGGTATGGGGACCGTGTTTGTGGTCCTGATCCTGATCAGCCTGATTATATCCTGCTTTACGTTTATCTCTAAATTTGAGAAGCGGCAGAAAAAGCAGGAAGCGCCGGCGCCTGCAGCGGCAGCTCCTGTGGTGGAGCAGACCGTGGCCAAGGAAGAACTCTCCGATGATACGGAGCTTGTGGCGGTTATAGCGGCGGCAATCGCAGCTTATGAAGGCGCTGCGTCCACGGATGGTTTCGTGGTGAGATCCATCAGAAAATCTAATAAGAGCAAATGGCAGAATGCCTAAGAGTATAGGAGGATATGAAAATGAAGAATTATACAATTACCGTAAATGGCAGCGTATATGATGTAGTGGTGGAAGAGGGAGCGACAAGCGGCGCACCCGTAGCGGCGGCTCCGGCAGCGCCCAGGGCAGTTCCCAAGGCAGCTCCGGCTCCGGCAGCAGCACCCGCAGCAGGCGGTGCGGCAGGCAGCGTGAAGATCGAGGCCGGCGCGGCAGGCAAGGTGTTCAAGATCGAAGCGAACGTGGGCCAGGCAGTGAAGAAGGGCGATGCGGTCGTGATCGTAGAGGCTATGAAGATGGAGATCCCTGTAGTTGCTCCTCAGGACGGTACTGTAGCAAGTATTAATGTGGCAGTAGGCGACGCGGTAGAAGCTGGCGCGCTCCTTGCAACATTAAATTAATTGTCAGCGTCTGCCCAGACGGACAGGCTGCTGAAACTAAAACTACAGGAGGTTAAAAAAATGTATATAGTTGAGACGCTTGACAATCTGATACATCAGACTGCGTTCTTCAATCTGGAGCCGGGCAATTATCTTATGATCGCGGTAGCGCTGTTTTTTCTGCTTTTGGCTATCAAGTTTGACTTTGAGCCGCTTCTGCTCGTACCGATTGCCTTTGGTATGCTGCTCGTGAATATCTATCCGGATATTATGGCGCCTTACGGTGAGGGCGGCGCAGGCGGCGGTCTGTTGTATTATTTCTACAAACTGGATGAGTGGGCGATTCTGCCTTCCCTGATCTTTATGGGTGTGGGCGCTATGACGGACTTTGGTCCCCTCATTGCCAATCCGAAGAGTTTCCTTCTGGGTGCAGCGGCACAGTTTGGTATTTTCGCAGCATATTTCGGTGCGATAGCGATGGGCTTTAACGATAAGGCGGCTGCAGCCATCTCCATCATCGGCGGAGCGGATGGCCCGACTTCCATCTTCCTTGCGGGAAAGCTTGGACAGACCACACTGCTTGGCCCTATCGCGGTGGCAGCTTATTCCTATATGGCGCTGGTGCCGATTATCCAGCCGCCTATTATGAAACTTTTCACCACGGAGAAAGAGAGAAAGATCAAGATGGGACAGCTTCGTCCTGTCAGCAAGCTGGAGAAGATCCTGTTCCCCATCGTGGTTACGATTGTGGTATCCCTGATCCTTCCCACCACGGCGCCCCTTGTCGGTATGCTGATGTTAGGTAACCTGTTCAGAGAGAGTGGTGTGGTAAGACAGCTCACAGAAACGGCTTCCAATGCCCTTATGTATATCGTGGTCATCATCCTTGGCACTTCCGTAGGTGCGACCACCAGTGCGGCAGCGTTTTTGAACTGGGATACGCTTAAAATTGTGGCTTTGGGATTGATTGCGTTTATGTTCGGTACGGCGGCAGGCGTGCTCTTCGGTAAGCTGATGTGCGTGGCTACCAAGGGTAAGGTGAATCCGCTGATCGGCTCCGCAGGCGTTTCCGCGGTGCCTATGGCAGCCAGGGTTTCACAGAAGGTTGGTGCGGAGGCTGATCCCACAAACTTCCTGCTGATGCATGCAATGGGCCCCAATGTGGCGGGCGTTATCGGTACGGCTGTAGCGGCAGGTACCTTTATGGCAGTGTTCGGAGTCTTTTAATAGGCAATTGCGAAACTGATGCACTTCCAAGGGTCTGCTTACGATTATACTATTCGCACAATTATTCTAGGATTGAGAAGAGTTTCGCAATCCTAGAAGTATCATAACAAAGAAAGGAATGAAAAATAATGGCAGAACAGATTAAAAAGCCGGTTGGCATCATGGAAACCGTTCTTCGTGACGCACATCAGTCTCTGATTGCGACCAGAATGCCTACCGAGAAAATGCTTCCAATCGTAGATAAAATGGATAAAGTCGGCTACCACGCAGTAGAATGCTGGGGCGGTGCAACTTTTGACGCTTCTCTTCGTTTCTTAAAGGAAGATCCATGGGAGAGACTGAGAAAGTTAAGGGACGGCTTTAAGAATACAAAGCTTCAGATGTTATTCAGAGGCCAGAATATTTTAGGATACAGACCTTACGCGGATGATGTAGTGTACGCTTTCGTCGAGAAATCCATTGCGAACGGTATTGATGTCATCAGAATTTTTGACTGTCTGAACGATATCCGTAACCTTCAGGCGGCAGTAGACGCAACCAACAAGATCAAGAAGCAGGAAGGCAGAGGAGAGTCGCAGATCGCGCTTTCCTATACCCTTGGAGATGCCTATACATTAGAGTATTGGGCGGATATGGCGAAGAAGATTGAGGAGATGGGCGCAGATTCCATCTGTATCAAGGATATGGCGGGTCTGCTCGTTCCCTACCGTGCAGCAGAACTCGTAAAGACACTTAAGGAGAGCACAAAGCTTCCGATCCAGCTGCACACGCACTATACGTCCGGTGTGGCTTCCATGACATATCTGAAAGCAGTAGAGGCGGGCGTGGATGTTATCGACTGCGCGATTTCTCCTTTTGCGCTTGGCACTTCCCAGCCTGCGACAGAGGTTATGGTGGAGACCTTTAAGGGCACAGAGTACGATACAGGATACGATCAGGAAATTCTGGCACAGATCGCTGATTACTTCCGTCCTTACCGTGAAGAGTGCATTGAGTCCGGCCTGATGAGCACGAAGGTACTCGGCGTTAACATCAATACGCTGCGCTACCAGGTTCCCGGCGGTATGCTGTCCAACATGGTAAGCCAGCTGAAGGAGCAGAAGGCGGAGGATAAGTATCAGGACGTGCTCGAAGAGATCCCCAGAGTCCGTAAAGACTGCGGTGAGCCGCCCCTGGTTACACCTTCCTCACAGATTGTCGGCACGCAGGCGGTGTTCAACGTGCTGATGGGCGAGAGATATAAGATGGCTACAGGAGAGTTCAAGGATCTGCTCCGCGGCAATTACGGACAGACGGTTAAGCCTATGAGCCAGGAAGTAATCGACAAGGTTATTCCCGGCGAGCCGCGCTCTACTGCCCGTTCCGCTGAGGCGACCGGCCACGTTGAGCCGGAGCTTGCAGGTCTGGAAGCAGAGATGAAAGAATGGAAACAGCAGGATGAGGACGTACTGTCCTACGCACTGTTCCCGCAGGTGGCAATCGACTTCTTCAAGTACCGTCAGGCACAGCAGGAGAAAGTCGATATGACCCAGGCTGATACCAAGAACGGGGCATACCCTGTTTAAGCACAAAGCAGAGCAAGGCTATAAAAATACGGCTCCCGAAAGTTTACTTTCGAGGAGCTGTTTTTTTATGGCCTTATTCGGCGTGAGCCGAACATCGAGGATTTGCGAAGCAAATTCGAGATGGCTCTGCTTAGTGCTTAAACAAGGTAAAGCGACCCCAAAGAGCCGAACATCGAGGATTTGCGAAGCAAATTCGAGATGGGCTCTGCTTAGTGCTTAAACAAGGTAAAGCGACCCCAAATTCAAGAGGCGCTCCGTTTTGTTTACATAGAATATAATATATTTTATAAAGTTTTGACATTTTCTGTAAAAAGGGGTTGACGAAGGTTACATAATATATTATAATAACATACGTTACCAAAAGAAGCTGTAAAAAGCTACAGGAGAGCAGGAGAGGTACATTCTTATGGCAAGAAAAGAGACGATTACAAAAAATGACATACTGAGCGCGGCGTTTGAGATGGCGCGGGCGGAAGGCTTTGGTCAGGTGAGCGCGCGGACCCTCGCGGCGAAGGCGGGATGTTCTACGCAGCCGATTTTCCGTGTTTACAAGAACATGGAGGAGCTTGGGGATGACCTGTTTATGAAGGCGATGGAATTTTTCAGCAGTTATTACGAACAATTTCCAAAGCAGAACAATACGCCCTTTGTCAATCTGGGACTTGCTTATATCCGTTTTTCCCAGGAGGAGCAGAATTTATTCCGTCTGTTATTTTTGTCGGAGAACCGCCACGGGAAAAGTCTCTATGATATGCTGAATGGTAAAAACGGCGCGGTGGTCCGCGAAATTAACAGCGCTAAAATTTTCGGATGTAAAGATCCCAGCGGGATGTTTATGAAGATGTGGATTTTTATCCACGGCGCGGCCTGTATGACCCTGACAGGAGATTATGATCTGCAGGAGGAGGACACCATCAAACTTTTGGAGGAATGCTACGGTGCATTTCAGGATGTCTAAAAGCGGTATTTTCTGCTGAACATAGAAAGGTTATACGATGGCGATAGAAAACCGGTATGACATTATAACGAGAATAAATGAATATTACGGCAGGATGAGCAAAGGGCAGAAGGCAATATCCGCTTTTATCTACGATCATTACGATCAGGCGGTGTTTATGACGGCGGCGAAGCTGGGTGATACTGTGGGGGTCAGCGAGTCAACCGTGGTGCGCTATGCCATGTTTATCGGCTACAATGGGTATCCGGAATTTCAGAGGGATCTGGAATACTGGGTGCAGAATAAGATCAACTCCGTACAGAAAATAGGAGCAAAGTATGGTAAGAGCAGCCAGTCGGAGATCCTAAATTCTGTTTTACAGGCTGACATCGAGAAGATACAGGACACCATCCACAATCTTGACCCGGCGGCCTTTGAGACGGCGGTGGACATCATTCTGGCGGCAAAAACGGTTTATATCATGGGCGTCAGGAGCTGTGAGCCGTTGGCGGACTTCTTGCAGTTTTATCTGAATATGGTCCGGGGCAATGTGGTGCTCCTTAGAACGACGAGTGTCTCGGAAACTTTTGAGCAGATGATCCGCATTGACGAGAGGGACGCGTTTGTGGGGATCAGCTTTCCCAGATATTCCATGAGAACCTTAAAGGCGATGGAGTTTGCAAACGACAGGAATGCCAAGGTAATTGCGGTGACGGATTCGGTGCATTCACCGATGAACCTCTATTCATCCTGTAATCTTTTTGCCAGAAGCGATATGGTTTCCATTGTGGACTCCCTGGTAGCGCCCTTAAGCATGATTAACGCGCTTGTGGTCGCGATGTGCCTAAAGCAGCCGGAGGAGGTAAAGGAGAATCTGAAGAATCTGGAAGAGGCTTGGAACAATTATCAGGTTTATCTGAATGATGAAATTAATTTTATAGATGAGGAGCCGATGCTAAACTATCCGCTCAGGAAAAGGTCAGAATAGAAACGTGAAAAGTACTTCTAAGGCTCAGCAGCATAGGCTGCATCGCAAAGTCAGCAAAGCTGACTTGGAAGTTCTATGTTTCACTCAAGAGAATGCCTGAAAAGCGGCATTCTCTGCACAGTGAAGGCACAGAGGGAAAGCATATGCGTATGGACGGGAATCAGGCGGTCGTGATCGGCGGCGGCGCTGCGGGAATGATGGCGGCGGCCGCGGCGGCGGAGAGCGGACGCCCTGTTATTTTATTAGAGAAAAATGAGAAACTTGGGAAAAAGCTTTATATCACAGGAAAAGGGCGCTGTAATGTGACCAATGCCTGTGGGCGGGACAAGTTTTTTGAAAATATTGTGAGCAATCCAAAGTTCCTTTTCAGCGCTTTCCATACGTTTGATAACAATCGTTTGGAAAAGTTCCTGGAAGATAACGGATGTTCCTTAAAAGAGGAACGGGGAGAACGGGTATTTCCCGTTTCAGAACATGCGTCGGATGTGACAGCAGCTTTCGAGCGATGCCTGAAGAAAAGGGGAGTGCAGGTGCGCCTGCACAGCGAGGTGCGTGCGATAGAGACGGACGGTGAAAAAATAACGGGTGTGCGGCTTGCGGATGGAAGTGTGATTTCCACAGGGACGGTGATCGTGGCAACGGGCGGTCTGTCTTATCAGGGCACGGGCTCTACCGGGGACGGACACCGCATGGCGCAGGCGCTTGGGCACAAGGTGACGGATTGTGTGCCGGCGCTGGTGCCCTTGGAGGTTATAGAGGACTGGTGCAAAAGATTACAGGGGTTATCCCTGAAGAACGTATCCCTGACCATGAGCTGCGGAAAGAAAAAGCTGTATCAGGGATTCGGTGAAATGCTTTTTACCCACTACGGGGTGAGCGGACCGCTTGTCCTTTCCGCCAGCAGCTATTTCGGAAAGAGGAAAGGGACGGACAAGGTGATCCTGACAATAGACCTGAAACCGGCTCTCTCAGAGGAACAGCTTGATAAGAGAATCCTGAGGGATTTCGAGGAAAACAGGAACCGGCAGTTTAAAAACGCGCTGGGCGGGCTTTATCCTGCGAAGCTGATTTCCGTTATGGTAGAGAGGTCGGGTATTGACCCGGAGAAAAAGGTACATGAGGTGACCAGACAGGAGAGAAGGAGGCTGACAGAACTGACAAAGGCTTTTACCCTGCAGGTACACGGAAAAAGGGGCTTTGAGGAGGCGGTTATCACGCAGGGCGGCGTGTCGGTGAAGGAGGTCAACCCTTCCACCATGGAATCAAAGCTGGTACGGGGACTCTATTTTGCGGGGGAGGTGCTGGATCTGGATGGCCTGACGGGCGGTTTTAATTTACAGATAGCATGGTCTACGGGATATCTCGCAGGAACCAGCAGCATGGAGATGGAAGGACAAGGCTGAATAACACTTTGGAAAGGGGCAATAACACATGGGATTTAATATTGCGATTGACGGGCCCGCAGGGGCGGGAAAGAGTACCATAGCGAAGCTGATAGCTGCAAGGAAAGGGTATATCTACGTGGACACGGGCGCAATGTACCGGGCGATGGCGCTTTATCTGATCAGGGAGAACGCGTCGCAGGAACAGATCGACGAGAAATGTCAGGGGGCGGACATTACCATAGGCTACGAGAACGGCGAGCAGGTAGTGTATTTAAACGGCGAAAACGTAAACGCATATATCCGCACGGAGGAGGTCGGCAGGATGGCCTCCGTCAGCAGCCCAAATCCAAAAGTGCGTAAAAAGTTGACGCAGCTGCAGCAGAAACTGGCGGCGGATGCGGACGTGGTGATGGACGGACGCGATATCGGCACCTGTGTGCTGCCGGACGCCCAGGTGAAGGTATATCTGACGGCTGACAGCCATGAGAGGGCGCTTCGCCGCTATAAGGAGCTTACGGCGAAGGGAGAAAGCTGCGATCTTGATACGATTGAGAAGGACATCATAGAGCGTGACAGGCAGGATATGACGAGGGAGATTTCCCCCTTGAAGCAGGCGGAGGATGCAGTGCTGATAGATTCCTCACACATGACGGTGGAGGAGGTGGCGGACGCCATCATTTCTCTGTGCACAGCGTGAGAAGCGCCTCTAAAGGCACCCTGTCATAGGACAGGACGCCAAGAAACGTGCGAAAAGAAGTTCTAAATGCTCGCAGCAGAGGCTGCATCGCAAAGAACTTCTAAGTTTCGCACTGGAGAATGCCGGAGGACGGCATTCTCCGTATGAAGGAGGATGTTTATGGAAGTGATTTTAGCGGAGCACGCGGGGTTTTGTTTTGGCGTTCAGCGGGCGGTGGATACCGTCTATGAGCAGATTGCGTGCAGGGAAAAAGAAGGGCGGCCGATTTACACTTTCGGGCCGATCATACATAATGAGGAAGTGGTGTGTGACCTGCAGAGGCGCGGTGTGCGCGTGCTTGATTCTCTTGCGGACGCCGGGAAAGTTCCGAAAGAGGAGAGGGGCACGGTGATTATCCGCTCACACGGTGTGGAGAAAGCGGTCTGCGAAAGCTTGAAGGATATGGGTTTTTGTGTGGTGGACGCCACCTGTCCCTTTGTGAAGCGGATTCACAATATTGTGGAGAAGGAGAGCGCAGAGGGGAAAAGTATCGTGATTGTCGGTAACGCGGGGCACCCGGAGGTGGAGGGCATCAAGGGGTGGTCAGGGTCCGCGACTTATATTGTGGAGTCTGTGGAAGAGGCGCAAAATCTTGTATGCAGTCCCGGGGAAGAACTGTGTATTGTTTCGCAAACGACATTTAACTACAAGAAATTTCAAGATGTGGTTGAAATTTTTAAGGAAAGAGGTTACAATGGTAGTGTTGTGAATACTGTATGTAACGCTACGGAAGTGCGACAGGCCGAAGCCAGAGAACTTGCGGCACGGGTTGATGTAATGATTGTTATAGGTGGGAATCAGAGCTCTAATACAAGGAAACTCTATGAGATCTGCAGGCAGGAGTGCGATATGACCTACTATATACAGACACTCGACGACTTGCATTTGAGGTTACCTGAATCTGTCCGACTGGTGGGTATTACAGCAGGGGCGTCGACCCCAAACAATATTATCGAGGAGGTTCAAAATTATGTCAGAATTAACTTTTGAACAAATGTTAGAGGAGTCATTAAAGACAATACACACAGGAGAGGTTGTTGAAGGTACCGTTATTGATGTAAAGCCGGAAGAGATCATTCTCAACATCGGATATAAGTCAGATGGCGTTTTGACGAGAAATGAATATACAAACGAACCGAATGTAGATTTGACAACCATTGCGAAGCCCGGGGACACCATGGAGGTGAAGGTGCTTAAGGTAAACGATGGTGAGGGACAGGTTCTCCTTACTTACAAGCGCCTTGCGGCTGACAGGGGTAACAAACGCATTGAGGAAGCTTACGAGAACAGAGAAGTGCTCACGGCCAAGGTTGCGCAGGTACTGGACGGTGGCTTGAGTGTTGTTGTGGAGGAAGTAAGAATCTTTATTCCGGCAAGTCTCGTATCTGATACTTATGAGAAGGATCTGAACAAATACGCGGGTCAGGAAATTAAGTTTGTGATCAGCGAATATAATCCTAAGAGAAGAAGATATATCGGCGACAGGAAGCAGCTGATCCTTGAGGAGAAGGCGGAGATGCAGAAGAAGCTCTTCGAGACGATTAAGATCGGCGATACCGTGGAAGGCACGGTTAAGAATGTGACAGATTTCGGCGCATTCATTGATCTGGGCGGCTGCGACGGTCTGCTTCACATTTCTGAAATGTCCTGGGGCAGAGTGGAGAACCCGAAGAAGGTATTTAAGGTTGGCGATGTGGTGAAGGTACTGATTAAGGATATCTCCGGCACGAAGATTGCCTTAAGCCTTAAGTTCGAAGACCAGAATCCCTGGAAGGACGCGGCAAGCAAGTATGCGGTGGGAACAGAGGTTACCGGCAAAGTGGCGCGCATGACTGATTTTGGCGCATTTATCGAACTGGAGCCGGGTATTGATGCGCTGCTTCATGTGTCCCAGATATCCAAGGAGCACATTGACAAGCCTTCCGATGTACTTAAGAGCGGCGAGGAAGTGACTGCGAAAGTCGTTGACTTTAACGAGGCGGACAAGAAGATCAGCCTGAGCATTAAGGCGATGTTTGCGCCGGAGCCTAAAGCTGAGAAAGCGGAAGATGAGGACGTCGTATCTGTAGATATTGACGCGGTGATCGCAGAGGAGAGCGAGGACGCGGCAGAGTAAGACATAACAGGCATAAACATTTTTCATAATAAATAAAGGCGGTGGGAATCCATGGCATATGACTATGAATACTTTAAGAAAGCGGTTTATGACCTTACCAAGATTGACCTGAATGCTTACAAGGAAAAGCAGATGAAGCGCCGGATTGATACGCTGATTTCCAAGAATAAGGTTGTCGGTTATGATAACTATGTTTCGGTACTCAAGAACGATAAGGCCAGATTTGACGAGTTTGTCAATTATCTGACGATCAACGTGTCTGAGTTTTACAGAAATGTGGATCAGTGGCAGCTTTTGGACAAAGATATTTTCCCGGAGCTGATTCAGCGCTACGGTAAGAACTTAAAGATATGGAGTGCAGCATGCTCGACGGGTGACGAGCCATACTCACTGGTTATGGCTCTTTCCAGACATGTTTCGCTCAATCAGATTAAGATTTATGCGACGGATCTCGATAAGCAGGTGATAGAGAAAGCAAAGATGGGCCTGTACGCGGAGAAGAGCGTGGCTGGCGTACCGGCGGATCTGAAAAAGAAGTTCTTTACGAAGGTTGGCCCTTCTTATCAGATTTCCGAGGAAGTGAAGTCGAGAGTGGAATTTAAGGAGCACAATCTGCTGAAGGATACTTATCCGACGGACTTCCACTTGATTGTGTGCCGCAATGTGCTGATTTACTTTACGGAAGAAGCGAAGGATGAGGTGTTCCGCAAGTTCCAGAAGAGTCTGCGGCCCGGCGGCTATCTGTTTATAGGAAGCACGGAGCAGATCATAAACCATAAGGATGTAGGGTTTGAACGGAAAAATTCCTTCTTTTACCAGAGGCCGATGTAACCGTGTGAGAAGAACTTCTAACCACTCGCAGCAATGGCTGCTCGCGGAGAAGTTCTATGTCTCACACCAGAGAATGCCAAAAGGCGGCATTCTCCGTATTATGTTTATAAAATAAAGGGGCAGCGATTTGTCGCTGCCCCTTGTTATGTCCAAGTTTATATTAGCAAGTCTGAGATTCAGTATGTCTTCGCCATTTTTCCGAGCAGATACTGCGCATAGCGGGAGAAGAGTTCCCGGTCTGTTTTGCGCTCGTCGGTGAGTTCAAAGAAAAGGTCATGGCTCTTATAGTCCCGTTTAAAGAAGGGCTCTACCAGAATATCCCACTGGGGAAGGAAGAGACCATATTTGCGCGTGTAACAGGTGGCGGCTGTCGCCTGCGTGCGGTGGGCCTGATCCACGAAGGAGGATACCGATTTGTGGAGGGCGATATCTTCCGCCGGCAGATAATAGTAGTCTTTATACCCGGCGTAGAAGTATTTCATTTCTTCTTCGTAGAGCGGCACTTTTAGGATGCCCTCGCTCTTTTCGCCGCTGAAATAACAGCCGTTTGCCAGATTGGACAGGGAAAAGGGGAGAGGAGCAGGCAGCGCCAGTTTCATAAGAAGCTCCTGCTTTTCTTGACCGTGATAGTCAATAAAGCTGTTTGCCTGTACTTTTTTCGCGCGGATATTTCCGTTAAACAGATCATAGAATGCCAAAAGGGGAAGAAGCTGCAGCATTCCGCGGATATCGTCGCTGTTATGCAAAAGCAGCAGGGAGCGGACATCCGGGGAAGGGGTCTCCACATAGTTTCGGTAGACTTCGATCAGCTCGCCGCCGTGAAAACGGTCCTCCCTTTGAATGCCAAGGAGCGCTTCCAGCGTTTTCTGCTTACAGTTGGGCACATGCAGGAAAGCCTTGTAGGGAGAAATGCGCTTATACAGGTCGATCCCCTCAAAACTGTCGAAACTGTGCGGCAGTTTATGCTGCTCGCATTTCTGGATAAGGTAGGGCAGGTCAAAATTATTGCCGTTAAAATGTACCAAATGTGTGAAGGAAGCGGCAAAATCGAAAAAAGAGGTTAACACAGCGGATTCTTCTGCGGGATTTTCACAGAACCACTGCCGGATCTGCCAGTTTCCGTCTGTATGGAAAGCTGTTCCGATCAGGTATAGGGAGGAGCTTTTTGCGGTGAACCCTGTGGTTTCGATATCAATAAACAGAAATTTATCCAGAGGCGCGGTGCGCTCCAGGGGATAGTCCATGGTGAAAGATTTTAGGGTATGATTTTCTATTTGCATAAAATTCCTCCGCGTAAAAGTTTAACATATATCTGAGGATAGTTTAGCATATTTTTTGAAATAGCAGTAGTTTTTTTCGTCGAAAAATAGTATATTTATAATAGCGGTTCCATCAGAATCAAGGTGTGGGCCGAATGTGAAAGGAGCAGGGTTACAGGTATGGCTAAATTAACATTTAACGGCGGCATACACCCTTATGACGGAAAGGATTTGTCGAAGGATAAGCCTATTAAGGCGGTGCTGCCCAAGGGAGATCTGGTATATCCGTTGTCCCAGCATATCGGCGCGCCTGCGAAACCGATCGTGGAGAAGGGCGATCATGTTTTGACAGGGCAGAAGATTGCGGAGGCAGGAGGCTTTGTTTCCGCACCTATTTACGCGACGGTGTCGGGCACGGTGAAGGCGATTGAGCCAAGGCGCGTGGTTACGGGCGACAGCGTGATGAGTATCATTATTGAGAATGACGGGCTTTATGAGGAAGTGGAGTACCCGGAGCGGAAGCCTCTTGAGGAGATGACAAGGGAAGAGATCATCGAGTGTGTGAAGGAGGCGGGTATCGTCGGCATGGGCGGAGCGGGCTTCCCCACTTTTATCAAGCTTTCTCCCAAAGAACCGGAAAAAATAGACTATGTGATAGCAAACTGTGCAGAGTGCGAACCTTATCTGACTTCCGATTACCGCAGGATGTTAGAAGAGCCGGAGAAGCTGGTCGGCGGCCTGAAGGTTTCCCTGAAGCTGTTTGAGAATGCCAGAGGGATTCTGGCTGTGGAAGATAACAAGCCGGATTGTATCGAACTTTTGAAAAATCTGACCAAGGACGAGCCGCGTATCAGTGTCAAAGCGCTAAAGACGAAATACCCGCAGGGCGCGGAGCGGCAGATCATATACGCGACCACGGGAAGAGCCATCAATTCTTCCATGCTTCCCGCAGACGCGGGCTGCGTGGTGAACAACGTGGACACGGTGGTGGCGATCTACCACGCGGTGATTGAGGGGAAACCTTTGATGAACCGCATCGTTACGGTGACCGGGGATGCGATTTCGAACCCGCAGAACTTTATCGTGCGGATCGGCACGAATTACCATGAACTGGTGGAAGAGGCGGGCGGCTTTAAGCAGGACCCGGTTAAGATTGTATCAGGCGGTCCGATGATGGGCTTTGCCCTTTTCGGGCTGGATGTGCCGACAACCAAGACGGCTTCGGCGCTTCTGTGTCTTACGGAAGATGAGGTGTCCCGCATGGAGCCTTCCGCATGCATCAACTGCGGCCGCTGTGTGGAAGTCTGCCCGGGCAGGGTGGTTCCGAGACTACTGGCAGATTATGCGGAACATTATGAAGAAGAGGAATTTCTTTCCCACAACGGCATGGAATGCTGCGAGTGCGGCTGCTGCAGTTTTGTATGTCCGGCGAAGAGGCCTCTGACGCAGACGATCAAGTCCATGCGCAAGATGCAGCTTGCCAAGAAGAAAAAATAGTAGAAATAAAAGGAGCATAGACTGAAGAGATGAGTGATTTAATGAAAGTGTCATCCAACCCTCATGTCAGATCGAAGTCCACCACAAGCAGTATCATGCTGACCGTGGTGATCGCCCTTCTTCCGGCGGCTGGATTTGGCATTTATAACTTCGGACCGAAGGCTCTGCTGCTGATTCTCGTGACGGTGGCATCCACGGTGGCGACGGAATTTTTGTTTGAAAAAATCTGTAAGAAAAAAGTGACAATCGGAGATTACTCCGCGGTGGTGACGGGACTGCTTCTGGCGTTAAACCTGCCGGTGTCTGCGCCATGGTGGATCGGCGTGGTGGGCGGCGTGTTTGCCATTCTGGTAGTGAAGATGCTGTTTGGAGGTCTTGGACAGAACTTTATGAACCCGGCGCTTGGCGCGCGGTGTTTCCTGCTGATTTCCTTTACTTCCATCATGACGAATTTTGACTGTGACGCTTACACCGGGGCGACGCCCCTCGCCGCTTTGAAGAGCGGGGAGTCCGTCAATATTCTCAATATGGTGATCGGGCGCACGGCGGGAACCATCGGTGAGACGTCCATGATTGCCATTGTGATTGGCGCCTGCATTCTGATTTTGTTCGGGATTATTGATCTGCGGATTCCGGGTACTTATATTGTGACGCTGGCAGTCTTTGTGACGCTGTTTGGCGGCAGGGGCTTTAACTGGCCATACATATCCGCCCATCTTTCAGGCGGCGGCCTGATGCTCGGCGCGTTCTTTATGGCGACGGACTATGTAACGAGACCGATTACCAAAAAGGGACAGTATGTGTTCGGATTTTTGCTGGGCGTCCTGACGGGGATTTTCCGTATCTTCGGTCCCTCCGCGGAGGGAGTGTCTTATGCGATTATCATAGGCAATCTGTTAGTGCCGCTGATTGAGAAGGTCACTCTTCCGAAAGCATTTGGTAAAGGAGGAGAGAAGGCATGAAAGAGATGATGAAAAATACGGGGATTCTGCTGGCAATCACGCTGATTGCGGGTCTCCTTCTGGGATTGGTTTATCAGGTGACAAAAGCCCCGATTGCCGAGCAGGAAGCGAAGGCAAAGCAGGAGGCGTGTCAGGAAGTGTTTGCGGATGCGGCGTCCTTTGACATGGTAGACGTAGAAGCGGCTGCAGGCTGGAACGAAGAAGGGTATGCGCAGGAGAGCGTCGATGAGGTGATGGAGGCGAAGGACGGTTCTGGTGAACTGCTCGGCTATGTGATCACGGTGACGACGAAAGAGGGTTACGGCGGCGATATCAGGTTTTCCATCGGCGTCCGTCTGGACGGGACAGTAAACGGCATATCAATCCTTTCCATTGCCGAGACGGCAGGTCTTGGTATGCAGGCGGAAGCGGTTCTGAAGCCGCAGTTTGCAGATAAGAATGTGGAAAAATTTGCCTATACGAAAAACGGTGCGTCGGCTGACAACGAGATTGACGCCATCTCCGGCGCAACCATCACGACGAATGCGGTGACCAATGGAGTCAATGCAGGATTATACTATTTCCAGACGGTGTTGGGAGGAGGTAGTGCAAATGAATAGTGCAAAGGAACGTCTCATAAACGGTATTGTAAAGGAGAACCCGACCTTTGTCCTGATGCTGGGCATGTGTCCCACGCTGGCGGTGACAACCTCGGCGATCAACGGGCTTGGTATGGGTCTGACCACTATGGTGGTGCTGGCACTGAGTAATGTGTTTATTTCCCTGCTTCGGAATATCATCCCGGATAAGGTGAGAATCCCGGCTTTTATCGTGATTATCGCTTCGTTCGTGACGATGGTGGAACTGCTTTTGCAGGGCTTTATCCCCTTCCTCTATGACGCGCTTGGCATTTACATTCCGCTGATCGTGGTAAACTGTATTATCCTCGGACGCGCGGAGGCATATGCTTACAAAAATCCCGTGATTCCGTCGCTGTTTGACGGTATCGGCATGGGACTCGGCTTTTCCGTGGCGCTGACCTGTATCGGTGCGGTGAGGGAGCTTCTGGGCGCGGGTGAGATCTTCGGCATGCATGTGATGCCGGAAAGTTTCGTGCCGGTGAGCATCTTTATCATGGCACCGGGCGCGTTCTTCGTGCTGGCGCTTTTGACGGCGATCCAGAATAAGGTGAAGATTGCCGGGGAGCGCAAAGGAAAGGATATGTCAAAGATCCAGTCCGGCTGCGGAAACGACTGTCTCAACTGTGCGGACACGGGCTGTGCAAAACGTCTGATCGACGAAACGAAGGGAGAGGAGGAGAAGAAGAATGATTAAAGAATTGTTGGTGATTTTGATTGCGTCCTCCCTTGTCAATAATGTGGTGTTAAGCCAGTTCCTGGGGCTGTGCCCCTTCCTTGGCGTGTCCAAGAAGACGGAGACGGCGACAGGTATGGGCGTGGCGGTTATCTTTGTCATCACGCTTGCATCGGCGGTGGCGGGAGCGATCTACCAGTTCATCCTGCAGCCTTTTCATATCGAATATTTACAGACCATTGTGTTTATTCTGGTCATCGCGGCGCTTGTGCAGTTTGTGGAAATGTTTTTGAAAAAGTTCATTCCGGGACTGTACCAGTCGCTGGGTGTGTATTTGCCCCTGATCACCACCAACTGTGCGGTGCTTGGCGTGGCGCTGACCAATGTACAGAAGAATTACGGAATACTGACCGGGATAGTCAATGGCTTTGCGACGGCGGCCGGCTTCACCATTTCCATTATTATTCTGGCGGGAATCCGGGAGAAGCTTAAGTACAATGATATACCGGAATCCTTTCAGGGGATGCCGATTGTACTGGTGACGGCGGGATTGATGGCGATTGCGTTCTGTGGATTTTCGGGGTTATTGTAATAATGGATATGGAGGTTGATTGAAAAATCACACTGATGTGCTGATTTTCAATCGCGAGTTTGTGTCGGAGCCACAAACTCGGGATCGCAGAGCCAAATTTGAGATTTGGCTCGCGGCCTACGCAAAAATTGCTTCGGTGCGGAGGTAAATATGGACATAGCGGGAATTTTGATGGCTACGGGGATCGTGGGAGCGGTAGGCCTGTTTGTGGGCCTGTTCCTCGGCGTGGCCGGTATCAAGTTTAAAGTAGATGTGGATGAGCGGGAGGAAGCTATTCTGGGCGTTCTTCCAGGAAATAACTGCGGCGGCTGCGGCTACGCGGGCTGTTCCGGGCTGGCGGCTGCGATTGTGAAGGGAGAGGCGCCCACAAACGCCTGCCCCGTGGGCGGTGAGAAAGTAGGCGCGCAGGTGGCGCAGATCATGGGCGTGGAGGCAGGCGAGAGCGTACGCATGGTAGCTTTTGTGAAATGCCGGGGCGATAAAGAGCGAACCCGTGTGGACTATGACTATACGGGCATCGAGGACTGCGCCATGGTTGCGTTTGTGCCAAACGGCGGACCCAAATCCTGCAACGACGGATGCCTTGGTTTCGGAAGCTGTGTGAAGGCATGTCCTTTTGATGCGATTCATGTGGTTAACGGCGTTGCCGTGGTGGATAAGGAGGCGTGTAAGGCATGCGGTAAGTGCGTGGCGGCATGTCCGAAGCACCTGATCGAGCTGATTCCCTACGACGCAAAGCATGTGGTGGCATGCAGTTCAAAGGAGAAGGGGCCGGTAACTATGAAGGCATGCGACGTGGGCTGTATCGCCTGCCAGCTCTGTAAGAGGAACTGCCCTGCGGACGCGATTGTGATTGAGGACTTCCATGCCATTATTGATCAGGAAAAATGTACCGGGTGTGGGACGTGCAAGGAGAAGTGTCCGAAGAAGGTTATAGTATAGAAAAACAGGGAGAAAGCAACCATGGATGGACAGTTGAAGGGCGGGACGGTTCTCACTGCCGAGAGCGGCAACAGATATACGGTAAAACAGCTGCTCGGAGCCGGAGGGCAGGGAGAAGTGTATTCGGTGGAATCCGAAAACAGGATGTACGCTTTGAAGTGGTACTATAAGAACACCGCGACCAAAAACCAGAAGGAGATTCTGGATAATCTGATTCAGGGCGGCGCGCCGGACGACTCTTTCCTGTGGCCGCAGGATATGATTTTCCGTGCCTTCGGGGAATCTTTCGGCTACATTATGCCGCTTCGTCCAAAGAATTACAGAAGCATTGTGGATATGATGAAGAGAAAGGCGGAGCCTTCCTTTTACTGTCTGTGCAGGGCCGCTTATCATCTGACGAGAGGATATAACGAGCTGCACGGAAAGGGTTACAGCTATCGTGATATTTCTTTTGGCAATGTCTTTTTTGATCCCGATACAGGCGATGTCCTGATCTGTGATAACGATAATGTTTCCTATAACGGGGCGAAAACCGGGGTGTACGGCACGCCCCGCTTTATGGCGCCTGAGATTGTGGCGGGGAAGGAGAAACCGTCAAGAAATACGGATCTCTTTTCTCTGGCGGTGCTTCTCTTTTATATGTTTATGTTAAACCACCCTCTGGAGGGCAGGAGAGAGGCAAAGATCAAATGTATGGATATTCATGCAATGAATATGCTTTACGGGACCGACCCGCTGTTTATTTTTGACCCGGACAACAATGAAAACAGGCCGCTTGCCGGCTATCAGGACAACGCCATTATTTTCTGGGACCTGTATCCCAAGCAGCTTAAGGATCTGTTTACCACATCCTTCACCGTGGGGCTTAGACAGCCGAACCGCCGGATTACAGAGGGAAAATGGATGGAGACTTTTGCAAATCTCATGTCCGGCATTATGCTCTGTCAAAATTGTGGATGCGAGGTCTTTTACGATGCGCAGAAGGAAGAAAACGGCGTCGCGCATATGTGCTGGGGATGTCAGAAGGCGGTGACGGTTCCGCCGAAAATTGTGATTGGCAAAAGTACCGTACTGCTTATGTCAGACACGAAATTATACAGGCACCATATTGAGGGAAATTATGATATGGAAACGATAGTCGGAGAGGTAGTACAAAATCCGGCAAACCCGAAGCTGTGGGGGATTAAAAATCTGTCCGAAGATAACTGGACTTATATCAAGGCGGACGGTGTGCAGGTTCCCGTGCCGCGGGGGCGCTCAGCGGCGATTGCGAGGGGCGCGAAGATAGATTTCGGGCAGAAGACGGGAGAATTTCTTGGAGGGGCATGATAACGGGTATGGAAGACGATAAGATTTTGGCAGACATGGTACGCGACTATCCCGACGCACTTTTGGACAGAAAGCGGCTGCAGGCCCTCCTTCTCGATTTTTTCCCACAGGACAGGCGGAAGAGAAATCTGCTGATGCTTGTATATGACGACGGTATTGTGGGTGAGATGAGAGGTCTTGTGCAGATAGATAAAATGACGCTGCACCGATTTGCCAGGTCCATTGAACTGGGATATGATATCCGCACGAAGAGCGCTGAGGCGGCTGTTGTGACGTGGGCAAAAGCGCTGGCCCTGACATTGGACGTGGACGGCGGGCAGCGGGAGGAAGCCGCGGCTTTCACAGACGGACCCGGAAACCCCTCGTCGTCGGACAGAGAGTGGGTTCCCTGTGAGAGTGACAGCCTGTATGAATATGAGGAAACTTCAAGGGGGCTTCGGATTCTGAAGTACGATGATTTCGACGAGCCTGTCGTGGTGATTCCCAATGTCATCGAGGGGAAAAAGGTGATTGCGGTCGGCAATTACGCCTTTAAAGGGTGTGTTGGCATCGAGAAGATCATTGTTTCCGAGGGAATTGAGATTCTGGGGAACGGCGTATTCTTAAACTGCAGGGGATTAAAGGAGGTATCCCTCCCAACGTCGCTGCGGGGGATCGGCAGCACGGACGCTACGGGCTGCCCCAAGATTTTAGGCTGCGAGATCAAATATGAAGGCGCATTTGAGTACAGCGGACTGGAATCCGTTACTGTGCCGGATGGCGTAAAATATGTCGGCGAGAACAGTTTTGCCGGCTGCAGTAAACTGAAACGTGCGGTGCTGCCGGACAAACTGAAGGAAATCAAAGAAAATACATTCCGCTGGTGTAAGAGCCTGCGGGAAGTGGAGCTGCCCCGGGAATTGGACGCAGTCAGGATATCCGCCTTTGAAGGCTGCGATGTCCTGCAGACAGTCGATCTCCCGGAAGGTGTGACAAGCATTGAAGAGGGCGCTTTTGCAGGCTGTAAAGGGCTGGAAAGCATTTATATACCGGATTCCGTGATTGAAATCGGCGGTGGGAAAGGGACGGGCTTTTTGAAGACGTTCGGGGAAACCGACGAGCGGCATGAGAATTTTACGATCCGCTGCAACAGGGGGTCTTATGCGATGCAGTATGCCAGGGCACAGCAGATCAGATGCGCGGAAGCATAAAGTGAAGGAGGAACGACTATGGGAGAGATGAAAAGACCGGGAGGAGAACTGGCGAGCAGACCGCTTCACTTTTTCTGGATTGTGGACTGTTCCGGCTCCATGTACGGGGAGAAGATCGGCACAGTGAACCATGCCATCCAGTCCACCATACCTGAGATGGTATCTGCGGCGGAAAATAACCCGAACGCGCAGTTGATGATCCGAACATTGAAATTTTCCACAGGGGCTTCCTGGGTGACCAGCAATCCTGTCAAAGTAGAAGATTTTGCGTGGGATGATCTGGAAGCTGTCGGCGTGACAGATTTGGGAAAGGCATTTGAACTGCTGGCGGCGCAGCTCACGATTCCGCCGATGTCAGACAGGGCACTCCCGCCGGTGCTGGTGCTTCTGTCAGACGGACAGCCTACGGACGATTATAAAAAGGCGCTTTCAGAGTTAAAGAAACTGCCATGGGGTAAGAAGGCGGTCAAGATCGCCATCTCCATCGGGCAGGATGCGGACGATGCCGTATTGGAAGAGTTTACGGGAAATAAAGAATTGGTGCTGCAGGCAAACAATGCGGCGGCGCTAACCAAGATGATCAAGTGGGCGTCCACGGCGGCATCCCTGGTTTCTGCGCCCGCAAGTATCGCTGCGGATGCGGCGCAGGAGAAAGACGCGCCGGTCATTGTCGATATGGGAGGCAGGATTCCTGATCTGGACGATATTCAGGAAGGGGACGTGTGGTAGAAAGGATACGGTATATGATACAAGTATTTGGCGCATCCGTGCAGGGTGCATCCCATATACGAAACGGCAGGGAGTGTCAGGACAGCCTGAAGAAGGTGGTAAAGGATTCCGGCGCGGTGATCCTTTCGGTGGCGGACGGACATGGCAGCGACTCCTGTCCTTACAGCCGGAACGGTTCCTTTTCAGCCGTCAATGTATTCTGTAAAATCATGGAAGATTATCTGGACACCTATGACGGGCGGCCGGAAATGCTCTTTACCTTTTTGAAGCGGGAGGGCGATACAAAAATAGCGCAGGAGATAGAAGCAGAGTGGAAGCGCAGGATCCTGCGGCTCCATACCAGATGTAAGCGGGAAATGCCTCTCGATGAAAATGGAAATAAAGACAGGGAAGCGGTTTATAAGCTTTATGGGAGCACCCTTCTCGGGCTTGTCATTACGGAGGATTTTCTCTTCGCCTTCCAGCTTGGCGACGGGGATATCGTGAAGGTGTCAGAGGGCGGGGTATACCATGTGATCGAGGTGGACAAGATACTCGGCACAGAGACCCATTCGATCAGCAGGGCGGAAGCGTGGAAGAAAGCCATCACACTGATTCGGAGGCGGGAAGAAAACGAACAACTACCGGTCATGTACATGCTTTCCTCGGACGGGCTATCCAACAGTTATAAAAATGATGAGGAGTTTCAGAAGACTTGCATGGATTACTATGCGCTTCTGAAAGAGCACGGTGTGAAAGCCGTGTCTGGCCAGCTGAAAACATGGCTGCAGGAGACGAGCGAAATGGGAAGCGGCGACGATATCACGGCGCTGTTTGCCTATGAGAAGGAGTAGGGGAAATGGAAGCGCGGATTGCACTGTGTAAATGTAAGGAAGGCGGAAACATATACGGCGTCCGCTTTGAAAAGATGGAAAACGGATGGAAATATACGTGGGCGTTTCCCGTGAAAGAGGCGGCAGCGAAGAGGGAACACTACGACGAGACAAAGATTGTCGGGCAGATTTATCCCGACGGCGGGTATCCCGGATGTCCCTACTGCAGGACAAAGGATTTCGTGGTCTGCAACTGCGGGAAACTGAACTGCCATAACGGGAATGACACCCATTTTACCTGTAACTGGTGCGGGTTGTCGGGGACGCTTGGCAGCTATGACGGGGCGGGATTTGGGTCCGGCGGGGATATATAATATTCCGACAGCATACAGATGGAGCAGAATTTGATGTTCGGTGATTTTGGAATAGCGGTGAAGAAAGGAGTTTAGAGCGGAATGCAGACAGTGAAACTTGGCAAGACAGGGATTGAGACGAATAAGAACGCGTTTGGCGCGCTGCCGATCCAGCGGATCAGCGACGATGAGGCGGTGAGGCTTCTGTGCAAGGCTTACGAGAACGGCATGACTTTTTTTGATACGGCGCGGGCGTACTCGGACAGCGAGCATAAGGTAGGGCTTGCCTTTGAAGGCATGCGGGAGAAGGTGATTATCGCCACCAAGACGGGGGCGCAGAACGCGGAAGGGTTCTGGAAGGACTTAGAGACCAGCCTTACCAATCTGAAAACCGATTATATTGATATTTACCAGTTCCACAATCCGGCATTCTGCCCGAAACCGGGAGATGAGAGCGGACTGTACGACGCGGCTTTGCAGGCGAAGGAACAGGGAAAAATCCGGCATATCGGTATCACGAATCACCGCCTTGCGGTGGCGCATGAGGCAGTTGACAGCGGACTCTATGAGACGCTGCAGTTCCCTTTCTGTTATCTGGCTACGGACAAGGATATGGAGCTAGTGGAAAAGTGCAAGGCGGCGGACATGGGCTTTATCGCCATGAAAGCGCTTTCCGGCGGGCTGATCACCAATTCGGCGGCGGCTTACGCGTATCTTGCGCAGTACGACAACGTGCTGCCCATCTGGGGCGTGCAGAGGGAGGCGGAACTTGACGAGTTCCTCTCTTACATAGACAACCCGCCCGCCATGACAGAGGAATTGAAGACGCTGATCGACAAGGATCGGGCGGAGCTTTTGGGCGAGTTCTGCCGTGGCTGCGGTTACTGTATGCCCTGTCCTGTAGGGATTGAGATCAGCATGTGTGCAAGAATGTCCCTGCTTTTGCGCAGAGCCCCTTCGGCGGGTTATCTGGGCGAGGAGTGGCAGGAGAAGATGGGAAAGATCGAGGTGTGCCTGCACTGTAACCAGTGCAAGGGGAAATGTCCTTATGAACTGGATACGCCGACGCTCTTGGCAAAGAACCTGGAGGATTACAAGAATGTGCTGGCGGGGAAGGCCAGTGTATAAGAGACGGCAGATCGAAAAGATACTCAGCACAACGGCCATTGTGCTGGGTGTCTTACTTTTCATGCTGGTCGTGGACGGTCTTGCCTTTCTGGGGATGAAGTATGTGTTCCATCTGGATTTTACGCAGGATTACCGGCATGTGGATGAGATTGGGCAGCTTCGGTTCTGGGATAGTTGGAGCGGAAAGGTTTACATAAGATATCCGTTTGGCTTACGCCCCATAGAAAAGCGGGAGGATGTTCCCGAGCAGAAGAAACCGGCTCTTTCCTGGCTGGATACGAATATTTATGATGTTATGGATTCCGGCGGGCTTGTGGCATGGTATGACTGGAGAGAGAGTAAAATTTTTCTCGGAAGTGCGGATGGCGAGGTCAGGGAGTCCTTTGACGTGACGTATGACGCAAAGAAGCTTGCCTTTTCGCCGGATGGCAGATATCTGCTTGTCTATGAGATTGACTATAGGGGAGAGATCACGGATGACGAGTATTGCTATTACCGTGTGATTGCCCTGGAGGAGGGGACGCAGTACACGGTTTATGCCGGGTACCGGGAGTGGTTCCGGGTGTATTGGGAGGAGTGAGTTAAATTTCCTGGCAGTAGACCCTGCCTTTTCGGTCTGCAATTTTAATATGCCACCCTAAAGTGTTCCTCAGAATTTCCCACATCACCATGGGCTCGGTATCTTTGTCGGCTTTTTCAAGCGCAGTTATTTCCTCCTGCGCCAGATAATAGATCGAGATGTGAAAATTCTGATCACAAATATAGGTTTCATTTCGGATGGAGGAGATTGCAACAATCAGAATATTGAATCCCATTGAAATAGGCGGCATGATTGATGAGAAAATGATGATGCTGGATTTAAAGTTGGAGTTGAATGACAGCCGTATTTTGGATATTGAGATGCAGGTTGTGGATGAGGGAAACTGGACGGAGAGATCTCTTGCTTATCTATGCAGGGCGTTTGACCAACTGGAAAAGGAGGAAAACTATTTAGATGTGAAGGAAACGATACATATTGGAATCCTAAATTTTACACCAAAAGATTTTCCTGAAAAACTATATCTGGATTACTTCTTTTATAATTTAGATACCGCGTCGGAGGCGCGTGAAGATTACTATCGCCGCTTAAACTGGGCGGAAGAGCGGGGACTTAGAAAAGGTATGGCTTGGGACAACAGTGGAGGCTTAGCAGGCGGCGAAGAAGCTGCTGGAGTAAAAATTTTTACAAATTTTTATGAGGTTGCATTTTCCCACAGAGACATGTAATATTAAGAGCGTAAAAAGAGATAAAGCGCCAGAAAGAAAAGGAGTGAACTGTTTGTTGAAGAAGACCACGGTATCATAGCGATGGCTATGACATATGAAATTATATTGTGATAGCCATTGCGTTTCCTAAAGAAAAATAATTAGGAGGCAGCTATGAGCTATAAACGGGCGGATGATATTCTGCCGGAAAATATTCTTGAGATCCTGCAGATGTATGTGAGCGGCGAGGCGATCTATGTGCCCAAGAAGAAAGAATGCAGAAAAAGATGGGGTTCGTCCACGGGCGTAAATGAGACGCTTCGTATCAGGAACGAACAGATTCTGGAACAGCATCGGATGGGAACATCGACAAAGGACTTAGCGCTGCAATATTATCTGACGGAAAAGAGCATACAGAGGATTCTCAGGGAAATGCAGATGAAACCTCCTATGGAGCAATGCGGATTTGAGTAGGAGGGAAGAAAATTGAATAGGGAAAATAAAAGAAAAACTTTTGAAAAGGGATATTACAAAAACCATGCCTGCGATGAGAGTTTTGTATGCAAAGTATGCGGGCGGCAGGTAATCCCGGACGGCGCGGGCAGTAAGCACAGAAACCACTGTCCGAATTGTCTGACAAGCCTGCATGTGGATGTGGAGCCGGGGGACCGTGCCTCGGACTGCGGAGGCTATATGGAGCCGGTGGCGGTCTGGGTCAGAAAAAACGGGGAGTGGGCGATCATACACCGCTGCCGCCAGTGCGGCGAAATGAGTTCCAATCGCATCGCGGCGGACGACAATCCGATGAAACTGATGTCCATTGCGATGAAGCCGCTTACTTCCGCTCCGTTTCCGATTGAGCGGATCGAGGAGATGACGAGGCTGATGGGCGGCGCGGGCAGTATATCCTGAAGCTAAGAGGCGTGTGGCAGTTCATACGCCTCTTTCCTTTTCCCGGAATTGCAGGAATGGAAAGAAAGAGATAACGCTGAAGTCGAAGGCTGAATACTTACGGACAAAAGAGTGGAATTGAGGGACAGGATAACCATATACAGGGATTTTATGATATGATGACTTTATGGTTGAGAGACTAGGAGGGACAGGCTGTATGAGAATAGAAACGGCTGTCATCCTGAAAGAGACGGGTGCGTTTATCGGAGACTGCATACAAAATATGAAGCGGTATATTCCTATATGAAATATACAAACGAGGCTTCCTATCAGACAGCTTTGGCAAATGGCATGAGAAAGGTGAAGGAGTATCCCGATAAAAAGAATGGTATTTCTTATGCCTATGCGATTACGCGCTCGGAGTGGGAAGAAATAAGGAGAGATCATCATGTCGATTATTAAGGGATTAGAATGGACTTTTGACACAGTGGCGGCACAATATGAAAAACTGCGCCCGGCATATGTGCCGGAATTATATGAAGATATTTTTCGGTACAAACAGCTGGATCAGGCAAGCCGTGCCCTGGAGGTGGGGATTGGCGGCGGACAGGCGACCCTTCCGATTTTAAAGACGGGGTGCAACGTGACTGCGGTGGAATACGGTGAGAATTTTTCGCGGCTGTGTCGCCAGAAGTTTCGGGAATTTCCCGGCTTTTTGGTGGTGACATCCAAATTTGAGGACTTTGCCGGTGAGAGTGCTTCCTACGACTTGATTTATTCAGCGTCCGCCTTCCATTGGGTGCCCGAAGAAATCGGTTATCCGAAAGTATTTGATTTACTGAAAAGCGGTGGTGTCTTTGCGCGCTTTGCAAACCATCCGTATAAAGACAAGGGCAGAGAGGAACTGAGCCAGGCAATCCAGAAAATATATGATGTATATATGCCAAATGCCATGGAAGGCAGCGAGTACAGTGAAAACGAGGCGGTGGAAAAGGCAGAGACTGCAAGAAAGTACGGGTTTGCGGATATCAGTTACAAACTTTACCACAGGACGAGAACTTTTACGGCAAAGGAATATACCGCCCTTCTGGGAACCTATTCCGATCACATGGTGATTGAGGAAGAGACAAGGAAAGCCTTCTTTTCGGAAATCGAGCGGGCGATTGACCGGCTCGGAGGGCAGATTACCATATACGATACGATTGATCTGCAGCTGGCAAGGAAACCGTAAAAACATACTAAAATAATAAAACTTAGAATCAGTGAAAATTTAAGTAAATGTTTATGAGAAAATGACCGATATATAATTAACAATATTTTTTTGGGATACGAGAACGCATGGATGCGGCATGAAAGGAAAGGAAGCCTATGATAATAAAACACAATCTTACGGCGATGAATGCAAACCGCATGTTCAATTTGACAAACTCAAGTCAGGCAAAATCCACAGAAAAACTATCTTCGGGATATAAAATCAACCGGGCATCGGATGATGCGGCGGGTTTATCCATATCGGAGAAAATGCGCAGACAGGTGAGAGGACTCACACAGGCATCCGCCAATGCGGCGGACGGGATTTCCTGTGTGCAGACGGCGGAAGGTGCATTGAATGAAGTCCATGATATGCTGCAGCGCATGGGTGAACTGGCGGTAAAAGGAGCAACCGGCACGCTGACTTCGACGGACAGGGATTTTGTCAAAATGGAAATCAGGCAGTTGATGAGCGAGATTGACCGGGTACAGTCCACCACGTCGTTCAATGAGCAAATTCTGCTTGACGGGACTTTTTCAAATAAAAGTCTGCAGGTAGGGGCGGAGGCAGGGCAGCATATCAGTATCACGATCAGAAATATGTGTACGAATGATTTGATTGCCAGCGCGCTTTCCAAGGGAATTTTCTATTATACGAGTAATACGGGTGACTTATGCCAGAAAATAGACAATCCGAATCCTGCAAATCCCGGGTATCCTGCGGGCGCAGACGCTGTCTGGATTCCCGGCGGCACCACAACTTGGGCAAAACATGAGTATTGGGATAAGAGTATGGTGCATCCATGGCTGAGCGTACAGGGACACCCGCATCTTTTAGGCGCTTATGATTTGACAATTTTTCATTCTTTTTCTTATAGCAGTATCACGGATGATACGATAAAAGAAAAGCTTACAAACAATTATCCGGGCAATACGACGGGCGGCAGTGAAGAAGCCATGGTGGATGATACGCCGGATCCCCGTCACTTTGATGCCTTGAATGCCTTTGTTAAAAGTGCGATTTCCGATGTGTCAACGGAACGCTCCAAACTGGGCGCCATACAGAACAGGCTGGAGCATACCATTAATAATCTGGATAATATTATCGAGAATACCACGTCGGCAGAGTCCTCCATCAGGGATACGGACATAGCCACAGAAATGGTGAGGTATGCCAATAACAATATTCTTGCGCAGGCGGGACAATCTATGCTGGCGCAGGCAAACCAGAGCAATCAGGGAGTTTTGTCATTACTTCAATAGGACAAGGGTTTATGAAAATTACAATGTAATATCGCAGGGCGCATGGCAGACAGACCATGCGCCCTGTTGTTTGTACAAAGCATAGAAATTTGGTACAGGAATTTGATCCTTTTTACACCCGGCGCCGTTATAATATACAGATGCGCATTTTGGAGGAGAGGAGGCGGGGCAATGTGAGCGACGATGAACTGGTCGAAAAAATAAAAGACGGTGACGAAGCGGCGGCTAAAGAGCTGATCGACCGCTATTACGGCGCTATCCTGCGATATTGTGGCTGGCATTGCGCCGCCCCGGAAAAGGCGGAAGATCTGACGCAGGAAACTTTTCTGAAGCTGTTTCGCAGCCTGCCAAAGTACAGGGGCAGAAATCAATTCAAGGCCTATCTGTACACAATCGCAAACCGCCTCTGCATCGACGAGAGCAGGAAAATGTCCTTCTATTCTCTGGAAGATGCGGAAAGTATTGCAGACAGGCAAAATGAGATTGTGCAGGCGGAGCACAGGGAGGATATCAGGCGTCTTTTGACCGTTTTGTCTGAGGAACAGAGGGAGGCGGTTATCCTCCGTTTCGGACAGGAACTTGGTTTCTCGGAGATTGCAAAGGTGATGGGATGCAGTATGCGGACGGCGCAGAGCCGGGTCAGAAACGGGCTAAAGCTGATGAAGAAGGAGTTTGGGGATGAATGGTAGGGAATTAAAAATTTATTTGCGGGATTCTCTTGGATGTGGTGAAGCAATCAGAACCGATAAAAAGGCGGAAACGGTGGTGCGCTGCAGGGAAGTGATGCGCCGGTATGGAGATGGAAGGGAAGAAGAGAGGACGGGCTTCTGGCAGTTTTTGTCGGATGTTTTCCGATTTGAGGGACTGGCCATCTTTGGTCTGCAGGCGGGGATATTGCTTCCGATCTGTATCTGGCTTGGCACCATAGACCACATAATTGACAACGTGTCATATTACATTCCCGCCGTTACACCACTGTTTGCGCTGGCAGTCATACCGCCGCTGCTGCGCAGCCAGTTTTACAGGATGGGAGAGATGGAGGCGGTGACAAGGGCGTCGGGCGCGGAGATCCTGCTTGCAAAGTTGATTCTTGCCGGGGCGGCGAATCTGATCGGCATTACGGCGGTTTTATGTCTGGCTATGTATGCGCGGCAGTCCGGCGGGGAACTTGGGCGGATGATTCTGTACGGGCTGGTACCGTATCTGGTCTGTATGACGATTATTCTGCGGCTGATCAGACTGCGGAAAAAAGAGAGGCTGTCGGTCTGCGCGGTGGCGACGACGGGTTTTTGTGTGGTCTGGCTGATATCGGCGAGCAGGATGCCGCAAATTTATGAAACTTACGCAACAGGGGTGTGGATTCTTCTGTTTATTACTTTTGCCGGATTTTTTGGGAGGGAAATAAGATTTATGATCGAGAGAAAAAGGGAGGGAAAAGGATATGGAATTATCGGTTGACCGTCTGACGAAACAGTACGGGAGCAAAATTGCGGTGGACTGTGTCAGTGCGGTTTTGAAGCCGGGGGTATACGGCCTGCTGGGGGAAAACGGCGCGGGGAAAACGACGCTTATGCGGATGCTGTGCGCCATTCTGGAATCCACTTCCGGGGAGGTGTTTTGGGATGGCAGGGAGGTCGTCTCCATGGGCGCCGAATACAGGGATATCCTTGGGTATCTGCCGCAGGAGTTCGGCTATTATCCGAACTATACGGCGAGGGAGTTTCTGCTGTATATGGCGGCGCTCAAAGGCATTCCCCGTGATACGGCAAAGAAGCGGGCAGGGGAGCTGCTTAAGATTGTTGGTTTAAACGATGTGGGGACAAAGAAAATGAAGACCTTTTCGGGCGGCATGAAGCAGCGGGTGGGGATCGCGCAGGCGCTTTTAAATTACCCGAAGCTGCTGATTTTGGACGAGCCGACGGCAGGGCTTGACCCGAAAGAAAGGGTGCGTTTCCGCAATCTGATCTCCGACTATGCGGAGGACAGGATCGTCCTTCTATCCACCCATATCGTGTCGGATATCGAAGCCATCGCGGACGAGGTGCTGCTGATGAAAAAGGGAAAGGTGATGATGCAGGGAAGCGTTTCGGAGCTGACGGAAAAAGCGGCGGGGAAGGTGTGGGAACTGACCGTATCCCCGGATGAAGCAAAAATCTGGCAGGAAAAGGCATCGGTCGCCAATCTGCGGCATGAGGGGGAACAGGTAGTGCTGCGCATACTGTCGGATGATAAGCCGGCAGAGGGAGCGGCGCCCTGCGAGGCGGGACTGGAGGATTTGTACCTGTATTCCATGAGCGAATATCCGAAATAGGAAGGCAGGAGTGGAGCGCAGACGGAAACAGGAAGCACGTTGAATCGACTTGCGAGAGAGATACGGAATACCGGGAGGAATTTTTGCATGGAATTATTCAAACTGGAACATAAAAAACTATGGCGGAAGAACAGCACCAGAGTCTGCGTCCTGTTATGCTTCTTTTACTGCGTGATATTTGGGAGCGTTCTGATCTATCAGTGGCTCACTTTCGGAAGTGTAAAAGGCAATACGTCTGTCAGCAGATATTTTGACGGGTACGGGAACATAAGGGCGCGTCAGGATTATTTTCACAAATACGAAGAACTGACGGACGAGAGTTTGCAGGAATGGGTCAGGGATTATCAGTGCCTTCATGAGGCTTGGGAGGAAGAAAAAAGAACGCAGGGCGCGGTGAGCAGGGAGACCGATCAACAATACGAGAATACGGGCTGGCAGACGGTAAACAGTATGCTTAGGACCCTTTATCCGGAATTGGAGAGAGCGGATATGCGTACTGTCAGGATCATGAGCTGCTATGTGGAGCCGGAAAAGCTTACGGGGGTTTATGAGAGAAGGGAGCAGGCGATAGAGATGTTTCTCGATATCAGCGGACAGACGGGGACGGAGAGGGATTATCTGCTGCGCATAGGCGCAAAGGTGAAAACGCCATTTTCATGGAAGTGGGTGGAAGGGTGGTCAAATATTCTCGGCAATGCGGTATCTGGACTGGGAAGCGTGATAGCCTTATTTCTGGCAATCGTCCTTTCGTCCCTGTTTGCCGGGGAGTGGCATGACAATACAAGCCCGCTCCTTTTGACGACGAAAAACGGATGGCGAAAACTGGCATGTGCAAAGGTGTGCACAGGGCTTTTATTTACGCTTGAATTATTTGCCATGACAGCCGTAGGGATGATCGGTTCACAGCTTGTCTTTCTTGGGACGGAAGGGTGGGATATGCCCATCCAGACGGTCAAAATGATCGCGATTGCGCCTATGAATATGCTGCAGGCGGAAATCTATGAGTATGCATTTACCGTGCTTGGCGCGCTGGGCTTTGCGGGCGTCGCGATGCTGTTCTCGGCGCGCTGTAAAAATCATGTGCTGGCGCTGCTTTTAAGTATGGCGGTGGTGTACGGACCTATGGTTGTGCGTAACCGCGTACCGGCCCTGATGGAAAAACTGTTTGATTTACTGCCCCTTGTGGGGAGCGGCGCGGATGTGTTCCGCACCAATACCTTTCATCTATTCGGCTGTTATATCTGGTCACCCTATCTGATTATCTGGGTGCCGTTTGTGATCGGTGTGCTGTGTCTGCCGTCTGCCGTGAGAGGATGGTCGAGGCGGATGCGGAGATAGGAGATGGAGGGGTAAAATTTTGACGTATATTTTATCCCTGCGCTTATTTATCACTATTTTGCCATTTTCTCCGATATTCTGTGGGTGAACAATGTGCATATTCCCGAAATACTTTTCCAAAATAACTGCTGCTCCCCAAACCGCAGTCATGGCTGATCGCTGTAACAGGTTCCTGCCCCCTTGCTAACATCTGACAGGCGGCTTGCAGACGGTAAGCCCTCATATACTCTACGGGTGTCATGTGCAGACAATCTCGGAACACTCTGTAACATTCCCTTTCGTTTAGGTATGCTGCCGCCGCAAGCTCCGGGATAGATATTTTCTCCCCATAATGCTCATGAATGTATATCATCATCAGCTTTATTTTATCGTTGCTTTTGTTATGTTGGTCTTTCTTATCACGCATAGGGCAGGATAATTCAAAAAGCATGAGCCATATTTCCGTGAGGGTTTTCCGCAGTTCTATTTCATACCCAAATTCATCACTGGACAAACGAAATGATGCGGCAATGAGTTTCAAAATCCTTTCTTCTTCAGCATTGCCCGGAAAAAGCGGGATTATCTCAATCTGCGGGGCCGTTATGACAGGTGTAATATATTTTTGTTCAATCCTGCTTCCCTGTTCCCCGGCAAGCAGGGACACATCGAAAATATGAAGCAGCTGTATATTCTGTTCTCTCTGTGATATTGCTTTTGTCATATGGAGTACATTGGAATTTACCATGCCGCCGCTTCCAGCAGGAAACAACAGTTTTCCTCCCGGCGTATCATATTCAATGCTGCCGCTTTCCATGTAAAAAAGTTCCACCGTCTTGTGCCAGTGCCACGGCACATAACGCCCTATATACTTGTCGAGCTCCGCCCTCGAAGCGATATAGGGAAAATCTTTTTCAAAACCGGGAAGCAATTCTTCCTTGCTTCCCGTATAAAATTCAATGCTTTGGATATTTTTCATATCTGTTCATCCCCGTGTTATTATGTTGTTGATAATTAGCCAGATTCACTTGTCTATTAGTGCATCTGCTTCGTTGGACTTTCCAGCTGCAGCCATCGATGCATCATTGAAAATCCGCCTTGCAGATAAATGAACTCTGTTAAAATGGGAACAGGCTGGCTTATAACCGCAGCCAGCATGTTCCCTGCTTATGATGAAATATTTATAGCAAATCCTCTGCATAGCAGGGATAATGCTCACGTTTTATACCATCTTTTTAATTTCGTCATAGACGAACTGAACTTTGGGACCAATGATGACTTGAACGATCGTCTTATTCGGACGGAAAATGCCTGCAGCGCCGGAAGACTTAATCTTGCCTTCATTTACCAGCAGAGGATCCTTCACTTCTGTACGAACGCGGGTAATACAATAATCCAGACTAGCTAAATTCTCTTTGCCTCCCAAACCTTCCAGAATAATTTGTGCCATTGCAGTAAAGTCATTGTTCGCAAGTTCTATTTTCGTTTCACCCTCCTGATCATCTTCACGCCCTGGCGTTTTCAAATCCCATTTTGGGATGGCAAAATTAAAGACCAGAAAGAATACTACGAAAGCAGCAATACCCAAAGGGATAATCAGCCACGTTTTATTTGCAGCAGGCAAAAAGGAAGAGAATACCAAATCGGTAGCGCCGGCTGAGAAGCAAAAACCAGCTCTGAAGCCTAAAGCAACGGTAATGGAAGCAAAAATACCACACAGCAGAGCATAAGCTATGTATAGAGGAAATGCCAGAAACATAAACGCAAATTCAAAAGGCTCCGTAACACCGCACATAAAGGCGGAAAGAGCAGCCGAAAGCATAATTCCCATTGTAACTTTGCGCTTATTGGGTTTCGCATTTTTAACAATGGCTAGAGCGCCGCCAAGCACACCGAACATCATGCAGGGGAAGAAACCTGACATATACATGCCGACGGACCAATTGACAGTATTTCCATTCGCCATAACGCCGCCTTCAGTCAGCCCAGCCCAGTAAGCCGTTAAATCACCAATACCGATGGTATCAAACCAGAACACATTATTCAGTGCATGATGTAATCCAAAAGAAATAAGTAAACGGTTAAGGAAAGTATAAATACCTACCCCTACGACATCTAATTTTAAAATGCCATTGCCCAAAGATACCAACGCACTAAAAACGACAGGCCACGCAAAAAGCATGACAGCAGAGACCAAGATAGACACCATACCTGTGATAATAGCAACACAGCGTTTCCCGGAAAAGAACGAAAGAAAGTCAGGTAGTTTCGTATTTTTAAACTTATTGTAGCATATAGCGCCAATCACTCCTGCGAGTATTCCAATAAAAGGATTGGCAATCTTACTAAATGCTACTTCGTTGACAGAACCTGCCACACACATAGAGGGAGCAATATTCACTACTACAGCCGGATTGAGCAGACCTGTCATCATCAGCCATGAAACAAGTCCTGCCATCCCTCCAACACCATCTCCATCCTGAGACAAACCAACACCAACACTGACAGCAAACAGAATCGGCATATTGTCGATGATGGCACCACCAGCCTTAATCAAAAAGAAACCGATCAAGTAGGCAATACCACTGGTAGGTGCATCCGGGACACCCATAACACCGGGAGCCAAAGCATAACCCAAGCCCATTAATATTCCACAGATTGGCAGAACAGCAACCGGCAGCTGCATAGCTTTTCCAAGTTTTTGTAATTGTCTTAACATGATAACCCTCCTTTTTTTTAACATTTTATCGTAATCTCTACCAAGCAAATATCAATTTACCGACGAAATATATTACTATCCTGTTTTTTGACATTCTCCACTGTTAACAGCATAGAGATAATAAGTCGGCAGGTTTTTCCAAAAAATAATCTGCCCTTATGTGCTTGCTATGACTGCCCCATACTGCCAAAGCAAAATCAATTCCTGCATTTTCCGCACATTTACTGTCATATTTGCTATCTCCGATATAAAGCACTTTCCCATGGTCTGTTTTTGTTAATTCCATATATTTCAAAAGTGGTGCGGCATTGGGTTTATGCTCCTGTGTATCGTCTGCACATATGATTTTCTTAAAATAATGGTTGATTCCAAACTGGCAAAAATCATGTACAAATTCTTCCCTTGTCTTTGAGGTGACAATTCCCATTTCATAATCCAGACTTAGAAGATTTTTCAATAGTTCGGTTATCCCGTCAAATACTTTAATGGTATCTGCATATTTACACATATTTTTATCCCATAACTCTATTGCATAGGAAATGTTTTTTATCTCAAGTTTTTTCAAAGCATCTATCCCGGTAATCCCTAACGCGAATTTTAGTTCAGAGCATGGTATCTCTTTCCCCGACATAGCCCTTATGGTTTCCTGTAAGGAATGTAAGACAGCATATTCCGTATCTATCAGAGTACCGTCAATGTCAAAAACAATATTTTTATATTTCATGTAGCCGCCTTTCCCGGTCTGCTTCAAAATAACAGATGTATAAATCCGCACATTTCCCCTATTTTACCCAACAGTTCCCGAAGAGTGAAGGGGCTGGCAGATAAACCGTCCAGCCCCTTTATGATGAAATATTTACAGACAAATCAGCAATCCCCGGCATAATATGAAACAATGTTCATATAGTCCGTTTGATTAGGGATTTCTAAAACAAGCCGCAGGCAGTTTTTGTTTTGGAAATACTGCCGCCACAAACCGCCCTGGATCTTTTCTTCCCCATTGATGTTCAGTTTTGTACCGTCCGGGCAGAGCATATTTACTTTGCCGGTACAGGCATTGACCGTATCTAAAAAATATTTCATGTTCAGAATGTTCAGTTTTAACACTTTGCACTCACCTCCTGTAAATAACTGATTTACTTTACAGATATCATTATAATGCAGGCGGCGCAGGAAAAATATTTCATTTCTGCCCTTATCTATCACTATTCTGACATTTCCTCCGATGTTACTTCTGCTGTAACATCTGCCATAATTTCCAATGGTACATTACAGGCAAGACCAGTCAACTGAAAATGCGGAACAAACGGAGATCATACAATTATGGAAAAGGAATACGGTATGCTTGCTTATGATAGTAACGGTGTGCCCTTGCAATTATATTGGGATTTTTTAGACAGTAGCGCGGAATGTAGCTATGATTGTGTAGTCAGAACAGACAATGTAAATCTTTTGCCATGCCAAACTTATACAGGCAGGCAAATAGACGTTCATACGTTACAGAACTATTACCCATACACCTATCATTTGCAGGGAAATTCTCCGACCGATACTGCACCCCGTCCCGAGTAACCAGCAGATACGCCACGTCCTTCTCTGCATCCAGGAGTTTTCGTCCATCCTCAAGGCCCAGGCAGAGGCAGGCGGTGGACAGGGCGTCTGCCTTCACGGAGGAGGGGCATATAATTGTCACGCCGGCAAGTTCGTTGTCCACGGGGCAGCCGGTGGCGGTGTCGAGGACGTGGTGATAGAGCACGCCGTCCTCATAAAAACACCGCTCGTAGATGCCTGAGGTCACCACGGAAGTATCTCTGATCTCAATGGCGTCCAGAGACTTTCCGGTCTCGGCGAAGGGCTCCTGAATGCCGATGCGGAAGGGGGTGCCGTCCGGCTTTTCACCGACGGCGAGCACATTGCCGCCAAGGCTGATGCAGGCGCTTTTTACGTTCTGGGAGAGAAGGTATTCTTTCATCCTGTCCGCGATATAGCCCTTGGCGATGAAGCCAAGATCGACGGCGGCTTTTTTGTCAGTCAGCGTGACGGTGCGGTAGACGGACTCGCCGGTCCCGTCCGAGGGAGCCGTGCCAAAGCGGATGTTGTCATAGGAGACGTGGGAGAGTGCCTCCTTGATGGCGGCATCATCCGGCACATGGGCGTCACCCTCGGAGCCGAAGTCCCAAAGTTCGCTGACCGGGCGGATGGTGGGGTCTATGGCGCCCTCTGTGGTGTTGGCATAGTCTGCCGCCAAAATCAGCAGCTTGGCCGTCTCCTCCGACACCGTGACGGTTTCGCCGCCGGCGTGATTGATGTTCCACACATCCGAGCCTTCCTTTGTGGCGCTGAACAGGTTCTCATATTTTTCCGCCAGAGCGAAACAGCCGTCCAGAACCGCCGCATCTTCCGTGTCATATAAAGTAATCTGAATCACCGTATCAAAGTAGAATCCTGTCCGGGAGATCGGCTCAACATTTTTCGTACAGCCGGTCAAAATGGTGGAAACGAGAGAGAGGGTTGCGGTAAAGGTGATTGTGAACCATATCATATACAATTTTTGTGTTGATTCGTGAAGTGGTTTCATATTTGTCATTTTCCTAATCAGATTCCTAATATTTACTTTATATTTTCGACCCACCTAAAAAACTGATCCAGCCCCCGGTTTGTCTCCCGTGTCTCCAGAAACATCCCCGCCGTATACCATGAGTGCGTATTTTTCTGATCCACCACAGAATACAGCTCACAAGGAATACCCAGTTTTTTCGCTTTCTCATAAAACCGCTTCGCACAGGAGTAGGAGATCAGCCCGTCGTGTCTGCTTTGGATTAACAGCATCGGGATATCACTTTTCGTCATCAGGGCGCACGGTTCGGCCTGCGTCCTGTCATAACCCTTTGCGAAAAGCTGGTTCAGGAGCAGTTTTACGGAGAGGGAATCGTTTTCGGAAAAACGGTAGGGACCGCCTACGCCGATAAATCCGCCTACGGGAGATAAGTCCACGTCGAATTCTTCCTGTATTTTTTTGCTGTAACAGAGAAGGGAGGTCAGATGTGCCCCCGCGGAGGGACCAGACACAATGATCTTTGAGACGTCGATGCCTTTTCCTTTCAAAAAGGAAACAGCCGCTTTATAACCGTTACAGACGTCTTCGATCTGGCAGGGGTATTTGCTTTTGGGGGACAGTCTGTATCCAAGGGAGACGAAACGGTAACCGTTTCCCGCAACACATTGACCCACAAAGTCAAATAGTTTCGGAGACCCCGCGTTCCAGCCGCCGCCGTGCACCCAGAGGATGATTTTACCGCTCTTGATTTGTTTCGGTTCGTAATATAAAAAATACTGCTGCCTGTCGCTGCCAAAAGGTACGGCCTGCGGTCTGATTTCCTTTTTCACCCGGAGCAGTTTTGCGTACAAGCCTGGGTAACTGAGACTTTCACGAGTGGAATCTTTCATAAACAAAACCTTTCCTATTTATGGAGTAAAGTTGCCATTTCCCACATATCATGGTATCATATCTTCGGATGAAAAGACAGTGTGAAAGCAGTTTTGGCAGAGTAGAATCATGGAGGTTAGTATGAAATTACCGGGAGAAGAGGAAGCGGGGGGAGGCGTAGGTCCTTCTTTGGTTTATATGGTGATCGGTGTGTCTGTTTTTGTCCTGATCGTTCTGTTTGCCGTGTTCAAAGGTAACGACAGCAAGCGCGGAGGCAGCGAATATCTGCGGGAGGCACAGGAGCAGAAGGAGGAAGAGGTGAAACAGGAGGAGCTGGCGGCGGTGGAAGAGGAAGAAGTGGCGCCCAAACTTCGTGCGGAAGATCTGGATTTCTGGGACATGTACCCGGAGGAGGAAGAGACGGAGCCGGAAACGGATACAGCGGACGCTTCAGAATCGGTGACCACGAAGAATCCTTACACTGAGAAAGCGGAGCGTGAGAAAGAGGAGGAGCGGCAGAGGGAAGAGGAAGCAAAGAACGATCCGTCAACCGACGGAAAGCATACCTTGATTACGAACCGTGACGGATCAGAGGAATGGGTGTTAATCAGTCCTTATCTGAAGAAGAATACTTTTGATTTTACAAAGATGGAAGACAAGGCCGGTCTGAAACGATATGTGGAAAACGGCAGAAAAACTTCCTATGTCGGCGTTGATATTTCCAAGCATACAGGGAAGATTTATTTTCCGAGCCTAAAGGCGGCGGGGGTGGATTATGTGATGATCCGTCTCGGCAGCAGAGGTTACAGCACCGGGCAGATCACGCTGGATGAAAATTTTAAGGAGAATATCGAGGGTGCGATTGAGGCGCAGCTTGATGTGGGAATCTATTTTTATTCTCAGGCAATCTCGCAGGACGAGGCTGTTCAGGAAGCGAATTTCGTCGTACAGAATCTGGAGCCATATAGGACGCATGTGAAATATCCTGTGGCGTTCAATATGGGTTTTGTGTCCAATGATAAGTCGAGGATCGAGGGACTCAGCCGGGAGGATAAGACGGCGGTGACGGTCAGCTTTCTTGACGCTGTCAGGGCGGCGGGTTATGTGCCCATGGTTTATGGGGATAAAGAGTGGCTGTTAAAAGAAGTGGATCTTGCAAAGCTGCAGGATTATGACGTGTGGCTTTCGCAGGAAGAGGAAATTCCTGATTATCCTTACCGCTATGCCATGTGGCAGTACAATACGGACGGGGTGCTGAACGGTATAGACGGCGGGGCGGATTTGAATATCTGCTTTGTCAGCTACTCGGAGCGGTAGTTTAAAAGGCGGGAAGAAACCTGAACGGAACGATACAGGTCGGCGTAGACGTCGGGGGATATTCCCTCCATGTAGTTGGGGGAATATGCTTTGTCTATGCCGGCTTTTTTTAACAGATCAATCGCCTTGTTGTAAGCGATGGCGGCTTCCAGTTCCGTGTCGTAGGTGCCTACCTTTACATCGCCTTTTACATGGATTTTTACCCGGTACCGTGTAAGTCCTTTTTCCTGCACGACGTTTACGCCGTGAAAACGGTTTATGATTTCAATATTTTCATAGCGCAGGTCATTTTTGTTGCCGTTGATGAAACGGTAGTCCCGTCCCTCCACCGCGTAGTTTTTAATGCCGTAACGGTTCATTATGTTGATCTGCATGCCGTAGTCGGCGATGAAGTAGTGTCCGCCGCGTCTGGAAATTCTGCGGGAGGAGTAATAAAACAGGTCGTCTTTGTCAAAGATAAAAAATTCAGCCGGCGAAAAATAATAATAGAAAAAGCGGGGACGGATGTAGATGGGGGAGGAAAAATAAAGCCCGTTGTCCCGGAAATTAATCAGACAGACCCATTTGGAGAAAGCGAGCGGGGAGTCTTCATGGTAGTCTTCCAGACGGAAGGAGGCATCGTTTAAGAGCGCAGAGGCCATGCAGTAGATCTCATGCGCTTTTTGTCTGTCTTCGTGACTGCCAAGGCTTATATGTTTATTGCGATAAGTTAATGAAGCGCGGAAATAGACGGTTCCGTCCTTCTTTTTTGCCGTATATACGCCCGGTAATGGCTGATTCATGGCCGCTCCTCCTTTTAAGTAATTGTACCATTTTTGAGAAAAAAAACAAATTCAGAAATATTTTTCCTTATTTCTGCATAGAATATGATAGCAGCCAAATGAGTCACAGTGTTTCAAACGGTAAACTGCTTTGACTATGGAGGAAGAGATGTACAGGAAATATATTACAGGCTTCTTTTTGGCGGGGATGACCATACTATCATCATGGCTCTGCGTCAGGGAGCTGAAGATTGATCGGATATCGGCCAAGCCTGCTTTCCGCATGGAATACCTGGACACGTCGATGGAGGAGGATAAGCAAAGTTTTGTTGAGATGCTTGAGAGCGTATCCTCGGGACAGAGAGTGGTGGATTACGAGGTATTGGAACAGACGAAGAAGTATCAGTTGTCGGACAAGGACTATGATGCGCTTCTTCGGATTGTGGAGGCGGAGGCAGGCGGCGAGGACCAGGACGGAAAACTTCTGGTGGCAAATGTTGTCCTAAACAGAGTGAATAGCGAGCTGTTCCCGGATACGGTACTTGAGGTGGTTATGCAGAAGGAACAGGGGATTGCCCAGTTTTCACCTACCGTGGACGGCAGATACACAAACGTCTGTGTCAGTAATGATACGGTTGAGGCGGTGGAGCGCGCCCTGTACGGAGAAGATATTTCCCAGGGAGCGTTGTATTTCTGTGCCCGTGAAAAGGCGGATTCCGACAAACTCAAATGGTTCGACAGAAAACTGACCAGACTTTTTTCCTACGGACACCACGAATTCTTTTTATGAGGATTGTTGCGTGAGCTTTCAAAGTGTGATAACATTCAAGTTGGCAATGAGCGGTGCGCAGACAGAGGAAAACCGAAGGTTTTTCGAGTGGAGCACCGTACCTTAAAGAAGAAAGGTATGGAAAAAAGGATGGAAGTTTTATACAGCAGTACCAGGGACGGCAGGGAAAAGATTACTGCGTCACAGGCAATTTTAAAAGGTTTGTCGGCGGACGGGGGGCTTTTCGTTCCGAATCACATCCCGGCGCTTTCCTGTTCCATGAGGGAACTTGCGGGGAAGAGCTATCAGGAGACCGCCTATGAGGTGATGAAGCTGTTTCTGACTGATTTTACGGAGGAAGAGCTTAAGACCTGTATCTCGCGGGCTTACGACGCTAAGTTCGATACGGAAGTGATCGCGCCCCTTGTGGAGGCGGAGGGAGCTTTTTATCTGGAACTGTTCCACGGGGCGACCATCGCTTTTAAGGACATGGCGCTGTCGATTCTGCCTCATCTGATGATCACTTCCGCGAGGAAGAACCATGTGGAGAATGAGATCGTGATTCTGACGGCCACTTCCGGCGATACGGGCAAGGCGGCTCTGGCGGGCTTTGCGGATGTGGCGGGCACGAAGATCATCGTGTTTTATCCGAAGAACGGCGTCAGCCTGATTCAGGAGAAACAGATGGTGACCCAGAAGGGAGACAATACCTTTGTGGTCGGCATTCACGGCAATTTTGACGACGCCCAGACAGGCGTAAAAATGCTTTTCAATGATAAGGAGCTGGCAGAGGAGATGGCAGGATGCGGCCTGCAGTTTTCTTCCGCTAATTCCATCAATATCGGCCGGCTGGTGCCCCAGGTGGTTTATTATGTGTACGCTTACGCGCAGCTTTTGAAGGAAGAAAAGATTCAGGATGGCGAAAAGATCAATGTGACCGTTCCCACAGGAAACTTTGGAAATATTCTGGCGGCATTCTACGCGAAGAATATGGGTGTGCCGATTAACAGACTGATCTGTGCCTCCAATGAAAATAAAGTGCTCTACGATTTCTTCCAGACGGGGGATTACGACAGGAACCGGGAATTTAAGCTGACCAGTTCCCCTTCCATGGATATACTGATTTCCAGCAACTTAGAGAGACTGATCTACCGCATCGCGGGCAGCGACCCGGAGAAGAATGCGGCGATGATGAAGAGCCTGTCCGAGCAGGGCAGTTATCAGATTACGGCCCAAATGCGGGAGCAGCTTGCCGATTTCTACGGGAATTTTGCCGACGAGACGGAGACGGCGGACAGAATCCGTGCCATGTATGAAAATACAGGCTATGTGCTCGACACCCATACGGCGGTGGCAAGCGCGGTGTATGGAAAGTATGTGTCAGACACGAAGGATGAGACGAAGACGGTGATCGCTTCCACGGCGAGTCCCTTCAAGTTTACGAGAAGCGTGATGAATGCCATTGACCCGAAGTATGACGCCATGGGTGATTTTGAGCTGGTGGATGAGCTTTCCCGGATTGGGAATGTGGCGGTGCCGAAGGCCATTGAAGAGATACGCACTGCGCCGGTTCTGCACGATCACGTGTGCGATAAGACTGAGATGAAAGCGGCTGTGAAGCAGTTCCTGGGGCTTTAGTAGGGTGTCTTGGGAAAGAACATAAATGAAAATAAAAAAGTAAGGAAGATACGGCGGTCAGCCATTTCTTTCTTACTTTTCTATTATATCATAAAATCTCTATTTTCTCAAGACTTGTAAAGCATTTGTCTATCCCGTATACTGGCGTGAGGAGCGGAAGGGGGACTGGTACATGGATCAGAAAAACTGGATGGAAGAAATGGCAAAACAGGCACTGACGGCGCAGGTTCTCGAAACGAACCAGTATACAGAGAAGTATGGGCTTGTCCTGCGGGAGGAGGATGCAGCGCTTCTTGCGGAGGTGAGGGCTGATGTACTCAGGGAGGAGAGGCGGGTTGAGTTCGGGCAGAGCATTCTGCCAAAGATCATTTATGCATTCTGTGACTCATCCTATATTTATCAGGACAATTACTGTGAAAGCATGGCGCGTCTGCAGGAGATCTTTTTTCGGTATAAGAATGAAATGCTGGATGAGATCACGGACGATGAGCTACTGGAATTTATGAGGGAACAGTTTGAGAATGTGTGCCGGGGAGATTTTAACTATTTGGAGGGGACATGCCTGGAGCTCTTTGCGCAGGCCATCCGCGCCGGATATTCCGGGTATCAGGAAACGGAGGGACAGGGAGTGTTTGAGGAGGTCGATATCGTCAGGCGCTGGGACCGGGGCCTGTACCTGGAAGCATTGATGGATCTTTTTTGAGGCATTCCGCCTACAGTGGAAATGTTACGTGAAAATATAGTCTGGAGGTGAACACGATAGAGAAATGCAGTTATCCGATGGAAGAGATTATGCCGATTGTGTCCGAACTTGCATGGAAATATACCGGCTGTGACCACACGTCCGTCACAAATGAAAAGGCGCAGATGCTGATGGAGGCGGTTGTGTACTGTATCAACGAGGACGAACGGCAGAAGAGCAGGGCAATTATGGCAAAGCGCATTCCGGCAAGGGAGGCGTATGAACACGGTAGGAAAATCGTTGCGGATAAGCTCATGGAATTACAGACAATGTATAACGGGCTTATTACGGAATTTAGGGATTATGGGTCTGCGTGTCTGAAAGATACGGTCAGAAAGGGAATCCCGGCGTTTCTGGAAAGATATGATTTTAAGTATGCGCCGCAGGAGACGCTGCTTACACTTGACTATCCGACCCTGAGAGATTATGGCAGTTTGTCAGGCGTCAGTCTGGTGCTCTGCTATTTGCAGGACATTTGCCTGGAGCAGAAATTCCTGCGGGGGATGGAGGATAAGTACATTGTTAAGGTTCTGCGGAAATATAACAGGGATTATGAGGACCTGACGGAAAATATATGTGGGATTGTCCTGCAGAATATGATAGGGCACATGATCCTTGACAAGCCGCTGCAGGAGTCGGGATTTTCCCAGGAGGAAATGGAAAGCCTGGAAGAGATCCTTTCGGGTAAGACAGAGGAGCAGATCGCAGCGTATCTTCTGAAAACACTGGAAAGGCTGACGGAAAAATATTATGACAATGACGACTGTCTGCGGGAGTATCTGAGCGGCGGGCTGTCCGATATTGTGACCAGAATCAGATATAACACGGAGAATCACTGCCTTGGGCAGCTGTTTGTGCTTTGACCTAAAATAAAACAAAATAAAGAAAGAGCATTGTGCTGTCATCTGGTTTTGCACAATGCTCTTATTTTTCTGTGTCAGGCGTTTCTCTCAAGCAGATTCTGATAATCCCTGTCCACGCAGATTGTCTTGTAGGCGGGACGGATGATCTTGCCGTTGTTTGCCAGCTCCTCCATGCGGTGTGCGCTCCAGCCCACAATTCTGGCGATTGCGAAGATCGGTGTGTACAGCTCCATCGGCAGATTCAACATACTGTACACAAAGCCGGAATAGAAGTCCACGTTGATGTTGACGCCCTTGTAAATAGGACGCTCCTCCGCGATCAATTCAGGAGAAAGCCGCTCTACCAGATTATAGAGGGCAAATTCGTCGTGCAGTCCTTTCTCATCGGAGAGTCTTTCCACGAAGGATTTGAAAATGACGGCACGGGGGTCAGATTTCGAGTATACGGCATGTCCGACACCGTAGATCAGGCCAGCGTGGTCAAATGCTTCCTTGTGCAGGAGTTTTTTCAAATAATCCGCTACCTGGCCTTCATTGCTCCAGTCGGAGACTTCGCGCTTCATCTCTTCGAACATCTTCACCACTTTGATATTGGCGCCGCCGTGGCGGGGACCTTTCAGCGAGCCGATGGCCGCCGCGATTACGGAATAAGTATCCGTAAGGGATGAGGTAACGACATGGGTGGTAAAGGAAGAGTTGTTACCGCCGCCGTGCTCCATATGCAGGATCAGGGCTATATCCAGAACCCTTGCCTCAAGGGGCGTGTATTTATTGTCCGGGCGCAGAATATGTAAAATATTCTCGGCATTTGACAGATGCGGCTGGGGCTGATGAATGTAAAGACTTTCCCCATTATGGTAGTGGTTGTAAGCCTGATAACCGTAGATGGAAAGCATAGGGAAAAGCGCGATCAGCTGCAGGCACTGCCTGAGAACGTTCGGCAGGGAAGTGTCGTCGGCCCTGTCATCATAGGAGTAAAGCGTCAACACACACCTTGCCAGCGTATTCATCATATCGTTGCTGGGCGCCTTCATAATAATATCGCGTACAAAGCTGGTGGGCAGGGAGCGGTAGCTGTTTAGCAGCTTCGTAAATTCAGCCAGCTCCTCCGCGTTTGGCAGCTTGTCAAACAGAAGTAGATAGGTGACTTCCTCAAAGCCGAAACGGCCGTCCGAAGAAAGACCGTTTACCAGATCCTGCACATTGTATCCCCGGTAGAAAAGTTTACCGTGGGTGGGCACCTGTACGCCGTCCACAATTTTGTTCGCCCGCACGTCGGAAATGTTGGTAAGACCCGCCAGTACGCCCTTGCCGTTTAAATCTCTCAAGCCGCGTTTCACGTCGAATTTTGTAAAAAGTTCCGTATCGATAATGCCGGCCTGTTCGCTCATATTGGCAAGCCGCACAATTTCGGGGGTAATTTCAGAAAAACTGTTCTGTTCCATTTATGTACCTCCTTCTTCAAAAACTGATGTAGCATTGTGACAAAAACGGTGCAGGGGTCCGGTTCACCCTTGCACCGACTTTATTATCATACCATGAAAAATGTGGCAGAAACAAGAAAAAACAGTAATTTAACAAATATTTAATATTATGTTAACAATATTTACATACGAAATAGTAAAATAGTACCAGACTGGAATGCGTATAATTTATTTTTTATTTGTTTTTTTCAGCATTAAGAAGTATAATATAAGTGACACAATAGGAAATATTTTATGGAAGGAGCATGCTATATGAACGTGGGTGCGATATCATCACAAAAAGGTTTATTCTGGTCATACTCCCATCTTTCAAGCGGAAAGCGGATTAACACGGCGAAAGATGACGCGGCGGGTCTTGCCATTGTGAATAAAATGAAAACGCAGGAAACCGGGTATAGGGTCGGCGCGGAAAATGCAGGGATGGCTATCGGTGCTTCCAATGTAGCGGATGGCGCCCTGGGAGGCATGACGGATTATCTGCAGAGAATCCGGGAACTTGCCGTGCGGTCTATGAACGGTCTCAATTCCGCTGAGGATAAGCAGATTTATCAAAATGAGATTGACCAGCTTAAGCAGGGCATTGAAGGGCTTGCAAGGGATACCAGCTTTAATGAACAGAAACTTTTGGACGGCAGTATGGCGGATCTGGCGGTAGCAACTTCACCAAATGGCGGCGGCATGCATATCCAGATGGCCAATTCCACACTTGAGGCTTTGGGTATCGCTGATCTTGACGTCACCTCGAAGGATTTCAGCCTGGATGCCATAGACAAGGCTATGGATATGGTGGCGACGAACAGAAGCAGCATTGGCGCTTCCACCAATGTCTTACAGCATACGATAAATTACAATAATTATGCACAGATCAACCAGCTTTCTTCCAGAAGCCGTCTGGAGGATCTGGATTTTCCTAAGGCCATTGCGAAGAAGAAACAGGATGAAGTATTCGGGCAGTATCGGATGGCAATGCTGAGAAGGCAGATGGATGATAAGAGAAAGTCAGCGGCAGCGTTATTCTGATGTCAGGCGTAAACGACGCCGGGTATTTGGTCTATTGACTTTTTAAAGGCTGTCTGAGATAATAGCGTGAGAAGAACTTCTAAAGCTCGGCAGCAGAGGCTGCCTCGCTAAGAAGTACTAAGTCAGCTTTGCTGACTTTTCTCACGCGGGAGAATGCCAAAATACAGCATTCTCCGCATTGACATGAGAGGGACATTCGGGATTCCGGGGAAGCGATTCCCCGGACATTCCGTGAACCAATACAATTTTTAAGGAGGAGAACGTAAAATGGCAACAAAAGCGTATTATCCCATTTCCGAGATTGGCGCCGGCAAGGTTGGTTTTTCAAAGACCCGTTCCATTATTGAGGCGGCATTTTACGGAAACAACGTAGTTAAGGTTAACACCTTGAGAGAGGCTTATGAGCTGGCAAAGAACTCACCCGGTACCGTGGTGACGGATATGCCGATTAAGGACGGCGAGACTTTCGGCCTTCCTGCAGACGCAAAGGTTCTGTTATTCAATGACGGCGCGGTAACCGGCCGTTATGCTGCAGCACGCCGTATCAAAGGTGAGCCCGGCGTAGATGAGGCAAAGTTAGATAAAGTGGTTATGGACGCTGTCTATGAGACACGTTGGAAAACCATGTACCATGCAGAGTGCTTCGTAGGCCTTGACCCTGAGTTTATGGCAAAGGCCCACCTTCTGATTCCCGAAGGAGAGGAGAACCTGCTTTACAACTGGATGATTAACTTCCAGTATATGTCTGACGAGTATGTTAAGATGTACAAGAAATCCCAGCCTATCGGCGGCGGCAATGAGCCTGATATTTACATCTTCTCCGATCCCCAGTGGGCACCTCACGAGGCTCCCGACCTGGACTACAGCTGCTTAAGCGATCCGCTTACACTGTGCTACTTCGATACAAACGAGAACTGCGCGGCAATCCTCGGCATGAAGTATTTCGGCGAGCACAAGAAGGGGACGTTAACCATGGCATGGGCGCTTGCTAACAGAAACGGTTACGCTTCCTGCCACGGCGGACAGAAAGAGTATCTGTTAAAGGACGGTTCCAAGTTCGTTGCTTCCGTTTACGGTCTGTCCGGCTCTGGTAAGTCCACGCTTACCCATGCAAAGCACGGCGGCAAGTACGATATCAAGGTGCTTCACGACGATGCTTTCATCATCAACAGCGATACCTGTGCATCCATCGCTCTGGAGCCCACCTATTTTGATAAGACAGCAGATTACCCGACCGGCTGCCCGGACAATGAGTATCTGTTATCCGCCCAGAACTGCTCCTGCACCATGGACAGCGAAGGCAAGATCCAGCTCGTAACCGAGGATATCAGAAACGGTAACGGCCGTGCGATCAAGTCCAAATTATGGTCTCCTAACCGTGTAGATAAGATTGACGCACCTGTAAACGCAATCTTCTGGATTATGAAAGATCCTACCATTCCGCCGGTAGTGAAGTTAAAAGGTTCCGCGCTTGCATCCGTAATGGGCGCAACGCTTGCAACCAAGACTTCCACCGCAGAGCGTGTGGCGGCAGGCACCGACCTGAATGCGATCCGTATCGTGCCTTATGCTAACCCGTTCAGAACCTATCCTCTTGTAAACGACTATGAGAAGTTCAAAAAGCTGGTTGAGGAGAAGAACGTTGACTGCTACATTGTCAACACCGGCGACTTCATGGGTGAGAAGGTTAAACCCGCTGATACGCTTGGCATTCTTGAGACCATCGTTGAGAAGAAGGCGAACTTCGAGCAGTGGGGACCTTTCGAGGATATCGAGATCATGTATACATGGGACGGTCAGACAGACGGTTTCAAGGACTTCAAGGCAAAGACAGACCTTGGCAATGCGGACTACAAGGCACAGCTCAAGAGCGCTATGGAGACCCGTGTGAATGCGGTTAAGGGCTTTGCTGAGAAGAAGGAAGGTTATGACAAGCTTCCTGACGAGGCGCTGGCAGCACTTGAGAAGCTGGTGAACGCTCTGTAATTGATACAGGTAATTTTATAACAGGCAGAAAGAGTGTATCCGGGAATCAGCTGATTTTCGGATACATTTTTTCATATTTCGGAAAGCGCGTGATGAGATGAAATTTTTGCGAAAATTTACCGGGGTTATCTTTCTTTTCATTGTAGTTTTTATGGTTGTCGCCATGTTCCAGTATCAGGCGGATCAGAATACGATGCTGATTGAGGAGGCCATAGTCGAGGCGGAGGCAATTGTGATCGAGGTGGAGGGCAGCAATCTTGCGGACATTGCCTGCTGTCTTTTGATTGTGATTGCGGCGATTATCCTGTTTGTGCTTGCACTGATTAGGTGGTGTACGAGACAGCAGAACCGAGGCGGAATTTTTCTTGGGCTGTTCGGCCTGACGGCGGGCATTTACTGCTTTGTGGGCACAGACGCCGTAAAATCCTTTTTGGGCCTGCAGGGCGCGCAGGTGCTGCAGGAGTACCTGATGCTTATGCTGCCGCTGTTTCTTGCGCTTTATTTTGAACGGAATCTGGGGAGCATGTTTCCGCGCCGTTTTGTCTGGCTTTTATGCATCATATGTTTCAACGCGGCGATACAGATCATACTGGGACTGATCGGCATACAGAACCCGGTCGTGATGGCGGATGTGTCCACGCTCGTGCTGGCGGCGGTCTGCGTGGTGACCATTGTGAGTCTGATACAGCTTGTGTGCAAAAGCCGACGATACCAGATCTTGATCCCAATTATCTCTTTGGCGGTACTGCTTGCCGGTGAAGTGGCAAAGGTGATCCTGAATCATTTTTCCATGTATGCCTATGCGGAGGTGGCGACGCTGTACGCTATGGCGGTGTTTGGGCTGATTCTGGCGATCCTGCATATTTTGCGCATCTCCAAGGAATACCGTCTGGATGCGGAGGAGCGGGTAAAAGCGGCGCAGAAACAGAACAGCCAGCTTGCGCTTGCAAAACTGGAGGCGGATGCGGCGAAACAGGAAGCGCTCGCGGCGAATGAGGCGAAGGGAAGGTTTCTGGCGCAGATGTCCCACGAAATCCGCACACCAATCAATGTGGTGCTCGGCATGGACGAGATGATTCTGCGGGAATCCAGGGAGCCGAACGTCAGAGAATACGCGATGGATATTCACACGGCAGGGCAGGCGCTGTTATCGCTGATCAATGATATTCTGGATTTTTCCAAGATTGAATCGGGCAAGGTGGAGATTGTGCCGGTTACATATGAGATATGCAGTATGCTTCACGATCTGGTGAATATGACGCTGCAGCGTGCGAAGGATAAGGATCTTCAGTTTGTTGTGGAGATTGACCATGAAATACCGACCTGTCTGTACGGGGATGATGTGCGCATCAGACAGGTGTTGATCAATATATTGACCAATGCAGTCAAATATACGCAAAAAGGAACAGTATGGCTGCGTGTTAAAAGCCATGTCATGGGTGAGAAGGTTTTGCTTTACTTTGAGGTGGAGGACACAGGTATCGGCATTAAGGAGGAAGATTTGCCGAAGCTTGCCGCGGAGTTTGAGCGGATCGAGGAGGACAGGAACCGTAATATTGAAGGCACCGGGCTTGGGATGAGTATTACGGTGCAGCTTCTGAAGCTGATGAACAGCGAGCTCCAAGTGGAGAGTGAATACGGAAAGGGGTCCCGGTTTTATTTTGAGCTGGAACAGAAGATCATTGACAGTACGCCGATTGGCGACTTCGAGTCCAAGGTAAAGCAGATGGCGGAGAATTTCAGCTATGAGTCAGGCTTTCTGGCGCCCGATGCAAAGCTTCTGGTGGTGGACGACAATGCGGTCAACCGCAAAGTGCTGCGAAATCTTTTGAAAGAAACGCAGATTCAGGTGTCAGAGGCGGGCGGGGGCGAGGAGTGCCTGCAGCTTGTTAGGGAAAACCATTATGACCTGATCTTTTTAGACCATATGATGCCCGAAATGGACGGGGTGGAGACACTTCACCGAATGAGAAGAGTGACGGATTATCCCTGCAAAGACACGCCTGTCGTGGTGCTGACCGCGAATGCGGTGGCAGGAGCGAGGGAGCAGTATCTGAAAGAAGGCTTCGATGATTTTCTGTCAAAACCGATAGTGCCGGATAAGCTGGAAAATATGATCCAGAAAATGCTGCCTGAGGAATTGATACGGACTGCAGACCCGGCAAATGTGCCGGCAGCGAAAGCGGACGAGGACGGATGCCCGGAAGATCTGCCTGTGGTGGAGGGGATTGACTGGAATTACGCATGGCTTCATCTGCCGGACAGGGAACTGCTCGCCTATACGTTGAAAGAGTTTTATGACCAGATAGACCCGGCGGCGGACGCTCTGGAGCGCGATTATGAGCGGATTACGGACGATGCTTTCCTGGAACAGTACCGTATCCAGGTGCATGCGATGAAGAGTCTTGCCGCCACAGTCGGAATTGTGACGTTGTCGGGTGTGGCAAGAGTGTTGGAATCTGCGGCAAAAGATGGTAAAATAAATATAATTACAGCCATGACAGATATTTTTCTGGAAGAGTGGCGCAGCTACCGGCAGCGGCTGCAGGGTGTTTTCGGCATCGGAACGGAAGAAAAGCAGGAAATCATTGATTATTCCGTGATACAGGCGCTTGTGGAAATGGTGCGCATCAGTATACAGGAGATGGATGTTGACCGTGCCGACGAACTGATGAGGCAGCTGCGGTCATATGATTTCCCGGAAGAAATCGGACAGAACATAAAGAAACTTGCGGGGGCGGTGACCAGTCTCGACCCGGAGGAGACTGACCGGTTTGCGGGTTTGCTGGCAGGACAGATGGCGGCGGAGTAGAATAGAATACTGGTACATAGATGCGGAAGGTTTTTTGTACCGGCGATCGGAGGGGGAAATGAAAAAGATACTGTTAATCGGGAAGTTTAACACGGTGGTGAACGAGACAAACCACTTTTTATCCCAGTATTTTCACGTGCAGCTCTGCTCGGAGAACGCGGGAGTCTTAGAGGGGATGCTGAAAATTGTGAACCCGGATCTGGTTGTTATCAGTCTGATCGGCGCCTACGACATTGACACATCCATCTTTTTTATGCTGAGCGACAAATACGCACAGATTCCTGTCCTGACCATCGGGACAAAGGAGGAGAGCGACCGATTTTTCAAATATTATCAGGAAGAACAGTTTGAAAATCTGATCCGGCCGGTGGAAAATACGGTGATTATGGAGGCTGTGTGCAGACGGCTTGGGCTTGACGAAAGTAAAGTTGAGCGTTCGGCAGAGGAAGAGGGCAAATGCCGCGCAGAAAAAAAGCGGATTTTAGTGGTGGACGATAATGGGACGGCGCTGCGCACGATCAAGGCGATGCTGGAAGATGCGTACGAGGTCGCACTGGCGATTTCCGGGGCACAGGCGATGACTTCCATAGGCAAAAAGAGACCCGACCTGATTTTGCTGGACTACGAGATGCCTGTCTGCGACGGACGGATGACACTGGAAATGATACGTGCCGACGAGGATCTGACGAGTATCCCGGTGGTATTTCTGACTGCAATCAATGACCGGGAGAATATTGAGGCGGTGCTGAAATTGAAGCCGGCAGGATATATGTTAAAGCCGCCTGTGAAGGAGAAGCTGCTCACGGAGATTGCTAAAATTTTGAATGCCGGGTAAATGGTAAATGAAAAAGAAACAGTAGATTTTGGAAATTGTCTGGGAGATGGGGGAAGAATATGTATCATTGCGAAATTTGTTTTTATATGATTACGGAACAGGATGAGTTATTTGAAATCTTGAAACAGATGCCGCAGTTTCTTCGTTTTTCACACGAATATCAGAGGAGTATCCGCGCGGAGGCAGAGCTTGCCGGCAGGGCGGATGTGATTCTGGCGGATATGCGGCAGGTGGATGCGGTAGAAACGCTTGCTTTTCTGCTTTCCCACAAGCAAAAGGACGCGGAGCTGATTGTGCTGGCAGATCAGGAACAGACGGCGCTTCTGACCACCAAAGATGATGCGGAAGAAATTACGGACATCTGGGTGACGCCTCTGACGGAGGCAGAGTTTCAGTTCCGTCTGACCCGCTGGCAGAAGACTTATAAAATGGGCAAGGACTTCTGGCAGACACAGAGTTTCCTTGACACAACCATCAACAGCGTTCCCCACCTGATCTGGTATAAGGACAAAGAGGGAGCGCACATGAAAGTCAACGAGACGTTTTGCAAAGCTGTCAATAAGACGATGGAGCAGATCGAGGGACGGGGACATTACTATATTTGGGATATTGACCCGGATGAATATGCCAAAGGCGAGTTTATCTGTATGGAGTCGGAGTACGAGGTGATGGGGAAGCGGGAGACCTGTATTTTCGATGAGACGGTCAAGATCGGCGACAGTATGCGTGAGCTGAAAACTTACAAGTCGCCGCTGTTTGATCTGGATGGAAGCGTTATGGGAACCGTGGGCGTTGCGATTGATGTGACGCAGGAACGGCTCTACCAGCAGATGATGATTAAGAACGCGAACACGGACTTCCTCACAGGTCTGTATAACAGGCGGTATGTGTATGAGTTTATCGAAAAACAGGAGGATGGACACCTGGCGGTGTTCTGTATTGATCTGGATCATTTTAAGAGCGTCAATGATATCTACGGCCACCATGAAGGCGACAAGGCGCTAGTCCTCACGGCAAAGACGCTCCAGGAATGTATGCCGGAAGGCTTGATCGCACGCATGGGAGGCGATGAGTTTCTGGTGGTGATAACCGGGGTACATACGGAAGAAGAAGTTGAGCAGACGAGGAAAATGATCAAGGAGCGGCTTGACGGGGAATATGTGAAGAATGAAAATTTCCAAAAACTTTCCGCCAGCGTGGGAGCCGCTTATTCCCAGACAGGACAGGAAACGTTCCACCACTTATTCCACAGGGCGGATGAAATGATGTATCGGGAGAAGGAGAGCAGCAGATAGAGAGCAGGGAAGCAGTAAAACGTCACGTGGAGTTGTTTTAAATTGATGGTGTAGACGAAATGTAGTATAATATTGTTGTGCGTTGAAAAAGAGCTTGCATGCAAGCTCTTTTTTCTACACCATGTAGAGTCATTTGACGATTTCGGATAAACCTTATTTGCACTCGTCTTGTAAGTTCTATTTAAAGATATCATTATGTTTGTAGAAAGTCAAGAAATTAATGGGAGGGAGATTGGCGAACATGGACAATAGAGAGTATTTTCTTGGACTAGATATGGGAACTTCATCGGTTGGATGGGCGGTAACTGATGAAAACTATCATTTGCTCAGAGCGAAAGGAAAGGATTTGTGGGGAATACGGGAGTTTGATGAAGCACAGACCGCTGTAGACAGGAGAACACACAGAATAGCCAGACGAAGAAGGCAGCGTGAGACAGTAAGAATAGGTATGTTAAAAGAGTATTTTCACGATGCGATTATGCAGGTGGATTCCTGTTTTTATCAGCGTCTGGAAAACAGTAAGTATCATTATGATGATAAGGAAGAAGAGGTGCGCGATAAAAGCGGAATATTCCATGATCCTGATTATACAGATAATGAATATTTTTCTCAATATCCGACGATTTTTCATTTGAGAAAAGAGTTATTGGAATCTGATCAGGAACACGATGTACGGCTTGTATATCTTGCCATATTGAATATGTTTAAACACAGAGGACATTTTTTGAACGTTTCCATTGGAGATGTGTCAGGAGAAAGAAAAATGTCTGAGATATATGGAGATTTTTGCAACCTCACTTCAGACTTATTGGATATTTCGTTTCCTATGCCGGATGACTGCCGTGTGATAGAAGATATTTTGAGTGAGCGGGATTGCTCCAGAAAAGTAAAGGCGGAGAAATTAGCGGATGTTCTGGGGGTAACATCCAAAGAGAAACAGAAAAAGGCGATGATCAATTGTATTTGCGGGTTGAATGTAGATTTGAAGGCGTTATATGGTGAAAGGGCAGAAATTGAAACAGATAAAAAAGCTGCAGTCTGTTTTTCAAACGCAGGATATGAGGAAAAGTCCCAGGAATTTTTAGAGATTTTGGGTGATGAGAAGTTTGAACTGATTCAGACCATGAAAGAAATATATGATACTGGTTCTCTGGCAGGTATTATGAAGGGGTTTACCTATTTGTCAGAAGCGAGAGTGGCACAATACGAAAAACACGGTTCGGATTTAAAAATATGGAAAGGACTGATGAAGGAGTATTGCAGTAAAGAGGTATACAATTATTTTTTCAGATCTTCGGAGGATGGAACTTATAGCGCTTATGTCAATTCCACAAATACGAAAACGCGTAAACGCCGGAATATGAAGGGAAGAACACAGGAAAATTTGTATAAGACGGTTAGTAAACTGGCGAACCAAATGCCGGCTGAGGATGAAAGGGTGCAGTATGTCAAAGCAGAGATAGAGAAAGAAACTTTTCTTCTAAAGCAGTTGACAGCATCAAACGGTGTGATTCCGAATCAGGTACACTTGTCCGAATTGAAAAAGATTTTGAAAAATGCGCAAGGATATTTACCTTTTTTAAAGGATGTGGATGAGTCAGGGCTGACAGTTTCCGACAGGATTATCAGATTGTTTTCCTTTCAGATACCGTACTATCTTGGACCGTTAAGCGGGCACAGTGAGTTTGACGGTGGCAATGGATGGGTGGTGCGCAGAGAGCAGGGACAGATCATGCCATGGAATTTGGAAGAAAAAGTAGACATCAAAAAAACGGCGGAAAAGTTTATTACACAAATGGTGAGACGCTGCACTTATATGAATGGAGAATATGTGCTGCCAAAGGGTTCTTTGCTGTATGAAAAGTTCTGTGTCTTAAATGAGATTAATAATATCCGGGTGTATGGGGAGAAGATTTCCGTAAGGGTTAAGCAGGATATTTATAATGATCTTTTTAAGCGGGGAAAGAAGGTGACACACAAGCAGATATATCAGTATCTTCTGGGAAGAGGAATGATTGGGGAAGGTGAAATAGAGCAGCTTACGGGAATTGATAGTACGATTAACAGTTATTTGGCAACGTATGGTAAATTTATAAATATATTGGGCGAAGAACTGGATACGGATGCCGGTCGTAATATGGCGGAGGACATTGTGTTCTGGTGTACTGTTTATGGTGATGCGAAGAAATTCTTGCGGGAACAGATGGAAGAAAAGTATGGGACAAGGCTTAGCAAAGACCAGATTAAAAGGATTGTGGGATTAAGGTTTAAAGACTGGGGGAGATTATCAAAAACATTTTTGGAAATGCAGGGGTGCAGCAAGAGGACAGGAGAGATTCTTCCGCTGATCAGTATGTTGTGGGAAACCAATGACAATCTGATGGAACTGCTGGCGAAAGATGATTATACTTACGGGGAGGAATTGGAAAAATATCAGGAAGGTTCTTATAAGACATTGGCGGAAATCCGAATAGAGGATTTAGACGAGATGTATTTTTCTGCACCTGTAAAAAGAATGGTGTGGCAGACGCTTTCCATTATCAAAGAGGTAGAAAAGATCATGGGCGGTGTGCCTGAACGCCTGTTTGTAGAGATGACAAGAGAAGAGGAAAAAGTGAAAAGCAGAAAGGCGTCAAGAAAGCAGCAATTCTTGGATTTGTATAAGAATATAAAGGATGAAGATCACGACTGGAAAAGTATTATCGCGGAGGCGGATGATAAGGGGACGCTAAGAAGCAAAAAAATGTTTTTGTACCTGACGCAAAAGGGCCGCTCAATGTATACGGGGAAGCCGATAGACTTAGACGATCTTTTCAACGACAATCTATATGATATTGATCATATTTATCCGAGACATTTTGCGAAAGATGATAATCTGTCTAATAATCTGGTGTTAGTGGAAAAGGAATTAAACGCACATAAGAGTGACAGTTATCCCCTGGAACATGAGATCTTCACTTCACAGCTTGCCATGTGGAAAGAACTTCATCGCCTTCATTTGATATCGGATGAAAAACTGAAGCGTTTAACGGGAAGAAATCCTTTTACTGACGAACAGAAAGCCGGGTTTATTGCAAGGCAGCTGGTAGAGACGAGTCAGGGAGCAAAAGGAGTGACAACCATATTACAAAATGCCCTGCCGGATACGAAAATTGTTTATGCAAAAGCGTCTAACGTCTCAGACTTCAGGAAGAGCAGGGGATTTTTGAAGACAAGGGTAGTAAATGATTTTCACCATGCGCAGGATGCGTATCTCAATATTGTGGTGGGGAACGTATATTATGTGAAATTCACACAGAATCCTTTACATTTTATACAGAGGGAGTATGCGAAGGATGGCAAAAAATACAATTATAATTTAAGCAGAATGTTTGACTGGGATGTCATCAGGGGAAATGAGACGGCATGGATTGCCGGGCACGGCAAGCAGGAGAACGGAACCATAGTGACAGTCCGAAAAATGATGGAAAAAAATACGCCGCTGCTTACAAGATTAAGTTTTGAAGGGCATGGCGGCATTGCGGACCAGACGCTGTATAGTGCAAAGAAGGCTTCCGGTGTAGGATACATTCCTTTGAAAGAGAAAGATACACGGATGCATGACGTGACAAAGTATGGCGGTTTTAACAGCGTTGCCACAGCCTACTATATTCTGGTGGAACATGGGAAAGTGGGAAAAAGGATAAGGACATTGGAGACCGTTCCCGTATTATGGAAAGAAAGGATAGAAAAAAAGCCTCATTTATTGCAGGAATATTGCGAGAAAGAGTTGGGATTAACCAACCCTTCTATTCGCATGAAAAAAATAAAAATGCAGTCACTGATTAAACAGGATGGATATTATATGCATCTTTCAGGAAAAACAGGGAATCGGATTTATGTGAGGAATGCAATACCTGTCTGTCTGGAACAAAAGTGGCTGGACTATATTAAAGATCTGAAAAAAGGAGAGAAGGCGGAAAAAATTGCGATTGAGAAAAATGAAGAATTGTATGATATTTTGTGTGGTAAGCATAGTGAAGGAATCTTTAGAAGGAAACCGAATCCAATGGGGGAAAAGTTAGAGAAAGGGAAGCAAATGTTTGAACAACTGTCATGTCGGGAACAGGGGAGAGTTCTTCTTGAGATTCTGAATCTGACTAGGATTGGAATGACATCGGCCGATCTGACATTGATTGGTGGGGCAGCGAAAAGTGGCGTTATGTTGATTGGTAAGAAAATTACGGATGCGAAAGAGTTTGTTCTGGTGAATCAATCGGTTACAGGAGTGTATGAGAATCGTATTGATTTGCTGAACGTATGAGCTGGAGAACCGTGGTAGTGTCAAACAGTGCCAAACTGGATTATCAGATGGGATATCTGGTGGTGCGCAGGGAAGAGACTGTAAAAGTACATATCAGTGAGATTTATATGCTTATCATTGAATCAACGGCTGTCTCTTTGACGGCGGCATTACTATGCGAATTGACCAAAAAGAAAATTAAAGTAATTTTTTGTGATGAGAAAAGGAATCCGTCCTCCGAATTGGTTTCCTATTATGGGAGCCACGATACAAGCGTTAAAGTGCGGAATCAGATGGGATGGGACAATGAAATAAAAGCGGCGGTCTGGACAGAAATAGTGACAGATAAAATCCGAAAACAGGCGGAGGTATTGACGTCGTGGAATAAAAAAGAAAGTGAGATGTTGTATCAATATATAGAAGGGATTGCGTATGGAGATACGACAAACAGGGAAGGACATGCCGCAAAAGTATATTTTAACGCTCTGTTTGGGATGGATTTTACAAGAACGGAAGATAACAGTATCAATGCGGCATTAAATTATGGATACGGCATTATTTTGTCTGCATTTAACAGGGAAATCGCAGCGAACGGGTATATTACACAAATAGGATTATTTCACGATAATATGTTCAATCCATTTAATCTGGTATCGGATCTAATGGAACCTTTCCGTCCGATCGTGGATCACAAAGTGAAAATGTTGGACCCACAGCAATTTGCGCATGCAGAAAAAATGGAGGTCCTTAGAATCCTGCAGCAGGAAGTTATTATTGCAGAGAGAAAGGAGTATGTCAACAATGCAATCAAGATTTATTGCAGGAGTGTATTTGATGCGCTGCTGGATAACGATGTATCGTTGATTAAATTTTATAAAAGTGAGTTATAGATATATGAGAATACTAGTTTTTTTCGATCTGCCGGTGCTTACGGCAAAGGAACGGCGGGATTACAGACAGTTTCGTAAGTTTTTGATTAAAAGCGGTTTTATGATGATGCAGGAATCCGTGTACTGTAAGCTGGCACAGAATTCAACAGCGGCGGAGATTATAATTGATAATGTCAAAAAGAATAAACCGGGAGATGGATTAGTACAGATGCTAAAGGTGACAGAGAAACAGTTTGCCAAGATGGAGTTTATTGTGGGGGAGCCAGGAACGTTTATATTATCAGAGCAGGATGTGATTAAAACAATCAGTAAAAATGCAGATATGATTGTAAATCCATTTAGGGTAGACTGCAACGAAAAGAGAATCCAGCAAAAACTGGTTCAGGAATTGTCTGTTATTATGAATGAGTCGTTTGTTGAACGGACTGTATACTTGCAAGGGCAGATGATCTCTTATTTGGAAGAATTGTTGCAAAAGGTTCCATATCCGCTGGATTTTGATGTAGAAGGAAGCATGCCCGGATTATTAAAGATGTGCCATGTTGAGGTTGTTAATCAGGGTGATACGCTGGTTGAAAAGGTAATAAATTATATGAAGGCATTGAGGCAGTTCTGCGCAATTAAGGTTATCTTTGCTGTGAATTTAAAGTTATATTTAACGCGGACTGAGTTGACGGAATTGTATAAATTTGCATTTTATGAAAAAATCGGTCTGATATTATTGGAAAATTCAGAGAAAGGGAAATTGGAGGGTGAAAGTATTTGTATTTTAGATAAGGATATGTGTATAATTAATGTAGAGTGACTTACAATGTATGTCAATACATAAGCTCGGTGAGAACCTTAAAATTTTGAATTTGAGGTTTGAGAGCCTTGTAAGTTCAGAGAGATGCAAAACTCACAGGAGAAGGGACAGGGCAGGAAACCAGTTTGAGAGCCTTGTAAGTTCAGAGAGATGCAAAACTCGTCTACAGTAAGATTTACATTATAAGCTGTTTGAGAGCCTTATAAGTTCAGAGAGATGCAAAACTCAAGGTAAACACGATCCGATTATATCAAAGTTTGAGAGCCTTGTAAGTTCATAAAATAAAGAAGTTGTCGGTTTGTAAGATTGGAGATAATCATACATGATTCTTTATCATGCCAGTAAAGAAATAGTTGAATATCCAGAAATACGAAAGACGAGATATACAAAAGATTTTTCATGGGGATTTTATTGTACAAGTAATTTGGAGCAGGCAATACGGTGGGCTAACCGAGGGGAGGGCGAACCGATTGTCAATCACTACATTTATATGGAAAATAGTGAGTTATCTATTTTGAAGTTTGAATCTATGACTGATGAATGGCTTGATTTCATTGCAAAGTGCAGAAAAGGAGAAACACACCAGTACGATATTGTGGAAGGACCTATGGCGGATGATACTGTGTGGAACTACGTTAATGATTTCTTTGCAGGAAGGATAAGTCGGAAGCAGTTTTGGGTATTGGCTGAATTTAAATATCCAACGCAGCAGATCAGTTTTCATACGTTGGCAGCATTAAAATGCTTAAGGTTTGATAGGGGTGAGATCATTTATGACGGAAAAGGAACAAAATGATTTATTTTATGTATGTTCTCTGATTGAGTATGTTGCTCGAAAGACAAAAAATAAGCGCAGTGTAATCGTAGATGCATTGGGGATAGATGGCGTGAAAAAACAAATGCATGACGCGCAGGTTAATCATTGCCTTTCTTTTGAACAGGTGGGAGATGAGCTCATAAAGCGGTATGAAATACTTGAGGGTAATTTCGATACAATAGCAGAATGTAAATATGCAATTCCCAGCTTTACAGACATTGGCGGATTATATAGTATAATGATCGAGGATTGTGCAAAACCCGGGAACGAGACAGAAGAACTTATGAAGATCTTTTCCTCGTTTATCAGCGATAAAATATCGGATTTTCGCACAGATGTTTATTATCAGAATCCCGGCTATTTGGAATGTTCTTATAAAGCCGGATATTTATTGGATTAAAAAATTGTAGCTGTTCTGGCAAAAAATTCTGTTGTATTTCGCGGTCAATTCGGATATAATAGATGTAACCTGAAATGCACGATAAGTCTTGTTATTTTGAACCTACAGATACTTTAAACGGGATTCCTACATTGTCATATAGATGTCAGGCCTCCAGCCTTTGGGCAACTAGCAGTGGAAGACAGAAGTATGGTTGCGGTTACCCACCTAGCATTGCTAGGAGTCAAAATACAAGATCCGGCATTTTGGGGATTATACAAAAGATGGAAAAGCAGTCGTCCCGTACGGCTGCTTTTGCAGATATGGAGGTATGGGCGAAATGAGTATAAAAATAGGAATCTTAGGTTATGGAAATCTGGGGCGCGGGGTTGAGTGCGCCGTGAAACAGAATCCTGACATGGAACTTGTGGCAGTGTTTACGAGAAGAGAGCCGGGACAGGTGTCAATCCTTACGGAGAGTGCAGCGGTCTGCCACGTGTCGGAGGCGGAGGCGTGGAAGGATAAAATTGACGTGCTTATCCTCTGCGGCGGCAGCGCAACGGATCTGCCGGAGCAGACGCCGGCATTTGCAAAATGGTTTAATGTGGTGGACAGCTTCGATACCCATGCCAACATACCGAAGCATTTTGAGAACGTGGACGCAGCTGCGAAAGCGTCCGGGAAAGTCGGCATTATTTCTGTGGGCTGGGATCCGGGGATGTTTTCCTTAAACAGGATGTATGCAAGTGCCATTCTGCCAAACGGCAAGGACTACACGTTCTGGGGGAAGGGCGTCAGCCAGGGACACAGCGATGCGGTCCGCCGGATCGAGGGCGTGAAGAATGCAAAGCAGTACACCATTCCTGTGGAGGCTGCGCTTGATGCGGTGAGGGATGGGAAAAATCCCGAGCTTTCCACAAGGGAAAAACATACCAGGGAGTGTTTTGTCGTTCTGGAAGAGGGGGCAGACGCTGCGAAAGTGGAGCAGGAAATCAAGTCCATGCCGAATTATTTTGCGGATTATGACACCACGGTACATTTTATCAGCGAGGAGGAACTTCTCAGGGATCACAGCGGCATCCCGCACGGCGGTTTTGTACTGCGAAGCGGAAAAACCGGCTGGGAGGAGGAGAACAGTCATCTGATTGAATACAGCCTGAAACTGGATTCCAACCCGGAGTTTACTTCCAGTGTGATTATCGCCTATGCGAGGGCAGCTTACCGCCTTTCCAAGGAAGGGCAGAAAGGGGCAAAGACTGTATTTGATATTCCGCCCGCTTATCTGAGTGCGAAGGACGGGGCAGAGCTTCGGGCGGCCATGCTCTAAGAAAGCGAAGCGTCTAGGGGAGATGGCACTATTTCCTCATGCTGCGGTAGGCGAGGGGAGTCATGCCAAATGCCTTTTTAAATACTTTTCCGAAATAGGCGCTATTTGAGAAACCGCACTGATAGCTGATCTGTGTGATGGAATCACTGGTTTCTGCAAGCATTTTTTTAGACTGGTTCAGACGGAAACCGATCAGGTATTCAAAAGGGCTCTGACTCAGATTTTTCTGAAAACAGCGCAGCGCTTCCCGCTCACTGATATTGGCGGATGCGGCAATGTGCGCAAGCGTGAGTTTTTCCTGATAATGACTGTGAATACAGGCAAGCATACTGCGCAGCCGGTTCTGACTTTCTATGTTGATGATTGTGAGAGCCGGCTGTGTTTTTTTGATATCTTCCAGCAGAAGCATCCAACTGTCCGAGAGGAGGTTCCGTGTGGCAAATTCTGTGTCGGGGCGCTTTTGCAGATTTTTAAGTTTCTTGAGGTTTGATAAAATCCGGCTGGATGTCTGCCTGTCTTTCCGAAGAACATGGACTTCAATCTGGCGGTTCTGGATAAGCGGATTCAGGTATTTGGTTTCAAAAAGGCTTTTAAAGTGGCCGCTTAGAAAAACCGGGTGAAAAATGTGATTGATTTCCAGAGCGGGATTGCCGGGAGCGGCGTTGCTTTTCATGTCCATCACGTTGGAGTTGATGAAAAATCCCTCGCCCTCCTGTATGATATATTCCTGATTGACTGTGCGGATCCGGCTGACGCCGCGCTCAATGTAACCCAATTCCAGCTCTTCATGCCAGTGCCATGGGATTGTGATATCGGTCAGATCCCTCTGATGCATACAGTAGGGGTAAGCAATCGTCATGCCTTCTATTTTTTCGACTTGGTTTTCATCTGTATGAAACGGCATCATAGGATATTCCCTCCTGACATTGGATGATAAGATTTTTTGGCGTACCGGAATATAACTATTATACAATAGCTGGCGTAATAATACTATATGTTGTCGATATGTTTATGGAGGGCAGATCGGAAATGGTATATATTCAGGTTAATTCGAGCAACTAAATGTTTACAGGAGGGTATATCATGGCAAACAATTTTGAGTTTTATTCACCTACCAGAGTTATTTTCGGGAGAGAGACGGAACAGGAAGTAGGAAGACTGGTCAGGGAGTGCGGCGGCGGAAGCGTGCTTTTAGTGTACGGGGGAAAAAGTGCGGTAAAGTCGGGACTTTTGCAGACGGTAAAAGAGTCGTTGGAGAAAAGCGGCATACGTTATCAGGAACTGGGCGGTATTGTGCCGAATCCACGTCTGGATAAGGTCTATGAGGGCATCCGCATCGGCAGACAGGAAAAAACCGATTTCCTGCTTGGAGTCGGCGGCGGAAGCGTTATTGATACCGCAAAGGCGATTGCTTATGGGCTGGCGGAGCCGGAAAGGGATGTGTGGGAGCTTTTTGCTCATACCAGGACAGCAAAAAAATGTCTGCCGGTAGCCAGTGTTTTGACGATTGCGGCGGCAGGAAGCGAGACTTCAAAAGGATGTGTTATCACCAACGAGAGCACGGGGGAGAAAAGGGCATACGATGACAATCTGGCAAGACCCCGGTTTGCCATTATGAACCCGAAGTATACGGCGACCCTGCCGGATTACCAGACAGAGTCGGGCTGTGCGGATATTATGATGCACACCATGGAGAGATACTTTACAAATGGCGGGAATATGGAGATAACGGACGCCATTGCGGAGGGGCTTTTGCGGACGGTTATGAAAAACGCGCGGATTCTGCACGACGATCCTTCCAACTATGAGGCGCGGGCGGAGATCATGTGGGCGGGAAGCATTGCACATAACGACCTGACTGGCTGCGGAAATGACGGGGGAGATTTTATGACCCACAAACTGGAACATGAGATGGGCGGTATGTTTGATGTCACGCATGGAGCAGGGTTGGCGGCAGTCTGGCCGAGCTGGGCAAGATTTGTGTATCAATGCGCGCTTCCTCGGTTTGTGCGCTTTGCGAGAAATGTGATGGGAATCGTTATGGACGGCGCGGATGAAGAGATTGCGCTTGCCGGTATCGCGGCGATGGAGGCGTTTTATAACAGCATCGGTATGCCGGTTAACTTTTCAGAACTGGGCATTCATCCGACGGAGGAACAGATTGAGGAGATGGCTGAGCGCTGTATGGCGGCCTGTGACGGGCATACAGGCTCCGCGAAGAAGCTTTCTGTACAGGATATGGCATCAATCTACAGAATGGCTAACGGGTGAACACAATATCTGCAAAGAGGATTGTACAAGGGGCTGGCGTCATGGTAATATGGGTGTAAGGTATTCTGTGACGGACTTGGTAGTCTTGGACTGCAAAAAAAATGTATGCTGTTGGGAAATGGAACACTGGTGAAAATTCTGCAGCAGAATGTTACAGTGAAATTGGGGTATAAGTGCAAGAAGAGGAGGACTTTATGAAGCGCTCTGAAATTAATCAAATTATAAAAGAAATGGAAACACTGGCGGCAAAGAACGGTTTTCATCTGCCCCCTTTCTGCCACTTTACGCCAGAGGAGTGGAAAGATAAGGGGCATGAGTATGATGAGATCCGCGACAACATGCTTGGATGGGATATCACGGACTTCGGACGGGGCGACTTTAATACATGTGGGTTTGGCCTGATTACGCTGCGCAACGGAAACCAGCATAATCCGAAATATAAGAAGGTTTATGCGGAAAAGCTTTTATTCATGCGGGACGGTATGATGGCGCCCATGCATTTCCACTGGTTTAAGTCGGAGGACATCATCAACCGCGGTGGCGGCGTACTGCAGATCAAAATTTATCAGGATGACGGGGCGGGCGGTCTTTCCGATGAGGATGTGGTGATCAATGCCGACGGGCGTTCTTACACGGCTCCGGCGGGTTCTTATGTCACGCTGCATCCGGGTGAGAGCGTGACACTCTGGCCGCACCAGTACCACGAATTTCATGCGGTGCCGGGAACGGGGAGCATCCTGATCGGGGAAGTGTCCCAGTGCAACGACGACAATACGGACAACCGTTTTTATGAGGAGGCGGGGAGATTCCCCGAGATTGAGGAGGACGAGGCGCCGTACAGGCTGCTGTGCAATGAATATCCGCCTGCCGAAGTCGACGAAAGCTAATGATAAAGCAGGCATCCGGGTTTTAAAAGGAACCGGCGGTATATGAGGGCTTCACGGGCAAGAGGAAGGAATTTGACCGTGAAGCTTTTTCTTCGTACAACAGATACTATTTCTCTTTTAGTGTGCATAGGAATAAAGGAGGACATGGGAAGGGCGCAGACATGAAGTTTGACGGGAAACAGCTTGCGAAGCTTTCGCTTATTTTTTTCGGACTTTTATTCATCGTCTGTCTTTTCCTTGGGAGAAGGCAGGCGCAGGAGCCGTTACAGCCGGAGGGAGAGCGGATTACAGTCGAGGATGTGGCGATTTTATTAGATGCGCTGGGGGTGGATTTTTCGATACCGCCGTCGGACGGTGAAGGGCAGCCGCAGACTGACACGGAAGCGGCAGGGGACGAAAAAGATATATATTTTACATATGGGCAGTACCGGGCATTGTGTGAATATCTGCCGTCAGAGGAATGGGGACTTCCCGATTACAGCGACAAATATGAGCTGGAACAGACGTTATTAAAAGAGGACTGGTATCGCGCCTTCCGTATTTTCCTGGCTTATCTGGATACGGAATCGTCCATCTGGGAGACGACAGTTTTCGTGCTGAAAACGGATCAGGAGAAGGCGGAAGCATACACGGAAAACGGCGCGATGCAGGGGGCGTGCCCGTATGTATCGACGGCTTTTGCGGGGAGCGAACTGCAGGAGTTAAAGGTCTATGTGAAAGGCAGTACGCTTTTGACCATTGTGGAAGTTCTGCCGGAGGATCACTATCTGGGAAGTGTGTGGGTGATGGAAAGCACAGACGGCACGCTGGATTGTTTTTATCATCAGACCGTATTTAAGGCGGCGCTTTCCGGGGACGCGCTTAAAAATCCGCCGGAGCGGGAACAGGTGGCGGATCTGACTTTTAGGGACGGACAGATTGTGGTGGCAAAGGAGCGCAGGGAAAAAATTCATGGAAGGCTGCTTCGTGCCTCGGCGCAGGAATTGGAGATCGAGGATTACGGCGTTTATCAGATCGCGGATGAGATGGAGGTATATAAGCTGTATGGGAGCCTGAAAACGCTGGAGCAGGCCGAGCTGCGTGTCGGGTGCGCGGATACGGATTTTGTTGTTGACAGGGGGAAGGTGTATGCCTGCCTGGTATCGGAGGAGGCAGGGGCGGATCGGATCCGGGTACTTTTGAAAAATACGGCGGGAGGAAGCAACTATCACGAACGCGTAGGGATTACTGTTGACGGGGAGGAGGTCGGAATCCGGGCAGACCAGATGACGGTCGGGGAGCGCAGGACCTATCGGAGCGAAAATCTTACGGACAAGGTTACGGTGGAAATGGAGGGGAGTGGCAGGGCGGACCACTCTTATCGTGGCGCCATAGAGTGTGTTCGGATGGAACAGGGTATCGTGCTGATCAATGAACTGCCGTTGGAGGAATATCTCTATGCCGTCGTGCCGAGCGAAATGCCGGCATCTTATCCGCAGGAGGCGCTCAAAGCGCAGGCAGTGTGCGCCAGAACCTATGCGTACCGCTATATTCTGCGGGCGGGCATTCCGGAGCTGGGCGCCCATGTGGACGACACGACAGCCTATCAGGTTTACCACAATATTGAGGAAAATGCGGCTTCCACCACGGCGGTGAAGGAGACGGACGGAGTGCTGCTCACTTACGAGGGGGAGGCTGCGGGTAATTATTATTATTCTACCTCCTGCGGGATGGGGACGGACGTAGTGAGCTGGCAGGGAGGGAACGGAGAGGCAGTGCCTTATCTGCAGGGCGTGCGCGTGAGCGGGGCAGCGGGGGCAGAGTCTGGGGCGGAAGTGGCAGAACAGGCAGACGCGCAGCAGGCAGCGACATCTGACGAGGCTGAGAGCTTTGACGCGGAAGATTTACGGAACGAGGAGGTTTTCCGGCAGTTTATTACCACGGTACACGAGACGGACTTTGAGAAGGAGGAACCTTGGTACCGGTGGAGTTACCATGTGGAGGAGCTGGATGAAAAAGGTCTGTTTGCCCGTCTGAAGGAGCGGTATGCAAGCGCGCCGGCTTTTGTGCTGACGAAGGCGGAGGGGGATTATTATGTGTCGGAGCCGATTGGGAAACCGGGGAAAATAAGGAAGATAGAGATCGCTAAAAGGGGTGCCGGCGGGATTGCGCAGGAGCTTCTGATTGAGACGGAAAAAGCGACGTATAAAGTGCTTTCCGAATACAATATCCGCTATGTCCTGTGCGACGCAAATAGCGCTGTCAGGAAACAGGACGGGAGCGAAACCGTGCCGAAAACGCTTCTTCCCAGCGGCTTTTTTGTGCTGGATGCCGTCAGCGGGACTGGAAAAGACGGGGAAAATGTGGTAGGATATACGTTGACTGGCGGCGGTTACGGACACGGCGTCGGCATGTCCCAGAACGGGGCGAAGGCTATGGGGGCGCAGGGGGCTGACTACGGGCAGATCCTCTCGATGTTTTATCCCGGCTGTGAGGTGACGGACGCCGAGGAACTGAGAGAGCAGTAGAACCGATGGGTTTGTACGATGCGCAATTCTGAGTGACTGGGGTTTAGGCTCTGACTGGAAGAGCGGGTATCTAAACTGGTTATCAGACAAAAGATAACAAGGAATGGCACGTGATGGATAAAAATGAAGTGAAAGAATTGATGTTCTCGCTGGGTGCGGATCTGTGCGGCATGGCGGGTATGGACAGATTTGACGACGCGCCGGAAGGCTATCATCCGCTGGACGTTTTGCCGACCTGTAAGTCTGTCATTTCCTTCGGCTGCAGATTCCCGGTTGGAACGCTTGTGTGTAAATCGGATATTCCCTATACAAGGGTAAGAAATTCCATCACGCCAAAAATGGACGCGATTGCGCTTGATTTTTGTATCGAGATGGAAAAGCACGGAATCGTGTGCGTGCCGATTCCCACAAATGAAAGCCAGTGGGATAAAAAGACAGGGAGATGGCGGTCGATTGTCTCCGCAAAACATGCGGCGCAGGCGGCCGGACTTGGCACAATAGGCAGGCATTCTCTGCTGATTACGCCGGAATTTGGCAGCATGATCTGGCTGGGAACGGTTTTGTGCGAGCAGGAATGGGAACCTGACGAGAGAAAAAAAACGCTTTGCGATAACTGCAATTTATGTGTGGAGGCATGTCCCGTACATGCGCTGGATGACGCGCAATTAAAGCAGCAGAATTGTTGGGATTTTGCCTTTGGAGATGACGCGGAAACGCAGACGTGGAGAATTTCCTGTCATAAATGCAGGGATGTCTGTCCTTATAATCTGGGAAGTCAAAATGCTTTTTTTAGCGCAAACTCACAGAATACGTGACAGAGGGACGATGACTCTGTAATAAGCTCGATTGGAAAAGCAGATAACGAAAACAAACGGGAGTATGATGAGAACGATTTACAGACTTTTTTTAATCCTGCGGGATTTTAACTGGCAGATGACGAAAAAGAATATCAGCGCCTTCGCGGCAAGCACGGCGTTTTTTCTCTTTCTGTCCATGATTCCGCTTCTGATGGCTCTGTGCGCCATTCTGCCGTATACGACGCTTACGGAGGCAAACTTAATCAATGCGATCACACAGTTTACGCCGGATGCGGTAAACGGCATGGTGATACGCATCGTGTCGGACGTATACGCCAGATCGGCGGGGACCATTACGGTGTTTGCGCTGGTAACGATCTGGTCTGCGGCAAAGGCTATGCTTGCGCTGATCCACGGTTTAAATGCGGTCAACGATGTGGAAGAAAAGCGAAACTATATTGTGCTGCGTGCCATTGCCTGTTTCTATACGGTAATCATTCTGGCAGCAACGCTGGTGGCGCTTTTTGTAATGGTGTTTGGCAATGTGATTGTGGATATTCTTCTCAGGGATATCCCGCCGCTTCATCTGGTGGTGCATGTGATTATGCGTTTCCGCTTTCTTGTTTCGTGGGTGATTCTGACATTTGTTTTTGCCATGATCTATGCCTTTGTGCCGAGCTGCAAGCTTCGGTTTAAGGCGCAGATCCCGGGGGCAGCTTTTGCGGCGGTTCTGTGGAGTATCGCGTCCTTTGCCTTTTCCGTCTATGTGGATCACTACAATGATTTTGGCACTTACGGGAGTTTGACTACAGTGGTCATTTTGATGCTCTGGTTTTACATGCTGATGTACATTCTGATGATCGGGGCGCATATCAACAGGTATTTCGGGCCGGTTTATAAATTTCTTTTCGGGTGGCTTGACAAGTCAAAGGAAAGACACTAAAATAGCAGATAGATTTGTTGCGGACATAATTGTCCGGGGCAGAATGTCAGGAATTAAATGATGAAAAAGGCTAAGAAGGTGTCAGTAGGAGAGTTTTTTCCGCCAGAGAGAGGGAATCGTCGGCTGTGAGTTCCCTTCGGTTCAGAAATGCTCCGAATTTCCCACCAGAGCTTTCCGGGTGAACCGATTGACTGTTTTGATTGATCGCATTAGTTCGGAACGTACAGGCACGTTACGCCATAAGGAAGCGTCCGTTTGTCGGTCTTGGTAGAAGGCAGAAACCGAAAACGGGAAACTGGGTGGTACCGCGGATTTTATTCGTCCCATGTGTGTTGCACGTGGGACTTTTTTTGCGCGCATGTAAGCACTGAGCAACGCGAACGAGAAATGCGGAGCATTTCGAGTCTGCTTATGCGCACGGAAAGCAGAGACAGAAGAAAGGATGGAGAACAGGCATGAAAGAAAAATTGGAACAGATCAAAGCCGAGGCGCTGCGCCAGATTGAGGCAAGCGACGCCTTGGAAAAACTGAACGAAGTGAAAGTCAATTACCTTGGGAAAAAGGGTGAGCTGACGGCGGTGTTGAAGAGCATGAAGGATGTTGCGCCGGAGGATCGCCCTAAGGTGGGACAGCTTGTCAATGAGACGAGAGCGGAGATTGAGAAGGTGCTGGAGGCTTCCGTCAAAAAGATGGAGAGAGCCGTCAGGGAAGCGAAGTTAAAGACGGAGGTCATCGACGTGACCCTGCCCTCCAAAAAGAATAAGATGGGGCACCGCCATCCCAATACCATCGCATTGGAAGAGGTGGAGAGAATCTTCATCGGTATGGGCTATGAGGTAGTGGAAGGTCCCGATGTGGAGAAAGATTATTATAACTTTGAGGCGCTCAATATTCCCGCGGACCATCCGGCAAAGGATGAGCAGGACACTTTCTACATTACCGGGGATATCCTGCTGCGGACGCAGACTTCCTCCACGCAGGTGCATGAGATGGAAAAAGGAAAGCTTCCCATCCGCATGATCGCGCCGGGGCGGGTATTCCGTGCGGACGAGGTTGATGCGACCCACTCCCCGTCCTTCCATCAGATTGAGGGGCTGGTGATTGACAGGCATATCACCTTTGCGGACTTGAAGGGAACACTTGCGGAGTTTGCAAGGGAGCTGTTCGGGGAGAACACAAAGGTGAAGTTCAGACCCCACCATTTCCCGTTCACAGAGCCCAGCGCGGAGATGGATGTATCCTGTTTTAAGTGCGGCGGCAAGGGCTGTCGGTTCTGCAAGGGGGAGGGCTGGATTGAAATTCTCGGCTGCGGCATGGTGCATCCCCATGTGCTGGAGATGAGCGGCATCGACCCGGAGGAATACACGGGATTTGCTTTCGGCGTGGGACTGGAGCGTATCGCGCTGCTGAAATATGAAATTGATGATATGAGGCTCCTGTATGAAAATGATATCCGCTTCCTCAAACAGTTTTAATGGATAAAGGCTGTTAAACTGTTTTGACACGGAAGTAATTGTGAAAGGAAATAAATATGCCACATGTAAAAATCAAATGTTTTTCCGGCAGGACGGAGGAGCAGAAGAAAAAATGTGCGGAAAAGATTGCGGAAGACATTTCTGAAATACTTGGATGCGATATGGAAAGTGTCTCTGTTGCGATTGAAGATGTTGCGCAGGAGGACTGGAAAGAGAAAGTCTGGGATAAGGATTTGGCTGCCGATCAGGATTTATTATATAAAAAACCGGGATACTCGTATGACTAAGTTTTGCTTCGGGTAAAGAGTGTTGCAATATAAAAAATGTATAAATAAGTTACAGATTTAGAAAGGGAAAGGTTTACAGCATGAATACAGCATTGTCATGGATTAAAGCATATGTGCCGGATTTAACGTGCACGGATCAGGAATATATGGACGCGATGACCCTCTCCGGGACGAAGGTGGAGGGCTACGCCAGACTGGATAAAAATCTGGAAAAGATTGTGGTGGGACAGATCAAGAAGATTGAGAAGCATCCCGACGCGGATAAGCTGATCGTCTGTCAGGTGGATATCGGAGATGAGGAGATCCAGATCGTCACCGGCGCGCCCAACGTGAAGGAGGGGGACAAGGTCCCGGTGGTGTTGGACGGCGGCAAGGTGGCAGGCGGTCACGACGGCGGTCCTCTGCCGGAGGAAGGTATCTCGATCAAGGCGGGAAAGCTGCGCGGTGTGCCCTCAAACGGTATGATGTGCTCTATCGAGGAGCTTGGTTCCGACAGGAATTTTTACCCGGAGGCGCCGGAAATGGGCATCTATATTTTCGGGGATGATGTACAGGTTGGCGCGGATGCGGTGGAAGAACTGGGACTTCGGGATACGGTGTTTGAGTATGAAGTGACCTCAAACCGTGTAGACTGTTACAGTGTGATCGGTATTGCCAGAGAGGCGGCGGCTACGTTCAGAAAGCCTTTTGTGCTGCCGGAAGTGACGGTAAAGGGCAACGATGAGAAGGTGGAAGACTACATTTCCGTGGAGGTGCAGGACAAAGAGCTCTGCCCGAGATACTGCGCGAGAGTGTGCAAGAACATTAAAATTGCGCCCTCGCCGAAGTGGATGCAGAGACGCCTTGCGGCAAGCGGCATCCGCCCTATCAACAATCTGGTGGACATCACCAACTATGTGATGGAGGAGTACGGCCAGCCCATGCACGCCTTTGACCTGGACACCATTGCGGGGCATAAGATTATCGTCCGCAGGGCGAAGGACGGCGACGTTTTCCGCACACTGGACGGGCAGGACAGGAATCTGGATTCGGACGTGCTGATGATCTGCGACGCGGAGAAAGAAGTAGGTATTGCCGGAATCATGGGCGGCGAAAATTCCATGATTACGGACAGCGTGACGACCGTGCTCTTTGAGGCGGCGACTTTCAACGGCGCGAACATCCGCAAGTCCGCAAAGCGCGTCGGACTGCGCACAGACGCGTCGGGCAAGTTTGAAAAGGGGCTTGATCCTTACAATGCGGAGGCGGCGATCAACCGTGCCTGCCAGCTCATTGAGGAGCTTGGCTGCGGCGAGGTGGTCGGCGGCATGGTGGACGTGCACGGCGAGATGAAGGAGAAAGTGGTTCTTCCCTTTGAGCCGGAGCGTTACAACAGTCTGCTTGGCACGGACGTTTCCGAGCAGGAAATGCTTAATATTTTTAAGATGATAGAGGTGGACTATGATGCGGAGAAGCGGACGCTTACGGTGCCGACTTTCCGCCAGGATATCCTTCGCCAGTGCGATATCGCGGAGGAAGTGGCAAGGTTTTACGGCTACGATAAGATCCCGACCACGCTGCCAAACGGCGAGGCGACTACGGGAAAACTCCCTTTCAAACTGCGCATTGAGCAGAAGGCTAGAGATATCGCGGAATACTGCGGCTTTTCACAGGGGATGTGCTATTCCTTTGAAAGTCCGAAGGTATTTGATAAATTATTGCTGTCCGCGGACGATCCGGCAAGACAGGCGATCACCATCGCGAATCCTCTGGGAGAAGATTTTTCGATTATGCGGACGGTTCCTTTGCACGGGATGCTGACCAGCCTTGCAACCAACTACAACAGGCGAAACAAGGATGTGCGGCTCTATGAGCTCGGCAATATTTATCTGCCCAAGGCGCTTCCCCTTACGGAACTGCCCGAGGAGCGGATGCAGTTTACCCTTGGCATGTACGGCGACTGCGATTTCTTTGACATGAAGGGTGTTGTGGAGGAGTTCTTTGAGAGCGTTGGCATGCATAAAAAGGCGGTCTACGACTCGAATGCGGGCAGGAATTATCTGCATCCCGGCAGACAGGCGAATATCGAGTACGAGGGGACGCTTGTGGGGTATCTCGGCGAGGTGCACCCGGAGGTATGTGACAACTATGACTTAAAGACAAGAGCTTACGTGGCGGTGCTCGACATTCCGGCGATTCTGCCGTTTGCGACGTTTGACCGCAAGTATGAGGGCATTGCGAAGTACCCGGCGGTTTTGCGCGACATTAGCATGGTTGTGCCGAAGACCGTGATGGCTGGTCAGATCGAGGCTGTCATCGCACAGCGCGGCGGAAAGATTCTGGAAGATTACCAGCTCTTTGATATTTATGAGGGCAGCCAGATCAAGGAGGGCTTCAAGTCCATGGCTTACTCCATTACCTTCCGCGCCAAGGACAGGACGCTTGAGGAGGCGGATGTGGCCAGCGCCATGAAGAAGATTCTGAATGGGCTTGAGGGCATGGGTATCGAGCTGAGAAGTTAAAAAGACGCAGGGAAGAAAATAGTAATAGAAAAGACAGATTTTGGAAGTAAAAGGTACTGCGATGTGGTAGAATAGAGATAATTATGCAGTACATGCCTGCGCATTGGCGGCGCGGACTGCCAGAAAACCCGAAAAGAGAGGAGTGGTAAATTTGGAGCAGAAAAACACATGGGAAACTTATGATGAGAAACAGCTTAAAGAAGTGGATGCTTTTGCCAGAGAGTATATGGACTTTCTGGACAGAGGAAAGACCGAGCGGGAGTGCATCGACCAGATCGTAAATACGCTGGATGAGGCGGGCTATCAGGAACTGGAGGCGCTGGTGAAGGATGGCAAAAAGCTGAAAGCCGGGGACAAGGTGTATTCCGTATGGATGAATAAATCCATTGTGATGTTTCAGATCGGTAAGGAGAAGATGGAGGACGGCATCAATATTCTCGGGGCGCACATCGACTCTCCCCGTCTGGACGTGAAACAGAATCCTCTCTATGAGGACGGCGGTTTCGCCTATCTGGACACCCATTATTACGGCGGCGTGAAAAAGTACCAGTGGGTGACGATTCCCCTTTCCATTCACGGCGTGGTTGTGAAGAAGGACGGCAGCACCGTGGAGATCAATGTGGGAGAGAACGAGGACGATCCCGTTTTCTTCGTGTCCGACCTGCTGATCCATCTTGCACATGAGCAGCTCGAGAAAAAGGCCGATAAGGTGATTGAGGGCGAGGCGCTTGACATCGTCATCGGCAACAGGCCGCTCGTGATTGACAAGAAGAAAAAGAAGGATGACGAGGAGGACAGCACGCCGAAGGACGCTGTGAAGAAGGGAATCCTTGAAATTTTAAAGAGAGATTACGATTTTGAGGAGGAGGACTTTATCTCCGCAGAGCTTGAAGTGGTGCCCGCCGGGAAGGCGAGGGAGGCAGGGTTTGACCGCAGCATGATTCTTTCCTACGGACAGGATGACCGCGTGTGCGCGTTCTCTTCCCTGAAAGCGATGCTGGAGATCGGACAGACCGAAAGAACGGCATGCTGTATTCTTGTGGATAAAGAGGAGATCGGCAGCGTAGGCGCGACCGGCATGCAGTCCAAATTCTTTGAGAATGCGGTGGCGGAGGTGATGAACCTTCTCGGTGAGTACAGTGAGCTTGGCCTGCGCAGATGCCTTGCGCGCTCCTGTATGCTTTCCTCCGACGTGAGCAGCGCATACGATCCGGCATATGCGTCCAGCTTTGACAAGAAGAACGTGGCTTACCTTGGCGGCGGCATGGTGTTTAACAAGTTTACGGGCAGGGGCGGCAAGTCTGGTTCCAACGACGCCAACGCGGAGTATCTCGGCCATATCCGGGCGATCTTTGAGAAGGAGAAAGTGAACTTCCAGACAGCGGAGCTTGGCAAGGTGGACCTTGGCGGCGGCGGCACGATTGCTTATATCCTTGCGCTCTACGGCATGAACGTGATTGACAGCGGCGTGGCGGTATTAAACATGCACGCGCCCTGGGAGGCGACAAGCAAGGCGGATGTGTACGAGACGAAGCGCGGGTATGTGGCTTTCTTGGAGAATGCAAGTTTATGACAACATTAAAGAAATCCGATTTTTATTTTGACCTGCCGCAGGAGTTGATCGCGCAGGACCCTTTGGAGGACCGCTCCGCGTCCAGACTCCTTGTGCTGAACCGGCAGACGGGCGCGGTGGAGCATCACCATTTTAAAGAGATTACCAACTATTTAAGGCCAGGCGATTGTCTGGTCTTAAATAACACCAAGGTGATTCCGGCAAGGCTTTTGGGCGTGAAGGAGGACACAGGGGCGGCAATCGAGGTCCTGCTTTTAAAGCGGCGGGACGGCGATGTCTGGGAAACCCTTGTAAAGCCCGGGAAAAAGGCGAGACCCGGCGCAAAGATTGTTTTTGGGGACGGGTGCCTGCGGGCGGAAGTGCTTGAGGTGGTGGAGGAGGGAAACCGACTGATCCGCTTCGACTATGAGGGGATTTTTGAGGAGGTGCTTGACCGCCTCGGTGAAATGCCTCTGCCGCCTTATATCACCCATAAATTGCAGGATAAGAACCGTTACCAGACCGTGTACGCGAAATATGAGGGTTCTGCGGCGGCGCCTACGGCAGGACTGCATTTTACGGAAGAACTGCTTGCGCACATAGAGAAAATGGGTGTAAACATTGCCTATGTGACCCTCCATGTGGGGCTCGGCACGTTTCGTCCCGTGAAAGCGGACAACCTCTCAGAGCACCATATGCATTCCGAACATTATGAGGTGACGCCGGAGACGGCGGACCTGATCAACCGCACAAAGGAAAGCGGTGGGCGTGTGATCTGCGTGGGGACGACAAGCTGCCGTACGGTGGAGAGCGCGGCGGACGAAAGAGGCCTGGTGCAGCCGGGATGCGGCGACACGGAAATATTTATTTACCCGGGATACCGTTTCAAGGTGCTGGACTGCCTGATCACGAATTTCCATCTGCCGGAATCCACGCTGGTGATGCTTGTCTCTGCGCTTGCGGGAAGGGAGAATGTGCTTTCGGCGTACCGGGAGGCGGTGGAGGAGAAGTATCGGTTTTTCTCTTTTGGAGATGCGATGCTAATCGAATGACATCCACATTGATATTATGCAGCCGCAAAAGACTTGATCGAACAAGTGGAAACAATTTCAAAAAATATCCTTAAGGAACCATTATTCCTTGGCCGTATTCAGTATCGAAAGCCCATGGTCGAGCAGAAGCCCGTTGGCGTCCATGATGGTCATATGCCGCTGCAGGGCGAACAGAATCAGAGCGTCCCGCTCGTCCCTGGCATACAATTCCCGGTTGCCAGACAACTTTAACAGTTTCATCGTTTCCTCCTCGGACAGACGAAGCCCGAAAGCAAGGGCGATCAGTTTATCCCGGGAGGGAATTTTTTCGCCGGCAAAAATCCGATAGACATATGCACGGCCAAGCAAAGAGCCCCGGATTACATCCGCGCGTTTGAGGTTCTTTTGGGAGAGCAGCATATGCAGATGTTCGGCCAGGCTTCCCTTTAACAGATATTCTCTGTTCTTTGTCAGATAATCTTCCATATCTGTTGCAGTTTTGATCTCGTGTTTCAATTCATCTGTGGATTTTTCAACCATTACTATTGTGGAATCCTTCCCCTGTTCTTGCTGCGCATATGCGCGATGACTAAAATTATTATACCTGTTTATGTTAAATGTGACAACTGCAGAAATTCCCTGGAATCCAAAAATGGACGATACGGATGAGATAAAGAAGATGGCTTCACTTATGACATGCAGGATAAAAAGTCTACCGGCGGTAGACCAAAAATAACGTAATTTTCCCTATAATACCCTCATGGGAGAGGGGATTGGCAGTTATGGAATTTACAGGGAAATCCTTGCCAAAACAGGGGAAAACGAAGAAAACCTATTATGAATGGATACGTCTGATTGCCTGTTTTTTTGTTATATTCAATCATCTGAAAGGCTATGTTCTGTTTATGAACTCTTCTGGTGTGAAGCAGCTGCTTTACATGATCCTGTCGGTCATTACGAAGATCAATGTACCTTTGTTTTTTATGGTTTCCGGCGCGCTGCTGCTGGAAAAACAGGAAGATACGCGCACCGTTTTGAAGAAACGGGTCAGCAGGATCTGTCTGGTAATTCTGCTTTTTTCACTTGGCATTTATACAGAGTGTCTGCTGTATACGTTCGCGCAGGGCAGAGATTACGAGTTTACGTTAAAACGCTTTGTTTATGGGGTTCTTGCGAGAAATTTGGATGAGACAGGGGCATACTGGTATCTGTATGCCTATCTGGGATTTCTCTTCATGCTTCCTTTTTTGCAAAGAATTGCAAAACAGATGAACCGCGGCGAATTTTACATGCTGCTTTCCCTGCATTTTGTACTGTGGTCGTTGCTTCCCATATGTAATATTTTCCTGCGGCTTGCAGGGCAGGAAAGCGTTTCCGTAGCAGAGGAGTTTTCGGTTCCGCTTGCTTCGACTGCGGCGTTTTTCTATCCGCTGGCCGGCTACTATATTGACCATAAAATTGACATCCGGGCGGTTTCTAAAAGAAAATGGGCAGGACTTGGGATGGCGGCGATTGCAGGTATTTTTCTGTCCTGCCTCTGTGTGTACATAAACGGCGCATCGGACGAAAACTATCTTACCCTGTTTGACTATCTGCTTGCGGTGACGGTGTTTCTGTCTGTCAAATACGCGGTTAAGGTCAGACTCCCGGCATTGTCAGCGGGGAAAACGGCGGAGGCAGTCTGCTTTATGGGATCACTTACATTTGGCATATATCTGTTGGACCACTATTTTAAGCTGGTCTTATATCGCGGCTATGAAGCGGCTGCGGAGCGGTTTATGCCGTCGCTTTTCGCTTCCTTTGGCTGGTGCTTAATCAGTATGATCTTAGGCGGAACGGTAACCTGGATATTAAAGAAGCTGCCTTTGTGCAGGAAATTACTTTAAGAGTTTATTAAAAATTCCACAGCTCTAAAAGTTCGGAGTATCTACCCGAAGTAGACCAAAACGAAAAGGGTTCTGCTTATAATAATAAGCGGAATCTTTTATCAGGTCAGACGGGGAGATAATACCAATGATACAAACGACAAAAGAGGAGAGCGACAGAATCAGGATCGTCAAATGTACCGCAATTGTTCTGGTGGTGTTTTTACATGCATACACGACGGAAGTTAATTTCGCGGACGGCTGTCAGACGGCGGCCCTTCCCGAATGGCTGAGGATGTTGGAAACCGGCGTGTCACAGACGGCAGCAAGGTGCGGCGTGCCGATTTTTTTCCTGCTCTCAGCCGTTTTGCTGTTCCGCGCGGAACATACATATAAAGAGGTGATTCAAAAAAAGATAAGGACGCTGTTAGTACCCTATCTGATTTGGAATACTTTTTGGATTGCGGTGTTTCTTATTCTGCAGAGCCTGCCGTTTACAGCCGGCTACTTTTCGGGAAACAATACGCCGATTTTACAGAGTTCTGTGTATGAATGGTTTGGATTATATGGTATAGGACGGGAATATCCGCACTGCTATCCTTTATGGTTTATGCGGGATCTGATGGCGGCTGTTTTGTTCTTTCCGCTGATAAGGGAGGCTGCAGACAGGTGTCCGGCGGCAGTGATGTGTATAGGGATTGGGCTGGTTGTTTCACCGTATTCTTTTTTCTGCAAGACAGCGTTTGCATGGTTTCTCATCGGTGCGGCTGTTGTCAAAAAGAAAGGTTCTGTCATGGTGTTTGACAAATATTCCATGGTTAAGACCGGGGGTCTGTATTTTGGGAGCGGGGTGGCGGCCCTGCTTTTGGATAGTCCTGTCAGCGGCAATGTTTTTTTGTTTGTGGGAATTATGTTTTGGCTGCGGCTGTCAAAAGAAATTTATGATCGCAGAAAACTGCGGGAGATTTTTGTGAAGCTGTCGAATTGGGTTTTTATCATATATGTTATGCATGAGATGACCCTGTCTTCGGTGCGCAAGATATGTTTCCGAATGCTTCCGGCGACCCCGCTGTTTTGGCTTCTCGAATATCTGCTGCTCCCGGCTGTGGTCATAGCAGGCTGTATTCTGGCAGGCATTGTCTTTAAAAAATGTATGCCGGAACTTTACAGGATTTCGACAGGTGAACGATGACAGGTATGCGAATATCGTGCTGTGTGAGGCAGGATATGGTATAATACTTGTATGTGACGTTATGAGAGGAAATGGAAATGGTATACGATGAGATAAAAGTGCTGAAGCAGAGTGAGAAAAGTATGGTGCAGCTCGTGAAAGGGCAGGATAACGGGAGGTTACTTGTCAGAAAAACGTTACAGGGACGGCATTCGGTTTACGGTATACTACAGGAGATATCCCATCCGTATCTGCCGACGGTATACGAGGTATCTTTTGCAGGAGACAGTACCACCGTTGTGGAGGAATATATCGAGGGACAGACGGTGGGCAGCGTGGAATTGTCTGAAAAACAGTGCCGGATGATCGGAAAGGAAATTTGCAATGTATTGAGTTTCCTGCATGAAAACGGGATTATCCACCGGGATATCAAGCCCTCCAATATTATTCTGGCAAAGGATGGACATATTCGCCTGATTGACTTTGACGCGGCGCGTATACCGAAAGAAGATTCGGAGCAGGATACAATGCTGCTTGGGACAAGAGGATATGCGCCGCCGGAGCAGTACGGATTTTCCCAGACGGACGAGAGGGCGGATATTTACGCGCTCGGCGTTACCATGAAACAGCTTTTGGGAGGCAGGGCAGAGAAAGCGCGTTATAAGAGGGTACTTTCTAAATGTACGAATTTAGATCCTGATAAAAGATATCGGTCTGTCAGTCAGGTAAAGAAAGCGTTTATTGTCGGTTCGGGCTGGCGGACAGGTGTTTTCCTTGCGGCAGCGGCGGTTTTTGCCGCAGCTGTTGTGGGAAATGTGTTTCTAAACCGTATGCAGACAAAGGAGGCTTCGGGTGCTGCCGGGAATGGGACGGATTTAATCGTGCTGCCTGCGCCTGCCGATGCGCATTGGGACGGGGAGACAGGCTCCGGGTATTGGGGTTGTGTGTTTGAGTCCGGTGTCGGTGATGACCAAAGGTATGACTGGAGGCTGTACAGACGCGATACAGCGACGCCGCCCGACCTTGAGAAGGACGAATGGGACCGGGAGGGGATGATGCGGGGAAATGTGTCGTGGACTCGTGACGGCACGACGAGCGGAACTGCGGAGGAAGCGTATTTTTGCATGAGTTATTCCGATGAATTTTGGGAAAACGGCTTTTATTATTTTGCCGTGCGCGCATCCGGGGACGGCGTTACTTATGCGGACAGTCCCTATGTCTTGTCGGACGCGTTTGAATTTACGGGGGAAGACGCGCCGGAACTTCCGGCACCCGAGGGACTCCACTGGACAGCGAAAGAGACGGATGAGTACAGATGGTACTTCGGCGCTTTCACCAACTGGGATGATTATGAGGACAAAGACGTGGTTGACGTATATGTCTATAAAGAAAACGGCGAGTATGTGATGAACACCATGGTTTCCAAAAGGTTTCTTTTGGATAATGGGTGGTCAGGCGTTCGGATTAACCAGCAATTTGTGGGCGAGCGTGGGGAGACCTATCGTTTTGCCATTCAGGTACATTCTTCCCGGCCGAATGAATACAGGTCCAGCCCGGCCATGATGCCGTGCCCTGAGGAGTCTTACTTAAGTCCGCCGCTTAAGATTCCGAATCCGCAAAGCTGACCGGGGGGCTTTCTATCTCCGGCGTGTGCGAAAACAAAGCGATTGTAATTTGAAGTAATGCATATTATAATTGTATGTAAATTACATAGCGGAGGAAAGGCGGAAAACATGGAAGAACGCAGGAAAAATAAACGGATGGAGCTTAAGTCGAAGCTTTTGATCAAAAGACTGGATACGGAGGGCAATACAAAAGAAGTAGACATAGATGTGGTGGATGTGTCCAAGACGGGCGTAGGTTTTTTGTGCAGCGAGGCTTTGGAGATCGGTGCGGTTTACGAGGCGTTTTTGACAATCTGGACAAAGGAAGTGCTTCATTGTTTCATTGAGATTGTGCGCATCGAAAAGAAAGAAGACAACCTCTTTTCCTACGGTTCGATTTTTATCGGCATGTCGGAGATCGAGGCAAGCCGGATTGAGACATACGGCACGATCGAGACGATGGAAGGGTAGTGTATTGACCCGTTTATATTTGACCAAAAAGGAACAGGTCAGTACACTAGAAAGAAAAATGGCATGAACAAAACTAGAAAGAACCATATCCTTCTGCAGCTTGGGGTGATCGCGATATCTTTTGCAGCGCTTTTACTGCTCTTATATTTTGTGGTTGCGGTATCCTTCCAGAACGGAACGGTATCCTCTGATATAACGATGAAAATGGCGGAGCAGATTGCCAGGCGGATTTTTGAAAATCCCACGCAGGACCAGATTGCGACTACGGCGTTGATGATTCGCTACGGTGCGCATCTGGGTCTGTTTTTTGTGGTCGGTTTTGTGACTACTTTTGTGAGCATGGTGGTTTTCAGAAAGTATTACAGAATACTCGGCGTGATCGGTGCGGGCGTGGCCTGTTATGTGCTTGCCTACTACACGGAATACTACAAGCAGTTTGTGGAGGGCAGGCATTTCCAGCAGTCCGACGCGGCGCTCAACTGGTACGGGAGTCTGGCGGGTATTTTCTGTATGGTTGGGTCGTATTTTTTGAACCGGCTGTTGGTGAAGCTGTCATGAGGCAAGGGAATGGTTTGCGTGAAGCGGAGGTTTTACAAAGATGTGTTGTGTTATGCAGACAATTATGGAATCTACATATTCGGGAATGAGCTTTGATGAACGGATGGATTTCTATAAAGTCCCCGCTTTGTCTGTCTGCGTTGTGGAAGACGGCAATATACAAACCAAATGTTTCGGTTATCGTGACCGTGAGAAAAAGATCGAAGCAGATGATGAAACATTGTTTCAAGCTGCATCCATTAGCAAAGTTTTACTTGCGGTTGTGGCATTACGGCTGGCGGAGGCTGGAAAAATCAATCTTGACGAAGACATCAGACAATATACCAATACGGATTTTTATAAAACCTTTGATTGTCAGCAATACCGGGTTACGCTTAAGGATCTGTTAAGCCATACAGCCGGTTTCAATATTGGCGGTTTTGCCGGATATCTGCATACGATGGACATCCCTTCTATTGAACAAATTCTCAGGGGTAAATATCCGGCAAATAATGTGCCTCTTTTCATGGAGAATCCACCCGGTGCCAAGTGGGCATATTCCGGCGGAGGATATATTCTCGCGCAGAAAGTAATCTGTGATGCAATCGGCATGGAATTTGAAGCGCTGATGAGGAAATGGGTATTATCACCGCTTGGTATGCATCAGAGTACATTTGAACAGCCGTTAAATACTTGTGCCCACGCGAACTATGCTTGTGGCTACGATGTATACGACAGAAAGATTGAGGGCGGATTCTGTATTATGCCGGAATTGGCGGCTGCCGGATTATGGACCACTCCGGGAGAACTGGCACTCTTAGTAATCGAACTTATGAGGGCTATGAGAGGGCAAAGCCCCTTTTTGTCAAAAGAAAGTATGGCTGTAATGACGACCAAAACGGTGTCTGGCGCGGCTACCGGTTTAGGGCTCTTTTTTCCTGATGAAAATCAGGAGGGGTATTATGAGCATTCCGGCAGTAATTTTGGTTATGTTTCTGAAATGTGTTTCCAGTCGAAATCCCAAAAGGGATTTGTGGCAATGGTAAATTCCAGCGTCAGCAGCAATTTTCTGAATGAAATGGAAGATATCGCAGGCAGAGTTCTATAAAATTTGAAGACGCGCAAGATCTTCATAAAAACCGGGGTAGCTGATGGTGACAACATCGCTGCCCTTTATTGTTGTCTCGCCCTCTGCGACAAGCGAGGCAACGGCGAAACTCATGGCGATGCGGTGATCCAGATGGGAGTCCACTTCGGTCCCGTGCAGGGGCTTTCCGCCATGAATAATCATGCCATCGTCGGTACCCGTGATATCGCAGCCCATGGCGCTCAAATACCGCACCATCACATCAATGCGGTTGGACTCCTTGACTTTTAATTCGGCGGCGTCCCGGATCACGGTGGTTCCTTCGACGCATGCCGCCATAATGCCTATGACGGGCAGTTCGTCTATCAGCGTGGGGATGATATCGCCCTCGATGGTGACGCCGTGGAGCGCACTGTGCTTTACCAGCAGATCGGCAGTCGGCTCCCCGTCCTGATTTTCGTTTAACAGCGTAATGTCGCCGCCCATTTCTTTTGCCACTCTTAAAATACCGTCTCTGGTGGGATTGATTCCCACGTTTTTAATCAGAATCTCAGAACCGGGGACGAGAAGTCCTGCGGCGATAAAATAGGCGGCGGAGGAGATGTCGCCGGGCACATCAATTTTCCTGCCTTCCAGATGGGGCTCGGGGAGGATTCGCGCCGTTTTTCCTTCCGACTGTAAGTCTGCGCCAAAATAGCGCAGCATGATTTCCGTGTGGTTGCGGCTTAAGGTCGGCTCGGTCACAAGGGTTTCGCCGTCGGCGTAGAGTCCCGCAAGCAGGACGGCGGACTTCACCTGTGCGGAGGCAACCTTGGAGTGATAGTGAATGCCGTGCAGGGGGGCGCCTGTGATGCGAAGTGGCGCGCAGTCGTTGCCGTTTATGCTTTCGATTTTTCCGCCCATCATGGACAGCGGTTCCATGATGCGCCGCATGGGGCGTTTCTGGATGGAAGCGTCGCCCGTGAGGGTGCTCTCAAAAGTCTGCCCGGCAAGGATGCCGCTGATCAGTCTGGTGGTGGTGCCGCTGTTTCCCATATCCAGCACGGAGGGGGGCGCCTGCAAGCCATGCAGCCCCTTGCCGTGAATCAGAATCTTCTCCGGGGTATTTTCAATCGCGATGCCCATCTTCCGAAAGGCGTCTATGGTGGAGAGACAGTCCGCACCCTGTAAAAAGTTGGTGACTTCCGTCGTGCCCTCGGCGAGGGAACCGAACATCACCGCCCGGTGGGAGATAGACTTATCGCCGGGGATCGTCACTTCCCCTCTCAATGTATGTGCTTTCCGAAATTTCATGGTTTACTCCATTCTGAGGCGCCCTCTGCAGAGTTTATGACGCTTCTGTCTCGTATTGATTTTTCCCTTGTGTAGAATGCTGTATTTTATTATTGATTTACAATATGCAGTGCTTTTCATGTCCTATGGCGTGACGCCTTTAGAAGTACTTTTCACGTTGTTAGCGGGTGTGTATTTTGTAGCCGTGCTCCGTCATAACTTCCATGGCACGGGCAAGCGTGTCCTGGCTGTAAAACTCGATACGAAGCGCCCCTTCCGCCAGTTCCCTGTTATGGTTGATGCCGATATTCTTGATGCTCACTTCATGCATGGCAAGGAGGGAGGCGATGGCGGCGATGGCGCCGGGTTTGTCGGCGATGTCCACGGTAAACACATACTCCGCCTTGATGGGACCGCTCGGCGCGCTGATAAAGGACTCCCTATAGGTTCTCGCCGTGTCAAAGAAGCTGTAGAGACTGTCCTGTTTATGGTCGTCTATGTAATCCGCAATGACACCCAGATACTGGATATATGTCCGAAGCAGTTTTGCGATATTGTCCGCGTTGGTCAGGCAGATCTGCTGCCACATTTCCGGGGAGGAGGAGGCGATTCTTGTGATATCCTTAAATCCTCCTGCGGCGATCATTTTCATCACCCCGTCCTCGGAGTCGCTGCATTTCACCAGATTAACTAAGGAGGCGGCGATCACATGGGGCAGATGGGAGATGGCGGCAGTCACATAGTCGTGTTCCCCGTAAGATAAAATAAGCGGAATAGCGCCGATTGTTTCCACCAGCGTCCGATATTCCTCCACTTTTTCAGGAGGAACTTCTTCGGAGGGCGTCAGAATATAGTAGGCGTTTTCCAGAAGGGACGCCTTGGCATTCTGATAGCCGAAACGCTCGGAACCCGCCATGGGGTGACCGCCGATAAACTGCTTTTGCAGCTGCAGCTCTTCAATCTGCTTATGAATGCCGGTTTTGACGCTTCCCACGTCCGTCAGAATGGTGTCGGGGGAGAGATGGGGTTTCAGGGCCAGCAGATTTTCCGCATTGCGGGATACCGGCGCGCACAAAAAGATATAGTCGCAGTTCCCGAAGGAATCGTCGATGGCAGGGCAGACCTGGTCGATCACCTGTTCCTTGGCAGCGAGCTGCAAGGATTCTGTATGGATGTCGTATGCGATCAGGCGGGTGTCCGGCAGACAGTGGCGGACCGCCTTGGCAATGGAGCCGCCGATCAGTCCAAGCCCGATAAAACCGCAGGTGAGTGTGTTCATAAAACAGTACCTTTCGTGTGTTTGACTTTCGTTCTAAAGATACCACAAAACGGGAGGGAAAGCAAGAAAGCGGAAATCTGTGCAGAATGTATAATTAGTTGTTGAAATTGTTCTGAAAATTTAGTAAAATGTATTTACAACTTGGCGCCATGCATGGGACATGACAATACAGACGGACAGTCTGTAAAGGGACGGCTGTATTGCCATGATTTTATATGGTCCTGATTTGTAAAAAAAGAACAACAGAATTGGAGGGTTACAGGGCATGAATGTTTACACAACGGATAAGATTCGTAATGTGGTTTTGCTTGGGCATGGGGGATGCGGCAAGACCAGTCTGGTGGAAGCGATGGCTTACCTTTCCGGCATCACATCCAGAATGGGTAAGATAGACGACGGAAACACGGTGAGTGATTTCGGTAAGGAGGAGCAGAAGCGCCATATTTCCATCGCTACGTCTGTTGTTCCGATTGAGTGGGAAGGCACAAAGATCAACGTGCTGGATTCTCCCGGTTTTTTTGACTTCGTAGGCGAAGTGGAAGAGGCAGTCAGCGCGGCGGATGCGGCGATTATCGTAGTGTCCGGCAAGGCGGGCGTTGAAGTGGGCACGGAGAAAGCGTGGGAGATCTGCGATAAATATAAGCTGCCCCGTTTTGTGTTTGTTACGGATATGGACATCGACAATGCATCCTTCAGACAGGTTGTGGAGGATATGACAGAAAAGTACGGGAAGAAGATTGCGCCCTTCCATCTGCCGATCCGTGAGAATGAGAAGTTTGTGGGCTATATCAATGTCATTACCGAGCAGGCGTACCGCTGGGAAGGCAAGGAAGTTGTAGAGTGCGAGATGCCGGAGTACAGCAAGGCGAATCTGCAGCTTTGCCGTGACACGCTGATGGAGGCGGTGGCGGAGACCAGCGAAGACTTTATGGAGCGGTATTTTAACGGGGATACCTTCTCTGAGGCGGAGATCCGTGCAGCCCTTCGCACAAACGTTATGGACGGCAGCATCGTTCCCATGTCCATGGGTTCAAACGTGCTCTGTCAGGGTGTTTTCACACTGCTTGACGATATCGTGAAGTATATGCCGAGCCCGGAGAACCGGGAGTTTGCGGGCGTTGACTTAAAGACCAACGAAGTTTTCCAGGCGAACTTTGACTTCTCCAAGCCGAAGTCCGCGTACATCTTTAAGACTATCGTTGATCCTTTCATCGGTAAGTATTCGCTGATCAAGGTATGCTCCGGCGTGCTTAAGAGCGACGACATGATTTACAATGATGAGAAGGAAGTGGAGGAAAAGATCAGTAAGCTCTATGTGATGCAGGGCAGTAAGCCCATCGAAGTCAAGGAACTTCATGCGGGCGACATTGGAGCGATTGCGAAGCTGACGGCGGCCAGAACCGGCAACACCCTCTCCACGAAAGCGCGTATTATCCGTTACGGAAAGACAGAGATCTCCACACCTTATACATACAAACGGTATAAGGCTAAGAATAAGGGAGATGTGGATAAGGTTTCTCAGGCACTGCAGAAGATGCGCCATGAGGATCAGACGCTTCAGGTGGTTAACGATGCGGAAAACAAACAGTCCCTGCTCTACGGAATGGGCGATCTGCATCTGGACGTGGTTGTCAGCCGCCTGCTCAATGAATATAAGGTGGAGATCGAGCTCACTGAGCCGAAGATCGCGTATAAGGAGACAATCCGCAAGAAATCTGATGTGGAGCACAAATACAAAAAGCAGTCCGGCGGCCACGGCCAGTATGGTCATGTAAAGATGCGCTTTGAGGCATCCGGCGACCTGGAGACGCCTTTCGTGTTTGAGCAGGAAGTGGTTGGCGGCGCGGTGCCGAAGAATTACTTCCCGGCAGTGGAGAAGGGCCTGCAGGATTCCGTTCAGGCGGGGCCGCTGGCGGCTTATCCCGTGGTAGGTGTGAAGGCTGTTCTCTACGACGGTTCCTATCACCCGGTGGATTCCTCCGAGATGGCGTTCAAGATGGCCACGATTCAGGCGTTTAAGAAGGGATTTATGGATGCAGGGCCGGTGCTCCTTGAGCCGATTGCAAACTTACAGGTAACTGTCCCGGATTCTTACACAGGCGATGTTATGGGCGACCTGAATAAAAGAAGGGGCAGGGTGCTCGGCATGAATCCGGCGGGGGATGGAAAGACCGTGGTTGAGGCGGATATCCCGGTGGCATGTTTAAGCGGTTACTGTACTGACCTTCGTTCCATGACCGGCGGACGCGGCACATATAAGTATGAGTTCGCAAGATACGAACAGGCTCCAAGCGATGTGCAGGAGAAGGAAGTAGCGGCGAGAGCGAAGGCTGTTGCGGAGGCGAATGCGGAGGCATAGCAGATAGTTTAGGTATGATGGCGGATATCCTTTCGGTAGATAAAAGGATATCCGCCTTTTATGTACATAATAGAAAGAAGGGAAATGTATTGCGAAAGTTGGTGCTCGGTCTTTTCCTTATTCTGTGTCTCGGACAGGGGTTTTGCGTCCATGCAAAGGAATCGGTCTTTGAGAAGGACGGAGAAATATATTTGATCCAGTCCGCACAGGATATGCGGACATTGGCGCTTCTGGTGAACAGAAACAAGGAGGTGGAGCCGGGGGTGCCGGCGAACATAGCGTCCTACCGTCTGACCCGTGATATCGACCTGTCCGCTTACTGCAGGAAATATCAGGGGTGGGTACCCATCGGCTATCGGAACCTGCTTTCCGAGAGCTTCTCGAAGTCTGATGCGGATGGGCTGTACTGGACGGAAGCAGGTTATTTTAACGGCACTTTCGACGGTGACAATCATGTGATTACAGGGCTTTATATTAACCGTCCGGGAGAAATCGGACAGGGATTATTTGGGCTGAGAGTGGATCTGATGCATGAGGAGCTGGAGCCGGGCAGCGAGGAATACCGGCGCAGGGAAAATACGGTGATTCGGAATCTTTACATCAAGGACTGCGATATTACGGGGGAGACTGCCGGGGGCGTCATGGGCGGCATGGGATACTGGGGATTTGAAGATAATGGAAGCGTACATATAGAAAACTGTCATGTAACCGGGAAGGTGTCGGGCGGGACTGTGGGCGGAATTGTCGTTTCCGCGGCGACTGTGAAAAATTCCAGCTTTACGGGAACAGTGAGAGCCAAAAGAAGGGCAGGCGGTATTGCAGGGAGCGCATACGATATTTCCGGGTGCGCTGTGCATGCCGTGGTGCAGGGGAGCGATGCGGTGGGAGGTATCGCCGACAGTGTCTGGTGTGTGAGGAACAGTTATGTGACCGGCACGGTGAAGGGAGAAAACCTTGTCGGGGGAATCGCCGGAGCCGGAATATATATGTCAGGCTGTTATTCTCTGGCGCATGTGACGGGCTTTAGCAGCACGGGCGGATTGGTCGGAAGACTGGAATGTTTTCCAGATGTATTCGATGTTATGCCGGAAGAACTGGTCGCAGCCATGCCGGAAGATTTTCTCCATGTCGTCACGATAAAAAACTGCCTGATGGGGGCAAGGCAGATCGTGAGGGCAATGCCGGAAAAGTGGAACAGAAACGACCGCGGCGAAAATGGATATGTCTACGGCTATGCAGACGATACGATACGTCATGCAGAGGATCCTTTCTATTATCGGGAAGGACTGGAAGCGGAGGGGATTGAAAAAGGTGCGGACGGATCTTTGTGGTATGAGTTTTCGGACTGGAACTGTGAACCATTCGACTGTACCCATTTGGAGGAATCGGATTTTAAGGAACTGCTTGGAAAGCCGGAGGAGGGGGAGTGGTCGGATGTGTGGTTCTGCGCGGCTGGCCATGCATACCCCAATCTTTCCTGGGAGAGGGAGAGCCGGTTCGGCTATAAGGTCACTGTCACGGCACAGGAGGGGGAAAGCCTGTGGAAGATAGCAGACCGGGTGTACGGGGACGGACAGCTCTGGACGCAGATTTATGAGGAGAACAAAGAGTGTGTAGGCAAAGATGCGAGTCTGCTCATGACTGGGACGGATCTGGAAGTCACGGTGAACGCATCCTGGGCGGACTATGTGGCGAAAGGGGATATATGGGAGCAGGAAAAAGCATTTCTGGAGGAAGGGGAAAAAAGAGGAATAGAAAGGGCTAAGCTACAGCATTTTTACCGCAGAATGCTTGCTGATGACCTGTGGAACGGTGTGGTATGGAGTTGGGATGGCGCGTCGGAGGATTTCCACAGGCAGATTAACGACTGGGTGATCGACGATCTGGACGGAAACGGACAGGCGGACATGGTTGTGATGGCAGGGGAGGGGCGCCTGTTTGTACCCGGTGAAATCTGGCTTTACCTCAATGGGGAACCGGCTTATATTCTCAAGGACGAAACGGCTTTCTATGAGGACCATTTTTGCTTTGGCTCATCTTTTTGGGAAGAACCTGTCATGGCGGACCTGGACAACGACGGCAGGCTGGAGCTTTTGTTTGCAGTGGGCAACGGCGGCAACGGCGGGCCGGGCGGCAGGGACAACTGTCTGTTCCGGCGTGTGGGGGACGAATGGGTGGAGTGCCTGGGAGAGCTTCCCAATGACGGTGGAGAACTGATGGGAGATGAGACTGAGCTGTATGTAAGCGTAGTGTGTATCGGTGTGGACCGTTATGAGGCATACTGCCCCTATCTGGACGAGCGCATAGAATTTGACGGATGGAATATCCGGGAAATCGGGGAGAAGGAGTATGGACACACGGGCGGCGCAAACGTCAGGGGATTTTTTGGTTTCGAGCGTGTCACGTATCAGGGGAAAAACGCCCTCAAGTGCCGGGAGTATCTGAGCGGTGAAGGCGGAAACGCGCACGGCGTCGGCGAGGCGGTGTTTATTCTTGCATGGGATGCGGACGGCGTATGTGGCGTGGCGGACTGGTGGGTAGAGGGATACGTGCTGGATGAGTGATAATGGGAAGAAAAGGAAAAATATCGGAACAAAAAACAGGAGCAGGTGAGGAACCTGCTCCTTGTTTTTTCTAATTTATCGGGAACGGTTTGCCGTTTACGGTGACATTTTTTCCGGCTTTATTGTATATGGGACCGTCATAGGAACAGCCTTCAAGCGTGACGCCGTCTGCGGCGGTAATGATTCCCAGACTTGCCTTGGTGTTCCCCTTAAATTCGGAATCATATATTTTGACGTTCCGGCAGACATACCCGGAAATATTCGGTTCGATATCAATGCCGAACTGCGGGTCGTGTCCGGGCTGTCCGTTGAAACTGCCGGCATAGTTAAATTGACAGTTCCTTATGGTGACGTTGCCGGCATCCGTTATGGACAGATTGTTTCTCCTGTTGTGATGGAGATTACAGTTTGTAATGGTTATGCCGCTGCTGAAAAATTTCGTTCTGTTTCCTGCGGAATCCCAGCCATCGTACAGGCCCAGATAAATCCCGTCACCCCAGCACTCGGAAATTTCTACGTCCTGAATATGAACGTTTGTACATCCTGCAATGTTAATCCCGTGTCCCCATTCGCCGCTGCCGCCTGTGTGGGAACTGCGTTCTCCGACGAGCTTACCGCCGGAGATTACGATGTTTTTACGCCCAAAAGCAAATATCATCTGGGAATTTGATTTGTCATTTCCGATTGCCACAAGCTGCGCTGCGGGTGACATGATTAAAGTCTGATTATCCGTCAGGACAATACCGCCAAAATCTTTCACGGCGTCAATATGATAAATCCCCTCTGGTATATACATATAATCATATCTGTCAGGATTCCATTCCCATTCCCGCAACAGTCTGTTGATCTGCGGCGTGTCGTCTAAACAGCCCGCTGCCTGATGATATATAAGGGCCCGGGCGTCGTTTTCTGGATCAGCGGTATTCCCTTTTACGACGACATAGCATTGTTTTGCCATGTCCCTGCCTATAGTAACTCTAATTGTGGCGGCGCCCACCTTTTTCATGGAAAGCAGCCCCCTGTCGCTTACAGAGACCACATTCGGATTGTCACTCTCAAATGCAACACTGTCGGAAAGTATCTCCTGATTTTCATTTCCATCCAATGTCAGCTGATATGTGTCGCCCACTTTTCCAGTGATTGTCTGGTCTGCCTGCGTGAACGCTGATGCGCTTATGGTGATTTTACAGGTTGCTTTTTTGCTGCCATCCTGTGTGACTGCCGTTATGGTGACATTTCCCGTGCCCTGCGCGTGGATAATGGCTGAGGCTGTATAGGCGCCCTGCGGATTATCTTCCGCATCAGTCATGACGGATTCAACGGTGGCGATCTTATTGTTTGAACTTGTCCAGATCACAGTCGGATTTGTTAAAGGCTGTCCTGTTGTCTCCGGCGTTATGGCAGCGGTCAGCTTCCGCTGCTCTTCATTTGCCGCGAGGGAGAAGCTGTGACTGGTTTTGTCTAAGAGGATTCCTTTCACACGGTTAATGCCGTAAACCTTCCTCTGAATTTTAAAGGAACAGGTTCTTTCGCCGCCGTATGCCCCGATACCGTGCAGGGTCACTTTTGCGGTTCCCGTTTTGATATTATTTTTGTATGAGGAGTCTATTATTTCAAAACAGGAGTCCTTTTTGTCCAATTCCTTTTTTGCCCTTTGGTCTGCAGCATTTGCATACACATGAATATTGCTTTTTTCCAATCTGATTTCTGAGCCGGTATAAGTCTGCGGATCAATTTCAATCCTCAATTTGCCGATATCATTTGCCTTGTCATATATATGATAGGCATTTTCGCAAGTGAGGGTACCTTCATAAAAGCCGGTTCCCGTCACAGTCACGGTTACAGATTTGCCGGCGGAGGGTACGGCGTTTTGGTCGGCAGGGTCCATACCGTCATACGTGTAAGCGACTTCCCTGACGTAATCAGTGCCTGCTGCCAGTTTCTTTCCATTTCTGTCCGTCACAATGACATTTGCCTTCCATTTATGGGGCCTCGCATCATACGGTTTGTCCAAAACCGTAATGGCGGCATTGCTGATAGAAGCCTTTGTCACAGTGAGAGTCACAACTTTTTCATAGCCTCTGTAATTGCCTTTTCCCCGGATCGTACAGGTCATGTCTTTTTGTGTTTCTGCCGAGGGTTTTCTGTTGTCCTTCAACTGTACGGTATAATCGGTCTTGCTGTTTAGGACGGCATAATTCTCATCCCGTATATAAAATTCCGGCGCCGCGCCATTTTTCTGATAAGGGGTTGAAAGGGAACCGTCAGCGTTCTTTGTGACATTATCACCCCAGACAACCGTCAGATTCTGGCTGTCGCTGTTTGGCGTAATCTGATATCTTTTCGTGACGGCGCCTGTATATCTGCCAAGACCTTTAAATGTGACAGTTACGTTTCCGGCTTTTTTGGCATTGCTGTATTTTATGGTGTAGTCTGTCCCTTCTACAAGCGTATCGGAACCAAACATGAGCAGACCTGTTTTTTCCTGAAACATGCCGCCCTTTTTATCTACGGTATGTTGGGAGAAGCGCATCTCATTTTTCCAGTTTTCCCCGAAACCGGCAGCACTGATTTTTCTGTCTCCCGCCAGTTTCAGGCTGATCTTTTTACAGCCGCGGTAGCCGGCCGCCCGTCCTTCCTGCGTTGGGAATACTGTCAGTGAAGCGCCCTCAAGTCCGCTTGCGCAGACTTCATAATCATAAAAGTTTTCTGCCAGTGCCAGACCGCTTATTTTGAGTGTTTCAATCTTTACATCTGCTTTGGATAGAGGCGTACCGCGGTAATCATACCGGGTTTTGTCAAGCTTTACAGACGCAGTGCTGAAATTCTTTTTTTTCAGGTCATCTTTCAGTACGACAAGATCCATCTGGAATGAGCCCGTAAAGTTACCTGTGCCGTTGACTGTATAGTGGTAGACTTTTCCGGCTTCATAGGAGTCGCCCTTTGTATAATCCGCCCCTTTTAATTGCTCTGTCAGGGGCGCGTAGTCACAGACAAAATCTCTCTTTGCCGCCAGCCTTTTTTTGCCGAAGTTCAGGGTAGGAGCGGGGATGCTCACGTTTTTGCCGTAGTTTACCGTCTGCTCATAGGCGGGTGTTTTTGCGCTGTTGGCGGCATAAATATTGATCTGATTGATATCCAGGGGTTTGATTGTATAGTACAGGGTCACGCTGCCCTGGTACTGTCCCCTGAGATTGACGGTTACGCTGGGCGCCTTGGCGGTATTCCACGCGGCAGCGTTAATGTTATTTCTGTAAGTCAGAGTATAGTCCGTTTTTTCTGTAAGTAGGTTTTCCTTATAGTAAACGCGAAGATCCTGCGTGACTTTTTGTCCCGTATAAACGAGAGAGTCGCTCTCCTTTTTAAAACCGCTTACCCGGATTTCGCTGGAGAGGTCAAGCAGTTTGTCGTCGGGATTTGCGGTATCCGGCACGACATCCACGGTAATGGAAGCGGTTTTGCCGCCGCAGGATGCAGTGATTCTGGCGTAGCCTTCCGCAACTGCTGTAATCGTGGCGGTTCCGTTTTCGCCGGCTGTCACAGATGCGACGTTCTCAGAGCTGCTTTCCCATAAAAGGGGAGGAATGTCGGCGCCTGACGGGGCTACAGTGACTGTTGCGGTGAGCTGTGCTTCGCCTTCCGGCTGCATGGTAAGTGTCCCGGTTTGGTCCAATATGACCGATGCAACGTCTGCCTTTTCTGCCTCCCGCGACAGCCCGCTGCTCATGACAGGTGCAAAGACAACAGGTATGGTGCTGTTTTTATCTGCAATCAGAACGTCTTCTTCCGGGAGAGTGTCCTTGGAAAACTCGTCTACAGCGGTATCAGCGTTGGTTTCCGAGACGGAAGAGTTTTCCGAAATGGAAGAGTTTTCCGAGACAGAAGAGTTTTCCGAGACGGAAGAGTTTCCGGGGACAGAAGAATTTTCCGAAACAGATGAGTTTTCTTCCGTGCCGGCAGGCGCTTCTGATGTCTGGACCTCGTTTGTGACGGTGTCACTTTGGGGCACAAAAGGTATGGTAGCGGCAGAATAAAAGGCTTCCGCTTTTCCGTCTTCGGTTTCTAGGTAGTACGCCGCCCGGATATAGTAATCGTATGGCCCGTCGCCTGCAGTTTCCATGGAGGAGAGAGACATCATTGGGAAGTAACCGCTTTGCGTGTCCGTCATTTCTTCCATGACAAAGAAAGGCGAAGAGGGCACCGTCTCAAAGCCGTGCCAGTCGTCCTCCTCGTCAAGGAGGCTTGTGTTTCCGGGTTCCATTCCCTTTTCGCCACGCAGAATGCTCCATTCCAGAGTGCCGGTACCGTCATATCCGGGAGTCGTTTCCAGACCATAATTCACAAACAGTATCAGTTTTTCTTCTGCTGTAAGGGATACCGGGAGGTCGTAAATAAGGTCTTCGTCCGAGGAGGGAAGCGTTTCGCCGTCGGAAATCTGTCCGATATGTAAGGCGGGCAGTGTTTCGGCTCTGTCTGGTTCGTCCGTTTCACATATGGTATCTGTGTCAGGCAGGGAATTTTGTTCTTCGCCGGCGCCATGGACGTCTAAGGGGATGGAGGGCGCGTCGTCCTCTTTTGCCTGCACATCGTTGACTTCCGGCCCTTCTTCAACAGCCATAGTATTTTCTGAAACCGTATGTTCCAAAGCAGCGGCGTTCTCCGCGGCAAGCGCCGTCATGCCGGAGCATTCGCCAAGCGCGACAGCTATGGTAAGCGCTGCCGCCAGTAATCTGTTTCTGTTATGTATCATAAAATTCCTCCTGACTTCGTTTGCATGCCTGAATAGGCCTGTGGTATAGCTATCCTATGAAAACGCATTTTCCGTGATATGGGACAGCCTGTTTCATTATAGCATAAACCGCCCGGGAGCTTGTTGGGAATTTTTTCTATTGGGATTTCCTTATACTGACTGTGCTTCAATACTTGTAATTTGGTTTGAACCCGAAAAGGAGGGGGTGAGCGGCTCTGTCTGCTTCGATGTCATCAGGAGAGGAAAGAGAGAAAGCGGTAAAAAGAAGTATCACCAGCCGGCCCATACAGACCCGACTGGTGATACTTGCAAGATTACAGTTTAAATTTGCCTACTTCTGATTCAAGCTGTCCGGCAATATCCCTGTTGCCTTCCGCCTCGTCCTTGATGCTTCCCATGCTAACAGTCATTCCGGACGCCATTTCTGTGACGTCGACGATGCCCTTTGCGCTTTCCGCAGCAGCTATATTGACGGCATCCACGGCTTCCTTGATATTGTCAATATTGTTATTCAGGCGCATGCTTTCGTCCGCAAACGCATTCATTGTTTCACTGAGACGGCTCACATCATTCTTATAGTTAATGCTGTTGTCAAGCAGCCGTTCATATCCGGCCATGGCGGTTTCATTCATAAAGTGGATCATCTGTTCCGATTCGTTTGCCAGTTCGTTTACTGCATGGATCACTTCTTTGCTGACCCGCTGGATACCTTCAGCCGCCCGGGCTGAGTTGTCTGCCAGGGATCCTATTTGGCTGGCTACGACGGCAAAGCCCTTTCCCGCCTCGCCGGCCCGTGCCGCTTCGATACTCGCATTGAGGGAAAGAAGACTTGTCTCGTCGGTAATGTTGAGAATTTCCGTCGTCAGTGTATCAATATGTTCCACCGCCTTGGAGCGCTCAATTCGATCACTCATACTTTTTGACATTTCCGCAGCCCGCTTCGCCGCGTCAGTTCTGTCTCTTTTTGCCGATTCATAAATAGCCTGGACTTTTTCCGTGATCTTGGCTGCGGAGTCCCGTTCGGTGGACGCTTTGGTGGAAATGGCTCCTATACTGTCCATGATATGTAGGACGGATTCGTCTACCTGGGACAGGGAGGCGCTGGTTTCCTCCATGGCTGCGCTCATTTCCTCCATAGTTGCGGAGATGTCGGAGATATTGTCTTTTGCGCTGACCAGACTTTTGGCAATAGCTGCTGTGGATGTTCCGAGCTCCGTGGAGTTGGCGGAGATATGTAACATGATTCCACGGATATATTCGAGCAGTGTATTGACATTCCCGGAGATTAGTTCCAGTTCGTCACCGGAAGCGATATCCAGCTTTTGCGTCAGGTCGCCCTCATTGTGCGCCAGATCATAGATTTTGCGGTTAACCTTATTCAGACTGCGCATAATGCGGTTCACGATCACATTTAAGATCAAAAGGGCCAGTATGAGGCAAAGGCCGGAAATCTGTATGATACTGTTTCGCGCGCCCTCAATTCGATCCAGGACATAAGATGCGTCATAATCACATCCGAGCACGGCGGTCACCTTGCCGGAGCTGTCTTTTATCGGAAGAAAAGCGGAGATCAGAATACCGTCCTCCGTTTTGTCTATGTAGTCCTGCACATATTCCTGTCCCGCAAATACACTTGAAAATTCTGCGTACTCACCGTCAAACGGATCCCCGGGACTTTGGTGCCCGGCGCTCTCGTCCGTGTCGATACCGTAGTAAAGCCGGGCATTGTCGTCCGTATGCAGAGTGTATAAATATGCGATGCCGCAGAGACTTTGAATCTGCCGCAATGCCGCCAGGTTATCCTGATATTCCTGCGTATTTTCAAATCCCGTTGCGACATGGGAAAGAGAATCACCGTCCACCACAAATCCCGCAATGGAAGCCGCCATCTGGGACTCCTCCACGCCTAGCTGGATCATGCCGGTCTTGATGCGGATGTAGGAATTTAATCCGATGACCCCACACATGACAATAATCAGAATAGTAGCCGGAATCAATATTTTCCATCGGATGCTGAGTTTTCTCACTTTCGTTTTCACAAAATGTCATCCTCCTTATCTTTATACAATAATATGTATAATTGTATACACTACATCCCTATTATACTCTTTTATGATGGATAAATCAATGTTTTTCCAAACAACGTTTTTGCTTTGAAAGCATTTCCGCAGCTGTGTTATAGCAGGCGTCACGCTCTACATCCAGTGGCCCTGCCTGTTTCGATACTATCAGGGGTTGACAAATCCCGTCGGTATAATAAAATAAGTAGAGTAAAAGCCGTATGGCGGCGGGAAAGGATTGGGCAGTAACATGGCAGAAGTGTACAATCACAGAGAAGTGGAGACAAAATGGCAGAAGATCTGGGACGACGAGAGGGCTTTCCAGACGTCGGAGGATTACTCCAAACCGAAATATTACGCGCTGGTGGAGTTCCCTTACCCCTCGGGGCAGGGGCTTCATGTAGGACATCCGCGTCCTTACACGGCGCTTGACATTGTGGCTAGAAAGAGAAGGATGCAGGGCTACAACGTGCTCTATCCCATGGGGTGGGACGCGTTCGGGCTGCCCACGGAGAACTATGCGATCAAGAACCATATCCATCCGAAGATCGTGACGCAGAACAATGTGGCGCGTTTTAAGAGCCAGCTGCATTCCCTGGGCTACTCCTTTGACTGGGAGAGGGAGGTCAACACCACGGATCCCAACTATTATAAATGGACACAGTGGATTTTCCTGAAACTGTTTAAGGCGGGGCTTGCATACAAGTCCGAGATGCCGATCAACTGGTGTACCTCCTGTAAAGTCGGGCTTGCCAACGAGGAAGTGGTGAACGGCGTCTGCGAGCGATGCGGCGCGGAGGTGGTCCGCAAGGTAAAGAGCCAGTGGATGCTAAAGATCACGGAGTACGCGGACAAGCTGATCGAAGGTCTTGACACGGTGGACTATGTGGAGCGCGTCAAGGTTTCCCAGAAGAACTGGATCGGTAAATCCATGGGAGCGGAAGTGGACTTTTCCATCAAGGACAAAGAGGATAAGCTGCGCGTCTACACGACCCGCTGCGATACGCTGTTTGGCGCGACCTACATGGTGGTGTCGCCGGAGCATCCGATCATTGATAAATATAAGGACGAGCTGAAAAACTGGGACGATATATGCGCTTACAGAGAGCAGGCGGCGAGAAAGTCAGACTTTGAGCGGGCGGAGCTTGCGAAGGAGAAGACCGGCGTGCGCATCGACGGCATGTCCGCGGTGAACCCGGTGAACGGCAAGGAGATCCCGATCTATATTTCCGACTATGTGCTGATGAGTTATGGTACAGGCGCGATCATGGCGGTGCCGGCACACGATGAGAGAGACTGGGAGTTCGCGAAGAAATTCGGCCTGCCGATTGTCGAGGTGGTTGCGGGCGGAAAGGACGTGCAGGAGGAAGTGTACACGGACGTGGCGGAAGGCACGCTTGTGAACTCGGATTTCCTGAACGGACTCTCCGTGGCGGACGCCAAGGAGAAAATGATCGCTTTTCTGGAGGAGAAGGGCGTTGGCTGTGCCAAGACAAACTTTAAGCTGCGCGACTGGGTATTTTCCAGACAGCGTTACTGGGGCGAGCCGATTCCGATTGTAGAATGTGAGAAGTGCGGTTTTGTGCCGCTTGACGAGAGCGAGCTGCCTCTGGAGCTTCCTGAGGTGGAGAGCTATATGCCGACAGATACGGGGGAGTCGCCGCTGGCGGCTATGACTGATTGGGTCAATACCACCTGTCCGTGCTGCGGCGGGCCGGCGAAGCGGGAGACGGACACCATGCCCCAGTGGGCGGGATCGTCGTGGTACTTCCTGCGCTATACAGACCCGAAAAATGAGAACGCATTGGCTGGCAAGGAGGCGCTTGATTACTGGATGCCTGTGGACTGGTACAACGGCGGTATGGAGCATACCACGCTGCATCTGTTATATTCCCGGTTCTGGCACAAGTTCCTCTATGACCAGAAGGTGGTGCCCTGCCCGGAACCTTACGCGAAGCGGACGTCCCACGGCATGATTCTTGGTTTGAATCCCCACTGTTTCTCGAATCTTCCTGCGGCGGAGCAGGAGGCGCTCCTTAAGGAGCACGGCAGTGAGAAGGCGGCAAGGCAGGCCCTCAAGGAAAAATACGGAGAGATGGCGGAGCACCCGGTGGTGAAGATGTCCAAGTCTCTCGGCAATGTGGTGAATCCCGACGATATCGTGACAGACTACGGCGCGGACACCCTGCGGACATACGAGATGTTCATCGGTGCGTTCGAGCTGAGCGCGGGCTGGAGCGAGGACGGCGTGAAGGGGTGCCGCAGATTCTTAGAGAGAGTGTGGAAACTGCAGGATATCCTGACAGACGACATGGATTACTCCAAGGATATGGAGATCAAGATGCACCAGACCATCAAGAAGGTCAGCAGCGATTTTGAAAATCTCAAATATAATACGGCGATTGCGGCAATGATGACTCTTGTAAATGAATTTTATAAGAAGAACGCGGTGACAAAAGGTGAGTTCAAGACGCTTCTTGCCCTGCTGAATCCTGTGGCGCCTCATATCACCGAGGAATTGTGGCAGACGGTAGGTTTCGACGGCAGGGTTTACCAGACAGCATGGCCTTCCTATGAGGAAGCTAAGACCGTGGAGTCCACCGTGGAGATCATGGTACAGATCAACGGCAAGAACCGGGGAACTTTAAACATCGGCAAGGACTACCCGAAAGAGGATGTGATCGCGAAAGCGAAAGAGGCAGTCGCGGATAAACTGACGGGAACGATTGTGAAAGAAATTTATGTGCCCGGCAGACTGGTGAATATCGTGCAGAAGTAAGGAATACAGGGGCGGGTTAGAACTTCAGTCTGCGTTTTTTCATGAGATACATCACAATGGAGGGAAGCCATGAGTGTGTTATCCATAATGCTGACGGCGCTCACGGTTTCTTCCCATGTGATGACGGCGGCATGTAGCGGCGTCCCTGTGCAGAGCGAACTGGTGCAGTTGGCTGTCATGCTTCCGCAGGATGACATCTGCAATATGTATCTCGACAGGGGTAAGGTGGAAGATTACAACGGGGACGGTAAGCCGGAGGTTTATCTGACAGCAGGCAGCGGCTGGTATTATCTGGTGTGCTACGAGATGGACGGGAAGATACGCACGGTGGAAGACCTGGAACCGTGGACGTGGACGAGTGATCTGTATCACACGGCGGATGGGCGTCTGGTGCTGTATACGTGGCCCCATACCACGGGGACAGACGGAAATTACAACTATAGGATTTATGAGTGGACAGAGGACGGGTATTGTCTGGAGGAGGATTTGTGGAGCGTGCCAGACGAATATGACTGGGACGGAACGGTTTTGAGCTGCAAGTATTTTTACGCAGGGACAGCGGCTGACCCGTTCCCGCACAGCGACAAGGAGGCGGAAGAGATACCGCTCACAAAGGAAGAATATGAACAGAGGATAAAAGACCTCGGGGAGATGACTTCTGTTTTTGAGGACGGGCTTGTATGGGGCTGGGAGTTCTGGCAGGAAAATGATTATGAAGACGAGTCTGTGGGGTATGGCATTTACAGGGATATTCAGAAAGAGGTAATGAACTGGCAGTGACGGATGTGTGATACTATGCTGCGATGTAGGGCGGCGCGGTTCATTTCAGAATAGGCGGAGTTTACTATGTTTGTTGATTATCATGTACATACAGATTACAGCGACGATTCCGATTATCCCATGGAAGATGTGGTGAAAGATGCCATCCGGCTTGGAATGGACGAAATCTGTTTTACGGATCACGTGGACTATGGGGCGAAGGTGGACTGGGACAGCGGAGAGAAGATCCCATACTGCGCAGGGCTTTTGATGGTAAATGTGGATTATCCGGCTTATGCAACGGAAATTAGGCGGCTGCGTGACCAGTACGCAGATCAGATTACCGTTAAAATGGGCCTTGAGTTCGGGATGCAGAAACACACAGTTCCACAGTTTGAAGCTTTATACAAAAGATACCCTTTTGACTTTATTATTCTATCAGTTCACCAGATAGAGGACAAAGGCTTCTGGTCGCAGGAGTTCCAGCAGGGACGGACGCAGAAAGAATACAATGAGCGATATTATGAGGAGCTTTTGTATCTGGTAAAGCATTACCAGAATTACAGCGTGCTGGGGCATCTGGACTTGGTTTTGCGATACGATAAACTGGGCATTTATCCTTTCCGCTATGTGAAACATTATGTGGAGGAAATTCTTGCGGAGGTTATCAGGAATGGAAAGGGAATTGAGATCAATACCTCGTCCCACCGCTATGGACTTTCGGATGCAACTCCTTCGCGGGAAATTCTCACGATGTATCACGAAATGGGAGGAAAAATCCTGACGCTCGGCAGTGACAGCCACGCGCCGGCCCATCTCGGAACATATATGGAGGAGTCGAAAAAGCTGCTAAAAGAGATTGGTTTTCAGCATTTTTGTACGTTTGAAAAAATGCAGCCGCATTTTCATGAACTATGATTCAAACAAAAGAAAAAGCCGAAGTCATTGTAGGGATGGCTTCGGCTCTTTGTCTCTTTGTTCTATTTTTTCCTCATCCGCATCATCTTATCTATGGTAGCGGCTTCTTCCGGGGAGGATTCTTTTTTGATGACGGCGACTATATTTTCGATCTCTTCATTGGAGAAAGTAATATGATCCGCCTGTCCTCTCTTTGCGACTGCCATCAGGAAAGGCAGCATCTGTTCCCTTTTCAGCGTGCGGCTCTCAAAGACGAGCGCCTGTAGAAATTCCAGCTTAGCCTTGTCGATTTCGGCAAGCGCCGGGTCGTTCATCCAGTCACTGTTCATATAAAACCTCCAATGGTTTATTCATTGCCGTTCGAAAACGGCTGCTGTTGAAACATTTCGTACATTTCTTTCTGCTCCGGGGTGAGCATGTTTATCAGCATGGAAAGCATGGGGGAGCCGGAGGAAGAGGACTCATCACCAAAGTCCGTGGCTGTTTCGCGGCTGTTTTCTGCGTCCTCTGACAGCCCGGTCCCGGAGAGCGGGTTTTCAAACAGGGAATCCATATTCATGTCGGGGAAGATTTCCTGCATGGCGCTCATGGTCTGGGTCATTTCCTGCACGGTTTCCAGTGTCTGTAACATATTCTGTATCTGCTCTAACTGCCGGATCTCCTCCGGGGTGGAGTAGAGACACAGCTCTTTGCAGAGCTTTTTCAGATCGGGCTTTTCCGGCTGGGAAAGCCCGCATCCGCAAAGCGTGGCAGCGTGCTTTTTTGTGAGGTTTATGGTGTATTGTAATTCCATATATTTGATGTAGACCGCCAGATGTTTCTGCATGGAAGGCTCTATGTAGGGGAGAAGAACCTTGAGCTTCTGGATCTGGTTGGTGGTGTATAAGGCATCGAATGCCATAACATTTGAAGCATTTTCATTTTTTTCTGCCATAAGCTATGCCTTTCTGACGCCTTTTTTCTCTATAGTATATGACACATAAGAGAAAAATAGGCTCCGGCTCTGGCAGGAGCCTATTTCCCGGATGTGCTTGAAAGATGTGGCGCCGACAGCCCGGCCCGCAGACCGGGCTGTCATGCGTAAGGATAGTTAATTACGCTGCCTGGTACTAGTTATTGCAGCAGCAGGATAAGAGGATCAGAATCCAGATCCAAGAGCAGCAGTTGTTGTCATTGCCGCCGAAGAGACCGTTTCCGCCGAAAAAGCCGCCGCCACAGCCGCAGCCGTCGCCGTTACCGCCACAGCAGGATAACAGGATCAGAATCCAGATCCAGGAACCGCATCCGTTGTTAGTAGGTGCGGGGGTATTGCATCCGCAGTGTGTTGCTGTAAGATCACTCATGTTAGTGCCCTCCAAATGTTAGTTATGGTTTATCTTATGTGGGGGAAGTGAATTTGTGCCTGTGAGAAAAAGATAATATTTCCTTCGACGAAACTTTTTGCAGGAGTAATTCGTATTTCTGTTGAAAGATATAAAGGAGAAAAACAGAACTTTTTAAACATTGTGAAGCAGAAAACGACGACAGGGGGAAACGAAAATGCATGTGAACGGATTGGGAACGGCAAACTGTGAGACGGCAGGATATATGGCAGGGAAAACGGCAAAGCGCGCACTGCAGAGCCGTTTTTTAGAGGCGGCATCTGAGCAGATACCACATAAAGAAAGAGATTATGATGAGGAAGCCTTTGAAAGCGTGGGTGCCAACGCGCCTGAGGAAGTGAAGCGGGCCTGGATGGAGGCGGCGAAGGAAATCGGGGCAAATGGACTCGGAATCGGGAAAAACGGCATGATGACGCATATTTCCCAGATGATGGTGGAGCGCGTCGAGAGAGGATGGAACGGCGGCAATCCGAATGATATTTTGGGAAACAGCGTGCAGTCCGCGCTCCGCGCTGCAAAACAGGCGCTCTATGACCTGGATCATCCGCTTGCGGCAGGACATACGAGGAGTATTGAGGTACAGCAATGCCGAGTGCAGGAAAGGAAGTTTTATCAGGCGTTTATCAGAAGACTGGAGGGAATGCGGTAAGAAAATTTAAACAGTTTTTACTATGCCACTTAAAGAGAATGCAGTTTGCTGTCAGGATCAGGAAGGGCTTGAAACGTATGTTCGCCTGTGGTAAGATATCAGTATGTCTGAAAATATAAGGGAGAATAACAGAAGAGAAGGCGGGCGGATACGCAGAGCCGACATATGCCTCATGGCTTTTTTGATGCTTCTGGCGTTTGGAAGCTTTGTATGGTTTGCCGTGAGCCGGAAGGATGGACAGGTTTTGCGGATATCATGCGACGGACAGGTGGTTGTGAATGTGCCGCTGTCACAGATCCTGCCGCAGAAAACGGCGGGGGAGGACGACGGGGAGACAGTTCGTTTTTGTCTGATTCTTTACCCGGAGGAGGGTGTCTCCTGCGAGTGGTATGAGGCGGATTTTGACCTTGCGTCCATGGTTCCCGCGGGAAGCAGCTACAATCTTCTGGCATCTGACGGAGAACGGATTTGGATGGAAGCCGCCGACTGCCGGGACCAGATCTGCGTGCACCACATACCCATTGCAGGCGGCGGGGAGAGCATTATCTGTCTGCCGCACAGGCTTGCGGTGGAAATTGTGGGCGGAGCGGATGAGGAAACTTTGGATGGGGTAGCAGAGACAGAGAAAGCAGACGGAATGGTGTGGAATAAGGGGAGGCGCAGCTATGAGACGAACGGCTGAACTTGGTTTTTTACTTGCACTTGCGCTGGTCTTATCATATGTGGAGTCCCTGATCCCCTTTTCCTTCGGTATACCCGGAATTAAGCTGGGGCTTCCAAACCTGATCGTGCTGCTTCTGCTATATGAAAAGCCGAAAACAGGGGGAGAGCGGGAGGCGATTCTGGTGAATGGTCTGCGGATTGTCCTGTCCGGCTTTCTGTTCAGCAATCTCTACGCCATTTTGTACGCTCTTGCCGGGGCGGCATGCAGTTTTACTGCCATGATTCTGGGCAGGAGAACGAAACGCTTTTCCATGGTGGGGGTGAGTGTGCTTGGCGGCGTGTTTCACAATGTGGGGCAGCTTCTGGTGGCGATGGCGGTGGTGGAGACTTTTGCGGTTGGCTATTATGCGCCCTTTTTAATTTTGGCGGGCACGGTGACGGGAGCGGTCCTTGGGATTGTAGGAATGACGCTTTTGCCCTATCTGCGGCGACTTGAAAGGGAAGGAGAACAGGGGAAATGAGTATCACTGTAAATTTATATTATACGGGCAAAGACGGAAATGCGCGTAAATTTGCGCAGGAGATGGAAGAGAGCGGGACCGCGGCGGCGATTCGCAGGGAGGACGGAAATTTGAAGTATGAGTATTTCTTTCCCATGCAGGATTCGGAAACGGTGCTTCTGATTGACAGCTGGCGGGACCAGGCGGCTATCGACGCGCACCATGGGTCTCCCATGATGGAGAAAATCGTATCATTGCGGGAGAAATATGATCTGCACATGAGGGCAGAGCGGTACCGGGATGACGAGGAAGGGCTGCCTGAACGGGACGAGCAGTTTATCCGAAAGTAAAGTGAAAAGAATTTGAGATATATAGAAAGGAAACGGAACCATGTATGCATACATAAAGGGAACGCTTGCGGAGATTGCGGAGGACGCGGTCGTTGTGGAGGCGGGAGGCATCGGCTATAACATTAAGGTTTCCGCTGCCACGGCGGCGCTTCTGCCGGGCGTTGGCAACGAGGTGAAAATATATACCTACACGCTTGTCAGGGAGGACGCGTTTGCCCTTTTCGGGTTTTTGACAAGGGATGATCTGGAGATTTTCAAGAAGCTGATTGCGGTAAGCGGGATCGGTCCCAAGGGCGGGCTTGCGATTCTCTCGGTGATGGGTGCGGATGATCTGCGGTTCGCCGTTATGGCGGGGGATGCGAAGGCGATAGCCAAGGCGCCGGGGATCGGTGCGAAGACAGCAGAGCGGGTGATTCTGGAACTGCGGGATAAGATTTCCCTTGAAGATACCCTGAAGGGGCTTGGCGAGCCGGTGAGCGCTGCGGGATCCGCTGCGGCAGGGGCACAGGGCGGTGACAACCTGATGAAGCGGGAGGCGATAGAGGCGCTTGTGGCGCTCGGCTATTCCGCTTCCGACGCTACCGCTGCGGTGAAGAAGGTGGAGATCACGGAGGATGCCAACTCAGAGACGATCTTAAAACTCGCGCTGAAACATATGTTCTAACAGCTCAGCCAGAGCATTATTCGTCTGGCAAACTGTGCTTGCACAAATTTGACAGGCGGATGATGCTCTGAGGGAGCGCCATCTTATGAGCAAAAATAAGTTGCGAAGCAACGGAGAGCGCCGAAGGCGCGGTTTTGCGAATGGCGCGTGCTGAGCGTTACACGGAGGAACACACATTGATTTTCGGAAAACACATTAACCGATATTATATCAAGCACGCACCGCTTTTGCTTGTGGGCATTGCGGCGCTTATTTTTGTGGACTACTTCCAGCTGATCCTGCCGGAACTTTACCGCATCGTGGTAAACGGCATGAACGGCGGTCTCGTGGAAGTGGGTGGGGAATCGGTGCCTTTTACTATGGATGTGCTGTTAAACGAAGTGTGCCGGCGCGCCATCGTGGTCATTCTGGTCATGGTGGTGGGGCGTTTTCTCTGGCGCGTCAGTTTTTACGGTGCGGCGGTCAAGGTGGAGACTGATCTGCGAAACCGCATGTTTGACCACTGCAAGAATCTTTCGCAGGAATATTTTCAGGTGAACAAGGTCGGCAATCTGATGAGCCTGTTTACGAATGATCTGGACACCATACAGGAGTGCTTCGGGGACGGTATTCTTATGTTTGCCGACGCCCTGTTTCTGGGGCTGCTGGCCTTTTTTAAAATGTGGAACATGGACAGGAGGCTGACGGGGCTGTCCATGATTCCCATGGTGATTCTTTTTCTGATCGGGACGGTTTTGTTTAAGGCGATGAAGGCGAAATGGGAGGTCAGGCAGGAGGCTTTTTCCAGACTTTCCGATTTTTCACAGGAAAACTTTTCGGGTATCGCGGTGATCAAAGCTTTTGTGAAAGAACTTCTGGAGTTTAAGGAGTTTGAGAAACTGAACCGGGAAAACGAGGATATCAACGTGGCCTACACCCGTATTTCCATGCTGCTCGATTGTCTGACGTTTTTGCTTGTGGAGTCGGTGATCTGCGTGATCCTCGGTTACGGCGGCTATCTGGTTTACTGCGGCAGGTTTGACGCAGGGCAGCTTGTGGAATATATCGTTTACTTCAATTCGATCATCTGGCCTGTCATGGCGGTGTCCATGCTAATTGAGAAGACGTCAAGGGGAAAGGCGTCCTTAAACCGCATCAGTGAGCTTATGGACGCCGAGATCACAGTAAAGGACAGGGAGGATGTGGCGCAGCTTAGTGACATGAAGGGGGAGATCGAGTTCAGGCACCTTACTTTCCGCTATCCCGACGGGGAGACGGACGCGCTAAAGGATGTCTCCTTTACCATTCACGCGGGAGAGAGCGTGGGCGTGGTGGGCAGGACCGGCTCGGGGAAGACGATTCTCGTGGATCTGATCCTGCGCGCCTACAATGTGCCGGACGGTACGCTCTTTATTGACGGGCATGACGTGAACACGGTCTCCATCCGCTCTGTGCGGGAGGGGTGTTCCTATGTGCCGCAGGACAATTTCCTCTTTTCCGATACCATTAAAAACAATATTTCCTTCGCGGTGGATGAAGTGGAGGACGCGCTGGTGGAGCGGGCGGCGAAGCTTTCTGACGTGCATGATGACATTGTGGACTTTACAGCCGGGTACCAGACGGTGCTGGGCGAGCGTGGCGTGACGGTTTCCGGCGGGCAGAAACAGCGGATTTCCATTGCCCGTGCGCTCATAAAGGAGTCGGCGGTATTGATTTTGGACGATTCTGTTTCGGCGGTGGATATGAAGACAGAGAAAATTATTTTGAATAACCTTCTGGAGAACAGAAGGGGCAGGACAACGATATTGATTGCCCACAGAATCTCCACGGTGGAGCAGATGGATAAGATTATTTTCATAGACGAAGGGGGTGTCCGCGCGGTGGGCAGCCATGAGACCCTTTATGAGAACTGTGCGGACTACCGGCACATGGTCGAACTGCAGCGCATGGAGGAGGAAGAAGGGGGTGAGGCAGATGTATGAGTATTATCCGCTGATCGTCGTGGGAGCGATAGTTGGGCTTTTTTCCACTGTCCTTCTGATCGCTTACCTGACGGTAAAAGATAAAAGGCAGACGATGGGTTTTGAGAGGCAGATCGGCGACAGGGAGATCCTGGGGCGGCTTCTGCATTACGCCAGACCGTATCTGCCGCAGTTTCTTCTGGTGGGCGTGGTGATGCTGCTTACCATTGCCTACGATGTGGTCTCCCCTTTCATTATCGGGCGGATTGAGGAGATCGTCGCGGGAGATTTTGAGATGCCGCGGATCTACCGGGCGATGGCGGTCTATGTGAGCATTCTGATCGTCTCCATGGTGTGCGCATACATACAGGCGGTGGTGCTGCAAAGGACGGGACAGCGGATTATTTCCGTTATGAGGCAGGACCTGTTTGTGAAGATCGAGAGCCTTTCCCACGAGCAGTTAAACGAGATACCCGTCGGCAAGCTTGTGACCCGCGTGACCAACGACACCAACGCGATCTCCATGATGTTTACCAATCTGCTGGTCAATTTCGTGAAAAATATATTCGTGATCGTGGGCGTTTTCGCGGCTATGCTTGTGTTAAGCTATGAGCTGACGCTGATGATCCTCTGCTTTGTGCCTTTTATCGTGCTGTTTACGGTGATTTTCCGCAAGTTTTCCAGACGCGCTTACCGCAAGGTGAAGGACTGCACCACGGATATCAACACCTATCTGTCCGAGAATCTTTCCGGCATCAAGATCACCCAGATCTTTAACCGGGAGGACGCAAAGATGCAGGACTTCCGGGAAAAGAGTGAAGCGCTTGGAAAAGCGAAGCAGGAGCAGATACTGGTGTTTGGCATTTTCCGCCCGCTGGTGTATATGCTCTATGTCAGCTCCATTCTCTGCCTGTTGTATCTGGGCGGAAGAGGGTATCTGGAAAACCAGGTGTTTATGGGACAGGTGATCACGAGCGGTATGCTGGTGTCTTTCTACATGTATATTTCAAAGTTTTACAACCCGATCCAGAATCTGGCGGAGCAGTTTAACTGGCTGCAGTCGGCGCTTGCCTCTGCGGAAAAAGTGTTTACAGTCATGGACCTTAAGCCGCACATCCAGGATGCGCCGGATGCGGTGGAGCTGGAGACGGTGAGGGGCGAGATCGAGTTTCGGGACGTGTGGTTTTCCTATGTGGAGGCAGAGTGGGTGTTAAAGGGCGTTTCCTTCCATGTGATGCCGAAGGAGACGGTTGCCTTTGTCGGTTCCACAGGTTCCGGCAAGACCACGATCCTGTCGCTCCTTTGCAGGAATTATGAGTTCCAGAAAGGGGAAATTCTCATAGACGGGATCGACATACGAAAGATCAAAATTTCTTCCCTGCGCAGGCATTTCGGGCAGATGCTGCAGGATGTCTTCCTGTTTTCGGGGACGATCCGCAGCAATATCGCGCTGCGGGCGGAACATATTTCCGACGAGGAGATCAGGGAGGCATGCCGCTATGTGAATGCGGACCATTTCATTGATAAACTGGAAAAGGGCTTGGATGAAGAAGTGCGGGAGAGGGGAAACAATTTCTCGGCGGGACAGCGGCAGCTTTTGTCCTTTGCAAGGACCATTGTGCATAAACCGTCGGTGATGATCCTGGACGAGGCGACGGCGAATATTGATACCGAAACGGAGCTTCTCATCCAAAATTCGCTGGAAAAGATGCAGAATATCGGGACCATGCTGATGGTTGCCCACAGGCTGTCCACGATTCAGAACGCGGACAGGATCATCGTGCTTTCCCACGGGAAAATCCGGGAACAGGGCACACATCAGGAACTTCTGGAGCTGCGGGGAAAATACTACCGGCTTTACCACTTGCAGTTCAGACGGGAAGAGATGGCGCGGGAGAGTGGAAATGTGAGCTGACATGAAAAAGCTGCCCGGACGAAACGGTGACGAGTCTGCCGGGCAGGAATAGGGTGGTGCGTTAGTTTTGGGTGGGATTTGCCGTTTCTTCCGCTTCGGCGTCCTCCGCCGCATACTGCTCCAACAGGCGCATACCTGCGGTCTCCGTTACGGGCAGGGAGAAGACCACGGATTTTGCTTTGGAACTCAGTCCCGCGTCCTCCATGATGGCGCGCATAATGGCGTTTTTCTGCTGTTTCTTTACGACGATGAAGATGATTTCTTTTTCGGAGGCAAGCGTGACGCCTAAGAATTTGTCCGCGCTTTCCATGCCGGTACCCTTGGCGTGGATTACCGTACCTCCGCCTGCCTGCATTTTTCTGGCGGCGTCCATGATCATTTCGGTATAACCCTGATTGGCGATGATGACTAAAAGTTCGTATTTGGTATCCTTCAAAACTGTTTCCTCCCCATTTTCAAAGGTTTCTTCCCCCGTCAGGAAACGGAGCTGGCGAAGACCGCCGATACTGGCAAGCGGAATGATGAACGCGACGCCTGTGCCGGGAATGTCGATACGCATTTCCCGTTCCAGACCGCTTTTTAGTTTCTTCCAGGTTGACCGTGTGACGATGGAGAAGATCACAGCTTTTTCCGTGCCGTCCAGACCGAAATAATCCATCAGCTCGTTGGTGGCGGTTCCGTTTCCCAGTGTGATGAAATTGACAGGGACATTGTATCTGTCGTAAAACGACGCAAATTCCTTCGTGCGGTCCCTTGTGATGATGGCTGTCATCATATACAGTTCACTCATGCATATCCTCCGTTTTTACGACTAAAGTTCGATAATAACATCTTCCGCCTCGGGTGTAACCGCCGGCATGAGTCCGGCAAACTGTCCGGCAAGCCGGCGCCTCTTCCTGCCGGATGCCTTCTGCCGCTGGGACAGCAGTCCGAGAAGCTGAATGGTGATAAGCGGCGTCATGGCAACCATCGCCACAATGCCGAAAGCGTCCGTCACGATACTGCCGCCGACGGCGCCGCACGCACCCTGCGCGAGGGGGAGCAGAAACGCCGCTGTCATGGGGCCGGAGGCAACGCCGCCGGAGTCAAAGGCGATGGCGGTATAAATTTTCGGTACAAAGAAAGAGATGCCAAGGGCAAAGGCATAACCGGGAATCAGAAACCACATGACGGAGATGCCCGTCAGCACGCGAAGCATGGCGATGCCAAGGGATATGGCAACGCCCACGGAGAGACAGGTCCCCATGGAGGAGGCGGAGATGGCGCCGTCGGTGATTTCCTCCACCTGTTTATTAAGCACATAGACGGCGGGCTCTGCCTTTACGATAAAGAAGCCCATAACCATGGCGATAGGGATCAAAAACCACGGATTGGAGGAAGAGCCAAGTATCTGTCCCAGATAGTTTCCGGCGGGCATAAAGCCTACGTTCACGCCGGTCATAAACAAAACAAGCCCAAGGTATGTATAGGCAAGGCCGATCAGCATTTTGGAAAGGGTACGTTTCGAAAGTTTAAGTACCGCAAGCTGAAACAGCCCGAAGAAAAGTACGATAGGAAAGAGGGAGACTGCAATCTCCGCTATGTAGGTCGGAAATCCCTGATGGAACAGCGACCACAGCTCCACGGAAGTCTCCACGGAGGGAATGACCGGCGGCACATAGCTGCTCTCGCCGGGATGATAGATCATACCGAGGATCAGGACCGACACGATGGGACCAATGGAACAAAGTGCCACCAGTCCGAAACTGTCGTCCGCGGCATGGCGGTCGTTACGGATAGCGGCGACACCCACACCGAGGGCCATAATGAAAGGGACCGTCATGGGACCGGTGGTCACGCCGCCGGAATCGAAAGCCACGCTTAAAAAAGCATCCGGCACGAAAAGAGCCAGAACAAAGACCAGTATATAAAAGAAGATAAGCAGGGGCGGCAGGGGGATGCGAAACAGCATACGAAGCAGGGCGATGACCAGAAAGAGAGCCACGCCGCCTGCCACCGCGCCGATCAGGATACCGTTTGGAATGGAAGGCACCTGCCCGGCAAGAACCTGCAGATCCGGCTCGGATACGGTGATAATGAAGCCGAGCAGAAACGAGAGGGATATGATCACGCTGAGTTTTTTGCTTCTGGTCATGCATGTGCCGACCTTTTCGCCCATGGGAGACATGGCAAGTTCCGCGCCGAGCGTGAAAAACATCATGCCCAGAATCAGCAGGACGGCGCCGATCAGAAAGCATAAAAGAATGCTGGGGGAGATTGGGGCGACGGAAAAGCACAAAAGGAGCACAATGACAATGATCGGCAGCACCGCCACCAATGCCTCCCGCAGTTTTTCCATGAGTTTTCCGCGTAAAATCGTTTTTGTCCGCAAAATGCCACCTCGTTTGCTGATATTTCGATCAAATCCGACAGGTTTTTCGTCAAATGGTTTTTCTATGATATTATCTTATAATGAATTGGGAGACTTGGCAAGAGTAAAGAGACATTCTCCGCTTGGAAGCATGCGCCGGCGTACCGCTTGCGAAGCGGGTGGGAAAATGCTATGATTAACGTGAAAAATACTTCTAAAAATTAGGTTGTGATATGGAGAAAACAATGCCAAACAGAATGATAGAGACAAATCTGATAGAGGAAGATATCAAAATAGAGGGTTCCTTACGTCCACAGAACCTTGTTGACTATATTGGTCAGGAGAAGGTAAAGGACAATCTCAAGGTCTACATTGAGGCGGCGAAACAGAGGGGAGACGCGCTGGACCATGTGCTGTTTTACGGTCCGCCCGGGCTTGGCAAGACGACGCTTGCGGGCATTATCGCCAACGAGATGGGCGTACATATGAAAGTGACAAGCGGCCCGGCGATAGAGAAACCGGGTGAGATGGCGGCGATTTTAAACAATCTGCAGGAGGGCGATCTGCTCTTTGTGGATGAGATTCACAGATTAAACCGACAGGTGGAGGAGGTGCTTTATCCCGCCATGGAGGATTACGCCATTGACATTATGATCGGCAAGGGTCCCACAGCCCGTTCCATCCGCCTGGATCTGCCGCATTTCACGCTGGTTGGGGCGACTACCAGGGCAGGGCTTCTGACTGCGCCGCTCAGAGACCGTTTTGGCATGATTCACAGGCTGGAATTTTACACGGTGAAGGAGCTTACGGTTATCATCAGACAGTCGGCGAAAAAGCTTGGCGTGGAGATCGATGAGAAGGGCGCCGTGGAACTTGCCAGAAGGAGCCGGGGGACGCCGCGCCTTGCAAACCGCATTCTGAAGCGGGTGCGGGACTTCGCTCAGGTGAAGTATGACGGTGCGATCACGGAAGAAGTAGCGAAGGTGGCGCTTGACCTGATGGATGTGGACAAGATGGGACTGGATCATGTGGACAGAAATATTCTGATCACCATGATGGAGAAGTTTAAGGGCGGCCCGGTGGGGCTTGATACGCTGGCGGCTGCCATCGGCGAGGACGCAGGGACGATAGAGGACGTGTACGAGCCGTATCTGATCCAGAACGGTTTCCTAAACCGCACGCCGAGGGGAAGGATGGTTACCGATCTTGCTTACCGGCATTTCGGGCTGGAGATGCCGTTCTGAGGAACGGGAAAGAATACTTCCCATACAGCTTCTAAGACAGAATATGGCCAAAGATGGAGATTCGGGAACAGAGCGGGGCAATATTTGGCGGTGCGTAAGACTATGGGGGAGAGGCAGTGAAAAGGATTACATGGAAGAAAGGGCATAGGGAAAAGAGCTTTTTACGGAAACGGTTCGTGCAGACGGCTGTTCTTCTGGGCTGTCTCGGTGTACTGCTGTCTGCCGCATACGGATATCTTACGTGGGGAGAGGATCCGTCGGCGCTTGTGCAAAAGACATTGAAACCTGTGTCTGATTTCGCTAAGCCGAAAAAGAAGATAAAGATAGGGAAGGAACCGCCGCAGGATGCGGACGGCTACTATCTGCTGTCTACAAAAGAGCATTTCATGTGGTTTATATCCAGGGACAGGGATCCGCATACCAATGTCCGCCTTGCCAATGACCTGATTTTAAATGACACGGCAGGGTGGGAGAACTGGGCGGACACGCCGCCTGAAAATGAGTATGGGTCAATTCCTAATTATTGCGGGCATTTTGACGGAAACGGTTATGCTTTGGTGGGATATTATATGGCGTACGGAAGCTGGCTGAGTTGTCCCTTTATGGTGCTGGAGGAGGATGCAAAAGTCACGGACCTCACCATCCGCAACAGCCTGTTTGTCACTACCTATGAGGACTGTGCATACGAGGATGAAAACGGTCATACGGATGTGGTCACCGCATCCGCGCTCTGCTTTGCCAACTGCGGCGTGATCGAGAACTGTAAGGTGTATGCAAAGGTAATCGGCGCGTGGGACGCGGGCGGTATCGTCGGAATCAACTACGGGCAGATGGCTGACTGCAAATTTACGGGAACCGTGGAGGCGGGAACGGACCAGAGCACTGAAGCGCCCGAAAATACATTTACAAAGCATTCCATGTTTGCGGGCGGCATCTGCCGCTCCAATCTGGGGAGTATCCAGAACTGCGTCAACGAGGGAAAAGTGACTCTTGGCGTTATCTCCGATTCCTTTTATGTGCATGATTTTGCCGCGGGGGGCATTTCCGGGCAGAATGCGGAGGCCGGAAGCATAGATGACTGCGAAAATATAGGAGATGTGACCGGCGCCCAGCTTGCTGGCGGTATCGTGGGCGCAAGCTGGGGCAGCATATACAGATGCCAAAACAGCGGGAAGGTTCAAATAGAACAGGCAGAACGGGAATATGCGGAAACGCTGGTTGGCGCGGGCGTCTGTGCCTCCAACGGCGGGACGGTGGACACCTGTGTCAATACCGGGGATGTTACCGTCAATCAGAAATATCTGACCTTCCTTACGCCCGTTTATGGTGTCGCCTGCAACACCGTAAATCCGGGAAAAGGTACGATTGAAAACAGTTTTTATCTGGAAGAAAAGGCATCACAGGTTTATCCGCAGCGCGGTGTGAGGAAGCTTTCGTCTGACGAAATACAAACGTTTGCCCCATATTTTACCGGGCAAAAACGGTTGGAGCGGGAAGATTTTATGGATTTTATGGGGTTAGTTCCCTATAATCCCGAGACGCAGGACGGCGACGGGGATTATGTGCATCTGGGGTTTGGGCCGGCTGAGGATGTGGAGTACGAGGTGGTGGCGGGAGATAATCTCTGGAATATCGCGAAACAGTATTTCGGGGACGGACGATATTACCATAATCTGGAGTGGGCAAATCCGGAGATTGCAAAGAAGGGGCTTCGGCCGGGCATGAAGATTACCGTTCCACACAGGGATCTTGCCGCGGTGCGCCGGTACGACGAGGAAGGGTTCGGATGGGCTTTCTGCGGGATTCCCTCAGGCGAGACGTTTCCGACCCGCTATGTGCTCTCCAAACCGATCAACTGGTATTACGGCAGCACTGCGTTTGAAGCCGGAGCGGGGCTTGAAACGCTGTGGCCGAAAACGCCGGACGCCGCAGAGTCGGAGGATATCCGCATTTTTTATCGGATGGACATCAACCCGGACGGGGACTTTTTTGACGGCAGATGGCTGGAAGTGCAGGAAAGCATCAAAAGGACCGCCGCCGCTTACTGGGGAAATTCGGCGGATACCTTTGCCTTTGACCGCTTTACACTGGATAACGGGGAAAACCTTTACTGTTATTCCTTTGTGGTGTACAGACTGAATGAAAAACTGGTATGTCAGGTCGCTTACCGTCTCAGCGATAACATGCTTGTGGAATATATCGGCGTGCAGCCCCTAAAGCCGCACGAACAAATCGGGGAAAGCCATGACGTGATGCTGCGTGTGCCTTACATGGCGGCCTTTGTGGACACCAGCGCAGCGATTGAGGAAGCGCAGTTTGACCCGGAAACCTTTTACGGCAGGGAAGACTGGGATTTTCCGCAGCTCCACAATCCTTTCGCCGTCGCGCGTGCGTACGATAAAGAGGCGGAAAGCAGCGACTACATGCTGTTTACGGGAGCGCAGTAACCGTCTTTATGCGTGATTCGGTATAAAATATTACGAAAATGTTACATATCAGGGAAAGTAGGACTTGAAATTCCGCCATGAGACGGCTATAATGGGAGTGATAGTATATGTAAAGGTTGAGAAGAATCCGGCCTCTTTGCCTAAGGCAAAACTGGAATAGGTCGGATTCTGTAACTGTGAAGCAGAAGGCTGAATGGTTACGGTGAAGCGATGGAGGGGCGCTCCTATGTCAACAAAGACAGATACAGAAGTGATTATCGCCGGCAAGGTTTTTACGCTGAGCGGTTATGAGAGTGAGGAGTACCTGCAGAAGGTGGCGTCCTACATAAACAATAAAATAGCCGAGTACAACAAGATTGACAGTTTCAGACGGCAGCCGATGGACACGCAGAATGTGCTGCTGCAGCTCAACATCGCGGATGATTATTTTAAGGCAAAGAAGCAGATCAGTATTCTGGAAGAGGATTTAAAAAGTAAGAACGACGAGGTTTACGCGTTGAAACATGATCTGATCGCGGCGCAGATGAAACTGGAAAATATGGAGAAAAGCGTAAAGAGCCTTCAGCAGGAGGCCACTGAAAACGCGAAGCAGATCGTGCGCATGGAGACGGAGCTGAAGGAGCGCAAAGGGAAATAACAGAACAGCAAACAGTTTGGAGCAGATCCCAGGGTCTGCTCCTTTTACTCGATAGAAAATTGCGACAGAGCAAATCATTCTTGCGATGGAAGAAGTGGAGACGGATTATGGGAGAACGTGTGGAGCTGCTTGCTCCTGCAGGGAGCTACGAAGCCTTTCTGGGTGCGGTAAACGCCGGGGCGGATGCGGTATATCTGGGCGGACAGCGCTTTGGCGCCCGCGCATACGCGGACAATTTCACAACGGAGGAGATTGTCCGCGCGCTTTGCGTTGCCCATTTTTACGGAAAAAGGATATACCTGACGGTGAACACGCTGTTGAAGGAGCGGGAGATGGCGGATCTTTTCGAATATCTTATGCCTTTTTACGAGGCGGGGCTAGACGGCGTGATCGTACAGGATTTCGGTGTTTTTCGCTATATCAGGGAGCACTTTCCGGGGCTTCCCCTGCATGTGAGCACCCAGATGACGGTGACAGGCGCGCGCGGGGCGTCGCTTTTAAAGGAGCAGGGGGCGGTCCGCATCGTGCCGGCAAGGGAGCTCTCGCTGGAGGAAGTGAGGAAAATCCGGGAAGAGGCGGGTGTGGAGGTTGAGAGTTTTATTCACGGCGCCATGTGCTACTGCTATTCGGGGCAGTGCCTGTTCAGCAGTATTTTAGGCGGCAGGAGCGGGAACAGGGGACGGTGTGCCCAGCCGTGCAGACTGCCCTATGAGATTTACAGTGGGAAAAAACAGCTTTCCGGGAGCGGGTATCCCCTGAGCCTGAAAGATATGTGCACATTGGAGTATCTGCCGTCGCTTCTTGAGGCGGGAATCGACTCGTTTAAGATTGAGGGGCGGATGAAGCGTCCGGAATATGCGGCGGGCGTTACCGCGGTGTACCGCAAGTACATCGACCTCTATTACCGGGAAGGGGCGGACGTTTACCGGGTGGAGCCGGAGGATATGGACAGGCTCCGCAGACTTTATATACGCAGTGAGATTCAGACAGGCTACTACGAGCGGCGATGCGGAAAAGAGATGGTCACAATGGAAAAGCCCGGCTATGAGGGCTGTGACGGGACACTGCTTACGGAAATACGTGAAAGATACATCAGGGAGCCGGAGAAAATGCCGGTGAGGATGCGGGCGGTTGTGCGGGAAGGAGAACCTCTGTGTCTGCGCGTTATGGCGGACAGAAGCCGGACGGGGGCGTGCTCTGTGACGGATGGAGAGCGCACGGAGACGGCATGTCTGATGGCTGAGGTCACGGGAGACGAGGTGCAGACTGCGAAAAACGCGCCTCTTTCCGCAGAGGAAGTGAAGAAACGGCTCTGTAAGACCGGGGACAGCCTCCTGACGGTGACAGACTGCGAGGTTTCCATGGAGGGGGCGTGTTTTGTCCCTGTCCGTGCCTTGAATGAACTGCGGCGGACGGCTGTGGAGGCATTTGAGGCGGTTGTGTCGGAGAGTTTTGGGATATCCGGGCGGCGACAGGCGGGTTCGCGCCCTGAAAAAGAGTCTGATATCGGGAGAGGATTAGACCGACTGAGTCAGTCGAAGGAAAATGACGCTTGTGAGAAATCTGCCGTCGATGTGACGGCAAGCACCATCGGACAGCTGCGGGCTGTCCTTGCGTGGGGCGGCTGCAGACGGATTTATATAGACGGCGACCTTTTTTGGGAGTCCTATGGGGAAATCATGGAGATGGCAGGGGCGGCTTTCCGGGAGCGGAATGCCGGGGGAATGCCGGTCTTTTATCTGGCGCTTCCCTATATTCTGAGGGAGCGGGACGAAGCTTATCTGCAGCGGCTTTCGAAGCAGCTGGAACAGGCGGGAACATTCGTGCGGGGCTTTCTTGTCCGCAGTCTGGAAGGGCTGGCATGGGTGCGGCGTATTTCATCGGATTGTGCGGAGGGCCGCAGCGCTTATGAGATCATACCAGACGCGGGGCTTTACTGCTTCAATGCGGATGCGCTGCGGTTTCTCCACGATTTTACGGAGGAGATTACGCTTCCCTATGAATTGAACGCGGGGGAGGCGGCACATCTTGTGCGGGCGGCAAAAGAGCGGGGCATGCGTGCGACGCTGGCTGTCTATGGCCGGATTCCCATGATGATTACGGCGAACTGCCTGAAAAATACGGCGGGGCTTTGCGGCCTGAAAGAGGGGGAAATACGGCGGTTTGCGCTGAAAGACAGACGGGGCAGCACATTTCCTGTGGAGATAAACTGCGAACACTGCTATAATATCATATATAATTGTGTCCCTTACTCCCTGCACAGCGCAAAGAAGGAGCGGGATAGAATCGCCGCGGACGCGCTGCGCTATGATTTTACGGTGGAGGACGGGGCACAGTGCGTAAAGATTTTAGAAGGGAAATTTCCCTTTGCGGACTATACGACAGGGCATTGTAAAAGAGGCGTCGATTAATTATGGAGCTGTATATCACAGAGCTTTCTAAATATTTTATTACGTTGTTTATCGCCTGTTATACGCTGGAATGTTTTCTGGTGTTTCGGTTTCAGGAGGAGGAGCGGCGTAAAGCCGGGTATTTCCGCCAGAACATCTGGATGTTTCTGGTGCATTTTTCGTGTTTTCTGGTGATCTGCTTCGAGACGGGGAAGATCGAGTATCTGCTCTTTTATGTGCTGCAGCAGATTCTCCTTTTTTCAACGGTCATGCTGTTTCGCATGATATACCCGAAGGGGAATCTTCTGATTATCAACAATATGTGTATGCTCCTTAGTATCGGCTTTGTCATTCTCACAAGGTTGTCCTATGAGCGGGCGATCAAGCAGTTTTTCATTGTGACGGCGTCCATCATAATCGGTATGGCAGTTCCCTTCTTTATCCGAAACCTGAAATTCTTAAAGAGCCTGACCTGGGTTTACGCGGGTGTGGGCATTGCGGCGCTTGGCGTGGTGCTGATCCTGGGTTCGGTCACTTACGGGTCGAAGATATCCTACTCGGTGGCAGGGGTGACTTTCCAGCCCTCGGAGTTTGTAAAGATTGTATTCGTCTTTTTCGTGGCAAGCGCGTTTAGCGAAACGTGGGATTTCCTGCGCGTAGCGGTGACGGCGGTGCTGGCGGGCGCCCATGTGCTGATTCTGGTGGCGTCTAAGGACCTGGGGAGCGCGCTGATCTTCTTTGTGGTATATGTGCTCATGGCGTTTATCGCCACAGGCAGATGGATTTATCTGTTTCTCGGCGTGGCAGGCGGCGCAGGGGCGGCGGTGGTCGCCTATCAGATGTTTAGCCATGTGCAGGTGCGTGTACAGGCGTGGCGTGATCCGTTCAGCTGTATTGACGACGCGGGATTCCAGATTACCCAGTCCCTGTTTGGTATCAGCAGCGGCGGGTGGTTCGGACTGGGGCTTTTCCGGGGAAATCCCACGTCGATTCCGCTTGTGGAGGCGGACTTTGTCTTCTCGGCGGTGGCGGAGGAACTGGGCATTTTATTTTCCATGTGCCTGATACTGATCTGCATCAGCAGTTTTATCATGTGCATGAACATTGCCTTAAAGCTTCAGGACCGGTTTTACAGGCTGATCGCCTTCGGGCTTGGCGTGACATACATTTTTCAGGTGTTTTTGACCGTTGGCGGGGGAACGAAGTTTATCCCCATGACGGGTGTGACACTGCCGTTTATCAGTTACGGCGGCAGTTCGGTATTGACTACGTTGGTCATGTTCTTTATTATAGAGGGACTTTATATTATCAGACGGGACGAAGGAGACAGACGTGCCAAGAACAGAAAACGAAAAAACAGAAAGAAGAGAGAGCGGAGAGCGGGAGACGAACCGCAGGACAGGGAAGACGAGGAAGAAGCGTAACCGGCAGATTATGACGGTCACCTGGTTCTTTGTGGGTCTGTTTTTTGTGATGATGGGCTACACGTGCCATTACGCGGTCACCCACAGACAGACGCTGATGAATAACAGCTACAACACGAGGCAGGAGATTCTGGTCGCACAGAACAGAAGGGGAACAATCTATGCGGCGGGCGGCCAGATTCTGGCGGAGACGGCGACTGACGAGGAAGGGGAGGAAGTCCGGGTGTATCCTTACGCCAATATGTTCTCCCATGCGGTCGGCTATGCCTCCAACGGCAGATACGGCATAGAGGCGCAGGCAAATTATTACCTGATTAACTCCAACACCAGACTCTCCGAGAAAGTGGCAAACGATGTGGAGGGGAAAAAGTATCCGGGCGACAGTGTAATTACTACGCTGGACGTGGATTTACAGCAGATTGCCTACGATTCCCTCGGCATTTACAGCGGGGCGGTGATCGTTTCGGAGCCGTCCACGGGGCGGATCCTTGCCATGGTGTCGAAGCCGGACTTTGACCCGAATGAGATTGACGCCATCTGGGACGGGCTGATTGCCGACAAGGAGAGCAGCGTTTTGCTAAACCGGGTGACGCAGGGGCTATACCCGCCCGGTTCCACCTTTAAGATTGTGACGGCGCTGGAATATGTCAGGGAAAATATTGACTCATACAGTCAGTTTAAGTTCCAGTGCGGCGGCAGCTTCACCCACGGGGAGGAGAAGATCAACTGTTATCATGGCACGGCGCACGGAAGCGAGGACTTTTCCAAAGCTTTCGCAAAGTCCTGCAATTCCGCTTTTGCCAGCATCGGCCTTTCCCTTGACCGGGAGAAATTTGGCGATACGCTTGACGATCTGCTGTTTAACCGGGAACTGAAGGTGGATTTTGCCTACAACCAGAGTAAACTTGTCATAGATGCGGATACAACCGATGCGGATGTGATGCAGGCGGCTATCGGACAGGGAACCACGCAGATGACGCCCCTGCAGCTCAATATGATTACCTGCGCCATCGCAAACGGCGGCACGCTGATGAAGCCGTATCTTCTGGAACGGGTGGAAACAAGTGACAAAACGGTGGTCAAACAGTTTACCCCGGGTTCCTACAAGCGGCTTATGAGCGAGGAGGAAGCGCAGATCATGACGGGGCTGATGGAGGAAGTGGTAAAGAGCGGTACGGGCACCAAGCTTTCCGGGCTCTCCTACACGGCGGCAGGAAAGACCGGCTCAGCGGAATATAATAAGGTTAAGACGGATTCCCACGCATGGTTTACAGGCTTTGCCCCGGCGGAGGAACCGCAGGTGTGCGTGACGATCATCATAGAAGGTGCGGGCAGCGGCGGAGACTACGCGGTGCCCATTGCAAAGCGGATCCTGGACGCCTGCTTTGCGGACTAGAGTGAAAGGAAGCTCTGCCGCGCACTCAGAAGATGGCAACGATAGACAGCTCCGGGTTTTCGGAAAGGTTTATGGTGCTGCCGTCTTCCCGTTTTAGTAGGGGTCTTGACAGGTTGTTTTTATTGATGATGCCGGACACCCTTGCCTCCTCGTCGTTGTTTAAGCGCACCATAAAGCCGAGCTGGGTCGCCGCTATGTGGTAAAGGATCGGCTGGAGAATGGCTTTGTCGTATTTTTCATAGCCCTCCCGCTCAAAATTCTCGATGACCTGAAAAGGATTGAGGGGCTGCCTGTAAGTGCGGGCGGACGTCATCGCCTCGTATGCGTCTATGATGGCGATGTATTTGGCAAAAATGTTGATTTTATCACTCCGCAGTCTGGAGGGATAGCCGGAGCCGTCGCATCGCTCATGGTGCTGCAGGGTAGCCTTGATGATAGGCTCGCCGATTTCAGGCTGGTCCTTCAAAAGTTCAAACCCGAGCATGGTGTGCGTCTTCAGTTTGGTGTATTCCAGATCGGTCAGCTTCTCGGACTTCCAGAGAAGGTCCTGGGGAAGCTTTAACTTTCCGATATCGTAGAAGAAGCCGCACTGGATTAAGAGCATCATGTCCTCCTGGGACAGTTCCCACCATGTGCCGAATACGCCGGCAAGCAGGGCGGAGTTGAGACAGTGGGCATGGGTCATGGTATCTTCCCTTGGAAGCATGTTGTACAAAAAATCGAGGAGCGCTTCCCCGGTTTTCGCGCATGCTGTGATTTTCAGATAGATATCATTGAGCTGGCTTGTGCTTTTCCAGACGCCGGTTTCGACAAAACGGTTCATCAGTTTGGAGTAGATAGGCATGCAGTTGTTGTATGTGAGCTGAAAGGTCTGAAATTCCCGGCTCAGACGTACTTTTTCAAAGTGGGTGGTGGCGAAGTCGATCTCTTCCTTGACGGGAACGCAGATAATGGAGTGACGCTCCAGCTTCTTGATGATTTTTGCGTCAACCTTAGTGTCCCTTGGGACAACCAGTTCATTTTGGTAGTTGTAGATGTCCTCGCCGATAACCATGCCGTTTTCCAGTGCCATACGTGCTACATCTCTCATAAGAAACCTCCGTTTCTGCGGGGCTGTGCGCAGCGAGCGGTATGCGCCCCTATATGTAGTGGTAAATAAATTGTTTTTGATAATAATGTACATATTTAGTATAAAACTTCTGTATGAGAAGTCAATCATTTCCTGCCGCATTATAGGTAAAACGGTACAGATTGTACAAAAAACGGTATGGATTTTGTCAGGCAGGAGGAAACCTTAAAAACAGGGACAGGTAAGAAAGGCGGAAAAATGAGTATTTGCGATACTTGCAGCAATTATCAGTACGACGAGGATTATGAGTACTATGTGTGCATGGTGGACCTGGACGAGGACGATATGAGCCAGTTTTTGCGCGGCGGGAGCTTCTCCTGCTCGTTTTACCAGCGCGACGACGAGTATGCGGTGGTGAGAAAGCAGATGTGATACGGCAAAGGAAGTTTGGCTCAGGCCCCTGCCCTTGCGGCAAAGTCCGTGTGAACAAGTGGATTTGACCAGCAGCGCGGGAAATTTTCCTGTCCTATTATGTTTGGATGTGATATACTAAACGCAAGCTCAGCAGCTTGCGTTGCAAGAATTACTGTACCATTAGCGGAGGAAATACCATGGAAGAAAAGGTATTGTATATTGCGGAAATTCCATATGAAACAGGTGAAATCCATTTTAGGTATTCACGTAAACTTTCGGAAGACAAAACAAGATGGATCAGAGAAGGTTTGTTTACAGAGTACTACCAAAACGGCAATATCGCGTCAACAGGCTTATATGCTGACGGTTTGGAAAACGGCCATTGGACTGATTACCATGAAAATGGCCGGATTGCGGCGGAAGGTGAATACGAAAACGGAAAAGAGTCCGGGAAATGGTTCTATTATGACGAAAACGGAGTGCTAGAGGAAGAAGAAATCTATGAGTAGGGATGTGAAATCCCTGTTTACAGGTGTAATCCGATGAACTTTTATAAAAACCTCTATATTGGGGATACTGTAAAAAAGCCCGAGAAGGCCATAAAGAAACTGAAACGCCACAAAAAACAGCCGTGGCTTTATGTGATTGCCTACGAGAGTGAGACTGACCATCTTGCGGTATACCACAGCCTGATGCTTTCCCAGTGGTACTATAAGGAAAATCCGCCCGGATGCATAGTCGGACTGGCAAACGGCAGGGAGGAAGCCTTTGACGTGATCGAACAGATTGCGCAGGAATCGCTTGCCGCCACCGGCCAGGCGCAGCTTGTTACGTATCTTTCCGGGATGGACCCGGAGAATTTTAAAAATTAGGCTACTTGGAGACGAAATGCTACATATACTGCTGTTCATTTTGAAAATTATAGGGATTGTGCTTTTGTGCATTCTGGGGATACTTCTTCTTGTGACTGCCTGCGCGCTCTTTGTGCCGGTCCGATATCGGATCGAGGCGGTGAGAAAAGAGGGGGAGGGCGAGCCGCCCGTTGCCGTCACGGTGAAGGTTACCTGGCTTTTACATTTTGTGAATGTGCTGGTTCGTTTTAACAATAGCCTGTCTGTGCGGGTGCGCCTTATGTTTATCACGGTTTTTGGGCTGCCGAAGAAAGAGAAGCGCGGTAAGGCAAAGGCGGATGAGGCAGGAGGCGGAAAGAAGAGAGAGAAGCGTAAGAATGAGACAGAGCGGGACGACAGTGGCACCGAGAGCGGGAAAGAGACGTCAGGGCGAGAAACTGCCGCAGAAATAAAGACAGGCAGCCCGGGAAGCGAAGAAAAACGAAAGGAAGCGGAAGCGCGGAATGCGGTAAAAGAACAGACGGATAAAGAGACAAAAAAGCCCACATTATGGGAAAAGCTGCGCGCGATCCCGGAGATCCTGTGCAGGATTTTCGCAAAAATCAGGAGTATCTTTGAAAATATACAGTACACAATCCAAAATATCTGTGATAAAATAAGGTCTGTATCGGATACTATAGAGTATTACAAAGGCGTGATAGAGGGTGAGACGTTTCAGCGGTCCTTTGCCCTTTGCAAGGGCGAGCTTCTGACGATTTTTAAGAAGCTCAAGCCTGACAGGTTTGAGGCGGCGCTCATTGTCGGCATGGACGATCCCGCCACGACAGGCGAGATTCTGGCTGTCTGCGGCATGTTGTATCCGTTTTTCGGTCCCAAGGTGAATGTGGCCGGGGATTTTGAGAAAAAGCGTCTGGAAGGACGTGTGTTCATCAAAGGGAAACTGCGGTTTTACACGTTTGTCCGGGTGGTAGTTCGGGTTTATTTCAATAAGGATATCAGAAAACTGTACAGGTTGTTAAAAAAGGAGGCAGTATAAATGGCTGAGAATAATTTTAGCGGTGTGATCGAGTCCCTGATGAAGGGCATGAATGCCGTGATCGGGACTAAAACGGTGGTGGGAGACGCCACACAGGTAGGAGATACTATCATTCTGCCGCTGGTGGATGTGAGCTTCGGCGTGGGCGCAGGCGCGAGCGCGGGCGATAAGAAAAATGGCGGCGGCGGTGGTTTCTCTGCGAAAATGACTCCCAGCGCGGTGCTGGTGATCAAGAACGGCACGACAAAGCTTGTCAATATCAAAAATCAGGATACGGTTACCAAGGTGCTCGACATGATCCCGGATATCGTGGAGAAGTTTACATCCCCCAAGGAAGAGATGCTGGCTGACGACACGGCTGTTGATATCGCCTTCCCGGAGGAAAACAAATAGCACCTTCCGGGGATGGCTGCATATAGTATCATAAGAGCATAAACAGGGGTAGCCCATGAAAAAAATGATCGGTTTTGTGGCGTTTTGCGTCGCGGCAGGTATGATTATCATGCTTTTTCTGATGAACCGTTTTCTGGGGCTTCTGTTGATTATACTGCTTTTGCTGATCGGATACAGCTTTTTTTGCTGTTAGTCGAAGGATATGAGGATTACGATGGAGAATATGGAAGAAATACTTCTGGAAGAAGGACTGACCGGGGACGATCTGCAGGAATTGAAGTCCTGGCTTTTTAAGGAAAATATCAGAATTATGACTGCTTCCGCGGAGCTTGAAGAGCTGCGGGAAAAGTTTGAACAGGAAAAAGAACAGTTTAAAGAGGAAATGAAGGACCTGAACCGAAAGATGTCTGCCGAGCAGAGCCGGATTCGGAAAGACAACCAGCTTGTGGAAGAGCGGCTGGAGATCATAAAGGACGGGTTTCAGAAACTGGACATGGACCGGAGGAGACTTGACAAGGAGTGGGCAAGGCTTGCGGCGGAGAAGGAATTTCTGGAAGAGCGGGGGCTGTATGACAGCTACCCGGAGACCAGCGCTTTTTTCCACGGCGTGAAAAATGTGCTGACGCTCAAGAAACGGTATAAGGACTTGACGAAGATTTTCCACCCCGACAACGTAGCCGGCGACACGGAAGTCATACAGCGGATCAACAGGGAGTATGAGAGGCTGAAAAGGGAATATGAGAAATGCAGGCAGGCGTAGCAGGATCGCGCCTGCTTTTTGCGCGAATAAGCAGAGTTCAGAAGATATGCGAAGTATCTTGAGTCTGCTTATTCATAAAAAAAGAGCCGGAACATGCCAGCCCTTTCTTACATACCTTATGTTTTGCGGTTACAAAATTACGCGCGTTCCACAGCGCCGGATCTCAAGCAGCGTGTGCACACATGCAGCCTTTTGCTTGCGCCATTCACTTTGCATTTTACATTCTGAATGTTGGATTTCCAGATTCTGTTCGATCTTCTATGAGAATGGCTGACGTTGTTACCGAAGTGAGCGCCCTTACCACAAATATCACATTTAGCCATCTTAGCACCTCCTAACGAATGTAGAGTTATTTTACAATAATACCGGGACCGCAAAGCGGACCTGTTCAATTTTTGCAACATTTGTATAATAGCAGAAAGTGGAAGAGATTGCAAGCATAATTTGCAGAATTTTTTACAGTTTCTTTTTTTGAAAGATCGGGGTATAATGTAATAAATGTAAAAGAAAAATAAGCGACGCTGAAAGCGGCATTTATTTTTCTTGCATTAATTAACGAGCAAACGTCCGATGTAATCGGACATAGAACGCGGCAGCGCGAGTTTGCGAGTCTGGCAGTTTAAATTTTGGATTAGGAGGTAGTCTATGAAAGTCTCTTCAATGGATACCCATATGGGAAATATCTCTATCGACCAGGAAGTGATTGCGCAGTATGCGGGCACTGTGGCGACAGAGTGCTTCGGGGTGGTCGGCATGGCGAGCATGAGCGTCAGGGACGGGCTGGTGAAACTTTTAAAAAAGGACAGTATGACGCGCGGCATACAGGTTCTTTTGAACAACAATAAGCTTACCATCAATTTCCACATTATCGTGTCCTACGGCGTAAGTATTCTGGCAGTGGCGGATAATCTGATCGACAGCGTGAAATATAAGGTGGAAGAGTTTGCCGGGATAGAAGTGGAAAAGATCAATATTTTTGTAGAAGGTGTGAGAGTAATTGACTAGAGGGAGGATCAAATAAGTGGATTCAAATACGATAGATGCCGGTCTGATGGCCAGAATGTTTCTTGCCGGAGCGAAAAATCTTGAGAGTAAGAAGGAATGGATCAACGAGTTGAACGTGTTCCCCGTGCCGGACGGCGATACGGGCACGAATATGACGATGACGATTATGGCGGCAGCCAGGGAGGTGTCTTCCCTCTATGATGTGGGGGATATCGACATGGTTTCTTTGTGTAAGGCGATTTCTTCCGGGTCTCTCCGAGGGGCGAGGGGTAATTCGGGCGTCATCCTGTCCCAGCTTTTCAGAGGTTTTACGAAGGGCGTGAAGGAATGTCAGGAAATTACGGTTCCCGTGCTTGCCACTGCTTTTGAGAAGGCTGTGGAGACGGCTTACAAGGCGGTTATGAAGCCCAAGGAGGGCACCATCCTCACCGTGGCGAAAGGCGGCGCGGTCAAGGCGAGGGAGCTTGCGGACGCGGGTGTTACGGATATGTCCGAGTTTTTGGGACAGGTGATCGGCCATGCGGACGAGGTGCTTTTGCAGACGCCGGAGCTTTTGCCGGTATTGAAGCAGGCGGGCGTCGTTGACTCGGGTGGTCAAGGACTGATGCAGGTGCTGAAGGGCGCTTATGACGCTTATCTTGGAAAAGAGATCGACCTGACGGTGGATAAGACAACCGTGGCGGCTTCGGGTGGAGCTTCCGGGGCGGCGGGCTATGAGGCGCAGGCGAATGCGGAAATCAAATTCGGTTACTGCACCGAGTTTATCATCATGTTAAACAAGGTGTTTAATATCAAGACGGAGATGGATTTTAAGGCATATCTGGAGTCCATCGGCGATTCCATCGTGGTGGTTGCGGACGAGGACGTGGTAAAGGTGCACGTACATACCAACGATCCCGGTCTGGCGATTCAGAAGGCATTAAAGTACGGTGCGCTCTCCAACATGAAAATAGACAATATGCGGCTGGAACATCAGGAAAAGCTCTTTCGGATGTCCAAGCAGGAGGAAAAGCCTGCTGCAGCGGAGGATGACCTGCCCGGGCCAAAGAAAGATGTGGGCTTTATCGCCGTTTCCGTTGGCGACGGCATAGCGGAGATCTTTAAGGGGCTGGGCGTCGATTATATCATCGAAGGCGGACAGACCATGAATCCGAGTACGGAGGATATGCTGAACGCGATTGACAAGGTGAACGCGGACACGATCTTTATCCTGCCGAACAACAAAAACATCATACTGGCGGCAAATCAGGCGCAGTCGCTTGTGAAGGACAAGAAAATCGTGGTGATTCCCACAAAGACCGTCCCGCAGGGCATTACGGCGGTAATCAATTATGTGCCGGGCCTGTCTGCAAAAGAGAATGAGGAGACTATGATTTCTGAGATGAAGGCGGTTGCCACGGGTCAGGTTACCTACGCGGTGCGTGACACGAACATCGACGGGCAGGAGATCAGGCAGGGTGATTTCATGGGGCTTGGAGATCACGGCATCCTCTCCGTTGGAACAGCCATTTCCTCGGTGGCGCTTAACATGGTGGGGGCCATGATGGCGGAGGAAAAGGAACTGATCAGCATTTACTACGGCGAGGAGATCACAGAGGAGGACGCCGGGAAACTGCGCGACCAGATCGGGGAGAAGTACCCGGACTGTGATATAGAGCTGCAGTACGGCGGGCAGCCGATTTACTACTATATCATTTCAGCGGAATAAGCAGATATTTATGGATATCAGGAATTTGAAGGGCGTCGGTGAAAAAACCGCCGCCCTCTTTGAAAAACTGCATGTTTATACGGCGGAGGAGCTGGTGTCATACTATCCCAGGGATTACGAGCAGTTTTCTTCCCCGGTTTCCCTTGACAGGGCGCCTGCCGAGGAGATTGTGGCTGTGGAGGGACGCCTTGCGGGAAATGTGGCGACAAGACATGTGCGCGGGCTTTCCATCACCGCTTTTGAAGTGTCCTGTGAGGGCGGCAGTCTGCACATGACCTATTTTAACATGCCTTATCTGAAAAACAGCCTGAAGCGCGGTCAGCCCTATATTTTCAGGGGATGTCTGCACTGCAGGAAAGACAGGTATGTGATGGAGCAGGCACGGATTTATAAGCCGGAGGAGTATGGAAAGCTGACGGACTGTATGCAGCCCCGCTATGCCACCACGAAAGGACTGACCAACAACGCCGTGACAAAGGCGGTGAGACAGGCCATCGGGCTGGTGGATCTTTCGAAGGACCCGCTTCCCGAAAGAATCCGGGCGGCGGAAGGATTCCCGGCTTTTCGGGAGGCCGTGGAGCAGATGCACTTCCCCACAGGGCGCAAGGCGCTTCTTGCCGCCAGAAGCAGGCTTGTGTTTGACGAGTTTTTCCGCTTTATACTGGTGCTTCGCAGGATGCGGGAATCCAATGAGCGGATGAAGGCCGCGCGCCCCATGATTGAGGTGGCACAGACAGAGAGGCTGATCGAGGCCCTGCCTTACCGGCTGACGAAGGCCCAGCAGAAAGTGTGGGCGGAAATCCGGGCGGACTTAACCTCCGAATATGCCATGAACAGGCTGGTACAGGGAGACGTGGGCTCCGGCAAGACGATCTTAGCGTTTCTTTCGCTTATCATGTGCGCGGCCAACGGTTTTCAGGGTGCCATGATGGCGCCCACGGAGGTTCTGGCCAGACAGCACTACGAGAGCCTGATGAAATTGCATACGGAGTATGGGCTGCAGATACATCCCGTTCTTTTGACCGGGTCTGTCACCGCAAAGGACAGGCGGGCAATCTATGCACAGATCGAGAGCGGGGAGGCGGATATTGTGATCGGCACCCACGCCCTGATTCAGGAGAAGGTTGCATACAGAAGTCTTTCCCTTGTCGTTACCGACGAGCAGCACCGTTTCGGGGTCAGACAGCGGGAGACACTGGCCGCAAAGGGCGGTTTAAGCCCGGAAACGGGGGGTGAAGTCCCGGATCCGGGGAGCGGTTCTTCCCGGGAAGAAAAGGCCGTGCATGTGCTTGTCATGAGCGCGACGCCAATCCCCCGGACGCTGGCGATCATTCTTTACGGGGATCTGCACATTTCTGTACTGGACGAGCTGCCGGCGGACAGACTGCCCATTAAAAACTGTGTAGTAGACACGTCCTATCGGAATACCGCCTATAAATTCATAGAAAAGGAAGTGGCGCAGGGCAGTCAGGTTTATGTGATCTGTCCCATGGTAGAAGAAGGGGAAGAACAGGAGCTGGAGGATGTAGTTTCCTACGCGAAGAAGCTTAAAAGCGCGCTTCCGGCTTCCATACGCGTGGAGACGCTTCACGGCAGGATGCGGCCGACGGAGAAAACACGGATTATGGAGGCGTTTGAGGCGCATGATATTGATGTGCTGGTGTCCACCACGGTGATCGAGGTGGGGATCAATGTGCCAAACGCTACGGTGATGCTTGTGGAGAACGCGGAGAGATTCGGGCTGGCGCAGCTTCATCAGCTCAGGGGCCGGGTTGGGCGCGGCGACAAGCAGTCGTACTGTATTTTTATCAGCAAGTCGAAACGGCCGGAAACCATGGAACGGCTAAAGATTCTGAATGAATCAAACGACGGTTTCTACATTGCGGGTAAAGATCTGGCGCTCCGGGGTCCAGGCGACCTCTTCGGGATCAGGCAGAGCGGGGACTTACAGTTTGCACTGGGCGATATTTACCGGGATGCGGCGGTTTTACAGAGGGCAAGCGAGTGGGCGGAGAAAGTGCTTGCCGAGGATCCGTCGCTTTCCGGGGAAGAGTATGCGGTGCTTAAGGGATCGTTGAGTCTGCAGGGGACAAATGAGGTTGACTTTAGGAGTATCTGACGGTAAACTGAGTGGGAGAACAGAGTGAGAAGTTCTTCTAAAGACGTCCCGCCATAGGACGGGACATCAAGAAGAACTAAGTCTCACTCGGGAGAATGCTAAAAAGCAGCATTCTCCGTACTTTGGAAAAGGATGACGATATGACTATGACAAAAAAAATCGCAGTCGTGACAGACAGTAACAGCGGCATTACGCAGTCTCAGGCGAAGGAGATGGGGCTTTATGTGATTCCTATGCCGTTTATGATCAATGAGGAGACTTTTTTTGAGGATATCACGCTGACGCAGGAGCAGTTCTACGAGCGGCTTGCCGAGAATGCTGACGTGATTACGAGCCAGCCAAGCCCGGAAGCTGTGATGAATCTCTGGGACGAGCTGCTTGGGACATATGACGAGATCGTGCATATTCCGATGTCCAGCGGGCTGAGCGGTTCCTGTCAGAGCGCAAGGATGCTTGCGGAAAACTATGACGGCAGGGTGCAGGTGGTCAACAACCAGCGGATCTCCGTGACCCAGAGGCAGTCGGCGCTCGATGCGCTTGCCCTGATCGAACGGGGGATGGATGCGGCTGCAATCCGGGAATTTCTGGAGGAGGATAAGTTCAATTCCAGCATTTATATCATGCTGGACACGCTGTATTATCTGAAAAAGGGCGGCAGGATCACGCCTGCGGCGGCGGCTCTCGGGACGATTTTGCGTCTGAAGCCCGTTTTGCAGATCCAGGGCGAAAAACTGGATGCTTTTGCCAAGGCGAGAACGGTCTCACAGGGAAAGACTATTATGATAAATGCGATAAAGGCGGATATGGAGAAACGCTTTGGCGGCGTGTCGGCGGATAGAATATGGCTGCAGATCGCATACACTTATGACAGGGAGGCGGCGGAGCAGTTTAAGGAGCAGATTCTTGAAGCTTTTCCAGGCTTTGACGTGCACATGGACCCGCTGTCTCTTAGCATCGCCTGCCATATCGGGCCGGGGTCCCTGGCGCTTGCCTGCTCGAAGAAAATCTGACCGCAGGATCTGACAGAGGCTGTGCAGAAAATGCGGACTGCGCAATATTGCGCATTGTTGAAGAAACGGAGAATTTGAATTGTCAAAAAAAGAAAATAAGATAGAACGGGAACGGCAGGAAGCATATATCGAAAAATGCCGCGATTATGTGTCGGCCTTTCAGTCGGCGCACGGACGAGCACCGCAGGCGAGTGTGGTGACTTTCGGCTGTCAGATGAATGCGAGGGATTCCGAGAAGCTGTCCGGCATTCTTGTGCAGGCCGGCTATGAGCTGACCGACGCAGAGGAAGCGGCGGATTTTGTCCTCTACAACACCTGTACGGTGAGGGATAACGCCAACCAGCGTGTTTACGGGCGGTTAGGCTACTTAAACAGCCTGAAAAAGAAGAAACCGCATTTAAAAATCGCACTCTGCGGCTGCATGATGCAGGAGCAGTCAGTGATCGAAAAGATACGGAAAAGTTATCGGTTTGTGGATCTGGTCTTCGGCACCCACAATATTTTTCGGTTCGCCGAGCTTCTTTCAAGAATGCTTGCGTCTAACGACATGATTGTGGACATCTGGGAAGAGACAGATAAAATAGTGGAAAATCTGCCGGTAAAACGCAAGTACAGCTATAAGTCCGGCGTCAACATTATGTTTGGCTGCAATAATTTTTGCAGCTATTGTATCGTGCCCTATGTGCGCGGGCGGGAGAGAAGCAGGGAGCCTAAGGATATCCTGCGTGAGATCGAAGCGCTTGTGGAGGACGGCGTTTCGGAAGTCATGCTGCTTGGGCAGAACGTCAATTCCTACGGGAAAAATCTGGAAAATCCCATATCCTTTGCACAGCTTTTGCAGGAAGTGGAGAAGATAGAAGGACTGCGGCGCATCCGCTTCATGACGTCACATCCGAAAGACCTGTCGGACGAGCTGATTGATGTCATGCGGCGTTCCACAAAGATATGCCGTCATCTGCATCTGCCGCTGCAGGCAGGCTCCGACCGCATTCTGGAGGCGATGAACAGGCGTTATACGAAGGAACAGTATCTGGCACTGGTGAAAAAACTGAAAACCGCCATACCCGACATTGCGATCACCACAGACCTGATTGTAGGGTTTCCGGGAGAGACGCCGGAGGATGTGGAAGAGACAATCGACGTGGTAAGAAAAGTACAGTTTGACAATGCCTTTACGTTTATCTATTCCCCGCGGACGGGCACGCCCGCGGCTGCCATGGAGAACCAGGTGCCGGAGAAGACCGTGCACGAGGGCTTTGACAAGCTTCTCTCCGTGGTGCAGGAGACGGCGAAGGAGCGGGCGGCGCTTTTGCAGGGAAAGGTCATGGAGGCACTCGTGGAGGAAGTAAACGAACAGGACCCGGCTTTTGTCACCGGGAGGCTTGGCAATAATATGCTTGTGCACTTTAAGGCGGACAGACGGCTTGTCGGAAAATTTGTCATGGTGGTGCTGGACACATGCCATGGCTTTTACTATACGGGACGGATGGTTGACTGGCTGAGTGAAACCAGGCATACGAGATTAGGAAAGATGGTTGATAACCAATGGCTGAACTGACACCAATGATGCAGCAGTATCTGGATATGAAGAAGGAGTATCAGGACTGCATTTTATTTTACAGACTAGGGGATTTTTACGAAATGTTCTTCGAGGACGCGCTGACGGCCTCCAGGGAACTGGAAATTACACTGACGGGAAAAAGCTGCGGGCAGGAAGAGCGCGCTCCCATGTGCGGCGTGCCTTACCACGCGGTTGACAGCTACTTAAATAAGCTTGTTTCCAAGGGCTATAAAGTAGCGATCTGCGAACAGGTGGAAGATCCAAAGAGCGCAAAGGGCATTGTTAAGAGGGAAGTCATCCGGGTGGTTACGCCGGGTACGAACCTGAACATACAGGCGCTTGATGACAGCAAGAACAATTATCTGCTCTGTGTCACTTACTTCCCCGGAAAGATCGGGCTTTCGGTAGCGGATGTGACCACCGGCGACTACTATCTGACAGAGGTGGAGGATATCCGCAAGCTTCAGGATGAAATCAATAAATACGCGCCCTCGGAGTTGATCTGCAACGAGCAGTTTTTTGTCAGCGGTTACGATATCGAGGATTTGAAGAACAGACTGAACGTGTCTGTTTATTCTCTGTCTCCCCACTATTTTGACGAGGAAGGCTGCAAAAAGACGCTGATGCGCCATTTCCGGGTAAATACGCTGGGAGGGCTCGGCATAGAGGACTTTCCTGTGGGAATGACCGCGGCGGGGGCTCTGCTTTTATACCTCTATGAGACGCAGAAGACGTCCCTTTCCCATTTTACCCATATCTATCCCTATCTGAGCAGCAAATACATGCTCCTTGACAGCTCCACAAGACGAAATCTGGAACTGATCGAGACGCTCCGTGAGAAGCAGAAGAAAGGATCGCTTCTTGGCGTGCTTGACCGCACGAAAACGGCGCTTGGCGGGCGGCTCCTGCGCAAGTACATAGAACAGCCGCTGATTGACAGGGCGCGGATCGAAAAACGGCAGGATGCGGTGGAGGAACTGTGCAGACGGAGCGTGGACCGGGAGGAGTTCCGGGAATATCTGCACGCTATTTATGATTTGGAGCGGCTCCTTAGCAAAGTGAGCTATAAAACCGCGAATCCAAGGGATTTGATTGCGCTGCGAAATTCGCTGGCGATGCTGCCTTCCCTGCGGGCGGTGCTTGCCGATTTTGAAGCGCCGCTTCTTCGGGAAATCCTGGAAAACATGGACCCGCTGCAGGATATCCATAAACTGATCGACGACGCGATTACAGAAGAGCCGCCCATCGCCGTCAAGGAGGGCGGCATCATCAGGGAGGGGTTCAACGAGACGATAGATTCGCTGAAAAAGGCAAAGACAGACGGGAAAAAGTGGCTGGCGCAGCTGGAGGAGGAAGACCGGGAGCGCACGGGCATAAAGAACCTGCGTATTAAATACAATAAAGTCTTCGGCTATTATTTCGAAGTGACAAATTCCTATAGGGATCAGGTGCCGGAGGATTATGTGCGCAAGCAGACGCTTGCAAACGCGGAGCGGTACACTACGCCCCGGTTAAAGGAGCTGGAGGACTCCATCCTGAATGCGGAGGACAAGCTCTTTACCCTGGAATACGACCTGTTCTGTGAGATCAGGGAGGCGATTGCCGGGGAGGTGGAGCGGATTCAAAAGACTGCCCGGGCGGTGGCGAAACTGGATGTGTTTACTTCCTTAGCCTTTGTGGCTGAACAGAACCATTATGTGCGTCCCGCGCTCAACGAAAAAGGGGTGATCGACATCAAGGAGGGGCGTCATCCCGTGGTGGAACAGATGATCCAGAACGACATGTTTATCGCAAACGACACCCATCTGGATGACAAAAAACACTGTATCGCGGTTATTACCGGCCCGAATATGGCGGGAAAATCTACCTATATGCGTCAGGTGGCGCTGATCGTTTTGATGACACAGATCGGTTCTTTTGTGCCCGCTAAGAAAGCGGACATCGGCATCGTGGACCGTATCTTTACGAGGGTGGGCGCATCCGACGATCTGGCAAGCGGGCAGTCCACATTCATGGTGGAGATGAACGAGGTGGCGAATATCCTTCGGAACGCCACGCCAAACAGCCTGTTGGTGCTTGACGAGATCGGGCGGGGAACATCCACCTTTGATGGTTTGAGTATCGCGTGGGCAGTGATCGAACACATCAGCAACAGGCGGATTCTCGGGGCGAAGACGCTGTTCGCCACCCATTACCACGAGCTGACCGAGCTGGAAGGCAAGATGGACAACGTAAACAACTACTGCATCGCGGTCAAGGAGAAGGGGGACGACATCGTATTCCTGCGAAAGATCGTGAAAGGCGGTGCGGATAAGAGTTATGGTATTCAGGTGGCGAAACTGGCGGGCGTGCCCGATATGGTGATAGACCGGGCGAAGGAGATCGTGGAGCAGTTAAGCGACAATGACATCACCGAGAAGGTGCAGAGTATAGAGATCGACAGGGGCAAGGGCGAGAAGAAAAAGAGCGTCAAATACGACGAGGTGGATTTAGAGCAGATTTCCCTGTTTGACACCGTGACGGACGAGGATGTGATAAAGGAGCTGAAGGAGATCGACGTGAGCAACCTGACGCCGGTGGACGCGCTGAATACACTTTACCGGCTGCAAAACAGGTTGAAAAACAGGTGGGGTTGAGTTGTTGAGGCGAAACCTCTTGTAAGGTGTCGAAATTGCACAAATAACAGAATCAACACAGACGCGCTTTCGCTCCGTTCCAAACGTAACGGAACTAGGCTCGATAAAACCTCGCCAAGTGCCGACCGTTTTAATCCGAAGGATTTAAACAGGTTCCAAGGGTCTGCTTATGATTACACTATTTGCACAATTAATTAACGTATCGAGAGGTTTCGCAATTTCATGTACCGCTTTAGAATACTGTGAGGATGAGGAAACTGTGGCGAAAATAAATATTTTGGATAATCAGACCATAGACAAGATCGCTGCCGGGGAGGTGGTGGAGCGGCCGGCAAGCGTGGTGAAGGAGCTGGTGGAGAACGCCATAGACGCGGGTGCGGACGCTGTTACGGTGGAGATCAGGGACGGCGGCACGAGCCTGATCCGGGTGACCGACAACGGCGGCGGCATTGAGAAATCTCAGGTGGAGAACGCCTTCTTGCGCCATGCCACCAGCAAAATTTCTTCTGCAGATGATTTGACCAAACTGGTCAGTCTCGGGTTCCGGGGCGAGGCGCTTGCCAGTATCGCTGCGGTGGCACAGGTGGAACTGATTACCAAGACGCCGGAGGAGCTTACGGGCATCCGATATTTGATTGAGGGCGGCGTGGAGAAGGAGCGCGAGGAAATCGGCGCGCCGGGCGGCACGACGCTGCTTGTGCGGAATCTCTTTTACAATACGCCGCCGCGCAAAAAGTTCTTAAAGCAGCCAAGGACGGAAGGGTCCTATGTGGCGGATCTGATGGAGCATCTGGCCATGTCAAATCCGCAGGTTTCCTTTAAGTTTCTGCTAAACGGCCAGACAAGGTTTTATACGACGGGCAGCGGTGACCTGCGGGAGATCGTCTACCGCATTTACGGGAAAGACATTGCGGATGCGCTCATGGATTTTCACTGCGAACAGGACGGGATGACGGTGACGGGGCTTTTGGGGAAACCTGTGATTAACCGGGCAAACCGCTCTTATGAGATATTTTATATCAACGGCAGATATATCCGCAGCACGTTGATCAGCAAGGCGGTGGAGGAAGGCTACCGGGAATACCTGATGCAGCACAAATTTCCGTTCTGTATCCTGCATTTTCAGATCGACACGGAGAAGATTGACGTGAACGTCCACCCGTCCAAGATGGAGGTGCGGATCGCGGATGCGCCCGACTTTTACGATACGGTGCGGGAGTCGGTGGAGGAAGCGCTCAAAGAGCGGGAAATGATTCCGGAGGTGAGCCTTACAGAACCTGAAAAGGAAAAAGGCAAAGCGGCGGACAAAGGCGGCGGACGGGCAAAGGAGACGGCGCCGGAACCGTTTGAAAAAAGAAGGATTGCCAGCGCGGAACAGGCTGCGTCCATCCGCGCGATCTATGAGAAAAGCCGGCCGGCGGAGGCGAATGTCCTCAGGCAGACGACGGCCTATCATGCGGATGGAAAAGGCGCAGAGGAGCGGAAAGGTACGGACGTTCAATCAGCCGCGGCAAAGATGGCGCAGGGACATACGGCGCGGATGCCGCAGGAAAATGCCGTAACCACAAAACCGGAGCAGATGACCCTGTTCAACGATAAGCTCCTGTCCGCGAAGGCGAAAGAACAGTATGAAATCATCGGCCAGCTCTTTGAGACATACTGGCTGATTTCCTATCAGGATAAGCTGCTGATCGTGGATCAGCATGCCGCCCACGAGAAGGTCAGGTATGAGCGGCTCATACGGCGTTTCCGGGAGAAGGAAGCGGCTTCCCAGCAGATCATCCCGCCCATGATCGTGACGTTAAACAATCAGGAGAAGGAGTGCCTGCTAAGCCACAGGGAAGATTTTGCGGCGCTTGGATTCGTGATCGAGGAGTTTGGCGGCAGCGATTATGCGATACGGGGCGTGCCGCTTGACCTGTACGGGTATGCCGAGGGGACGTTTTTCTATGAGATACTGGACGAACTGTCTGCGGAGACGGTGGCGGGCACGCCCGAGAGCGTCCGCATGCGCATCGCAACCATGGCATGCAAGGCGGCTGTCAAAGGAAATATGCGCATGAGTCGGACGGAAGTTGAGGCGCTGATTGACGAGCTTCTGACGTTGGATAACCCTTATAACTGTCCCCATGGCAGACCGACGATTATCTCCATGAGCAGGCAGGAGCTTGAGAAGAAGTTTAAACGCATTGTATAAACGTGTGAGAAGTGTTTCTAAAGCTCAGCAGCAGAGGCTGCTTGGCTAAGAATCACTAAATCTCACACAGGAGAATGCCACAAAGCAGCATTCTCTGTATTGGCAGGAGGAGAATAGGTTTGAAATCGACAAAGCTTCCGCTGGTGATTCTGACGGGCCCCACGGCGGTGGGGAAGACGGCACTTTCCATCTCGCTTGCCAAGGCGGTAGGCGGGGAGATTATTTCCGCCGATTCCATGCAGGTATACCGCCGCATGGATATCGGGTCCGCCAAGATCACGCAGGAGGAGATGGAGGGTGTGCCGCATCACCTGATCGACGTGCTCCTCCCGGATCAGGAATTTAATGTGGTGGTTTTTCAGGAACTGGCCAAGCGGGCTGCGGCGGGGATATACAGCCGGGGACATATTCCGATTCTGGTGGGCGGCACTGGATTTTATATCCAGGCTCTGCTGTATGACATTGATTTTACGCAAAACGATGAGGATACACAGCTTCGCCGTTCGCTTGAGGAGCAGGCGAGAAGGGAAGGGGCGGAAGCGCTCTATGAGAGGCTGCGCGCCGTAGACCCGGAGTCCTGCGAGAGCATTCATGCTCACAATATAAAGAGGGTGATCCGCGCCATTGAGTTTTATGAAAAGACAGGAAAAAAGATTTCCGAGCATAACAGGGAGCAGCGGGGAAACGACTCCCCGTATAACTTTGCCTATTTTGTTCTCACAGACGACCGGGAAAAGATTTATCAGCGGATTAACGACAGGGTGGACCTGATGATGGAGCGGGGGCTTCTGGAGGAAGTGCGCGCCCTGCGGGAGTCGGGCTGCCGGAAAGACATGGTCTCCATGCAGGGACTCGGCTATAAAGAGCTTTTGTCCTATCTGGAAGGAGAAATATCCCTGGATGAGGCTGTTTACCTGATAAAACGGGATACCAGACACTTTGCGAAAAGACAGCTCACCTGGTTTCGGCGCGAAAAAGAGGTAATTTGGATAGATAAAACCGTTTTTGACCAAGATAGTCAAAAGATTTTGCGGTTTATGCAGGATTTCCTGCGCGAAAGAGGGATTATCCTGTAACAATATGTAAAATGCCGATGAAATATGGTATTTTCAGGGGGATGAACCGACAAAATGACGAAATTGCGATTTGATAGACTGTGTTATTTGAAATAAATATTGTTATTTAACGAAAAACAGCGAAACGGATTGACGCCACAGCATTAAAATGCGCATGGACGGCTCGATGAAAAGCAGGAAGATGCAGGAAAACATATGTGAAAAAACATGGATTTTACAGGGATTTCAGTTAGAACAGCGCAAAAACCACCTGAAACGGTGTGCAAAATAGACAAAGGCGGAAAAAGCATCTGCGTGTAAAAAAGGAAAGGAAATACAGCGCATGAAAACGGATATAAAAGAAATGTACAGCAGGTTTGGTATTTCGGAGAACGTGTATCGCTTCGGGGAGGAGATACTTGACGCGCTGGCGCCTCGTTTTGAACGGATCGACAAAAACGCGGAATACAATCAGCTTAAGGTAATATGGGCTATGCAGGAGGCGAGTGTCAGCGAGGCGTGTCTTCTGGGGACCACGGGGTACGGGTATAATGACTTGGGAAGGGATACATTAGAAAGCGTGTATGCGGATGTTTTCCGCACGGAGGACGCGCTGGTGCGTCCCCAGATCACATGCGGCACCCATGCGCTGGCGCTTTCGCTGATGAGCAATCTGCGGCCCGGCGACGAACTTTTATCCCCGGTGGGAAAGCCCTACGATACCTTGGAGGAAGTCATAGGCATACGCCCGTCAAGAGGATCCCTTGCAGAGTACGGCGTCTCTTACAGACAGGTGGACCTTCTGCCTGACGGAAGCTTTGACTTTGAAGGCATACGCGCCGCCATAAACGAGAAGACGCGGCTTGTCACCATCCAGAGGTCGAAGGGCTACCAGACGAGGCCGACTTTGTCCGTTTCGCGTATCGGCGAGCTGATTTCTTTTGTAAAGCAGGTCAAACCGGATGTTCTCGTGATGGTGGACAACTGCTACGGGGAGTTTGTGGAAACGCAAGAACCTTCCGAAGTGGGGGCGGATATGGTGGTCGGGTCTCTCATCAAGAACCCGGGCGGCGGACTTGCGCCTATCGGCGGGTATATCGCCGGGAAAAAGGAATGTATTGAGAACGCGGCGTGCCGGCTGACTTCCCCCGGCCTTGCAAAGGAGGTGGGCGCATCCCTTGGCGTCCTGCCCGCATTTTATCAGGGACTCTTTTTAGCGCCCACGGTGACTGCATCCGCCTTAAAAGGCGCCATTTTTGCGGCAAATATTTATGAAAGGCTGGGGTTTGCCGTGGTGCCAAACGGGTCGGAGAGCCGCCACGATATCATCCAGGCTGTGACTTTCGGCTCGCCCGAGGGGGTCTGTGCTTTCTGCGAGGGCATTCAGGCGGCGGCGCCGGTGGACAGTTTCGTGAAGCCGGAACCGTGGGATATGCCGGGCTATGACTCCAAAGTGATTATGGCGGCGGGAGCCTTTGTCTCCGGCTCATCCATCGAACTTTCCGCAGACGGGCCCATCGCACCTCCTTACGCGGTGTACTTTCAGGGCGGGCTGACCTTCCCCCACGCGAAACTGGGCATCTTAAAGAGCCTGCAGAATCTTGTGGACCGGGGGATTGTGACAGTTCAGCCCACGCCATTCGCAAAGTCGCGCTAACGCGCTTTTCGCGGCGTTGCCGCTGCCTTTGCGCATAAGACGGCGTTCCCTCAGACCGTTAGCGAGCCGCGAAATTTGTGCCAGCACAATTTCCCGTCTCACTGACGGTCTGGCTGAACTGTAGAAAAATATTCCATTTTTTATGTACATCAAAATCCGATTGTGATAAAATGAGCCTTGGAGAAAGGAGATTGTACTTTTTATGCGCAAAAATAACTGGGCTTGTTTCCTGTTGATCTTGGCAGGAATCGTGATCGGCGGCTTTATCGGGAGTCTGTTTCCCTCCACGTGGCTCAATTACGGACAGTCGTTTGGTCTGTCGCAGCCGTTGGTGCTGGATCTGGGTATCCTCAGCATTACCTTTGCCCTGTCGATTAAGATCACGATAGCAAGCATTTTAGGGATCGCCCTGGCGATCATTATATACCGCATGATCTGACCGTCCTTTTGGAGAGAAGCTGTCGGGAAAGAGACTGCATGAAAACAGCAAAGTATGAGAACAATGAGTATTACAGGCAGCAAAATCTTCCATTTGAGAAGTTCGCCGCCTTCGGAAGCGAGAGCCTCACGGACTCGGAGCTTCTGGCAATCCTCCTGCGTACGGGAACGAAAGGCGTGAGTGCGAGGGAGCTTGGAGAGCGGGTGCTTGCCCAGACAGCCAGATACGGAAACGGGCTTTTGGGGCTGTACCACATATCCGTGAAGGACCTTCAGAAGATTGAGGGAATCGGGGAGGTAAAAGCGGTTCAGCTTAAGGCAATCGCTGAATTTGCAAAGAGGATGGCGCGGGCGAAGGCCAAGGGCGGGCTTTCCTTTCACGACCCGTATTCGGTTGCGGATTACTATATGGAGCGGTTCCGCCATGAGAGTGTGGAACATATCCTCCTTCTGCTTCTGGATACAGGGTATCATCTGATCGGGGAGGAAATCCTCTCAAAAGGTACGGCAAATGCCGCCCTCCTGTCACCGAGGGAGGTGTTTACGCTTGCCTTTAGAAACGGTGCGGCAGGCATTATGCTTCTACACAATCATCCGGGCGGGAACCCTGTCCCGAGTGAGAATGACCTTCTGGTCACGGAGCGCATCGGACGGACCGGGACGCTTACGGACATTCCGCTGATCGACCACATTATTCTGGGGGACAACAATTATTTCAGCTTTAAAGAGAGTAAATTACTGACAGATATACAGGATTGATAAAACGGGCATTCTCCGTAAAGATTTCAACAGAAAGAAAGAGGGGTACATTTACCTTGGCAAACAACGCATTTGGGATTGATCTTGGCACCAGCAATATCAAAATTTACAATCGCGCGGACGACGACGTCTTCGTGGAAAAGAACATGATCGCCATCGAGAACAAAAAGACGCTTTTCGCCTACGGGGACGCGGCGTTCGAGATGTATGAGAAGGCACCCGGAAACATAAGCATCACTTATCCGCTTAGTAACGGTGTGATTGCGGATATCCAGAACATGGAGACGCTGATCAAGTATTTCTTGAGCGGTATGATGAAAAATAATGTGCGTCCGGCCGACTATTATATCGCTGTTCCGTGGGATGTGACCGAGGTGGAGAAGCGCGCCTTTAAGGACCTGATCAAAGAATCCAACGTTAAGGCCAGGAAAGTCATGGTGGTGGATAAGGCGGTGGCAGACGGTCTCGGTCTCGGCATTGACGTGAAAAATTCGCAGGGTGTGCTGGTTGTCAACGTGGGTTTTGACACGACGGAGATATCCATTCTCTCCCTTGGCGGCATTGTCTTAAGCCGCCTGATCAAGGTGGGAGGACGCAAGTTTGACGAGGCGATCAAGGCGGCGATCCGCCGTGAGTATAGCCTGATTATCGGCGGGAAGACGGCCGAAGTCGTAAAGACGTCCCTTCTAGACCTGGAGGACCAGAGGGCGGGCGCAGTCGTTTACGGCAGGGATATCGTGACGGGACTGCCCGTGGAGAGGGAAATCCCCACAGCCCTTGTGGACGAGTGCCTCATCGAGCATTTTAACTCGATTATAGACAATATCAAGGTGATTCTGGAGCGTACCCCGCCGGAACTGGCGGCGGATATATACCGCCACGGGATTTACCTGACGGGCGGCGCTTCACAGGTGAGTAAGCTCGCGCAGCTTATGAGCAAAGGCACCGGGCTGCAGGTGAATGTCTCTGAAAATCCTGTGACCAGCGTGGCTCTCGGCCTTGCGAAGATTATCAAGGAAGAAAATTATAAATCGGTTGCTTACGCGATAGAAGGAATGAGTAAATGAGTCCAATCGTCAAGAAAAAAGGAGAGAAATTTACGTTACCCGGTAAATATCTCCTTTTTATTTTAACAATCCTCTGTACGGCCATGGTTCTGCTGACCTTTAATACAAAGGTGTTCAGCGGGCCGTTGTCTGCCGTTGCGGGGTATATCGTGGTTCCCTTTGAGGAAGGGATCAGCGTGGTGGGAAGCTGGCTTTCCGGCCGCTCGGAGGAACTTGTGCAGATCAGGGAACTTCTCGCCCAGAATGAGCAGCTTAAGGCGAAGGTGGATGAGCTGACCATCGAGAATACCAGACTCCAGCAGGACCGCTATGAGCTGACCAACCTGCGGGAACTGTACAGCCTGGACGCCCAGTACGACGAGTACGAGATGACGGGGGCGCGCATTATCGCCAGGGATTCCGGCAACTGGTTTTACTCTTTTGTGATTAATAAAGGCGCAAGCGACGGTATTGCCGTGGATATGAACGTGATGGCGGGGAGCGGCCTCGTCGGGCGCGTGGTGGACGTCGGGCCCAACTGGGCTAAGGTGAAGTCCATCATTGCGGACGACTCCAATGTGAGCGCCATGGTGCTTGCCAGCGCCGACCGCATGATTGTCTCCGGGAATTTGAAGCTTTACGCCTCGGGTGTCATTGAGTTTGGACAGCTCGTGGACAGTGACGACGTGGTGGTGGAAGGTGACAAGGTGGTTACTTCCGATATCAGCGATAAGTATCTGCCGGGCATTTTGATCGGATACATTAACACGATCAATCAGGATGCGAACAATCTGACCAAATCCGGCTACATAACCCCGGCGGTGGATTTTGAGCATCTGGAGGAAGTCCTGGTGATCAGGCAGTTAAAACAGAACGTGCCAGACTAGGGGGAAGTTGATGAAACGTGGCATCATTACCGCAGTTTTGATTTTCATATGTTTCCTGCTGCAGTGCACGGTGTTCCGGGCGCTTGCCTTTGGGGGGATTGTGCCCAATCTGCTCATTGTCCTGACGGCTTCCTTCGGCTTTATGCGAGGGGAGAAGACGGGGCTTCTGATCGGCTTTTTCTGCGGGCTGCTGGTGGATATTTTCTTTGCCAGCGTGATCGGGTTCTATGCGCTTCTTTACATGTACATCGGCTATATGAACGGCAAGTTTGCACAGATTTTTTATCCGCAGGACATTAAACTGCCTGTGGCCCTTATTCTGTGCAGTGATTTTTTATATGGTATCGGGTGTTATGTTATTTTGTTCCTTCTGCGGGGACGCTTGGAATTTACATACTACCTGCTGCACATTATTTTACCGGAAATTGTGTATACCATTGCGGTTACTTTGCTTTTATATCCGCTCATACTCTGGATCAATACGGGGCTTGAGCGAAGTGAACTGAGGAGCGGAAAGAAGTTTGTTTGAGGAACTTTTAGAGCAATTCAAAGAAAATTTTATAAATATGGTTACCTCCCGGCTCCTTGTGCTGATGCTAGTCATTGCCGGTATGGGCGCATATCTGATTTACTGGATTTTTCAGCTGCAGATCGTAAACGGAGAGCAGTATTACAATGACTTTCAGTTGAAGATCAGGAAGGAGAGGACGCTTCCTGCCACCAGAGGCAACATTCTTGACAGGGACGGCAACCTTCTTGCCTACAATGAGCTTGCATACTCCGTCACCATCGAGGACGTGTACGAGTCGGGACGGGGAAAAAACGCGAAGCTGAACGATACGGTCCGCAGGCTGATTGCCATTATCGAAGAAAACGGTGACCATGTGATCAGCGATTTCCATATAGAAGTCAACAAGAGCGGCGAGTATGCATATACGGTGGAAGGCACACAGCTTCTGCGCTTCCTGGCGGATATTTACGGGTACGCCTCCATAGATGATTTGAAGGAGCGTGAGAAGGCGGCGGCTCCTGAGGATGTGATAAAATATCTGTGCGGGACAAGCCGTTACGGGATCGGCGACTATACGGACGACGAAGATTCGGACAGCTTTGTGGAAGGACTTGGCTTTTCCAAAGAGGAAGTTTTAAAGATCATTACCATCCGCTATGCCATGAGCGCCAACAGCTACCAGAGGTATATAGCAACCACGGTGGCGGAAAACGTCTCACAGGAGACAGTGGCTGTCATTATGGAGAACACGGACACTCTGGACGGCGTGTCCATCGCGGAAGGGACGATCCGCAAATACAATGAGAGTATTTATTTTGCACAGGTGATCGGCTACACGGGCAGGGTGGCGCAGGAGGAACTGGAGGAACTGCAGCAGAAAAATCCCGCCTATGACTTAAACGACACCGTAGGCAAATCCGGGATAGAGGCTTCCATGGAGATGGAACTGCAGGGGAAAAAAGGTTCCGAAACCGTGTATGTGGATAATATGGGCAAGGTGGTTGAGACAAGCGACCGGGTAGAGCCCGCAGCGGGCAACGACATTGTCCTGACACTGGACACCGAGCTGCAGAAGGCATGTTACCATATTCTGGAATCGAAGCTTGCAGCCATTTTGCTAAATAAGATAGAGAATATCAGGGAGTATACGCCGCCGGAGGGGGGCAGCGGAGGAAACATTCCCATTCCTATCTATGATGTGTATTACGCCTGCATCAACAACAATGTGATTGACACCTCCCACTTCACTTCGGAGTACGCGGGGGAGACGGAAATGGCCGTGCAGGAGGCTTATCTGGACAAAAAGGCGCGTGTATTTGCCACGCTGCAGGATGAGCTGACGGAGAGCTGCACCCCCTATGACGCTTTGACAGAGGAGTATCAGGTTTATGAGAGCTATGTGGCGTCCGCCCTGTACGAACGCGATATCCTGATGAAAGATGTGGTGGATAAAAACGACGCCACCTATATCGCGTGGACAAAGGATGAGGTCATCAGTTTAAACGAGTATCTGAACTATGCCATTGCGCAGAACTGGATCAATGTCTCCAAGCTGGATATTGACTCGCGCTATTCTGATTCCGTGGAGATTTACAATAAGATTCTTGAGTATATTTTCGATGTGCTAGACAGGGATCTTGAATTTGATAAAAAGATTTATCGGTACATGATACTAAGCGACGAGATAACAGGACGGCAGATATGCGAACTGCTGATGGAGCAGTATGTGGTGGAGCCTACCGAGGAAGAGATCGCGCAGTTTGAAGCCGGGGCGGTGACACCCTACACATTTATGAGAAACCGTATCGAGCAGCTGGACCTGACGCCGTCACAGCTTGCGCTTGATCCCTATTCCGGCTCCATCGTCGTCACAGATGTGAATACAGGGGATGTGCTGGCGATTGCCTCCTATCCGAGCTATGACAATAATCGGATGGCAAACGGCGTGGACGCAGCTTATTTTGCAAGCCTGAAGAGCGATCTGTCCAGTCCTATGTTAAACTATGCCACCCAGCAGAGGACGGCGCCGGGTTCTACCTTTAAGCCCGTTTCCGCCACGGCGGGGCTTCTGGAGGGGGTCATAACCCTGACGGACACCATCACCTGTGCCGGCATTTTTGACAAAATATCGCCGCCCGCCCGATGCCATATTTATCCCGGCGCCCACGGCTCCTTAAATATAACGGGAGGTATCCGCTACTCCTGCAACGCCTACTTCTATGAGGTTGGCTACCGTCTTGGAACTGTGGGAGATACCTACAATGACAGCGTGGGTCTGAACAAACTCGCCAAGTATGCGGATATGTACGGCCTTTCGGAGACTTCCGGCATTGAGATTGAAGAGTACGCGCCGGGCGTGTCCGATCTGGACGCGGTCCGTTCCGCCATCGGTCACGGAACCAACAACTATACCACGGCCGGGCTTGCGCGATATGTTACAACCGTAGCAAACAGCGGAACATGTTATAATTTAACTCTGGTAGATAAGGTGGAAGACCAGAACGGCGGTCTGATCCGGGAGAATGGGGCAGAGGTCAGGAACCGTATAGACATGGATTCGGCATACTGGGATGCCATTCATTCGGGTATGCGCCAGGTGGTGGAGAACAAGGCATACTTTTCAGACCTGGATGTGAATGTGGCAGGCAAGACCGGTACGGCGCAGGAGAGCAGGAACCGCCCCAACCACGCGCTGTTTATCAGCTACGCGCCCTATGAGAACCCCGAAATATCGGTGACGGTGCGTGTGGCGAACGGCTATACATCCGATTACGCGGCGCAGATCGCCAAGGATGTGTACGAGTATTATTATGGACTGAAGGAGAAAGATGAAATCATCACCGGCACGGCAGGAGACCTGGAAGGCGGCGCGATCAACGCCGATTAACTGCCGGGTGGTATAAAGATAGAGGTGTAGAATATGAAAAATGCGGTTATTATCAAGAGTTTTCCGAACGGGCTTTCCATCTTTCTGGACAGTGAGCTTCCTTTTTCCCAGCTTCTGGGTGAGATTGCGGTAAAGTTCAGTGAGTCGGCCAATTTCTTTAAGGACGCAAGCATGGTTCTCTCCTTTGAGGGCAGGGTGCTTTCCGACCAGGAGGAACGTCAGATTGTGGACACCATATCAGCCAATTCTAGGCTGAATATTGTCTGCATTATGGGGAAGGATGAGGAGACGGACAGGAGTTTTGTCAAGGCTTTGCAAAAGCTTTCCTTCCATCAGGAAGTGATGGAGAATGCGGGACAGTTCTATAAGGGGACCTTAAAGGACGGCCAGATTCTGGAGACGGAGAACAGTATTATTGTGCTGGGGGACGTCTACCCGGGCGCGTGCATCATTTCCAGCAAGGATATTGTGGTGCTCGGCGGTCTCTATGGACAGGCCTACGCCGGGGGAAACGGTGAGGATGGGCATTTTGTAGTTGCGCTTGAAATGTCGCCGGAGAAGTTAAAAATCGGTGATTTCAAATATAAAACATCAGAGAAACAGAGCAAATGGTCGATCAAACCGAAGATCCAGCCCAAAATTGCTTTTGTGAACGACGCCAGAGTAAAGATAGAGCCGATTACCAAAGAATTACTGAACGATCTGCCATTCTAAAGTTCAGCCATGCGCTGTAAAATGGGCGAATCATGCTCGCATGAATGAGCCATTTTTACAGCGCATGAGCGGAGCGCCATCTCATGAGCAAAGTTAACTGCGTAAGCAGTGGGAAAGCGCCGTAGGCGCCTTTGCGAATGGCGCGGGCTGAACGATGCGGGCGGAGAGTTCGGTAGACGATAACAATTCATCAATGGAGGACTTGCTATGAGTGAAGTGATTGTCGTCACGTCAGGGAAAGGCGGGGTGGGAAAGACCACCACCTCTGCAAACGTTGGAACAGGTCTGGCAGCTATGGGGAAAAAGGTGATCCTCATCGACACGGACATCGGTCTCAGGAACCTTGATGTTGTGATGGGGCTTGAGAACAGGATCGTCTATAATCTGGTGGATGTGGTGGAGGGAAACTGCCGCATCAAGCAGGCGATTATAAGGGACAAGCGTTATCCGACACTGTTTCTTCTGCCGTCGGCGCAGACAAAGGATAAGAGCGCGGTGAATCCCTCCCAGATGGTGCGCATGATCAGCCATCTTCGGGATCAGTTTGACTACATTATTCTGGACTGCCCGGCAGGGATTGAACAGGGATTTCAGAATGCCATCGCTGGCGCGGACAGGGCGCTTGTGGTCACTACGCCCGAGGTTTCCGCGATCCGGGATGCAGACAGGATCATCGGGCTTCTGGAAGCAAATGAAATACATAGGATGGATCTGATTATCAACCGGATCAGACAGGATATGATAAGAAGAGGCGATATGATGTCCTCGGAGGATGTGGTTGACATTTTATCGCTGCCCCTGATCGGAAGGGTGCCGGATGATGAAAATGTGGTGATAGCCACAAATCAGGGAGAACCGTTAGTCGGGAGTAATACACTGGCGGGCAAGGCATACCAGAATATCTGTTACCGGATCATAGGCGAGGAGGTTCCCTTCATGGATTTTGACAAGGGCGTCTCGTTCTGGACGAGAGTAACTGGTATTTTCCATAAAGGTTAGGGGGGATCAGCGTGTTTAAAAATCTGTTAAAGCGGAAAAGCTCGAGAGAAATAGCCAAAGACAGGCTAAAAATACTGCTTATCTCCGACAGGGTCAACTGTTCGCAGGAGATGATGGAGATGATCAAGAACGATATCGCAAAGGTGATATCCAAGTATATGAAGATAGACGCCCAGAGCATGGAGATACAGATTACGCAGACAAGCGGCAAGGGGCACGGGATCAAAAATCCGACGCTCTACGCAAATATACCGATTTTGGACTTAAAACAGTAACAGATAAAATTATGCAAAATACATAATCTTAAGAGGTTAAGGAATGCTGAAACATTACCACATCAGGGACTATGATTTTAAATTGATCGTTTTGGTGGTGGCGCTCACGGCGGTGGGCGTTTTTGCCATCGGCAGCGCGAAGGAATCCCTGCAGTCCAGACAGCTTGCCGGGGCTGTTTTCGGGTTCTTTCTGATGCTGGTGCTGTCCCTGTTTGACTATTCGGTGATTCTTAAGTTTTATTGGATTATGTATGCTGCGAATCTCGTCCTTTTATGGCTGGTGCGTGTTGCCGGTGTGGAAGTTGCGGGCGCGCAGCGGTGGCTGAATCTCTTCGGCATCCAGTTCCAGCCTTCGGAGACGGCTAAGATTCTGTTGATTTTATTCTTTGCACAGTTTATCATGAAACATAAAGAGGAGATGGGGACGTTTAAGATAGTCATAAGCTGCGTGCTGCTGTTTTTGCCGTCGATCTATCTGATCCTCGAACAGCCGGATCTGTCCACCAGTATCATGGTGGTGATATTGTTCTGTGTGGTGATGTTTGTGGGCGGCGTAAGCTGGAAATATGTGATCTTGGCGGTTTCCATTGCCGTGCCGGCATTTATTATCGCGCTGACGCTGATTTTGCAGCCTGAGCAGGAGATCATCAACGACTTCCAGCAGCGGCGTATTCTCGCATGGCTTTACCCGGACGAATACTCTGATACGGAAGCCTACCAGCAGAACAATTCCATGATGGCCATCGGTTCCGGGATGCTTTACGGGAAGGGATATAACACCAACGAAATCAGTTCCGTAAAAAACGGCAATTTTATCGCCGAGGTGGAAACGGACTTTATTTATGCGGTTATCGGCGAAGAATTTGGGTTTGTCGGAGGCTGTGTGGTAATTGTGTTATTGATTTTCATCTCATTTGAATGTATTATGGTATCTAGGAAGGCAAAAGACTTGGCGGGTACGATTATCGCAGCGGGGGTTGCGGCGCTGGTCGGCTTTCAGGGGATGCTTAACATTGCGGTGGCTACCGGTGCAAGCCCGAATACGGGTATACCGCTTCCTTTTGTCAGCTACGGGCTGACATCGGTTGTGAGCCTATATATCGGAATCGGGTTTGTGCTGAACATACGGCTGCAATGTAAAAATGACAGGGGTGTTAGCAAATGAATATTGCTTTAATTGCACATGATGCAAAGAAAAAACTGATGCAGAATTTCTGTATTGCTTACCGGGGGATTTTGAGCAAAAATGACCTTTATGCCACAGGAACGACAGGACGGCTGATCGAGGAAGTGACGAATCTGACCATCCACAAGTATCTTGCCGGGCATCTGGGCGGGGCGCAGCAGATCGGGGCGCAGATCGAGCACAACCAGATTGATCTCGTGATTTTCTTAAGGGACCCGCTCTACCCGAAGTCCCACGAGCCGGATGTCAACAACGTAGTTATGCTCTGTGACAGGCATAATATTCCGCTTGCCACGAATCTGGCGTCCGCGGAGCTTTTGATTAAATCACTCGACAGAGGAGACATGGAGTGGCGTGAGATGTACAAATAACAAATCGAGCGTAGCTCGATTACGAGGACTGACTTCGTCAGCCTCGGCTTTAAAACGGGGAAGGCTGTGCGCTTTCCTTGCTGCGGCGGCTCTCGCCCTTACGGGGTGTGGGAGCGCGAAGTATGACATGCCCTACGAACAGCAGGGGAGTGTCAGCAGCTATCAGTTGATTAATATCGCAAACAGGGAGACGATAGAGCCGTTTGCAACGGATCTGTGCGTGACCGCGAAAGATGTGACGGCGGGCGGCCCGGATCTGCAGCAGGTGGGGGCGGCAGCGCTCTTTGACACGAAGAATCTGGAGACGCTGTATGCGAAAAATGCGCATAACCAAATGAATCCGGCAAGTCTGACGAAGGTCATGACTGCTCTTGTGGCTTTGAAGTACGGCTCCCCGGATGATATTTACACGGCTTCGGAGAATGTGTTAATCACAGAGTCCGGCGCAGTTTTGTGCGGCATCAAACCGGGGGATCGGATGACGTTGGATCAGGCGGTACATGCGCTTTTGATTGCTTCTGGCAACGATGTCGCCGTACTGATTGCGGAGGGAGTTTCAGGTTCGCTCAATGGCGGTACCGGCTCAGTGGAAGAATTTGTGGAACTGATGAACCAGGAGGCGCAGGAGATCGGGGCGACGAACTGTCATTTTAAGAATCCGAACGGGCTGACGGAGGAAGGGCATTATGTGACAGCCTATGATCTTTACCTGATTTTTCAGGAAGCCCTGAAATACGAACTTTTCAACCAGATTATACAGATGTCCTCCTACAGTACCGTCTATACGGCGGCGGACGGTTCTGAAAAGACGCTGGAGATAGAAAATTCCAATCTTTTTCTGAGGGGAACTTTTGAGAAGCCTGCGAATGTGACGATAGTGGGCGGAAAAACAGGCACAACCAACGCTGCGGGACATTGTCTGATCCTGCTTTCCAGAAGCAGCAGCGGTACGCCTTATATTTCCGTTATATTGAAGGACGAGTCCAGGGAAGGGCTGTACGGGGATATGGGAGAACTGCTTGGAATCATCAAATAAGGTAGTTGTTTTTTCAGGGGAGTTCCTGTATAATTGACAGTAAGATCATACATGCATTGTATGAAGCAGTCAGGGTAGTAAATAATATACGCTAGGAGGGTATCGACATGGTTCAGTTTATTGTAGGAAGGGAAGGAAAAGGAAAGACCAAGCATTTATTAGATAAAGTAAATACGGAGATTAAGGATGCGCAGGGAAATGTTGTGTATCTGGATAAGAGCACGAAGCATATGTTTGAGCTGAACAATAAGATCAGACTCATTGACGTGCCGGAGTATATGGTATCGGACAGCGACGAATTTATCGGTTTTATCTGCGGGATTATTTCGCAGGATCACGATTTACAGAAAATGTATTTTGACAGCTTCTTAAAGATCGCCTGCGTGGAGGCGGACGAGCTTGAGAAAGTGATTGAAAAGATTGAGAAAATCAGCGAGAAGTTCCATGTGGATTTTGTGATCAGCGTTTCACGCGATGAGAGTGAACTTCCTGAGAATATGCGTAAAAACGTTATTATTTCCCTCTGATATGTACATAAACATGATATAAAACCATAGTAAACCTCGGAGGCGTTTCCGGGGTTTTCGCTTTGTACGCTATAAGCAGAGTCAGAAGACTGATGAAGCAGACATCATGCTTGCATGAATGGATGCTTCGGCAGGCTTATGACGAGGCGCAAGACATCCGGGGGATGTCTGCTCTGCGCGGACCGGAGTGGAACGGAGACCGCGAACGAGAAATGCGAAGCATTTCGAGTCTCTGCTTATTCGTCGGTAATGGAGAACATCTAGTGGCAGATAATCAGAATAACAAGATAACTAAATACAGAAGACCCGTCAATCTGAACATCGGTATGATGGTTTTTGCTGTCATTCTCGTCTATGTGGTGATCTGCGTGATCATGTACTTCAGGACGGACCATATCGTCCGTTACAGCGTGCAGGAGGGGTCTCTTACTTCAAACAGTATCTACAAGGGGATCGCTCTGCGTGAGGAGCAGATTGTGACAGGGCAGGACGCCGGTTACGTCAATTATTTTGCCAGGGAAGGTGAGCGGACGGCGGTGGGCGACCTCATATATACAGTGGATGAGACAGGACGGCTGTCCGACTATATCAAGGCGGGCTCAAACGGGGAAAATTCTCTTTCCGACAGCGATTTATCTGAGTTAAAGACGGACATTACCGCCTTTATGCACGGATTCGACAGGAAACGTTTCGATGAGGTTTACAATTTCCGGCATAATATGGAGAGCATGGCAATCAAGCTGGCCAACTATAATATTCTGGAAAATGCAGACGCCTTAAACGACGCTTCGGGTACGGTTCTCATTAACTACCGCTACGCGGCCAAGAGCGGCATTGTGCTTTATTCCACGGACGGTTATGAGAATTTAAAACTGGAGGACATGACGTCGGAGCTGTTTGACGAGGAGACATACGAGCGTAAATATCTGGTGAATAACGGGCTGATCGCTGCGGGAGAGCCGGTCTATAAACTGGCAACGGCGGAGGACTGGTCTATTGTGATCCCGGTGGAAAAGGAGCTGGCGGATCAGCTTTTGGAAAAGGAGTATGTGGAAGTGCGGTTTTTGAAAAACCAGTATACGGCCTGGGGCGAGGTGGCTGTCCACACCAACGAGGCGGGAGAGACATTCGCATCCCTCACATTTACCAATTCCATGATTACTTTCTGCACAGACCGCTTTATTGATATCGAACTTCTGCTCGAGGAGGAGAAAGGGCTTAAAATTCCAAACTCAGCCATTGTGCAGAAGGAATTTTTCATCGTGCCTAAGGCGTACGTGACGAGGGGCGGCAACAACGGGGGCGACGGCGTACTACTGGAGACCTACAATGAAGAGGGAGAGGCAACCACACAGTTTGTGGAGACGGAGATCTACGAGGAGACGGAGACAGATTATTATCTTGACAACTCGACGCTCAGGGCAGGAAATTACATTGTCATGCCTGAGACAGGGGAAAAATACGCCGTCAGCAAAACGGGTTCCCTGCAGGGTGTTTACAATATAAACAAAGGGTATGCGGATTTTAAGCAGATCAGTATACTATATGAAAATGAAGAATATTCCGTGGTGAAGTCAAATACCAACTACGGGCTGAATGTATATGACTATATCGTGCTGAATGCGGATATGGTGAAGGATAATGAATTTATTTACGAATAATTTGTGACTGCGAAACGCGGTAAGGGCAATGCTAACATTGTAAACAGGAGTGACTATGGGCATAAAGGAGAACATCGAAAAAGTAGAGCAGAATATCAAAGCGGCCTGTGCGGCGTGCGGCAGGGAGTCGGGCGAGGTGAAGCTGATCGCGGTGAGCAAGACGAAGCCGGTTCCCATGCTGGAGGAGGCGTATGCTAACGGCTGCCGGGATTTTGGGGAAAACAAGGTGCAGGAACTTGTCGATAAGTATGAGATCATGCCGAAGGACATCCGCTGGCATATGATCGGGCATCTGCAGCGCAATAAAGTGAAATATATAGTGGACAAGGTCTTTCTGATTCACAGCGTGGACTCGCTGCGCCTTGCCCAGGAGATCGAGAAGGAAGCGGCAAAGAAAGGTGTGAGCGTCAATGTCCTTGTGGAAGTGAACGTGGCGGGGGAGGAGAGCAAGTTTGGCGCTACGGTGCAGGAAGCGGTTTCCCTTGTGGAACAGATTGTCCAATTACCCCATGTCAGGGTCAAAGGACTGATGACGATAGCGCCCTATGTAGAGGATTCGGAAGAAAACAGACGGTATTTTGCAAAATTAAAGCAAATTTATGTTGACATAATACATAAAAACATTGATAATGTTTTTATGGAGGAACTTTCAATGGGTATGACCGGGGACTACGAAGTCGCGATAACAGAGGGCGCGACCTATATCAGAGTCGGAACGGGCATCTTTGGAGAAAGAGAATACACGGTTATTTAGTATACATAAGTTGCGCGTATAAGCAGAGTCAGAAGACATGCGGGACATACGCCATGCTTGCATGAGCGAATGGCTTGCGTGGCTTATGACGAGGCGCAAGACATCCGGGGGATGTCTGCTCTGCGCGGGCCGGAGTAAAACGGAGACCGCGAACGAGAAATGCGAAGCATTTTGAGTCTGCTTATTCGCGGTAGAGAAATTTTGACTAATAAATGGAGGATTTTACAGATGGGTGTTATGGACAAGTTTATCAGCGCCATGAAATTGAGCGAGGATGAGGACGACGGATACTACGATGATGATTTTTATGATGACGATCCAGAACCGATGCGCAAACCCGTTTCCGGCAAGGAAGCAGATAACGCGGAGGAAGATAAGGTAAGAAAGATCACGCCGAAGGTGACGCCCCTCAGACAGACGAAAAAGATGGGGGCGGGCATGGAGGTCTGCGTGATCAAGCCGACTACGGTGGAGGATGCCAGGGAGATTACGGAAACGCTTCTGGCGAACAGGACGGTAGTTTTAAATCTGGAAGGACTGGATGTGGACATCGCCCAGCGGATTATCGACTTTACTTCGGGTTCCTGTTTTGCGATCTCGGGTAATCTGCAGAAGATATCCCATTATATTTTCATTATTACGCCGGCGAGCGTAGATATCTCCGGCGACTTTCAGGATATCCTGTCAGGCTCTTTCGATGTGCCGATAGACAAAAGGTTTTAAGAAATCGAGTGCATAATGCACTCGATTCTTTTCGCGTATAAGCAGAGAGAAGGCTTATGAGGAGGAAATACATATTATGGCGAACCGTATGACGATAAACTATGAGAAAAAACCGTGCTATGACATTGTTTTCGCAGGGGATTTCAGTCTGCTTGCGGAGGAACTGGCAGACCTGGAAATGGGGCAGTGCAGGGCTGCCGTGATCTGTGACAGCAATACGGAGAAACTGTTTGGAGAAGAAGTCAAAGAAATACTTGAAAAATGCTGTAAAAAGGTGATCCTGCACGCTTTCCCTGCCGGGGAGGCGAATAAGACGCTGGACACGGTGAAGGAAATATACAGGGAACTGATTGAGGAAAAGTTTGACAGGAAAGACCTGCTTGTGGCGCTGGGAGGCGGCGTGGTGGGGGATATTACCGGCTATGCGGCGGCGACTTATCTTCGCGGCATTGATTTTATCCAGATTCCCACGACGCTGATCGCCCAGTCGGACAGCAGCATCGGCGGGAAGACAGGCGTAGATTTTGACGGCTATAAAAACATGGTGGGGGCGTTTTACATGCCCAGGCTTGTCTATATGAATGTGGGAACGCTTAAAAAGCTGGACGACAGGCAGTTCTATGCGGGATTTGCCGAGGTGATGAAGCACGGGCTGATCAAGGACGCAATGTTCTACGAGTGGCTTCTCGACCATATGTATGAGATTCACGACCGGGACACAGAGACGCTTCTGGAGATGGTAATGAAAAGCTGCGGCGTGAAAAAGCTTGTGGTGGAGAAAGACCCGAAAGAACAGGGTGACAGGGCCCTTCTCAATTTCGGGCACACCATCGGACATGCCATAGAGAAGGCAAAGAATTTTGAGATGATACATGGGGAATGCATCACTCTCGGCATGGTGGCGGCGGCTTATATCTCGTGGAAACGGGAGAATATCTCCATGGAAGAGTATTATGAAGTGCGGGATATGTTCGTGCCCTTTCATCTGCCGATCAGCATCGAGGATATTGACCCGGAGGAGATCCTTTCATTGACCAAGTCGGACAAAAAGATGGAAGCAGGGACGATAAAGTTTGTACTTCTCAAAAAAGTCGGCAAGGCTTATGTGGACAGAACCGTCACGGACGAAGAAATCCTGGATGCGGTGAAAGAAATCTATTTTAGTGATGAGGATATGCGGGAATGAGTCTGAAAAAGAAGTTTTTTCTGTTTCTGGATCTTCTTATGATAGCCGGGCTGATTGCACTTGACCAGTACACCAAGCAGTGGGCGAAAGTGTATTTGAAGGATAAGCCGGCGTATAGCCTGGTTAACGGAATACTGGAACTGAATTACCTGGAAAACCAGGGGGCGGCTTTCGGCATGCTGCCGAACCAGAAGGTATTTTTTATATTTGTGGCCACTGTGATTTTATTTGTGGTGGGCTATGTCCTTTTTAAGGTGCCGGATCAGAAGAAGTACACGATCCTGCACTTTCTGTTCAGCCTGATCGTGGCGGGTTCTATCGGCAACATGATCGACCGGGTACGCTACGATTATGTGGTGGATTTTATTTACTTCGTGCGGATCAATTTTCCTATTTTCAACGTGGCGGATATCTATGCCACAGTCTCAGCTATCGTACTGCTTTTTCTGCTCCTGTTCGTCTACAAGGAAAAGGACCTGTATTTCATCAGCTTTAAACAGAAACGGTATAGGGAATTTAAATAACAACGTGAGGAAACACAAGATGGATCCATTCAGCTACCAGATCGGGGTGGGGGAGGACGAGGAGCGGCTTGACAAGTGGCTTAGCGGCGCGATTCCGGCGCTTTCCCGTTCTTATATTCAGAAGTGTATCAAGGAAGGGCAGGTCGTGGTGAACGATTCGCCCTGCAAGGCAAATTACCGGCTGCGGGTGGACGACGAGGTGAGATTTCAGATCCCGGAGGCGGTGGAGCCTTCCGTGGAAGCGGAAAATATACCGCTTTCCGTGCTCTATGAAGATGAGGATGTGCTGGTGGTTAATAAGCCGAAGGGCATGGTGGTGCATCCGGCCCCGGGGCATTACGGCGGCACGCTTGTCAATGCGGTCTTGTATCACTGCAAGGGGCAGCTTTCCGGGATAAACGGCGTACTGCGGCCGGGGATCGTGCACCGGATTGACAGGGACACGACAGGCTCCCTCATCGTCTGTAAAAATGATGCGGCGCATAAGATGATAGCGGAGCAGCTTAAAGCACATTCCCTGAACCGAAGCTACCGCGCCATTGTGCACGGCGTGATTGAAGAGGACGAGGGGACTGTCAACGCGCCCATCGGCAGGGATGAGAAGGACAGAAAGCGGATGGCGGTCAATGAGAAAAACGGAAAAGAGGCTGTCACACATTATAAGGTGCTGGAACGCTTTCGAGATCATACCTATATTGAGTGCCGTCTGGAGACGGGACGAACCCATCAGATTCGGGTGCATATGACATCCGTCGGCCATCCGCTTTTGGGAGATGAGATTTACGGGGCAAGGAAAACGGCCTTTCATCTGGAGGGCCAGACGCTGCATGCATATTGTCTTGGTTTTATGCATCCTGCAAGCGGGGAATATATAGAGGTAAAAGCGCCTCTGCCAACGTATTTTTCGCATCTTCTGGAAGTCCTCTGAGTAAATAATTATAAACAAACTATGAATAAACTATTAAAATATCTTGAAATAGCGGGCGCAAAATGTTACTATTTAAGATATGGATTTTGTAAATATCTGAGGGATTATGAAATATACGAGACAGAACATCATAGATATTCTATTAAAGAGCTATGTGGCTTATTACAACATAACCGATTTTGGGACTGGGAGGGAACCGCTCCGGGCACTGTGCGAGTATTATGAGCACGCCGAGAAATATATGGTTTCCAAAAAGGTTTCACTCTGGGCGGCAGACAGTGAGGAGTTTATCTATCTGTTTGACGTACCGCACCTGACATGCGAGGTTTTTGAGCAGTGTAAAAAGACAGCTTACGAGGATGGCATGGACCGTCTGCATATCGGTCCGGGCCACATGTATTCCTATATTACCCCCATCATTGTCTGTGACACCTGTGATGAGGAGGCTATAAAGGCGCTAAAGAAGTGTCACATTTACAAAAGTTTTCGATTTTCGCTTCACGGCTGGATGGACTTTCATGCGGCGGCGGTCATTGGGGATAGTGACCGGATTGAAAGCAACCGTGCCGGACGGACGACTGCGAAAATTTTGAAAAAAGTATTATATTCCAAAAAAAGAAAGGGAGAGTTTGTATGAATTCATTGTTATTGTTAATCATCTGCATTGCCATTCTCGTGGTAGGCTACATATTCTACGGCGGATGGCTCTGCAAGCAGTGGGGTGTGGGCGACAGCAAGAAACCGACCCCTGCGCATGAGATGGAAGACGGCGTGGACTATGTTCCAGCTAAGGCGCCCGTGCTGATGGGCCACCACTTCTCATCCATTGCGGGAGCAGGACCGATTACAGGCCCCATTGGCGCGGCTATGTTCGGCTGGGTTCCTGTTGTGCTCTGGATCCTTGTCGGCGGTATCTTCTTCGGCGGCGTCCATGACTTTGGCGCGCTCTTTGCCTCCATCCGTCATAAAGGACAGTCCATCGGTGAGATCATTTCCACCAACATGAGTAAGCGGGCGAAGATGCTGTTTACCATTTTTGCATATCTGACACTGATCCTTGTGGTTGCCGCATTCGCATCCATCGTGGCGACTACCTTCGGCGCAGTGGTAGACGATGCGGGCGCAATTGATAAGGCAGCCTCCGCGACAAACGCATCGGTCGCTATGGTATCCCTGCTGTTTATTGTAATTGCTATTGTTTTTGGTTTTATGGTGTACCGCCGCAACGCATCCATGGCTGTTTCCACGATTCTCGGTGTGGTTGCCATCGCAATCTGCATGGTGATCGGTATGAATTTCCATCCGATTTACCTGACCACGAATACATGGATGATCATTGTAGGTATCTATATCGCGATTGCATCCGTGACGCCGGTATGGATTCTGTTACAGCCCCGTGACTATTTAAGCTCCTTCCTGCTTTACGCAATGCTTGCGGTAGCTCTGGTAGGCGTGGTCATTTCCCATGCGGGTATGGGCGGCGCTGACGGCCTTGCCGCTTTCAACGGCTTTGCGGTTGACAACGGAAACGGCATGCAGTATCTGTTCCCTGTGCTCTTTACGACAGTGGCATGCGGCGCGATTTCCGGTTTCCACTCTCTGGTATCTTCGGGAACCACGTCCAAGCAGCTCGACAAGGAGACAGACGCGAAGCCTATCGCTTACGGCGGCATGCTCTTAGAGTGTGTGCTGGCTGTGATCACGGTTTGCGCGATCAACTTCGCATACAAGAACGGCATCACCGCAGGCGCAACGGCAATCTTTGCGGGCGGTATTTCCCAGATGTACGGCGGCATCGCATCACAGGGCGTGGTTACGGTATTAAACACGCTGCTGGTGCTCACATACTCCGCGTTCTGCCTGACCTCCCTGGATACGGCAACTCGTCTGGCGCGTTTCATGTTCCAGGAGTTCTTCCTTGAGCCTGGCCAGACCGTGGATGATATCAAGGACGGCTGGAAGAAGACACTGGTGAATCCTTATGTGGCGACTATTATCACAGTAATTCTCGGCATCGCGCTCGGTATGACGGGCTACTCCAAGATCTGGGGTCTGTTCGGCGCGGCTAACCAGCTTCTTGCCGGTATCGGTCTGCTTGCAGTCGCTACATGGCTTGGCAATGTGGGCAAGAACAACAAAATGTTCCTGTTCCCGATGGGCTTTATGATCATCGTTACCATCTGCTCCCTGTGTGTAACCGTTAAGAACCAGATCGGTATCATTTCCGCAGGCGGCGCAGACTGGGGTCCTTACGCACAGGCGATCCTGGCGGTTATCCTGATTATTCTGGCAGTCGTGCTGGTGATCGAGGGTATCCAGACTTTATCCAAGCAGAAAAAGTCGGCGTAAGACAGAAATGACTGAAAATTGAAAAATGAAATTTGCGGGAGGGCAGAGTTTTCTGCCCTTCTTTTTTTGGTAAAGAAACATTGTTTATATAGGTGTATCCTTTATTTGGAAAGCTTAAGTTAGGCTAATAGCGGATTGTTCGGCAAAATCACTGTTTTTGATGCGCTTTACTTGACTTAATTGTGCAAATTATATATAATATATACATCGAAGCTACATTTCCTCTTTCGGCACAGGTTAGGGGAGCGGCGGACGGCAGGGGATGTAAGGACAGAAAGGGGATGTATATATGAATACGATTATTACGATAGGACGTCAATTTGGTTCCGGGGGACGTGAGATCGGGAAAAAAGTAGCGGAGCATTTCGGGATCAAATTCTATGATAAGGATCTTTTGACGAGGGCGGCGAAAGAGAGTGGATTCTGCGAGGAGATGATACAGAGCCACGACGAGCGTCCCACCAATTCTTTTCTCTACAATCTGGTGATGGACACCTATTCTTTCGGCTACAATTCTTCCTCCTTTGTGGATATGCCCATCAGCCACAAGGTATTTCTGGCGCAGTTTGACACGATTAAGAAGATTGCAAGTGAAGGTCCGTGCGTGATTGTGGGCCGCTGCGCGGACTATGCGCTGCACGACTATCAGAACTGCCTGCATATTTTTATCCATGGGGAAGAAAAGTGTAAGGTAAAGCGGATCATGGAGCGTTTCGAGGATATCAACACGGAGCAGAAAGCGCTCGATATGATGAATAAGAAGGATAAGCAGAGACAGAGTTATTACAACTACTATTCCTCCAAGAAGTGGGGACGTGTGGACAGCTACGACCTTTCCATAAACAGCAGTATTCTCGGCATTGACGGGACGGTGAAGCTGATTACACAGTTTGTGGAGGATTTTGAGAGCCGTTAGCAAATCGAGCTAACGCTCGATTACGAACTTCGTTCGATTGCGAGCTAACGCTCGATTGCGAAGGCCTGCGCACATGATAAGGGAATGTTTTGCATTCTCCGTATATACTGAGGGAGCGGATTTGACGGCCGCTCCCTTTGTTTTGTCTTATTCGCTGCGTTCTCTGTAGTCCTCGGTGCTGTTATATTTGGTGACATAGGTCTGGTAACCGCTGTGCCTGTCGCGCAGCTCCCTGCGGGTTTTCACGCGGTCGTAGGATGCATGAAAATCCTTGACGGAGTTTAACTGCGCAGAGTGTTTCTTTCTCCGCCTTGCCGTATGGCGCATATAGAAAAAGATAAGCACCGCAATCAGGAGTGTAAAGAGAATGACACTGACCATTTTTTCCTCCTAGTTTTTCTTTGTACCGTCGTCTTTACCAGTTGACTTAGGGGCGGCTGTTTTTGGTTTCCCTGATGATTTCTTTTTGACGGGGGGCACATACTCCGTGAACGCCATGGATTCTTCAATCCGCCCGACAGTCATATAGGGGGCGAGATCTGTCGGCAGGCTCTTCTTATTCAGGACCCTGTTGACAAGGGACCTGACGCCTGCATAGAACACCGCGAAGATAGGTACGCCCACAATCATTCCGAGAACGCCGAACAGGCCTCCGAAAATGGTAATTGAAAAGATAACCCAAAAGCCGGAAAGCCCCGTGGAGTCACCTAAAATCTTCGGGCCGAGGATATTGCCGTCAAACTGCTGGAGAACGATTATCAGAATGCCAAAGTAGAGTGCCTGCTTGGGATCCACCATCAGCACAAGGAGGGCGCTGGGAATGCCGCCGATCCATGGACCGAAAAAGGGAATCACATTTGTTACGCCGATAATCACGCTTACCAGAATGGAATAAGGCGTGCCGATGATGCTTGTGCAGATGAAGCAGATAATGCCTATGATTATGGAGTCCACAATCTTACCGCCGATGAAACCGATAAACGTGCCGTGGACAAAACGGAAGTTGGAGACGATCTCATTGCCTGCCTCGCGGTCGAAAAGGGCGTAGACAATTTTTTTCGCCTGCCCGGCAAACTTCTCTTTGCTCCCGAGCAGATAGACCGAGATGATAAATCCGATGATAAGGTTCCAGAGCGCTTTAAACACACCGATTACGCCAAGGGACACGTTCTTTAATACTTCATTGATATGGGGCAGGAGATTGGTGTTCACATACTCCAGCATCTTTGCGGAATACTGGTTGATCAGTGCGTCTACGGTTGCCTCCAGATCAGGATTGTCTTTCAGCAGGGAGAGAGCCCAGTTCGATAGATTATTGACATAGATGGGGAACTGGAAAATAATGCTCTGTATGCTGCGGACCACTTCCGGCAGGATCAGCGCGAAGAGTTCGTATAATACCAGAAGGACAACTACCAGCGTGGCGAGAATAGAGCATGCGCGCATGCGCTTTTTTACCTTCGGGGTTACATCAATGCCGGCTTTCTTATAAAGCGGCTTCATTATCTTGCTTTCAATGGCGTTTAAGATCGGCGTGAACAGATATGCGAGCACAAAACCGTCGATGATCGGCATGGCGATGGTGATGAATTTGTCAAGGCCTCCCATAAAATTAGAGCGGTGAAAGAGGATATAGTAGAAGAGAATCGCCCCCGCCAGCGCAAGAAATCCGGTAATGCCCCAGTATAAATACTTTTTGTCAAATTTAAATTTCATCTGTAAAGCCTCTCCGTCATAAGGATATTTTTGGAATCACTAATATACTTCTTTATTATAGCAACTTGGAGGTGGGGACACAATACCAATCCCGGCGGATCACAAAAAAGTAGTGCGGAAAGAGCAAATATTATGTATACTATATGTGACAGAGAGCGCACTGCGCGATTTCTCGAGTATAGGGCTTGCGAAAGAATAACAAGGGATATCAGACATGAATTTACAACAGGTACTTAGCCTTACAAGAAAGGCTGTGGACGATTATCATATGATTGAGGAGGGCGACCATATTGCGGTGGGTATTTCCGGCGGCAAGGACAGCCTGACCCTGCTCTACGCCCTGCAGGGACTGCGGCGCTTTTATCCGGCGGCTTTTGAACTTTGCGCGGTGACAGTGGATCTTGGTTTCGGGAACCTTGATTTATCGGAAATTGAAAAGCTTTGCCGGGAACTGGATGTGCCGTATCATATTGTAAAGACTGATATCGGGAAGATTATCTTTGAGGACAGAAAAGAGTCCAATCCCTGTTCCCTCTGCGCGAAGATGCGCAAAGGCGCATTAAACGACGCCATGAAAGCCCTTGGCTGTAATAAGGTGGCGTATGCCCACCACAAAGACGACGTGGTGGAAACGATGATGATGTCGCTTATTTATGAGGGCAGATTTCACACCTTTCGCCCGGTGACCTACCTTGACCGCACGGAGATTACCGTGATCCGCCCCCTCGTTTACATGAACGAGGCGGACGTGGTCGGCTTTGTGAGGAAAAATCAGGTTCCCGTGGTCAAGAGCCCCTGCCCGGCGGACGGGCACACCAAGCGGGAGACCGTAAAGAATCTTGTGCAGCAGATCAATCTGGAGGCGCCGGGCGTGAAGGAACGAATGTTTACGGCCATATTAGGCGCAAAAATCGACGGGTGGGAAAGAGCGGAACAGGGCAGGCGGACGAAGGACGGATCAGGGACATAACGCACTGTATGGATAATGTATAGATAAAAGGGAGAGAATATGGCGGGAAAGAATCGAACCTATCATGAAAAGAGGGAAACCGACTATGTATTGCAGCTTCGGGGGCTTCTGGAGGATCTGCCGCCCTATGCGCGGGACTATTTTCGCGCAATCGAACAGAAGTCAAGCGCAAAGACAAGGATATCCTATGCCTATGATTTTCAGGTCTTTTTGCGCTTTCTAATCGAGAAAAACCCGGCTTTGAAAGACAAGCGTATGCGGGAAATCACGTTTGACGACCTGAATGCGCTGACCGCACTCGATATAGAGGAATATCAGGAATATCTGAAATATTATGAGTCTGAGAATGGCGAACAGAAAAACGGGGCGAACAGCATTGCCAGAAAAATGTCGTCCCTGCGCAGCATGTTTGATTATTTCTTCAAAAAGGAACTGCTCGCAAAAAATGTGGCGATGCAGGTGGACATGCCAAAGATCCACGAGAAGGCGATCATCCATCTGGAGCCGGACGAGGTAGCCATTTTCCTGGACAGTCTGGAAACCTATGAGAAGGAGCTGACGGGGAAGAAAAAGGACTTTTTCTTAAAGACCAAAGTGCGGGACATCGCCATTGTCACCTTGTTTCTTGGCACCGGCATCCGTGTTTCAGAGTGTGTCGGGCTGGATTTAAACGACGTGAATTTCCGGGAAAACAGCATCCGTATTATCCGAAAGGGCGGAAATGAGGCAGTGCTTTATTTCGGGGATGAGGTGGAAAAGGCGCTGTTAGATTACATAGAAGGCCCCCGTGCCGTGACAGCCGCCCAGGCGCTTCCGGGAGAGGAAAACGCGCTGTTTTTCTCCTTGCAGAAAAAACGGATCAGCGTGCATGCGGTGGAGAATCTGGTGGAAAAGTATGCCAGGGAGTTCGTCCCCCAGAAAAAGATCACGCCCCACAAGCTGCGTTCCACCTTCGGCACGTCCCTGTATCAGGAAACGGAGGATATCTATCTGGTGGCGGATGTGCTTGGACACTCGGATGTGGGAACGACCAGAAAGCATTATGCAGCGATCAAGGACCAGAACCGGCGTAAGGCGGCGCGCACTATTAAGCTGCGGGACAGCTGAGGGACAACCGCCATAAACGCCCAGTCAATTCTGTGACGAATGATAAGCACTTAATTCTATACGAAAAGGGAAGCGGCGGATGTCGTCGTCTGGGTTTGCAGATGGTACAAAGGGAGCCTTTTTTTCCTATACTGTTAGGGGAATTTGCCTCTACAGCATTTCTGGAGAGTGTGCGCATAAAATTTCATTTTGGGGAGGAGCAGGCCGGGCAAATCCGTGAAGTGGCGGAGGAAATGCTGCCCGTGCTGCAAAAAGAAGCCTTTTTTGTGAGAACGGCGTATCCGGCGGAAAATTTAAGTCATGTGGAAATATCCGACGCCAAGGAGGCCGGTGCCCAGTCGGCGCCGGCGCACTCTATATATGAAAAAGCGGCAATGTCTCTCGGGCAGGGTGTGGACATTTTGCAGGAGAGTTACAGCGAAATGGGCCTGCTTTTGCAAAGCTATATTGTGGAAGCACTTTCCGGCGAACTGCTGATGAGAGGGTATGACGCCTATAACAGATATATTGCAGCGCATACGGACAGACACGTGGCGCGGTATCACTTTCCGGGCAGCGAGGATTCGTTTCCGCTTCATATGCTGCCCAAGCTGTTACAGGACCTCACACAGGAAATCACATGTAATGAGGCTTTCTGCATGCTCCCAAAAAAGAGTGTGGTATTTATTTCAGAGTTGACACAGGAGGAGACAGTGCGCTGTCAGGGGATCTGCGACGGGTGCGGCAATATGACCTGTCCGAACCGTGTCGGGGAAAATACTCTAAATTCTAAATAAGGAAAACACAAATGGAAAATTCACATCGCTTTTTTGAAAACAGGGATTGTCAGTATTTTCCCTGTCATAGAGGACTGCAGGACTTTAACTGCCTGTTTTGTTACTGCCCGATGTATCCGAGAGAAAATTGCCCGGGTAACCCGGCTTATATTGATATAGACGGAAAAAGGAACAAGGACTGTACGGCATGCACGTTTCCCCATCGGCCGGAAAACTATGATAAAATCATGCAGATGCTGAAAGGCTAGAAGGTGTTAAATATGAGAAAAGGTCTACTACTGGTTTTTACATTTGCAGTGATACTTCTATTATATGGATATGCTGATCAGGAAAATTCTAGGAAAGAAAATTCAGAACAGGAAAACGGACTGGAAAATATAAATAAGTATTCGCCGATTGCTTTACTGGAGGATGTGATTGTTTATGATTACTTTAACGATGATGACGCATTGGTAATTGGCTGTTATGACATGGAATCGAAAAACCTATCAGATGTCATATGCGTAGATGGGTTTTATATTTCAAGCGGGCTGCCTGCCGTCATTGATAATTCTGTTATTTTACCTGTAACGTTGTATACAAATGAACATAAGCTTCTGATGATAAATGCTGATTCTAATACATCTGACACGATATTTGATGAAAATAATTCTTCTTCCATAGATATGGTGGCTGCGATGAATACCGCCATATATATGTTAGGCACTATAAGAGATCATTCGACTGAAACAAGTTATATCAGAAAATATAATGAAAAAACTGATAAAGTGGATATTTGCGTTGAAAAAGAGTTCGCAAATAATACGGGTGAGCAGATCATGGCATTTGCTTGCAGCAACGAGAGAATTTATGCTATTGTAAATCAAATGGAAGCAGAAAAGGATACCTATATAGAGATCTATGATGACAAAAACTATGATTTAACTAAGAAGCTGTATTTTGATTCAGAATTGAAAAAAGTTGTTTCCGAGAATGGCATCGTTCAATTTTATTGCTTTGGCGGTTATATATATGTGAGAAATTTTTCGGATTATGGCGTCATAGGAAAAATAGAAAATGACCAGGTAAAAACACTTCTTAATTTGTATAAGCTGCGTATAGCCTATAACGGTAGAAATACAGAGGATAATTATTATGGATTTTTTTTAAGAGAGGGCAAAGATTTTTATATTTTGGATGTTGATACGGATACTTTATATCAGACCGATTTAGGGCTGTCACAAGATGAAAGCTTTCGTAACGTTCTTTCCAATGGCAGCGATATATGTATCTGTGTTCTGGATGAGACTGACACAGAGGCGTTTACAACAAAAGACACTATTATAGTAGATTTTGATACATTGAAAAATAAAGCATATCAGATAAAGCAAATTGCTGACTAACCTGATATGCCCATAGCGTTTATTATAGGGAGTGAATCTAATAGAAACCCGTGCAACTATGAAATAAATGTGTATTTGTTTCATAGTTAAAAATACCTCTCATATTTTTCTGACAGGATGCCGGATCACCGTTTTTAGATTTTGCGGTTTGCACCTTCGCGCGTCACTCAGGTAAATCTCATGGTGGCGGCGAATGCCGTCCATATCAGGAGAAAATCCCTGTTCAAGGGCAAAGGCGTCCATGGCCTCTATGGTGGCGGGTTCGTCGTCGTAGGGACCTATGTGCATACACTGTACGCACAGTCCCTCGTCATAGGTCAGAAATTCCACCTTGGAAAAGTCGGTGCTTTTCTTTTTGGAAGCTTCGTCAACTGCCCATGCAAATTCTTTCTTTGTCACAAATTCCGGCAGGCGGATCATGGAAATCCACTCAAAATCTTCTTTTCTGCCATAATCAATGCCGACGATCCCTTCCTGCCACCACAGTCCCTCCAGAGGCGGCACGACATAGTCGAAATACCCTTCCATCCGATGGTCGCCCATCTTGCTCATTTTAATGGTGAAGGCAATGCCGTAAAGCAGATTAATAGACTGCTTGTAGTCGCCGCCTTCCTCATTCGGATTGCCCCTGCCGCGCACCGCGATAAAATTCATAGCCGGTATGGTGACAAGCGTCGGTTTGTTTTTGGGAAGATAAAATTCTTTGTATTCCTTCTTGTAATCAAAAGCCATTTTTCCGTGCCCCCTCTAGCATAATCACTAAATTATAAGCCAAGATGACTGCCACTCATTCTTTTTATGCTTTTAAGCCAATATAAATATGGATCTCGGCATTGTCGCCCATATCGTCATTCTGGTATTCCTCAAAATCACACTGAAATGCCCTCGGAAGATCCATCTGCCAGATTTCCTGCCATGCCTCAGCGACCGCCTGTACCATATTCCCGCGTACAACAAATTTGGCATATTGTCCTGCGGGGATCCTGCAGACCGCAAATTCGTTTTCAGAAGGTACTTTTGTCGTTTCACAGCCGACAAATGCGGTGTAATCTGCCTTTTCATCCCCGGCGTAGTCAGTGTAAATGCCAAGCGCCTTCGCGTTTGCCTTTTTCGGTATGGAATCGTAGATGCCTTCTTTGTAAAAACGGTTCCACAGACCGCCGATCACAGTGCCCATCTCAGGCGAGGTATTGTTTGTCCTCGCTGACACGCCTACCGCAATCTTTTCCTCCAGTGTCACCATTTCGTATTCCATGCTCATAAATAAACCCATCCTTTCTTTTTTCCGTGAACCCGCTGCCATGCTGCAAATGCATCAGCATCAAGTAAATGTGCCCACAGATATGTGATTTGATGGATTTATCTTAACAGACGAAACACGACAACTATATGTCATGTTTCTGGGAAAGATCTGTATTTACTGGCAATTCCTTCCGCGAAATGTAAAACCTCCTGCCGAAGTTCCACAGGTTCTAAAAGTTCCGCACCACCGCCGAAAGAGGCAATCCAGCCGATTACGCTCTGTTTATCGACAAATTCGGAGGAAAAAAGCAGTGCGCCGTCCGGCAGCGCGCGAAAACTTTCCGGCCCGAACTCTTCCACCAGCCGCCATTTAAAGGCGGGATCAATTTTTGCCGTGACGTGAAACTGCGGCGGAAAAATCTGCTTCGGACTCAGGTCGGGAAGAGAGACCGCCCGCTTTTCAAAGGATTCGCCCAAAGAAATACTCGTCATCCGCATCAGCTTAAACAGTCGGAAAGCTTCTCTTCTCTCGCACCAACCCCAGAGATACCATCCCGCCCACTGGTAAATCAGGTCATAAGGCTCCACGGTTCGCAGGGACTCTCCTTTTGGGGAGTGATAGGTGAAAGAAACTTTGTTTGCGGAAAGAATGGCGCTGTGCAAAAGCTCAATCTTAGGGGATAACGCAGATTTGTACCATGAAGACAGATCAATCAGAATATGGGTATCTCCGGCCAAAAGGTTTGACGCGCCTGCAGATAACTTTTCCATAAGCTGCACATACTGGTTCGTTCCACTCACGCTGTCCAGACTGCGAAGCCCGGCGAGAATGGCCTGCATATCCTGTGTGGTAAACAGCGTGCGGTCTATTTTATAGCCTTCCATGATGGAGACGCCTCCATTTTGGCCCTGCTCCGTCACAAGCGGAATGCCCGCCATACAGAGCGCTTCGATATCCCGGTTGATGGTGCGGCGGGAAACCTCGAATTTTTCCGCAAGATACGGGGCGGTGACTTTTTCCTGCTGTAAAAGAATGGATAAAATGCCTATCATCCGGTCGATTTTCATGGCGTTTCTCCCTTTTAATTCCCATAAGAAATAGTACTTGGGCAATTCATATATTTTTATCATCAATGCCTTATGTTATAATGATTTATAATTAAAATAGCATAAAAAGACAAAGGTTAAAAGAAAATCTTTCAACCTTGATTTGCGGGTAAAATATGAAATATCATGTATTCATTACAAAAAGAGAAATTCTGACGGGCATTCTTTTTATTGCCGGATTACTGCTGTTTTTTCGTGGCATCCACTCGGCTTATAGGTGTAATCACGCCCTCGATCTGAACACGCTGGAGGAACGCGAACTCAGAGAGGGAGTCTGTGTAAGCGGTAACATCGACACTTATATCGTAAAACATTTTCCTGAGAACAATAAGTTTCTCGGCGTTGGGCAGTCGCATCTGACCCTTTCCGGGCAATCCTATGATTTCTATACGGTTCCTGTCGGGAAAAAGTCTTACATATGTATCTTGGCAAACAGCAAATCCTTAAAAGAGCAGCTGGAGGGGTTCAAAGAAGGACACGGCGAAAATGTCTATTTTGAGGGTGAGGCTGTCAAACCGTTTACCGAATTAAACTGGGCATGGTATGATTCAATAGAGGGGTTTCGCACAGAAGACCTTATTGATACTTTCGTGCTCAAAGAAGCCAATTTTAAAAGAAGTAAGGATATCATATATATCGGGGTTCTTTTCATAGCCGTGGCAGTTTTGCGGTTTCTCAGCGCCGGCGGTATCAAAAGCTTTGTGATGGAGGAGACGACGGAACGCGAATCCCAAACCGTTCCCCCATCTAAACAAAGCAATACGGTATAAATTGGCAGCTATTTATGTGCCACGTCATAGTAAGGCACAATCAGATGCGCGTCCGCATAGATCGCATCATTCGTCAGGCTGTTGATCTGCATAACCTCACGGATATACTCGTAGACAGAACCGTAATGCGCTTCGTCCATATGTTCTTCTGCGATTGACCACAGGGTATCGCTGTCCGACACGACAATACTCTTGTAATATTTGCAGGATTCCTGTGAAGGGCTGCTCTTTGCGTTGGAGCGGAAGGAGCTGACAGCGATGGAGGCAGTGGCGATCAGGCAGAAAGTCAGCACAAGTAATAGAAAGTTCTTTCTCATCTCCCGTCTTCTTCGTATACGGTTATTGCGGATTCTTCTCTCGCTTCTGATATCCTGCGGTCTTCTGCAACCCTGTGCCGTTGTTCTGTTCATAACTAACTCCTTTCCGCCCGATGCTATACTTGAAACGTATCGAATGCTGATATTTTGTAATGCCTTATACCGAACAGATGTTGCGAACGAATGTTCTTTATAGGTGCATTATATCGAACGTGCTTTCGGATGTCAATACCATTTTCATAAAAAATCGAACAAATTTTCTGAATATATGTTTGCTTTTTGCACGGTGCTGTGCTATGATTAAAATATATAAATTGTCAGAAAATATATATCGGCATGAAAAGCCGGAAGAAAGGATAAGGATTTTAAGTATGGCACAGGGGAAAATTACTGTAAAACAGCAGCAGATTCTTGATTATATTAAGGATGAAATTTTAAAAAGGGGATATCCGCCGGCAGTCCGGGAGATCTGTGAGGCGGTTAATCTGAAATCTACCTCCTCCGTACACTCCCATCTGGAGACACTGGAGAAAAACGGGTATATCAGAAGAGACCCCACGAAGCCCCGCGCCATCGAGATTTGCGACGATAATTTTCAGATGGTGCGGACAGAGATGGTTTCGCTGCCTGTCATCGGTCAGGTAGCGGCGGGACAGCCGATTCTCGCGGAGCAGAATATCGACAGCTATTTCCCGGTGCCGGCGGATATGGTGCCGTCCGGCGAGTCCTTTGTACTTAAGGTAAAGGGCGATTCCATGATTAATGTGGGAATTTACAGCGGTGACCAGATCTTCGTAAACTGCTGTCAGACAGCGTCAAACGGTGATACGGTGGTGGCGCTTATTGATGATTCGGCCACTGTGAAGACTTTCTATAAAGAGGACGGACATGTCCGCCTGCAGCCTGAAAACGACTCTATGGCCCCCATTATTGTGGATGACTGCCAGATACTGGGGAAAGTTTTCGGGGTGTTTCGGTTATATAAGCGTTAAGAACGTATGCTCTCCTTTTTGGTGCAGAAAATGAGAGGATGCAAAGACCAAAATTTTATATACTGAATTTGGCAGGAGGACTTTACGGCATGGAGTGGGTTGAAAAATTAAATGATGCCATAAACTATATGGAAAAGCATTTAACGGATGAGATTGATTACGAACAGCTTGGTAAAATCGCCTGCTGTTCCTCCTATCATTTTCAGAGAATGTTTGCCTATATGGCAGGCGTTCCTCTCTCCGAGTATATCCGCAGGAGAAAAATGTCTCTTGCCGCCGTAGATTTGCAGGGTAAGGATATGAAAATTATTGACGTGGCGGGCAAATACGGTTATCACTCTCCCACTGCGTTTAACAGGGCCTTTCAGTCTGTCCACGGCATTGCCCCGTCTGCTGTGAAAAATGAGGGCGTTTCTGTAAAGTCCTTTCCGCCTGTTTCATTTAAAATAATGGTCAAAGGAGCGGAGGAAATGAACTATCGGATCGAAACAAAGGAGGCATTCCGCATTGTCGGGGTGTCAGTGCCACTGCAGAAGGACATTGAGGAAAATTTCACGGTGATTCCATCCAAATGGCAGGAAATATCTATGAACGGAACCCTGCAGAAACTGGCCGGCATGATGGATATGCCGCCGATGGGCGTACTTGGCGTAAGTGTCTGTAATGATAAGGAGATGTGGAGATATTATATCGCGGTTCCATCCTCAAAAGAAAAAGCAGATTTTGAGGAGTATACTGTCCCGGCTGCTACATGGGCTGTCTTTCCGGGAGAAGGCGAGAACCAGTCCATTCAGGAGCTGGAACGGCGCATCGTGACGGAGTGGCTTCCCACATCCGGGTATGAATACGGCGATGCCCCGGATGTAGAGGTTTATCTGAATCCTGACCCGCAGAATGCAAAATACGAGGTTTGGATACCTGTTGTTAAAAAATGAAAAAAGCGTGAGAAGTTATTTCCAGCATAGCACCTCCGCATTCAGACATACTAAACAGTAATCGTAACTGCACAGCTTTTGCGGTTATGATGAACAGTCAGTCTCTCATTTATTATTCAGGGGTTGATGTCTTATGAAGGGGGAAGGGAAATGAGAAACAGAGCTTTAGACTGCCTTGCCCTGACGATTGCCATTATCGGCGCTATCAACTGGGGATTGATCGGACTTTTCAGCTTTGACCTTGTGGCATTTATTTTCGGTAATATGTCATGGTTTTCCAGAATCATTTACGCCCTGGTGGGTATCGCCGGATTGTATATCATCACATTCTATATGTATACGAACGACAATATGGCTGAGTCAAACAAGGCATAGGTACGGACTGCGTAAAACAGCGAAGAGAAAACTGCAAAGAAAAAGACAGAACCGGCGGTATCCGACCAGATGCCCCGGTTCTGTTCTTGTATTCCATGGGAGTTTATTCATTTTCCAGTTTTTCTTTGTCGGTCAGCACGCCGTCCCTCCAGATTCGTTCCAGATCATAGAACAGACGGTTTTCCCGGTCAAAAATATGGATGATCACATCCTGAAAATCCATCAGAACCCAGTTGGCATTCTGGTATCCTTCCATCTGTTTTAAGCTTACGCCGGCCCTGCTTAGCACTTCCGACACATTGTCTGCCATGGCCTGTATCTGGCTCTTGTTGCTGCCGTCAGCTATGATAAAATAATCTGCAATGGTAGAAATTTGGCTGATATCAATGATGCGGACATCCTCCGCCTTCTTATCCTCCAATGCATTTACTGCTAAAAGTGCTGTTTTTTTTGTGTTCATAACAAGTACCTTACCTTTCTGTGCGTCATACTTAAGCCGGCGTCCAGATTAGGACGTATTTAATGCCTTTTATAGAACTGATAAGTCCTGTTTGACATATCGTCTATCTCTTCGTCAGTGGTACGCAGATAGGCCAGTATGTTCGCGAGTATCTTTTCCACCGTCCAATCCAGATCCTGAAAAGCAATACGGCGGATCATGTCAAGCTCTGCAAGCTGCTTCCTGCCGGGTTCTATATAATCCGCAATATAGAGAATTTTTTCCAGCCTGCTCATATCGGGACGCCCGGTTGTGTGGTAGCGGATTGCGTTTAGTATATCCATATCTGTCACACCGTATTTGTGCTCCGCAAGATAGGCGCCGGCCTTGGCATGTAGAAGCGATGTCGGATTGCTGCGCTCCACCGCTGTCACATTGAGATGCGCCTTCTCACAGATGGCTACCAGCTCCGATCCGTGCATGGATTTTGCACAGTCGTGCAGTAGCCCTGCGGTCATGGCTTTTCCCATTTCCTCACCGTGCGCCATCGCCAGGGCGGCAGCTGTATAGGCTACTCCCAGCGTATGGGTATAGCGTCCGGCGGACAATTCCTTTTCCATTGCCCGGCGAAGTTTTACCATTTCCGATTGATGATGACTTTGACTCATGGACGGTATTCCTTTCGGTTGATAAAATATAGACGCGATGCAAACAGTCCGCGTTAATTATAGCATATCCGCCAGTTTGTTACGAATCGCTTTTGTACAGACAATTCTTCTGAATATATGTTTCCACCGCCTCCGGCACCAGTCCCTGCAGGGAATCTCCCTTCCGCGCCATTGCCCGGATTTGCGTGGAGGACACATCCATGCCGGCAAATGCCAGTATTTCGATGGAAGCCTGATATTTTTTACGCAGATACCGAACCTGTTCCTTTAGGCGGGCCTGTTGGCTGCCCAGGTTTTCGCTCTGCCCGCATGTCCCGCCTTCGGAATCCATGTCTTCCATGCGCACTGCGGCAAGGACCGTACAGCTGTGAAAAATCAGCTCCGGATTTTTCCAATCCTCCATGGCATACAGGCTGTCAGCCCCAAGAATAAAATAATAGGCCGGTTCTGGATCTGCATGTCTCAATTTTTGCAGTGTGTCGCAGGTATAGGTATTTTTTCCCAGCGCTGCGTCCGAAGCCTCCAGCCTGGACAATTCGAAGTCCGGCATATTTTCTATGGCAAGCTTTGTCATCTCACAGCGTACCTGTATAGGCAGAACTTCCCTCTGATCCTTCATATAGGGAACGCCGCTTGGCATGAACAGCACTTTTTCCAGTGAAAACTGTTGTCTCGCCTTTTCTGCAATCGCCAGATGACCGTTGTGGATGGGATTGAAAGTGCCTCCCATAATGCCGATTCGTCTCATGCGGTTCCCCCTTTACGCTTTTTACCCGTCACTTTTCGTCGCGGTGTGCGCTATCCTGCCTAACTTGTTATTTAGGCAGCACGATCTTCGGATTCTTCCTGTCCGGCTTGTAGAGTATGATCTTTTTCCCGATCACCTGGACAACCGTAGCGTGGGTTCTCTCCGCAATCATATCGGCGATCATCCGCGGGTCATCCGCACAGTTTTTCAAAACGGCGATCTTTAAAAGCTCCCTTGTGTTGAAAGCATCCGCGACAGACTCTGTAAATTCCGGCGTCAGGCTGGATTTCCCGACTTGGAAAATGGGGTCAATGCCGTTAGCCAGACTCTTTAAATGTGCTCTCTGCTTGCTTGTCAATTCCATATGTTTATATCTCCTTCTCGTGTTCAAATCAAAGCCTGGTCTGCGGAATCTCAAATCAGCGCTACTTATAATAGTCAAAGGAAAGCCCGTACATCCTTACGGTGCTGCCCTCCTCGATGCCAAGCGCCTCAAGCTGCTCCAAAATGCCCTGTTTGCGCATAAAATCCTGAAAGAATTTAAACCCTTTCTCCGATTCCAGATTGGTGTAGGAAAGCATCTTCTCAATGCGGGGGCCCTCCACCACATACTCGTCCGCCTCCGCGTCATAGACAACCGTAAAGGGCTCGTTTTCGATATCAAAATGAAACTCCGGGAAGAACTCCTGCTCAAAAGTCAGGGGTTTGTGCTCTCCCATCTCGGCCAGGCGGTTGTTGACGGCATAGAGAAGCTCACGCACGCCTTTGCCGCTGATGGCGGAAATGGCGTAGACTGGAATGCCCTGTGGCTCAAATTCTGATTTCAGCTTTTCCACGGGATCATCGTCCTGCCCGTAGATCATGTCGATCTTGTTGGCGGCGATGATCTGGGGTCTTTCGGCAAGCGTCTGATCGTAAGCTTCGAGTTCTTTGTTGATGGCATAAATGTCCGCTATGGGATCACGTCCTTCCGTGGAAGCCGCATCCACGATATGGACGATCAGCCGCGTCCGCTCAATATGGCGCAAAAACTCGTGCCCAAGGCCGACACCTTCCGACGCGCCCTCGATCAGGCCGGGGATATCGGCTATCACAAATCCTTTGGCGTCCTCCAGATCCACCACGCCCAGATTGGGATTCAGGGTAGTAAAATGGTAGTTGGCAATTTTGGGCCTGGCGTTCGTCACCCTCGACAAAAAGGTGGATTTCCCCACATTGGGAAAGCCCACAAGCCCTACGTCGGCGATCACCTTAAGCTCCAGCAGGAGTTCCAGCTCTTTTGCCGGCTGTCCGGGTTGGGCGTACTTGGGCGCCTGCATGGTGCTCGTGGCATAGTGCTGGTTGCCGCTGCCGCCGCGTCCACCTTTGAGCAGAAGGAACCGGCGGTTGTCCCCCGACATGTCGGTGATGACTTTGCCGCTTTCGGCTTCGCGGATCACCGTGCCCTCAGGTACTTTGATGACGATATCCTCGCCGTTTTTCCCGGCACAGTTTTTCTTGCCGCCCTCCTCGCCGTTTTTTGCGCAGTATTTGTGTATATGGCGGAAGTCCGTCAGCGTGTTTAAGCCTTCATCCACCTCAAAGTAGACGCTTCCGCCGTTTCCGCCGTCGCCTCCGTCAGGGCCGCCGTTCGGCACATATTTTTCACGCCGGAAAGAAACGTGGCCGTCGCCTCCCCTGCCGCTTCTTACATATATTTTTGCACGATCTGCAAACATAACTTCTCTCCATGATAAAATCGCCGCATTTTCCTATAAAGTGAAAAAGCTCCAAACATCAGTATGTTCGGAGCTGTATCTTATGCTTCTTACTTCTCTACAGGATAAACGGAAGCCTGCTTCTTGTCTCTTCCCTTTCTCTCGAAACGAAGAACACCGTCTACCAGAGCAAACAGCGTATCGTCTCCGCCTCTTCCCACGTTTACACCGGGATGAATCTTGGTTCCACGCTGTCTGTATAAGATGTTTCCTGCCTTAACAAACTGACCGTCAGCTCTTTTCGCGCCTAATCTCTTGGATTCGGAGTCACGACCGTTCTTGGTGGAGCCGACACCCTTCTTATGAGCAAAGAATTGAAGGTTCATATTCAACATGGTATTACACCTCCTTAAATGTCAATTTACAATGTTTTTTCCCGTACTGCGCCTCAATCCGGCCAAGTCCGAGCGCCAGAGAATCCATCAGTGCGACGGAGGTTTCAAACAGGGGCTGCCTTAAGAAAGTACAGTTGATTCTTCCTGCCTTTTCGTCAGCCTCCACCTGTATCGGTTCCTTTGTGATCTCCTCAAGGGCGTTCACCGTGTTGATCACCAGAACCGAAATAGCCGCGCAGACGATATCCTGACCATAGTCTGCATACGCCGCGTGTCCGTCGCAGGTAAATCTTTGATATTCTCCTGCCTTGTTTTTATAAATGGTAATCTCGGTCATTACGCGTTGATCTTGTCAATCTTGATCTGCGTGTAGGGCTGTCTGTGACCGTTTTTCTTGTGGTAGCCGGTTTTTCTCTTATACTTGTAAACGATGATCTTGCGAGCCTTACCCTGATCCATAACGGTCCCGGTAACAGTCGCATTTGCCACATCGCCTGCAACTTTAAGATCCTTATCGCTTACAGCGATCACCTTGTCGAAAGTAACGGTAGAACCGACTTCGGCGTCAAGCTTCTCCACTCTGATCTCATCGCCCTCGGATACCTTGTACTGTTTTCCGCCTGTTGCAATGATTGCGTACATATCTGCACACCTCCTATTCATGGACATGCGTCCATTTACTCGCTAACTGTGGTGATGTCCAAAGGACATACTTCTACCTCGTTATGCGGCACACTTAATTATCTTATACAAATTATGCCAGTTTGTCAATTAGAATTTTATCTGTTTTCCAATCTTTTTTCCATTTCCGCCTTTAAGACGCGCTCAATCCTGTCATGCAGATCCTGTGTTTTAAAAGGTTTGAGGACATAGTCGTTGATCCCGAGCTTGGAACTTTCCAAAATATTCTGTTTTTCACGCTGTGACGTGAGCATAATCACAGGGATTCCCGCACATTTTTCCATCTCCCGGATTTCGCGCAGCGTTTCTATGCCGTCCTTGGGCGCCATCTGGATATCCAGCAGGATCAGATCCGGCTGCGGCTGCTGTTTTAAGTACTGCAGTGCGCGCGTGCCAGAATTTAAGGCGACTACCTCATAAGTTCCCTTAAATTCCTGTTCGATTGTCGCGAGACTGATGCTGTTGTCATCTACGGCAAGTATTGTTAACTTCTCGTCCCCTCTGTTTTTATCATCCACCTTTTTCTAATCCTCCTTTTGCATCTCTTCTATCAACTCACGCAGCATTTGCTCTGCCGCATCGTCCTCATATAATTTGAGCTGTTCCTGAATTTTTACCAACGCCGTTTCTGTTTCGGTTTCCAGACGGTATTCCAGAAGCTTTTCTATCCTGTGCGCGCAGTCCTTGGCCTTGAAATTTTCCAGACTGCTTAAGGCCGCGCGTATTTCTTCCAGCAGCTCAGCATTTGGCAGGTCCTTATCTTTTTTCTCCCTGTGCTTTGCCTTATGTTCTGCGTCCAGATATGCCTGAATATGTATGAGCTGTTCTTCGTATTCTGCCAGAAGCTTCTCTGCATGGCTGTCAACAAACGTGTAATCTTCCCGTTTGACTGCATTTTCCTGCTCTCTTGCCCGGTTTGAGACCTGCATGGCGCCCACATTGGCGGAGGCGCTCTTTAACGCGTGCACCTCTATGCCGTATGCCTTATAATCCTGTTCCTCCCATAGATCGCGCAGAACCTCGAGTTTGCGCTTCCCATCAAGACAATACAGGGCAAGAAGCTCATTAAACTCCTCGATACTGGCGGATGAATGTTCGGCCACTTCGTCTGTGTTGATTCCCTCGATGATAATATCCTGAAACTTCAACAGGTTGTTGTTGCCCGACTGCAGACTGTCAATCCAGCCGCCGCCCCGGGTCTGTTTCTCTTCTGGAATCCACTTTAGAAGTACCATATGTAGGGTCCTTCTGTCAATGGGTTTCGTGAGGAAATCCTGAAAACCGTTTGCCAGAAAAGTCTCGCGCACGCCTTCCATGGCGTTTGCCGTCAACGCGATAATGATCGGAAGAACGCCGTTCTCACCGCACTCGCCGCGGATATGGCTTACGGTATCTATCCCGTCCATACCGGGCATCATATGATCCATGAAAATAATATCAAACAGCGTGCCCCTGACGTGCTGGATGGCCTCCATGCCGCTTTCCGCTTCGGTGATTTCCAGGTCATAGGTCTGCAGGAGCGATCTTGCCACCTTTCTGTTGATCATATTGTCGTCCACCACCAGCACCTTACAGTTCTTCGCCTTAAAGGGTTCCAGCGGCTTTTCTTCGTGTATCTCCTCCTCCGGGACGTCGGACAGAGGTCTGCTGTCCACAACCTTTTGCAAAATATCCACCGTAAAGGTAGAGCCTTCGCCGTACACACTCTCCACCTTGACGGAGCCGCCCATCAATTCCGCCAGATGCTTCGTGATGGAAAGGCCAAGTCCCGTACCTTCTACGCTGCGGCTTCGCTTGGAGTCAAGCTGCCGGAAATTTTCAAATATTTTCTGCATATCCTCTTTGCGGATGCCGCAGCCGGTATCTTCCACACTGAAAATCAGCCGTTCTGTATCGGGGGATTCCCCCGGCATGCCCGCAACGGAAATTTTGACATGTCCCTCCTTGGTGAATTTGAGGGCGTTGTTCAGCAGATTGATGAGGATCTGTTTGATTCTGCCCTCGTCCCCCAGATAGCGGCATGGGATTTCCATATCAAATTCGCTCATCAGCATCAGACCGTGCTGGGAGGCGACGATATCCATCATGTTCAGCACTTCGTTGACCAGTGATTTCAAATGATACTCTGTCAAGACAAGATTCATCTTTCCGGCTTCCACCTTGGACAAATCGAGAATATCGTTAATCAGCGCCAGAAGGTTACGTGAGGAAGCCTTGATGTCACAGGCGTAGCCGTACACCTTCCTGCCGATGCTCTCCTCCATAATGATATCGCTCAGGCCTACAATCGCGTTCATCGGCGTGCGGATTTCATGGGACATATTTGCTAGAAAGGCGCTCTTTGCAATGTTTGCCTGTTCCGCCTGCTCGCGCACCTGCTTGATCTCTTCGATATAATTTCTCGTTTCCGTCACATCAAGAATCAGAATGACGTATCCCTTTATCTCATCGTATTTGTCCGGAATCTGCTGCACATGCCCCTGATAGAAGGAGCCGTTTAAGTCAAATTCTTTTCGGTCGTTATCGTCAAGCATATTCTGGGGGAATCCCTCCAACTCCCTGATGTGCTTTCCGACTGCGCCCAGGTTCAGGTCATGGAATATCGCGGCGGCAGCCGGATTAAAGCTGACAATCCGTTTCTGCTTGTCTATCGCGATAACGCCGTCGTTCATATTGTCGAGCAGTATGCCTGACGCAAGACTGCCGAAATCGTACACCTTCCGGCTCCAGATCAGAATAACGACGCAGGAAAGGATGATTCCCAATACAAAAGGCGTCGGATCGTAGACGCTGACCAGTTTTAGTACATAAGAGCAAAGGACAAGCACGGGAAGAAACGAAAGCCCAAGGATCAGCTTGTATTTTCTGTCCGTGGCATAATCCGGTTTCTTGAGACAGACATGAATCAGGGCGAACAGGGAGAGCGAATAAGGGATAATCGTACCGCATACCATAAAGAGCCAGTAACCGGGTCCGTATTCCAGGTTCAGATAATGATGACCATGCGCAGTCTCCAGCCACTCCACACTGCGGTAAAAAAGCCTGTGGTAATCACAGGTAAAGACAAGCCCGAGTATCAGGTAATCAGCAATCTGAATAAATTGCAAAAGCTTTGCGGGGGCTTTTAAAAAACAATAACTGAACATGAAATAACAGTAGGTGATCGGTATAATCAGGGAACCGAGATACTGCACTTTCACGGATACCATGGCCGCGTCTAACGACGGCGCCGTCAGCTCCAGAAAATATCCTGCATTCTGTATCAGGGAACCCATCAGAAAATACTGCATCAGTTTCTGCTCTCTGGAACCGTCACCCTTCAGCAGAAGGGACAGTGCAAACCCTATCACACAAATACCCAAAATGCTCAGTCCGACAAAAACAGCAGTCATAGTCTGGGTCCTCCAATCAGCTTATCCAGTTCCTCATCCTGATAATAGAAAAACAAAAGAAGCGCCAGTATTGCCACGCCAACGGTAATATAGATGTCCGCCACGTTGAACTTAGGGAAATCAATCGGCACAAAATAAATGAAGTCCACCACATAGTTCCGGCTTACCCTGTCGATCAGGTTTCCCACTGCCCCGCTTATGATGAGCAGCATGCACAGGCGCATCGGGACAAAGCGTTTTGCACCCGGCAGGGTAAGATATTTCCACAAAAGAAGCGCGGTGACAAGTGCTGTCAGGCAGATCAGAAGGGTCTGTCTGCCCGCAAAGGAACTGAAGGCGGCTCCCGTGTTTTCCAGATAGGAAAATTCCAGTACATGTTTGATAATCACGAAGGGTTCCTGCCCTTTCAGATGGGAAATGGCTAGCCATTTGGTGTACTGATCTGCAAGAAGCAGGCTGCATAATGCAAGTATGGACAAAAAAAGATGTTGTTTCTTTATTTTCATGGTTAAAACGGAATGTTCCTTTCTCCAGAAATTATCTATACTTCCCGAGATAATGACTGACTCAGTCAAACAACGGGTTCTCTTAAAAATGAAGGATTACTTGCAAAAAAGTAAGCGGCTATCTGCGCGCGTGAGCTGAACTCTTCTGTCTCCAGCAATTCCCGCACTTCCTCTTTCGAATAAAAATCAGCGGTAATCTGTTCATTTTCCGAGGTGTGGTCCTCGAAATTCCCCTCCGCCTCCACAAAGGCAATCTGTGTTTTCACATCGGAGAAAGCGACTGCTGCAAATGAGGGCGGCAGAATGCTGTGGATCTTTTTCACGCTAAGCCCCGTTTCCTCATACAGCTCTCTCTGGAGGCACTCCTCCAGGGACTCCCCCTCGTTTATCATACCCGCGCACAGATTGTAGACGAAACGGTTGACGCCCATGCGAAATTCCCGGAGGAGAAGCATTTTTCCCTCATGGAAAGCGACGATGGAAACGCCGCTTACATGCTGCCCGATTGCTTCCGGGCCGGAAATCTCATGGCGGCTTACAATCTCATACTTTTTCTCATGGCCTGCCTTATTCTGGTAGGTCAGTTCATAATTTTTCAGATATTTTCCGTCCTTTATCTTTTCCATATGTAATAATTTCATGACAGTCAGTTTCCTTTCTGTTGTCGTCTATTGGCTTCTTAACTGCTCTGCAAGGCTTGGCGCAACTTTCTTTCTGGTCAGCTCCATCAGTCCAAGGGCCGTCATATCAAGCGCCCTTGCGGGGATGGGATCCCTCTTTAGGAGACCGCGCATATATTCCAAAAGCTCTACTTCCCGCTCCCTGCTTTTCAGGTTGATAAAATCAACAAGAATCATGCCGGAAAGGTTTCTGGCACGCAGATGAACAGCGATCATTTCCGCCGCCTCCCTGTTGATGCGGTAAAATGTCTCCTCCTTATCTTTCCCGGACTCATACTTTCCTGTATTGACGTCGATGGAAATCAGGGCTTCCGTAGGCTCGATCACAAGATAACCGCCGGATTTGAGCCATACTTTTTTGGCAGAAAGCTCCTCTAAACGCTGTTCTATTGAATACAGCTTGTAAAGCGGCAGAAGCGGGTCCTCGTAGAGACGAAGGGGGATTCCCATGTTCCGGCATGTTTCCTTAAGGGTATCATATACTTCCGGAAGATCGGTTATGACTTCTTCATACTCGGTTCGGTAGGCGTTTTCCACAAAGGAAACATAGTCAGGCTTATTTCGGTACAGACAGCTGAAACAGGTGCGGGATGGCGCGACTTCCAGAATATGGGTCAGGGTATCCGCCAAAAATCCGGCTTCTTCGAGAAGCGGTTCCTCGTTATCAAGCGCGCCGGCGTTTGTCCTCACAATGAGCCGGAAACGTTCGGAAATCTGGTTCAGTTCTTTTAAGTCACGAAAATACGCCTGTTTTGCGGCATCCAGCTTGGCGGAAACCTGCAAGGAGCCCTTTGCGCCACCCGTCTTTATGCCAACCACCGCGTACTGCCCCGGCAGGGAAAGTCTGGTAGTCACACCGGCAAGCTTTGTCTTCATCGGTTCTTTTGTGACTTGAACCAACAGTTCGTCGCCTGCCTTTAAGCTGCCGTCCGGCCTGCGGTTTAACACAAATGCGGAGGCGGCGTCGGTGATTGGAAGAAATGTCAGGTATTTATTGCCCAAATCGACGAAAGCGGCATTGATGTTCCGGGAGATGTTTTGCACTTTCCCGATATAGATATCGCCTACGCTAATTGCCGTATCCTGCTGCGCGCGGACGGAAAGGATCTGATTGCCGTTTATAAGGAGACTGAGGCGTCTGTCATGCAGTTTCAGAATGAGAAGCTTGCCGTCTGAGACCATGGAAGGAATAATCCCCTTTCGGTTTACACTGTTATCGCGTATATTATAACAAATTATCTCTATTTCAACAAATCATTCTTCTGTAAAACAGTTCAAGGACTATGTTGCCATAGCCCTTGCGTGTTGTCAATGCGTTTCATGGAAAAACGGAGCGATTCAAAGTCTGTATTTCACCGCCGTCCCGTAGGCGATCACCTCCGCCGCGCCCTGCATGATGGAGGACGACGCATAGCGGATGTTGATGATAGCGTCCGCACCAAGTGACTCTGCCTCGTCAACCATGCGCTTGATCGCGATCTGTCTTGCCTGGTTGAGCATTTCCGTGTATTCTTTTAATTCCCCGCCTACCAAAGTTTTGATGCCTGCCATGAAATCGCGTCCTACGTTTCTGCACTGGACGACGTTCCCCTTGACGATTCCCAATGTTTCCAATTCTTTTCCTGTGATAAAATCAGTATTTACGAGCAGCATCCTCTTCTCCTCCTTCAATCTCCTTCATTCTCTGTAACAGCACGGCAACAATCGCCAGGATCATAACAACAGGAACCAGAATAAACAGTCCCGCTGCGAGCAAGGGCATGCCGTCAGCCAGATATGCCCAGATTGTAAAGGCAATGATCCCAATCATCAGCAAAATAACCAGGCCGCTGAAAATCATGGGCGCCAGCTTCTTCTGCAGAATGTCGTGTCTGTTTACATTTAAGAATTTTGTGCCTTCCTGTTCCATTACTACCATCCTTTCTAAGTATTGGTCAGGAGAAAAGGCGGTATACTGGCATGCTTCTTCGCTCAGAAGCCGGCACAGACGGGTGGTCTCCTCCAGGCTGGCTCTTTCCCTCTCTAATAGGATGACCTGTCTTTGCAATGCGTCTGCAAGAAGCAGATCGCCCTTCTGTATCCTTCTGATCTCTTCGATGGGAAGGGAAAGCTTGCGAAGCATCTTGATTTTCTTCAGTTCGGTGACATCTCTCTCAGAATAGTCGCGATATCCGTTTTCCATATTGCGTTTCGGACTTAAGAGCCCTTGCTGTTCATAGAAACGGATATTTTTCTTCGTGATGTCTACCTGCTGTTCCACTTCGTTGATTTTCATGTTAACCTCCATGATTTCGCTCTGCGGAATCTCAAACCAGTGCGGAGAATGCCCGCCTTCGGTTTTCTCCTGCTACGGACAGAATAAGGCTTCCACAAGGTGGAAGGTCAAGGGGAATTTTTAAATTTTTTTAATTTTGTAAAAGAAGCGGCACGAGCTGTCTTGGCTCTCCCTCTTTTGCAAGATTGGTGTAGGTCTCCAGTCTCGTCACCTGTATGTCGGAGGCAGATATGTCACAGCCCGCAAAGGCGCAGAGCTTTTCAAAAACCACCGTCGGTTTGATGTTGCCGCCGCTGCTGGCATCCACCAGCATGTGGATCGCGCCGTCCTGCGCGCCGATTTCATAGATGCCCTGCTTTAAGTCCAGCTCTATTACGCTTTTTTTCGTTTCTTTTGTGTAAGGAATGTGGTCCTGCTCGTAAAACTGTCTGATTTTTCCTGACAGGTCGTCAACGGGGAACCCGCCCTCCTTCATCTGCAGGCAGTAGGAAGCCGCTGCCACGCTTGCCATGGCGTTTTTCGTCTGGTCCGGCAGGACGTTTACGGCAAGTACTTCCACGCCCTCCACCATAACCCGGTTCAGCGCGTCTTTCATGTCCTCCGGCGCAGACATGGACAAAACTTCCAGATCCATGTACTCTCCCCGGCTCTCGATTCCCACGCCTAGCGGCGCGGCGAAGGACATAATCTGATGGGGGCTGAACCCTTCCGAATATTTCACGTCAATTTCCGCCCGTCTGACTGCTTTTTGGAAAAAGCGCATCATGTCGAGATGTCCGATAAATTTCATGGCGCCGTATTTGGCGAATTTGATTCTGACTTTCATGCGGGTACCTCATTCTACTTTCTTGTAATATGTTCCAGGTCAAACAAAATCCCTTTTCTGATGGATGCCGGAATTTTGTCTTCGCACTGTGTTAAAAGTCCGCGGATCACTTCGGCCTGTTGTACGGATACGTTCCCATACATGTATCCGCAGCAGATTCCCGCGGTGACTGTCTGCTGTTGGAACTTGGTAAGTTCCCCTTCGCAGCAGAGCGTCAGCAGATAGGGCAGCCGTTTCCAGAAGGGCTCGTTCAAAAGCAGCCGCAGCAAATAATCAGCGACAAAGGAGGAGCGGTTTTGCGTATAAGCCTCATACAACCGCGGTGCGCCGTATGAAATGTCATACTTTCTGACGAAACGGTAAGCCTGTCTTGCAAGAACCTGTCGTGTATCAAACAGGAATGTCCAATAAACGTCCTCCCCGTCTGTCCCGGCAAGCTTTCCGTATGCGCAAAGCGCCGCTTTGCAGATTGTTTCACGCGTATCATGCAGATAAGGGACGATCAATGGCACGTGCGCTTTTGTGCCATTTTCTCCGATGCCGGACAATGCGATTTTTGATATGTTTCGGTCAAGTTCTTTCAGGTAGAACGACAGGATATCAATATCCGTACACTTTTTCAGAATATAACCCGCATAGTCGCGAATCCTCCGGGAAGGGTCCAACAGCATTGTCTGCAGTCCGTCCCATGCGGCGTGCTCCTTCTCGTAACGAAAGACCAGCGTATGATACCGCACGACAGCGCTTTTTGCATGAAGATATTTCTCAGCATACTGAGAGTCATAACCACAGTGACGAAAAATCGCCAGAATAAGGAGCATCTGCCCATAGCCTGTCCGTTCTGCGGCAAGAAGCCGCTCCATCCGTTCCCTGTCCAACACTTGATTTCTGTTGATAAAACGGTAGATTGCGTTTTTGATCTGGATTTCATATGTGTGAATGCTATCGAGCGTCTCATCCGGCAGCGTCTGAAATTTCTGCCGGATCAGCATCTGCATCTGACATTCCAGCGAGTGAATACGGGCATGGTCCCGGCGGCGGGCGTTTTTCACTCTTTCAAGCATCGGCAGCGACTGGAAAAACTCATACAGACCGCATGTCTGCATCCTCTGCGCGGAAAGTTCATAGGCCTTCTCGCGAATCTTCGCCACCCAGTCGTTCATCCGAAGAATCAGATAAGGAAGGGAGCCTTCCACATCCCACAACTGCTCCATACATTGCTGGCGATAGTAGCCGTTGCTTGAAAAGGTCCCGAGTTTTAATGTGGCATGGTACTGCCCGTCCGTTAAGTGGGCGTATCTTTTTCTGTATACAGGCAGGTTCGGTATGCAGCTCAAAGTGTCGCAATACGTGCAGGAATAATAATCGTCGTGCCATTTTCTGAAATTTCCCGATAGCCATAATAAATATTTGACGGAAATGTCATGAAGCAGTCGTTCATTGGCTGTGGCGATGTCAATTTGCATCTGCCTGTCGGAACAGAGAATAAAAACTCTTTGTGCGTCGTCAAAAAAACGGAGGCTTCCTTTTTTACATTCCGGCAAAACAAAGTTCTCCATGTATGACAGAAACTGTTCATTCTTTTTGCGCTGAAAGCATTTAAACATGGCAGATCCCCACCCCGAACCGATTCGCCCCGCAGCCCTGGCACTGAACCTTACAGTTGGGGGAAACTGTCTGGTCTTTTGCCTTTTTCCACTCCCGCAGCAGAAATTCCCTTGTCACGCCGCAGTCTATGAAATCCCACGGGAAGACTTCGTCGTCCATACGCTGCCTTGTCGTATAAAAACCGATATCCACGTTACACTCATTGAAACTTTCAAGCCACAGGTCGTTGTGGAAATACTCGCTCCATGAATCAAACATACAGCCCTTTTCATAGGCGCGGAGGATGACTTTGGACACACGGCGGTCTCCTCTGGCAAAGACGCCCTCCAGGACGCTCACATCCGCCTCATGCCAGTTGTATTTGATGCTCTTCTGGTTTAGCTGGCTCATAATGCCCTTCTTCGTCAGGTGCGCCTTGTCAAGAAATTCCTCCTTGGTGCACATGGGCGCCCACTGGAACGGTGTGAAAGGCTTGGGGATAAAGAAGGAAGTGCTGGTGACGATCTGCACTTTGCCGTTTACCCGCCGGTCCTTCGGCACTGCCTCAAAGAAGGCGGCCGCAATCTTGTTGGAGAGGTCGCCGATCCCGAGAATATCTTCCTCCGTCTCCGTTGGGAGCCCCAGCATAAAATACAGTTTCACCCGCGTCCAGCCGCCCTCAAAGGCAAGTGTGGCGCCGTTTAGGATGTCCTCCTCCGTCAGCCCTTTGTTGATGACGTCCCGCAGCCGCTGGCTGCCCGCCTCCGGCGCAAAGGTCAGGCTGCTCTTTTTCACGTCCTGCACCTTGCTCATCACGTCGAGGGAAAAGGCGTCGATGCGCAGGGAGGGCAGGGAAATATTGACGTGCTTTTGTCCGCACTCCTCGATCAGGAAGTCCAGAAGCTCATTGAGCCTTGTATAATCGCTGGAACTTAAGGAGCTTAGGGAAACTTCCTCATGACCCGTGTTTTTTAACATTTCCACGGCATACGACTTCAGCCTGTCCACGTCCCGCTCCCGCACAGGGCGGTAAATCTGGCCTGCCTGACAGAAGCGGCAGCCTCTGATACAGCCGCGCTGGATTTCCAGAACGACCCGGTCCTGCGTCACCTTGATAAAGGGCACGACGGGTTTTAACGGGTAATAGGCATCCGTCACATCCGTTACGATCTCTTTTACGATCACGTCGGGGATATCTTCGTATTTTTTCCGCCGTCCCGCGATTGTGCCGTCCGCATTGTACCGTTCTTCATAAAACTGCGGCACGTAAATACCGGGAATTTTTGCCGCGCCGTGCAGGAACTCCTCCCTCGTACCGCCGTTTTTTTTGTTTTCCAGATACCAGTCAAACAGCGGGCGGTACTGGGTTTCCCCCTCCCCGATATAAAACAGGTCAAAGAAATCAGCGATTGGCTCCGGGTTATAGACGCAGGGACCGCCGCCGATCACAAGGGGTATGTCCTCCCCGCGATCCTTTGACAGAAGCGGGATCCGGGAAAGCTCCAGCACCTGTAAAATATTGGTGTAACACATCTCATACTGGATGGTGATGCCAAGAAAATCCATATTCTTTACGGGTTCCTGGGACTCCAGGCAAAACAGGGGGATGGACTCCTTTCGCATGATCTGATCCAGATCCGCCCAAGGGGAATAGACGCGCTCGCACCAGACGTCCTCCCATTCGTTGAACATGCTGTAAAGAATCTGGATGCCCAGATGGGACATGCCGATCTCGTAGACGTCGGGAAAGCACATGGCAAAACGCAGGGCAATGTTTTCCCTGTCCTTTATGACGGAATTGTATTCGTTTCCGATATAGCGGGCGGGTTTTTCCACCTGCATCAATATATCGTCGCGCAGCGCTAATTTTCTCATAAAAATGTACCTTGCCTTTTTGTAGTAAGTATATCAGACGAATCTAATCGTATTCTTCCACTATAAATTGAAAATCTTCGGTGGTTTTACTTTTTTTGAGAACTTTGCTTTTGACCCGCTCAGCGAAGGTTTCCACCGCCTTTTCAAACAGCCTGTTTCTAAGGAGACCGTCGGCGCACATCAGCATGACGCCGAGCGCTTCACTCTCAAGCGCCAGCCTGTTTTCTATGGGAAAATCGCCGCTGTTGTCATACACTGCCGTGAGCGCTTCGGGCATCAGCTCCCGGGGAACTGTGTACAGCCTTGCCTCGCCGCCGTACAGCGGCACGTTGTATGTGAGGAGCTGATGCTCGTTATCGTAATCAAGTGTCAGACAGTTGCCCTCGTCAGTGTCCATTTCGTGAAAGGCAAATTCGCCCGGTCTGTATTTCAGGGGAATTTTATAAACGCGCATCTGTATGTTCTCCTTCCGCTTTCGTCTGCTGTTATCATCGCGTTTTGCAGCCTTTTACTCGATGAATTGTAATTGTTAACGTCCTTATACTACCACAAACGCACAGGCAATGTCATTATATTTTGTTAAAACTTCGCTGCCCGGTTTATGTATCTTTTCCCTTATAGAAAATGCAGTCTTTTATTGAAATAAATCCGCAAGCTCCTCCATCACGGCATTCTCGCCGCCGTCGTACAGATGGAAGCTGTCCGCCACGATCATATCGTAGACGTCGCCTGTGCTGTACGACAGGATCTTGCTGTCCTTTGTGTCGCAGAGCAGAAAACCCACAAAAAGAAGTACGGAGAGCGCCATCCGATACTTAAAACCGCCTGTGGCATTGCCCGGAATCCCCTCATTTTCCCCGTTTCCATAGCCGGGAAGGCCTTCGTCCCTGGCGAGCAGCCCCTTGTCGTAGAGGGGCATAGGACTTTCCTTCCCGTAAAGGATATGCTCCCGCTGTCTGAGTTTCAGGCGGTTTCCCAGATTTTCCTCCCTGATATGTCTTGCCAGCTCCATCCGTTTCTCCGGCGTCACTTTCTTTTCTGTCATTTATGAGTTCCTTTCTTCGTTCTGCGCAATGCGTACTGCGCTTCACTGAAAATGTTCCGTTTTGTCCCTACATTTTATGCCAAATTACGCAAAAAAAGAACGCGCCTCCCAAAAGCCGCGTTCCTATTGTCTTCAAAAGACATCACAGGCAGATCACATCAGCCTTATATAATCTGTCAACGATCTCCGCTGCGCTCACACCGTTCCCCGCCATAATTGTCTCTATTACCTGACGGTTGGGAACGCTTTCTGCAATCTCCTCAATCCAGACATTCACTTCCTCATCACTGCCCAGTCCCTCGCTTATCTTCTCGATGCGTTCCGTCACTTCACTTCTGTTTAGTTTGTTCACAATGGGTTTCACAAAAACATCTGCCGCCATCTTTGACACAAATTATAAAGCTATCTCTGCGCCAGCTCCGCAGTAATCTCCTCCCAGGTGATATTCTTCTCCGCCATCAGCACCATCATGTGATATAAAAAGTCCGAAATTTCGTACTTGATTTCGTTGGCGTTGGGATTTTTGGCGGCAATGACGATCTCCGTCGCCTCCTCCCCCAGCTTCTTCAGGATCTTGTCAACGCCCTTGTCAAAGAGATAGTTTGTGTAGGAGCCTTCCTTGGGATGAATTTTTCTGTCCTTGATCACATCGAACACCTGCTCAAACACCTTGAGGGGGTTTGTCTCCTCGTACTCTTTCGCCATGATCTCGTTGAAAAAGCAGGAACGGGAGCCGGTATGGCACGCCGCGCCGATCTGGGAAACCTTGGCGAGGATGGTATCCTTGTCGCAGTCCGCCGTGAGGGATTTCACATACTGGAAATGACCGCTCGTCTCGCCTTTCACCCAGAGCTCCTCCCGGCTTCTGCTGTAATAGGTCATTTTGCCTGTTTTCAGCGTCGTATTGTACGCTTCCTCGTTCATATAGGCAACCATCAGCACTTCGTCGGTCTTATAATCCTGCACGACCACGGTCACATGCCCGTCGCTGTTCAGCTTAAAGTCCTCCCACGGGATCGCCGGCTCAAAGGTATTTACGGTGATATCGTTATTCTGGCACAGCGCCTTGACAGCCAGTAGTTCCTTGGCGTTTTCATTGATGGCGTAGCCCGAAATGCCACAGATGTTATCGTTGGACAAAAGCTCCAGAATCTTGTCCAGGGATACTTCCGGCACAGAAGCAATCATGGGGAAACGGGAGATCGAGATGGACTCTTTCAGGCAGGTTTCCTTTACGAGAATGATCTCCGAGATATACTCGTCAATGAGGGTTTCGTTTCTCGTGATGCTGTCAGCCTCCGTCACACACGCCACGATCTTTTCTTTTCCGAACCGTTTCGATACTTCGGCGGTGATTTCAATGTTGCCCGGCTTGGAATAATTGAGCGCCGCCTTCTTACAGCCGGCATAGAGCAGCTTCTTGATATCCTCCACGCGCTTTACGTTTCCAGCGCCAATCACGGGAATCTCCGCCTCGCTGCAGATCAATTTAATGATATCGAGCGCTTCCTCGTGGGCGGCGTCGCCCTCTGACATGTCGTATACGATCAGCTCGTCCGCGTTGTTATCGCTGTAGAATTTCGCCAGCGCCACCGGGTTCGTGTCGATGATCGTGCTGTCGGAAAAGCCCTTGACCGCGTCTCCTTTATATAAATAAATGCAGGGGATAAATTTTTTGTAAGCCATACCACCGTTGCCCTTTCTTATCTTATCATGTACAAATTCATACGGAGAATGCCGTATTTCAGGCACTCTATGCCAGTGCGCCCTTGGTGCTGAGGACGCCCTTTACCCGCGGGTCATAGGAACACGCCTCGTCTAACGCCTTGCCGAACGCTTTGAACATCGCCTCGATCATATGGTGGGCGTTCCCGCCGCTCAGCATTTTAAGGTGCAGGTTCATGCCCGCGCTGTAGCTGACCGCATAAAAAAACTCCCGCACAAGCTCCGTGTCAAGCTCTCCCACCCGCTCTGTCGGGAAATCGCAGTCGAACACGAAATACGGTCTGCCGCACAGATCCACCGCGCACAGGCAGAGGGATTCATCCATAGGCAGGATAAAGGAGCCATAGCGTCTGATGCCAGCCTTATCTCCCAGAGCCTCTTTGATCGCCGTGCCGAGCACAATGCCCGCATCCTCCACCGTGTGATGCCCGTCCACATGGAGATCGCCGTTGACCCGCATAGTCAAATCAAAAAATCCATGTCTGGAGAACCCTTCCAGCATATGGTCGAAGAAACCAATGCCGGTCTGCACGTCGCTTTTCCCCGCGCCGTCCAAAGTGAGGGACGCCTTGATCTGTGTTTCCTTTGTGTTCCGTTCTATCGTCGCTGTTCTGGACATATACCCTCCTCTTTTATTTGAAAATCTTACTCATTCGTGCGGAGAATGCCGTTTTTCAGGCATTCTCTTATGCGAAACTTAGTACTTCTTAGCGATGCAGCCTCTGCTGCTGAGCATTAGAAGTACTTTTCGCATTATGAAAACCGCACCCGTACCGAGTTCGCGTGGGCGGTAAGCCCTTCCTTCTCGGCAAACAGTTCAATATCCTTATGCGCCTGTTCCAAAGCTTCCCGCGAATAAGAGATCAGACTGGTCTTTTTCATAAAATCGTCCACATTTAAGGGGGAGAAAAACCGCGCCGTGCCGTTTGTTGGCAAAATATGGTTCGGTCCCGCATAGTAGTCTCCCAAAGGCTCCGAGGAATATTCCCCGAGGAAAATCGCGCCGGCGTTTCTGATCTTCGTCATCACCTGATAGGGGTCTTTCGTCAGGATTTCCAAGTGTTCCGAGGCAATGGCGTTGGCCGCCTCCACCGCGCTGTCCATGGTGTCCGCAAGCAGGATATAGCCATAATTGTCCAGCGATTTTTTGATGATATCCGCCCGGGACAGCTCCTGCAAAAAGCCTTCGATCTGCTTTTCCACCTCTTTTGCCACGCCCTCGTCTGTGGTGATCAGTATCGCGCTCGCCAGTTCGTCATGCTCTGCCTGTGAGAGCAGATCCGCAGCCACATAGCGGGGATTTGCGGTCCCATCCGCGATCACAAGGATCTCACTCGGTCCCGCGATGGAGTCAATGCTGACATAGCCGAAACATGCCTTTTTCGCCAGCGCCACAAAAATATTGCCGGGTCCCGTGATCTTGTCCACTTTCGGAATGCTTTCCGTACCGAAAGCCATCGCCGCAATCGCCTGTGCGCCGCCTACCTTATAGATTTCGTCTACACCGGCAATCTTGGCGGCAACCAGTGTGCCGGGATTGACCCTGCCGTCCGCGCCGGCGGGAGTCGTCATAATGATACGTTCCACGCCCGCAACCTTGGCGGGAATGACATTCATTAAAACGCTGCTTGGATAAGCTGCCTTGCCGCCCGGTACATAAACCCCGGAAACGGCGATGGGCAGAATCCGCTGTCCCAGAAGGGAACCGTCCGGCCTGGTGTCAATCCAGCTGTTTCGAAGCTGTTTTTGATGAAATGCGCGGATATTTGCCGCCGATTTTTCCATCACGGTGACAAAATCGGCGTCCGCTTCCGCACAGGCTTTCTCAATCTCCGCCTCCGTCACACGGATATTGTCCGCGGTGCAGTTCCATTTATCAAATTGACTCGTATAGTCAAAGATTGCCTTATCGCCTTTTTCACGGACATTTGCTATGATATCCGCCACTACGGACTCATACTGCCCGTAATTGTTGGGACTCCTCTTTAAAAGGCTGTCGAGAAGATCCCTCTGTGAATCCTTGGTCAATCGAACTGTTTTCATAATTTTGTGTTTCTCCCTCAGTTTACAATGCTGTAGTTTAAGCGAACCGTGATGGACGCCGTCTTTTTCCTTGAACTGGTGTCAAAGTAGCCGCCGTAGCTGTATTCCGTATTACTGTTCTGCGCGGTAATCTGGAACACGCCAAGATTTGCGTTCAAGAGCTCTCCTACGTTTGCGCCGGTTCCCTGCGCCATCAGGTCAATCCTGTTTTTCGCATTCTCCGTCGCCTCCTTGATCAGGTCAAGCTTTAATTCATCCAGCTTGGTATAGTAATACTCCGGCTCCTCGGAGGCAAACTGCACGCCCGACTCGATCAGCCCGGAGATATCCCGGGAAATGCTCTCGATCTTATCAATGTCCGTGGAAGTGATCGACACATTCTGGTAAAGGTCGTAACCGTCGATATAATCCCGTATCCGATCACCGTTCTCATTGTACTCGGACTCCCAGCGGGCGTTAATGGTAACGGAACTGAATACCATCTCCTCCTCCTTCACGCCGCTGTCCACCAGATATTTACGGACAAGCTCCGCGTCCTTTTTTATGGAACGGTACGCATCCTGCGTGGTGGCTCCCTGCCCGGAAAAACTGCCCCGCCAGACGATTAAGTCCGCCTCAAAGTCGCAGTTGGCGGAGCCGGTGGCCGACAGCCCCTCGCTGCCGGATGTTTTCTTGTAGTTTACAATATTTTGAGAAAAAATGGTGACGCATGCGATGGCGCACGCCCCTGCGATCAATGCGATAATAATCCCCTTAAATTCTTTCATGTCAAACCCCTTTCTGTCATTCTCCATTGTTGTCATCCTTCCGAAGATAAATTTATGGTGCCTTTAAAAAACCCGCTCAAACATGCATCCGGCCGGTGCAAATCTGCACCAACCCGGATTTAATACTGTCCGACACAGGTTACAGATGGCTCTTCAGATCCGCGATTAGCTTCTTGATCCGCTCCGGCTCCATCTGCATACTGACCTGATTCACAATCATTCTCGCGGACAGCGGGCAGATTTCCTCCAGCACTTCCAGCCCGTTTTCCTTAAGCGTGGACCCGGTCTCCACAATATCCACAATCACGTCGGCAAGCTTTACAATCGGTCCCAATTCTACGGAGCCGTTCAGCTTGATGATATCCACGGTCTGGTGCTTTTTATTGTAAAAATAATCTTTGGCGATATTGGGATATTTGCTTGCCACCCGTATCATCTCATGGTGTTTTAAAAGTTCTTTCGCGCTCTTTGGACCGCAGACACACATCCGGCATTTGCCGTACCCAAGGTCTAGCACCTCGTACACTCTCCTGTTTTCCTCTAAGATCGTATCCTTGCCGACCACGCCGATATCAGCCGCCCCATATTCCACATAGGTAGGCACATCCGGCCCCTTCGACAGGAAAAATTTCAGTTTCAGCTCCTCGTTCACAAAAATCAGCTTGCGGGAATCCTTATCCTTCATCTCCTCGCAGGTGATGCCGACTTTTTCCAGAAGTTCCATTGTTTTATTGGCGAGACGCCCTTTCCCAAGGGCGAATGTCAGATATCTTTCCTCACTCATTTTCAAGTACGCTCTCTTTTCTCTTAACTTTAAAATTACTTCTCACTCTGGGGAAGTAACTCCACTTTCTTCCCGGACGACCGCATATGCTTAGCCTCCATCAGCTTTTCCTTAAAAGTTTCTTCCGTATAATAGAGTTTCACAGGCTCCTCTATTCCCGAAATGATCACGTTCTGCCGTCCCATGGCGGCAAGAAGGTCGTCTACCACAATCACAAAGCCGATGGCGGCGGCTTCTTTGCCGAATCGTCCGAGCAGGCTGTCGTAACGCCCGCCTTTCACAATCGCGTCGCCCACGCCGTAGGTGTAGCCCTTGAAAATGATGCCCGTATAGTAATTATACTTGCTGAGCATCCCAAGGTCAAAGGAAACATACTTTTCCACCCCGTAATCGACAAGCGTCTGATAAACCTTCTCAAGCCGCTCGATGGCGTGCCTCGACCGCTTGTTGAAGACCGCCTTTTTCGCATCTTCCAGAATGGAGACCGTCCCGAACAGGTCGCCCACTTTAAGGAGCAGTTCCTTATCCTTTTTATGTACGCCGACGCGGTCGAGCAGTTCTTCCGCGCCGAAATAGTTTTTGCCGGAAATAAACTCCCGAAGCTCCAGCTCCGTCTCCTCGTCAAGCCCCGCCTCCGCGCAGATGCCTTTGAAATATTCCAGATTGCCGATGCTCAGCTGGAAATCGGACAGCCCTGCGTGATAGAGCGCCTCTATCGTCATGGCGATCATCTCCGCGTCCGCCTGCACGGAGGGATCACCGATCAACTCCGCCCCCATCTGGGTTACTTCCTTAAGCTTGCCCTGCAGCTGCGAGGTGTTGGTAAAGGTGTTTCCCTGATAGCAGAATCGGATCGGCACGTCCTCGTCCATAAAATACTTGGCGGCGCACCTTGCGATGGACGGCGTAAAGTCCGGGCGCAGGACAAGCGTGTTTCCCTCCTTGTCAAAGAACTTATAAAGCTCTCTGGACGGCGTCGTCCCCACTTCCTTGGAAAATACGTCGAAAAATTCAAAGGTCGGGGTCTGGATGTCCCGGTAGCCGTAGCCCGTGATCTTTTCATGCAGAAGACGCTCCACCACCGTCTTCTTCGCCTTCTCCTCCCCGTAAATATCCCGCACGCCCTCCGGCGTATGTACTAACTTTTTACTCATATGTCCCTCGTTTCCTGCCGATATTTTGCCGTCCTAATCTTTCGATACAGGCGCATCACTTTACTGATTTAAAGTGCTAATTCGCTAATTCATTAGCAAGCCAAACTCATTACACTATACGCTGTTTTCTGCAGTTTGTCAATCAGTAAATCTCTTACCGTTTATCTCCATGTTTTTACCTTATTCCGGCCACTCGTCGCCCTCGCATCTGCAAATGAAGTCAAAATGCATACTGTCAAAATGGTCATACGGATAGTCCTCTCCATCTTGACTTAACACCAGCCCGTCGCAGTCCATCCTCTCATTGATATAGGCGAGGGTATCGTGAATGCCGCCTATTCTTGCACTTTGAATCATGCCCGCCACGACCTCTTTTTGTTCCGGCGTCAAAGAACCGAGAAGCTGGTTGACTTCCCTGTTGTCCTCGGTCTGCGGATAGCCGGTTCCACTGATCCACGCTGCTTCCACAGCGTCCTTCCTCTCAGCCAGTCCGTCTATAAACGCTTTGTATTGTTCCAAACCCTTACTCATATCCCGTTTCCTCCCTGTGACTCAAAATCCGCGGATGAGCATGCTCATCACTATTCTATCCGATCCTCCAGATCCTTCTGGATCATATCCAGATACGGCACGAGAATCCCGTGTTTTTTCGGCAGCACATATTCCGGGTTTAGCTCGTCAAAGCGGAAACTCTTGCGTCCGCCCTCCTTCGCCCGGTCCCAGAAATAGCGCAGCATTTCATAGGGCAGATAATAAAAGAGATCCTTGTGGGAATAATAAATTAGAAAGAACGCGATCCCTTTCTGCTTCTCGAACTGTCCCATAAATTCCACCTGATGCTCATGGATATTCTGAAGCGCGAAGGTGTCAGCCGCGCATTCCTTGGCATCAAAGCAGACGGGAATCCCCTGCACCGCGCCGATGTAGTCCACCGTGCTCTTCTGGTCAAAGTAGGCGAGCGTGATATGGCGGCTGTCCTTGTCGATATTGATCGGGGTGATGGGCGTGGGCACCTTCTGGATCAGCGCAAGCCCGTTTTCCAGATATTTTTCATTTGTACGGTTGATCAGATCCTCCAAAGTGGAGCCGCGCAGCCCGCGGGAGTTCCATGTCGCCATCGCAATCCTCGCTTCAAAGTACTTCGCATATTATTATACTCCCGCAGCAGAAATTTAGCAAGAACAAATGTTCTGATTTTGGCTTTAAAGAAAGCACCTGTCTTCCCCAAACCAATCCCTGCGTTCGCAGATTAATTCATGCAGCTTTTCCAGCTTCTCAGTGAGCTGTTTCTCTTTTGAACAGAAATCTGTATTATCCCCATAATCTACGAATCGACTCCATTCTTCCACATGTTCTTTGACGTCCGCATAGAGATATTCACAAAACTGAAGCATGCTTGTGTGGGAGTATTCAGTCATTATATCTTTGGAAGTCAGGGGTGCCCGTTCATCATCTTCACAAATAATATGACAGTTCCAATAGCTTACCAGACACAAAAACCGGTCTGGCTCCAAAAAGCCCTTCACACAAAACGGCATCATTGTCTCAAGCCCATGTATCGCCTGGTCAATCCACGCAAAAGCGATATCATCCAAATAGCTGAGACCATATACAGAAGTATGATCCAGTTGAAAGTTACTCCAACCATTTACAGGTTTTGTAAGCAAAGCCGTTTACCTCCCTCTCTTAGACCAAACGCGAAACGCGTTCAAAAATTTCCGGCACTTCACAGATAAAGACACGTCCGCTTAAATCTGCAAAGGGTTCGTCAAGCGTCGGAAAAATCACTTTATAGGCATGTAAAAGCTGTGACTTTATCCCGGACTGCCGGCGGTATTTCTCATTCCATGCCCTGTCCCCGTACTTGTAATCCCCCAGAAGAGGATGACCGATGCCCGCCAGATGCGCCCGGATCTGATGGGGCTTTCCCGTGATCAGCTCCACTTCAAGAAGCGTCTTATCCTCCTCTATTCTGAGGGGTTTATACCTTGTCTGAATCAACCGTCCGTCCCAGTCGGGAACGGTTTTCTCTGACCGTATCATCACCCTGTTTTTCTTCTCATCCTTGACCAGATACCCCTCGATCAGCCGCTCTTTTGTAATATGCCCTTTTACATAAAGCTGATAATATTTATGAAGGGTTCGGTCCTTTAAAAGCGCGCCAAGAAGCTGTGCCCCCTGAAGGGTTTTGGCGCAGAGCACCATGCCGCTCGTATTGCGGTCAAGCCGGTTACAGACGGAAGGTTTATAAAAGGAAAGATCTGTCTCAGACAGCTCCCCTTTTTCAAGAAGGCAGCCGACCAGCCACTCGTTCAGGGAAATATCCGTTTTTTCTGCTTTCTGCGACAGGACGCCCGCTGGCTTATCCACAATTAGGATATGGTCGTTTTCATAGATAACCCGAATATCGGAGAGCGTCCTGTATGCCTGCTGATAGATTGCCGTATCGGATGCCCCACCTGTTTTTTTGTCAAGACAGGCTTGATTCTCCGATGCCCCTCCCATAAACTTGTCGAGAGTTTCTGGCGCGAAGAAAATTTTCACACAGTCACCCACGGCAGTCTTCTCGCTGCCATCCGCTTTCCTGTCATTCAGGGTAATATTCTTTTTCCTGAGCATTTTATGGAGAAAAGCGCTGCCCGCGTTTGGCAGAATCCGATGCAGATACTTGTCAAAGCGCTGCCCAGCCTCTTTCTGTGTAATGGTTGTCTGATACATGATACCTCGCCTGCTTTTTCACATGCCGCGGCATTTTAAGCTGCAGCCTTCAATCACCGCATATGAAAAGAAAACCTGCCGCTAGATGGAAATAGCATACAAGAGATTGATAATTCCATCCCGGTCCCGGTGATCTTCCGCCTGCATTTCTATCAACCGACTTAGTCGGTCAATATACTTATCCTCCTGAGAAAAGATATTAACCGTCACATTCTTTATCCCCTCCTGCATAAGCATCTGCCCGAGGTGCTTTTCCACCTCCCGGCAGTTGCAGGCAGGACTTTCTGTCATACCGCAGAGCATACCGCCCTTCAATGCCATATGGCTTATGGGGTAATTCTTCTGGTAGGAAGTAAAATACATATCGTAAAAGACAGTCAGCACATGATCCTCATAAGAAACCAGCTTGTCATGCAGCGCATCGCTGCATCCCTCTGCCCTCAGAAAAAGAATGAAGTTCACTGCGCTCTTACAGGCGGGCAGACAGCCTAATATGGCAACGATGGTGAGCAGGTTTTTATTGCTGCCTGTGGTCAGTACACCGAGAGCGTAAAGACCGCCGGAAATCAGAAAGAAAATCAGGGTGCGGAGTGCTGTATATTTTTTTCGATTTTTCAGATAGCCGAATGCGCCTTTTGGCACAAGTATTTTTTTCATCGTATTTATCCATTCCTTATCATTGAGTATCCATTATTTTTTTCGCCCGCCGATGGCAGCGGGATCCGCCGGCGGACGGAAACATTTGAGGAGAATATTCTGTACGCTCTGGGTTGACAGGTACAGAAGCTTAATGGGAAGGCCGCAGAGAGAAACGCTTTTTCCGATTCTGCAGTCATCGAGCGCTTTTTGCACCACACAGGAAGTTTTTACCATGGTAAACTTTTTAAACGGGTTCATTTTGGAGACATCCCCGTAAGCGCTGGCAAGAAAAGGCGTGTTGACAGGCCCGGGACAGACGGCTGTAACCGTGATACCCTTCGCTTTAAGCTCCTGCTCCAGCGCCCGGCTCAGGGAATACACGTAGGCCTTTGAAGCCGCGTAGACCGCAAACGCCGCCTGGGGAACAAAGGCTGCCCCCGACGAAACCTGTATGAGCTTGCTGCCTTTACGCATATAAGGAAGGCACAGCATAGTCATGCGGGTCAGGGCAACAATGTTCAGCTGTATCGTGGACTCTATCTCCTCCCTGCTCTGTCTGGCAAAAGGCCGATGGACCCCGACTCCCGCGCAGTTTACCAGCACTGTGATTTTCGGATTTTGGATGGCCAGTACTTCCTCAAACTGTTTTAATGCGGTCTCATCCGTCAGATCAATGGATATGACACGCGTTTTAATCCTCATGGACGCCGCAAGCTGCTCCATGGGCGCCTTGGTTCTGGCAAGAAACCATATCTCATCAGTTCTGCCAAGACAGCCGTCCAGCTGTCTTGCAAATTCCATCCCCATGCCGGAGGATGCGCCTGTTATAATGGCAATATTCATATACAGCTCTCCCATTTTACTTTTGATTGCATATTGGGCCGATACCCGGCTTATGTTTTAGTGTACCACTTTTGTCTGTCACCCGTAAACAATTACTTTTTGACGGTAAAGTAAAGCACCACAGAGAAAAAAACTTTATTATTTATTCACAAAAGATGTATTTAAAACCTATTATTTTTAGTAAAAGTGTTGTATAATTTTGGTAGATTGTAAAAAGGAGGAAAGCAATATGGCAAAAGAAATGATTGCAATGCTTCTTGCCGGCGGACAGGGTTCACGACTGTACACGCTCACGGAGAAGCTTGCAAAACCGGCAGTTCCATTCGGCGGCAAATACCGCATTATTGATTTTCCGCTGTCTAACTGCGTCAATTCAGGCATTGATACGGTAGGCATCCTGACCCAGTATCAGCCCCTTGTACTGAACGAGTATATCGGCAACGGACAGCCGTGGGATCTCGACCGTCTTTACGGAGGCGTGCATGTACTGCCTCCCTACCAGAAATCCGGCGGTTCTGACTGGTATAAGGGAACTGCAAACGCGATTTACCAGAATATATCCTTTATCGAGCGCTATGATCCGAAATATGTCATTATTCTTTCCGGTGACCAGATATGCAAGCAGGATTACAGCGATTTTCTGGAGTTCCACAAAGCGAAAAATGCCGAATTCAGCGTTGCCGTCATGGAAGTGCCGTGGGAGGAGGCTCCACGCTTTGGCCTGATGGTTGCGGATGAAAACGACAGAATCACAGAATTTCAGGAGAAGCCTAAGAATCCGAAGTCGAATCTGGCTTCCATGGGTATCTATATCTTTAACTGGGATATCCTGAAAAAATATCTGGAGGAGGATGAGGCTGACCCGAACTCTGAGAATGACTTCGGCAATAACATTATCCCGAATCTGCTGCGCGACAACAGGCAGATGTACGCATACCATTTCAGCGGTTACTGGAAGGATGTGGGGACGATCCATTCCTTATGGGAAGCGAACATGGAGGTGTTGGACGCTGAGAGCAGCGGAATCGACCTTTTCGACGAGAGCTGGAAGATTCACAGCCGCAACGTCGGCATGACGGGACACAAGATCAGCGCAGGCGCAGAAGTAGAGAACACCATGGTTTCCGATGGCTGCCGCATCAAAGGAAATGTGAAGCATTCCATCCTCTTCGCGGGCGTAAAGGTGGACGCGGATGCGGTTGTCGAGGATGCCGTTATCATGGGCGGCACGACAATCAAATCGGGCGCGGTGGTAAAACACTGTATTGTCGCAGAGAACGTTACGATCTGTGAAAATGCTGTTGTGGGCGCAATGCCCTCCGGCGGCGAGGACGGTGTTGCTACGGTAGGTTCAGGGCTTACAATCGGTGAAAATGCCGTAGTCGGTCCGAACGCAATCGTTAAAAATGATATGGAAGGCGGTGAAGAACAATGGTAAAATCAAATACAAGTGCACTCGGCATCATTTTCCCGAACAGTTACGACGCGCTGGTTCCTGAGCTGGTGAATGTGCGTTTGATGGCTTCCATTCCCTTTGCCAGCCGTTACCGCATCATTGACTTCATCTTATCCGGCATGACTCATTCCGGCATAGGAAACATTTCCGTAATTGTAAATAAAAACTATCATTCGCTGATGGACCATCTTGGTTCGGGCCGTGAGTGGGATCTCGTACGCAAAAACGGCGGATTACATATCTTCCCTCCCTTCGCGGAAAAGGAGGCGAAGCCTTATGTCGGACGCGCCAGCGCGCTGGCAAACATTCTCGATTTCCTGCGGGATTCAAAAGAAAAATATATCATTATGTCAGACACCAATATGGTGGTGAATTTTGATTTTCACGCCATGCTGCAGACCCATATCGAGAACGAGGCGGATATGACGCTCGCTTACTGTGAACAGCCGATTCCAAACGGGTTTATCAACGCCAAGAACGACGGCAGAAGTTTTTACTATACCTTTGACCTGGAAGGCGACCAGCTCAAAAAGATTTACATCAATTCCAAGGAGGACGGCATCAAAAATCTCTCCATGAATATTTTCATCATCAACCGTGAGCTTCTGGTGGAGATGGTGGATAACGCACTGCTGCGCGGACAGGAATTCTTTATGCGCGATGTGCTGATGCCGCAGATCAACAAGCTGAACGTGAGGGGCTACAAATATACCGGATATGTAGGATTCATCTCGGACATGAAGAGCTACTTCGACGAGAACATGAAGCTTCTGGATGATTACAATCTGGATTCGCTTTTCTCAGGCTCTCCTGTCTACACGAAGATCAGGGGGGATCATCCGACCCACTATATCAACGGGTCTAAGGTACAGAATGTGATGGTAGCTTCCGGGTGTATCATAGAAGGGGAAGTGGAAAACAGCGTGATCTTCCGTGGCGTCAAGATTGCCAAGGGCGCGACTGTGAAAAACTGTATTCTGATGCAGGACACTGTCGTTGAAGCGGGCGCAAACATTGAATATCTCATCACGGACAAGGACGTCAGGATCTCGGCCGGGAAAGAGATGAAGGGAACCGATACCTTCCCTGTTTATATCGGAAAGGGGCAGACCGTCTAAACATTTTTATAAAATAGCTTCGTCCCGCAGATGATTCACAGTCTGCGGGACGTTTTTTGACTTATTTTTTCTTTTTATGCACATTTCGGATCGTCTTTTTCCTGCGGGCATCAGGTTTCGGGCAGCTTTTACGGCTCTCTCCCGCTTTTTTATAGTCAGAGCCGGTTTTCCGCGGCCGTATCAGGCAATTTTTGTCAAAACCGATCAGGTCCTCCCTTCCGCCCTTTATGAGAGCTTCCCGGACCAGCTCGTAATTGTTGGGATTCCGATACTGGATCAGCGCCCGCTGCATCGCCTTTTCATGGGGATTGCGGCAGACATACACCTTTTTGCCGTCCCGCGGATCAATGCCCGTATAATACATGACCGTGGACACCGTGGATGGCGTCGGATAAAAATCCTGTACCTGCTCCGGCATATACCCAAGGTCCCGCAGATACTCCGCCAGCTCAATCGCCTCTTTCAGCGTGGAGCCGGGGTGGGAGGACATGAGATACGGCACAAGGAACTGTTTCTTCCCAAGAGATTCGTTGATCCTGTTGTATTTTTTGACAAACTTTTCGTAGACTTCTTTCCGCGGCTTCCCGAGATACTGTAGTACCCTGTCCGAGATATGTTCCGGTGCTACTTTAAGCTGTCCGCTGACATGGTGCTCCACCAGTTCCTTGAAAAAAGAATCGTCCGGGTCCGCCATCAGGTAATCAAAACGGATGCCGGAGCGGATAAAGACTTTTTTTACGCCGGGCAGCGTCCGCAGTCTGCGAAGGAGGGACAGATAATCGGAATGATCCACTTCCAGATTGGGACAGGGTTTCGGAAAAAGACACTGCCTGTTTTTGCAGACGCCCTGTGTCATCTGTTTCTGGCAGGAAGGCTGACGGAAATTGGCGGTGGGACCGCCCACGTCGTGGATGTAGCCCTTAAAATCCGGCTCTCCTATCATCAGCTGTGCTTCCCGCAAGATGGATTCGTGGCTTCTGACCTGTACCGTTCTGCCCTGATGAAAGGTCAGCGCACAGAAATTGCACCCGCCAAAGCACCCTCTGTTGCTGACAAGCGAGAACTTGATCTCCGAAATAGCAGGCACGCCTCCCGCCTCCTCGTAGGAGGGATGGTAGGTGCGCATATAAGGGAGATCATAGACGGCGTCCATCTCCTCTGTCGCAAGCGGCGGCTGCGGCGGGTTCTGTACCACATAGACGCCGTTTGGATAAGGCTCAACCAGTGTTTTCCCGGTAAAGGGGTCGGTATTTTGGTACTGGACCTGAAAACTTTCGGCATACATCTTCGGATGCGCTTTCATTTCCTCATAGGAAGGCAGTTTTACAGGTTCATAAATGCCGCTTATATCTTTTGTTTTATAGACGGTTCCCGGAATAAAGGAAATATCCTTCACCGCAATGCCGCTGTCCAGAGCCTCCGCAATCTCCACAATGGATTTCTCCCCCATGCCGTAGGAAATCAGGTCCGCCTGGGAGTCCAGCAATATCGAGCGCTTGAAGCTGTCCGACCAGTAGTCGTAGTGCGCCATCCGCCTGAGGCTTGCCTCAATACCGCCGATAATCACCGGCACATCCCTGTATGCACGACGGATCAGGTTGCCGTAAACCACCGTGGCGTGATCGGGTCTTTTATATGGCTCTCCGCCCGGGGTATAGGCGTCTGTCGGTCTGTGCTTCCCGGAGACAAAATAGTGATTTACCATGGAATCCATATTGCCGCCCGACACGAGAAAGGCAAGCCTCGGACGTCCCAGAACCATGACGCTGCTGTCGTCCTTCCAGTCAGGCTGGGGGATGATCCCCACACGAAAGCCGTGAGACTCCAAAACCCGGCTGATAATGGCGTGTCCGAAGGATGGGTGATCCACATAGGCGTCCCCGGTCACATAGACGAAATCAAGCTGTTCTATACCCTGCGCTTCCATATCCTGTCTGGAAATCGGTAAAAATCCCATTTTCTCCTCCTTCTGACCGCCATGTCACAGCTCTGCTGTGACACAATTAATGCGGAGAAACCCTACAGTGACCGCCGTAATGACAATGGCGTATACAATCAGAAAAATCCGCTTCATGACAGCACGCCTTCCTCTATCAATTCCCGAAAGCCATAGGTGTAATAATCCGCCAGTCGATGCTTCTCGCCATCCTGATGTTTCGAATATTCGTCATAGACGGCGCAGACTTTCATACCGGCCGCCTTACCCGCCTGAATGCCCGGTATGATATCCTCAAATACAAGACAGTTTTCCGGCTTGACGGCAAGTTCTTTCGCAACAGCCAGATAAATGTCCGGCGCGGGTTTACCCTTCGCAACCTCGCACCCCGTCATGATGCAGCCAAAGCAGGATTCCATCTGATGCGCCCGCACTACGTTTTCCACAAGCGTCCGGGAATTGCTTGTGGCGATCCCTGCCTTGATGCCGTGTTCCATACAGTAGGAAAGCAGATCCCTGACGCCCTCCTTGACGGGTACTTCATTTGCGTACTTGTCCCAAGCCATGCGGTTCCAGTCTGCCATGATGGTCTCCGAATCGTCCGGCAGGGAAAAACGCTCCTTGAAATATGCCGCCGTCTCGGAAAAACTCATGCCCTCAATACACGCCTGCAGATTTTCCGGCAGAGGTATTCCGAATTTTCCCAGATATTCGATATCTATGGATTTCCAGACCCACATGGAATCCACCATGGAGCCGTCCAGATCAAAAATAACCGCTTCTATCATCCTGTTGTTCTTCCCTTCTACTGATTCTTTCGTTTTTTGTCATGCGAAAACGCTGTTTCGGAATATACATGTACAAAAGACTGTGTTGGAGGCAAATATGAGTGATCTCCCAAAAACACAAAACGGTATTTGGGACAGTCTTGTCCGATTTCTCTATATGGCAGTCGGCGTATATCTGATTTTCCTGCTTCTGCGCTATCCGGCGCTCTCCCTGCGGTATGCGTTTACGGGACTGCGTCTGTGGTTTGAAAAAATGATCCCCACGCTTCTGCCCTTTATGATACTGTCAGGCATCTTAATCAACATGAACCTGACGGAAGGCTTTGTACGCCTGTTTCATCCCATTCTGCGCTTCTTCTACGGCACCACGCCAAACGGCTCCTACACGCTGGTCATGGGATTTCTCTGCGGCTTCCCCATGGGGGCGCGGATTGCCGGCGAGCTGTGCCGGACAGGTCGGCTTTCTGTCAGGGAAGGAAACCGTCTGCTTGCCTTTTGCAATAATATCGGTCCCATTTACTTTCTGAGTTTTGTGGTGAGCACACTCTCCCTGGAAAAACCGCTCGTACCTTTTCTCGTTATGTACGGCGTGCCGCTCCTCTACGGCTTTTTTGTGATGCGGTTTCCCATGCTCATCCATGCTTTCCACAGCCTGTCCGCAGGGCGGAAATCCCTGCTTTTACATAGACCGACCAAGTCAGTCGAACTTTTATCACCTGACACTTTCCATTCTTCACAGTATCCGCAGCCGGAAGGGCTGCTGGAGGCAACCGACCACGCTGTTGTCTCCGGGCTTACAGGCATTGCCAAACTGGGCGGTTACATGGTATTTTTCAATCTGCTGAATATCCTCTTTGTTCCCTTTATCCATCTGCCCGACACACTGTTGAAAGCCTATTACTGTATACTGGAAATTACCGGCGGGATCGCGCGCTGCGGTTTGCTCCATCCTTTTCTCGTGCTGGTTATGCTGCCCTTCGGCGGTTTTTCATGTATAGCGCAGACCTACAGTATGATCCGGGACGCAGATCTGTCCATCCGTACCTATGTGTGGCATAAGCTGGCGCAGACCGTTCTTACCGCCCTAATTTATCTGTTTTGGCGGCCGTTCTGAGATTGTGCCTGTCTGCGCCTTCTTCTGCGCCGTTTTCTGCGTTTTTTACTCTTGAGGATCAGGACCATGGAGAGCGCGAGACTTATCACAAGAAGGACGCAGACCAGACACACCGTGAGGAAATAGCTGATTGTCGGCTCCTTTTTTGTCTCTTTCTCTTTTTTGATCAATTCCCTGTAGTTCGCTGACTGGTTTTCCAACGCGACGGCGTTTTGTTTCGCCTCTTCCTCAGCCGCAGCCTTGGCAGCTGCCGCAATCTTCTCCTGTTCGGCAAGTTCTGCGGCGATCTCCTCCTCCGTTTTGTAGTCCATGGAAGGGAGGGAAATCAGGTTACTTTCCGTATACAGGTCATATCCGTTGTAGCCCCGCACCACGATCTGCGGCACAATATGGGGCGGTACATTCATGGTAAATGTGATAGTGTCTTTCGTCTTATCTCCCCATGCAAGCCGTGGCAAATAGGTATTTCCGCCGTCATAGCTGTAATCATAGTACAACATGCCGCTGTCATAATCCACAGCGGACAATTCCACCGTAACATTTCCTGTTTCCATTTCCTGATCGGTGACTTCAATCATGCAGATGTCCGGCTCTGTTGTGTCGGGACGCATGATGCCTGATGGAATAGGAACGTCCATAACAGGGTAATCGCTGTAATCCACACCGAGGACGTCCGACCGCAGCCGGAAATATTTGGCCGCAGATTCCGCATCCAGTCTGCCGAACGTTTCCCACTGCTCTTTTCCTTCACAGAAAGGGCGGTCGTTTTCGTGATCCATGTGACAGTGTTCGATGAGCACGCAGGTCAGATCCTGCTCCACGGCATGCCGTATGATGCCGTAATAATCCGTCCCCTTTTTCCCGAGCCTCGTCTTAATACCCCTCGAGTATAGCCCAAGGTCCTCCAACGCCCCGATCTCGATATCGGCAAAGGCATACCCCTCGCTGTAGTGTCTCCCGAAAGCGGACACCCAGCATTCCGCCCCAAAGAGCGTGTTGTGGTCCTTGGAAAGATTGTAGTGGAGGCAGAAAAGGAAATCCGCCTGTACCTCCTTGGCGAACGCCACCCGCTCCTCAAGAGACATTTTCCTGTCGTCATCCCTTGTCAGATGGACGGTAACATCCTCGTACTTTTCCAGTTCTTCCTTCATGGCTTTGGCGGTAATTAACGTCATCTCCTTCTCCATAAAGGAGTCGTACATGCCGCCCTCCTCGTCGCCGCCATGTCCCGGGTCGATAACGATTACAAGCTTTTCTGCCGGTGGTTTTTCACTCTCTTCCCCTGCCGCAGCGTCCTCGGGCAACGGGACATTTCCTGCCTCAACCGGATTTTCCGCCGCTTCCAGGATCGGCATCATGTCCGTATAAATACAGACAGAAAGCCAAATGGACAGAAAGAGGGACAGACAGAGGCAGAATATGATAACTGCCGTCTGGTGCGGCAACGCAGTTATGTTGTTGGTTTGCAGGCACTGCCTGAAAGTTTTCTTCATATACTCCATATTCTTCCAAAATTTGTGGAAAAAACAAGCCGGCTTCATAAGGAAACCGGCCCACCTGTCTTTTTCATCCGCGATTTATTTGTTGCGGTTTTATATTGTTACATCAGATTCAGTTCCGGCCCGGGTTCCGCTTCCCCCTCGGCCTCCTTAAGCATTTTTTCTACCTCCACGGGCCGCAGCTCCGCACGGTTTGCCTTCACGATCTCATTGTAGCCACCAATCGTGTTGAAAAAGCTTTCGTAGTGTTCTGTAGCCGCCGTGAGCGTGGCCGTCATGGCATTTTCCAGATTGGACAACATCTCGTCGAGATACTGCATTGCGGAAGTTTTGACGCCGTTTGCCTCCATGGTCGCGTTATTCAGGATTTCCTGCGCCTGCGTGGTCGCCATGCGCACCACTTCGTTCGCCTGCGCGTAAGCCTGCTGCATGATCTCGTGCTCGTTAATAAGCTCCGTGGTCTGCACCGTCGCGTCCTTAATAAGCGCTTCCGCTTTCGTGCGGGCATCATTCAGGATCGCCTCCTTGTTGGAGATGATCTTCTGGTAGCGCTTGATCTCATCCGGGGTTTTCATGCGAAGTTCCCGCAAAAGCTCGTCAATTTCTTCTTTATTTACGATAATATTGGTCTTGGAAAGCGGCTGGAATTTACAGCCGTCAATATAGTCCTCAATCTCATCAATCAGTTGTTCGATTCTACTGCTCATTGCCTGCTCCTATCTCATTATATTTCTTATATAGCAACCGCCCGACAAAATCAGGCACGCACTCAGAGATATCCCCGTTAAAGCTTGCAATTTCCTTGACGGTGGAAGAACTTAAGTATGCGTATTCGAGACTGGTCGTCAAAAATACCGTATCTAATTTCCCATCGGAAAATTTACGGTTTGTCTGTGCGATCTGTAATTCGTATTCAAAATCGGTAATAGCACGCAATCCCCTGATCGCCACATGGATGTCCTTTCTGGCGGCATAGTCGATTAAAAGGCCGCTGAAAGAATCTATCGTCACATTGGGCAGATCACGGGTCGCTTCCTCTAACATTTTAACACGTTCTTCCACAGAAAACAATGGAGTCTTTGTTTTATTGTTCAGGACGCTCACCGTCAATTCATCAAAAATCTCTGAGGCGCGTCTGATAATATCCAGATGTCCGTAGGTCACCGGGTCGAAACTTCCCGGATAAATAGCTGCCTTCATAGAAAGCCCTCGCATTTTTAATCGTAAAAAACCAGATGTACAACCAAACCCATGAGTACATATTAAAACAATTCTACCGAAATGTCTTTACCTATTTTTAAATTTTTTGTATTTTTTTGAAAAAATATTGCGCGGTACTACATTTTCCGACAAAAAACATGCCGGTTCGTCTTATAACGCTTCTCCTTTTCCACCAAAAAACCTAAGTTTTCCAAAAAGGAAAGGTCCATGCGCAGGGACGTTTCGATCACAATCAGGGTGTTCTCTGTCACCCACGGCATTTCCCCAAGCGCCGCAAGCGCCCGCTGTTCAAGTCCGCAGTCGTAGGGAGGGTCCATAAAGACAATGTCCGCTTCCTTCTCATGGATGCCGTAAAGTGCGGAAAGCACGTCCGTCTTCAAGACTGTCGCCAGATCCGCAAGGTGGGTGAACTGTAGATTTTCCTGAATGCACGAAAGCGCCCGTTTTTCATTTTCCACAAAATAGGCATGCCTTGCCCCGCGGCTTAAGGCTTCGATGCCGATTCCGCCGCTGCCGCTGAACAGATCCACAAACAGCGCGCCGCCAAGGTAGGGCTGCAGCATATTAAAAAGGGTCTCCTTGATTCGGTCCGTGGTCGGTCTGGTTTCCATACCTTCCGGGGTTTTCAGGCGAAGGCTTCTGGCTGTTCCTGCTATCACTCTCATGTGTTCCTGCTCCTCATTTTATAGAAATATCCGCGTGCATCAAAAGCTGGTTTCGTAACCCATCAGAGCCGGACTTTTACACCCTTGCTGTCGCGGTGTCCCAACTTGATTTTATTTAACTCCAGCGTCCGGCTGCCGTACTCGATGGTCTGTTCCACCGCATTCTGCGAATAATAGACAGCTTCAATCTCATCTTTTGCGGAAAGTTTCATACCCCGCACGCCAATCGCGCCCTTCTTCTTCTCAGGAATCTCTTCCACGGGAAACCGCAGGAAATAGCCGGCTTTGGACTGCAGGATCATATTGCGCTGTTCCTTGAATGCGGTCACGCTCACCACTTCGTCGCCGTCCGCAAGCTTGGTCGCGGCCACCGTGCGTTTTGCCACGTCGAACTCGCCGCCGTCCACCACCTTGAGCATCGCCTGCTTTGTGGCGAAAATCACGCGGTAGAGATTTAAGTCGCTCTGGCTTGCAGCGTACACGATAGACTCCTTCGCGGAGTCAAAATTGCTCACATTGTCGATGGGTACGCCCTTATCTCGGAATTTCCCGAAAGGCAGATCCATCGCCTTTACGGTGTGGAGCTGTCCCGTATTGGTAAACAGACAGACCTTTCCCGTATTTTTGCAGACAAATGCGTAACGGTTCTCCGCGTCCGCCGCCTCCTTATTGCGCTCGTAGGTGGAGGTGTCTATCGTCTTGGCGTAGCCGAAGCGGTCCATCAGAAAGACGATGTCCATCTCCTCCACTTTTTTCTCTATATAGACGGCCTCCTCGGCATTGGTGATCAATGTTCTTCTTTTGCGTTTGTATTTCTCTTTTATTTCGTCCAGTTCATTCATGATGACCTGCGCCATCGAGTCTCTTCTTGCCAGAATATCCTCATAGCGGTAAATATTCGCCATGGTGTCCTCATGTTCATTGATAAGCGCCTCAATCTCAAGGCCGATCAGCTTATAGAGACGCATCTCGAGAATAGCCGTGGCCTGTTTATCTGAAAACTGCAGCTGCGACGCCATCACCTTGGATTCCTTGGACTTGAACTTGATACCGTCGGTTTTTCCCTCCACCAGGCATGCTTTCGCCATGGCGCGGTCCTTGGAACCGCGGAGGATCTCGATAATCAGGTCGATTACGTTGCACGCCTTGATGAGCCCCTCCTGAATCTCCTTGCGCTCCAGCTCTTTTTCCAAAAGGTTTTGATATTTTCTCCCCGCCACTTCATACTGGAAGTTGACGCTCTCCCGGATGATCGCCTTAAGCCCCATGGTCTCCGGGCGTCCGTCTGAGATGGCGAGCATGTTAACGCCGAAAGTGTCCTCCAGACGGGTCTTTTTGTAGAGCATATTTTTAAAGTTTTCCACGTCGGCGTCCTTGCGAAGCTCAATCACAATGCGGATGCCTTCTTTGGAGGACTGGTTCGTGATATCCACGATATCCTGCGTTTTTTTCGTCTCCGCAAGGGCAGCCACATCCATCAGGAACTTGCCGATATTCGCGCCGATCATGGTGTAGGGTATCTCGGTGATGACGAGGTTTGTCCTGCCGCCTTTCGCCTTCTCCACTTCTACCTTGCCGCGCAGTTTGATTTTTCCCATTCCCGTCTCGTAGATTTCCAGAAGCTCGTCCTGGTTGATCACAATGCCGCCTGTGGGGAAGTCGGGCCCCTTCACATAGCGCATCAGCTCCCTGGTCGTAATATTTTCATCCAGCATATAGGCCTTTGCGGCGTCGATCACCTCCGCCAGATTGTGGGGCGGGATGTTGGTCGCCATGCCGACCGCGATACCCTCCGAACCGTTCACGAGAAGGTTCGGTATCTTTACGGGAAGCACGCTCGGCTCTTTTTCCGTCTCGTCAAAATTGGGGATAAAGTCCACCACGTCCTTGTCCAGGTCCGCCAGAAAAGCCTCCTGCGTAATCTGTTCGAGTCGCGCCTCCGTGTAACGCATTGCAGCCGCGCCGTCCCCCTCGATATTGCCGAAATTGCCGTGGCCGTCGATCAGCGGCAGGCCTTTCTTGAAGTCCTGCGACATGACCACCAGCGCCTCGTAGATGGAACTGTCGCCGTGGGGGTGGTATTTACCCATGGTGTCGCCCACAATACGCGCCGATTTTCGGTAGGGTCTGTCGTAACGGATGCCAAGCTCATGCATATCATAGAGCGTCCGCCTCTGCACAGGCTTTAAACCGTCCCTTGCGTCCGGCAGCGCCCTTGCAATAATCACGCTCATGGCATAGTCGATATAGGACTTCTGCATAACCTCGGAATATTCCGTTTTAATGATTCTGTCGTCCATAAAAGTACTTCCTCTTTATTTTTAAAATATTATGCTTTCCTCTGTATGCTATCATTTCCGATGCTTTTTTTAGCTCCGGCGATAAGCAGGAAGAATGAGAAGAAAAACCCATTTTGGGAACTTCCCACCGTTCTTTCTCACCCGGTCAGACATCCAGCTCCGCCTCCTGCGCGTTCTTGTAGATAAACGCCTTTCTGGGAGGCACTTCCGTACCCATCAGCATCTCCGTCACCTCGCTGGCCATGCGGGCGTCCTCGATCTCCACCTGCTTTAACATTCTCTTTTCGGGGTCAAGGGTGGTCTCCCAGAGCTGTTCCGCATCCATCTCGCCCAGACCCTTATAACGCTGCAGCGTGAAAGGGCCTTTGTGCCGTTTCCGATACTTTTCCAGTGCCTTGTCGTCGTAGAGGTACTCTTCCGCCCCTTTGGACGGCATGGCTTTATAGAGGGGCGGCATGGCGATATAGACATGTCCCTCGTAGATCAGTTCCGGCATAAACCGATAGAATAAGGTGAGTAACAGTGTGGAAATATGGGCGCCGTCCACGTCCGCATCCGCCATAATGATAATCTTGTCGTAACGCAGCTTCGTGATATCGAAATCGTTGCCGTATCCTTCCGAAAAGCCGCAGCCGAACGCGTTAATCATCGTCTTGATCTCGGCGTTTGCCAACACCTTATCTATGCTTGCCTTCTCCACGTTCAGAATCTTGCCACGTATCGGCAGGATCGCCTGATACATGCGGTTCCTGGCAGTCTTGGCGCTGCCGCCCGCGGAGTCGCCCTCCACGATAAAGATTTCGCATTTGGAAGCGTCCTTCGATTCGCAGTTGGCGAGTTTTCCGTTGGAATCAAAGGAAAATTTCTGCTTGGTCAGGAGGTTGGTCTTCGCCTTCTCCTCGGTCTTGCGAATTTTCGCCGCTTTTTCCGCACAGCCGATAATACTCTTCAAGGTATCGAGATTGCGGTCGAAGAAACGGACAATCTCGTCGCCCGTCACCTTGCTTACCACCTTCGCTGCGTCCTGATTGTCCAGTTTGGTCTTAGTCTGTCCCTCGAAACGGGGATCGGGATGTTTGATGGAAACCACGGCAGTCATGCCGTTTCGCACATCCGCGCCGGTAAAGTTCACATCCTTTTCCTTTAAGATGTTAAGCCCCCTGGCGTAGGTGTTAATGACGTTTGTAAACATGGTCTTAAAACCTGTCAGGTGTGTGCCGCCCTCGGCGTTGTAAATATTATTGCAGAAACCAAGCACATTCTCGTGGAACTCGTTCACATACTGGAAGGCACACTCCACGGTGATCCCTTCCGTCTCCCCCTTAAAGTAAATCACGTCGTGGATCGCTTCCCGGCTCTTGTTCATGTCCTTGATAAAGCCTACGATCCCCTCCGGCTCATGGTACTCGATATGCTCTGTCTCCGGGCCCCTCTTATCTTCATAGATAATGGTAAGTTCCGGGTTTAAGTATGCGGTCTCGTGGAGCCGGCTCTTTACGTCGTCCTCCTTGAAACGTGTCTTGTCAAAAATAGTGTCGTCCGGCAGGAAATTGATGGTGGTGCCGGATTCCCTTGTCTTTCCGACGACGGGGAGCAGCCCGTCCTTTAATTCCAGCGTGGGGATGCCGCGCTCGTAATGATCCTCGTAGATCTGGCCGCCGGTTTTAACAGTCACATGAAGGTAAGTGGATAGCGCGTTAACCACCGAGGAACCCACACCGTGAAGTCCGCCGCTGGTCTTATAGGCGTCGTTGTCAAATTTGCCGCCCGCGTGAAGTGTGGTGAATACGAGACGCTCCGCGCTGATGCCTTTCTCGTGCATGCCGACGGGGATGCCGCGCCCGTTATCCGAGACGGTGGCGGAACCGTCCGCCTCAAGGGTCACCCTTATGGTGCTGCAATAGCCAGCCAGATGCTCGTCCACCGCGTTGTCCATGATCTCGTAGATCAGATGGTTTAACCCCTTGGTGGAGACGCTGCCGATGTACATGCCCGGACGAACCCGGACCGCTTCCAATCCCTCCAGAACTGTGATGCTGGAGGCGTCATATGTATTGTTGTCTGTCTTTGCCATATCAAATTTAACCTCATTCCGCAGAATCAGACAGTTTCAGGGGGATTTGCCCCAAAAATCCCGCATTGCAGGATTTCCTTCATATCTGCCCCGTCTGCATACTGCTGTCATTATGCGTAGCATACCATACATCTGGTATTTTTGTAAAGAAAAAGTACTATATTGTGTGACTTGCCATGTGGCTTTTCATTCGCCGTTTGACCAGTGCATCTCCCTGAAAAATAGCGCAGTATAGAGATTTGCAAGTTTTGCAGGAACAAAAAGACGCCGGGCATCCATTGTTTGTACGTCCTAACAAACTTTGCTGTGTGGCCTGCCGTCACTTGCACTCTTCCACCCGGTACAGATATTCGCGCCCCCGCTTCCCGTCCCTTCTCAGGATATCCAGATACATCAGAATCGGTACGGCATCGGCGGCGAGATCCCGCCTGATTGCCGCAGCCTTCGCAAAATCCGTAATTGTGAAAGGTTCGGGCAGGTCAATCGGCACAAACTGCATGAAATCCTCTGTTCTCTCCACCCGTATCTCGTCATAGAGGGAAAGCGGCATCCTGTCATAACGTGTGGAACCGCGCTTCCTGTTGCGGCTCCAGCCGTTTAGGAGGCGGTACTCGTCCATGTCGATCAGCGGAAAGGCAAAAGAAAGATTCGGGTCCTTCAGAAATGGTTTGATCCGATATAATTCCGCAAAGGCGTGATAGGCGTTTCCTGTCACTGGGGACTTGTGTTTTTCGGAAAGTTCCCCGCTCTCCTCATTCATCCAGATCAGCCACTTGAAATGCGGAATCGGCAGAACCACCGTGACAGGGTAAAGCGGCAGAAAAGCGGTAAGTTTCGGGCGGAGCTTCCCGAAATTGCCGTTCTGTATCTCTATGATGTGTCCTTCTCTGTAAATATCCGCAATAAACCCTTCCACAGGCACCTCATGAAAATCCTCGTCGGGTTCATAATAGAGCTTCATCACCGCGTGAACCGTCTTCTCCTGCAGGGTACCGAAACCATGGGGATCATTCTGTTTCAGGAGTACTTTTAGTTTTGCGCTTTCAAATGCATTCTTATCCATATGAGAAAGTATACCAGATATCCGTCAATCGAACAAGTGTTTTCTGCGAGCCAAAGCATGCAGCCGAAAGGGTTAAATGGTATAATTCGCACATTTTACGGTATGAATGGTACACTCCCGGACATTGAAAAGATTTACAAATAAAAAGAGCGGGAGTATAATAGATTAGATTAATTATGTATGAAACCTTACAAACAGGAATCCGGCTATGAATAAAAACCAATGGAAAACCCGCTTGAAAAAAGGCTTTAATATCATAAAAGATGTTCTGACAGGCAAAACCCTGATTACGAATCGGTTGAAATTCCATGCACTGATCGGCTCTATCGCGTCAGTGCACGTTCTTTTGCTTGTCATTTTCAGCATATATCACATTATGCCTTTGTTCGTCGTGAATATATTTAGTGTGCTTACATACGCAGTCTGTTTCTGGCTGATGTGGGGTGACCGGGAGCACTACCTGACGATTTATTTCATCACGTACATCGAAGTTATCCTGCATTCCTTTGCCGCCACAATCTGCCTTGGATGGCAGTTCGGATTTGCTCAGTATATCATTGCCATTGTCCCGGTGGGCTTTTATATCTGCTATACGCTTGATATCAGGCGGAAGAAATTTACCATAGCCACCGTATCCGCCTTATTTTCGGCGGTCGCATTTCTGGCATGTAAGTTCCTCTCCTTCTTTGGAGAACCGCTTGTCCAAATAGACAATATTGTACTGGAACTGTCGCTCTATGTATTTAATTCCCTTTGTGCCTTTGTGTTCCTGATTCTTTTCTCGCTGGTTTTTGTATTTGAGATGAAGCTTTCCAGCAGCCAGCTTAAGCACCAGAACGCGATTTTGGAAAAACTTGCCAGCACAGACCCGCTGACCGGTCTGTACAACCGCCGGAGCATGGATATCTTTCTCACGCAGGCGGTGGAGTCGGCTTCCAGCTTTGCCCTGATTATGTGTGATATTGATAATTTCAAAAGTGTAAACGACACCTACGGGCATGACTTCGGCGACGTGGTTTTAAAGGGAATCGCCAGTATTACATCGGACCAGGTAAAGGGGCAGGGCTATGTCTGCCGCTGGGGCGGGGAGGAAATTCTGATTTTGATCAACAATGCTTCTAAGGAAAGTTCCTTCCGCATCGCAGAAAATATCCGAAGAAATGTGGCAAACCGTGTTTTTGAGCTGAACAATAAATGGATTCACTGTTCTCTCACACTCGGCGTTGCCCTGTATGACGGAAAAGAATCAGTAGAGGATACAATCACAAGAGCTGATTACAACCTCTACTGTGGTAAGCGCAATGGAAAAAACGCTGTCGTATTATAATCGGTTGGGCGCATGTGCGCGCAAACCGAAAATGCTTCGCATGTAACGATTCTCAACTTCTAATTACAATGACCTCGCATGGCGGTCCCCATGCAGGATACGCTCCCTGTCCGACGCATTGATCTGTGTCAGCTTTCCATTCTTGTCATAGTAAGTCAACAGCGTAGAATTTTTTGCCACAGATCGTTTTCCGTCGTCTGTCAAAAGGCTGATCACCTGCTCCAGATTCCCGGAGCGAAGGTGTTTTCTAATCTTTTTATCCCGCTCTTTTGTATCGGCCTCGAATATCTCCCGCTCGCTGCCTGTACTCTCAGTAACGACGGGCTCCGGCACAGGAATACCTTTCATCGCGTAGTATTCCTCGGTATAGCGTTCCGCTTCCTCGGGCGTCACATCTTCGGAGACCGTCTCAGACGGCGGATCATTCCAGACCTTATAGAAAAAGGTTCCGACAGCATGAAGAAGACTCTGTAAAATCGATAATATGACGTCAAACAGGCCGCTGTCTGCTTTTTCGGCTTTTGCGGCGCCGTCAGACGTCCGTTCCGGCTCGGTTACCCTGGCGCCGGACAATTCCAGCTTCACGCCGCCGCCCTGTGCCCGGATATCAGTGCCCGGTTTCTGATGCAGTTTTTTATCCTCGCCCTTATCCTCTTTCTTTTTCGGAACGTCCTGTTCCTTCTGCCGGTCCAGACTAAATTTCTCCTGACTTTCGGCATTTTGGGCGGGTTTTAATTGACTGGTATAGTCATAAGCGGGATTGTCACCGTCGCCGACCCTGTAAATCATAGTTGATTCCCCTCAGTTCACGCAGAGTCGATTCGCAAAATCGCAGCTACGCCGCTTTCCTTTTGCTCATCATATGACTCTCGTCATATAGATTTATGATGAACCATCTTGTCGATAGCAAGCTCTCATAATCTGCCTCATCATAAATCTGCATGATTCTGCGTGGTGTTAATATAGTTTACGAGCCCTTCCGCCGCGATAATCTTCTGCATGAACTCTGGGAACGCCTGTCCCTGATAGGTTGTTCCCTTGGTCACATCAGTGATCACGCCGGAATCAAAGTCAACTTCCACCTCATCCCCGGCCTCAATGGCAGCCGCCGCTTCGGGACACTCCACGATAGGCAGGCCGATATTGATGGCGTTTCTATAAAAGATGCGGGCAAAAGTCTCCGCGATCACACAGCTTACGCCTGCCGCCTTGATGGCGATGGGCGCGTGCTCCCTCGAAGAGCCGCAGCCGAAGTTCTTTGTTGCCACGATGATATCGCCTTTCTTGACCTTGTTTATAAACGCCTTGTCAATATCCTCCATACAGTGTGTCGCCAGCTCCGCCGGATCGGAGGAGTTTAAGTAACGCGCCGGGATGATCACATCCGTGTCCACATTGTCTCCATATTTAAACACATGTCCTTTTGCTGCTTTCATAATCGTTTTCCTTTCCTTAATATATTATTCGCAGTGCGCACTCAAAAACCTTCCGTTTTTTCGTTCGCGGGCTTTCGCCCTATGCATCCATCAGAACAATCGCTCAGGTGAGCAAGCTCCCCCCTCGCTTATTCTGCTGTCTGCGCACTGCTCAGTGCTTTCACGCAAGCTGGCAGGGACAGGAGATCTTCCCCGTCACCGCGCTTGCCGCCGCAACTGCGGGGCTTGCCAGATAAATCTCGGAATCCACATGTCCCATACGTCCCACGAAGTTACGGTTCGTGGTGGACACGCAGCGCTCTCCCTCCGCGAGAATGCCCATGTAACCGCCAAGACACGGTCCGCAGGTGGGTGTGCTGACAATCGCGCCAGCCTCGATAAAGGTCTTTAAAAGCCCCTCTTCCATCGCCTGTAAGTAGATCGCCTGCGTGGCGGGAATCACGATACAGCGCATCCCCTGCGCCACATGTCTGTCTTTCAGGACTTTCGCGGCGATCCGCAGATCGTCAAGCCTACCGTTAGTACAGGAGCCGATCACAACCTGGTCGATTTTTATGTCGTCCTTGATCTCGTCAATGGTCTTTGTATTTTCCGGCAGATGGGGGAATGCCACCGTAGGGCGCAGCGTGCCAAGGTCAATGGTGTACTCCTCGTCGTAGACTGCGTCCGCATCCGCCTCGTATATCTTATATTCTCTCGTGCTGTGCTCCTTCATGTAGGCAACAGCGAGATCATCCACCGGGAAAATCCCGTTCTTGCCGCCAGCCTCAATGGCCATGTTCGCGATGGTGAACCGGTCGTCCATGGAAAGGTTTGCAATGCCGTCCCCGGTAAACTCCATGGATTTATAGAGCGCGCCGTCCACACCGATCATGCCGATGATGTGCAGGATCACATCCTTGCCGCTGACCCACTCGGAAGGCTTGCCCGTCAGATTGAATCTGATGGCGGAAGGCACTTTGAACCACGCCTTGCCGGTAGCCATCCCCGCAGCCATATCCGTGCTGCCCACGCCCGTGGAGAATGCGCCCAGCGCGCCGTATGTACAGGTGTGGGAGTCCGCGCCGATAATCACGTCGCCCGCCACGGTCAGGCCCTGCTCCGGGAGAAGGGCGTGCTCGATGCCCATCTGTCCCACCTCAAAATAATTGGTAATCTCGTTTCTTTTCGCAAATTCACGCACGCATTTGCAGTGCTCCGCGGACTTGATATCCTTATTGGGGACGAAATGATCCGGCACAAGGGCGATTTTGTCCTTGTCAAACACGCCGTCCACCTTCATTTTTTCCATTTCGTGGATCGCCACGGGGCTTGTGATATCGTTGCCCAGCACCAGGTCGAGATTCGCCTCGATCAGCTGCCCTGCCTCCACTTTATCCAGACCGGCGTGCGCCGCCAGAATTTTCTGTGTCATTGTCATTCCCATTGTCGTTCCTCCTTGTTTATCTCCTGCAGGCGCATATTTAAGCGTCCGAAGTCTGCCATTTTTTCATTTTACATCTGCGCACTGCTCATTGCCAATGCGCATATTATACCACAACTCGGCAGATTCGTACAGATACAAAAAGAAGGAGCCTTACAGCCCCTTCCATGTCAGCAGCACCTTGAACAGGTCCCCGTCAATCTCTATGTCCATCTTACCGCCCTGCAGTTCCACAAAGCTTCTGGCAATGGCAAGCCCCAGTCCGCTTCCCTCGCTGCTCCTTGCACTGTCGCCCCGGACGAAGCGTTCCGTCAGGCTCTCGGCAGGAATATTTAACTCATACCCGGAAATATTTTTCAGCTCAATCCGCGCTTCTTCCGCATCCTGCACCACACTGACATATACCCTTGAGTCCGGCATGGCGTACTTGATAATGTTCGTATATAAATTATCGAAAATGCGGCTGGTCTTTTCGCCGTCCAGCATCAGGAAGACTTTCTGTTCCGGGAATTGGAACCGAAAGACAAGGCCGGCCTCTTTAGCCTTATCCTCATACTCCAGATACATCTGCCGCACCAGATGGCAGATATCCACCTTCTCCGTGTGGAACGCCACATTGCCGCTGTTTGCCTTGCTCACCTCGAACAGATCCTCGATCAGTGTTTTCAGGCGCATGGACTTTCTCTGAAGCACCTCCAGATATTCCTTCCGCTGCTCCTTTGTGACGCCTTCCTCCTGTAATAGCTCCGTGTAAGTGATGATGGCGGTGAGTGGCGTCTTCAGGTCGTGGGACACGTTGGTGATCAGCTCCGTGCGCATGCGCTGGCTCTTGACCTCCTCTTCCACCGCACTTAAAAAACCGCTCTGAATCGCGGACAATTCCTCCTGAAAAGCGGAGAACATGCCCCAGTCCCCTTCGATTTTCGTCTGCAGGTTCCCATCCGCCACCGAGTGCGCGGCGTCGAGCATTTTTGTGTACTGTTCCTGCATGATGCGGATATACTTTCGAAAAAGGCCGTAGAGAAATACGGTGTACGGAATCAGCAGAAACACGCCGAGCACCCAGAACATGCTGATAACCGCCAGAACGAGATAATTGGCCAAAAGCAGCTTCAATAGCGGCACGTTCATATTCTGTTCCGGATCCATGTGCAGAAATTCCCGCCTGATGTGCGCCCGCTTTCTTCTGACCAAAACCCGCATATAGCGGAACACCCTGTAACAGAGACAGCGTTTCCGCACATATCCCCGCAGTCCGAACACATAGACCTGCGCATATGCGGTGATCAGGGTAAACCACAGCGTAAACGCCGCCGCCAGAAACAGGAAGTTGATCACCCATACAATATCTTTCGCCGCCGGACCGGTAAGCACGGGAAACGTGGCGCAGAGCATATGGGACAGACTGTACTCCCAGCTGTCCGACATGGAATACATGACAAGTGTGGCGGACAATTCTCCAAGAATCAGAAACGTGACAAAGGTGAGCAGGGTCAACACCTCTATGTGCAGGGGCAAAAGCCCGTGTTCGTGCAGGCGGTACTTCTTCCAGAACGGCAAAAGCATGGCGGTAAGCCCCAAAATGATAAGCAGCAGGCGGAAGACATCCTGAATGCCGCTGTTCATGTAATTTCCCGCCGTACTCATAGAGAGAAACATGCGGGATGATGCCTTCACGTCGGCAAGCTGCGTCTCCGTCAGCGCATAGCAGATGGTACAGTTTTTCGGCATATTCAGGACCTGCAGATTCATCTGCATCACCGCGCCATCCTCCGACGACTTATAGTAAATGTCATCCTCCCAGTCGATGCCGCCGTAGGCGGAATAGGACAGGCTCTCATAGAGGCTCCGTTCCAGATAACGGCTCCGCATCACGCGCTGTACACTCTCCACAAGCGCATCCGCGTCCTCGCCACGCACCCACACATGTTCCAGAACCCCGTTTTCGTCAAAGTCCAGTTTGATATAATAGGGATAGTAATCGTCCAGATAAACCGACTCCTCCTCCGTGCCGAGATAGTGCAGTGCGCGCTCTGTATTGGCAAATGTCTTTCCGCTTTCCCGGTCCATGAGTTCATAGTCAATCTGCTGGTCCACCCCGTTCTGAAAAGAAATATACCACTGGTAAAGCAGTTCATCCAGCTGCTCGCCGGCATAGGAAAGCGGCGTCTCAACGCCAAAATTATAATATTCGCCGAAGTCTTTTGCTTTCTTTATCTCCGCGCTTAAAAAAAAGTCCTGCGCGGAGACATTCTCTCCGCTCCCTTCCTGCGGCTCCTTTGACGCCTTGTAGTCGCAGAGCTGCTTGTAAAGCACGATATTGCCCTGATAGATCTCGTGCAAAAACTCGCTGCCCGCAAGGATATTCGGCTCTTCCGACGCCGCCCTCTCCTTAAACCCCGGATACTGCGACACAAAGACAAGGGTTGCGGTCAGGATGAGCGCCGCGGCGGCAAAAATCCCCGGCATCCTCTCTCGTTTACTTGGTTTACCTCTCTCACTGTTTGTCAATTTTGTACCCAACGCCCCACACCACCTTCAGATATTTTGGTTCCCGGGGATTCATCTCAATCTTTTCCCGGATTTTCCTGACATGCACCATGATCGTGTCCGTGTTAATTGCCTGCTCGTTCCAGACCCTCTCGTAAATCTCCTCCGCGGAATAAACTCTGCCGGGACTCTTAATCAGGAGAAGGAGAATTTTAAATTCCGTGGGCGTCAGTTTTACGGGATTTCCGTCCAGAAATACTTCGACTGTGTCCTCGTGCACTTCCAGTCCGCCAATCGTATAGACACGTTCCTCGTCTCCTGCTTTCTGCCCATCCTTCATTTCCAGAAAGCGGCTGTAGCGCCGTAAATGGGAATTGACTCTGGCCAGAAGCTCCATGGTGGTAAAGGGCTTTGTCACATAGTCGTCCGCCCCCATATTTAGCCCCATGATCTTATCCACTTCCTCCGATTTGGCGGAGAGCATAATCACCGGGAACTCGTAACCCAGTTCCCGCACCCGCATCATCATGTTGATTCCGTCCATCCGGGGCATCATCACGTCCACGATAGCCAGATGGATGGTCTCCTTCTCAATCACGGAAAGACCTTCCACACCGTCCGCAGCCTGAAAAACGATATAGCCCTGATTTTTCAGATAGATTTCTATCCCCTCACGTATGTCCTTGTCGTCCTCCACGATCAAAATATGATAGTCCATTGTCCGCCCCTCACTTTAATCTTAGTACGAAGTGCACACTCGAAAAACCTTTGGTTTTTGACTTTTCGTCAAATTATCGAATGGCACTGCTTTAGCATAACCGAAAAATCTAAACAGAAACTGCTGTCAGTTCTTAAGAAATTCTAAATAAATCCCTTACTATTCCAAAATATCCAAAAAGAAGAAAGGCACCCCGGCCGGATGACCGGCGGAATGCCTCATATTATCTCATATTCCTCAATTTCCAGTCAGAACTGCGCTGTTAATTGTTGATCAGCTTGTCCTCACCGTTCCAGCTGTAAAGCTTTCTGATATCTTCACCGACAACCTCAGCGGGATGCTCGGAAGCAAGCTTGCGCATCGCCTTGAAGTGTACCTGTCCGCCTGCGGAAGACATGTCGAGCAGGAAGTCTTTCGCGAACGTACCGTCCTGAATGTCGGAGAGAATCTTCTTCATCGCTTTCTTGGTATCTTCGGTGATGATCTTCGGACCGGTGATGTAGTCGCCGTACTCAGCGGTGTTGGAGATGGAATATCTCATGCCTGCAAAGCCGGACTGGTAAATCAGGTCTACGATCAGCTTCATCTCGTGGATGCACTCGAAATATGCGTTTCTCGGATCATAACCCGCCTCAACGAGCGTCTCGAAGCCTGCCTGCATCAGTGCGCATACGCCGCCGCAAAGGACTGCCTGCTCGCCGAAGAGGTCTGTCTCTGTCTCGGTACGGAACGTGGTCTCCAAAACGCCTGCCCTTGCGCCGCCGATAGCAAGCGCATAAGCCAGGGCCATATCCTGCGCTTTCCCGGTTGCGTCCTGGTGTACGGCTACCAGACAGGGAACACCCTTGCCAGCCTGATACTCACTTCTTACTGTGTGGCCGGGGCCCTTGGGCGCAATCATGGTCACGTCAACATCCTTGGGCGGAACAATACAGCCGAAGTGAATGTTGAAGCCGTGTGCGAACATCAGCATATTGCCAGCCTCAAGGTTCGGCTCGATGTCCTTCTTGTACATAGCCGCCTGCAGCTCGTCATTGATGAGGATCATAATGATATCCGCTTTCTTGGCAGCCTCAGCCGCCGTATATACCTCGAAGCCCTGCGCCTCAGCCTTCGCCCAGGACTTGGAACCCTCATAGAGGCCGATTATTACGTGACAGCCGGACTCCTTCGCGTTCAGGGCATGCGCATGTCCCTGACTGCCGTAACCGATCACCGCGATTGTCTTGCCGTCGAGAAGAGACAGATTACAGTCTTCCTGATAGAAAATTTTTGCCATTTTTCTTTTCCTCCGTTACCTGTAGATTGGTTGATGAATATGTTTTCTATAACTGAAAGGGAATCTCCCTTGAGCTAACTACAAATATGTGACCTGGTCGATGCCGCGGCTTAGACCCGCAATACCTGTACGGGCGACCTCCAGAATTTCATAACCGTCCAGAACCGCGATAAAGGCGTCGATCTTGTCCTGATCGCCGATCAGTTCAATGGTGATACTGCCAGGAGATACATCCACGGGATCTGCGCGGTACGCGTTCGCCACCGCAAACACATCAATACGGTCCCTGGCAGAGGTCACCCTGACTTTAATCAGGGCAAGTTCCCGGTACACGCTCTCCCCGGGTTTTAACTCCTTGATATCACGCACATCCACCAGCTTGGCCACCTGTTTTTCGATCTGCTCCAGAATCTCGTCATCCCCGGATGTGACAATCGTTATGCGGGTATAGCGGGGATCCGCCGTCACACCGGCGGTTATGCTGTCAATATTGTAACCGCGTCTGGAAAAAAGGCCGGCAATGCGGCTTAAAACACCCGATGTATTATCCACCAACAACTGAAAAACCTTTTTCTGCATCCGATACACCCTTCCTTCCACATTCCTTCTTATAAACACTGTCAATAATTGTAGCAACTTAAAGGCAAAAAGTCAACCTATTCGTCCGCCTCCAGGCACTTCTGGAGCGCAAGGGTACCTGTGCGCGCCATCTCCACGATACTGATTCCCTGCATCATGCTGATAAAGAGCCTGATCCGCTCAGGCACATCGCATATCTGGATGATAAGCATGTTTTTAGACATATCCACAATGTCCGCATGCATGATATCACACGTCTCCATAATGTCGCGCCTGTTGTTTTTGTTGTATTTCACTTTCATCAGCATAAGCTCTCTGCTCACGCTTGACGGCTCGTCAAAAGTTTTTACCTTGATGACGTCTATTTTTTTGTTGAGCTGTTTTTCAATCTGCTCAATGGTGCGCTCGTCCCCGGAACTGACAATGGTCATGCGGGAAACCGCGGCATCCTCCGTCTCACCCACAGCCAGGGAATCAATATTGAAACATCGTCTCGAAAACAGGCCGGCCACCTTGCACAGCACGCCCGATCTGTTTTCCACCAAAACGGAATATATTTTTTTCATTGTATATCCTCCACATCTCGTGTTGTTATTTCACCAAGTCCATCGGGTCGATCAGGCATTCCAGAAGCACTGACTCGTCCTTCTCCAAAAAGGCCCTGATGGTCTCCTGTGCCCCTTCCATGGTCTCCTGCCGCATAAACTTAAGTCCGAACGCCTCCGAGAGCTTGGAAAGATCGGGGCTTCCCGACAAATCAACCACGGAATAGTTGTCTTTGTAGGTGTAATGCTGGTATTCGCGCACCATCCCCAGATAATTGTTTTTCAGTACAATGATTTTTACGGGCACGTCAAACTGACGCATGGTAGCCAGTTCCATCATGGACATCTGGAAGGAACCGTCCCCGCAGACCGCTATCACCTGTCTGCTTCTGTCCGCCAGCTTCGCTCCCATGGCCGCCGGAATGGAATAACCCATGGTCCCCATGCCGCCTGTTGTTAAAAACCGCCCCTTCTTTACAATGTGGTAGCCGCAGGACCAGATCTGGTTCTGTCCCACATCCGCCACATAAACTGCATTCTCATCCATTTCCCGGGACAGCATGGCAATGAAGGCCGCCGGATCCACATAGTCAGGATTGGGCTTTCTTATCGGCTGCATAGTGTCGCGGTAAGTATTCAGCGTCTGAATCCACTCCTCGTGCTCACAGGTAAACTCCTGTGTCGCAATGTCCTCAAAAATATGCTTCGCGTCCCCCACCAGAGGAATGGCGGGACCTACGTTTTTACCGATCTCCGCCGGATCTACGTCAATATGGACAAGCACCTTGTTTTCCGTGATCACATCCGGCTGGTTCACCGCCCTGTCAGCCACCCGCGCGCCAACCATGAGAAGGAGGTCTGACTCGTTCATGGCCCTGTTGGCGAAAGGTTTGCCGTTGTTGCCCACCATACCGAAATACATGGGATGCTCGGTGGGCATGGCGCCGATTCCCATCATCGTGGAAACCACGGGAATCTGGTATTCTTCCGAGAAATTCCGAAGCGCTTCTTCCGCCTGACTTAAGAGTACGCCGCCGCCCGCGCAGATCAGGGGGCGTTTTGATTTTGCCAGCTCTTTTATGACTTTCTTGATCTGGGCCATATTGCCCTTTACTGTCGGCTTGTATGTGCGCATGTTAACTTCGTCGGGATATTTGAATTTCCCGACCGGCGCATTCTGGATATCAATGGGGATGTCGATCAGCACAGGACCCTTGCGGCCTGTGGATGCCAGGTGAAAAGCCTCCTTAAAGATCTGCGGAATATCCGCCGCATCCTTTACCAAATAACTGTATTTTACAAAAGATTCCACCGCGCCTGTGATGTCCGCCTCCTGAAACACGTCGGAGCCGAGCAGCTCACTGTTCACCTGTCCCGTGATACACACGAGCGGTATGCTGTCCGCAAAAGCGGTGGCTACGCCCGTAATCAGATTGGTCGCACCGGGGCCGGAAGTTACCGCGCACACGCCTACCTTCCCCGATACTCTGGCAAGCCCGCTTGCCGCATGGGCCGCATTCTGCTCCGTGCGGATCAGAATCGTCTGGATATCAGACTCCAATATGCTGTTGTAAAAAGGACATATGGCTACGCCCGGGTACCCAAACACATATTCAACGCCTTCCGCCTCCAGACATTTTACAATTGCATCTGCACCTATCATATACGTTATCCTCTCTTCTATCTGTTTTCTGACAGCAGCTGTTTCATACCGTCACAGCTGCCACACAAAATTCCAAAAACCAGCTATCCATCCAGTCCTAACAGTTTCTGCGTCAGCTTCACCGCGTCCGCCGCGTCCTTGGAATACCCGTCCGCACCGATCTCCTGCGCGTACTCCTCGGTGATGACTGCGCCGCCGACAATGATCTTCGCATCAATCTCCCGCTCCTTCGCGTAATCAATCACGTGGCGCATCTGCTGCATCGTGGTTGTCATAAGCGCTGAGAGTGCGATGATCTGCGCGTTGTGCTCCCTGGCCGCCTCGATGATCGTTTCCTTCGGCACATCCTTTCCAAGATCTATCACATGGAAACCGTAATTTTTAAGCATCAGCGCCACCAGATTTTTCCCGATGTCATGGATATCGCCCTCCACCGTGGCAATCACCACGGTCGGCATGTCCGCGCCCTCCTTGGCCTGCAGGAGGACGGGCTCCATGTATTCGATGGAGGCCTTCATCGCCTCCGCGCTGGCTATTAACTGCGGCAGGAAATACTTTCCCTTGTCGAACAGCTCTCCAACCTCATTGATGGCTGGAAGCAGGATCTCGTCCAGAAGCGCCTTTGCTGACGCGCCTTCCTCCATCGCCTTTTTTGTGTCCTCCACAATGATTTCCCGCTTTCCCTTAAGGACATCGGCGAAAAGCCTTTCCCTTGGCGATGAGGCGCTTTCTTCCTGCGCCTTTTTCTGCAGACGGATGCCCGTCTCCCTTGGAGCGGTCTCCCCGGATGCTTCCTTCTTCTCACGCAGCGCGTCCATCAGCCGGATATAGCGCGTATCCGCCGCCTCCTTATTCAGAAGCAGATCTGACGCAAAAGCGCAGCTCATCAGAAGTTCCTGCGAAGGGTTTGCGATTGCCATAGTCAGCCCCTCGCGGATCGCCATGGTGAGAAAGGCGGTATTTACAAACCCTCTCTCCGGCAGACCGAAGGAAATATTGGACAGACCGCAGATTGTGGCAAGTCCCCTCTCCCTGCAGTAACGGATAGTCTCAAGGGTCTCTAAAGCCGCGCTCTTATTGGCTCCTACAGTGGCTACCAGACCGTCCACCACAATATCTTCATCTGTCATACCGAGCGCGAGGGCCTTTTCCCGTATGCTTTCTATAATCGAAATCTTTTCCGCCAGATCCTTTGGAAGCCCCGCATCCGAAAGCGGCAGTAGAATAAACATGGCCCCGTATTTTTTGGCAATGGCAAGCAGCGCATCCTGCTTCGCCTTCTCACCTGAAATGGAGTTGATCAGCGCGCGACCCGGATAACGGCGAAGCGCCGCTTCCAGCACGTCCACATGGCTGGAATCAATGGACAGGGGCAGGCTTGTGACGCCGCCCACCGTCTCGATGGCATTTAACATCATGGCCTTCTCGTCGATACCGCTCATGCCCATGTTCACATCAAGTATGCTTGCACCGCACGCTTCCTGTGCCTCCGCAAAATCCGCCACCATCTCCAGGGAACCCTCCCGGAGCGCCGCCTGCAGCTTCTTTTTCCCGGTGGGGTTTATACGTTCTCCAACCACAATGAAAGGATCTTCCAGACCAAAGACAACTGTCTGCCGCTCGCTTGTCAGAAACCGTTTTTGCGGTTTCCGGCGGTGCATGACAGTCATATCAAAAACCGCTTCCTTCGCCGCCCGGATATGTTCCGGCGTCGTGCCGCAGCAGCCGCCGACCACGGATGCGCCTGCCGAGATGAGGTCGCGCATATGGCGGCCAAACTCTGCCGCGCCCATATCGTAAACCGTATTGCCGTTTTCATCCAGGGAGGGCAGACCAGCGTTCGGCTTGGCAATGATGGGAATGCCTGTGACCTCCGCCATCCGCCGCACCACATCTGTCATTTTATCAGGTCCCGTGGAACAGTTTGTCCCCACTGCCGCCACGCCCAGGCTCTCCAGCACAACCGCCGCGGTGGCAGCGTCCGTGCCAAACAGTGTCCTGCCGTCCGCCTCAAAGGTCAGCGTCGCCATCACGGCCAGGTCACAGACCTCCTTTGCCGCGATCACAGCCGCCCTCGTCTCCTGAAGGCTCATCATCGTCTCTATCACAAGCAGATCCACGCCCGCCTCGTCCAGATAGCGGATTTGTTCCTTATATATCTCGATCAGTTCCTCGAAATCCATCCTGCCCATGGGGGCGAGCTGTTCGCCTGTCATGGTCAGATCGCCCGCAATATAGGCTTTGCCGCCGACCGCCTCCTTGGAAATTCCAACCAGGTCATGGTTCATCTGGCGTATCTGCCCCTCCATGCCGTATTCCTTCAGCTTGATCCGATTGGATGTAAAAGTGGGGGCGTATACGATGTCGCTGCCCGCCGCCAGAAATTCACGCTGAAGACCGATCATAATATCGCGGTGTTCCAGAATCCACTGTTCCGGGCAGACGCCTGCCGGCATCCCCTGTTTTTGCAGATTGGAGCCTGTCGCCCCGTCCAGAAACAGGGGCGTGTCCTTTATCAAAGATTGAAATTCCTGTCTGTTCATATAGCCTCCATGATTCCGCTTTCGGAATCTCAAGTCTAAGGTGCAGAGAATGCCGCATTTCAAGCATTATTCTTCATAGAAAACCGTATCGTCCGTGTCAAAATCATCCTCAGGTACGTCCTCTTCTACATCCGGGTTCTCCCCATCCTCCGATTCCTCGTCAGCCGTTTCTTCCTCGTCCTTTTTGTTCAGATAACCGCCGCCAAGAAGGGGGCTTTCCTCCGTGTAGGTGACACCCTCCCCTTCGGGAATCTCTCCGTGCAGAATCATGATGATATACTGGATGCGTATATTGGTTCTGTCATAGTATTCCAAAGCCGCCTGCTCAGAGCCCTCGTCGTATGTTTCCCCGTCGTATGCCGCATGGAAAAGGGCCACCGCCTCCCTCATATTCTCGTCCGCCTCGTCAGCCAGACTTTCCACCGCCGAAAACTGTTCCGGCACTTCAAGTTCCGCCATCCACTGAATATCCTCCGCAAAGGCGTCCAGATACCCCAGAAGTTCGATCACCGCAGTATCGGATTCGCGGTCGATGGCATTCATCTTGTCATTGTACTCAGCCGCCCGCTCAAAAAACGTATTCATATCTTCCTGATAGGCCGTCAGTTCCTTATTCTCACCGCAGGCTGTAAGCAGAAAGGCAAAAAGCAGACAGACGAGCGTCATTTTGTATTTTGTCAAAGCAATTATCCTCCGAGTATATAAAAATTCATAAATCCCCTATCTAAACATAGTACTGATTTCCGCCTCTTTCGTCAACCTTTTCTTTCTTGGAAAAAAAAGAGAAAAGGAACGGCAGGCCATGCTGGCTGATCGTTCCTTTTCGTATATTTGTCTGTTTTTGGCATCAGAGTGCGATATCACAGTCCGGCTCCACCTTCCGGCATGCCTTTAAGACCTGCTTCATAACGCTCTTTTCGTCCGCGCCCTCCACAAAATCCACTTTCATTTTCTGCGTCATAAAACTGACGACAGCCTCCTCCACGCCTTCCGTCTTCTTCGCCGCTTCCTGCATCTTTTCCGCACAGTTTGCACAGTCCACTTCAATCTTATACGTTTTTGTCATTTTCCCGCTCCTTCCATGATGTGTTCCATTCCCATATTGAGGATGGCGCGGACATGCTCATCATCCAGCGAGTAAAAAATAGACTTGCCGTCCCGTCTGCTCTTCACCAGCTTGGAGGTTTTCAAAATCCGAAGCTGATGGCTCACGGAAGACTGGCTCATCTGTAATATACCGGCAATATCGTTCACGCACCGCTCTGTATCAAGCATGGCGTATAAAATTCTGATTCTGGTAGGATCGCCAAATATTTTAAAAAGCTCTGCCAACCCATAAATTGCCTCATCCTTATATGATTCCTCCACAAGCATCCTCCTTCCTCAATTCGGATTATATATGTTTACTTGTTCATATTTTAATATGATATACTGCGTTTTGTCAAGCAGCTATTTACTTCCATATGCGGGCGTGTGCATAAAAACGGGAGACCAAAAAAAGGTCTCCCTGATTTGTCTGCTCTGACTTAAAATTACAGTTTGAAGAAAGACACATCGTCTTCTAAAACCTGCGCCATTGACTTCAGCTCGCCGGCTGCCTCCGCAAGCAGATTGATGGTAGCGTTCAGTTCCTCCATGGATGCGGTGGTCTCCTGCGTGGAAGCCGCGTTCTCCTCGGATACTGCGGAAAGATTCTGGATCACATCCACAACTTTTCCTCTCTCGCTGTTACATTCATCTGCCTGATCGCTGATGACATAAGTTTCTTTTCTGGAATCTTCAATCCCGCTGCTCACAACGCCGAATTTCTCTTTGGTCTGCACGAGCTTCTGCTGCTGTTCCACAATAATCTCGTTCACTTCATTCATAATCTGGACAGAGGCTTCGGAATCGACGGTCAGCTGGTGAATGATGTCCTCAATGGTCTTTGTGGACTGTGCGGAATCTTCGGACAATTTGGATATCTGGGTCGCAACCACGGCGAATCCCCGTCCTGCCTCTCCCGCCCGGGCGGCCTCTATACTTGCGTTCAGTGCAAGCAGGCTCGTCTCGCTGGCAATAGACGCGATAAGATTGACCGCATCCTGAATCCTGGTAACAGACTCGTTTGTCGTATGTACGGAAACTTCAATCTTCCTGATCGCGTCTGTGGTCCTGTCATTGGACTCGCTCAGCTCGTTGATAATTCTGGACGCATCCACGTCCGACGCATGCATCTGCTCGGAAAGATTGTCAAGCTCTTTTACGCTGTCCGCAATTTTCTCGATGATGGCGCCCATATTGGCAATCTGCCCTGTAGCGGACTCGATGTCTTCCGCCATATTGACGGCGCCTTTGGAGATGTCCTCTACCGCGCTGCTGATCTCGTCAGCCGTAGTGGAGGTCTGGGATGCCATGGTTTCCAGATTGTTCCCCTGCATCATCAGCGTTTCTGTATTTTTCTTAATACTTCCGATAATGTTCTGCAGCTCTTCCAATAATCTCTGTACGGCATGCCCCATCACACCGATTTCATCGCTTCTTTTCAGGATTCTCTCATTTACGGTCAGATTCAGGTCGCCGTCCGCCAGCGAGGAAAGAAGCGTCTCTGTCTGGACAATAACCCTCGCAATAGCACTCGCAATCTTTACACAGACTAACAGGGCGAGGACGAGAATAAAAGCGGCGATGCCCAGAATCATCAGCGAACTCTGGTTAATTCTGGCATTGGCCTCTGTGGCCGGCTGTCCTGCGAACACCATGCCAACACATTTCCCGCTGGCATCAACCGCCGGCATGTAAAACGCGTAGTAGGTTTCCCCATTGATGACGACACTGTCAGTCTCATAGTTTTTGCCCTCGTTAATCACGGCCTGGATAACCGCATCGGACGCCTTCGTGCCGAGAATGCGCTCCCCCGTATCTTTATCGCGCAAAGAAGTGGCGCGCCTGGTATCCCCGTAAAAAAGTGTCACATCCGCCGGGCTCCCCGCCACGAAACTGTCAATGATATCCACATTATCAGACACACAGTAATCGCCCTTATAAAGCGTTTCCCCCTCCAGGCGGTACGATCCCGGATCAAGCGCCTCGTAAGCGGCATAAACGCTCCGGCAAAGATTTTCCAGTCCTTCCATCGTGGTGTCACGCACCATGTTTCTCATAGTGCCGATTGCATAGACGGTAACGAACGCGACCATGATCACCAGAGGAATCACACAAAGCATCACAAGCTGCGCCATTACGCTCAGTTTCTTCTGTTTTTTCATCCTTACCTTCTCCTTATTTTATACGACTTCATCCCTTACCACACGACTCCGGCGTTAAAAAGTTATCGCCGGATCGCAGGCCTGGGCGAATATCGGACATAAAAATCCGATAAGTATTTTGATTGTACCATGTTTTTTTGTATTTTTAAAGATACAATCCTGAAAAAGCGGAAATTTTACTCAAACAGTATATTTTTTTACGCGGATGACATCTGTAGGGTCCGCTACGGACGCACCTGCCCGTTTCCCGTAATCTGATATTTATAGGAAGTCAGCTCTTTAAGCCCCATGGGACCTCTGGCGTGGAGTTTCTGGGTGCTGATACCGATCTCCGCCCCGAAACCAAACTCAAAGCCGTCCGTAAACCGGGTGGAAGCATTTACATATACGCACGCCGAATCCACCTCCCGCAGAAACTTCTGTGCACAGCCCTTATCCTCTGTCACAATGGCGTCGGAATGCCCTGTATTGTATTTGTTGATATGGGTGATCGCCTCCTCCGTCGAAGCTACGGTTTTCACGGAAAGAATGAGATCCAGATACTCTGTGCCGTAATCCGCTTCCGTGACGGCGTGCGCCTCTTTTATATGCGCCTGTACCGTTTCGTCTCCCCTGATTTCCACCTTCTTTTCCAAGAGGGCTTTTCCTAAGGCCGGCAGGATTTTATCCGCGATTTTTTCATGCACAAGCAGGGATTCACAGGCGTTGCATACACCGATGCGCTGTGTCTTGGCATTGATGACGATGGGAACCGCCTTTGCAGGGTCGGCCGACTCGTCAATATAAATATGACAGTTTCCGGTCCCTGTCTCGATCACAGGTACCGTGCTGTTCTCCACAACCGAGCGGATCAGTCCCGCGCCGCCTCTGGGAATCAGTACGTCCACGTACGCTTTCAGCTTCATAAACGCCGTGGTCACCGCCCTGTCGTTGTTTTCAATCAGCTGAATGGCGTTTCTGTCAACGCCTTCTCCTGCAAGCGTCTCGCTAATCACTGCCGTGACAGCCTGGTTGGAGTAAAACGCGTCCCTTCCGCCTTTTAAAATCACCGCGTTTCCTGTCTTGAAGCAAAGACCGAAAGCGTCCGCCGTCACATTGGGTCTTGCCTCATAAATAATGCCGATCACCCCCATGGGAACCCGCACCTTTTCTATGTACAAACCGTTGGGGCGGTCAAATGTCTCCATCACCTCTCCCACAGGGTCAGGCAGGGCGGCGATCTGTCTTAGTCCCTCCGCCATCGCCTCTATTCTTTCGCCCGTCAGCTTCAGCCGGTCGAGCAGCCCCTCCGTCATGCCGTTTTCCTTTGCGCGCGCATAATCCTTATCATTTGCGGAAAGGATTCTTTCGCTCTCCTGCACGAGCGCATCCGCCGCCTGTATCAGGGCGTGGTTTTTCTGCGCCGTATCAAGACGCTGTAAGACGGTCTTTGCCGCCTGCGCCTTCATGCCGAGGGATTTTAAATATTCGTTGATTTCCACGTCTGTCAGTGTTTTTTCCATTGCTGCCGTCCTCTCTGTCCCTTTTTTGTCCGGCTGTCACAAAACCCCGGATTTTCTATGTTTATGTCTGTTTCTATGTCTGTATCCGTCGGAGAAGATCAGATAATATTTGTCTGCGTAATAATCCGCGCCGGGCAGATATCGTGCGCTTCCCACGGAATCTTATCAAAAATCTGGCAGTCGTACGCCAGCGCGGCGGTAGTAACCTCCATTTTTAGTAAAAATTTACTTAAATACCTGTCGTAGAAACCGCCGCCGTAGCCGATTCGGTGCCGCTTCCTGTCAAATGCCGCACCGGGCAGGCAAATCAATATATGCGGGAATTGACTTGTCCAGTCATCCATCCACGCCTCAATCGACTGCCCGCCCGCAGGCTCCAAAATCCCCCGATAGCCTGCCGACAGGTCATCCAGAGAAAAGATCCGATAGAACACCATCTCTTTTCCTGTAACCTTAGGCGCAAACACAGCCTTGCCGCCCGCAAGGGCCTGCTCAATCAGGGGAATGGTATCTACTTCGCTGCGAAAACTGATATACGTGAGAACCGCGTCCGCGTCCTGATAGCAGGACAGGCCTGTCAGGTTCTTTATGATGCTGTCACTGTAACGCTTACGCTGCTGCGCCGTCAGACTGTCCCGTTTTTCCAAAGCCGTCGCGCGCAGTCTCTTCTTTTCTGCCGCACGTTCCTTTGCCGCAACAGACTGTGCGCTTCTCTGTTCTTCCCTTTCCGCAACAGTTTCCCGTTTCTTTTCCTCATCCATGCCGTTTCTTCTCGCCCAGATTCGTGATACTCCCATCCTTCTCCACAATGGAGATATTGTCAAGCTGGCCCCGGAGGTTCGCCCGCACGTTGGCCACATAAGCCTGTCGCAGCGCCGCCTGCTCTTCTTTTTCCTCGGGCGAAAGGCCTTCGTTCTGGGATTTGTGATATAGTTCGTTGATTCGCGCCGTCATCTGTTCTACGTTCATTCCTATCCTCCCGCCATACATACAGGCTGACCGCCGTAAAACATGCTGCTACGGACCTTTCATACCTTTTTATGTCAGCTCATTTTCGTTTCTCACCTGTTGACAGACGCCGCCATCCTGTGATACGTGTGCCGCACACCCCTGATTGCCACAGAATAAGCCATGATATTTTCCGGCAGCGCCATCCCCGGGTAACCGGTGTCCCCGATGTGATGAATGTCGGTTCCCGCCATCTTACACATCAGCGCGATCCGCCTGATTGTGTCCACATCCGCCCCTTCCTGGGAAGTGCCGATGGCTGTGATGGTGAGAACGCCTCTTTCATGGGCGTGGGCGATCAGCTCCCGCACGTACTCCATGGTAATTCCCGGTACGGTGCCCGGCGCGGGAAGCAGAATGACATCCGCTCCCGCATCTATAAATTCATCCACATCTTCCTTGGTAATGATGTGCTCGCCGCCTTCCCCCGGCACGCCGGAGGCATGCATTTTCCCTGCCGCCAGTATCAGTTTATCCTTCAGCCGGGCCGATATGGCTCTCAGCGAATCGGTGATTGCCCGGTTGCTCACGCCGTTGCCGGGATTTCCTGTCAGGAGCACCATATCCACGCCCATTTCCGAGGCTCTTACCGCATTTTCGACCGTAGCCTTCCGCCCCGCCGACATTGCCCAGAGCGTATCGTCATTTTCCCGGGCCGCCTGCTCTTCCACCGGCTCCAGATTGATGCCGATCATCCGGCCGGTAAGGCGTTTTAATTCCCGCACGGTCTCTACGGGCTCCACCTTTGGCAGCCCGTTTATCACCGGGTGGTTTACGTCAAACATATTGAGCAGTAACAGGTCGGCGCCGAGAGAAGCCGCCAGTTCCGCGTTGGTGACATCCGTAAGGATCGGCATGGTGATGCCGATACACTCACAGGCAAGTACGCGTCCTTCACTTCCCGCGATAGCGCCCAGATAATCCTCTTTCGTAAAATTCCTCAAGTCAGAAGCGACACAGTCCAACATTCTCTTTGCCATATGGTTTCCTCCGAATGATAAATTTTAATGCGCGTGCATCTGCTGCACATAAAGAGGCAGGTCAAACTCCTCGTCCTTATGCGCCAAAAACAGCGTCCCGATATTCTGTCCGCTTAAGATACGATGGATCACTTTGATATCCTTGCTGTTGGCGATCACCATGTCTACCCCTGTGCTGCTGGCGATCTTTGCCGCCTGCAGCTTGGTGGTCATGCCGCCGGTGCCCACGCTGCTCCCGGTGGACGCCTTGCCCATGTTCATCAGCTCGTCCGTCAGCTCCTCCACCACCTCGATATATGTTACGTCGGGATTGGTGCGGGGATCGTCTGTGTAGAGTCCGTCGATGTCCGACAAAAGAAGGAGCGCGTCCGCCTCCACCAGCGAGGCGACGATTGCGGACAGCGTATCGTTGTCGCCGATCTCGATCTCGTAAGTGGCTATCGTATCGTTCTCGTTCACAATCGGAATCACGCCCAGCTTAAAAAGCTCCGCAAAGGTATTTCTGGCGTTGTAGCGGTTCAGATTGTCCACAATGGTGTTTTTCGTCATCAGGATCTGTGCCGCCACCTGATTGTACTCCGCGAAAATCTTCTGGTAGATCATCATCAGTCTCGCCTGTCCCACCGCGGCGCACGCCTGTTTCACGGCGATGGGATTGTCCTCCTCACGGTTTGGCAGGATCGCCTTCTCCCCAACGGCAATCGCGCCGGAAGTGACAAGCACCACATCCTTCCCCATGTTCCTTAAGTTACACAGCTCCCGCACCAGAACGTCCAGCTTCGTGTAGTCCAGATCCCCGGTCTCCCTGTGCTGCAGGGAGGAGGAGCCGATCTTTATCACAATCCTTCTCTTATCTTTTAATAAGGCTTTTCTATCCACCACTTATAATCATGTCCTTTCTCGTTTATCTTTATGTCATATATTATGTATTCGCGAAATACATCTCAATGTTACATAATTGCACGAATAGGATACTTATGTATTTGTGCAGTCTCTATAACCTCATTTCGTGCTTTTCCTTGCTTTCGTCATTCTACCACATCCGCGTAAAGCATTGCAACCTTCTCCGCAATCAGGATCCCGTCCATCGCCGCCGAGGTGATGCCGCCCGCGTAACCCGCGCCCTCGCCGCAGGGGAAAAGCCCCTTAAGCGCGGACTGTCCCGTCTCGTCCCGCAGAATCCTTATGGGGGAGGAGGTCCTGCTCTCCACGCCGGAGAGATACGCGTCCCCGTCGGCAAAGCCGGACATTCTTTGACCAATCAGGTCAATTCCTTCCACAAGCGCCTGATTCAGGAATTCCGGCAGAATTTCGTGAACCGGGGCAAAACGCCATGCGCCTTTGATGGCGGGGGCAAAGCCCGGATACCGCGCGCGCAGCGTACCGCCGCGATCAGCCGCCTGTATTTCCGTTGAAACGCCGTTCCTCTGCGTTGTCATCCGCAAATCCCCGCTGTCTTGCACGCCCCGTCCTGCGCAGACCGCCGCCCGAAAATCCCCGTACCCCTCCACAGGGACCGCCCCCTGTCCGATTCTGTATGCCTGTTCTTCCAGATGCCGCTGGAACGCAATGCCCGCAAGGGGCCCCGTCCCGCCGTATGTCTCATAATCTGCGGGCGACACGGTGACGATCATGGCGCTGTTGCTGTTTGCGCCGTCCCGCCCGCTGTAACTCATACCGTTCACCGCCGTTCTTCCACACTCCGAGGAGGCGTTCACCACATAACCGCCGGGACACATACAGAAGGAATAGACACCCCTGCCGGAACCGGTCTGCGCCGTCACCTTGTACGCCGCCGCCGGAAGGGAAATGCCGCAGTCCCCATATTGCAGTCTGTCGATCATCTCCCGGGGATGCTCCATGCGAAGCCCCACCGCAAAAGCCTTTGCCTCCATGGGCACCCGCAGTTCGTGAAGCATCTGGAAGGTGTCCCTCGCGCTGTGGCCGATGGCGAGAACGACCGCGCCGCTTCGTATCTCTTCCCCGTTTGCCACAACGCCTGTGATCCGGCGGCTCTGCGTGGAAACCGCCGCCCGGTCATCTTCCGTGAGAAGCGCAGTCACCTGCGACTCAAACCGTACCTCGCCGCCCCACTCCACGATCCGCCTGCGCAGATTTTCTACAACCTGTATTAAAATATCCGTGCCGATATGCGGTTTTGCCTCATATAAAATCTCTTTTGGCGCACCGGCTTCCACAAAGATACGCAAAACTTCCCGCATCCGTCCTTTCGGGTCTTTGACTGTTGTAGTCAACTTTCCGTCGGAGAAAGTTCCCGCGCCGCCTTCCCCGAACTGCACGTTGGAGCCAGGATTAAGAACGCCTTCCCGCCAGAAGCGCTCCACATCCTCGCGCCTCTTGTGCACCTCTTTTCCCCGTTCCAGCAGCAAAGGACGCATCCCGGCCTTCGCCAGCATATACCCGCAGAAAAGCCCCGCCGGTCCTGTCCCGACGATAACTGGTCTGTCAACGGACGTCGGTTTCTGCATGGGTCGTTCTCCGACAGCCGCCCTTGCACCCGCCTGTGCAACTGCATCGGCCGTCTTTTTAAACGCCGTATCCCTGCATGACGCTTCTTTTTCCACCCGTCCGCCATCTGGTCCCGGTGGCTTCAGTGCCCAAAACCGATACGTTTTCTCTTCCACAAGCTGGATCTGCCCGTTCTTTCCCCGGGTTTTCCGAAAAACCGCCTGTTCGTCTGCCACTTTCACATCCACGGTATAAACCGCGTATATTTCCGGCTTTTTTCTGGCGTCTATCGCCCTTTTTACAATGGAGAGAGACTGTATGGCGGCAGGTTCCATCCGAAGCAGCTTTGCCGCTTTTTTGAGAAGCGCCGCCTGCTCTTCCTTACAGTCCGGCGCCAGTTTAATCTGTTGTATCCGAATCATAGTTACCTCCATAGTCAGAGCAGTTTACCGTGAGGATACGCGCCAGGCATATCAAATTTGTTTCTTCGTGCCGCGCATTTTCCATGCCGCTGTTTGATAGCCTACCTGACATCAGATGCCGCCGCCCTTCCGGCAACCGTACCGCTGCTCCACGCCCACTGTAAATTATAGCCGCCGCAGAACCCGTCGATATCCAGAATTTCCCCTGCAAAATACAATCCCGGCTGCTTTTTCGACATGAGATGTTTCGTCACCTCGCTGCATTCCACGCCACCCGCGCAAACCTGCGCCCTGTCAAAACCGTTCGTCCCCGTGACCGCCGTCTCCAGACCAAGATACAGACCCTGCAGCCGCGCAAATGCCGCCGGGGATATCTCTTTTGCCCGCTCAGTCTCCCGGATGCCCGCCAGTTTCAGAAGCAGGCGGTTGATTTTCTTGTTGACTATGCCGGTCAGAAATACGTCCATCCCGTCTTCTCCGTGTGACGCAAGCCTTTCCCGGAAAAAGGAGCCGCAGGAGTCCTTATCAAAGTCTGGGAGAAAGCATACCCGCACCGTGACGGGCTTTTTATCAAGCAGCGCGTAGGCGGCCGTCCTGCAGAGCTGAAAAGCCGGTATGCCGGAAAGCCCGTAATCCGTAAGCTGCAGTTCCCCCCGCTCCCTGCCGGCCTCCTTTCCCGAAACAGAGAGGGTGAGTTCCGCGTCGCACCGCACCCCTGCCACCTGTTTATAAAACGGCTCTTTGCAGACAAGGGCGGCAAGGGCGGGCACAGGTCTGACAATCCGGTGTCCGAACTGCTTGGCCAGCCGGAAGCCGCTCCCGTCGGAGCCGGTATTCGGCGCCGCCTTGCCGCCGCAGCAGAGAATGACAGCATCATAAAATGCCTCCTTTCCCCGCAGCCCAATCAAAAACTGTGCTCTGTCCTGATCGAAAGAAAGCGTCTGCACCGCCTCCTCCGTATGTACTGTCACATGTCGTCTGTCAAGTTCATAGCGCAGCAGGTCGAGCACCGTGGACGCCTGGTCGCTTGCCGGATACAGATAACCGTCCCGCGCCCTGATCCGCATGCCAAGAGACTCAAAAAACGCCTTTGTCTGCGCAACGCCAAAGGAGGAAAGAATCTCATCCGCCAAGACTTTTACGCTCCCATGGTAAAATTTTGCCCCCATCGCCTCATTGGAAAAATTACATCTGCCGTTTCCCGTGGATAAAATCTTTTTTCCCACTCTGTCATTTTTCTCATAGACCGTTACCGCCGCGCCCTCGCCGGCGGCACCAATCGCCGCCATCATGCCCGCCGCGCCGCCGCCGACCACCGCAATCTGTCTGCCCATAACTTTGTCCCTTTCCAATCTAAACAGGAAATGCCGCTTTGTTAACTGGAATAGGACTCCAGAAACAAATACAGCTCTTCCTCGCCCGCCACAAACTTACCTTCCACAATTTCTCTCTGCAGAGAGTCCGGCAGCCGTTCCAGAAGAATATCCGTATTCATATAAAGCGTACTCCTGTCCTCCTCGTATACCACGATAAAGTGATCCGCCACCATCAGATAAAAGCCCTTCGGCTCCTGCTCTTTATAATACTTGCAGACAGCCACCCGGTCTTTCGAAAAGGCGGTCAGTTCGACGCTCTCAAAACCCTGCTCCAGCTCCGACAGCGGCGGATTGTCCTCATAAGCGGACAATGCCTGCAAAAGTTCCTCTCTGTTCAGGCCGATGTACATGACGGGAATCGTCTCCTCGCTCTCTGTAACGGTTCCCTTTGACAGGTCTACCATCTCCAGCAGATACCGTGTGTCAGCCGTCACCACAGGCTCGTTAGCCGCCGCCGTCTCGATCACCTGTTCCTCTGACGCATCAATGGTCTGCTCTGCAGCCGGCCCGACCTCTTCCATATCCTTCTCAGGCGCGGAGGGATGGGGGACCACCCTATCCGCCAGCTGCGACACCGACTGGCGGAGACTGTTCTCCTCAGTGCCTGCCTGCTCAATACTGTGGCTGTACCGGTGCGGATAAAAAAATTCCTCCGCCTTCAATGCACCCCAGCCGCCGAGGCCTAACATGACCACAGATAATATCATAAAAAGACTGATACGTTTTACAAGCTTCATTCCGTTCTAAACCTCTCTTATCGGATTTCCTGTAATCAGTATCAGCCAATTCCCTTTTTTTATACAACAATCTCACAAAACGCCTATTGTCCTGCCAAGCATAATGAACAGGAAGCCAAACGGCATCTCCTGCAGCTCCGCCTCCCCAATCACCCGGAAAATTATGAGGAAAAGGATGTGGAAAACCACCCCGGCAAGCAGAGAGACAATAATGCAGACAACAGCCCCCGCAAAGCCGGAAAGCAGACGGTTAATCAGGTAAACGACAACCCCGGATAACGCGGCTGCGGCAAGCGGAAACAAAATGCCGCTAAACCAGTCAGGTCTGAATTTCACCCGCCTGTTTAAAAATACATAGGTCAAAACCATATAGATACCAAAGTATAAAATCAGGGCGCAGAACAGCCCGTCTGCTCCCATATGCCCCCGCTGTGTCATAAAATAGGCACAGGCCAGATGCACCGCGAAAGAAGCGGCGGACGCCAGAAAAAGTTCCCTGATCATCCGCATTTTATATAGAAGGTGTCCGAACAGAAAGCTGAACGTAAACAGCGCCGCCAGAACCGCGCCTTTGGAAAGCCATCCCGCCAATACCGCGGACTGCGCCGTCGTTCTCCCATAACAGCAGACAGCAAGGGGTTTCCCTAAAACAGCCAGATAAACCGCCGCCGGGAATGACACGATGGACGCGTTTCGCACCGCCCGGCCCAGCCGTTCCCGCACACTGCGGTACTCTTCCCGCTCATAGGCATTGGAGATCTTTCCGGCCAGTCCGTGCACAAACAGGCAGGAAAAGGCCGCGCATATACCGAGAAGCGGCGCAAACTTACCGTAATAGCAGCCCCACTGGGCCGTGCGCACACTCCCCCGCTCCGTCGCGTTCATACAGTGGTTAAAAAAGCGCTGATCCGCAATCATAAACAGATTTGAAAGTACAGCTACTGCCGCAAGCGGCACTATATTGACGATAAGCATCCGCTGGATTTCAAAGCGGGTCTCTGCACGTCTGCTGTTATCCTGTCCCGGACGCCCTTTGAAAGCCCCCGCATAAATCACATAGACCAGAAGCAGATGAAGCAGGGCTATCACCTGTGAAATGAAAACGCCAAGCATTGCGCCAAGCGCCCCGTAGGCATAGCTGTGAGCCTCCACCTGTAAAAGGGCTGCCACTTTCTGTCCATAGCCGTAAACCGCCTTTCCGCAGAGCAGCGCGGCCACAAACATGGCGATTTTTTCGATATATTGGGAATGCGCCGTGAGCACACCCATCCCGTAGCCGTTAAAATATCCTCTGAAAATGCCGACCAGCGCCGCAAAAAACACAGAAGGCGCCGCCGCCATCACCGCCATGCGGCTCAAGCGCTCCAGAACAAGCACCTCTGCAATCCACGAAGAAAACAGCAGCAGAAAAAGCGCCATCACAACGCCGATAAAAAGATTCATAAAAAATGCGGTCTTAAAAACCTTGCCGGCGTTTCGGTACCTCTCCCGTTTTACCCTGTAACGGATGATACCGGCCATGGCGTTCGACATGCCATAAGATATGACCAGTGTAGTCAATAAATAAAGTTCAAACGCCGGGGCAAAAAGCCCCACACCTTCGTCCCCGATAACCCTTGAGAGGGGAATCCGCAGAAGAAGGAGTATCATATAAGAGACAATCCCCGAAGAGAGGACGACCCTGTTTTTCAGATTTTTCGCCATCCATTGTATATTCATCGTTATCCTCTGGTGATGGAAAGCGCCTGCAGCACGCTCTCCTGCTTCTCCTCCATCAGCTCCGCCTCTGGAGGCGTCATATGGTCGTAACCGCACAGATGATACATACTGTGCGCCAGAAGAAAGGCAAACTCCCTGCGTTCACTGTGCCCGTACTCTGCCGCCTGCTCTTTTGCCCGAGACACGTTCAAAATAATGTCTCCCAGAACAAGCTCCCCGGTGTCCGGGTCGAAACAGTCCGCCTCCCGCTGCTCCACGTCCGAGAAATCTCCCGGCGTCTCAAACTCCAGATTGGGAAAAGAAAGCACGTCCGTCTCCGCATCAATACTTCTGTAATTTTTATTGTACTCCCGAATGCCCGCATCGTCTGTCAGGAGGAGACTTACTGCCGCCTCATACGGGCAGTTTTCGCTGTCTAAAACCGCCTGCGCGACGCGGTCAAAAAGCGCCTTTTCATCAAACGAAAAGGACTGCGGTGTCTCATTCTCAACGTAAGAAGTCATAGTAAAGCTTCTCCTTGATAAATATTTTCTTCATCTCACATATCTGCCCTATGGAAATTTCATTTGCCCAGAGCTCGTCCGTCTCAAATTTCTTTTTAAACACCGTGTCGATCAGCTGCTCATAATCAAGGTCCGCCTTAGGGTCTTTCGCAAACAGGTACAGAATGGACGACACGATACAGTCTGCAAGCAGGACGACTATCGTCTCCTTGGAGACAATCTTTACGTCCGGGTCCACATATTCCTTTAAAATCTGTTTGGCCTTCGGCGGGAAATGATATTTATCGCAGATGGCGGACACATTTTCCCATGTGTTTTCTCCCGTAAGTTTACCAATCCTGTGGTAATACCCGCACGCCTTCACCGCCGCATCGTCAATGCCGAGGCTTCTCGCGACCTTGTCACCCAGATAGGCCGTATGAATCGCATGATAATACTCCTCTTTGGACAGCTCTTTGAGCTGCACCAGCAAGGGACACTCCGGGTCGTTGATCTCCATATATTTGTCCCGGTACCTGTGAATCACCGTGGAACTTACCATCTTAAGGCTGACAAGCAAAAGGATGCAGCAGACCATCAGATTGATGCCCGGTATCATAAACTGGGCGATGGAAAGCCTCTCCTTAGCAAACAGGATCACATTGGCCGTCAGACTAAGCGCAAGGACCAGCAGGGAAATCAACATGGGAATCCCGACACGAAACTCTTCATCCAGTGTGGAAAACACCAGTATCCCGGCCATACCGCTGATAAAATAGAGCCAGAAAATGGCATAGTCACAGCCTGCAAAATTCACCGCAAGAAGCAGGCACAGGCTCCCCGACACAAGCCCGGTCATACCGTTTGAAAATACGCCAAACAGCACGAAGAGCACCAGAAAAGGCCAGCCCGTAACCGGGAGGAACGGCAGAAACACCGATGATACCAGACTTACCAGATAAGTGAAGGCAAATCTTCCATAACGGCCCTCGTTCCGATAGACGAAAAACCCGTTTGTCTCGCTCATCACATAAGAAAAAATGACTATCCCGCTCCCTGCCAGGATCATAACAATATTCCGAATCATCTGATCTGTCTGGCAGTGGTAAAGTATGCTGCCAAGCCACACAATCACGCCCGTCAGGGCAAACATAAACATAAAAACCACGATTCTTTTGATAATATTACTGTTCTTTTGAAGATTACTATTATTTTCCACGCCTATATTTCCTGTTTCCTGTTTTTTGCTCGCTGCGCCGCTTCTCTTTTGTCTCATAATCGTCGTAAGCCTGTACGATCCGCTGGACTAGCGGATGTCTGACCACGTCCTTACTGCTCAGGTGGCAGAATGAAATATCCTGTACTTTTGAAAGCACCCTCACCGCCACGTCAAGCCCGGATTTCATATCCGGCGCCAGATCTTTCTGGGAGGCATCCCCTGTAACCACCACTTTGGAGCCGAAGCCGATTCTTGTCAGAAACATTTTCATCTGCGCCGGCGTCGTGTTCTGCGCCTCATCCAGAATGATATAGGCGTTGTCCAGCGTCCGTCCCCTCATATACGCTAAGGGAGCCACCTCTATCAGACCTTTTTCCATATTCCTCGCAAAACTCTCCGCTCCCATAATCTGATAAAGCGCGTCATAGAGCGGACGCAGATACGGGTCTACCTTGCTTTGCAGGTCGCCGGGAAGAAAGCCAAGCTTTTCCCCCGCTTCAATGGCCGGTCTTGTCAGGATAATGCGGCTCACCTCGTTGTTTTTAAAGGCTGTCACCGCCATCGCCATCGCCAGATACGTCTTCCCCGTACCGGCAGGGCCCAGCCCGAAGACAATCATATTGTCACGCATGGCGTCCACATACTGCTTCTGTCCAAGGGTCTTTGGCTTGATCGGCTTGCCGCTCACGGTATGGCAGATGCAGTCGCTGTCCATGGCCAGCAGCATGTCCTCCTTGTGTTCCTTACCAAGCTCTATGGCATAATCCACACTCTGTTTTTCCAAAATGGTACCTCTCTCTGACAGGGTAAGCAGTTCGTTTACAATGCGGGCCGCCCTTTCCGCGGCCGCCTTCTCCCCGGTAATCCGAACCGAGCCGTCCCGGTCCACGATCATTACGTCCAGATCGTTCTCAATCCTTTTAATGTGGGAATCAAACTCCCCGAAAAGATTCCGCATGTGCTCTACCGGCACATTCATACTGACTGTAAACGCGTCCATTCCCCGCCTTTCAAAATAAAGCTGTCAGTCCGTCTGGGCATCCCCGTCCTCTTCTGGTTCCTCCACAGGCTCCGTGACGGTCGGCGCAAGCTTTACCGCCGATTCCTCCAGCTGCATATGAGCATACAATACCCATTTTTTATCATTCTTTTTTATTGTAACATTTTTTTCTGCAATTTGTACCCCTTTTTCATTTAAAGTTGAGATAATTTTTCGAAAGCGCTCCTGCAAAAGCGTTTTCATTTCCTCATCCGTATGCATTTTTGTCACAATTTCATATTCCTGCACCGTTCTTTTCCCGTAATACAGCGGCAGGTACAGATGGTCCAGAAGCTGCACCTGTCTTTTCTCCTCGCTGGTATCATAAAAGGCGTAGGGTACCTTTCGGAGGCGGAAAGCCACCTCCCGTTCCCCCGTGCCGACTACCGGGATTTCAACCTTCTCACCTGTATAGCATTTCTCATCATAGGCTACCTCTTCCTCCAGTGAAAGATTTCTGTCATAAGACAGGGTAATATCCGCGTCAGCCTCAACATACTGGTATTTGCGCACCGTGGTATCCTCATTGTAAACGGGGACCGCGCCGCTCACCAGCACGTCGCCCTTTTGTACGCTGTCCCCGCAGGCAACCTGGGGCACACCGCTTCTTGTGATGATATAGGTCACCACGCCCTCTTTCTCCGCTATCAGGTCCATCCCCCGCCCCTGTTCCGCTTTGTTCCTGTTATCGTACACCGGCATCTCGTTTTCCTTTATGCGAATCAGAAGCGTGGTGCCCCTGAGCTGTACGGAAGTCCATGTAATCAGGTCATAATCTTCCCTGAGGGCCTGTTCCAGCTCCCCTATTTCCAGCTCGCTCTTTTTCATGGCTGTGTGTACGCCCTGTTCTTCCAGATAGTCCATCAGCACGTCTTCTGTCAGCGCGAAATTCCCCTCAATCCGAATATCCCAGATAAAACGGGAAGCAAGGCACCAGAACAAAATGCAGCCGATAAGCCCCGCCACAAACAGCTTCCTTCTCCACATTTTCGACACAAAAAAAGGCAGGCCGTATTTGCCTATTACAGCCGCCCGCGTCCCCGTTTTTTTTAAGAGAGGCTTCAAGGCAAAAAAACCCGCTATGCTGATATGCATGGTATGATAGTCGCCGTGATCCTCGATGTCCCAGACCAGAACGTCATGGTTCCCGCAGAGATTCAAAAGACGCTCCACAGAATAGCCCCACACCCTGACAGCCACATACCCTCTCAAATACTGTATCCAATGAAGCATAGACCATCCCCTGCACGCGCGCTCAGATATAGCGGAGCGCATCAATCTTTCCGCTGATTTTCATGTCTTCATTGGTATAGTAGTCGATAGAAAGACTGCTCCCTTCAAAACAGATCCTGGCGTTCTTGCCCTGCAGCACAATAGACTCTGTCGTGTATTCCAAAATGCCCTTATAGTTTTCAATAAAAGCCTCACGGTTTCCCGTAATCGTGACAATGGCCGCCCCCAGCATGGTATCCTTCGGAAGCTTCAGGGATTCCACGATCAGTTCCTTTGACCTGGTAAACGGCGAAAATGGTTGACGTCTGTTCTCTCTTCTCATGTTACACTATATGTATCTTGATTCTGATTCATACCCGGAGAATACGAAGTTCTCACATTGTTATTTGTGATAGGGTTCCCCGTTTATGATCCGAAACGCCCGGTAAATCTGCTCCAACAAAATAACCCGCATCAGCTGGTGCGGGAATGTCATATCCGAAAAGCTGGCCGCGAGGTCAGCCCGTTTCTTTATGGAATTATGTAAACCAAGTGAGCCGCCAATCACGAATACGATATGGCCGACGCCGTTTACGCCAAGCCGGCTGATCTCCCCGGCAAAAGACTCGGAAGAAAATTTCTGCCCCTCGATCTCCAATGTCACAACATAGGCGTTGTCGGGCAAAAGCTTAGCGATGCGTTCACCCTCCTTCTGCAGGATCTGCTCCCGCTCGGTTTCGGAAGCGCCGTCCGGCGTTTTTTCATCGGCCGTCTCACGGATCTCCAGTCTGCAGTAGCGTCCCAGCCGCTTTTCGTACTCGGACACCGCCTCGCGAAAGAACCTCTCTTTCAGTTTACCGACTGTAATCACCGTTATCTTCATACATTTCCTGATAATATCCGTCCACAAAATTGTCCACGAACGCCTCGTCAAGATTCATAAACTTGTCGTCTATGGCCGCCCGCATCTGTTCTGTGCGCCTGTAATATCTCTCCTCTTCCGTCAGTTTTGCAAGTGTTTCCCCTTCGTCGAGAATCGCCGCGTCTATGACGTCGCGGTCCAGATTCTCCCTGCACCATCTCGCGATTTCCGAGCGCAGGGAATTTTCTGATTTTGCCTTCACCAAAAGCAGTTTGGAATCCCGCATGGACACAAAGCCGAATACAATAAAAAGGACAAACATCGCGCCCATAACGCCGCAGACCAGATACTTCGTAACGCCGGCGCTGCTGTAAACCGGTATCACATTGAAAAAAACCAACAAGACCGCAATAAAACCGACGCTGCCGACTGCCAGAAGCGTGTACGCGGAAGAACGGTTGTTCTCCGCTTTTGCTTCACTGCTCTGATATTGGGGCATAGACACACCCTCCTTATCTTACGAATTGGAAATCCTGCACACAAAAACATCCGTACGGTTCTATTTTATTATCCTTTTATACAAATTGCAACTATTTTAACAGCTCCCTGATTCCCTGATTCTTATTTTCCGACTTATCTATGTCGAGGCAGACAGAGTGGTCGTCCATATAACGCCATACAGAGCACTCGCCAATGGCGCTCATGTCCCGCCAGAGCGTAAATACGCCATTCTCCGCAATGCCGTCCCATTCCTGTATATTGCCGACATAATCTACCGTATTGGCATACATTTCCCCGTTATATAAACCGTCCTTAAACGGACCGACCACATTCTGTATGATCCGGCCTCTGGTAGGCGCAAGTTTTGATATGTCCACGTCATAGTGCTCGGCGCCATCGCCGTTTGGCAGATTGTGCGCCCAATTCCCGGAATAACTGTGGGACATATAAACGCCCATGGCATTATTCTTATTTTTCTGGTTAATGTAAAACCGGAACCACGTGCCCTTACCGTGTCTTTCCCCATGGCTCCACTCCCCGAAATAGTAACTGTTTTTTTCATAAATGGCAAGCCCCGTGCCGTGCGGCTTTCCCTCGCTGTCCACGTCGCCTTTGTAATAGTAATCCCCGGTGTCCTCAAGTCCCTTGGAAAGCTTCACGTACCGTTTTAAATGTGCCAGGTCCCATATGGCGTCCTGCTTGTTGTCCGCAAAATAGGGATACGCCTCCTTCAAAATAAATTCCTTCGTGTACGCCTCGTCGTTCTCATCCTCAATATCCACCACGATAGCGGTTTTGTCATTGTCCGCGGATACCGGTTCTTCCGATTCCTCCTCTTCCTCCGGCTCCTCCTCTTCTTCCTCTTTCGTCTCCTCCATAACAGGCTGATCCGCCGCAGGCTTTTTCTCTTCCTCCGTGAGAACCTGTTCTTCCATTTCCTGCTGTTTTTTCGCATAGTCCGTAATGCTCTGCTGGAGATCGCTTTCCGCCTCTTCCTGTCGGTTCTGTCTGCTGCTTACCACTATGGTGAGCAGAACGAGAATGAAAATCAAGAGAACGGCAATCACCCCTAAAAGCACCTTCGTCGTCACAGCCTTCTGCAGGATATTCTCTGTCTCTTCCTCATGTGCTTCCCACTTTTTATCATTGTCCGGATCAGTCAATTTCATAAATTCTCCACACCTTTCTGTTTTTGGCGGTTCGTTATCTTGTCCTGTCTTTCATCATAACAGCTACTTTTAAAGATTCTGTACTGCAAATTATTAAGAATTTCTTAGATGTAATCAATCCCCGCGCCATAAATACGGATAAGAACACAAAATCTGCCCGCCGCTTTTCGGCAGGCAGATTACTGTCTGTACTTGTCTATTTGGAGAGATAGCCGTCGATACCCTTCGCCGCCGCTTTTCCGGCCCCCATGGCAAGGATCACGGTAGCTGCGCCCGTCACTGCGTCGCCGCCCGCATAGACGCCCTCTTTCGTCGTTGCGCCGAAATCCTCCTCGGCAACGATGCACTTGTACTTATTCACCTCAAGTCCCTTTGTGGTAGAGGAGATCAGCGGATTCGGCGACGTGCCAAGCGACATGATGACCGTATCCACCTCCATCAAAAACTCAGAGCCCTCGATCACCACCGGACGGCGTCTGCCTGACGCGTCCGGCTCGCCAAGCTCCATGCGAACACACTTCATACCTGAAACCCAGCCGTTTTCATCCGAAAGGATTTCCGTGGGGTTTGTCAGAAGGTCAAAAATGATTCCCTCCTCCTTCGCGTGGTGGACTTCCTCCACACGGGCAGGGAGTTCTTCCTCGCTGCGCCGGTACACAATATGTACTTCAGCGCCGAGACGGAGCGCAGTTCTCGCAGCGTCCATCGCCACGTTTCCGCCGCCCACGACAGCTACCTTTTTCCCGCGCATAATGGGCGTGTTGGAAGTCTCGTCAAACGCCTTCATCAGGTTGCTTCTTGTCAGATACTCGTTGGCGGAGAACACGCCAAGCGCCTGTTCCCCGGGAATCCCCATAAATTTCGGAAGACCCGCGCCGGAACCGATGAACACGGCGTCGAATCCTTCGTCCTCCATCAGCTCGTCAATGGTAACTGACTTTCCGACTACCACATTCGTCTCAATCTTCACGCCAAGGCTCTTCACATTCTCGATTTCCTTTGCCACCACGTCCTGTTTGGGCAGACGAAACTCCGGGATGCCGTAGACGAGCACGCCGCCCGGCTCATGGAGCGCCTCGAAAATCGTCACCTCATATCCCATCTTCGCCAGGTCGCCCGCACAGGTTAAACCGGCGGGGCCGGAACCGATGACAGCCACCTTTTTGTTCTTCTTTTCCGCCGCGCCTTCAGGCTTTACGCCGTTTTCTCTCGCCCAGTCAGCCACAAACCGCTCAAGCTTGCCGATGGATACCGGCTCGCCCTTGATGCCGCGGATGCACTTGCCCTCGCACTGGCTCTCCTGCGGGCACACACGGCCGCAGACAGCGGGCAGCGCCGAAGATTCGCTTATAATCTGATAAGCGGCGGCGATATCGCCCTCTTTCACTTTCTCAATAAAACCGGGAATGTCAATGGCAACGGGACAGCCCTTGATACACTGCGCATTCTTACAGTTGATGCAGCGGGTTGCCTCACACATTGCCTCCTCTTTATCATAACCGAGACACACTTCTTCGAAATTCGTCGCGCGTACTTTTGCGTCCTGCTCTCTGACAGGAACTTTCTTTAATACATCTGCTTCCATTTTTTCCTCATTTCTGCGCTGCACTCTTGCGCAAATCCATACATGCATTACGAGTTTGTGTCAGGCAGCGCACGGACACAAACCTCACAATCCTATACGGAAAATGCCCGCCTCTTTGGCATTCTCCTGAGTCTTAGAAGTTCTTCTCACTCTCCGCAATTTCCGCACCCGCCATGGTGGGTGTCTCCCTCTTTGGCCTTCAGGAAGTCCCTGCCTTCCTTCGTCTTATACATCTGCTGACGCTTCATTGCCTGATCGAAATCCACTTTGTGGCCGTCAAACTCGGGACCGTCCACACAGGCGAATTTCACTTCCCCGTCCACGGTCAGGCGGCATGCGCCGCACATGCCTGTGCCGTCCACCATAATGGGGTTCATGCTGACAACGGTGGGCAGCTCATATTTCTTCGTGGTCAGACATACAAATTTCATCATAATCATAGGTCCGATAGCCACGCATACGTCGTAGGATTTCCCTTCGGATTCAATCAGATCCTCTATCACCTTCGTCACCATGCCGCTTCTGCCGTAGGAGCCGTCGTCCGTGGTGATATAGAGATTTCCGGCAACCGCCTTCATCTCCTCCTCCATAATGAGCAGATCCTTCGTCTTTGCGCCCACGATCACATCCGCGTCAATCCCTCTTTCATGCAGCCATTTTACCTGAGGGTAAACGGGCGCCGTGCCGAGTCCCCCGGCGACAAAGAGGATCTTCTTCCCCTTAAGCGCCTGCACATCTTCGTTCACAAACTCGGAGGGACAGCCGAGCGGTCCTACAAAATCCTGAAAACTGTCTCCTGCTTTCAAATGACGCATCATCTCGGTAGCCGCTCCCACCACCTGGAAAACGATGGTGACGGTTCCCTTTTCCACGTCATAATCGCAGATGGTCAGGGGAATACGCTCTCCCGCCGCATCCATTCTTACAATGACAAACTGTCCCGGCTGGCATGATTTCGCCACGCGGGGCGCTTCCACGTCCATGAGATAGATATTTGCCGCAAGTTCCTCTGCTCTTATAATCCTGTACATCTCAACACTCCTTTTCCTTTTATCCGAACTATTCCATAATAGCGAAAGTCAGCCATTTTTGCAAGCACCTTTTATTTACAAAACGTTTGCCATAAACTCTCCGTCCTCGTCGTAGCCAAGCTGCGCCGCCGTACCGTTGTAGACCTGTACCAGAAAAACCTTATCCGTGCGGCTGAGTAACCCTGTTCCGTCATCGTAATACTCGTTGATGGTATAATAGTCTTCTTCCATAACCCGCAGCACGGAACTGAACTGATAGCTCAGGACGCCGCTCTGTCTCGGGTTTTTCCCTGTCACATCAGTCAGGTATCCGATCTCCACCAGCCGATTGACCAAATTAGTCACTGCCGTCTCTGTGGGGATGGCTCCCCGCAGTCTGAGCGTATAGGTACGCGTCGTCACCTCGCTTGCGATGCCTTCACTGCTGATATTTACAAATTTGAACAGCGTCTTTCCGAGCGGCATGGGTATCGGACCCGTATAGGGCACACTGTCCGCGGTAGGCTCCGACTCGTCCGTGGTATAGAAGGTCTTGCAGCCCTCCGCGGGCTCCACGGCAATCATCATGGCTTCCGTGTATTCGCCGCTGTAAAGTCCCACAACCGGCGCGTTTGGCACGGCAAGATTTATCACATAAGTCTTCGTGACGATATCGCTCTCAATCCCATAGTCGTTTACAAAGAAAGCGCTTACTGTATATTCGCCCGTTTCCAGAAAGAGCGGCGACGTATAGATCTGGCTGTTTTTGTCCGGCTTTGTTCCATCCATGGTGTAGTAGATCGTCCCCGCCGTGTTGGAACTCAGCTTCAGGGGGATCACCTCCGCATAGCTGCCCTCGACGTAGCTGAATTCCGGCTCCATGGCGAGATAGCCCTGGAACATGCTCACAATCCGCTCATTGTCACAGGCGCGCAGCAATTCATTAATCAGCCCGTATTCTTTCTCATTGGCATAGATCGTGATGATCTTCCCGTAAGCCTCCTCCACGTCTTCCTCAGCGTATCTTTGGGCGGTGTCCCTGTCAATAATTTTCATGAGCGCCGACAGCGCGTAATTATCCATCTGCTGCAGATAATAATAATCTGCCTCCAGAAAAAGAATCCTCGCTTCCTCCGGATAATCCGCATAGGCCGCCTCCAGACAGGCAATCGCCTCACTGTAAGCCCCTCTTTCCGCGTAGGCCGCCGCCTTGCTGATCTGGTAGTCCACCGTATGGATATGGTAAGCGTAGAGGGCATAGGAAATAAGCGCCGCCAGCAGAAGAATCGCAAAAGCAAGGATCACCTGCGGTTTCCGGCTTCCTTTTCCCATCCTGACGACAATCTCCTCGTCGTCTTCCTCCTCGTCGATATCCTCCTGCGAAGAGATAAGCGTGGAAAGTGTTTCCGTTATGCTGTTTTCTATTTCCGGTTCGAAATCCGGGACGATCTGGATCTCCTCCCCGCACTTGTCGCAGAGCAGATAGCCGTCCGGCATTTCATGTCCGCAATGGGGACACTTCATAGGCCGTTCCCTTCTTTGCTGTCATTTCCCTCAGACCATTGGTCAGCCGTCAAATTCATGCCTGCACGAATTGTCAGCTAACTGTGGTCTGGCTGAACTGCTGCACAACAGTTATACATGAGCATGGCGATTGTCATCGGTCCAACACCGCCCGGCACCGGGGTAATAGCGCTGCACACAGGCGCCACGTCCTCATAGTTCACATCGCCGCATAGTTTATTGTTTTCATTCCTGTGGATACCCACGTCGATCACCACCGCGCCCTCTTTCACGTACTCCCTGGTAATCATTTTCGGCTTCCCTACCGCCACAACGAGAATATCGGCGCGTTTCGTCACTTCCTTCAAATCCTTTGTACGTGAATGGGCCACCGTCACCGTGCCGTTCTCCCGAAGCAGCAATAGCGCCATGGGTTTTCCAACGATATTGCTTCTGCCGATCACCACGCACTCCCTGCCCGCAATCTCGATTCCCGAACGCTTCAAAAGCTGGATGATCCCGGCTGGCGTACAGGAAACAAATCCCGGCTGCCCGATGCAGAGCGCCCCTACGCTCTGGGGATGAAAACCGTCCACGTCCTTTTTCGGGTCAATGGCGCGGATCACCGTATCTTCGTCAATATGCGAAGGCAGGGGGAGCTGCACAAGGATACCGTTTACCGTTTCCTTGTCATTCAACTCCCGGATCAGGTCTAAAAGTTCCTCCTGGGTCGTCTCCTCTGCAAGTTCATAGGCAAGGGATTCAATCCCCACATAGGCGCAGGCTTTCTTCTTATTCCCCACATAAACGCTGGATGCGGGGTCATCGCCCACCTGTATCACCGCAAGGCACACCTTTTTCCCGTGCGCGGCAAGCGCTGCAACCTGTTCCTTAACTTCGTCCTTAATCTGCGCCGAAATGGCTTTTCCGTCTATAATCTGCGGCATTTTCCCATTGTCCTTTCTCCCATTCTTCATCTCAAATCAATGCACAGAGCGGAGAATGCCGTCTTTTCAGGCATTCTCCTGTGTGAGACTCAGTACTTCATAGCGAGGCAGCCACTGCTGCCAAGCTTTAGAAGTACTTCTCACACCGTTAAAATAACCCGACGATCTTTCCGTCGTCATCCACGTCGATCCGATAGGCCGCAGGAGTCTTCGGCAGTCCCGGCATGGTCATCACGTCGCCTGTCAGCGCGACTACAAAACCCGCGCCTGCGGACACATAGACCTCCCGCACATGCATCTCAAAACCAACCGGCCGTCCCAAAAGCTTCGGGTCATCCGAGAGCGAATACTGCGTCTTTGCAATGCAGACGGGCAGTCTCCCAAATCCGGCGCTCTCCAATCTCTCCAGCTGCTTCTTTGCCGCCGCCGTGTAGGTTACGCCGCCTGCCCCGTAGATTTCCGACGCAACGGTGTGAATTTTTTCCGTCAGGGAAAGATCATCGTCGTAGAGCGGTGCAAAAAGGCTCACTTTATTCTCCAGCGTATCCAGCACTTTCCCCGCCAGAGCCTCTCCTCCCTGTCCGCCTTTTTCCCAGACTTCCGCAAGGGAGAACTCGCAGTCCCTGTCCTCACAGAACTTCTGCACATAGTCGATTTCTTCCTGTGTGTCCGAAGCGAAGGCATTTAACGCAACTACAATGGGCACCCCGTATTTATGGATATTCGAGATGTGCTTCTCCAGATTGACGATGCCTGCCTGTAACGCCTTCATATCCTTTCTGGACAGTTCCTCCTTCGCTGCGCCGCCGTTGTATTTCAGTGCCCTTACCGTGGCCACAAGCACCACCGCGTCCGGCTTTAAATCCGCCATCCGGCACTTGATATCAAAGAATTTCTCCGCTCCAAGGTCAGCGCCGAAGCCCGCCTCCGTAATCACATAATCCGCCATCTTAAGCGCAGTCTTTGTCGCCATCACAGAGTTGCAGCCATGGGCGATATTCGCGAACGGACCGCCGTGCACGAGGGCCGGCGTATGTTCCAGCGTCTGGATCAGGTTCGGTTTCATGGCGTCTTTCAAAAGTGCCGCCATCGCGCCCACAGCCTGCAAATCCTTAGCCGTCACAGGCTCCCCGGAATAGTCGTAGGCCACGATAATCCGGGACAGCCGTTCCTTCAGATCCTTAAAATCCGAGGCAAGACAGAGAATCGCCATGATCTCGGAAGCCACGGTAATGATGAAGTGGTCCTCGCGCACCGTACCGTTTGCCTTGCCGCCCATACCGATCACGATATTGCGCAGCGCCCTGTCGTTCATGTCCAGACATCTCTTCCACACGATCTGTCTGGGATCAATCCGCAGCAGGTTCCCCTGTTGGATGTGATTGTCCAAAAGCGCCGCCAGCAGATTGTTCGCGGCGGTAATCGCGTGGAAATCGCCCGTAAAATGAAGATTTAAATCCTCCATCGGCACAACCTGGGAATAGCCGCCGCCTGCCGCGCCGCCCTTGATGCCGAAGCACGGTCCTAAAGAAGGCTCCCTAAGGGCAATGACAGCCTTTTTGCCGAGTCTGGCAAAAGCCTGTCCAAGTCCCACGGTAATCGTGGTTTTCCCTTCCCCCGCAGGAGTAGGGTTGATCGCCGTCACCAGAATCAGCCGTCCCTCCGGGTTCTTTTTGATTCTCTCTATGTATTCTTCCGAAAGTTTCGCTTTATATTTGCCGTAAACCTCCAGGTCTTCCTGTTCTATGCCGATACGCCCCGCTACCTCCGCAATCGGGGTAAGCTCCGCCGCCTGGGCAATCTCAATATCTGTTTTCATATGCCTCTCCTTTCAGAAGCTTTTGCGCAGAATGCAGCTTTTCAGGCATTCTCACTCCAGCATCTGCTCAAACTCCTCAGCGCTCATCAGTATCTTTCGCGGCTTGGTCCCTTCCTCCTCGCCAACGACCCCGGCGTCGCAAAGCTGGTCCATAATACGCGCCGCCCGGTTAAAGCCAATCTTAAACATGCGTTGCAGCATACCGATAGAAGCCTTGTCCTTTTCAATGATAAAACGGCCCGCTTCCGCAAAATATTCGTCATACGCCGAATCCGCGTCGCCAGCTGTGCCTGACGCCCCTGTCTGGCCCGACTCAACGGCAATACTGTTGATCTGCTCCTCCACAGCCTCGTCAGATGCACCCTCAGGCGCGTAATCCTTTAAAAATTCCACCACATTGGAAACCTCATCATCCGAGACAAAGGGCCCCTGGATACGGGCGGGCTTTGGATAACCCTGCGGATAAAAAAGCATGTCTCCCTTGCCGAGAAGTTTTTCCGCCCCCACCATGTCAAGAATCGTCCGGGAATCCACGCCGCTGGACACCGCAAAGGCTACACGGCTTGGCATGTTCGCCTTAATCAGTCCCGTGATAACATCCACGGAAGGCCGCTGCGTGGCAATGATCAGATGGATGCCGCAGGCTCTCGCAAGCTGCGCCAGACGGCAGATGGATTCCTCCACCTCTCCCGGCGACACCATCATCAGGTCCGCCAGCTCGTCCACGATAATCAGTATCTGCGGCATCTTTTCCGGCGCTTCCGGGTCTCCTGCCTCCTGCATGCCCTCCACTTTTTTATTATAGCCTTTCAAATCCCTGACATTGAAATCCGCAAATTTTTTATAACGGTTGGTCATTTCCGCCACACCCCAGTGCAGGGCGGCGGCCGCCTTCTTCGGATCCGTCACCACAGGAAGCATCAGATGGGGAATGCCGTTGTAAACGCTCAGCTCCACAACCTTCGGATCAATCATAATCAGCTTGACATCGTCAGGATGCGCCTTAAACAAAATGCCCATAATGATGGTATTGATGCAGACCGATTTTCCTGATCCGGTAGCGCCCGCGATCAGAAGATGGGGCATTTTCGCTATATCTGCAAGCACTGTCTTTCCGGCAATGTCTTTTCCTACCGCAAAGATCAGGTTAGCCTGGAATTTTTCAAATTCCGGCGATTCCACCAGATCCCTGAAAGGCACTGCTGTATTTTCCTTATTCGGCACTTCGATACCCACTGCCGCTTTTCCCGGAATGGGTGCTTCGATACGGATATCCGTAGCCGCCAGATTCAGTTTGATATCATCGGCAAGCCCGACAATCTTGCTTACTTTAACGCCCTGCTCCGGCTGCAGCTCATAGCGGGTAACAGACGGTCCCCTGCTGTACTGTGTGACGCTCACCTTCACGCCGAAGTTGCCGAGAATCTGTTCCAGCCGCTGCGCCGTCTCCTTGAGCTCCCTGTCGGAATCCGAGCCCTTCTTTGTCTTACGGGGCGCAAGCAGATCCGGCGTGGGAAAACGGTAGGAATCCTTCCCGCTCTTTCCGGCAGGGACTGCCGGCCTCTCAATCTGTTTCACCGGACGGCTCACTGCGGATGGACGCGTCCTGCCGCCTGAAACGGCCATCTGATTACCCATCATGGGCTGATAGGAGTCCATCGGCTTCTTTGCCGGCACCGCTGTCAGAACCGGCTCCGGCTCCTGTTCCGGCTCTTCCTCTTCCATATGGATCTCACTTAACGCATCGGATTCCTGTTCTATGTAATGATAGGAATGCTGATCCCGTTCTCTCACCGGGAGCTGCTCTTCCATTTCCTCATCGTCATAATTTAACGTAATTTCATGGATATCATCCCGCACCTTCTCAGCCGCCGCTCTTTCCGGCTCCCTGCCAAGCGCTGTGTCCAGCATGACGCCGGACACTTTCCTGTCCATGCGCAGAAGCTTTTCGTTTTCCAGCTCTTCCTCTCGCTGCCGGCGTTCCTGCGCTTCGCGTTCCCGCCTTATTGTCTGCTCTTCCCGGCGCTTCTTGGCCCGCTCCCTGCGGTAGGCCGCATCTTCACGCGAGCGCTCATATACCTTCCGCCCGCCTGCCGCCACGCCGCCGATAAAGGACTTCTCCGTGACGATCACCAGACAGATAATGCCCAACACCAGAATGAGAAGGACCGTGCCAACCGTGCCTAGAAATTTACAGGACAGATAAGCAAGCGATCCGGCGAGTATGCCGCCGCCCTTATGGCCCTCGCTGCAGCGGGCATAAATCTCAGCGATCTGATAGCTCTCAGCCTCAGCCGGATTCGTGCTGAAAAACTCGAATGCCATACCAAGAAGAAGCGTCAAAACAATGCCTGCCAAAAGCTTTCTTGTTGCAATATGATTTCCGACATTTAACATGCCGAAAGCGATCATCAGGAAGATAATGACCGGCGCCACATAGGCAAGCAGGCCGAAAACGCCGAACATCACACTGCTGACCGCACCGCCGAACTTACCCACCAGCCCGAAATTACACAAAAATAAAATAAGGGCGAAAGCCGCCAGCACAATCAGCAGAATTTCGTTTCTGACAGCAGGATCCATCGGCGTGTCCTGTCTCACGTTCCGGGATTTCGCGCGGGTATTTGACGCACTTCTGCCCCTGCCTGTATTCTGTTTTTTTGCGGATGACCCTCTTGTACCCTGAGCCGCCATAACTGCCTCCAAAATGCTTCAAAAATTCATGGAACCCAAAATTCCAATCCTAGTATAGCATCTTCCCATGGGCTTGTCATCCCTTATTTTGTATCTCCTTTTTTCTTTGATACCATATCATGGAGCTTTCCAATGGCGTCACTGATGCCGCCCACCTCACAGATGATACCTTCCTCCACCGCTTCCCGGCCCACAAGAACCGTTCCGACGTCCTTTGTCAGCATTCCCGTCTCCATCATCAGTTCCTCCAGACGCGGCTTCGGAATCTGGCAGTGCTCGCACACAAACCCTGTGATACGGTTCTGTATCTGCTTGAAATAATCAAAAGTCTGCTGCACGCCGATCACCATACCGCTTAAGCGGACAGGATGAATAACCATGGTTCCTGTCGGCACGATATAGGAATAATCGGTGCTCACCGCAATCGGCACGCCGATAGAATGGCTTCCGCCAAGCACAAGGGAAACTGTCGGCTTACTTAAGGACGCAATCATCTCCGCAATGGCAAGTCCCGCCTCCACATCGCCGCCCATCGTATTTAAAAGGATCAGTACCCCGTCCACCTCGCCGCTGTCCTCAATCGCCGCAAGCTGCGGGAGAATGTGCTCATATTTGGTCGTTTTCGCATTGCTGCTTAAATTATCGTGCCCCTCCACTTCCCCTATGATCGTGATCAGATGAATTTTATGGTTCAGGACATTCTCATCAAGCGTCACCTGTCCCACTTTTTCAATCCGCTCGTCCCTCTGCTTCTCGCTCTCCCGCTTTTTATCCTTTTCATTTTCGTCCTTATTCTGATTGTCCTTACTTTTCGTGCCCTTACTGCTTCCCATATATGTTTTCTCCCTTCTTTTATATATCGCTTTTAGGTGTTTGTAAAATATTCATTACGCAGTTATACAACATACACGATATCTCTATTGCTGAGCCAAACCATACATGAAAAAAGGAGAGTACCTTTTTTCGGTTCTCTCCTAGTATCGCTTCATTCTATAAAATATATACCCTCTATCTGTCAAAATCGTCCCCTTCCGCGATTTCCACCTGATAGTGCATATCCGACTCGGCCACCTCATAATCGTAATCCATTTCCCGCCTCACATGCTTTTTCGGAAGCGGCAGGGGATTTTCGATAAAACGCGGCTTTTTGGCCGAAGCCGCCGCGGGCGATGCCAACGCCGGAATTGGTGCTGCCGCCGCGCTGATCTCCTCGATTTTCTCAAGCAAGGCTTCCGCCTTCCCGCCAAACACCGCGTTCTTCAGACCAAGCGCAGCCAGAACACTCCAGAAAAACAAGACTACACTGCCCAGTCCGACAACGCTAAAATCCATCAGAAAAGCGGGGGATAAAAGAATCCCCGGCAGAATCCACAGGGAGAAATCCTGTTCGCGTCCTCCCCTGATAAACTCAAACACCAAAAAAGCGGCCAGAAGAAACAGCACCGCAAAAAAGAGGTACTCCGTCCCGATGACGCTGACTATTCTGGCATCCGTTCCACGGTCCGTGTAAGGCGCAGTCCAGAACATAAGCCCCTGATAAAAACTTTCGTCATTCAAATAGGCGTCAAGGCCGATGGATCCGAGGAATCCGGCCACACTGCCCCCCAGTAACAGAAACAGGATTCCAACCAGACGTTTTCTCCTGCCGCCCGCCCGCATTTTACCGGTAAAAAGGCCTGCCAAAAACAGGAACAGAACTGCCAGACTGCAGTCCAGATAGCATAAAAACCCTAAAACAATACCAAGGAACACTGCCTCCGGCAGATCGCTGAAACTTTCCCTGCCGCGAAGCGCCGTCTTCACAAAGCTGAGCACGAGACTGAGCCCCGCAAGCAGTATCGCAAGCAGCATACACTCCGGATCAATCACATAAATTTTACGTATAAACACGTCAGAAAACGCCAACAGTAAAAGCACCGTACACGCCGCAAACCGCCCCGCCGCTTTCCTTACGACAAGATAAGCATATAGCAGGATAAGCATCTGCAAAAAAATCTGGAACAGAATCGCCGCCGTCATACTGTTTCCAAGAAAGGAAAAGACCGCCCTAAGACAGCTCACGAACAGATTGCTCAACCCATGCGCGAGAGACATGCTTTCCGTCCCCGCTCTCACAACCGCCATCTCGTAGTATTCTCCCGGCTCAAAAACAGGCGCCGACGCATACATTGACGCCATGTGAAGCCCCTCTTTCAGTCTCAGTATAAGACCGAACACAAAGGATACAGAAACCACAAGGGACTCTGTCATAGCCGCTGCATGGACAGAAACATGGCACTTCTTCCACACCGCCTGAGAAGACATGCGAATCCCCGGATAGAGACATAAAAGCAGCGGAAACGGCAGAAAAGCGCCCAGTTTTGCAAGGGACGCCCCCACATAGAGATGATAGATATTGTTTCCCGCATAAGCCAGAAGCATCACGCAAATTCCTGCGTAAACCGCCCAGAGCACGTAATCAAACCATGTTTTCCGATAAGTCATAATGTTATCCTTCTCTTATAAAGCGGAGAGTGCCTGCGAAAGATCCGCAATAATATCGTCGATATGCTCGATCCCGACGGACAGCCTGATCAGGTCGGGCGCAACTCCCGCCTCTTTCAGCTGTTCATCATTCATCTGCCTGTGTGTATGGCTTGCCGGATGCAGAACGCTCGTCCTTGCGTCCGCCACATGGGTCACTATAGCCGCCAGTTTCAGATGGTCCATCATTTTCGCGGCGGCTTCCCTGCCGCCCTTTAAACCGAAGGAAATCACGCCGCAAGTGCCGTTCGGCATATATTTTTTCGCCAGATCGTAATATTTATTGCCGGAAAGCCCCGGATAATTCACCCACGCCACTTTTTCGTGGTCCTGCAAAAATTCTGCGCACTTTAGCGCGTTATAACAGTGTCTCTCCATGCGCAGGGGCAGCGTCTCCAGACCCACATTCAGCAAAAACGCATTCTGGGGCGACTGGATGGAACCAAGGTCTCGCATCAGCTGGCTCGTCGCCTTTGTGATATAGGCCGCCTTTCCAAATTTCTCTGTATAGACAATGCCGTGGTACGACTCGTCCGGCGTGCACAGCCCGGGAAATTTTTCCGGGTAAGCCGCCCAGTCAAAGTTGCCGGAATCCACAATACAGCCGCCCACAGCCATGGCATGTCCGTCCATGTATTTCGTGGTGGAATGCGTCACGATATCCGCGCCCCATTTGAAGGGATTACAGTTGATCGGCGTGGCAAAGGTATTGTCCACGATAAGCGGCACCTGATGGGCATGAGCAAGCCCTGCAAATTTTTCTATGTCGAGAACCACCAGCGCCGGATTCGCGATGGTCTCCGCAAACACGCATCTGGTGTTTTCTTGAAAGGCCTTTTCCAGTTCCTCCGCGGGCGCGTCGGGATCTACCACCGTACACTCGATTCCCATCTTCTTCATGGTGCAGGTGATGAGATTGAAACTGCCGCCGTACACCGTAGAACTCATCACCACATGGTCGCCAGCCTCGCAGATGTTAAAAACGGCATAATGGTTTGCAGCCTGCCCGGATGAGGTAAGCATAGCCGCCACACCGCCCTCCAGCTCGCAGATCTTCTGCGCAACAAAGTCGTTTGTGGGATTTTGTAACCGGGAGTAGAAATACCCGCTCTCCTCCAGGTCAAAAAGCCTCCCCATCTGCTCGGAATTTTCGTACTTAAAAGTCGTGCTCTGGTAGATCGGGAGCACTCTCGCTTCCCCGTTCTTCGGCTTCCACCCCGACTGTATGCAGATTGTCTCTTTTTTCATCGTATTTTCTCCTTTATGCGGAGAATGCTTCTTTTCAAGCATTCTCCCACGCGAGACATAGTGCTTCTTGGCGTCCCGTCCAATGGCGGGACGTCTTTAGAAGCACTTCTCGCGTTGTTACTCGTCCCAGTTGTGATACACCGCCTGCACGTCGTCGTCATCTTCCAGAAGATCCAGCGTCTTCTGCAGATTCTTGATCGCGCCTTCGTCTGTCAGCTCCACCCACGTCTGCGGAATCATCGTAACCTCAGAAGAAATGGGCGTCACCCCTGCCTCCTTAAGAGCCGCGTCCACCTCGCTCCACTGGTCGGGATCGGTATAGACCTCGTAGCTGTCCTCCTCCTCGGAAAAATCCTCCGCACCGGCGTCAAGCGCGGTCATCATCAGATCATCCGCTTCCATTTCGCACTCTTCCTTGTCAATGATGATAAGTCCCTTTTTGTCGAACATAAAGGAGACGCAGCCCTGTGTACCGATGCTGCCGTTGCCCTTGGTGAAGGCGCTTCTTACATTGGCGGCTGTGCGGTTGGTATTGTCTGTCAGGGCGTCCACAATAATAGCCACGCCGCTTGGGCCGTACCCCTCGTAGGTGACGTACTTATAGTCCACGTTTCCGCCCTCGCCTGCCGCCTTCTTGATGCCCCTGTCAATGGTATCGTTCGGCATGTTATTTGCTTTCGCCTTGGCAATTACCTGCGCCAGTTTGAAATTATTCGCAGGATCCGGGCCGCCCTCCTTTACCGCCACCGCGATTTCTCTTCCGATGATGGTAAAAATTTTCCCTTTCGCCGCATCGTTCTTTTCCTTCTTATGTTTGATATTGGCAAATTTTGAATGTCCTGACATCTCTCTCCGTCCTTTCCAAATGTCCTGTGTTTTTTCTTTTTTTAACTATATAAATCCGCCGCATGGCAGATTCGGGTTCCTTTCTATCCGCTTCCTCCGTCAGATCATGCCTGCGCTTCCTCCGTATTCTTCTTTGCGGACACCGCCTGTATCATATGATCCTTCACTTCCATAATGCGGAACGTATAACCGCCGTACACAAATTCGAAGTCCTCTCCCTCTTCGGGAATGTGTTCCAGCCTCGAGATCACAAAACCGTTCACCGTGTCAAAAGGTTCATCCTCAAAGGAAACCTGCAGTTTTTCCTCAAGCTCCTCTAGCGGCATCATGCCCTGAATCACATAATGGTCTGTTCCGCTCTCCCTGATGTAGGTCGCGTCCTCGTCATATTCGTCCTGGATATTGCCGACAATCTCCTCCAGAATATCTTCCAGGGCCACCAGTCCTGCCGTCTGACCATACTCGTCAATGACAATGACCATCTGTATCTTCTCTTTCTGCATCACCTGAAAGAGATCGTTAATCTTGCGTTTCTCCGTGATAAAACGCGGTTCGCGCAAAAGCCCCTTGATCTTTCCAATGGGACGGTTACGCATCTTTTCATTCATCTGCATCCGCATCACATCCTTCAAATGCAGTATGCCGATGATATGGTCTATGGTCTCATCGTAGACGGGGAAACGGCTGTTGTGCGCCTCCACGATAAATGCCGCCGCCTCCTGCAGCGTCATAGTACAGTCTATGGCAATCAGATTATTGCGGTTGATCATAATATCCTTGGCTTCCTTATCGCCATACTCAAAGATATTTGTGATCATCTCCGCCTCGCTGGCATGCAGGATTCCCTGCTCATGCCCAACGCTCACCATGGAGAGAATCTCTTCCTCCGTCACATCCTCGTGATCGTCGGCGTCCCGCACGCCAAACAGATGCAGCACCGTCTTCGACGTGACAAAGATCAGACTGCTGAAAGGGGATACGATCCGCACATAGTAATAAAAAGGCGTAACCAGCGCGTGAAGCCATTTATCCGGGTGCTTCGCCGCCGCTTTCTTCGGCACCATGACGCCGATTGTCATAATTATGTACAGCAGAAAAACCGTCACAATAACCGGAACCGCAATCGCCAGCGCATGCATCTGCCATCCGGCAAGCGCCCCAAATCGGACACGCACCTGATCCGATACCAGAAAGGAAAAATAGTTATTCAGCCGGTACAGAATAAATGCGCCAAGCAGTAAATTGATGGTCACCACGCCAAGCTGCGTAGCCGTGGCATAAGCCGCATGCTGTTCCATCATATAACAAAGCCTGGCCTGTTTCTTTTTCTGTTTAGCCGTCTGCTCTGCGGGCTCCTCCCCGCCTGTGCCGCTGTCCTCTTTCTCTGTTCCCCTGCGGTTCTGCATCGCCGTGCTGAAGCCGTAAAAAGCCATCTCCAGAATTAGCATAAACACGAACCACAGGATGCTGTTACTGCCCGAGCCTCCGTCTTCCATAGTGTCTATTTGTCTCCTCCTATTGGTAGATGATATATGGATTGCCAAACCGCCTTGCAGCGTGCGCAATCTCATTGGTCATAACTTTTCGACCTTGTTATCATATCAATTATTATCCTGTGTGTCAAATCGTCTTATCCTATGTACCAAGCTCCAGACTGATCATCAGGCCCTCGTTCACCGCCCGCATGATATCCGAATCCAAATGGCAGACTCTGTCCTTCAGGCGCTGCTTATCTATGGTGCGCAGCTGCTCCAAAAGAATCACGGAATCCTTCACCATATCATATTTCCCCGCACTCAATTCTATGTGGGTGGGAAGCTTCGCCTTGTTCATCTTTGATGTGATCGCCGCGCAGATCACCGTCGGGCTGTGCCGGTTTCCCACGTCGTTCTGTATGATAAGTACCGGGCGCACACCGCCCTGCTCGGATCCCACTACCGGGCGCAGGTCCGCATAATAAATATCTCCTCTTCTCATTACCTTACACTTCCTTTGACTTTTCGATACTCTCACTGTTTTCCTGTTACCAGCAATAGTATTGCCGTCTTTTTCGGTCGTATACAGGATAATGATGCGTTTTCACTTACGCTTTCTGCAGGCCTTCCCCATAATTGTCCTCCGTAGAGACAATGTCCCCATCCTTCAGATAAACTCGGGGAATCCTTTTCCCGAGACAGCAGGCCAGTTCATAATTAAACCGGCCCGAGAGCTCTCCCAGCTCCTCCATGGTGATTTCATCCCCGCCGTCCGCGCCGATCAGCGTTACCTCGTCGCCTTCCGCCGCACCGGGAATATCCGACACATCCACCATAAACTGGTCCATGCACACTCTTCCAAGAATAGGCGCGCGCTTTCCCCGTACCAGCACACAGCCTCTGCCCGAAAGCCCCCTGGGATAGCCGTCCCCATACCCGACGGGCACAGTGGCAATCCGCATCCGCTCCTTCGCCACAAAAGTTCCCCCGTAGCTGACAGGCGTTCCCGCCTCGATCTCCTTCACATAAACCAAACAGCTCTTCAGGGAAAGAACTGGGCAAAGCGAAAGAATGTCCTTTGTCACTTCCCCGGAAGGAGACAGACCGTACAGCGTAATGCCCGCGCGGACAAGTGAAAGATTCGCCTGCGGCATGGTGAGAATCCCTGCGCTGTTGGAACAGTGTTTGAGCAAAATCTTTTTCCCCATACGGCGCTCCGCCGCCTCCACAAACTCGGTAAACCTTGTAAGCTGGGCAAGCGCCGCCGACTGATCCGTCTCGTCCGCCCTTGCAAAATGGGTAAATATCCCCTCCACTTCAATATTTGTAAGGCCGGAAAGCCATTCCATAAACGCAAGCCCCTCTTCATCCGGCCTGATGCCGATGCGCGACATGCCTGTGTCAACCTTTACATGCACGGCGGCTCTCCTTCCCATCCTGCCGGCGCAGGCGTCAAGCGCCTCCAGCGCATCTTTCCTGAAAACGGCGGGACGGATCTCCCCCAGGATCAGATTCTCAAAGCTGTAAGGAAAGGTATATCCCAAAACCAGTATCGGCTTGGAAAGCCCTGCCCGCCGCAGGATAAAAGCTTCCTCCGCCGTGGCAGTGGCATAGCCGTACACGTAGGGGAGCTTTTCCAGCTCCCTGCCGATTTGTACGGCGCCGTGGCCATATCCGTCAGCCTTAATCACACCGATCATCTTTGTCTGCGGCGAGACCGCCTCGTGCATCCGCTCCATATTTTCCAAGACTGCGGAAAGGTCTACCGCCGCATATGCCCTCTGATAGTTCTCTAACATAGTTCCCCCTGTACGCGGATTCGCAAACCCGCCCCTGCGATTATTATATTCACATCCGTCAAAAACGCCAAAGCCCTGAGACTTCGGCGTCTATGTATTCTTGTTTTCGGGCTCTGTGCCCTTCTCCGGCTGCCCTGCCTGTTGTGCTTTTTCCTGCTCTCCCGGCTGTTTTTCCTGGCCCTCCGCCTGCTTTTCCTGGCCTGCCGCCTGCGCGCCAGTCTCCTTCCTGCGGTATTTTTCCTCCGGGTCATACTGCATATCAAAAAGCTCGATCACCTCCGCGCCGAAAATATCGTGCATATACGCGTAAAGCCTGTTGATGACCGCTTCCTTTTCCTGCTTGCGCACCACCTTTTTTTTGAGTTCCCGCCTGATGCCGCCGATCCACTCCTCTATCTCCGAAAGCTCTTTCGTATTCTGCTGCAGCTTCCTGTAGCACACATCCATCGTAATCAGCATGAGCTGGTTGTTCAGCTGGTTGATCTGTCTGGGCAGTTCTACCAGTTCCTCCTCATATTCGTCCATCTTTTCATTGCACTCTTCTATGAGACGCTTATGGTCCGCCATCTCCTTATCCTGCTTTTTGGTCGGATGCTCTCCCATCGCATCGGCCAGGATCACGACCTCGTCCATCAGCTTTTTCTTCAGCTTTTTCAGTTCTTTTGTTTCCGAATTTAACTTTGCCTGACGCTTTAACATGTCATTTAAGTTCTTTTCCATCCCCTTTAACTCAGGGGTAAATTCTGACTGTGTAAAGAGCCTGTGCCACTTATTGTCAAGCGTCAAAATGGGAATTTTCTTCCCGACCAGCGCTGATTTAAATACGTCATCCGATTTGGACATTGCTACCACACCTTTCTGACTGTAACGTTATGTGCAACAGTTCAGCCTTCGTTATATGTCCCTTCCCCCGCCGAGGAAAGATTATAAGACAGCTTCATAAGGCTGTCGGACAGATGTACGTTCTCCACCTGAATATGACTGGGAAGACGCAGATCCACGTGGGCAAAATTCCAAATACCCCGGATCCCGCAGTCGGCAAGCTGCTTGGCCACTTCCACCGCGGAGGTTTTTGGTATGGTAAGCACCGCGATGTCAATCTGATTTTCCCGGATAAAACCGGGCATCTCCGCCATCGGACGCACCGTGATGCCGTGAATCTCTTTTCCGCACACACCCGGGTCATGATCGAATATGCCCCGGAACAGAAAGCCGCGCCGCTCAAAATTCGTGTAGTTAACAAGCGCCTGTCCCAAATTGCCGGCGCCCACTATAATCAGCCGGTGTTCCCTGTTTAAACCAAGTATTTTCCCGATCTCGTCATAGAGAAAGCCGACATTATAGCCGTATCCCTGCTGTCCGAAACCGCCGAAGGTATTTAAATCCTGTCTGATCTGCGAAGCCGTCACCTGCATAATATCGGAAAGTTCCTGAGAGGAAACGCGCTCGATTCCCTCATCCCGAAGCTCCCCCAGATAACGCAGATATCTTGGCAGACGGCTGACAACAGCCTGTGAAATTTCTTTTTCTTCCACAACCGTACCCTCCGTTAAATTCTTCTTTCATCTTACGCTTATGTTAATTTTTTGTCAATTCAGAACTGGTTAGAGATTTTACCGTCCCAATGCAAAATTCGCTTAGAAGATTGACACACGCCGCCCCGGTCTGTAAACTGGACATTGTATGTAATTAAGAAAGGCCAAGGTAAAAGTAAGATGATTTTATCCGTCAGCAACATCCATAAATCCTTTAACGAAGTTCCCGTACTGAAAAACGTATCGTTCCATATAGAAGACAATGAAAAGGCGGCTATCGTAGGCATAAACGGCGCCGGAAAAACCACGCTGCTTCGTATCATTATGGGAGAACTGCCCACGGACGAAGGACTTGTAACCTTTGCAAAGGACAAAACCGTCGGCTACCTCTCCCAGCACGAAGCCGTATCCGGGGAAAACACGATCTATGAGGAACTGCTCCTGGTCAAACAGGAAATCCTCGATATGGAACAGCAGATGCATACGATTGAACTGCAGATGAAGACGGCGACAGGCGACCTTCTTTCCAGACTGATGAACAGCTACGCGACGCTGACCCACGCTTACGAATCCGCCAACGGTTACGCCTATAAGAGCGAGCTTGTGGGCGTGTTAAAGGGGCTTGGCTTTGCGGAAGAAGAATTTAACAAATCCGTCTCCACTCTGTCCGGCGGGCAGAAAACCCGGGTCGCGCTCGGGAAACTCCTTCTCCTTAAGCCGAACCTGATTATTCTGGATGAGCCGACTAACCATCTGGACCTGCAGTCCATTGCATGGCTGGAAACCTATCTGCTCAACTACAAAGGCGCGGTGATTATCGTCTCCCATGACCGCTACTTCCTTGACCGTATCGCAAGTAAAGTCATTGAACTGGACAATACGAACGCAACCGTATTTTCCGGCAATTACTCCACATACGCCGCCGAAAAGGAAATGCTTCGCGCCGCCGCCTACAACGCGTACATGAAACAGCAGCAGGATATCAGACATCAGGAGGCGGTGATTGAAAAGCTGAAATCCTTTAACAGGGAAAAATCCATCAAGCGCGCGGAGAGCCGCGAGAAGATGCTGCAAAAGATAGAAGTTCTCGAAAAGCCCGTGGAAATCCGGGCGGACATGCATTTGACACTCGAGCCGAAATTCCCGAGCGGCAACGATGTGCTGCAGGTGGAGGGACTGTCCAAGGCTTTCGGTCCGCTCTCCCTCTTCGACGACCTGTCCTTTTCGTTAAAAAAGGGCGAGCACGTGGCAGTGATCGGCGACAACGGCACGGGAAAAACGACCATCCTGAAGATCATCAACGAGCTTTTGCCCCCTGACCGCGGAACCATCCGTCTGGGTACAAACGTGGCAATCGGCTACTACGACCAGGAGCACCATGTGCTCCACCCCGAGAAGACACTGTTTCAGGAAATTTCGGACGACTATCCGTCGTTAACCAACACGGAGATCCGAAATACGCTGGCCGCCTTCCTCTTTACCGGGGAGGACGTCTTTAAGACCATAAAAACATTAAGCGGCGGTGAGCGGGGCAGGCTTTCCCTTGCAAAGCTGATGCTCTCCGAGGCCAACTTCCTGATTCTCGACGAGCCGACCAACCATCTGGACATTATGTCCAAGGAGATTCTGGAGGACGCTTTGTGCGGTTACACGGGAACTGTGCTCTACGTCTCCCATGACCGCTATTTCATCAACAGGACCGCCCATCGTATTCTCGATTTAAACCGCCGGACGCTGACCAATTATCTTGGCAACTACGATTATTATCTGGAAAAGAGGGAAGAGCAGCTCGCCAAAATCGACGCTTCCCTTGCGGGTTCCCAGACGGGAAAATCCACTGCCGCCCAAAATGGAACAAGTGATGCGCCATCCGGGGCAAAACAGGACTGGAAGGCAAAGAAGGAACAGCAGGCGGCGCAGCGCAAACGGGAAAACAACCTGAAAAAATGTGAGGAACGGATCGAGGCGCTTGAAACACGCAATGAGGAAATTGACACCCTTATGGCTTCGCCGGAGGTCTGTACGGATGTGGCAAGGCTGCAGGAGTTAAACCGGGAGAAGGAGGGAAATGAAGCGGAACTTTCAGAGTTGTATGAGAAGTGGGAGGCGTTGTCGCTGGAGGGATAAATATAAGGTAAGGGTATTGGGAAACGGGAAGCTGTGCAGATTCATTCGCGCACAGCTTCCCGTCAGCTTTTATATTTCTTATAACGCTTCAAAAGTCCTTCTGATTTCTTTGATGAAATCCTCGGTGTTTAATACTTTGACATCCTCTAAGGATGTAATCAGCGCGAGGTCTTTTGTCATCCTGCCGCTTTCGATGGTGGTAAGGATCGCTCTTTCCAATTTATCGGCAAAAGACATGAGCTCTTTATTTCCATCCAGTTCGCCGCGCTTCCTAAGGGCGCCTGTCCATGCGAAGATGGTCGCCACGGAATTGGTGGAGGTCTCCTCTCCCGCCAAGTGTTTGTAATAGTGTCTCTGCACCGTGCCGTGAGCCGCTTCATACTCGTAAACGCCGTCGGGTGATACGAGGACGGAAGTCATCATGGCGAGGGAACCGAAGGCGGAGGACACCATATCGCTCATCACGTCGCCGTCATAATTCTTACATGCCCAGATAAAACCGCCCTTTGCCTTCATCACGCGCGCTACCGCATCATCAATCAGCGTGTAGAAATACACAATGCCCGCGCTCTCAAACTTCTCCTTATATTCTGCGTCGTAAATCTCCTGAAAGATATCCTTGAAATTATGGTCATATTTTTTGGAAATCGTATCTTTCGTGGCAAACCATAGATCCTGCTTTATATCCAGCGCATAGTTAAAGCATGCCCTCGCAAAACTGGCAATGGACTTGTCGGTGTTGTGAATACCCTGTAAAATGCCGGGACCGTCAAACTCGTGGATGGTTTCCCTAATCTCTGTGCCGTCCGCGGCAGTAAATACAAGCTCCGCCTTCCCCGCGCCCGGAACCTTGATCTCTGTGTTTTTATAGACATCCCCGTAAGCATGTCTAGCCAGCGTGATTGGCTTTTCCCAGTTCTTCACACAGGGTTCGATGCCCTTCACGATAATCGGCGCGCGGAACACAGTGCCGTCGAGCGCCGCCCGGATCGTGCCGTTTGGACTCTTCCACATTTCTTTCAGATTGTACTCCGTCATCCTTGCCGCATTGGGAGTGATCGTCGCGCACTTAACCGCCACCCCGTATTTCTTCGTGGCCTCCGCAGAGTCTATCGTAACCTGGTCGTCAGTCTCGTTGCGGTGCTCCAGACCCAGGTCATAGTATTTTGTCTTAAGGTCAATGTAAGGCAGCAACAGCTCGTCCTTGACCATTCTCCAGATAATTCTCGTCATCTCGTCCCCGTCCATCTCCACCAGGGGCGTCGTCATCTTGATTTTTTCCATAAAATTTTGTCACCTTTCCCTTATTTATTTTCTTCCGTGGTTTCGTCCGTGTTTTCCCCGTAAATTTCTTTCAGGCCGTTTTTCACCATATTGTCATAGGCGTTAATCATATGCTGGTTCGCCAGTTTCTCCGCCAATTCCGCGTCACCCGCCTTGATTGCCTCCATAATCTGCCTGTGCTCGTCGTTGGAGGCTCGTCCTCTCGTATTGGTGGCAAGCGTCTTCTGCCTGACGCGGAGCACATAACGGTGAAAATCCTTGAGTGTATGCTCCAGAAGCTTGGAATCGCACGCTTCATAGAGAATATCGTGAAAACGGTTATCCAATTCCGCAATCTGGTCCAGATGCCCTTTCTCCTCGTGGAAATCAGCGAGATAGATGTTCTCCTCCATCTCCTCCATCTGTTCTTTCGATATCTTCTCCGTGGCCAGACGCGCGCACAGCCCCTCCAACAGGGAGCGGATCATATAGATGTCCTTCACATCCTTGGCTGTAATTCCCGTCACATAAGCGCCCTTATTGGGGACAATCCGAATCAGCCCTTCCAGTTCAAGCTGTCTGAACGCCTCCCTGACCGGGGTGCGGCTCACGCCGAGTTCCTCTCCGATTGCCACTTCCTTTAATTCCTCGTGCTCCTTGTACTTGCCGCTTAAGATATCCTCCCGAAGCTTCTGGAACACACGCCCGCGCAGAGAATACTTGTCGTTCGCATCATACTTCTTATCATAGTTCGTCATTTCATTCCTCACTTCTACACCGCTCTATTTTCTTTTGCCCTGACGATGTATAAACGAGACCGTGCATCCTGTTAAAGATACACAACTCCCGTTTTCCTTTCACCTCGTATAATTGTATACAATATACTTTGCTCTGTCAATAATATCTGCATAAATTTTCTATATCCAGCATCCCCCACCCCTGCCTGCACCACTCTTCCCCCAAATCCCGGGCTGTGTAGACCATCTGCCTCTTTACCTGGCTGCTGTTGCTGTATGGATACTTCTGCAGATACAGCGCAGCCGCGCCGGAGACAATGGGCGTAGACATGGAAGTGCCGCTCTTCTTAGTGTAAGGGTCGCGATATACGCCTCTTCTGTCCCTCCACCACGTTAAATTGCAGGAAACAACATCCGTGCCCGGCGCCACCAGATCCGGCTTCCTGTAAGGAAGATCCTTCCGTCCCCTGCCGGAATAATTCTCGCACAAATCCCTTCTCGCGCCAAAGTACCCTCCCTCGTGGCATCCGACAGTAATGACACTGCGGCTTTCCCCCAGTGGTGAAAGTGTCCCTTCTCCCGGGCCCTTGTTGCCGGCGGCGCAGACAACCACCACTCCCTGCTCGCAGACTGTCTCCAAAAGTCCCGAAAGTTCCTCCACTCTCTCTTTATCCCCGTCTTCGCCGATGCCAACGGAAATATTGAGCACCCGGATCCGATACCGCAGACGGTTCTCCAAAACCCAGAGAAGGCCATGGTACATACTCTCTATGCTTCCCTCCCCCCTCTCGTCGAGCACTTTCCCCACACAGAGCCTGCACGTGGGTGCAATGCCGCTGAAACGCCCGTTTGAAAGGCGGCCGCTCCCGCCGATGCAGCCCGCCACATGGGTCCCGTGACCACTGTCATCGTAACGTTCCTGTCTGTCGTTCACAAAATCGTGAAAGGCAACCACCCGGTCCTCAAAATCCGGGTGATTGCCAATCCCTGTATCTAAAACGGCCACGCAGACTTCCTCCGCAGCCACACTGTACTGTAAATCTACATTGCATCCAAGCTGTCTCTTCACCCTGTCCATCACATAAAACAAAACTCCCGGCTTTAGATATATATTATGCCGGGAGTCATTTTATGAGCATAAACACTTCTTTTATTTTCGAATGCCTATCCTGCGCAGCTTTCTCTTCCATCTCGCCCAGGTCGTCTTCTGGTAAAAGAACACTGCCATCGCGGCAAAGAAAAGCCCTACGCCAAGGAAATACTTGGGATGAATGCTGTGGTCTCCGGTATCGGGAGAGGCGTCCTTCTTTCCAAGGGAGACAAACACCGCCTGCCCGTCCTTCACATCCGCCACCGCCGGGCCCGTACCATAATTATATATGCCGTATGCCGAAAAGTGCGCCGCCTGAAATGCCACCGCATCCTTGCCGTCCAGAGAAACAATCCGGCTGTCCACCTCTTCAAGCTGCCCGTCCTCATCCAGACATACCACATGCAGATTTTCCTGCAGCACGCCCGCCGGAAGGGGCATGGTAATCTCCACCCGCTGTTTCCCGAGCCCCGTGATCGGCACATCCGTTGTCGTATCTGTCATGGTGATCTCATACGCATGCAGGGAATGCGGCAGTTTACTTCCGTAAATCGACTTATATACATCCCCGATCCTTGTCATTGCCTCTTCGCTGTCGGCAATATCTATCTGATAGCAGCCTTCACCGCCTTCCATTACCGCTGTCACAAGGCTGTCCTGCGGTATGGAGTAGCTGTTATTCTTGACAGTAATGCCCGTCTGCGGCTTCATGCGCTCTGCATCAGGAAGCGTTTCCGTCCCGGCCTCCAGCGTATACGTGCGATTGTTTACTACCAATGTTTCCCCGGGACCCGGACCACCGCCTCTCCTTGAAAGAATGGTGAGTATGCCGTTGTCCTCTTCCCTCGAGTCCTCTGCGCTTTCCGTCTCTGTACTTTCCGCGTCCAGGTTTTCCCTGTCAGTGACCTCCGTTTCATCCTCCGGCTGTCTTTCTTCCGAATTTTCCTCTTCGTCCGCAGCTTCCTCCGGCGTCGCGCCCGCGGCCGTTTCCTGCTTTCTGCAGATAACGCCCAAAAAATCGCCGCCCGCCCCGGAAAGACAAGTGCCCGTTAAATCCGTCACGCCGGCCGGAATCACAGCTATACGGGTTCCCGTAAAGACCGGCCCTCTGTATGTATCCCGGTAAAGCTTAGTAGATGTATTCTCATAGGAACGCACAGGCAGTGTATCCCCCTCGAAATAAATAACGCCATCCTTAATTTTCTCATTGTCATAAGCCCGAAGCCCGATCTCCTCCACGGAAGCCGGAATCGTGAGAGTCTGCAGCGGGCAGCCTGCAAAAGCCCTGTCCCGAATCTGACGTATGCCCTGTCCGCCTACAACCGTATCCAAATTCGCACAGTCCTCAAACGCGCTCTCACCGATCACAGAAGTGCTGAGAGGAATCCGTACCTCCGTCACACTGTCCATCCCCTTAAACACCGCCGGACCGATCACCTTAACGGATTCGGGAATCGCTACCTTTCCGCCCGCCCCTCTGTAAGCAAGCAGAATCCCGTCGCCCACAATCAAAAACTCGCCGGATTCCCCGACATTAGACTTCCACCCGGAAAGCCAGGGCGTCTTATCAAAAGAAGAAACACCGATTTCCTTCACGCTGTCAGGTATGACCACATCAGTCAATTCGTCGCAGTGATAAAATGCCGCATAACCGATCTCCTCCACGCCGTCGGGAATCCTAACCGTATGCAGCGACGATCTCGCATAAGCAAACTCTCCGATCCGGCGAATGCCGCCCGGGATCTCACAGGACGTCATATCTTCCCCGTAGTAAGCCTGCGCCGCTATGGTCTCGCCGTTTACAACCGTATATTTCGGGAAGGAACCTCCCTTTGCATCCTCCGAGCCTTCCAGTCCCAAAATGGTGTCCGGCGCTGGTTCTTCCACCACAGGCTCACCGCCAAGAATCTCCCCGGTGCCGCCCACATTCACGGTAGCCTTGGCATTGTCCACCATCACATAGACCTCCTGCCCGACCACGCGGGATTTGGCCTTCACACGGGAATCCTCTTCCTCCGCCTCCATGGCGTTCATATGGGTCACCTCATGGTAATAATCCACAGGTCCCACAATTGGCGCTTCTTCCCCGGCATCGTCACTGACTACTCCGGGAATCGGCGCTTCCTCGTACTCCGACACCTCAATATCGTCCAAAACAAGCGACTGGGCAAATCTCTCCGCATAGGAGCCTGCCTCCGCATGAATTTTGAGCTTCGTACAGCCGTCAAACGCCGTAGAATGAATTGTGCTGACCGAAGAAGGAATGGTGATATCCCGCAGTCTGACACAGTCCTCGAAAGCTTTCATATCAATGGTTTTCACAGAATACGGTATGCCGACTTCCTTCAGGTTCTTGCAGTTGGAAAACGCATACCCTGTAATCTCCGGCACATTGCTGCTGATGCTGGCATCCTGCAGATTATAGTTTCCCCAGAAAGCGTAAGGTCTGATGTTTTTCACGGAGGAAGGCATACTGTAGGAAGACGCCTTTCTGCCCCCGAGCACCTGATAGAGCACATCCCATCCCTTTTTGTTGTAGATTGCACCATCGTCACAGACAAAGTACGGATTATCGCTGTCAAAGTCCACTGACGACAGGCTGTAAGTTCCCGCGAAAGCGCCGTTTCCCAGACTCTTAAGCCCCTTTCCGACAGAAACCCGTTTCAGGGAAGGGCAGGCGGAAAACGCCGCGTTTTCTATGATTTCCACACTGTCTGGAATCGTCACGCTCTCCAGATTATCGCATTCGGAAAAAGCCCTCGCTCCAATGACCTCCACCTCGTCGCCCAAGACAACGCTGCGCACATGGTCATTCCCTGCGAAGGCTTCCGCCTCAATCTTTTTTACCTGATTAGAAACAGACACGTTCTCAGCCGTGCCGTTGTACTTCACTAATGTAGTTCCGTCCATCTGAAAATCAGATGCGGCGGAGGAATCCTCCGCCTCCACATCTGATACAGGAATCTGTGTCACGACAATCGCTGTCACCAGGAGCAGCGTGCCGATCAGCTTTCTTATTCGTTTCCTCATAAGATTCCCCCTCGGGATCATACATCCCTTATGCCTTTGCCTTCACCTTTTTGTCCTTCTTTAAGAACAAAATGATTGACAGGCAAGCCAGCCCGAGCGATAAGAACCACTTCGGATGAATCGGATCTCCGGTCTTGGGCGTCACATCGAGCATACCCTCCACCAGATTTCCGGTGTCCACATAAATCGTATAAGGCGAGAAGTGCTCCGCACGGAAACGGATACAAGGCACACCGTTTATCGTGGTGAAACTCTCATTCAGGCTCTCTAACTGATCGCCGTTAATAACCGCACCCGCCATATTGTTACCGCCGTAAGCCACCAGCGAATCCGGAATCGGGATCGTAATGTCTACTGACAGTCCCGTGGTATCCGTGATCTTTGTGGTTCCGGTCGAATCGTAGAGACTGATATCCATTGCATAGTACAGGATATTGTCAAGCGTGCCGTACTTATTTGTAAGGGCTGCCGCCACCGCGCGGGTCGCTTCATCCGTCTCGGAAATCTTCACAATGAAGTTATCCGAAGAGCCGTTCGTGTTCGCCGTTGCCAGGTCTCTGTTGGAGATGCCCGGCTTCTCTATATCTACTCTCGTATTGCCGTTTCCGCCGGTTGTATTGCCGGTATTTCCGTTTCCGCCGCCACCGGTGTTCACAGCTACCGCAGGCGCAGCCGGAGCCTCCACATAGTTCGCCTTAACCGTCACGTTGTTCGACGGCATCGTAAAGGTCGTTGTCGTCATAGTCGTGCTGGCAAGCGCCACACCGTTTGACTCAGTCGTCCACTTCTCGAACCGCATACCGTCTGCAGGCACATAACAGGAGATAATAACCGTCGTGCCCGGTGCATAACTGCCGGAACCGCTGCCGCCTTCCACAAACACTGTGTACTGTCCCGCACCGCTTGATGTGGTCGATGTAGCACTTGTGGAGCTGCTGGAAGTAGAACTGCTGCTTGTGCTGCTGCTCTTCTTACTGCTGCTGTTGCTGCCCGAATTTTTGCTGGTATTGCCGGAATTATTGCTTGTCGTGCCATTGCTGGTGGTGCCGCCGCTTATATTGCCGCTGCCGCCCTCCTGTCCGAAGAGCGCGAGCACCGTCATATTCCGACTGATAACCGTTTCAGGCGTCCATACCTCGCCTGCGTCTGTCCTGTATTCATTTAAGAAGGTATAACCGTCCTCGGTCGGGTTGGGCACTGCCGCCGGAGGCTGCAGACTGCCGTTTGCCGTGGCATTCGCCGGATCGGAGAAGGTAGTTCCTGGAACAATCAGGTATCTGCCGCTCGCATCCGCGCCAAATCCGATCAGAGACTGTCCTGTACGGCCGTGTACAAACTGCACGCTGCACTTGCCGTCAACCATCGTGCCATTGCTCTTGTACTGTGCCACAAAGATGGTCATATCGTTCTCAATCGGATCATCCAGCGTTTTCCCTTCATTGCTCATCCACGTGTCAAAGTCATAACCGGGCCTGTGGTTCTTCTCCTCCACTGCCTTCGCCTCTGCCGGAACATCATCCGCAGAAATCCTCGTGCCCTTATCTACCGTTATCACATCGCCAAGCGGTGTACCGTCATAGTCATAGAACCATACCCTGAATGCATCCAAAATCTTAAACTCGATATCCGAATGTCTGTCTGTATAACGCTTCGCCGCCGAATCCTCGTAGGACCAGATGGTGAAGTCGCTCCCCGGCGTGAACGCATTGTCCGCTATATCCACCTCGCGTCCATAGATCGTCACGTTCGCGTGCGTGGTTCCTGACGTCGCCGTGCGGGTAAACGCATTGTCCGCTATCTTATTCACGGAACCCGGCAGAACGACCTGACCGATCCGCTCACAATCCTTAAAGGCATTCTGCGGTATTGTTTTCAGTCCCAGAGAATTGGATAAATCTACTATGGAAACATATTTACATCCCGCAAACGCTTCCTCCGCAATGGCAGGAATCGTAATCTTCTTATCACCCGAGCTCTCCGCATCCGTCACACAGGTCTCGCACAGCTTCGAAAGCAGACTGTCATTTGCGGCGGAAATCGTGGAAACAGCAAGTTCCTCATTACCGCTGCCCGGCTTTCCTCTCGACATCAGGCACTCGACGATCCGATACTTGTCGTTGCCGTCCGCATCCTTGTGCCTCTCGTAAAGAATACCTCTCTCCGCAGGATAATCCTCACTGCCTACCAAATTGATCATATTCTCACAGTCGCGGAAAGGAAGCTTACCCACCTTTGTCACGGCAGGCATTTCCACACGGGTTAACTGCTCGCAGTTGTCGAAGGCGAAATCCGGCAGGGACTTGACCTCAGTCAGGACAACGCTCTGTATCGTGTCATTTCCCCTGACCTCTTTTTCCCGCTCGTCATCGCCGTCCTCATAGTCCACGTAATACCCGCTGAACAGCCCCGGAACTGCTCCGCCCAGCGTCGTCGTATACATGGTGTCGGCGGGACGGTTCTTAATATATTTGTTATAGTTATCTACATTACTGCCCATATAGGAGACTACGTCGATGGAATCCACGCCCTTTGGCACATAAATATCCTGCGTGGCATGAATGAAATTCCATACCTTCTCCGGCACCTGCTGGTATTCCTGCAAGGAACTGTATGTCGCCGGATCCATGGTCAGCCAGTTCTGGTAGTTCTCCATAAAGTTATACGGGTGTCCGCCCTCTTTGGAGAAGTACGGAATCGGATTGTCACGCGCCTCCACGATCATAGGCGCAAAAAGGAAATCCGCCACCGTATTCTTCGCGGTACCGCCCTGTTCCGTCCGATAATCCTTCCAGGCTCCGCTGCAGTAAACCGGGTTAATCCAGGGGCCGTATCTTTTGTCCAGTTCTGCCTCAAAATCAGCCTCCAGAATCGTCACGCCGCTCTGCAGAGTCACACTGCCCTTACCCGTGCGCTGGGCGTAAAAGATATCCGCATACTCCTGCCGCATCCTGTTAATCTCATCGCTGTCGGTATTGTAAACGGTATAGTAATAATAATCCTCCATATCCCGGCAGAAATCCTGCAGTTCATCGTCCGTGTCAAGGTTCTCCAGATCCTTAAACTTCGGATAATCCAACAGCGTCACTTCACCGGTCGACTTGTCAGGCAGCACCGTCAGGTGCGCGCCCTCCTGGCTGTCCCAGAGACTCTGGTAACATATATTCACCCCGGGAAGGTTCGGGCGGTCAGGATCTTTCAGCACATTGCCCGGATCCATCGCCAGCTCAAAGGGCGCATACCCCTCCACAATGTCGCCGTGGAATGTGAGATGGTCCCCCGTTGTGACAAAGGCGCCTGCCCCAATCTTCAGCGCCGCATGCCCCGCCGCCGGCTTGGTAAAGTACACATCATATAATTGGGAACATCCGGCAAAGGCATTCGCCCCAATATTCGTTACAGAATCGCCGATCCTCACCTTTTTCAGCTTCGGCAGATCCCGGAATACGCCGTCCCCGATCTCCGCAATGGAGTTATTTTTAATCGTAATGCTGCGTATCACGGCGCGCAGCTCTTTGTCGTCAAAACAGCCGGAGCCGATTTTGTTGATCTTGATATTGCCGATTGTGCCGGGAATAACCAGATCCACCATGCCCGAATTTTTCGTAATCAGCGCGCAGGAAATCAGCGTGCCGTCCTCGCTTGCCGCATAGCGGTACCTCGTACCGTCCTCGCTCTCGAGCGCCATCTCGTAATATTTCTGGCCGTCCTTCTCATAGACGTACGGAATGCCCTTGCCGTCGGTACGCACCGCATCCCAAGTACTGGTTCTTGGACTCGCCGGCTGTCCCGCATAGAGCTCCGGGCCGTACACACAGAAACTGTCCTCAGTCACGTCCTTAAACAGATCCTTGTCAAAGGATGCCGCCCCGCACTTATCGGAAAACTCTGCCTTCTGTAGCCCGAAACAGTTATAGAAGGTGTTCGTCGGCACTTTTTTCGTATAATCCTCAATATAGACGTTCTGCAGTCCGCGGCGGTTGGCAAGGATATAGTCATCCATATTTGCCAGCCCCTCACTGGGAAAATGAAACTCCGTCATGACATCGCCGCTGGGCGCTGCAATGGCAAACGCACATTTACCAATCTTATCAAAGCGGATCCGGCCAAAGTTTACATTGCTCAGCCTCCTGTTCCCGTAGAAGGAAAAATCTCCCAGCGTACAGGGCAGTCCTGTCTCCGCAAACTGTAACTCACCTAAATCCAGGCAGTTCGCAAACGCACCGTACTCCACCTCCTGCAGAACCGACGGAAGCACAAGTTTAGTATTGATTCCCGACCCATAGAACGCCTCCACGCCAATCCTTGCCGTAGGCGCCGTGTCGGTAAATTTAAGCTCCTTCAGATCAATACAGTTATAAAACGCGCGGTCCCCGATCACATCCGCGTTACCGATGCTGACGCTGCTGATGCGGGCTCCCTCAAACGCGCTCTGCTCTATTGTACGGACATTCTCATCAATCTTAATCTGGCTTACATTATGTGTACCGGCAAATGCCCTGTAACCGATGGTCCTGAGCGTAACGGACTCCTGCCCGACCAGATAGCCGTTCCCGTCATCCTTGTAGTCAAGCATACCATCTGCCTTGCCGCCATGCGCCACGTACACCCACGTCTCCGGGTCAGCATCCAGTCTCGCGTCCGCCGCCAGTTCCAAGGTATAACCCGTCCCCTTTAAAACGATGTTATGGTCACAGAAGAACGTGATCCTTCCCGCCGCATCCAGATCGGCAGGCGCCCTCGACAATGTCTCCGGCTGAACGCCAAGAGGATCACTAGGATCAATCATCTGAGCCGCCTTGTCCCTGTCCTCCTGTTTATCGCTGCCAAGCAGTTTCTGATATTCATCCCAGAAAGCCTTGACGCTGGCCGTCATTCTCGCATAATCTGCCGAGAAGTAAGTCTCGAAATACTTCTGGTACTTTTCCGCCAGTGTTATCTTACCTGCCAGATAATCGTAATCATCGAATGTAAACTCTACAGGCTGCGTCGGATAAAAGTCCGAATACGTAACCTCACCTGTAGCGCTGTTCGTCGTTTTCCTGAGATTATCCATATTCAGCAGCTGCAGCTGTCTGTCATCCGTGTCCGTAAGCTCTCCCGTGATGAGTTTCTCCGGCTCGCTGAAATATGTATCGTAAGCTTTCTTGTAAACCGAAAAATAGGACTTATTCGGCTGCAGGCCAAGGTCCACCAGATCTACCGGGAAATCGTCGTTATAGTTAAGCACCCGGCCGTTGTTCGTGCCCACGGGCTCATAGATAAACTGCCATGTGAGATAAAGCACCGACCCGCGGTACGTCGCGATCTCCGTAGCCACTACCGTCCCAGCTTTTACAGCAGGGGCGATGACAAATTCCTCCAGTTCCGCCTTGTTTGTAACAGCATGCCCCACATCCTGACCCGTATAAGGCAGCACATAATCATTTTTAGGCGGTGTTCCCAGAAGCCCCGCCGTTTCCGCATCCACATAGGCCGTAGGAGACACGATTTCTTCACCGGCCCTCGACCCCGGATTATCAGCCAGGTTTTCCGGCGCGGGAATAGCCGCCACTGCGATTGAAGTGGCCATCAATACCGCCGCCAGGCTCCTTCTTGCAGTTTTCTTCAATCTTCTCTTAGGCTTTCTTGCCGCTGTTTTTTTCGCCATAGTGTATCTCCTTATTCCCTTTACACATTATGATTTATATCAAACAGTCTTTTGTCTGTTAACTGACTCTTTTCGCCACCACCACAAATCTACCGTCCTCCTCGGAACTGTCGCAGGTGGATAAAGTCAAAAGCTCGTCACCGTAACTTGCCGTCACCCCGGTATCGTACAGTGACAACGCCGCCATCTCCTGCATATTGGAATTAAATTCCGCCTCGGAAGCCGCGTCGAAAAACTGATAATATTTAAACACCACTTCGTCCTCGTTGTAGATTCTGGAACGGAACACATACATCACCTCGTAGGTTCCCTTCTCATAAATCGTGTCAAACTGGATCAGCGAATGCTTTTTCCCGTACTCTTTGTTACTGTAGCTGTTTAAGTTTCCAAACATCTTCCCGGACTTCATATGATGTCCGTATATGATCAGATTGGTATTCCTGCGCACCACGTCGCAATCCTTGTCAAGAAACAGGCTGCCGTTCTTGTCATACTCCTGATTAAAGTTATGATCCAGATAATATTCATTGTTGGCAGTCTGCATCACCGGGTAGTCAATAATAGTATCGTCAATTTTCAGCCATCCAATTAGTTTCTTATTTTTATTATAGAGCGTCTGGTACTCTTCAAGCACCTCCAGCTCGATCTCCTCCTCCTCGGTATAGTGTATGGTTACACCTTGGTAAAGGCTTCCTGTCAGGGCGTTGTTTCCTTTCAGCCTGGTGAGCGTGTCATAATCCGTCTCGTTTTTCTCGACAAAATAGGAATATACGCCAAAATAGGCGAAGCATCCCACCGCCAGAATACCGCAGAGGACAACAAGAAATTTGCGGCGTCTTTCGCGCTTCTTCATCTGGGCGAGAATCTCCTTCTGCATGGCAGCATCATAGTCCTCTAATGAAACTGTCTTTTTCTTCTGCTGTTCCCCGCCTTTTGACTGTCCCGCGCCTTTCTGCCGCTTCGCTTTCCTCCCACCCTTTTTCCCGGTGGGAACCCGGCTGTCTTTATGATAGCCCTGGCTCTTATATTTCTCTGCAAGCTCGTAGATCTCGTCGTCGAAATCATTGCCGACCACCGTCTCAAAACGGTACTTCCCGGCCTGCATATCATAATACAGGGTAATGACCGCTCCCGGCTGCTCCATGTCAACCTGGGAGCGGATCTTCTGAATGAGTTCCTGGTCCCGGAGGGCCGCTTTATAATCCGCCTCTGTCCTCAGTCTTCTCCCTGCAACTTCAAATCCCGCCATATAGGGATCGCTCCTTCATCTCCTACTATATCTGGTCGTCAGATACCCATATTGGCATTGACATAATATCATCGCATATACTTCTATTTTACTCAATTATGAAAATTATGCAAGCATTTTCGATGTTACCCAAACATTTGGCCAAGCAGACTCTTTCCCTTTATCTTGAAAGTCACTGTTTTCGTGCCGCCGTAAATGCCTTTGCCCCGAATGGTCACTTTTGCGGTACCCTTTTTGATATTGTTGGAATAGCCTGTAATCTCAAAGCTCTCCGGGGATACATTTACACCGCCCACGACTACCGTGATATCCTTTTTGTCCAAAGTGATTTCTTTCCCGGTGTAGGTCTGGACCGGTATGGTGACTCTCGCCCTTGCGATGTCCAATTCCACAATCCGGTAGTAACCTGTCGCTGTCCCCAGATAATTACTGCCCTTCGCATTGACAGTCACCTGAATCTGCGTTTCCTTCGGAATAATATCCGCAGCATCAACTAAGTCGCCGGCCTTTCTCTGCACATTTTCACCGTTCTTATTGCTGACCGTGACAGCCGCCGCATAGGTGTAGACAACGTTCTTGTCATAATCTGTCCCCGCCGCGAGCGCCTTGCCGTTCGTATCAAACACCTGGATTTTCGTCTTATAAATATTGGCCTTTTTCTGATAAACCTTATCCGCCGCAGTCACAGTTATTATGGAGTTCGTCTCTCCCGGCGCTGGCGTAATATCCCGCGCGTCAACCCGGTAGGATCTCACCGCATTGCCCTTGAAGTTGCCTCTCCCCCTGACAGTCACTGTGGCATAATTCCCGGCCTTTGTATGATTCCTGTAGGACAGGGTATAGTCCGTCCCCTCGGTCAGCTTCCTGCCGTCAAACTTAACGACGGGCTTCGGCATGCTGCCCCCTTTCACATAGGGGTATGCCTCCTGCATCTGAATCTCCAGTTTCTTTTCTGGATCAGACGACAGATCGTAAGCGTTTATTCTATAAGTCCTTTTTAGGATACCGCTGTAGGCGCCTTTTCCCTCAAACTGCACCGTCGCCGTCCCTGCCCTCACATTGTTTAAGTATGTCACGGTGTAATCCGTATCCCTGACAAGTGTGCGGGTTTCATTCACCCCGTTTACCTTAACGGTCATCGTCAGCGTACATGCAGGCTCCACGGCGTTTCCCGTGTAGACAGCCGCGGGAATGGGATCCAGCTTCGCCTTATTCATCGTAGAGACAGGCTTAATCTGGAAGGTCACGCGCTTCACGCCAAAATAATTACTTTTGCCTTCCTGCCCCGTACCCCTGATTATGACAGAGGCAGTTCCCACTTCCGTATTGTCCTCGTAGGTGAGCGTGTAATCCCTGCCCTTTTCGAGCACATCCCTGCCGCTTTTCACCGTAGGTTCCGGCCTGATCTCGCTGCCCGTGTAAATATAGGCGGGAATTTTGCTGACTGCCAGTCTGGATGCGGGCACGCCATCCGCAATTATGAAAGTAATCTTCCGCTCGCCCGTATAGTTACCTGTACCGGTCAGCGTAATGGGATAGCTGCCGACCGCCGTCTGTGCGTCCGCTGTATAGGTGTAATCCCTCTTGTTGGCAAGCTTCTTGCCGTTCCATGTCAGTACAGGAACCGGTTTCTGCTGCTTGTTGTTGGACGACACCGCAATACCGTCCGCTTTTACATCCGGGTCCGTGATGTTTTTAGGTTCTATTGTAAAGGTTTTATTGATCTTCCCCTCGTAATTTCCCCTTCCCGTAATGATGATAACCGGCGCCTTGGCAGAATTTTTATCCGCGGCGTTCACATTATTTTTATAGCTGATGGTATAATCTCTCTTCTCTTCCAGACGCGTCTTGTAATCGTAGACCCGCACCTCCGGCCTGATCGCTTTCCCGGTATAGGTATACCCGGTCACGTCTGTCATCCACAGATCGTCGGGAATCTTTCCATCCGACGGCATGTCTTCCGGCGGCACCGTCGGCTCATCCGGGTCTTCCGGCTTATTCGGGTTATCCGGATTTTCCGGCAAATAGCCCGGCGTCCAGTAGTAAGTCACCCGCAGTTCTTCACTGTCCTTCTTGCCGTAAATGCGCGAAATTGCCCGGATCGTCATGGTGCTGTTGATTTCAATCGCACTGTTGTACAGGCGCACCGTTTTGGAAGTGCGGGGGTCGGAATTATCCACAGTATAGTAAATGGAAGCCCCTTCTTCCTGCGTGGACAGGGTCACCTGCGTCTTGGGAGCCACCTTGCCTCCCGCCACATTGGCATAAGGTTTCAGCGCCTGCCCTGCATAAGCCTCGCGCACGTTTACACTGACCGTCACATTCAGCAAACTGTTATCATCCACATAAACCAGATCCGGCAGGACAATCGTGCCTCCCATGGTAAAGTTCTGTTCGCTCTTCTCCCCAGTATTGTATGAACCCTGCACTGGATTTGTCGTGTTCCATCTGATGTCAGCCGTAGACTTGATCTCGCCGTCCGCCACCCCATCCTGCCAGTAGATGACAGCGGTCTTTTTCTGCAGATACTGCTCGGCTATCTGCGCGAGCGTCAGGCCGTTTGGCACATTGCTGACCGCTTTTAGGACGCCGTCATTCTCGACCCGCTTAAGCTTCGCCTTAACCGTCAGTTTGGCAGATGCAAATGTAAAGCTGTAATTGGGCCAGGCTTCTATGGAAATTCCCCTTGCCTCCAGGTCGTAGATTCCCGTCTTTGTGGAATCTACCGCCTGTCTGACATGAACCGTAAGATCCCTTGTAAACGCATCCCTCTCGGCATCCAGAATCCCTTCTATCTGATACTGGTCGGCGAACCGGTCTGCCGGAAGCACAGCACCCGCCTCCAGACTGCCATCCCTGCTGACGTACATTTCCTGGTCTTTCACGGTGACCGTTGCAGCCTTCTGTGTGATGGCAAAGGAATAGCTCCAGGCATTTGCCTGCCAGTTACCTGTACTGCTCTTTTCCAGATTCACACTAAGTTTATACTTACCTACATTTTTAGGCAGCTTATCTCCATCCGGCACGCCCGTAAACTCATATGCCTCATATGCCGCGCCGTCCGTATTTTCTCCATCCGTATCCTTTTCAATCCGATACGACAGCGCCGCGCCTTTGATCTCCACACCACGGTCTGTCTGCACTTTCGCGTTTCCAATCCAGCGGGCTACGCCGGCGGGTTCCCCGTCGTACTCCTTATCCGACACACCCGCGACTCCCACCAGACGTGTCTCAGACTTTAAAAGCGGACGGATCTCAAAAGAAATCTCCTCGGTATTCTTCTCCGGCTCAAAAGTCATGTCATCGCCTTCATATGCCGTAGTGATCCGCAGTGTATAGGTGCCGCGTTCTGCAGGGGCGTTCTCTAAGAACGCCTCATACCCGGCCTCATTGTCAGATATGTTCTTTCCAAGCACCTTAAACGTCGCCGGTGTGCCTGCATACGCAGTATCGTCACCCAACGTACCATTGATCTCATAAGTACAGCTGAACTGTTTATCCAGGTCAGACCCTTCCGGGAGCCCGGTTATGGGGATGGGAGATCCGTCATAGGTTTTACCGTCGCCATCGGCAATCTTTATATTGTTAAAGTTTACCGTAAATGTTTCCTTCGGATCCTCGGGCGGATTTTCCGTACCGTCCCCGCCGTCCCCGGAGCCATCCCCCTCCGCAGCCGGATTGACTGGTCCCGGTACCGTCTGCACAATATTTTCATCTGCAGCGGGAGCAGGCGGTTCCACATTTCCCGCTCCCGGCTTCTCAATGTTTTCCCCGTTTTCATCCTCTGTAGGGCCGAAATCGTCCTGGATTTCTCCCGGCTGCCCACCGGCTCCGTCATCCACCGGCTTTTGTTCCTGCACTTCCCCGGAAGGCTTATCAGGCGTATCCGCATTGTCACCATCTGCATCCGCCGAAATCACCATCTCCTCCTCTGCCCGAACATACACAACGTCCTGAGGCATACAGGTAAACACCATCAATGCCGCCAAAAACGCCGAACCCAACCGATAAAGCCCGCTCTTTTTCATCCTTCTCATCCCTCTTTCTTCCCTTATTTCTTTATCTCACAGAAAAAAGACTGTAATCCCATCCAAAATCCGGCAATTTATTGCCGGACGTAATTCTTGAATATTGTAGCACAATTCTTCCGTTTTTACAATATTGTGCCCACAAAAAAGGCCCCCTGTCTTCCGAGACAGCGAGTCCTTCCCCACAAAATATAGTATTCTTCCCTCAAATTTTCCCCAATATCTCCCCCACGTGGTTCTGCAGGAAATTATCCTGCCTGTCAGACAGTCCCATTTCATTAAGCGTCTGCACCAGTACATTACATACCGCCTCAACCACCAGCACTCTGCCGTCATCCGTATTCAGATGGTAAAGATAATCCGTGGGAGATACGCCCTCCCATGCCGCCGCCGGGTCAGGAACCTGATAGAGAAGCGCAAGCATATCCCCGATCTCGCTGCAGACTGCAAGTTCCTTCATCCCACGGTGCATCCACTTATAGAAGGGGGCGTACTTTTTGTTCAACAGATAAACGGTCTGCATCGCTTCCTTCACAAACTCTGTCAGGGCAATCTCCGCCGCGACGCGCTCTCCCCGCTTCATGGCGCGGGCGTAATTGTACTGGCCCGCCTGTGCCGCCTTCGCCAGACTTTCCGCCAGTTTCTTAAGCCAGACTTCCCGGGGATAATAGGAAAGAAGCCCCTCCCGCACCGCAGTGAATTTCCCGCACGGGTCTTCAAACACCGCGCCGTTTGTCGCCGTGGCAAGGGCAGCCTCCGAAACCGCAAGCCACTCCTCCGCCGTCTCTGGCACGCTGTCCCGTCCAAGAATTTCCAGATAGAAGTCTTCCAGACAGAGCGCGCCCACGCGCCCTTTTCCCTGCTCCTCCTCCACACGTCCGGCAAAGCCCATAAATTCCTTCGGCAGGGCATCGTAAGCCGCCTGCATTCCTTTTCCATGCTTTATGTAAACCTCTCTCGGCAGCCAGATGCAGAAAGAGGGACCGTAGTCGTGGTCTGTAGAGATTTCATCGTCAAATCCCAGGCACTCGGAGCCGTATCCCACAAGCCCCACAGCCGCCTGGTCCGCGATCTCGGGAAACTGCCCGCGTATCATCTGTCTGCCGTATGCCTCATAATATTTTTGGGAAAGCTCCAAACCTTTCATTCTCTTCCCGCCGCCTTTCTCCCTCCGCACGCTGTTGTCCCTGCCGCATGATTTTTACTGCAAATTTCCCATCACTTCACGCGCCTTTTCTGTATAACTTCTCTGTTTTTTCTCATTCCCCATCGCCTGGCACACCGCCGCGCAGTTCTCACAGAGGATGCCGTAGCTCATGTTTTCCCCATAGTGCCGCTTCACATCTTCCAGCGCCCGCTCATAGTAAGACAGGGATTCCCCATAGTTTCCGTCCCGGAAGCACGCCTCCCCCATACCGGCAAGGGCGCCGCTGTAATGTTCATTGATATTCTCCCCGCCCTGCTCAAAGAGCGCAATGGCCCTTGAAAGACAGTTCTTCGCCTCCTCGTTCTCAGAAAGCTTAAAATAAACCATCGCCAGATTGGTGAGGGTGGTCGCCGTCTGCGCCTCGCTGCCCTCCTGCTTTTCTATGATGGCAAGCGCCTTTTTCGCGCTCCCTGCCGCCTCCTCGTTCTCGCCCGCCTTCTCCAGCATAATACTCATGTTGTTGTAAAGACTTGCCCACCGGTAATCCTCCGCGGGCAGCAGCCTTTCATAAATCTGCATCGCCTGCCTGTAAAGCCGCAGCGCCTGCGCGTAATCCCCCGCCGCGCTGTAGGCTGTGGCGGCATTTAACAGGGTGGTCGCAAAGTGTTCCGTATCTTCCAGCTTTAACTCCTCCATCAGAAGAAGCACATCCTCCGCCGCGGTATAGGCCTTCTCAAATGCCGACACGCTGCGGTAAAAACCGATCATTTCATTGCAGATGGAAATATAGGCGGCATAGTCCTCTTCCTCCTTCGCCTGCGCCAGGGAAGCCGTCAGAAATCCGTCGATCTTCTCCACTTCATTTTTGTCAAAATAAGAATCCAGTTCCTCAAAAAACGCGTCAATGTTCATAAAAACCCCGCTCCTTCTCTTATTATTCCTATAGCAGCCGCCAGACACTCTCTCCGCAGGCAGGCCGCCACAAATCAGCCAGCACACCCTTATAAGGCATTCTTTCCTTCCATCCGCCCGATAATTCTCTTCTGTTTATAGAAGTAATAGCCGCTCACCAGTGCCGCACATACAATCCAGCTGATGGGATAACATGCCACAATCCGCTCTAAGCCCTGTCCCGGCGTAATCAGGCTCACCCATATAATTCGGAACACGCACACGCCGAGCACGGAAATCACTGTGGTCACAAACGTATACCCCTGCGCCCGAAGAGACCCTGAAAAAATTTCAATAAACACGAACATCACAAAAAATGGCGCTATGTTGTACATCATGGTCATCCCGATTTCCACCACCGCCACGTCCCCCGTAAAGATGCCGAGAAGGAACCGGCCCGTCGTCATCAGGCCCGCCGTCAGGCATACCGCTGTGCCCACCGCCATCCCAAGGCATACCCTTGTGCCCTTCTTCACCCGGTCCCATTTGCCCGCGCCGTAGTTCTGTCCCACAAAGGTGGTCAGCGCAATGCCGAACGAAGAATTGATCATCCAGAACACACTGTCAATCTTGCCGTAAGCCGTCCATGCCGCCATGGTGTCCACGCCGAGCAGATTGAGGGCCGCCTGTACGATCATATTGGAAATGCTGTACATGGAAGCCTGCAGCCCGGAAGGAAAACCGATCTGCAGCATATTGACAAGCACTTCCCGGTGAATCCGTATCTTTCGGAAAGAAAGCGTCATACAGTCCACTTTATGCATCAGCGTCCATGTCACCATCCCCGCGCTGATCGCCTGCGAAACGAGCGTCGCCACCGCCACGCCAAGCACCCCCATCCCACAGTAGAGCACGAGAAGCAGATCCAGCACAATATTTACCATACAGCACACCACCAGGTAATACAACGGTCTTTTGGAATCCCCGATGGCGCGCAGAATCGCCGCGCCCATATTGTAGATAAACACAAAGACAAGCCCGGAAAAATAGATTCTGATGTAAAGCGTGGACATTGCCATCAGTTCATCCGGCGTATTCATGGCACGCAAAATAGCCGGCGCCGCCGCTACGCCTAAGATACCAAGCCCGATCCCGCCCAAAATGCCAAAGGCGTAGGAAGTGTGCAGCGCCTCCTCCATCCTCTGTCGGTGGGAAGCCCCGTACGCCTGAGAAATCAGAACCGTTCCTCCTGCTGTCAGCCCCGTAAAAAAGCCGACCACCATATTGATAATCTGGGACGAAGAACCGCCCACGCTCGACAGCGCCTCCTTACCGGCAAACTGTCCCACGATTACCGTGTCCACCGTGTTGTATAACTGCTGAAAGAAGGTGCCGATCAGAATCGGAAAGAAAAAGAATAACAACTGTTTCCATATCACGCCTTCCAGTATGCCGTTTTGCTGTTCCCTCGTCCCCATGGTTTTATCCTCAATCCGCAAAATTATCTTTCCCAGACCGCCGCTTTCAGTTTTCGGACCAGCGCCACATCCGCCGGCAGCCACGCCACACTGTCAAGCCTCTCCCGCTCCAGCCACTTTGCCGCCGCATGCTCTTTCAGTACCAGATCGCCGGTTTTAACCGTACAGAAGAAGCATTGCATGGACAGGTGGAATGTGGGATAATCGTACTCCACCGTGTCAAAAAGCGCCCCAACCTCGATCTTGGTGTCCAGTTCTTCCTCTATCTCCCGGACTAACGCCTCCTGCGGCGTCTCCCCCGCTTCGATCTTGCCGCCGGGGAATTCCCAGCCGTCCTTAAACTCGCCGTACCCCCGTTTGGTGGCAAATATCCGGCCGCCGCTTACGATGATGGCGGCAACTACTCTGACTATTTTCATGGCTGCTCCCCAAAATAAAACTTCTCCCGTATTCCCCCGGTATAATCCATAATACAGGCAAGAAACTTCTCCCCGTATCTCTCATACTTAAAAGCGCCCATCCCGTTTACCTCCATCATTTCCTCCCGGTTCATGGGCAGACGCACACACATATCCACAAGCGTCTTATCGGAAAAGACAAGATAGGGCGGTATCCCTTTCTCCTTTGCTATCTCCCTGCGCAGCTCACGCAGCTCCTCAAAGAAAGCAAGCCCTCTGGTGTTGAGGATATCGGATCTCCGATTTGCGCTGCCTTTTATCCGATCGTCTTCCTCTGCCCTCCGGCTGCTTCTCGGCTCCAGTTTCACGGTTACCGTGCAGAGACCGTCCATAATGTCCTGTGCTTTTCCTGTGGTCTGCAGAAGCGCGTATTTGTCCTGTGTCTGCCGCAGATACCCATCCTGCAGCATCTGGCCGATCAGGTCTTTCAGTTCCTGTTCCCGCCATTTTCCCAGACTTCCGTAAGAGGGATACTGCTCTGCCCGGTACTCGCGAAGCTTCGCGCCTTTCCCGCCAAGGAGCGTGCCGACGACTACCTGTATGCCGTATCTTTCCCCCTGTTCTTCCAGACATTGGATCACCTGCTTTGCCTCCGCTGTCATCTCTTTTTCCACATAGTGTTTCTGGCAGTTCCCGCATCTGCCGCAGGCGCTTTCGCCTTCTTCCCCAAAATAGCGCAGAATATAGGTACGCAGGCACTCCTTTGTATTGCAGTAAGATATCATTGCCTGAAGCCGCTTCTCGTCCCGCTCTCTGATGGTAAGCTGCTCTTCTGGCGTAAAATCGGCGCTGTTTTCTTTATTTTCCAGCAGGAAACGGTTGATCATAATGTCCTGCGCCGAATAGAGCAGAATACAGTCGGACGGCTCCCCGTCCCTCCCGGCGCGTCCCGCCTCCTGATAGTAATTTTCCATGCTCTGGGGCATGTTATAGTGCAGCACATAGCGCACATTGGACTTGTCTATCCCCATGCCGAAAGCGTTGGTCGCCACAACGACGGGTTTCCTGTCATAAATAAAGTCGTCCTGATTATTCCGCCGCTCCTCCGGGGACAGCCCCGCGTGATATCTGGTGACCGCTATGCCCTCAGTCTTAAGCTGTTCATAAACCTTCTCCACATTTTTTCTGGTGGCGCAGTATATGATCCCGCTCTCCTTCCCGTGGTCTGCCACGTAATGCTGCAGATACCGTAAGCGGCTCTTCGTGTGCTCCACCGCAAAGAAAAGATTCTGTCTGTCAAAACCTGTCACCAGCGTCTTTGGATTTTTCAATCCCAGCACGGAGACGATGTCCTCCCTGACCTCCCCGGTGGCCGTCGCGGTAAACGCGCTTACTATGGGACGGTCAGGGAGTTGTCTGACAAACTGCACGATATGTAGATAGCTGGGGCGGAAGTCCTGTCCCCACTGGGAAATACAGTGCGCCTCATCCACCGCCACCATGCTGATTTCCGCCGCCTTCGCAAAGCGCAGGAAACGGTCCGTCTCCAGCCGTTCGGGAGCCACATAGATAATTTTATAACGTCCCTGCTCCGCAAATGTGAGCGCTTTCGTGATCTGCCCTTCCGTGAGGGAACTGTTGATATACGCGGCGTGGACGCCCGCCTGATTGAGCGCCTGCACCTGATCCTTCATCAGCGATATCAGCGGGGATATCACAAGCGTAATCCCCGGCAAAAGAAGCGCCGGCACCTGATAGCAGACGGACTTTCCCGCCCCTGTCGGCATGATGCCGAGCACATCTTTCCCGTCAAGGATATGGTCGATCAGCATCTCCTGCCCTTCCCGAAAGGAGCGGTAGCCGTAATATTTTTCCAAAATTTCGTATTTATTCATTTTAAGTACCGTTCCACATTTCATACGGAGAATGCCGCTTTCTGGCATTCTCCTAAGTGAAATATAAACCATGCGGAGAATGCCCACACTTTGGGCATTCTCCTGCGTGAGAGTGATTTGCGAAGCAAATCTAGAACTTCTCCGCGAAATGCCCTCTGGCATGAGTGATTAGAAGTTCTTCTCACGCTAATAGCGTCCGTTAAAAATCTGCGTAATCGGGGAGTCCTCTGTCAGTATCACCGTTTTGTTGTCTCCCACCACGCTCTCCTTCAGCGCGTCGAGGGCGCGCACAAAGGAATAAAAATCTGTCTTTTCCGGGTCGGCGTAGGCACCCGACAAAATCCTCATATACTCCGCCTCGCCCTCCGCGATTGTCGCTTCCGCCTTTGCCTGCGCGTCCGAGAGCATGATGGAAACCTCTTTGTCCGTCGTGTTCTCGATCATCTTCGCCTCAGATTTTCCTTCCGCCGTGTACTGTGCCGCAATGTTGCCGCGCTCGGAAATCATACGGGTATAGACAGCCTGTTTGTTGTCGTCCGGCAGATCCAGCTTCTTCACCTCAACCGCCACCAGCTCGATACCGTACTGGTCCTCCACATGGTTGATCTGCCCCATCACTTCTTCGGTCAGGGAAGTAATCTCTATCACTTCCTCCTTTCCCTCTGACAGATCCAGATCGTTCCCGGTAAGCTCCGTCCCCTCCTCGTCAACGGTGATCGTCATCTTGCCGTCCCGGCTTCTGATCACCTCGTCCTGTTTCATGTTGGAGATGGTATTTTTCGTGGCATTGTAGACAATCGCGTCGATACGGCCCTCCGCGTTCTGCACGGAACAGCTTAGCGTCTGGGCAAACCGCAGGGGATCTGTCACACGCCAGAGCACGTAGCTGTCCACGATCATCGTTTTCTTGTCGGAAGTGATGACGTCCGATGCCGGCAGATCATAGATCAAAAGCTCCTTCGGCACGGTGTCAACGGACTCCACAAAGGGCAGTTTAAAGCTTAAGCCCGGCACAGACACCACCCTGTCCACACGACCGAACTGTCTTATCAGCTTAAACTGGTTCTGCTTTGTCACCACCATGCAGTTGGCAAGCAAAAAGACAGCAATCACGGCGAAAACGCCAAAAAGAACGCCGAATTTCTTTGTGCCCTTTCCCGCTTTCTTTTCCTTTTTCTTTGTGCCGTCGGAATTATATCGTTCAAAATTTTGTACATTAGAATTTTGTGTAAAATCAGCCATGGTTTATTCCTCCTCCTGCGTTTCCCGCATCTCATCTTCCGGCGTATTGCCGGTTTCAGAAATGTCAGAAGCCTCCTGTGTCACAAAGCTGTCAAGTGGCAGCATGGTCGTCGTCTTTCCGCCCTCTCCCTCGATCACTACCTTCACATCCGGGAGCACATCCTCAATGGCTTCATAAAACATACGCTTCTTCGTTACCTCCGGGTACTTGGCGTACTCCTGGTACATGGAGTTAAAACGCGCCGCCTGTCCGTTTGCCTCATTGATGCGCTCCTGCTTCTTTGCCTCCGCGTCCTGCAGGATTTTGTCGGACTCTGCCTCCGCGTTCGGAATCTGCTCGTTTCTGTATTTGTTGGCGTTATTGAGCGCCGTCTCCTTGCCCTGCTTCGCCGTCTCCACCTCCTTGAAGGCGTTCTCCACCTCGGCTGTGGGCGGGGTTGCGTCCTGAATCGTAATATTTACAAGCTGAATACCGATATCGTAAGTCTCCAGCTTATCCAGAATCATCTGTTTGATGTTGGACTGGATCTCGTTTTTCCCCGTGGTGAGCACGCTGTCCACGCTGTAGGAACCGATGGTCGTACGGATACAGTTCTGCGCGATGTTTTTCAAAACCACCGCCGGATTCTCTGAGGCGTAAAGCGCCTTGACCGGGTCAGTCACCCTATACTCGGCGTAGAAATCCACATATATAAAATTATAGTCGGACGTAATCATCAGCGCATCTTCGATCTCGTCGCCCGACGGGTCGTCATCCGTCCCATCCCGGTAGCCGATATTGAAGCCCTGAATCGTGGTATTCACCTTTGTCACGTTCTGTATAAACGGAATCTTAAAGTGAAGCCCCGGCGTGGTGACCGCCTTGGGTGAGCCGAACGTGCAGACCACAGCCTGCTCCTCCTCCTGAATCGAATAATAGGAGTTTCCGGCAAGAACGCCAAGTATAACGAGCGCCAGCACGATTTTTGCCGTAGCTGCTCCCTTTCCCTTCGGAATGCCTATATTGCTTTCGCGTTTTTTTCTAAACATACTTTTCAGTCCTTTCTGCCAACTCGCAAGAAAAACAAATGCCGCTTCGCATGCAAGAAAAACAATGCCGCTTCGCGTCGCTTGTTTTTCTTTTGCTTTTTGCAAGCTCGCAAACCCGCGCTTCGCGCTCCTTGTCCGACTCCGTCGGACGTTTGCTCGCTACCGATGCAAGAAAAACAAATGCCGCTTCGCGTCGCTTGTTTTTCTTTTGCATCTGGTATATTATATCATGTTAGGAAGAAATAAAAATGAAATCTTTAGAAAATATTTGGGAAGAAAGGCGGCAGCTTATGAGAATTATCTTTATCAGACACGGAGACCCTGACTATGTGAACGACTCCCTGACGGAAAAGGGTGTCCGGGAGGCGAAACTTTTGGCGAAGCGGGTGGCAAAGTGGGACAATATCACACAGTTTTACTGCTCTCCCTTAGGGCGGGCGCAAAAAACCGCCTCCTACTCTCTGGAAGCGGTCAGCCGCGAAGCGATCACCTATGAATGGATGAAGGAATTTTCCTATTTTATCGACGATCCCGTGACGGGACGCCACGGCGTGCCATGGGATCTCATGCCCGCATACTGGACGGAAATTCCCGAAATGTATGACCGGGAAGGCTGGAAAAGCACGGCGCTTTACCGCTCCAACGAAGCGCTTCTCCCCGCCTACAGAGAAGTCTGCGAAGGGCTGGACGGGCTCCTGTCCTCCTACGGCTACACAAGGCATCACAACTACTATCTCACGGATCCCGAAAAAAAGGGTGACGGCGCAGACAGCGAGGATACCATCGTGATCTTCTGCCATCTGGGCGTCACCTGTATGATGTTAAGCCATCTTCTCGGCATATCCCCGGTGCCCCTGCTGCATGGTTTCTACCTTGCCCCCACTTCCGTCACCGTTGTGGCAAGCGAAGAGCGGATGGAAAACAACGCCATTTTCCGCGTACAGGTGATGGGCGACGTGACCCATCTGCTTACTGGCGGGGAGCCGGTTTCCCATGCCGGTTACTTCACGGAACCCTTTCAGGGATAGACCGTGAGTGCCGGACGGTTGTCCGGCAGTTTCATAATGGCAACGCCCATAAACACTACCGTAACGGCTACTCTAAACAGGAGCGGCACTGAAATATCCACAAGGGGTATCAGCTCAAGCAGTGTCGCCACTACAAACATCAGCACTTTCGAATATACCGCCGTCCGAAACAACACTTCTCCCGGTATCTGCTTATTCATTACGGCGGCAATGATCATTGCAAACAGCAGATAAACCGCCGCGCACAGGAAATACCAGAGAATCCGCCACAAAAAGTATACAATATACAGCAAGAAGATTACCACCTTGACAAACGGCAAAAGTTCCGTTGCAATCCACTCCCTGCTGAGAGCAAAGCTGCTCCCCAGGTCACTGTAATCAAGCTGCTGGTACTCGCCGTTTTGCAGTATGGAAATGCGGTCCCGTCCCACCAGCATCACATCCCGGTAACCTTCATCAGCTAATGAATCGGCGTCATCATAGGAGAAGCTGTCAATATCTTCGGTCATGTACACAAACACGCCGCTCTCATCAAAGAGAAAATCCTCCTCCAGATTTAAATGACCGTTCTCCAGCGTAAATTCCGGCAGTTCCGACGCGATCTCTTCCATGTCTATGGATGAAATGGACACCATTATCGAACCAAAGGAAAGAAGCGTGGCTATCAGTACCAGAAGCGTCACGAATCCGATCATACTCCCGATTTTCACCTTTGTCAGCCTGTGATACAGGGGCGGTACAAAGGAATAGGCAAACTGTTTAAAGATATTGGGCGCCTTCTGCGATTCGTCGTCACCGCCGTAATTTCCGTAGCTGCTGCCCTGCTGGTAGCCATTTCCCTGCTGATAGGCGCTGCCCTGCTGGTAGGTATTTCCCTGCTGATAGGCGTTACCCTGCTGGTATACATTTCCCTGCTGGTAGGTATTTCCCTGCTGATAGACGTTGCCCTGCTGGTAGCCATTTCCCTGTTGATAGACGTTGCCCTGCTGGTAGCCATTTCCCTGTTGATAGACGTTGCCCTGCTGGTAGCCATTTCCCGGCTGATAGGCGCTGCCCTGCTGGTAGATATTTCCCTGCTGGTAGGTATTGCCCTGCTGGTATACATTTCCCTGCTGATAGGTATTGCCCTGCTGGTAGCCATTTCCCTGTTGGTTAGAGTCTGTACCTGTCTGTTGATTAAATTGATTATCCATTTTTCCCCTTTCGGCACTCTCTGCCTGTCGACTCGTTATTTATCCTGTCTGTCAGCGGACTCTCTCCGGGAAGCCCACCTTTTTCTGTACTTTTCGCAGGGTTTTACCCGCAAAATACGCCGCCTTCTCCCCGTTTTCCTTAATCACCTTGTCAATATAATCCCTGTTCTTTCCAAGTTCCTCGTATCTCTCCTGCAAAGGCTTTAAAACCGCTACAACGGACTCGCCCACCGCCATCTTGAAATCGCCGTAGCCCCTGCCGTCAAACTCCTTCTCCGTCTCCTCCGGGGTCTTACCCGTGCATGCACAGTAAATGTCGATCAGATTGCGGATCCCCGGCTGCTCCTCACTGTAGCGAACGCAAGTTTCCGAATCCGTCACCGCGCGCTTGAACTTGCGGATAATCGTGTCCGGGTCGTCCATCAGATAAATGCTGCCGTTCGGGTTTTCATCCGACTTAGACATCTTCTTCTCCGGGTTCTGGAGGCTCATGATCTTCGCTCCCGCCTTTCCGATATAGGGCTCGGGAATCGTAAATACATCGCCGTAAATCGCGTTAAAACGCTGCGCAATGTCACGGGTAATCTCCAGATGCTGCAGCTGGTCCTTCCCCACAGGCACCACATCCGCCTGATAGAGCAGAATATCCGCCGCCATCAGCACAGGATAGGTAAAAAGCCCCGCGTTGATATTGTCCGCATGTTTTGCCGCCTTGTCCTTAAACTGGGTCATGCGGTTTAACTCTCCCATATAAGTAAAGCAGTTTAAGATCCATGCAAGTTCCGCGTGTCCCGAAACATGGGACTGATAGTAAAGGCAGTTCTTCTCGGGATCAATTCCCGCCGCAATATAGAGCGTCAAAAGATTTCTGGCCCGTTTTCTCAGTTCCGCCGGATCCTGCCTGATCGTAATGGAATGCAGATCCACCACCGAATAAAAACACTGGTATTCGTCACAGAGCGTCACCCAGTTTTTGAGCGCACCCAGATAATTCCCAAGAGTCAGGTTCCCGGTTGCCTGCATGCCGCTGAATAGTACCTTATCTCCATTTAACATGATCTTCTTCCTCCCATACTTAATTAATATATCACCGCCTTTACTTTACGTCAAGAAAACGCCGGCACATAAGCAAGGGACCGCCGACGCGATCCCTTCCAGAATTCTTCAAATCTTCTCTCAGTTACTTTCATTCTCACAGCCGCATGTAGAGCCGTTCCCGCTAAAAGGTCTCTGCTCGAAGCGCGGCTCAAAACGGGAGTCGTCGCAGGGACAGGAATCCGGCTCCTGTCTTACACACACCGGCTCTGGTCTTGCACAGGGAGGCTCAGGTCTTACGCAGGGCGGTTTCGGCGGTCTTACAGGTTCATCGCATCCACATCCGCTCCGGCCATTGTTCCCGCCGCAGAAAAGTAACAGAAGTATAAGCCAACAACAATTCATAGGGTTTCATCTCCTTTTTCTCTCATACCATATCCTATGCGAGAGAAAAGGAGCGGTTACTTCTTCAGGATTTTTTTGCGGATATAGCGGAATGTTTTTTCCTCTCCCTGCTCCGCCAGCATACGCAGCAAAAATTCCAGCATGCGCTTTGTCTTTTGGTGAAGCGGCGGCGGTGTCTTAGAGGACTCATAATAAGCCAGCGGATCCTGATCCTTGTACGCATCCCCGTGATAAATCTTACATGCCGCCACTCGGTCCATAAACATCTCCACCACATAGCGCACCGGCATAGGTGCGGGCGCCATGCCTCCCTCGATCTCCTTGGTGCTGTAATCAATCCAGTACTCGTAGTGGTGCTTATTGCGGCCTTTGTGATGCAGCCATGCGGAGGAATAACCGATATCCTCCCGCTCCGCGTTGTTCGGGCTTCTGTCGCCCTGATAGTATTTCGCCCCTACCATAAACTCCGCCGGACTGTATTTGGAGAGATCGTGGAGAATCCCCTGTCTGTAAAGCCCGACACGGAAACACCCCTCCATAACCAGAAGTTTATGGTGCGTAATTGTCTTAAAATGTTCCCATGCCTTATTCATTAACTTCTGTCATCCCCTTTATTCTTTTTCCTTTTTTCCTGCCGGCTTTCTCCTCTTCCACAGGTATGTCTTTGGCAGTGCACATCACGATGGTGCGGGCGGGCACGCAGATTTCCTGCGAGGAGGCGCTTTCCTCAATCTCTGGTATCTCCTTCCCCGTAGAAGCCGCATAGGTCCAAAGCTTCCCTTTCGGGAGTTTCGGCAGTCCCAGATAATCTACCTGCCAGTGCATATTAACCGCTATATAGAAAAAGCGTTCTTCCTCCTGCTCCCCTTCCACCGCGTAAAATCCACAGTACATGATTCCCATACAGCGGCTGGCAGAGCTGGTATCCGGTCTCCACGCCTCTCTGCCATGAAAGGAAATGTCAGGGAACCCGCAGGACAAGGTGTCTATCCCGCGAAGGAGCGTCCTGCTGTGCAAAATGCGGTGCGCCTTTCGCATGCCGATCATATACTTCGTATAGGCAAGAAGTTCCCTGCCTATCTCCGTCCGATTCCACTTGATCCACGCCGTATCGTTATCCTGGCAGTAAGGGTTGTTATTTCCCTCCTGCGTATTTGCAAATTCATCCCCGCTGTAAAGAAGCGGCGTCCCCTGCGACATGAGAAGAATCGTAACCGCGTTTTTCATCTGCCGCAGGCGCAGTTCCTGAATGCTCTTCTTCCGGCTCTTACCCTCCACACCGCAGTTCCAGCTGCAGTTGTAATCCACACCGTCCTGGTTGTTTTCTCCGTTCTCCTCGTTGTGCTTGCGGTCATAGGACACCAGATCCATCAGACGGAAACCGTCCCAGCGCGCAATGCTGTTCACGATACCGATCTCATTTTTATTTTCACGAAGATGGAACAGGAACTGGTTAATCATGTTGTCGTCGCCCTTGATAAAGCGGCGCATGTCATACAGAAATCCGTCGCTCAGATGTCCCAGATTGCGCGTCTTCCCATCTCCTGCCCGGGCGTTCCCATCTCCCGTCAGCAGCATCGTCTCAGAAAGCAGCGGCTCCCCCGCTATCAGGTCCATTGGCAGAGCGGCGCTCATCAGGTGGAACCCGTCGATGTGGTACGCAAGCACCCAGTATTTCAGGATATCCAGAATCTCCACCGCCCTCATTTCCGGCGGAAAATAAAACTGCATCGAGACACCAATGCCGGCTCTGTGAAAAGCCCGCACCATATCCTTAAACTCTGCCGCCGCGTCCCTGCTGTGGGCGTAGGCGCCCTTCGGCACATAATAAAGCCCAGGCTGGTACCCCCAGTAATTAATGCGCGGCTTTTTCTTTTCCTTCTCATCATCGGAAGGCAGCTCCTGCCTGTAGGAAAGAATCGCCTGTTCCATCGTCTGCGCCGTGTTTTCAGGCATAATTTCATCAAACTCATAACAGGGCATGAGCAGCGCCATATTAATACCCAGATCCTGCAGATAGGGAATCTTCTCCATCACACCGGCGTACGTGCCTTTATGCTTCACGCCGGATGAACGGTGTTTTGTAAAACCTCTCACATGCAGGGCATAAATAAGCATCTCCTCATAGGGGATATGCATGTTTTTGTCGTCTCCCCAGTCATATGTTTCCAAAACGGGCTGGCACCGGGGCAAATCTGATTTTTGCAAGCCGTACCCGTAAGGATCGCAGACCCGTTTACAGTAAGGATCCTGATATACCTCTTCCCCCCTGTAAAAGAGATAGCTGCATGTCTGATCGTGATAGCCAAAAAGAAGCATGGTACGAACTGCCCCCAACCTGCAGTTTTCCGGGAATGGAATGCGCACACCGTCCCTGTGCCTTCTGTCATAGAGAATAATCCCAGCCTCCTCCATGCCCTCGCACACTGTCGAAATGCGCAGCCCATCCTCCTCAAAGGATACACCCAGCGGATAGATATGTGTCCTGTCTACACTCTTTATCTGAAATGTCTTCTGCATCAAATCCTCCGTTCATCAAGCCTACTTCCCGTTATGCTGCACTTCCTTTCGGGAACCAAAGTTTAAGTCAGTTTATATTATACATAATAGTGCAAAGCTTTTCAATCTAATTCAACGGTTTACCGAACAAATTACCATTGCCTGCACCGGCTATCTATATTATTATTGTTATAAAGAGCAATGCATAGACGTAAGAGCCCGTCATACCTTTTCGAGCATGCACTGCCAAACTGCATGGAGGGATAATATGAGCAAAGAAGAAAAAAACGCTGCACAGGAAGAACTTGATAAGGAAGAAATGACCGTAGATCTGGAACTTGACGACGGTTCCAAGGTCACCTGCGCCGTAGTCACAATCCTGACTGTGGCGGACAGGGACTATATCGCCCTTCTGCCGCTTGACGAAGCCGGCGAAAACGCGGACGGCGAGGTTTGGTTCTACCGCTACAGCGAAAACCCGAAAGACCCCAACGAGGAGCCGGAACTCGGCTACATTGAGGACGACGAGGAATACGAAGCCGTTGCGGACGCATTTGACGAATTTCTGGACGCCGCCGAGTTTGACGAGCTTGTGGACTAAAGTGAGAAGTACTTCCAAAGCGCAGCAGTAAAGGCTCACAGATGTGCTAAGGCGAAGACAACAACGGTTTCAGGAACCGGGAGGGCGTATCCTTCCCGGTTTTTCCTTCGTGGTAAAAGAGACAGAGCCTGTTTTTCGCCCGGGTCATCGCCACATAGAACATCCGTCTCTCCTCTTCAATCTCAGCCGCCGTTTTCGGCCTGTCGGAAGGAATCTTCCCCTCGTTGCACTCCGGCACAAAGACTGTCCCAAACTCCAATCCCTTAGAGGCATGCATGGTCATAAGCTGCAGCCCCTTAGCACTCTTTTCCGGCTCCTTTAGCACTTCCGCATAATGTTCCATATATGCCTTCATCTCCTGCACCGATGAAAACTGTCTGGAAAACGCTTCAAACTCTTCCGCGGTCCGTATCAGCTCCTGCGCCTTTTTGGCCCCGTATTTCTCGCTCAGATAATCCTCGTACCCGATTACTTTCCGTATATAATGAATCTGCAGATGCACCCGTTTTTTTGAAAGACAGTCAAGATCCCTGTAGAGTTTTTGCACCCGCTCCTGTATCAGCGGCTTATCCGCATAGTACCTTGTCAGCGCGTCCCGGTTCACCTTTGTCTCCGGCAGACTGTCCCGCCTCATATATCTGACGGGACGGTTCATGACACGAAGAAAATGCCGTCTTGCATGGTCTCCCTGCCCAAGCGCCAGGTACGCGCAAATGTCCCGAATCACAAAATGATTGAAACGGTTCCCGGGTTTTTCTCTCATCATGTAAGGAATTTCCGCCTCATGCAGCGTCTGCGCCCAGAAGCCGCATTCCAGATTGGTCCGGCAGATCATGGCGCATTCCGCAAGCGTTCCCTCCCGGTGCTCTCTGCCCAGCATTTCCACAACCGTTTTCCTAAGCGCCTCCTCCGACTCTGCCCTGCAGATCTGCACCCCCATTCCATTTTCGTGTACAGCTAAAATCTCCTTGGGAATGCGGCTTCTATTTTCCGCAATAACTCTTGCTGCCGCCTGCACAATATCCCTGTGGCAGCGGAAATTTACATCCAGCAGGATTCGTTTCGCATGCGGAAAATCTGCCAGAAAGCGCTTCATACTGTCTGGGCTTGCACCCCGGAAACCATAGATGGACTGATCGTCGTCCCCCACCACAAAAAGATTGTTCTCCGGCGCGGCAAGCATCCTGACGATCTCATACTGGATCGGCGATATATCCTGAAATTCATCCACCAGAATATGGCCAAACTGTGTCTGCCAGTGTGACAGAGTCCCCGGATCCTCCCGAAGAAGTCGCAGACACGCCGTCAACAGATCATCAAAATCAAATTTATAAATTTCTGCAAGCCATCCTTGATACTCCTCCAACAAAAAGAGAAAGTCTTCCCCTTCCATTTTCCCTATCCGGCTGTCTGCTTTCTCCAGGCGGTTTCTTTCAGATGCCCCAGTCCCCAATCCTGCAGATTCCTTGTTTTCTGTCCCCAGCAGCCTTTCTTCTGCTTCCCTAATTTTATACCTGCTGACCGCCGTTATGATTTCTTCAATGTCCTCCTCCTGCAAATAGGCAAATCTCTTATGATTGTGTATGATATCCCGAACCAGCTTTCTTTTTTCTGTCTCCGTAATAATGGTATACTCGCGATACTGCGCCGATTGCTTCAAGATATGGTAGAATACTGCGTGAAAAGTGCCAAACCGAACCGGAAGGTTTTCCTCCCCCATCAGCCCGAGAAACCGCTGCTGCATCTCCATCGCGGCAGCCTTTGTGAAAGTAATAACAAGAATATGGGCGGGATCAACGCCCTGTGATGTGATAAGCCTCTGAATGCGGTGTACTGTGACAAATGTTTTTCCACTGCCCGGCCCGGCTAACACCATAGCCGGACCGTCAGCATGCATGATCGCCTCTTCCTGATTTGGTGTGCAGGAAAATTCAGGCTTTCTCGAGCATTTCAATTCCTTTGCGGATTCTCGCAAGGGATTCTTCCTTTCCCAGTACCTCCATAAGTTCCGTCGCCCCGCCCGGCGTCATCTGCTTGCCGGAAACAGCGGTTCTCACAGGCCACATCACATATCCGTTTTTATAACCTTTCTCCTCCACGTAAGCGGAAAGAGTCGCGTAAAGCGCGTCGTTTGTGTAATCATCCTGCGCCTCCAGACGCGGCAGAAGATCTTTTAAGACGGAAAGCGAAGTCTCCGCATTGGTCTTCATCTTCTTATGCGTGTACATCGCCACATCATACACGGGAAGCTCGTCAAAGAAATCCACATGCTCCTTAATATCCGGGAAAATCTCAATTCGTGTCTTTACCATGGCGGCTATCTTTTTCAGGTCGTAATCCTTTGTCACCGCCTCTTTCAGATACGGCTCTGCCATCTCGTAAAAGCGGTCGAAATCCATCGCCTTTAAATACTCCCCGTTCATCCATTTCAGCTTCGTGTAATCAAACACTGCCGGGGACTTGGAGAGATGGTGATAGTCAAAACGTTTAATCAGCTCGTCCAGCGAAAAGATTTCCTCGTTATCCTCGGGACTCCATCCAAGCAGCGCCACAAAATTGACGATTGCCTCCGAGAGAAATCCCTGCTCGATCAGGTCCTCGTAGGAGGAATGCCCGCACCGTTTGGAAAGCTTCTGGTGGGACTCGTCCGTAATGAGCGGACAGTGCACATACTCCGGCACCTCCCAGCCAAAGGCGTCGTAAAGGCGGTTATATTTCGGCGAGGAGGACAGATATTCGTTGCCCCGCACCACATGGGTAATTCCCATCAGATGGTCGTCCACCACATTGGCAAAATTGTAAGTGGGATAACCGTCCGACTTAATCAGGATCATGTCGTCGAGCTCCGCGTTGTCCACCGTGATATCCCCATAGATATCGTCATGGAACGTGGTCTGTCCTTCTGTCGGATTGTTCTGGCGGATCACATAGGGCTTACCCGCCGCAAGATTTGCCTCCACCTCCTCTTTTGACAGATGAAGGCAGTGCTTATCGTAAACATTGATCTCCTTGCCGGCCACCGTCTGCGTGAGCGATGCCAGCCTCTCCTTATCGCAGAAACAGTAATAAGCCTCGCCCTTCTCAATCAGCTGCTTCGCATACTGTAAATAAATGCCCTGCTTCTGGCGGTCGCTCTGCACGTAAGGACCTACGCCGCCGTCCTTGTCCGGGCCTTCGTCATGCAAAAGTCCCGTGTTCTCCAGCGTGCGGTAAATGATATCTACCGCTCCCTCCACATACCGCTCCTGATCCGTATCCTCAATGCGCAGGATGAAATCCCCGCCCTCATGCTTTGCAATCAGATAGGCGTAAAGCGCCGTCCTTAAATTTCCTACATGCATCCGCCCTGTCGGACTGGGCGCATATCTCGTTCTTATTTTCTCCATAGTTGTCTGTTTCCTCTGTCTTTATTATTTATGCAGCAAATTTTATCAATCCAAGCGGAGAATGCCGTATTTGGGCACACTCCCAAATGAAACACTTCTTAGCGAGACAGCCTTTGCTGTCGAGTTTTAGAAGTACTTCTCACTTTACTCGACGCGGTTCTGGTGCATACTCGGATCGGGAATCTTCTCTGCCGCCGCCTCCTTGAAGGATGCAACCGCCTTTGCCGCGGCAGGAATCGCAATGTTCGTACCCGCGCCCGCCACGCAGCCGCCGGGACATGCCATACCCTCGATCAGACAGCCGTTCTTCTTGCCTGCCTTGGCAAGCATCAGCATCTTTTTGCACTCGGAAAGGCTCTCCGCATGCTCTATGTGAACCTCCACGTCCGGGTAATACTCTCTCACGCACTCCTCAATGGCAGAGGCAACGCCGCCCGCCACACCGTAGCCGCGCCCTGCGCCGGTAGCGCCCTTCAACTCATCCATCGCTTTGATCTGGTCTAACAGGATGCCCTTTGCCTCGAATATCCCCGTCAGCTCCTCAAAGGTGATGACGAAGTCCACATCCGAACGGATCGTCCTGCGGGAAGCCTCCAGCTTCTTGGATGCGCAGGGACCGATAAATACCACTCTTGCGTCCGGGTGCTCCTCCTTGATCACTCTCGCAGTCGCCACCATGGGCGTCAGCGCGTTAGATATCTTGTCAATGGTTTCCGGGAAGAATTTCTTCGCAAGCACAGACCATGACGGACAGCAGGACGTCAGGGAAAAAGGCAGTTTACCTGTCGCGACCTCTTTCGCGTAGTGCTCCGCCTCCGCAATGGCTCCCATATCCGCGCCAAGGGCCGTCTCGTACACATCATAAAATCCCAGTTCCTTCAACGCTGTTTTCAGCATATCCGGCGTCACGTCCGGGCCGAACTGTCCTGCAAAAGCGGGTGCCACCTGCGCGATAATCTTCTCCCCTGTCTGCAGCGCGCGGATCAGCTGGAAAATCTGCGACTTATCCGCGATAGCTCCGAAAGGACAGTTCACCATGCACTGTCCGCAGGAAACGCACAGGTCATTGTCAATCACAGCGCGTCCCTTCTCATCATTTTTAATCGCATTGACGCCGCAGGCGCCCGCGCATGGTCTCACCTGATGGGCAATCGCGTCATAAGGGCATACCGCCTTACATTTACCGCATTTGATACATTTTTCCGGGTCGATCACCGACCGGCCGTTTACCATGGAGATCGCGCCTCTCGGGCATACCTCACGGCAGGGATGGGCCACACATCCCATACAGCGATCCGTCACATAATAGCTGTTTTCCGGGCATGCATTACATGCCGAAGGGATCACCTGCATCAGCGGCGGCTCGTAATATTTCTCCGAAATATTGCTCTCCTCAAGCCCCTGTGTCAGATGCACAGGCACATTTTCCGGCCGCAGGGAAAGCCCCATGGCAAGACGGATTCTCTCTCTCACAATGGCCCGGTCCCTGTAAATGTTCTCATACTCGGACTCTTCATAGTCCACAATCTTATAGGGCAGCGCCTCGATATCATCCTTTAAGTTCTTTGACTCATAGGCAAGGTGCGCCACCTCTTTAAAAATACGTCTTCTGTTCTTCCGAACCTGCGTATCAATTCCTCTCATAATGCCTCCGTACTCGTTGACTTCTACTCTACAGTGCAAACTCGGTTCGCGGACTGTCTCCGCTCCTCTTTACTCCGCAGTGCAAACTCGAAAAACCTTCGGTTTTCCTCGTTCGCGGGCTTCGCCCTATGCATCCATTCGGATATACGCTTCGGTGAGCAAGCTCCCCGCCTCGTCTATCCTCTGTCTGCGCACTGCTCATTGCCATCACGTACATTTTCCCATAAAGTCCGGCGGAAGTCAATCATTCTGAGGAAAATCCCGGACAGACAAAACGGAGTCCATGGAAGGCAGCCGTCAGCGTCTTCTCCTTCTTAACCAGATCACAAGCCCCGCCGTAATGGCTGCAAGCGGAATCACAATCACACAGAGGACTGCCGCAATATATGCGGTCTGCGCCTTAAACACCAGATTTGGCATGGAAAGGCTCTTGGCCGGAATCGCCACCGAAGATTCATGGTCCGCCAACATACTTATCATGCTGCCAAAAAGCTTCACATTATTGCCCGGCGCCATATCGTCCGCAAGGCTTGTGAAAAGACTCTCCCCGCCCACTACGTATGCGTGGGACATGCCGCCGTCCTCCAGACTTTTCTCCACTTCCAAGCTGACGGTAAAGGGACCGTCAACATCATTTTCGCCCTTATTGTAATCGCTGCTGTCCGAGATATCCGTCTTGGAAAATGCGCTGCCGCTTGTGGTCAGAAGAGGTGTGTAATGGATTTCATCCGTCTCCTCATCATAGGAAAGCCCTTTGGAAAAAGGTGCAAACACCAGACTGTCCGCCAGAGGCGCCGTCACCTCTGCAGACCCAATCTCCGGGAAAAGATAATAGGGATTCTGGTAATAATAGTTGCGGTCCTGCTCCACAATCGTACCGTCCACCTCAGTGATCCCGTAAAAGCCCAGAATGCTCTTAAAGTTTGTCATCTCTTCCTCCGTCATGGTCGAGACGATCAGCGCATTGCCGCCTTTTTGCAGATAGGCGATTATCTTTTCGGCGTCCTCTTTAGAGTAGTCTCCCGTAGGCGCGTTCAAAATGACACACTGCGCATCTTCCGGTATTTCATCCACCGAGTAAAGCATCAGCGTTTCATAAGATGCGTTTTCCTTTGTAATGGTACTTGCAAACTTTTCCTCCAGTTCCAGTTCGCCGTGTCCGCCAATCACATAAAAGACCGGCATATCTTCCGTGGTGACATAGGCAATGGCCGAGACGGTCTGCCCCTCCCCGTCATAGCCCGTAGTCTGGTAGCTGTAAGTGGAATAGTCCATCTCGTAGGTATAGATGTCACCGTAATCCACTACCGTACTGCGCTTTTCTCCTTCCACTATCAGACTTCCCGTGGACGGCTGTGTATCTGTATAATTCTGGTAAAAGTTCGGATTCTTTGCGGGGCTGACATACTTTATCTTTATATGTTCGGACTGATCCGCCATCCGCTCCAGCGTTTTGGAAAAATCCGCGTCCCCGGCGTCTTCCTCCGCCAATACATAAATCGTTATGTCCTCGGACAGCCCCGAAAGAAACGCCTTCGTCTCGTCCGTAAGCGCATAGAGCTTGTTCTGCGTCAGATCGAAAGAAGAATACTGCTCCGGCACATAGTTCAGCCCGAGATTGACCGCTACGGTCAGCGCAATCATCAGTATAATGCCTGTGACGCTGTACGCCCCCACTTTCAGACCGGCCCCCGCAATATTGTAACGGCGCTTCTGAATAGTCTGCGCCGTACAAAACAGCGCCAAAGCAATGGCAGTCAGATAATACACCACCGCTTCCAGTTCAAAATAGCCGGAAGAAAGTGTGTCAAAACGACTGACCATATCAAAACAGGACAAAACCTTCCCGATCACCACAGTCACCGCGGAAGTGCCCGTAGTGGTAAGCAGATTCGATATGCCCGGCATAATATATCCAAGAAACAGCGCGCCGAAGGAGAGCACCGCCGCAATCACCACACTCTCTGTCAGGGACGAAAGAAACAGCCCTACCGCCAACGCAAGGCAGCCATACAGGAAAAACCCAAGAACCGAGGCATAGGAAACGCCCATCTGAAATTCCCCGCCCTGCATGAGAAAGAGCGGCAGAGTCCCCATAAACGCAGTCGGTACAAAAAGGACCGTCGCAAGCGCCAGATATTTCCCAAGTACAATCTTTAATACAGAGACAGGTGCAGTCAAAATCAACTGGTCCGTCTTATTTTTCCGTTCCTCGGAAAGCGTCCTCATGGTGAGAATAGGTATCGTTACAATAAAGGTAAACACAATACTCTGCAGCACATAAGCTATGGTCGGATAGCCCATAAGCATGTTATATACAATAAAATAAAGCCCCATTACAAAAAGGTTCACCGCCACAAAAAGCCAGCCTGTGAAGGAGTAGAAATAGGATTTTAATTCTCTTTTATAAATTGCTCTCATCGCTCTCCTCCTCTCCCGTCACGCTGTCTGTCTCGTCCGCCACCGTTTCATCTTCCTCCGCTTCCGTCAGCTCTAAGAAGATATCTTCCAGGGATTTCTCCGAACGGTTCATGGAAAGGATCGGGATGCCTTCTCCCGCCAGCGCGACAGACAGTGTCTTTCGGATATCCGTGTCGTCCTTCGTCTCAATATGAATGAGAATACTGCCTTCCTCGCTTCCATCCTCGAACGAAAACTGCCCTATTTCCTCTATCTTCTCCAGTACCGCCTTGACCTGCTCCTGTTCCCCGATCACCGTCACGGAAAGCTCGGCCGTACCCTGCATCATCTTCTGCAGTTCTTCGGGCGAACCGCTTGCCGCCAGTTTTCCTTTCGAAATAATGAGGATGTGGTCGCACACCGCACTGATTTCCGAAAGGATATGGGAACTTAAGATTACCGTATGTTCTCCCGCAAGTCCCTTGATCAGATCGCGCATTTCTATAATCTGTTTCGGGTCCAGCCCTACCATAGGTTCATCCAGAATCAAAACCTTCGGGTTTCCCACAAGCGCCTGTGCAAGTCCCACTCTCTGCTTATAGCCCTTAGAAAGATTTTTGATCAGCCGGCGGCTCATATCCGATAGCGAAAGCCTTTCCTCCAGCGCCGCCACCCTGTCTTTTCGCTCCGCTTTCGGCACTTTTTTCAGTTCCGCCGCAAAGAGCAGAAACTCCCGCACCGTCATGTCAGGGTAAAGAGGCGGTATCTCCGGCAGATACCCGATACACCCCTTCGCCGCAAGCGGCTCCTTTAAAATATCATGCCCGTCGATGACAACCGTTCCGCCGTCAGCCGCAATATATCCCGTCATCACATTCATCGTCGTCGTCTTTCCCGCGCCGTTCGGTCCCAGAAAGCCATAGATTTTACCCTTCTCCACAGTAAACGACATGCCGTCTACCGCCACATGCCCGCCGTAGCGCTTGACCAAATTTTCTACCTGTATCAAAACTTACGCCTCCCTTTTTATTGCATAGCAGTGTAGAGAATGCCCGTATTTTTGGCATTCTCCCGAGTGAAACGGAGTTGCAGTGCAACTCCTAGAAGTTCTTGGCGTCCCGTCCTCTGCCGGGGCGTCTTTAGAACTTCTTTTCACTCTAATATACTGGCAAAGTGTGTCCCTATTCGTATCAATTTGTGAAAATTCTGTGTCCTTCCCACATTACACACATAGGTGATTATAACATACTATATTATTAAAAAACACATGAAATTCGTGTGCCGGCCTTATTCGGCGCACCAATAGAAAGGATGTATATGAAGGACTATCTCTACAGGGAGCCCTGCGACGAATTTCCAATCGCAATGGCTTATGTCCCCTGGCAGCGCTTTAACGGAATCTGTGAAAATCTGGAAAAAGGCTACTGCGACGGCACCGTCTTCCCTGAACTTGACAAACCATTTACAGGAAGGAGATGTTGTAACAGATGAACACACAATTTACAGGCGAGCGGGAAAAACTGCTCCATGACATCGGAATCTTAAGCTTCGTCGTCGTCGAACTGTCCCTCTATCTGGACACCCACCCCAAAGATCAGGATGCATTAAAATATTTCAATCACTACAACCGTCTGGCAAATCAGGCAAAGCAGGAATATTCCGCCAAATATACGCCTCTCACCATTTCCTGTGCAGATGTCTCTGCCTGTGACGACTGGAAATGGGCACTGGCGCCTATGCCATGGGAAGGAGGCTGTAACTAATGTGGAATTATGAAAGAAGATTAGAGTTCCCCGTAAACATCAAAGAGGCAAACGCCGACATCGCACAGGCAATTATCAGCCAGTACGGCGGTCCAGACGGCGAAATGGGCGCATCCATGCGTTATCTGTCCCAGCGGTACGCCTGCCCGTACAGGGAAGTTTCCGCCATTCTTACCGACATCGGTGTATCGGTGCCAAAATTGCGCATTTGGCATGAGACGTCCAACATCAAGCGTTCATCGCTTATTGGGAGCCTGCGCACGTCCCATATTAAGATTTTTGAACAATTTCCATTGAGAGAATATCCGTATGGTAATCATCGTTCCTGCCACTGGAACTGACGCTTAATTTCATACCGAACGGCACACATTTCAGCCATACCACAACGGTCTTACCGTGATAAATCACCATTTTGTCGAGAATCTCCCGATACAGGCTTTCATTGCTCTCATCAAAGGACAGAATCTCGTCCAAAGCGCTCAGATAGTTTTCGTATTCACGCAGCCCCACTGTATTTTCCTTATCCAGCTTTCCTAGCGCATGTAATGATTCTGAAAGTTCTGCAAGCTGTTCCTCATACCACTTCGTCTGCTCCTGTAAGTCAGCTTTGGTAATCAGGCCATCCAGCATCAGGTCAATCGCCTTCCGCTTCTTAGCGGCAAGCGCATCCATTTTCTCCTGAATCCGTTTCGTGTCCGGCTTTTTCTCTGTTACGCCCTTAATGTCTTTGATTTCCTGCATGATTTCCCGTTTCAGTTCCTTTTTGTTTGCCTGAAGTTTACAAAGGCAGTAGTGCATACAGGTAAGCAATGCCTTTTCATTAATAGTGCCGTTATCGCAGCCGATTTCCTCCCCGAAAGAAGAAACTTTTTTTGCGCCATGATTGGCTGCGGCATAACATCTCCATGCTTTGTAGATGGTTCCGTCTTTCAGCCTTTTTGTTCTGCTGACGTATCGCTGGCCGCACAAACCGCAGTAAAGTTTTCCACTGCACCAGTAACGATTGCTGTGCTTTGATTTTGCATCTTCTGACGGAGAACGCCTGAGAAGTTCCGCCTGCGTTCGATTCCATAACTCTCTGTCAATAATCGGCTCATGGTGGTCTTTCAGATAAACCCTTTCTTCATTACCTCGATTATACTTCTTTGCGTGTGTCAGATAATTCGGCGTGTAAGTCTTTTTCTGGCACAGGTCACCGACATATTTTTCGTTTCGCAGCACTCTGAGGATAACCGTGTTTGACCACAGTTTCACCCGCATGGGACGCATGCCTTCCTCCAGCAGTTCTCTTGCGATCACATGCGTGCCTTTACCTTCATTCGTGAACTTATGAAAGATGGCCCGGACAACAGGCGCTTCTCTCTCATTGACCGATAATATGCCGTTTTGAACAGTATATCCCAACATATCACGCCCAAAAACCACGCCCTGCTCCATGCGGCGTTTCTGTCCCCATTTCACACGTTCAGAAGTCTTGCGGCTTTCCTCCTGCGCGATACTTGCCATAATGGTTAATCGAAGTTCCCCGTCTGCATCCCTGGTATCTATGTTGTCAATGGTGAACACGACGCCAATTCCCTTGTCCTTAAGTTTTCTGGTATATGAGAGCGTATCAACCGTATTCCTTGCAAAACGGCAAACCTCTTTCGTCAAAATCAAGTCTATGCCGCCCTGCATGGCTTCTTCAATCATGGTATTGAATCCGGCGCGCTTTTTTGTCTGCGTTCCGCTGATACCCTCGTCATAATACACATCATTTAACACCCAGTCTTCATGCTGGTTAATATAATCCGCAAAATAACGGCGCTGGCTGGTCAGAGAATTTGTCTGATCATCCTTGTCCGTGGAAACTCTGCAATATGCAGCAACTCTAAGTTTATTATAACGATGCGAAGCTTCGTTTTTCATAGGCGTCCTCCCCTTTCTCAGGACACGAAAGCACTTACAATATAATCCAGCAGGCTTTGATGCACAGGTAAACCGTTATGTATTTCTTCCTATCAATTCATTTAGTTGCGCATTCGTAAGGTAATCTCTATCATACAATTCCTGATAAATCCCCCTTTTAAGAGCCCCTTTTATATTCAGTTTCTGTGCATCTGTAAGGAGTAAATCCATATTCTTATCCTCCTTGTTGCCGAAATGTTCTGATTCTTTTTCCAGCAAAGCATACCTCTTATCAGTCCCGATTATTAGAATGTATGAATGCTTTCCTGAAATAATCCGATAAGCCATGCTCTGACAGAAATTTTTCTGCCCGTTCCTTAAATATCCGTAACTCCCGCAGCTCCGATTCCATTTTTGCCGTTGATAAGCGCTGCCTGATTGTGATCGAGAACCGTAACTTTCCCCGCTTCCCTGATTATGCACAGACCAATTTTGAAGATGCCAGTGCTCCGGCTTTTCAGTCTAGGATCGCTGTCATTGATTTCGGGATTGATACGTTAAAAGACTAACTTCACAATGTAATGCCGGGTATTCTAAAAGATATGAAAGAAGCCTATGAAAGCATGCCTGCGGATACAGACGCTTCACAGCTTACTGAAATAGCGCAGGGACTCCCGAAGATGCTTTACTTGCAGATGTTTAAGGGTGTGAAATGATAAATTCATCTTGGAAAATTTTTATTGCAAACTCGCACAATAAACATTATAATAATCATACAGAGAGCGCTCCGTAAAGCAAACGGTTCGCCTTGGTTATCAGTTACTTATCAAAAAGCAACCACTATCCTTGGTCGGGGCGGTTGCTTTTTTGATTTTCTCTATTCTTGCGGTTTTGCCATATGCTGATACCAGTAATCAAAATACTAACGAATGTTACAGCAATGCCGACAATCCCTACAAGCACATCGAATCTCATATGTACTAGGTACCCTTTCGTAGATTTTCCATTGACATACCCCCTCTGGTTATGGAAGTTCTCAGATGAATCATCTGGCAAAAGGCGAACCGCTTACCCGTTTTGGAGCGCATAATCATTATATTATATAGTTAATCTGTTGACAAGTCTTTCATGCACAATGGTTTTGGGCGGTATCGCTCAATTTTCAAACACGATACCGTTTACCCCTTCGGTGATGTGCCCATTTTACGGTACTTTTCAGATGTGCAATTTCGATACCGACATCGGTACCGAAGAATTAGCCCATCTGGAAATGGTGGCTGCCATCGTCCACCAGCTCACCAAAAACCTTTCCATGGAACAGATCGAGGAAAGCGGCTTCCGCAACTACTATGTGGATCACACCGTCGGTATCTGGCCGCAGGCGGCAGGAGGCATCCCCTTCAATGCATGTGAGTTCCAGTCCAAAGGCGATATCATCACGGATCTGATGGAGGATATGGCTGCGGAGCAGAAAGCGCGCTCCACCTACGACAATATCCTTCGCCTCGTAAAAGATGAACCCGATGTATATGAGCCGATCAAGTTCCTGCGGGCAAGGGAAGTTGTACACTTCCAGAGGTTCGGTGAAGCCCTCCGCATCGTGCAGGATCACCTTGACTCCAAGAACTTCTACGCGTTCAACCCGGGATTTGACTGCTGCGAGGGGAATGTGAAATAAGAAATAATAACAGCCAATAATAAAGGAGGAATCGGCTAATGCCGATTCCTCCATCTCTCTCTAAAAGGGACTGGACATATGCTAGTTTTGTACACTATTAATATACTTCCGTTCTCACAATATTTTCATCATCCATAATAATATAATGCTCCGCCTTTTCCCCTGAAATGTCTTCTAAAAAATAAAGTAAAAAAAAGCCCCTGAGATCGGCTGCAAAGAGGTTAGTCACCAGAACGGACATTGCTATCGCTGACAGTATCGTTTCATCAGGCTGTATCCTGATAATGCCCGCCCCGTCACAACGTCTTTCTGTGCTGAAAAATCTTTCATTCTTTATCCGCTCAAAATTATCCTGATGTTCCTCCATGCCGCCGTTTTTATCCTTTGACGGACGCCCCAGCTTCGGGCCTGATATTGTGATATTGTTCTCCCTGCAGAAACTGCGGATATCCCTCGTCCTGTATATCTGGTCGACAAAAACCCTTTGGGGATAGTGCCCTGTCCGCTCTTTATACCTGTTCATGGCATCTTTGAATATGCCGCTCTCATGATATGTATCAGACGAGAGCTTTTCCATCCTGGCATGCCCTTTTTCATCAATGCTCACAGCATACATTACTCCAGAATCTGCAGGCGTATCCGCCCATTCGCCGTTTTCTATAAAAGGATAAGGCCCACTGATGCTGGTGATGCGGTTATCCACATTGTATGTGCGGTTATCATACATGAATTTCTGCTGCTCGTAAAACTTCTGGATAGTTAGATAACAGTTTATATCCTTTGGTAAAAGCGCGTACCCCTCCTCCATAAAGGTTTCAAGATATCCCAGATCACGCCTGATATAGCCAAGCTGTTTTCGAATTGCGGCCCGAATCTTCTCTTTGGTACGCGCTCTGGATTTTACAAATGTAACATACTCCCTGTTGGCATTCTTTCGATATGTGCGCGGTTTCTCCCACGGATGGAAACTCGTGTAAAAATAATCAATCATCTCCTCAAGTTTCTTACGCGCTTCATTGAGGAGCGAATAATCCTGCGGACACCATATGCCAGACGGAGAGCTTGCAGCCTCAAGAATGTCCCTGCCGAAGTTTCCATTCCCGCCGGAAGGCAGATTTGCAACGTCTGTATTTTTTGTTTCATGCTCTTTTGTGTCACCGCAATTTTCAAGAATACACTCGTTTACTTCCATCAAATAGTCAGCCGTCATATGTTTTCGCAAGCCGGAAAGAGCTGACGACTTAAGCGGCATTTCACGGTTAAATTTCTCCATGCCAAGGAAATACTGCAGATAAGGATCATTTTTAATTTCTCTGACAACTGCTCTGTCTGAAAGTTTTCTCCTCTTCTGAATGATCAGTATGCCAAGAGCAACCCTGGATGAAAATAGCGGAAGTTCTGTTTCGGATGGGAGCAGCTTCGCACACTTCATTTCTATTTGCTTCCAAGGAATGACATGTGCCAGCTTAATCCACTCGTTGGCAGCACAAAGTTCCATGCCGCACGACCGGCCAAAATCAGACAGTGTGTTCCGGCAATTTCCTGATATCTGTGTATACCCTTTTTCAATGATATCTGCAATCCGTTCACAGGCATGTCCATCCCCATAAGGATTTATGGCGTGTTCCATCTGCCTATATGCCCCCGGATCATCTAACAGTCTGCTGAACTCTCTGTAAATAGCTTCTTCCTCTGTACCAACCAATTTTAATGTGCCGGCATCAATTCCTTCCGGGCGCTCTGTCGTATCCCGCATCACCAGCACCGGCTTGCCAAGCGACGGCGCCTCTTCCTGAATTCCCCCTGAATCTGTGAGAATCAGATAACTGTGTTTCATAAAATTATGGAAGTCCAGTACATCTAACGGCTCTATAATGTGTATATAATCTCTTCTATTTCCATTGCCAGAATCCCCGAACACATCATCCGCCGCCCGGCGCACCGCCGGATTCATATGAATCGGATAAATGGCCTTTACGTCAGGGTGCTCCTCCAGCACCCGGCGGATCGCCCTGAACATATGATGCATTGGCTCACCTAAATTTTCCCGCCTGTGGGCCGTGATGAGAATAAGCCTTGCATCCGAGGCCCATTCCAGTTCCGGATGAACGTATTCCTGCCGGACCGTATATCTCATCGCGTCAATTGCCGTATTTCCTGTTACCCAAATTTTGGTTTCGCTTTTCCCTTCTTTTATCAGATTTTCCCTCGATAACGCTGTCGGTGCAAAGTGGTATTGGGAAATAACAGATACGGCCTCCCTGTTAAATTCTTCAGGATACGGGGAGTAGATATTATAAGTCCTAAGCCCCGCCTCCACATGTCCAACCGGAATCTTCATATAGTAACAGGCAAGCGCCGTGGCAAAAGTCGTAGATGTATCCCCGTGCACTAACACCACATCCGGCCTGCTTTCCTCCAAAACCTGTCTGACGGAATTGAGGATATTAACTGTCACATCAAACAGAGTCTGGTTTTCTTTCATAATAAAAAGATTATAGTCTGGCACTACTTCAAAAAAGGCAAGCACCTGTTCCAGCATCTGTTTATGCTGACCGGTTACACAGACAACCGTTTCAATTGTTGGCCGTTTCTTAAGCTCCTTTACCAAAGGACACATCTTGATTGCTTCCGGCCTTGTTCCGAAGACCAGCATCACCTTTTTCAATTACGATTCCTCCTACTATTAAACCCAAATCCATATACGTACACTAAAATAGGAATCTGCCAAAAACTGACAGATTCCCATTCTTATCGTATTTACTTCCCTTATATTTACATTTTGTCCTATCTTACTTTACGCCTGCTCCAGACCAAACTCTACCAGCAACCGCTTCTGGAGTTCCCTGTCTGACAGGGAATCCATAAATTCGTCGCTTCGCCCCGCCTTCATCAGCAGAATACCCAATTGATTGATCCTAGATTCACCCTCTTCTCTTCCCGTTTCCCATCCCTCACTCCGCAGGGTTCTCTCATATTTTTCCACATCAAACTCTTCCAGCAGCATTCCCAACACCTCCGCCCGGTTTTTTAACAGGAAATCTTTTAATACGCCCTTTTCTATGCAGCAGTCTATTGCCTTGTTTAAGGCAGTCTGTGTATCCTTCTCGGCAGCCATATATTTTCTTGTCTCCGCCACCAGCATGGAATATTCCCCCAAAATCTTACACCGATCCATCAGCTGTTTGTTATGTCCATAGTTTATGTTGAGCATCCGTACGTTCAGCTCCACATCCGCCCTCACCTTTTTGTTTTCAAATGCATTTGAAAGTTTAAGCGTATGCTCCTCCGGCATTTCCTCCATACCGTTATAAAAGACAACGCACTGCGGCGTCGGCAAAGTAATCTGCGCAGTTCCGTAGAGACTCCTCTCCGCCTTTTCTATCACCATCTGGTACTCCTGGGCCAGATAGATCAGAAACCGTACCGGCAGATTCGGGCTGTATGTACTCTGGTGTTCATACAGATTCAATGTGCCGGACAGAATATAAGCCAGATCATTTTTCATCACCACGTAAACCGCACTTTCAATCGTCGCAATTTCAAGCTGCGATGCATCCTGATACTCTGTCCCGTTCAACGCGTTGTACAAATCAAGAAGCGCATTTCTGTCCTTCTCAAAAAGATATCGGAAAAGCCTGTCCTTCACAGTCTGATGTACCCGCCTCTGATTTGGATAGTCATCATATTTACCGCATCTCTTTTTCTTTTGTCTTTGCCTTGGCATATCATATCCTCCTTTTATGTGGCAGGATAAAACATGCCGCTGTGGTCTGTGCCAGCCCGCTCCTTCTCCTGCCGTTTTCTGTTATATCTCAAAGAGAAATCCGACAGAAACTGTCCTGAACGTGCCGAACGCACACCTGTTAGAATTTCTTTGATAGCTTAATTCTAACGGTTAGGCAGGGGGATGTCAATACTATTTCTGATTTTATTTTAACGTTATTTCGTTATTTCGCTCTATAGTTATAGTCTTGCAAAGAAATCAAGCTGCTCGCAAAGGATAAATCTTATATCGCAGATATTGTTTCAACAGCCTCCTTCTTCTCGCAAATAAAAATGCAGTCCTCTATCGGTTTATGAGATAGTAGAAAAATCTGTTTTATAACTTTCATCGGAAAAATGGATCCTTTATCCAGTACTTTGATTTTCAGCTGGCACCGTTCAATTAGTTCACACCACATTTTTTCAGACTGGAAGCATACGCCATTCCCCGCCGATTTTGCCCCCATCTTTTTGAATAATTTCATAAGGATCCAATTTTTCTGAGAAGTACACCGATATATCATCCAGCTTGGAAAACTGTCTATGATCAAACCATTGTAAAAATAATCCAATATACACAACATACCAGTACTACTTAATTGCCTCTGCAATTTATTCATACAGTTTTCCATCATATGAATCGTTCCCTGATATGTTCCTGTTACAAAATGATGAAAAACCTTATTACAGAAAATCAAATCAAACTGTTTGCCCCCCCCCCCAATATTTTTCAAGATGTTCCACACTGCCCTCGCAAAACACAATATCACTATCAAATGTATCGTCCCAATTCGGATATCGTTTCGTATCTAATACATACGCCGTTACTTCGAAATTATTTTGTCTCAAATAATTACAAACAGCTTTTGTAAAATATCCGCTCGCTCCTCCCACATCCAGAATAGTAATTTTACGTCTAAACTGACTTAAGGGCAGCAGCTGCATATATCTTTTCAAAAGCAATTTACTGTTATTTAAATCAACACGCTCATATGCATCTCTTTGATCGTCACTAATTTTTAAAATTTGATTATTCATATACGCCCTCTAATTTTCTCCCAATATACCAACATGTAACACTTGTTACACAAAAAGATTCTTTGCCTCCAGGTCCCATTTATATCGTACATCCTGCTATTTTTTTTGCACCATCTAATAAGTTATCTGCGTAATAGACATTTTGCACCATCCCATTTTTCACTTTATTGATCTCCTCCGTTCTTTCATTATGGCCAATCAATATACTTCTGCATTTACTTTTTGAACTAATGCTGCAATCACGAATTCTATCACCAATAGACCAGCTACGCTCCAAATTAATATTATATTTTTGAACAGCCAGCTCGTACATCCCAATTTCTGGCTTACGGCAATGACAAGGGAAATTATATTCTGCAACCATCGAATTTATATAATGCGGGCAATAAAACACTTCTGTTATATTAATACTGTGCATTTGTAATTGTTCAAGCATCCAGCAATTTAACTTCTCAAAATCTTCCACCGTATAATATCCACGACCAATGCCCGATTGATTGGTAATAACAATCAGAAGGTATCCCTCTGCCTGAAGGAGTTTTAATGCTTCAAATACCCCTGGAAGAAATTCGAAATCCTCTATCTTATACAAATAATTCTTTTCAACATTTATTGTTCCATCCCTATCTAAAAAAACAGCCTTGGTCATAGCAATCCTTTTTCTATAATTTCGCAAATAATATGTATTAGTGTAATATGACTTTCTTGTATTCTGGCAGCATTTGAACTTGGCACTATTATCGGCTGTTCCGTTTCTTTTCCCAGCCTCCCGCCGCCGTTTCCCAATAGCGCTGCCGTTACCGCTCCTTTCCTTTTTGCTGCTACAGTGGCCCTGTAAATATTTTCAGAATTTCCACTTGTACTTATTCCAATGAAAACATCTCCTGAGTTAATGTAGCCTTCTGCCTGTCTTGCAAAAACATTTTCGTATCCATAGTCATTGGCAATCGCCGTCATAGTTGCAACATCTGCGTTAAGAACAATAGCTGGCCAGGAATTTCTCTCTCTTTGAAACCTTCCCACTATCTCTCCCGCGAAATGAAGTGCATCAGCTGCCGATCCACCGTTTCCACATATCACAACCTTATTCCCATTCTTTATTGCTTTTATAATTTCATCACTTAATTTTGATATTGCAGCCTGAATTAATTCGTTGTCTATTAATAGCTGTTTTACTTGTATACTATCCTGCAGGCGCTCTCTAATCAAATTGTACATTTATTTCCTCACACTATTTAATCCATTTGATGATTAATTTTATTTATAATATTAGTAGTAGATTTTCCTTCGACAAACGTTGTCAAAACCAGTTTTCCGCCTCTGCGTTCCACAATATCCTTGCCTACAACCTCGTCTGGTTTATAATCCCCTCCTTTAACCAGTATGTCGGGTTTAACCGCACTTATAAGTTCATAGGGTGTATCCTGGTCAAACACCACAACAAAATCAATAAAAGCCAATGCAGAAATCAATTCTGCCCTGTCAGCATCTGAATTAATTGGTCTGTCTGAACCCTTTAGCCTTCTTACCGAACTATCACTGTTTATGCCAACTACTAAAATATCCCCAAGCAAAGACGCTTTATATAAATATCTTATATGCCCGATATGTAAGATATCAAAACAGCCGTTTGTGAATACTATCTTTTTGTCTGGATTACTTTTCCGCAATTCCTCCAGGCTCTTTATATCAATTATCTTATGCGTATATCCGTTTGCCCTTTTATTCAACAAAAAACTCTCTATCTCATTCCAGCAGACACATGAGGTGCCAACTTTAGAAACCTGTATTCCTGCGGCGTAATTTGCGAATTTAACCGCCTCCTCCATGGAACAATCATTAACAATACACGCCGCCAAATAGGCAAGTGCTGTATCCCCTGCACCTGTAACATCAAATACTTCCTGACATATTGCTTTCACAAAATACGGAGCCTTTCCACCAACCAGAACCATTCCCTCGGCACCTAATGTTGTGAGCACAAATTGGCAGTTACATTTTTCCTTTAAATATTCTGATGCAAATACAATCTCTTTACTGCAGGACACAGGCATTCCCGTAAGATCGTGCAGTTCTTTAAGATTCGGCTTTAATAAACAGGCATCTTTATATTTTTCAACTCTTGAATCCTTGACGTCTATAATAACCGGGATTTTTTTCTCATTTGCTATCTGTATTACTCCCTGTGTAAGTTCATACGTCAGCAAACCCTTTAAGTAATCAGAAACAACTATTAAGTCATATTTATTTATATTTTTTTCTAGCTTTGATAATAATATTTTACATTCCGATTCACTGATGGCATCCGTGTCCTCAACATCAACCCGAACTACCTGTTGGTAATGTCCAGCCAGCAGCCTGATTTTTTCGGTTGTGCTGCGTTCCAATGTAACCAACAAATCTGTGTTAATACCCTTTTCCTCTAAAATACATCTTATATTCTCACCATTTTTATCATTTCCAACTAACGCCATCAGCGATACCATCTGTTTTGCTGCAACCAGATTTGCCGCGACATTCGCCGCCCCGCCTAACATACTCTTTTCTGCTATTTTATGGAATACTGGCACTGGAGCTTCTGGAGATATTCTTTGCACATCACCCTTATAATAGGTATCAAGCATGATATCTCCTACTACAAGTATGTTTTTTTTACATATATTCGGAATCTTTTTCATATGTTGTCTGCCCCTCATAAATTTAGTAAATCTCATAATTCTTATGTAGATATTTCAATACGTAATCTTTTATACCTTCTTCCAGAGTCATAAATCTTTTTTCAAACCCTGCTTCTCTGATTTTCCCCATCTCCGCCTTTGTAAAATATTGATATTTCTCTTTTAATTGCTCTGGCATACTGATATATTCAATATTAGAATCCATATCCAATGCATGAAATGTCGCCTCCGCTAATTCTTTAAAACTTCTCGCCTGTCCGGTTCCAACATTAAAGAGACCACTAATATGGCTATTTTCTAACAGCCATACAATAACTGCACAAATATCTTTTACATACACAAAATCCCGAAGTTGACCGCCATTTTCATAATTGGGATTATAGGATTTAAACAATTTTATTTTCCCATTCTCACGAATCTGCCGATATCCATGGAAGACCATACTCGCCATGTTCCCTTTAAAGTACTCATTTGGTCCATATACATTAAAAAATTTAAGCCCCACATACTGTTTCGGGAAAATTTTTGCCTGATGTTTTATCCACAGATCAAAAATCTGCTTTGAATATCCATAACCATTGAGCGGAAGTAATTTGTCAATATCCATCCTGTCATCAAATCCTTCCGCACCATCTCCATAAGTTGCCGCTGAGCTTGCATAGATAAAGCTTATATCCTTTTCGGCGCAGTAATTCCACAGATGCTGTGTATACTCAAAATTATTACACCATAAATAATCAAAATCTTTTTCAGTCGTCGACGACTGCGCCCCCATATGAACAATCGCTGAAACACCTGTATATGAAGGTAACTCTTGTAAGAATTTGGATTTATGCACATATCTGATATATTTTTTATTTCGTATGTTCATCCACTTATCGCTGTTACTAATGTTATCAACAATTATAATATCATCTATTCCGATATCATTGAAAGTTCTCACCAGACAGCTTCCTATAAACCCTGCACCACCCGTTATAATAACCATTTTTACTCCTATCTACCTGCTTCAGCAAACACCCATTTGTTCAAGTTAGTCGCAACATCATCCCATGACATAGCGCTCAAATATGTCTTTTCAGCTCCTTTTGACAAGTTGTCATAAACGTTTCCCTCATATAAAAGTTTTATTTTCTCGTATAAACCCGTCCATGACTTATTTTTCACAACATATCCATTTTCGTTATCTAAAACCGAAAATGGCATACTCGTATTATTAAACACAACGGCAGGTATCCCATAACGCATTGTTTCTAAAATGACCATACCAAACCCCTCACATAAAGATGGAAAAACAAAGACACCACTCTTTTTCAATATCTCATCTTTTTCCTCTTCATCAATACGTCCTCTCAACTTCACATTTTCAGTCAAATCTGCCTTTTTAATCATTTTTATAAGTTTTCTTGTATATCTCAAATTTTTCTCCATATCTCCTATAATATTAGTTGTAGGCGTTAATCCATCCTTCTTTTTGAGCATCTCCAAGGCTTTAATTAAATAGTGCGGTCCTTTCCTCGGAATAATATGGCCTATGAAAATAATATTATTGTTGCTGTCTGGATTCCTTTTAACAATACCTGTTGAGTTATCAAAACCAATCCCTATATATGTTAAGGAGAGCCTATTAAGTGTTTTCTTTTTCGTAGCTAAACCATACGAATATTCTCCCGCAAACAGTAATCCATCCATTCTCTTTAACGTATACATTTCTGATAAATAAACCGGTATTCTCATGCCCCCTTTCATCTGCTTATAATAAAAGTGATGTACGACTGCATATATTTTTATCGCAGACTTTCGTCTTATATAACTGATAACTGTGCAAAAATAAGTAAACGCTCTTGCATCAATAATAAGCACATCATATTTTTTCAGTAGGTTAACAATTTTCTCCTTTTGTTTATTACTATATATATATTGGGATAATCCACTCTCCTTCAGTCCTTTTACTTCAATATTACAATTCATGTTACCCAACAGAATTTTCTCGTATTCATAATCTACAATAATCCCACCTGTCCGCTTATCATTTTTCTCTGGAAAACCCAGTAACAAAACGTTTATCATTGAATTACCTCCCAAGCAGCATCCGAATAAAATCTCCCATGCCCGTCCAATAATCATGGATATCCATATTAAGTTCTCTGTTTACAAGTTTTGGCCAGTGCCAAATATTATACACAGCTTCCGATACTATTGAAGAAATCACAATAACATATCCCCCAAGTCGTGTCTGATTAAACAAAAGGAGCTCTAACACCAGGCATAACCCACTCGCAAATATATAACTCTTCCAGTACCATAATCGGTTTGTAGATGACAAATAGGAGGAGTAACAATTCCGAAGCGATATAATAAACTGATATATTGCCAAACCCAGAAACAAATAAATATCTAACAATATCTCTGGTTTTAACACATGAATAATCGGAAGACCTATGAAGACTGTCCCCACTGTTCCAATAATAAAAACTATTATGTACCCTGCCACACACATTGCCTGTGTTTTTTTCAGCTTAGTCTTATCATCGTTAACATATGCTGACTGAATAACCGGCAAGTGTGCCACATCTATAGATCTCGACACCTTAGCAACGGCAACGGCAACTTGAGAAAGGATTGAATATGTTGCTGTCTGTTCTAGACTCATAAAAGCTGAACAGATCAATGTCCCTGCCTGCGTTGATACATAATCGGAAACAGAAACCATCCCATCTCTCCATGCATTAGGCCACAATGTCTCCAGGCAGCAAATGACATCCTTTTTAGATATGCTGATATTTTGGTCCTTTACTAGTCTTTTAATCGCAAACCGCTTATCCAAAAAAAATTTACAGACAACACGCAATAAAAATCCATAAACAAAATAAGAAATGCACACTCCTAAAAAATCAAATCCAGTACTCAATAGAATTGCCAATAAAAAAAGTCTTGCGATATTAGCAATAACAATCGCCTGACCGTTTTCTTTTACACCCCCGCTCCCTATCAACAGTGCGCTATAATAGCCATAATAAATATTAATAAAAACGGCAATTAAAAATATACACCACCCCGCTTTAATATTGATGCACATAATATTTCCAGCGATAATACTAATATAAATTGTTCCAAACGTTACCAGAAAAAATGTCGCAATAACAGCCATGAAAAAATATACCACTTTGCACGCTGAAAATACATTTACTAAAAGATGATAATCTATTTCCCCATCGGACAACATCTCCTTCTCTTTGCCCTCTTTTGAAAGTGATTTTGCCCCACTCCAGCAATACGCCACACTTCGGGAAAATGAAGGCGTAAATCCAAATGTAATGAGGCTGGATATTGCCGATAAACTCATCAGAACATACCATAGACCTAATCTGTCTGAATCCAGAAAATAGAGCAGAAACGGCAGCTGAAAATAATTAGACCCCATATTAAATAATGTCCCTGCGTAATTCCACACCACTTCTTTTTTTGCAATATTAATTTGTTTCACTTTTATACCCCATATTTGCTCCAGCAAGCTTGACGGAAGCAGCCCTCAACTGCGCCCTTCTTTGAACATTACATTCCTCGACTCTGTCTATATAGTAAAACAATGGCAATATAACAAAATAATACTCAAACCCTATTTCTACCATTCCCCTCAGTAAAAAACCAGATAATAATACAAGTAATAAATTACTCTTCCGCATCGTTTTCTTTTTATCAAACTCACGCATAGCAATCAGCAGAATACAAATAAAAAAAACAAGTGCAAACATTCCTCCCCAAAAAGCCTGCTGCAAAAAAACATTATGGGTATTTCCTGTTCGTGCCAGCGCTCTCTCCATTGCCAAAACTGTAGAGTAATCATCATAGCTGATAGGTGTTGATATTCCGTACCCTACAAAAAATTTATTCTTTATCAACTGTAATGAATAATCCCAAACCCTGTTTCGTCCTAAAGATGCCTTCTTTCCTGTCAAAAACTTAATTAAATACTCTAAATATTTCTGAATTCGAACTATAATAATTAAAATGAAAACCCCAAAATTTAAAATCACAATCTTTTTCCCGGAATTTAACCATGTATACTTTACTATTGAAATATAGAAATACAATAAAGCCATTACCAGAAAAACAATTATTCCTGTTCCAATTTTTCTTAAAAAGACAAAGCTCCCGAAAAGCACAATGTCAAAAAAAAGTATCCATTTATATTTATTATTCTTAATTGTTAGTGCGGTTGTCCAAAATAATGATACAAAATATAAGGATAAGGAGGAATTATCATCTCCCAGAAAAACCGTACTCTGATTTTTAATTACATATACTTTACTTACTTCATACAATCCATTTGGATTATAAATGCTTACTATTATGTTTATAAATAATAAGATTATAAAATATGATACAATAATCTTCAGATAAATTTCGTTATCTTTCATTGTCAGAATATAACTACACAAACACAGACTTCCAACATTACTAAGCAAAAAAAATAAACTATAACTTATATTGGAAGAATTAAGGATGCTGGAAAATACAAACGTAAGGTGAAGTAATACTGCGAACAGTACAATATCAGGGCATTTCCATTTATTACGCCATAAAAACAGCAGAACACTTACAAATAATATGGCAATCTTAATATAAGTAGTGATATCAAACACGAGCATCCTTTTTATATATGCAGGTGTATAAAGAACAAACAGGAATAAATATCCCAGTAAATATTTTATCCACGTATTATCAAGTCTTATTTTTATAATCATATTAATATTTTATCTACTTTTCTAATAACATCGTCTACAGATATCGACTTTAAACAGGACAACCCTGATGTACAGTTAAAATACTTATCTCCTCTTTCGGCATAACAATACTTACATTTCGTCTTCGGTGTTAAAAAAAAAGCCCTTTCATTAAAAGTTCCGCACATATCCGGATCTGTTGGTCCATGTATGGACAGTGTAGCTGCTCCTACCGCTCCCGCAAGATGCATCATACCTGTATCATTCCCTATCACAAGATCACACACTGATAAAATTTGGGCGGATTCCAGCAGGCTGGTCTTTCCTAATATATTTAAAACATTTGCAAGATTTACATCATCTGTATAGCTAGCAAATTCCTTTTCTTCCTTATTTCCTCCTATCAAAATAACTCTATACTTTTTTTCCAGTATTCTTATCAATTCTGCGTATCGTTTATATGGCCATTGTTTAAAATTGATGCCTTTCATTTTTCTATTCTTGGCGGATACGTTATTTATTACATTTCCTCCCATACACACTGCTATTATCTTCATTCCATTTTCCAAGCCATATTTTTCACATATCTTTGTTTTATCATTATCCAAATATAGCTGCGGTTTCTTTACAGCATACTCAATCCCTAATAATTCCAAAACGTCCAGACACCTCAGCACCAGATGTTTTGTCCACTTTAGTTTTCTATGAACATAAACTACTTTTTTACATCCCAAATATTTTAATAATATAATACTCATCCACTTAGCACTAATAAAATCGGCTATAATCCCAATATCATATTTACCGTAAGCAAACATCCTGGGTGCGTCATGCAAAGCAATGACGTTTCTTATATTAGGATTATTTAGAAATAAATCGCCATAATTTTGTTTTAATACGACAATATCTATCACTGCATGTTTATCCGCAATAGTAATATTGTCAATAGTAGGCATAAAACATATACTATCTCCAATCCCATGATGTATATCTATTAGATATCTCATTCAACACGGCGCCTCCCCAAATATAGATGCATTTTAAAAACTTCTATTTATTCCATTTCTAGCTTTTGATTAATCATCTTAAATTTTCCGTTTTTCTCTGGCAGTATATCTTCTACAACGCTAATTCTGACGTCTAATTCATTCCCCACTTTTTCATAAATTTGCCTTGCCATTTCATCAATATCCTTTTTATCGAATTCTTCAGTAGAAACAATTTTTAAAATTACTTCCCCTTTTTTTTCTTGATAAAACTGATATTTAGAAACATGCTCAAAAATATTTGAGTGCATATTGATGGCAGCCACGGAAAATCTTGTATCATTTTTCCCCAGTAAAACATCTTTTTGACGTCCTTCCACAGATTTCAATCTGCGGTGTGCCCGTCCACAGGAACATTGTTTTTTCTCACTCCACTCCGCAATATCCCCAGTTCTATAACGAATCAATGGCATTGCTTCATTAAGAAATCCAGTTGCTACAATCTCACCGCGAATTCCTGGTTCCCATATTTGATTTCCTTCCGAATCAATTAATTCTACAAACCCATACTGCGGTTCAATATGATATTCCGTAGATTCTTCACATTCAGCCGCCATTACCAATCGTTCTGTATGCCCATAAAAAGAAAAAACTCTTGTATTAAGAACTTTCTCTACATACATTCGCTGCTCAATAGTAACAGGTTCACTAACTGCTAAAACTCCTGAGAAGGAATGATGTATTCCGCTCTTTTCAATATATTTGCAAAGTACTATAATTGCCGACATATAACCATGAATATATTCCGGTTTATACTTTTCAATCTTTTCGCAATATATCCGTAAGTTATCTTTTGTCATCTTAAAAATATCAATACTCAGTTCTCTCTTTAATGCATCCCACTGCCAGCTTTTTCCTTTTAATTTCTTTTCACGAAAAACTTTTCCGCGTAATACTAATCTGGAACTATCTGGTTTATACCCAACTCTTTTCCATATAAAATTTACATAAGCCCATTCTCTCATCAAAACACTTTTGTCTTGATAGAAGCCTGCAGAACGGCCCGTTGTACCTGACGTTACGACATAATCCAATTTTTCTTTATGTATTCCACATTTTATCATTTGATCACAGTTGTCTCGAACACATTCTTTATCAGTCATCGGAACTTTCTTTAAATCCAATATATCCCTGAACTCATAAGGATTAAAATTCGCCCGATTAAAGCTCTCCTGATAAAAGGGAATCTCCTCATATGCCTCAATTAATTTCCTTTTTAATAACTTTTCTTCATCTGCTTCCCTCTGTACCCCCCCCCCCCGAAAAATTTAATTCTGAATACTGTTTCCAAAACACACCTCCGTATCTATACTTTTTAGGTATCATATAAAACAACGGCGCGGCACAGTTTATGATACCGAGCGGTATATTATTATATATTTTTAAAAGAACATTCACTATTTTCATAACATTTCCTTCTTTCTATTCCACAACACACACATAAAAACGGCACCTTGGGAACACCCCACTTACATATCATAAGCGTAACTGCAATATTCCCCAACCATATGATTAAGACAATTATAATGGGAATGCTAACCTTTAAAACTGAGCAAACAAGTATTCTAAAAATTGTGAGCAGATATCCATTAAATAAATATAACTGTAATGAAAATCTGCTACAATCAAAAAGCAAATCCTGAATCCATATTGTAAATTGATTTTTTGACCACTGCCCGCTTAGAGCGCTGGAACAACATGCCAGAAAAACAATCATTGAAATAGCTCTGACAAAATTAAAAATATTTTCCAGATCATATCTGCCTGCTGTTTCAGCCAGGTCAATTACACAGTACATAATCAGGGAAAAAACTCCAATAAATATCAAGCTGCGCTTTTGCCCCCCCCTCTCAATTTCTGCTTTATGCAATCACCAAAAATAAAATACGGAATATAGTAAACGCATGTGCTTAGCATAAAAATGTTCGGCAGTTCTATTGCCGTACTTAAAATAAGCATAATTGCAGAAAAAACCGCCTTCTTCCATATCTCGTTCAGTATCCTTTCCATTAATGGATAAACTACAAACAGAATAAACAAAACATATAGAAACCAATATCCGCCTCCATGAAAAAGCAATTTCGAGATTCCTTCTCCTATCGGCTCTACGCCATTGACCAACACACCCCCAAATGCCCTGCATAACATTGCAAATATCCCAAAAAACAAATAAGGAATCAGTATTCTTTTTATTTTTTTACTAATATAAGCGCCATAATTCCGACATTGGTAAACGACCCCTGCCAATACAAAAAACAATTCCATATGAAAAGTATATATATAATGCTGTAATGCCTTACACCATGAAACCCCCGATATATCCACCGGGTACACGATAAACGAATGTCCTAATATCATGAGGATTGCAGCTATTCCTCTCAGAATATCCACTTCATCTATACGATTCTCCCGTCTCATAGCCGGTACACCCCTCTCATATCACAAACCTTCCTCGTATCCAGAATAACCTTCCCTTCCAGCTTCCCCATATTCTCCTTTATCTCATCATGCCCCACCATAATCACCACCAGATCCACATCTCTTAGGAATGCGTCCAGATCATGATACTGTCTTTCCACCACATCCTTCTCGATAAAAGGATCATACACTTTCACAGATTTCCCGCTCAAATGCCGCTCCATGGATTCCAGCATCTGCAATGTCGGCGACTCCCGCATATCATCCACATTTTCCTTGTAAGTCAATCCATACAACCCGACTCTGCCGATATCCGTCATATGATTTTCCTTCAGAATTTCATAAATCCTGTTCAGGACAAAATCCGGCATACTGTCATTTGTCTTCATGGATTCATCAATCACTTTCGCAAGGCTGGGATAGTCCCCAACCAGAAACCATGGATCTACGGAAATACAGTGACCGCCGACTCCCGGTCCGGGCTTAAGGATATTTACCCTTGGGTGCATATTGCAGATACGTATGATCTCATACACGTCCATGTCATCATGTCGGCATATCTTTGCAAGCTCGTTGGCAAAAGCGATATTGACAGCCCTATATGTATTCTCGACCACCTTTGTCATCTCCGCCGTGCAGATATCGGTCACCACAATCTCTCCCTGGCAGAACGCCGCATAGTAGGACTTTATCTTTTCCCCAATCTCCTTGTCATCCGCGCCTATTGTCCTGTTATTATGCAGCAGTTCATAAAGCATATTGCCGGGGATGATCCGTTCCGGGGCATGTACCAGATGAATTTTCTTTCCTGATGTATCTTCTTCTGCTTCTACCAGCGGCCTGATGTGTTTATTGATGGTTCCGGGCGAAATCGTGGACTCAATCACGACTACCGTCTCCTCCTTAGCCACCTTTAGAATCTCACTGACTGCGGCGACAACATAGGAGGGATCGACCTTTTTGGAAAATTTATCATAGGGAGTCGGCACAGAGACAATGTAGGTATCCGTGGTCTGGTATTTTGTTGTAAACCTGACTCCGCTTTCCACGGCGGAATGAAACAGTTCCTCAATCCCCTTTTCCTGAAATGTCATATGTCCGCTGTTCAATGTCCTGACCAGCTCCGCATTATAATCCGTTCCGACAATCTCCACACCATGTGAAGCCATCATAAGCGCAGTCGGTAAGCCAATATAACCAAGTCCTATCACGTTGATCATCTTCTGTCTTCTCCTATCCATCAATGTAAATATTCTACATTCGGAGTTCTCTACGATTCATCCCATGCTCAGTGGCAGATACCGCGTCACTGCACCAGCTGAATAAACACTGTTATCTCCACATTTTTTACAAAGGGCGTCCTGATTTCCAGAACTCCTTTTCTTTCCAGTTCTCCAAAATCCTGTGCAAAAAAACAGATATCGCCTTCCCGGTGAATCACTCCCACGCTTCCGGGCGGGATTAGGATAACCACCTGCCTTTTCCCGTCATCCCATACTGAAAACTGCTGCGCTGTATCGGCACAAAAACAGCATTCAGGATGAAGGTGAAAAAACTGTCTCGCAATATGTTGTTTTCTGTCCTTTGTTAAAACCCTGTCCTTAATATTTAGTGCATTTTTCGTCAGTTCAATCTTTCTGTAGATATAATCACCAGAAAATGAGCGGAACCTACCAGATACCGCCTTTTCACTGACTTCACATTCTATTTCGGACATTCTTCTTGCAGCCCTGTGCTCTCCCCATAATTCCGCCTGTTCCCTGTCATCGACCATAACTGTGTTATGCGCCGCCGTTGAACGGAAAAACTGCCGCAGTCTCCCCTGATATTGATAGGTCCCGGAATTGGCAAATACCGTTTTCCCGCCTCTGGTCAGTTCAAAGCTCAGACAGTCACAATGGGCGTGTCCTCCCATATAAGCCGGTCCAATCTGTCCACAGTCAAACAGCAGCGTACTTTCGCCGGCATACAGTTTATAATAGCCGGACGCATCAAAGACAGTTTGTTCATCAGGGACACTTCGTGCCGTGATCTTTCGCACTGCACTTAGCAAATCGTCAGTATCCTTCGCCACATTATTTCCCGCATCGTTAAACAGCGGCGTCCTTGGCATCCCCCGCGAAATGGAGGCCAAGGCGGCAGCCATACGTTCCGTCTCGTCAAGCAGCTTCCCAGCGTCATTCCTGTATTCCTTCCTACCATCCAGTGCTGTATATACCCTTAGCGTATCTTCCAGAACAATCTTGTGGTACATCAGGCTCCTCTCGTAATGAAGCCCGTCCGCCAATATCTGTTCTTTTATCTGCCCATAAAACTTGGCGAAATATTTTTTATAATTATCTTTTTCTCCAAATAGAACGCTGCAGATCACAATCGTTTTCAGATTTTCGAAATAGTGGTTAGCTAACAACGCCAGTTCCTGCGTTGCAAGCAGATACTGATACTGCTGATAAATACTCCTGATCAGCTTTTTTTCCAACTCCGATCCCTGGAGCTTTTCCCGCAATATGTTCATACAGATTAAGAGATTGGGAATCCTCATGGATATGGTATAAGGCTCAAAGCTGTCCCTGACAGGATGATCCATCCAGGCATCCACATAGTCGCACCATTTTCGAAAACATTGTTCAGATGTATCGTCTCTGCCAGCCACAGCCAAGGGAATCAAAAACTCCAGATAATGTAAATTATAATTCCAGAGATGTGAAGCCTCTGTCACTTCCCATTCCCTTAAGTCAATCACATGTTTCTCATGTAAAATTTCGACTTCATTATTCAGAAGACCGTCTATACAAAACCGCGCCAGATAATTCTGCCCTGTGTCCAGTTCTGGCATCATTACAGAGACAGTCTGTGTCTGCGGTATGTTACTGACTGCCAGAATCCGTTTTAAAATTTTATCTTTTCGTTTGTTCAATATACGGTTTCGTAGTTGATGCCATATCTGTACCCATTTCAGATATTTAACTGTATTTATATAAATCAGTATCCTTTTGCCTGTCACTCCCCGCACATCCCCAGAAACTCCTCCGCCAGCATCCGTGCCGAACGCTGGATCGAATACTTTTCTTCCATCAGTTTTGCCGCATAGCTTTTCAGACGCTCCATCTGTTTCCTGTTTTTGTATAGTCTCTGATAAGCGTCCCACAGTTCCTCCGTCCTGTTTGGACTAACCGCTATTCCCAGCTCCGATTCTTCCAGCACAGACACTGCGTCCCCTTCCGCCGCCAGCAATACCGGGCAGCCGATTCCAAGCGCCTCGTATATCTTCGTCGGTATGCTGTCTTTCAGGTTTCCATTCACCAGCGGCACAAAGCTGATATCCGCGGCTTTTAACACTGTATAGATATCCTGATTGGATAAGCTGCCTCCGAAAAACACATGTGCAAGGCGGTGTTTTCGGACATACGCCCTCAGTTCCTGTTCTTCTGCCCCTTTTCCGTACAGTAGGAAAGCGGCTTCCATTCCCTCCTCCTGTGCCCTCATGGCAATGTCAAGCAGCTGCTTAAGGCCCTGGGCAAGCCCGAGATTCCCGGTATATACACAGGTAAATTTCCCGTTCCCCTTTATCTTTTTATACAGTTCGCTATTTAAGGGGTTTTCCAAAAAGTGAACGTCAAATCCATTGGGGATTTTTACAATCCGCTTCTTGGGCGCGTATTCTTTCAGTCTCCTGACTTTACCGTCGCTCACCGCCGTAACCAGATCCGCATGCCGCAGCATAAAGTCCCTGATAAAACGGAATATTTTGTAATAGACGCTGTCCTTTGTAAATTCATCCATCTCAAGGGCAACATCCGGCCAGATGTCCCGGACATCATACACCAGTTTGGCATGCTTTATCTTTGCCATAACATAGCCCGCCATACTGATCAATGCCGGCGGCGTTGTCGTCAGAACAATGTCAATCTTTCCCGCTTTTCTCAAATTGCACACGGATGAGACGGCAAAGCTCAAACCGTTCGCCAGTCTGTAAAAGGCATTTTTCTTTTTGAGCGGCACGGTAAGACAATAGGTGACCTCCGTGTCTTTCTCTATCCCTTTTATGGAGGGCGCCATAATCACAACTTCAAATCCGTACTCCTTTAGCGCCTCCTTAAAAGCGCGCACTCTCTTAGTACAGGGATTATCAATCAGATAGGGGTCGCCCATGTGAATCAAAACTCTTTTCATGCTCTCCCTACCCTTCCGCATCCCACTTCCCGATGAGTTTGCTCTTTTCCTCCTCGAACCCTTCCGTACTCTCCGCGATAAACAGTGTCTTCACCGTCAGCATGATCATCTTCAAGTCCAAAAGAAGGCTCTGGTTCTCGATATACATCAGATCCAGTTTCAGCTTGTCATAGGCGCTTGTATTATACTTGCCAAAAATCTGTGCATACCCTGTAAGTCCTCCCTTTACGCGCATGCGGTAGGCAAATTCCGGCACTTCCTCACAGTATCTTTTTACATGTTCCACCCGCTCCGGGCGTGGCCCCACCACGGACATATCTCCTCTGATGATATTGAAAATCTGCGGCAGTTCATCAATACGGAATCTTCTGATAACGCCGCCCACCTTCGTAATCCTTGGGTCATGGTCTGTACAGGGAATAACGGTTCCCTGTTTTTCCGCATTCGGAACCATGCTGCGGAACTTGATGATCGCAAATACTTTTCCGTTCGCTGTACATCTGTCCTGTTTAAAGAAAACAGGCCCCCGGTCCTCCAGTTTAATCGCCATGGCAGTAAGCAGCATGGGAACCGCCGTCAGGACAAGCGCCAGCAGGGATACTGTCAGATCAAACATTCTCTTCGTCCGATACTCTTTTGTGTCCAGATAATGATATTCATATTTAAACAGAGGGGTATCAATCAGGGTTCTCTCCTTGAAACCCTGCAGGATAATGTCAGAAATCCTTGGCGTGATATAGAGATTTTTCTGATGTTCAATACAGTACTCCATGGTACTGGTTCTATAGCCTTTGCTCACTTCATACAAAATCACGGTATCGTACTGGTCGATTTTTCCATGAAGTTCTTCCACCGTGCACTCTTCTATATTGACAATCTCCTGTATCCGAAAAAGATGCTCGTACTTACGTTTCAGTTTATGTACAAATTCCCCGGCATTTTCTCCGCCGTACATAATCAGTGTGTCATTCGCCTCTATGTATCTGACAAAATACTGTTTCGTATAGACTGCCCAGACCACCATGCCCAGAATCTGTATGCCTGCCGTGGCAAAACCGGGCAGTATATTTACATAGTGGTGGCTTACGAGACAGCACTCCACATACAGCACCGTATCTGACAGGCCGATTGCAAGAAATTGCGAAAAAATGATCTCACTGATTTTATAAGTGCCAATCTTATATGCACGGTACAGTTTGGCAAAATAATTGTAGATGATAAAATAGATGCCCACGCTGACCACTCCGCCGGCGATGCGGTTGGTTCCGAATACAAACTGGTTATAGTAGCTGAACCAGACAACGGCAAACAAAAAGACAATATAGATATTTATGATTTTCTTGGATTTAGATACCAATCCGTCTTTTTCTTCTATCAGGTTCACCGGGTTACCCCCCCCCCACTACATATCCGGGCTGTTTTATGTTCATCCGCTTTTACTCCTTATTCCTCGTCCGCCGGCTCGTAGAAGACGTCCAGGATCAGCTTATAAAACGCTGTCTCATCCACATAAAATTCATCCAATACGTCATCCCCGCTTCCCTCCCCGTCAATGCTTGTGCCGGGAACCGTGAAGACCTGCCGTTCATCGAAATGATATCCTCCGGCCTTCGCCGTCAGGTATGTCACTTCATCCACCGTGATATCGGTGACCGCCTTGTCTGATACTTTGTTATATATCTTGATCGGAACCGTCAAATCCTTCCCTGTCATCCGTCTGACTTCACCGATCAGCGCCGCTGCCAGCTGCCTCTGTCTGTCCTCTGACTGGTCTCCGTTTTGAATGTCCTTAAACAGGGAAAGATCAACACCGTCTATCATCTCTGTCACTGCCGGGACTACTCCGAGATCTACCGCCAGATACCCGTGTATGGGAATACCATAAAAAAGGTTTCTCACCGCCTTTATCTGATATTCACAGCTCTCCCTGCCGCCATCCCCGAATCCGTACTGTACACAGACCTGTGCCGTCACCGTATTTTCGTAGTTTCCCTGCCCGTCATAGACGTCCACTTCCGTCATGGTACTGCGGTTAATGGGAATCAGGCTCATGGTCTCTTCATGGGGATTTAATACAAACAAAAAAAGGGCGTCCGCCCGTCCGCCTCCGGCATATCCCTCATCAGCTTTTGCGCCGTCCTCCCTGTCAATTCCCATGAATAGGAAGGTAAGTATATCTTCGTTATAGCGGTATTCACGATTCGGATATATGTTCTGGCCTTTCTTTGGCTCTTCCTCCGTGTCCGTCGTCGCCGTAATTGTCCGCACGGGCTTTCCCGTGCCCGCCGCGTAGCTCATGGTCTGCTGTTTCAGGTTATACTTCCCTGAAATGCCAAGAACGGTAAGCCCGCCGGCCACAAAGGCCGCAGCGCACAGAAGCCAGCCGGCCGCCACCGTCAGCTGTCTCATCATACCGCGCGAATGATGTTCCGCCCTATATTGATTTCTGTCCCCGTTATTTTGCTTCATTTCTTTTCTATAATCTCAAGTCCGACTTCCATTTCCATTGTTCGTCCAAACATATCTATTTCCAGCCATGCTTTTCTTTTATGTCTGTCTATTCTGCGTATACAGACTTCCATACCTCTTAACGGTCCTTCCGTCACTATGACCGCACCATTTTCTATCAGACCCGTGGATATTTCCAACGGCCTTTCCCCGGCTCCGATTCTTTCAAGAAGAGCGGTTTCCGCCTCTGACAGCGGCACGATTTCTTCTCCTGTACCGAGCAGTTTTGTCAGGCCAATCACCTTTTTAAGCTCCTTATACAGGTCGTCCAGTCTGCCGCTGACCATAAACACATATCCCGGAAATAATGTTCTTTTCCCTGTATGCCATGTACCCCTGTACCTCTTTTTCTCCTCATAAGAAGGAATAAAACACTGCTCAAGAATTTCCCCATCAATCATGCGGATGCACTGCGCCTTAATCTTCTCCTCTGTCCCTGTCTGCACCTGCACTACATACCACATAGATGTTTCCTCCTGCAAAATACAAAAAGACATGGCTTCGCCATTCCGCCATATTTCATGCGAATTTCCTGTCTTTCCCTATCACCTCTGCGTTACCGAACGCGGCAATGCGACGATCCGGGTTCGCAGATTTTTTTGCCATATGCCGCCGCCGAAGCGGCGGCACAGGTTTCCCACACTTTTTTTGAATCCAACAAAAAGTTACAAAAAGATTACGGAAGTGCTACAAGTGCAACCGGTCCGCTGCTCTTAAGGTTCAGGACAACATGATCGGCTCTTGCCTCTACAACTTCCACTTCAACCCATACGCCGTTGACATACTGTCTTGCTGCAACTTTTGCGTCGCCTGCAAGCCCTTTGACGTAGAAATTAATGGTAGCCACGCTGTAATTAGCGCCGGGGAAAGTCACGTTCACTACGTTGAGCAGTGATCCGCCAAGTCCGGCAGCCTGTGCAACTGCGCTGCTTGCTACCGCGCTGTTCACTTTGGACAGGGATGCGGTCAGGTTTGTCGGCACGCCGTTGATCAGGATCTTACCGCCCTGACCCATGGGTACCGCATTGGGCACGCCGGGCGTTGCAACAATCGCGTTGTTGTAATACTCGCCTGCGCTCATGCCCCTCTCCGCCGCTGCCTTAGCAGCACCCGCATCTGAAAATCCTTCACTGACATATGACGCAGGCGCTGCTGTGGAAGCCACTACAGCCGCCGAGGGAGACCCCGCTGCGGACACTGTCATGGATGCGAACAGAACTGAAGTCGCGAATAAAGCCATAAATTTTTTCATTGGCATCGTCCTCCTTTCCTTAATTTAAGTGTGGTATATATCAACATCCTGAGATGTCAATACCTGTTTGTCTGATCTTTTATTCATAGATAACACGGTCGATCCTGCCCGCCGCATCCTTTGTCAGCGCTCCTACCACCACATACTGCGTGCCGTCCTCACGGACTTTACCGTCAAGCGTCACAAGAAAGTGGTATGGAGTCAGTCCCTCCCATCCGTCCCGGAAGTTCCTGTTCATGCTCCTTGTCCTGTATATATCCTCCAAGTGCTCCTCACATCCTGCATATGTCGTGTAATCATATCTGCGCAGGATATCGCTTCCATCATCGTAATATGCGGCAAAAACTTCGTAAGTGAGGACATTGTCCGGCAGATAGAGATAGAACTCCAAATGTCTGTCAAAAAAGTCCGCATCCTCAAAATGATGAAGCGCTTTAAAGGGCGAATCCTCACCCAGGTCATCCCCATGGATCACCGTGTTAAAATCACACATGTTCATCATGTTCGGCATCTCCGTATAAACTGCGCCCGTGCTGCTCTCCGCGCCGGCCGCGTCATGGGTGATATAAAAATCGTCCGATACGTGACTTTGCAGCACCGGCATGTCTATGCCGGTTCCCGGGACATGGAGCCATGCGAAAACATCGGGATTCTTCTCCTGCAGCATGGCAAAATCAATATGGCCATCCGACGCGGATTCGCCCAAAATCCCTGTCTCCTCTGTGTTCTCTTCCGCTTCCTGCGCTTCGGCCTCATACCCTGCCGTCTCTATATTCTTCTGCCCGTCTTCTTCCGCTTCCGCTGTCCCGCATCCCGCCATACCGCATACAAGTAGCGCCGCCAGACAGGCCGCCGCTCTCCTTTTTCCTTTATATTTCTCCATACGCTGTAACTCTTTTTTTATCATTCCAGATCCGCCGCCCCCAAATGTCATTCTGTCTCCCTTTTTCCGTCGGTCTCTTCCCTTTATTTTCAGGGCTCACGCAAAACCGGCTCATAGAAAATCTGCAGTATCATCTCATAGAGCGCCTCTTCATCTATGTTGTACTCCTCGAACTGTTCTCCCATCACGGTTTCGCCCTTTAGCATATGGAAACTGTCCGGGCCGATCCTGTAATCCAGAGCCTGCGAAGCCAGATACACCGCCTCATCCGCCGAAATGTCCGTGACCATCATAGGGGAGACAGCCTGATACAGACGTACGACGCTGGTGATATCTTTCTTGGCCATGCTCTTTGCCGCCTTGATAAATTCTGTCAAATACTGTTTCTGTCTCTCCAACCTTCTGTCCGCGGAAGCGAAAGCTTCCTCGTCGCGGTATCTCACATAGGTCAGCGCGTCCTTTCCTTCCAGATGTACCGTCTCTCCTTCCCTGAAAAGAGAAGATTCCGAGGTCATATCCTCCAAAACCGTGACGTCCACACCGCCCACCTCATCGTTCAATGTCTCGATGGCGCTCATATTGATCGCCGCATAACCGTGTATGGGCAAGTTGTAGAACAGTCTGCTGACAGTTTTTTCCTGATACTCACAGCTCTTCTCCACACCGTTTCCGAAACCATGCTGAACGGCAATCTGGGCGATGACTGTGTTGACATACGCCCCCTCCTCGTTATAAATGTCTATCTCCGTCATTGTATTTCTGTTAATGCCAATCACGCTTGCCGTCTTATTGTGTGGATTCAGGGCCAGCAGAAATAAGGCGTCGGCCTGTCCGCCGTTTGTCCCTTCCGCCACTTCCTTAACCGTTTCGCCCCGTCTGTCAATTCCCATAAAAAGAAAGGTCATCATATCTTCATTGTAGGCATAAATCTGTCCCTGATATTTAACCCATCCCTCCTGCCAGATTTCTGTCTCTTCTTCCGTGAGCATCTCTGCCGTCTGGGCCGCCGCAAGCGTCGGCTGCCGCACGGACACCTGCTTTAGGCTGGCTTTGCCGATGGCTCCAAATATGAGAACCCCCACCACCGCCACTACAATGACAGTTACAGGAATCCCCACGCTAAGCGCCACTATTCTGATACATTTCTTTTTCCTCTCCCGCTCTGCCCTGTCGGGGTCCAGTAAAAGCTGTTTTTCCTCATTTGCCTGTATGTCATTTTTCTTTTTGTTTGTAAACTTTGCCATTTTTAGCTACCCTTTATCGGAATCGGTCTCACCCGTTCCCTTTTACATGCACCATAACTGTTACTGTCTCGGAACAATTCCCGTCGGAATCCTCCGTGTAGAGGGTGACAGGATAATCACCCTGCTGGTTCCTGTTGAATCTGCTGACGTTCAGGTTATAATACAGGGTCGCATAATCGTCTTTATCATCCTGCAGGGTCTCTATGATTTCTGTCCACGGCGGAGTAGTCCCCGCCTCTATTGTCACTTCCGCTTTCCTTAATGTAAGTACAGGCGCGCTGCTTCCGGCTGGTGTCTCCCGCTCCTGGGCATGACCGTTTTCTTCTGCATCCCCCGTTTCATCCGGGCGGTTTTCATTCTCATCGGCAGCCGCCTGTCCGTCGTCTTCCTCCCGGCCGGTTTCTATTTCATCTTCCTCATCCTGGCCGTCATCTGAGTCCTCTTCCGAGTCCTCCTTCCTTTCATCTGTATCCTCCCGATTCTTTTCCTCATCCGTCCGGCTGCCGTCTTCCCCGTTTTTTTCGCTGCCGCCTTCATCTGCCTGCCCTTTATCCGTCTGACTTTTTAGTATTTCTACTTTGGGGACCTCTGCCATTGCAAAAGTCTGCGCGGCCTCCTCATGCTCTGTCTCGTCAAAAACAGCCGGAAAAACCCTGGATGTCTTGGCGACGTTTCCCGCCGAATCACTGACCGCATAATAGACGACAACCGTGGAACTGTCTCTGTTTTCCGTCACTTTCTCTATGACAATGCGCTCCGTGATATCTCCATCCCTGTCATCGCTGGCCGTTATATCCTGCAGGAGCAAATCTTTCTGCCCGGATTCCGTATAAACAGAATCGCTGGCCTGAAACATAAACTCCGGTTTGACCTTATCTTCCCTGACATATGCCACAAGACATACGGCAGCCAACACCAGATTTGCCGCAACAATCACTATCCGGATTACCCTGCTCTGTTTCATATCTTTCTCCCTGTTTCCTGGCTTCCCGTCTTCTTTGCACTCTCTTCCGCTACTTTTTCCACCGCCTGTCCGCACGCTTTGATCCGCTCATCCCTGCGTTTGTACAGTTCCCTCGGCACAGTTTCCAGATTCTGGTCCTTCCGTTTCCTCCCCGGGAAATCCTCTGCCTGTGCGGACATGTTCTCCTCCCCGTACCTGCCGTAATACTTGCCGTAGTATTTGCCGTAATACCTTCCGTAATGCCCATAGTGGCCTCTGGTATTCATATCTACTTTATTCAGCACCACGCCTAATATCCTGCTCTCCGTTTTATCCAGCTGGTCCTTGACACGCTGGGCAAAGCGGTAGCTGATGGCATTATTCTCAATGACAAGTATGGTGCCGTTACAGTTCCTCGCCACCACTGCCGCGTCGATCACGCTTCCAAGCGGCGGCGTATCCACGATCACATAATCAAACTGTTCTCTCAGATCCCGTATTGCTTCCTGAAATTTCATCCCGCCAAGCAGTTCGCTCGGGTTAGGGGGCACCGGGCCGGAAAAGATGATATACAGGTTTCGGATATTTGTCATGCACATAACCTTTTCGATACTTTCCCTGCCAATCAGCGCATGGGTCAGCCCGAGTCTCACCGCACCGGTTTTATACCGCCCCACCAGAACGGACTTACGAAGGTCGGCATCCACTAAAATCGTCTTTTTCCCAGCCTCCGCAAAAGCCCTGGCAAGCTCCATCGCCACAGAACTTTTCCCCTCATTTGGCGTGCAGCTTGTAATGGCGATTGTCTTGATATCAGAGCCGCTGAGTTCTATATTGGTGCGAAGGGTCTTATATGCCTCCCTCGTCCTGTAATCGTCCTTCTTGCTAAAACGAAGGGTTATCTCCCGCATTTCAGAGATAAATTCCAAGTCTTCCACGTTGGAAACTTCCTGTTCTTTTCTGCTGTCCTTTTCCATGACCTCAGCTCCTTCTTTCCTGTTTCACAGACGTCTTTTTCTTTCTGTGCCGCTTTGCTTTTTCGGACTCATCCTCCTGCACGGGAATCAATGCGAGAGTAGACAGCCCAAGATACTTTTCTATATCCTCAGAAGATTTGACCGTGTCATCCAGCAGATATTTCACCAGTATGACGGCGCACACCGCAAGACATCCCAGCACGCCGCCGATCAGCGTCCAGCGCATACAGCTTGGGGAGGCTTTCTCTGTCGGCATGTTGGCTGTCTCCACCACATTTACCGCGTCAATGTCCATAACGTTCTCAATATGCCTGCCCGCCGTCTCCCTGACGCTGTTGGCTATATTCATCGCCATCACCGAGTCCTTGTCTTTTACCGTAATGTAAATCACCCGGGTGTCCTCCGGCGTGCCGACCGAAACTTTACGCTGCAGTTCCTTATACTCTAAATCAAGTCCCAGATTCTGGATAACTTCTTCAAGCACATATCTGCTCCCAATCAGCTCCCTGTAATCTTTTGTGAGCTGACTGCCAAGCTGTACATCCGAATATGTCACCGTGGTATTTTCATTCTTGTTAAGGATATAAATCTTCGTGGTAGATTCATAAGTTGGAGTAATCAGATATCTGCTGATGGCAAAAGCGGCCAGGGCCACAAACATCCCAATCCCCATAATGAGCCAGATCTGCCCCAGAAGCACTCCCATAAGCTCCAGCAAATCAATCTCTATCGTTTCCGCGTCTCTTCTCTCTTCCATGCGCCCAACCAAGCCTTTCTTCCGTAATCTTATATATAACAGCCGTGCAGAAGCGCACTTGCATTGTCCCTGAAAATTCTATTGCAACAGGCTTCCCCATATTTTCTGCTCACATAAGCCGCTGCTTCCGAAAGCCCCGGCGTACGTTTTTTGTCGTCATGGCAGTCGGACGCCACGAAATGAACATACTCCCTCTTGAGCAGCCACTTTGCGTTCCTCCTGCACTCCATTCCGTTACTTCCTATAATACTGGAGGCATTCACCTGCAGACAGCATCCCATATCGTACAGTTCTTCCACTCTCACTTTTTTCTCCATCAGACATGCATACCGTTCTATATGAGCCAAAATGGGAGAATACCCCTCTGCCAGAAGGCTATAGGCTGCATCCCTGATATATGCGTAGTCTTCTCCGGGATTAAACTCCGTCAGGACATAAGAAGAGCCGGCCATCGTAAACGCCTTCCCTTCCCTGAGCGCAGAAGTCACTTCCGAACTGTAATATATTTCATTACCCAGATGAAGCTGTACGGAAATTCCGGCAGCCTGCTTTTTTTCTTCCAGTTCATACAATATATCTTCCACTCTGTCAGGAGGCAGATTGTGCCGCATTGGTTTATAATGAGGCGTCAGGATAATATCGCTAATCTGCTCTTCCTCGGCCTGGCGCAGCATACGGAGGCTTATCTCAAAATTTTTCGCTCCGTCATCTAAACCGGGCAGAATGTGGGAATGAATATCTATGTAACAGTTCACCGTCAGTCACCATCCATGGTTGAAATACACCTGTTTTTTCGTAAAATAATTCATTTTATGAAAACGGAAAACGAAAAAACAGCAAAATGTTGTGTAAAAAATCACTACTTATATGTATAACGACTGTATAATATCACAATTCGCAAGAAAATACAAGTTGTTTTTGGATGGAATGGTGCGCCCCTGTTTCGGTAAAGGTTCCGAAACGGCGGCTGATCAATTTTATGACCGTCAAATAATGGTCAGGAAAGGAGTTATCTATGCCAAAGAGAGGAGAAAACATTTACAAGAGGAGGGATGGACGTTGGGAAGGACGCATAAAGCGTTCCGCGTATCTGCAGGGAGGCGGGAAGTACCAGTCGGTTTATGGAAAGACGTACGGCGAAGTAAAAAGAAAACTGGATGAAGCGAGACAGGAGAAATGTTTTGCGGCTGGCCGGTGCACGATCACCATGAAAGAGGCCGTCAATATCTGGTATGCGGATAAGAGGGGGGACTGGAAAGAAGGCACTTATGCGGTCTACCGCCAGACCGTGGAAAAGTATATTATTCCCGGGCTGGGGGAGCAGCCTTTATATAAGATCAACAATCAGGCCATGGCGGAATTTGTTGCCAAAATCCGCAGGCAGAATAAGGAGCAGGGACTTTCCGGCGTCTATCTGTTCTATATATGCGGCATTGTACAGCGGGTTATGATCCATATACAGAAAAAGACCGGGGAAAAGCTGGAAATTCCGGCAAACCCCGTCAGCGTGGAGAAAAGGCCGAAGGTGATGCCGCCGGAGATCAGAGAGTTGTCAGTGCTGGAAAAGTATCTTCTGCAAAATACGAAGGACAATACCTGTCTGGGCATTTTAACGGCGCTGCATACGGGTCTGCGGATCGGTGAGCTTTGCGCGCTGACATGGAAGGACATTGACCTGGAAACAGGTCTTTTGCATGTAAGGAGCAGCCTTCAGAGAGTGCGTGATTATGACAGCCCGGGGAAAAAGACAAGACTGGCGGTGGTGACGCCAAAGACATCCTGCTCCGTCAGGGATATTCCCATTCCGCCGGTACTTCTGGACGCCCTTTCAGCCTGTAAGAAAGACAGTTCCTGCAAGCTTGTGAGCGGGGCTAGGGGGGACTGGATGGATCCGCGCACCCTGCAATACCGCTTTCAAAAGATACTGGAAGAATGCGGTATTGACCATTTTAATTTTCATATGCTGAGGCACGCCTTTGCCACCAGATGTATGGAAAAGGGATTCGACAGTAAGAGCCTGAGTGAGATTCTTGGGCACAGCAGCATACAGATCACCCTGAATCTGTATGTGCACTCTACCTTACAGCGAAAAAGGTGTCTGATGAATCTTGTGGATTCCTATTCGTGCGATTGAAACCGAAGCGCCTGCGGGTTACGGACGAATCTGTTCCTAAGAGCCGTCAAAAAAATGGTCAGCGCGGCTTCCGGCGTCATTCGGAAAACGGACAAAAAGCGGGGGTATCGGGAACTGTCGTGTTTATGCGAAACAAATTTTCATAAATTGAATTATTTTACGAAAATATATGTTCACTATACTATATCCTTAGTCAGGATTCCATTCCCTGCACACGTTCCCATAATCGCAATTTTACAAATAAAAATGTGGGCTGATATGAGATTGGCCGCAAAGGCATGACATAAGTGAAATCTTTTGCTATGATAAGAGTATCTGCTGGAAAAACACAATTCTGAGACAAGGAGGAAGACATATGAAATATTATGTAAACGGGAATGCCGGACAAAGCGGTGACGGGAGTAAAGAAAAACCTTTTTTGAAAATCCAGGAAGCCGCCCAGAAGGCTCTGCCCGGAGATGAAGTGATTGTCGCGCCGGGCATTTACAGAGAGTCGGTAAGCCCTGTAAACGGCGGCACAAAAGACGATAGAATCGTTTACCGTTCCGAAGTAGGGCTGGCTGCTGTGATCACAGGGGCTGAACCGGTCAAAGACTGGGAAGCCTGTGAAGGCACCGTCTGGAAAACGAGAATTTCCAACAAAGTATTCGGCGGTTACAACCCCTATACGACGCTTGTTTACGGCGACTGGTTTGTGGCTGCCATGACCGCGCATACGGGGGATGTATATCTGAACGGCAAATCCATGTATGAAGTGACAGAATTTGAAAAAGTCCTGCACCCCGAGAAAAGTCAGGCTTCGTGGGACCCTGATTTTTCTGTGTATGTATGGTATACCATCCAGGATGAAGAAAAGGACGAAACAATCCTGTACGCCAACTTCCAGGGCCAAAACCCCAATGAGGAAAATGTGGAAATCAGCGTGCGGAAAAACTGTTTCTACCCGGAAGAAGAAGGCGTAAGTTATATCACTCTTTCCGGCTTTACCGTGAGACAGGCGGCATCGCAGTGGGCGCCTCCGACGGCATATCAGGAAGGAATGATCGGCCCGCACTGGTCCAAAGGCTGGATCATAGAGGACTGTGAAATCTATGAGTCGAAATGCTCCGGCATTTCCCTTGGAAAATATCTGCAGCCGGAAAACGATAACAAGTGGTCTAAATGGAAATACAAGGACGGCACGCAGACGGAGCGCGACTGTATCTGCCAGGCACAGCGGGAGGGATGGAGCAAGGAAACCATAGGCTCCCACATTGTCAGAAGGTGCAACATCCACGACTGCGGGCAGACCGGGATCGTCGGGCATCTGGGCGGCGTATTTTCCGTCATAGAGGACAATACGATCCACCACATCAACAACAAGCAGAATTTATGCGGCGCTGAGATCGGCGGCATTAAAATGCATGCGGCGATTGACGTCACGATCCGCCGAAACCGGATTTACCGCTGTACCCGCGGATTATGGCTTGACTGGCAGGCGCAGGGAACAAGGGTGACACAGAACCTGTTTTTTGACAACTGTCTGCCGGAAGAATATAACCATATAAAAGGAAATGAAATCGGTGAGGATATTTTTATCGAAGTATCGCACGGACCGACGCTTGTCGACCACAACGTGCTGCTCTCCGACTGCGCGATGAAGCTTGCCACACAGGGCGTTGCCGTTGTGCATAATCTGATCGCCGGTTCGTTTACCGCCGTAGGCCGCGGTGTTTTAAACGGTACGCTCACCAAACTCTCGCCGCGCTATACACCCTACCATGTGCCCCACCGCACACAGATCGCCGGCTTCATGACGATTCTGCACGGTGACATGCGTTTTTACAACAACATTTTCATCCAAAAAGACTTCCGTCCGGGGCTAAAGCAGATGGCGGATGCGATGAAAGACGATGAATGGACGGACGGCAACCTCATTGCCGGAACGGTTCCTTACGAGGCGTACCCGACTTTGGAAGAATACGAAGCGCAGTTTGAGGGATACTGTGGGATGGGATCCGCACCAAGCGACAGGTATTACAATCCGCTCCCTGTATGGGCGGCAGGAAACGCCTATTTTAACGGCGCGAAACCCATGTCGAAAGAAAATGCGTTTGTGGATGAGACAAACAGCGTGTCCGTCTGTCTGGAAGAGACGGCAGAAGGCTTTGTCTTAAAGACAAATGTGTATGATTACATGCCCGAACCGCAGAACAAAGTGATTACCACCGACAGCCTTGGCATGGCGTTTGAGCCGGAACAGAAATTTGAAAACCCGGATGGCTCTCCCATTGTCTTCGATACGGATTATTACGGGAAAACGTGCGGAGAAACGCCGCTCGCAGGACCGTTTGCACAGCCGGGTACTTTCATCCTTTAGAGGATAGCAGCTAAATCCTCAGTCCCCGAGCCACTGTGCCAGCACCCTCGCGATCACATCCGCCTCAAGCGGTTTCGCAACATGTTCATTCATGCCGGCGTCCTTCGCCGCCTGTACATCTTCGGCGAAGGCGTTCGCCGTCATGGTGATGATCGGGATCGTCGCCGCGTCCGGCCTGTCCAGCGCCCGTATCGCCTTGGCCGACTCATACCCGTTCATCACCGGCATCATCACGTCCATAAAGATGATCTGATACGTCCCCTCTTCTGCTTGTTCAAAGATCTCCACCGCTTCCCGTCCGTTGTTTGCAAGGGTCACCTGTAATCCAAAGTCTTCCAGAATAAACTGGGCAATCTCCTGATTTAACTCGTTGTCCTCCACAAGAAGCGCATGTTTCCCGGCAATCTGCATCTGCTTTGGCGCTTCGCTCTCCTCTTCCTCCTTTGGCTTCGCAGCGATTGCCAGAGGCAGTACCACGGTGAACACACTGCCCTTCCCCTGCTCGCTCTCAATTTCAATGGTTCCGCCCATACTGTCTATCAGTTTTTTCGTGATCGTCATGCCAAGCCCTGTTCCCTGATAGGTAGTACGCGCGCTCACCCCTCTTAATTCCTGCGTAAACGGCTCAAAGATATGCTCCAGATACTCCCTGCTCATTCCGATGCCCGTATCGGAAATGACAAAACAGATCCGGGCGGTCCCGTTCTCTGCCGAGAGCTCCCTGCAGCTCATATGGACGCTGCCGTCTTTTCTGTTGTATTTGATGGCGTTTCCGGCTATATTAATCAGCACCTGCTTGATGTGCAGGGGGCTTCCAATAAAATCGGCATGGGAGAACTGTTCCTCCTCAAACGTAGTCGTCAGCTGAATCTTTTTCGTCGCCGCCTGTCCGCCAAGAATCGTTGCACAGTTTGCAAAAAGCTGCGGCAGGGAAAATGTTTCTTCCCTGATTTCCACATTGCCGCTTTCCAGTTTGTTGATGTCGAGCACGTCGTTTACCAAAGACAGCAGATGTTCCGCCGAAGTTTTGATTTTCTGTCTGCAGTCCCGCTGTCTTTCCGGGTCGTCAGGGTACTTCTCCGCAATACTCAGCATACCCATAATACCGTTGATCGGTGTTCGGATGTCATGGGACATGTGTGACAAAAACTCCGTTTTAGCCAGATTTGCCTTCTCGGCCTCCCTAATGGCAGTCTGCAGTTCCCCGTTCTTCTCTGCCAGAATGCGGTAGGAATTTCTGCGCGTATGGGACACGGCAAAGGCAGACGCAGCAAAAAGAGTCAGCACCGTGCCGGCAATTACGAGGACATCCTTATTCATATACAGATAATCCGTCAAATTATAATCCGTATACGGAATATTCATGTACAGATTGATGATATCTTCCTTATCCGCTTCCGAGACCAGCCGCAGGGATTTATTGATCACGTTGAAAAGAATCGGATCTACGTCTTTTGCCGCCGCAAGGGTGCTTCCCGACTGATAGCGGTAATTATCCCACTCGATCAGATCCGAAAACCGCTCGTTTTTGGACATATAGTTGTATTCGATGGTGTTGAGCACGGTGATATCAGCCTCTCCCCGTCTCACCATTTCCAGACATTCCTTGGCGGTATTACAGTAGATAACCGTACCGCTCGCACCGTTCCTCTTCATGCTTTCCGCCCAGTAGGCACGTCCATTTGTAAGCGCCAGCGACGTCCCCTGGTTCATGCGCACATAATCCCTTTTCGATACAATAATGGCATTGTAATCCATGAAAGAGCTCGTCAGGCGGATATTTTCATCCCGCGACAACTGCATATTGTTCGCGCCCACATAAAAGTCGATTTCTCCCGCCGCCAGAAGCTCCTTCCAGTATTCGCTCCTGTCCAGCGGACAAAGCTCCATGGCAATCCCGCTTCTTTCAGCAATCTCATCCAGAATCTTTATATAAATGCCGTCGTACTCTCCCTGGTCATTGATGTAGGAGAGAGGCTTCGTATCCTGATAAAAACCGATTTTAACCGGCACTCCCCTGTCAATATACTGCTGTTCCTCCGCGGCAAAGTTCTCCCATCTGTTTTCATAATAAGCGCTGATCAGTTCCTGCTCCAGCGTAGGGTTATCCATATAGAGTTCTTCAATTCCTATGTTCATCTCGGAGACAAGCTGTTCATTGCCTTTCCATGTAATATAATAGTAGGGCGCATAGGCAAATTTACCCACAAGGCACTGCCCCTCCTCCACCTCCGTCAACGTGTGCGCCGCCACGTCGATCTCACCGCCCTTAAGCGCGGTTTGCAGATCCTGCGTCGTTTTGTACTCCTTGAGATGCGGCCGGGAAATGCCGTTTCGGTCAAGGTATTCCAAAAATTCATCCTTGCGGACATAGCTTTCCACAACACCGAAAGTCATATCCCGCATACCGTCAAAATCCTCAAAATCCATGCTGGTGTCCTTCTCCACGAAAAGACAGCCGTAAGTATACCCGCTGGACAGCGACGCATATTCAAAAACCCGCGACCGCTCCTCGGAATACTGTGCCGATCCTACCAGATCCACTTCTTTCGCTTCCAGCTTTTCAAGCGCGTCATTCCAGCTGTCACACATCACGTAGGTAATATCCCACCCGGTATACACGCGCAACGCCTCCAGATACGCCACATCCAAGCCGTCGTAGCCGTCGCTTTCCGAATAGATATGAAATCCGTTCATCGGGAAAAAAGCCACCCTTACTTTCCGGGGACTTGCAAAAACCGGCATGCAAAAACACATGGAACACAAAAATACCAGTATGGCCATCAAATATTTATGTATGTTTCGATTCCCACTTTTCTTTTTCATGACCCTTGCACCAACTCCCGCAACTTCCCGATTTCAATCGGCTTTGTATAAAAATATTCCTGAAACCATGTGGCCTGGTAGAGCCGCAGATAATTCTGCAGTTCCTCTGTCTCCACACCTTCCAGACAGGTCAGCGTGCTTCTCCTTTGTGCCTAAGTATCGAGCGGCTCCCTGCAGAAATAACAGCTAAACCTTTCGCGCGCCGCGGCGGGAATCAGGTTCTCCGCCGCACAGTAACCGCATACAACACATTTGCAGCCGCCGGGCACGCTGTCCCCCTCGTAAAGCCTCTGTGCCGGACGAAGCCCGCCGGAACTTTCATAGAGCCGCCTTGCCTCCTCGCGTTTCTCCTTCTCATGTTCCATGGCGTCCTGTCTCGCCTTTTCCTCCAGATATGCCAGTGTCGATTCCGGCTCATTCTCACTCTTTGTCTGACTCTCTGCCGACTTCGTCTGCACCTTTGCCTGCGGCATCTGCTTTGCTCTCCCCGGCTGCACGAGGGGTTTCGCCTGCGGTATCTGTCTGGTCTGCGGAAGCTGTACAAAAGGTCTCGTCTGTATCTGACCCTGCGGATTCGGCGACTGTCCTCTCTGATTATTCTCGGGGGGATTCCCCATCCGCTGTTTATAAACCCGATAACAAATGCATGCCACTACAATGATCCATATGATTCCACCAAACATTTCAGTCCGTTCCTTTCTTCCGTGCCGTACTTATTTTATCATATCACATTTTCCCCTATCATGGCAAAAACAAGTTGTTTCATCGTATCAGTCAAAACCGCGGCAGACAAAAAAACGAAATTTTACGAAACACTTCCACGCCGGAAACTTTGTGCTATAATAAAAATAACGTCGGCGAAATTTTTGTTATCGCCGGCGATTTATACAGTCATGAAAACGGAGGCGCCATGCACAACGAAACATCCACCGCAAAAACAACCCTGCTGACTGAGGGCTGCATCTGGAAGCAGCTCGTCGCCTTTGCCTTCCCGCTCTTTTTAGGCAACCTCTTCCAGCAGTTGTACAATACCGCCGATTCCCTTATTGTCGGCAATTTCCTTGGCAGCAACGCGCTCGCCGCCGTCAGTTCATCGGGTAACCTTATCTTTCTGATGGTCGGTTTCTTTCAGGGAATATCCGTGGGCGCAGGGGTTGTCATCGCCCGGTATTACGGCGCGCAGAAAATAAAGGAAGTGCAGAAGGCCGTCCACACGACGGTTGCTTTCGGACTTGCATCGGGTGTCTTTCTGACCGTAGCCGGCACCATCCTGACTTCCCGCATCCTTATATGGATGGGGACGCCTGCCGATGTGCTGCCCGAATCCACTGTCTATTTCCGCATCTATTTTCTCGGCTCCCTGTCCTTTGTCATGTACAATGTTTTTGTGGGCATTTTACAGTCCGTCGGGGACAGCCGCCACCCGCTCATTTATCTGATCGTGTCGTCCGCCGTCAACATTGTGCTGGACTTACTGTTTATCGCGGTGTTTGGATTCGGCGTCGGCGCTGCCGCGCTTGCCACAATTCTCTCCCAATTTATCAGCGCTTTCCTCTGTCTCTGGCGGCTTACGCAAAAGAGCCCGGAGGACTACCGCGTATCCATAAAGAGTATCCGCTTCGATCTTCCCATACTCCACGAGGTGATCTCAAACGGACTGCCCGCGGGATTCCAAAATTCCATCATCGCCCTCGCCAATGTGGTGGTGCAGTCAAACATCAACAAATTCGGCAAAATGGCTGTGGCGGGCAGCGGCGCTTACTCCAAGATTGAGGGGTTCGGATTCCTGCCCATCACCTGTTTCGCTATGGCGCTCACTACCTTCATCAGCCAGAATCTGGGCGCAAAACAGTACGAGCGCGCCAAAAAAGGGGCGCGCTTCGGTATCCTCTGCTCTGTCATCACGGCGGAGCTTGTGGGCATCTTTATTTATTTTACCATACCTGTACTGATTGCCGCCTTCAACCGCACGACAGAGGTGATCGCTTACGGGACGACCCACGCAAGGACGGTCACGCTCTTCTACTTCCTGCTCTCCTTCTCCCACTGCATCGCGGGTATCTTAAGGGGCGCCGGAAAAGCCGCCGTGCCCATGTTCACCATGCTCTGTTTCTGGTGCATCGTCCGGGTAAGCTACATTACAGCCATCCTGCACTTTATCCCGAAAATCCAGATGATCTTCTGGGCGTATCCGCTGACGTGGAGTCTGAGTTCCATCGTATTTCTGCTCTATTTTCTGAAGGCGGACTGGGTACACGGGTTTGAGAAATAAAAAGAATAAACGCTACTCAGTCCTCCCCGCCAGGAGCTTCATCGGCTCCTTCTTTAGGTTTACATAAATCCCAGCTGCGGCGATCACGGTTCCCGCAGCCACAATCGCAAACGTGCACTCCGCCGCCTTCAAAGGTTCCGGCTCCTCAAAAGTCTCCTCCTCCAGCTCCCCCGCATCCGTCCCCATACTGTTTCCGAAAGTTTTATCGTAATAGCTTTCTTTCCCAATCTTCCCCGCGATCTCTCCCGACAGGCAGCTTCCCGCCACACTGCCGCATACGCTTCCCACAAGAATCAGCAGGAAAATACCCCAAAACAGGGAGAAAAAGCTTTGTGTCCTGCGAAAACCGAGACACCGTTCCACAGCCGTCCGCTCCTTCTGCTTCAAGATAAACAGCCATGAAAAATAGCCGAGCACCATAAGCACCATGGAAGCACCCATCACGAGTAACAGTCTGGCGATATACTTCATATTGTTGATGTTTGCTTCCAGTTCCGAGTAGCCTCCGTCGTAAAACGTGATCTCCACATTGGGAATCTGCAGTCTGCCCCACTTCTCCATATACTCGTCAATCGTGCCGTTTGCAATGCGAAAAGACGTGCTGCTCCCGGTCATGGGACCGCTCTCGAGAATGTTGTCCGCATCGCTGTTTTTCACGGAACGGCTTGGAATGATGATCTCGTTATAGGCAAGCCCGTATTCGTCCCGCAGCCCTGCCTGTCCGCCGTACATCCCCACGATTTTATAATTCCCCTCCTCAAAAATCGGATAGATTTCTCCCCTGGCGTTGATCAGCGTAAATACCGCCGCCGTGTTCACCGCAAACGCCCGTCCCGCCGTCCGCCCGTAATTTGCATACTGCAGCGCAAGGGGCAGCTCATCCCCGGCTGCAAGCCCTTCCCTCTGGGCAAACGTCTCCGACACAAGGCAGACCCGGTCCCCGCGGGCATATTCTTCCTCCGTAAACGCCCTGCCCTGACTGATAAAGGCATTGCCGTTGTAAAATGCCATCATCAGATAAATATCATTCGTGCCCGTCACAGGGAACGTATGCCGCATGTTATCCCATGTATCGACAATATTTAACCAGCGTCTTCCCATGGGCGACTCATAAAAGCCCTCCGTCACCTCATCACAGAAATGATCGTCGTCCACCTCATCCGGCGCCTTATTCCCCGCTACATCCACCTGTGTGGAACCAAGCACGGGAAAGGGGATGTATTCCGACGGCGTATCTCCCTCAAACGCTTTCTGGTCCTCATGTCCCGGACTGTAGGTAAGTGACATCACATAGGTCTTGTCCGCATACAGTTTCTCCGGCTCCGGATTATAGTGGTCACAGAAAGAAATGACATGTCCCTCGCTGATTCCCCCCTGTCCGCCAAGAACCCGGGATACCTTAAAAGCAATCGGATGGTCGGGCACCGCATCCTCCACCGGCGATCCCTCCACGATCTCACTGAGGCTCATACCCATATCGTACATCTCATACGCCGGCATGTAAGAACCGTAGAAACACCTCTTCTCCGGCCCTGACAGATAATCCGCGCCCTCAAAATCCAGCACGGACAAAGGCACATAGGAATCGTAGACAGCGGTGTTAAAGATGTGATAGTTTTTGTCCTCCGCATCCCATATCATCCGTTCCTTTACCTGATCCGCCTTCTGCTCCACCGTGCCGATGGTCATAAAGGAATCCTCGTAAGCTTCCATCTTAGCCCGATTCATAAGCAGAAATCCCCTGCCGATACTGCAAAGCCCCGAAGCAAAAATAAGCAGCAGCAAAAACAGGACGGCTCTCCCCTTCATCCGAAAAAGCTGACGCATACTATTCTCAAAAAGCAGCATACCAAACCCCTTCCTTAATCCCGTATATCAGGCGCAAAGTTTCGCGTTATTAGCGAATCTGCTCCATCCTTCCGTCCTTCATGCAAAAGACATGGTCGGTCTCGTCCGCCACCCTCTGGTTATGGGTAATGACGATCACCGTATAGCCGTCCTCATGGGCAAGCTCCTTTAAGAGCGCCACCACATTCTGCTCATTTCCCGAATCCAGATTTCCCGTCGGCTCGTCCGCAAGAATGATCTCCCCGCCTGCCGCCACCGCCCTCGCAATCGCCACCCGCTGCTGTTCCCCGCCGCTCATCATCTTCGGGAACTGCCTGTATATTCTTGTTTCCAGACCAACCCTCTGCAAAAGCCGCTGTGCCTGTCTGACCGCCTCTTTTTTGTGCATCTTCTTAAATTCCAGCGGCAGCATCACATTCTCCTGCGCCGTGAGCAGGGGAAAGAGGTGAAACGCCTGATACACCACCGCCGCACGGTTCAGCCGGTAAGCGTCCCTGTCCATGTCGCTTAAAGGTTCCCCCTCCACGTAGATCGTTCCCCCGCAGGGCTGGTCAAGCCCTGCCAGAAGGGAAAGGAAGGTGCTCTTACCGCTCCCCGATTCCCCCACAATCGCATAGAACTTTCCCTTCTCAAAGGCACAGCTTACATCTTTCACCGCCTCCACCTTCTGGTACTTGCTCTGATAGCTGTATGACACATGTTCCGCACGCAATATTTCCATACCACACTTCCTCCTGCTCACTACGCTACAAACAACGCTTCCATCACGCTCACCTTTAAAAGCTTCCACAACGCCAGACTGTTTCCCGCCAGATAACAGATCCCCACCAGTACGCCCGCGAGGGCGGAACTGCCCCCGTAATTGCCCTGAATCAGCACCGAGAGCACACTTCCCGCCACAACGCCCGTGATCACCAGCGTAACCTGATCCACAAAAAAGATTCGGAAACACTTGCGTCTGTTCAGTCCGATAGAGCGAAGCAGCGCCATCTCATTTTTCCTGCTCTGCAAAAGCAGGAGCGTGACCAGATACCCGACGCCCACAATCAGCACAAGAAGAAACGGAAAGAATGCGCGCACCGTGTCGATCACCTGCCGCAGATGCCCCGCCGTTCTGATAAAAGCCGCGTCGTTCACATGTAAAGCCACGCCGTTTAGGGAATTGTCCGGGACAGTGGGCGACACGCTTTTAAATCCCAGTTCTTTCATCTCCTGTTTAAATGCATTTATACACAGGGCGTCCGACAGCACAAAGGAAGCCGAACTCGCAAAAAAGGGAATCCCTTCCTCGGCATAACTTGCTCTGACCGCATGAAAGGGCACGATCACATCCGGCGGCACCACGAACCGTTCGTCCCACTTTCCCGTCATATCCACATATCCTGCAATCTCGTACTCCACCGTCTGTAAAGGATTCGCAAAAAGCTCGGGAGACCTCTCATCTTCCCGGTAGTAGTACCACTCGCAGAGTGTCACCTGATCCCCCAGCTTCCAGCCCTTTCTGTCAAAAAGCTTTTTTGACACGATACACTTTCCCTCTGTCCCCTGTAAAAAGGAGGCGTCCTCCCCCGTGTTCCACACCACATCGCTCTCTTTGATACAGCCCAGCGCTTCGACACAGTTTACCCCTTCCAGATATAAATCCAGCGTATGCCACTGGCCGGGAATCACCCTGTCAACGCCCGCTTTCAGCCGCACATCCATCTGCAGTTTGTCCACATACGCAGAGTCCAGAAGCCCCTGTACCAGCTTGTCCCGGATGAATATGCCCGTCTGCCTGCTCCCGTCCGACGTGGCGACATAGGCGTTTACCGGGATCGCCTTAGGCAGCTTGGCAAGCTGCTGTTCGTTGTTTGCAATATTGGACAGATAGGTATGGAGAAGGAACACCACCAGCATATCCATCAGTATGGTCAAAAGGCTCTTCACCCTATGACGCCCGATCTTCACTTCCCGTATGCTCTCGTTCTTCCATAGAAGGTACACCGCGCCCGCCCCACATAAGATAACAAGGATGCCTGCCCAAACATAGAATAACACCGGGCTTTCATACCATGCGCCGCCCGCCGCCCCGGACAGCAGCCCGGAGAACTGCCCGTCCCTGTGTCCCGCCAGATAGCCCACTCCCACACAGATCAGATAGAGAACACCACAGATGCAGGCTCCTAAGAGCACCTTGACCTTCCACATACGCCGTCTCCACTCATCCTCCTGTCTGGACTGGGAAATGGTCTGTGCCACGATCTGTTCCGCCTCCTGCCTGTCTATCTCTGGTTCCTCATTTCTTTCACTCTGCATTAGCTCCAGGAGACTCACGCCCAGACTCTTTGCCAGCGGTTCCAGTATTTTGATGTCGGGAAATCCTACGCCGTTCTCCCACTTGGAAACCGCCTTGTCGGAGACATGGATTTTCTCCGCAAGCTGCTTCTGGGTCATCCCTTTGGCCTGTCTCGATTCCCGTATAAATCTGCCGAATTTGATATTGTCCATACTGATTCCTATTTCCTCTCATCGGTTCCCGGCAATTCCTGCCCCGTCTGTACCTTCTTTTATACGCCATCCATATAAAAAGAGCAATCTACGAATAGTAGACTGCCCTAAATCACTGGAGTTTTATGCATTTTGCTTTCGGTTCCGCTGTATGACAGAACTCTTAAACGCCTTATACATTGCGGGCGAAAGTTCCGGAGAATCCTCGTCAAACACAATCGGTTTCTTCTTTGCCTCCATTACTTCCCTTAACTGCTCCTCTGTCGGTTTTTGTCCCTTATTAATAGTGTATGTTCTGGTCATAATATAGCCTCCTCTCTGCTTCATTCGCTAATCTGGCAGAAATTAATCTGATATTTTCTTTTCTCTCTGTAAATACCACAAACAATACCTCTCCAACACAGCCTATTGCAATATATCTGTCTTCCTCTATACTATGCTCAAAGTCAAACATTTCTATATATTTTTCATCTTCAAAAACATACGCTGCTGTTTCAAATGAAATACCATGTTTTCTTTGATTTAGCATATTCTTTTCTTCATCCCACTCAAATTTCAAGTTTTCACCTTCTCATTTCTATTTTCCCAAATCATTTTTTACTTTTAATACCTATATTGTACCATGCCTATATATTTTTTTCTACCCACATGAGTCCAGTTTGCGAAATCTCAAATACTTTTCAATCCAACACCTCGTAAAAAATGTCAAATGCCTCGCCCGCTTTTTCGATATCCGCATTGGAATAGTTGATAATAAAACAGTGTTTCATTTCGCTTGGTGTGAAAAAGTATTCCGACAGCGCGTTCACCCGTATTCCCCTTTCCCCTAATGAACGGACTATCTCCTTGTCCGCCTTGTCCGTTTTGATCTGAATCAGGAAATGCAGCCCGGAGTCGTTCTCAGTAATCATACACACATCTTTCAATTTACTTTTCTTAATCGCGTCGATCATCCTTTTTCTCTGTCTGCTGTAATACAGGCGCATCCGATTAATGTGCTTTTCAAAATATCCCTGCCTTATAAAGGCGGCCAGCGTATACTGCTCAAAATTGGAGACCGTACAGGCGTAAAAGGACAGTTCCCTGTAAAACCGGTTGATCAGATGAACCGGCAGAACCATATAGCTGATTCGGATGGTGGGCGTCAATGATTTGGAGAAGGTATTCATATAAATCACCTTCTCACAGGCGTCCATGCTGAACAGGGTCGGTATCGGCCTGCCGTTTAACCGAAACTCGCTGTCATAATCGTCCTCAATGATGTAACGCCCCTCCCTCTCATTTGCCCATGCGAGAATTTCATAGCGCCTGCCGGCGGGCATGGTAATCCCCGTGGGAAAATGGTGGTTCGGGCTGATGTGCGCGATATCCGCCCCTGTGGCGCGCAGCCCTTCAAAGGTCATTCCCATTTCATCCATATCCGCGTACTTGCAGGATATGTGGTACTGTCTGTACACCTGTACAATCTTCCGATAGCCCGGATTTTCCACACAGTAGTTTTTCCCGTTTCCCAGAAGCTGCACAATCAACCCGTAAAGATACTCCGTTCCCGCGCCAACCACAATCTGGTCCGGGTCCACGAGCATCCCCCGGAAGGATTTCAGATGCTTGGCAATCGCCGTCCTCAGCTCCCTGATGCCTCCGGCCGGGGACGCTTCCATCAATTCGCCGCTTTTATCGGAAATGATGCCCCGCAGGACTTTCGCCCATATGGAAAAGGGAAAAAGTTCCGGGTTCATTCTGTTATCCGATAAATCCACCGCGTAGGAAGGCCTTTCCTCCGGGATGTCAATGTTCAGAGAAATACTGCCCTCCCTCTGCACCTTTTTCATGCCTTCGAGTCTGGCCACATAATATCCCTTCTGCGGAATGGTGTAAACATACCCTTCGCTGATCAACTGGTCATATGCATTCTGAATGGTAATGGTACTAATGCCGTTGTTTTTGGCGAAGGTTCTCTTGGACGGCAGCTTTTCTCCCTGCCGGAGGTTCCCCTCCATGATGTCGTTTTTTATGCATTGATATATGTATTCATACAAAGGTCCCTGCGCCTTGGCAAAGTTATAAGTAAGCATCTGCTCATCTCCCATATGGCATTTATTTTGTTTTCGTTTTGATTATTTTTGTATAACCAGATTTACTGTACCATAGTTACAAGTAAAATGCAATCCAAAGAGAAAGGTGGAACCAATTCTCTGATGTGCAATTTTGAAACGTTTCGGAATGGAGGGAAACTATGGAACAGACACAATATGAACTGAACAAAGGGCTGGCACAGATGTTAAAGGGCGGCGTCATCATGGACGTTACCACCCCGGAACAGGCTAAAATCGCGGAGGAAGCCGGCGCGTGCGCCGTCATGGCACTGGAGCGGATTCCGGCAGATATCAGGGCCGCAGGCGGCGTATCCCGCATGAGCGACCCCAAAATGATAAAAGGCATACAAAACGCCGTCAGCATTCCCGTTATGGCAAAATGCCGGATCGGGCACTTTGTGGAGGCGCAGATACTTCAGGCCATTGAGATTGACTATATCGACGAGTCGGAAGTCTTATCCCCGGCGGACGACGTTTACCATATAGATAAAACGGCATTCAAAGTCCCCTTCGTCTGCGGCGCGAGAGATTTAGGTGAAGCCCTGCGAAGAATAAACGAGGGAGCCGCCATGATCCGCACCAAAGGCGAGCCGGGAACCGGGGATGTGGTGCAGGCTGTCCGGCACATGCGCAAAATGAACGCCCAGATCAGACAGCTCGGCTCCATGAAAAAAGACGAATTGTTTGAGGCGGCAAAGCAGTTACAGGTTCCCTACGAACTGGCATTATATGTCCATGAAAACGGGAAACTCCCCGTCGTAAATTTTGCCGCCGGAGGCGTCGCGACACCCGCGGACGCCGCGCTGATGATGCAGCTTGGCGCGGAAGGCGTCTTTGTCGGTTCAGGTATCTTCAAATCCGGCAATCCGGCAAAGCGGGCTTCCGCCATCGTGCAGGCTGTCACCAACTATCGCGAAGCCGCCCTGATCGCAAAGCTCTCGGAAGACCTGGGCGAAGCAATGGTCGGCATCAACCCGGAGGAAATCCGACTGATTATGGAAGAGCGGGGGCAATAACAGTGCGAGAAATTCGGATGAGAAATAGCAAGATCGGCGTCCTCGCCTTACAGGGCGCGTTTATAGAACACGAACATATGCTAACAGGCCTCGGCGCCGTCTGCACGGAAGTTCGCCAGCCCTCTGACCTGCAGGGACTTGACGGCATCGTCCTGCCCGGCGGGGAGAGCACCGTGCAGGGGCAGCTTTTGCACAAATCCGGGCTGTTTGCTCCCCTGCAAAAACGGATTGCGGATGGGCTTCCCACACTTGGCACCTGCGCCGGGCTGATCCTTTTGGCGCAGGAAATCAATAATCCCGACACAGACAGCGAAGCACAAAAAAGGACAGCCCCCTCCGCCCATCTGGGAACGCTGCCCGTCACCGTCAGGCGAAACGCCTACGGCAGGCAGCTATCCAGCTTTGTCACCGAGCAGACGGTAACGGGAATCGGGAACTGTCCCATGGTTTTTATCCGCGCGCCCTACATCGAGCGCGCCGAAAAGAATGTAAAAATTCTGGCAGAAGTGGACGGCAATATCGTCGCCGTAAAATATGGGAACCAGATCGGACTTTCCTTCCACCCGGAGCTGTCCGAAAGTACCAAAATTCACGAGTGGTTTCTCTCCCAATGCGAATATACGGCATTCTCTGCTTGAGAACAGCATTTACACGGAAGCCGCGATCAGTTCCATGTCACCCTGCAGTTCCACCTCGCCGTAGCCGCAGGGGAGGATAAAGTGGTCTCCCTTCTGTATCATCTGTCCGTTGATCAGTCCTTCTCCCGCCGTCACGCTCATAATCAGGAAAGGATGCTCCTGGGGGAAGGACATGCAGCTTGCCACGTCAATTTTCCACACCTTATAATAGGGACAGGAAATCAATAAATTCTTCTGGTCTTTCGGCAGGTCCGCCGCCTCCCTGACACACTCCTCGGCGGGCTTTGCCGGCACCGTAATCACGTCGATGCTCTGCTTTACATGAAGCTGTCTCGGTTTCCCGTCGGTCAGCCTGTCATAGTCGTAAACCCTGTATGTAATATCCGAATTCTGCTGGGTTTCCAGAAGCATGATGCCGCCCTTGATGGCGTGCACCGTGCCCGGGTCGATCTGGATAAAGTCGCCCTTTTTCACGGGAAGCTCTCTGATAAACTCTCCCCATCTGCCCTCTTTTATCATCGCCGTAAGTTCTTCCCTGTCCTTTGCGTTATGTCCGATCACAAGGGTCGAATCCGCCTCACAGTCGAGAATATACCAGCACTCCGTCTTTCCGAGCGACCCGTTTTCGTGGGCACCCGCATAAGCGTCGTCGGGATGCACCTGAATGCTAAGGTCCGTCTTTGCGTCGATAATCTTTGTGAGAAGCGGGAAACGGTCAAGCCCCAAGTTCCCGAAAAGTTCCGGCTCCTCCTTCCAGAGCCGGGACAGTGTTTTCCCCGCATAAACGCCTTCTCTGACCGTACAGTCCCCGTTCGGGTGGGCGCTCACCGCCCAGCACTCCCCCGTGCCTTCTCCCGGAATCTGATAGGGCCAGTCAGTCCCCAGACGCTCGCCGCCCCAGATCATCTGTTTGAACACAGGATTTAAAAATAAAATCGGTTTTTCTTTCTGATTCACTGACAGTACCTCCCCGTTTGTCTCCATCACCTTCTGATACCAGTACGCGGAATCCTTGGCAATCCGTTTCTGGGTCTGAAAATCCACATAGACCAAGCCGAACCGTTCCGAATACCCTTTACTCCACTCAAAATTATCCAAAAACGTCCACTCAAAATACCCTCTCACATCCGCGCCGTCATCCGCCGCGCACTGGAGCGCCGAAAGGTATTTGTCCAAAAAGGTAATGCGGTTGGGATCGTGCACCCTGCCATCCCGGGACACAATATCATGGCAGGACATGCCATTCTCTGTTATGTACAGAGGCATTTGATACCTCTCGTACAGAAATTTCACACCCCAGTACAGACATTCCGGCGTCACCGGCCACCCGGCTGCCGTCTTTGGAAACCCTGCCGGTCTGCCCACAAATTCCGGCTCACCGTCCGCACCCGCACGCACCATATAGCCATTATAAATGTTCTGGCCCATAAAATCCAGCGGCTGGGCGATCAGCTCCATATCCTCCTTTGTAATCTCCGGCAGATACTCCTTGAATTTTTCCAGCCCTTCCCCGGGATAATGCCCCAGAAACACAGGATCCGAAAACCACGCCACATTCCAGGTCCAGTTGTCCATCGGATTGTAAAAGGAAAAAAGCACCCTTCTCGCCGCCTCAATGTCCGCCGGGTCACCGCTCGCCGGATATGCCATCCCGCATGTGGGCGCATAGCCGATCAAAATGGGCTGCTTTGCGTATTTCCGAAGATTGATGACTGCCTGCCCGTGGGCGCGCAGCGCATTGTGGGTAATCTGAAAGGTCTCTTTTGCAGAGAGCTTCTTTCCCGGCGCATGGACGCCGTGCAAATGCCCAAGCCCCACAAAGCACTGCGGCTCATTGAGCGTGATAAAATATTCGCAGATGTCGGAGAAATTCTCCGCCACCACCTTCGCGTACTCGCCGAACCACCCGATGATCTCCTCATTCAGCCAGCCGCCTTTCTCCTGTAGCGCCTGCGGCAGCTCCCAGTGATACATCGTGATATAAGGCGTGATGCCGTTCTTTTTCATCTCCAGAATCATATCCCGGTACAGCGCGACTCCCTTTTCATTCACGCGCCCCGTGCCCTCAGGCAGGATCCTCGCCCAGTTTAAGGAAAAGCGGTACGCCTTCACTCCCAGCAGACGCATCATCTTATAGTCGTCCTGATAGCGGTGCATATGGTCGCAGGAGACATAGGCGTCCGTGTGGTCCTCGATGCCGCCCTCCTCCGTGAACGTGTCCCAGATCATTTTCCCCGCGCCGTCCTCCGGGTCTTTCCCCTCCACCTGATAGGCGCTGCTCGCAACGCCCCACACAAAATCTTCCCTGAACATATATGTATACTCTCCTTCCCGTATTGTCGTAGAATGCCTCTTTTTACGCTGTGATCAAGGATACCAGATAAAAAGGCACTGCATCAAACGCGTGTGTCTGCGCAATCCTTATTTCCACCCGGTGCATGCCTGGTGAAATGTGATGCGCCAGCGTGTCGATATGCAGGCTGTCCCCCCAGTCTTCCTCAAAATTGGCGTCAAGCGTAACCGCGTTTTCCTCATCCCCGTCCAGCACCGCGACCGCCACAGGCGCGGGATGTTTTACCGACTTGCGGTACTGTACGGCGATCTCCGTCCCTTCCACCTCAAAGCAAATTTTCGCACCCTGTTCTGATGCCATCCAGCCGCCGCGAAACATATCATTGACATATTTTTTCAGCGTCTTGTCCGCCGAAAATCCAGCGCAGGCCGGGTCGCTGTTGTGATTCTGAAAACGCCTTACCTTTTCATAGGCATTTCTCGTCATAGGCTCCGGCATGGAAAACGGCTCCTCCGCCTCATGTCTCTGCGCATAGATCTGATCCAGACAGTTCGTAATGACCTCCGCCAGCAGGGCGTGCCCCTCCGAATTGGGGTGCAGATCGTCCGGGGTCAGCTCCCGCCTTTCAATCCTGCCCGCTTCCACCTGCGCGTATATGGAAGGTTTCATGCTGACACTCGGCAGGTGATAATATGTCCCGATCTCCCGGTGCTTCTCCTCGGCGCTGACGCCTGTGTCATAAAACATGTTATGTACCAGTAAGACCGCCGGCGAGAACGCGTTCCCATACACCTTCCGCACCAGTCCCTCATAAGTTTCCCGGTAAAAATCCGTATTGTCATCATTGACCGAAAACTCGATTATCACAAAGTCCGGCTTGAAGGCGAGCACATCCTCGTCCACTCTCGCCACGCCAAACTGCGACGTGGTGCCTCCCACGCCTGCATTCACATAAGTAAACGCCGTCTTTGGAAACCGCTTCACGAACCATTCATAAACCAGATAGGCATAACAGTTCGTATACTGCGAGGAGACGGACCCCTGTGTGATGGACCCGCCCAGAAACGAAAGCGTCATGCGGTCTCCCTGTTTTGCCCTCCTCATCAGTTCCTTCATCCGATACAGATTTCCCCTGTTTACAAATCCCTTTTCGGCATGTATCCCATATCCCATTTTCCATTCACCCCGTCATTCAAATTTTGCCGCCTCAAATTGCCACGCCGGTACAAATTCTCTCAGGGCATTTGCAATAGCTAATTTTAATTATATTATTAGCTAATTTAATTTCGAGGCCGCAATAGTTTAACAGTTTATTTCTGCCATTTCTTTGACTCCCATTTTACTATTGCGGCCAAAAAATAACAAGCAAAACAATTTTTCTTTTTCATTTTTATATAGAGTGCACAAATTTTGATGCTTCTTTTTAGTTATTCGTTAACTAATATTTAACTATTCTAGGCTAAATATTAGTTCGCCAGAAAATTCCCTACTGTTTTGCCTCCGGCAGACGAAGTCGAAGGAGTCGCTTCATCAACTGTCTGAAATTGAAAGGCAATAAGGGATAGATATAGCTCTTATCCGACAGCGTCTTATTGAAGACAATGGACAGCAGGAAAAATACAATCGCCCCCACATAACCGTAAATGCCAAAGAGCGCTGTCAAAATCAGGTTAATGATACGCATAAACTTCAAGGCATACCCAAGCTCGTAGTTCTGCTGTGTGTAGTTGGCGATGGCGACAAACGCCATGTACAGCATAACCTCCGAGTTGAACCAGCCGCTGTTGACAGAAAATTCGCCAAGCACGAGCGCCGCCATCACACTAAGGGGGGTGCTTAACATGTTCGGCGTATTGACTGCCGCCAGTTTCAGGCCGTCAATGGCAAGCTCCAGAATCAGGAACTGCGCAATCAGCGGAATATTGGACTCCTCCTGCAGCATAATAAACTGGAAGCTTTCCGGAACCCACTGCGGATTCTCCATCAGAAGCAGAAAGGTCGGCGTCATAATATAGGTGAGGATCGAAATGATAAACCGCGTCAGGCGCAGATAGGTTCCCGTAATGGGCGGAAAGTAATAATCGTCCGCCTCTTCCACGATATCAAAGATGGAAGTCGGTACAATCATAGCCGAGGGCGAATTGTCCACGAGAATCACGATATCCCCCTCAAGTACCTGCGCCGCCGCCACATCCGGGCGCTCCGTAAACTTAAATTTGGGAAAGGGATTGAACCATTTTCGCTGATAGAGACACTCCGCCAGACTCTCCTGATTCATGGTCAACGCATCCACCTTGATATTCTGAATCCGCTTCTTCACCTTCTCCAAAAACGCGTGATCCACCCGGTTGTCCATATAACAGAGCACGATATCTGTCTGGGAGCTTTTCCCGGCGTTCATCATCTCCATGCGAAGCTCGGTACTCCTGATACGCCTTCTGATCAGCGCCGTGTTAAAAACCACCGTCTCCACAAACCCGTCCTTGCTGCCGCGCAGCGTCTTATCCTTGTCTGGCTCCGATACGCTTCTGGCGGGATAGGTTCTGGAATCAATCAGCACGCACCTGTCATATCCGTCGATAAAAAGGGCAAACACACCCGACAGGACGTTGTAGATGATATCATCCCATTTGTCTTTGAGATCCACCTCCACATAGGGCGTGGCTTTCTTTGCCATCTCATAAGCGCTCTCCGGCATCTTCTCCGGCGTCAGACCGATAAAATACTGCAGGATTTTCATCATCAGCTCATCCTTGCAGAAACCGTCGATAAAGTAAATACATGCCTGTCTGCCGCCCACGTCAATCACGCGGTAGACCACATCAAAACTGATATCCGGCGACATGTGCGCCTTCATATACGCGATACTTTCCTGCAGGGATGTTGTCATCTTCTCTCTATTATCCAACACAAAAACTCCTTCCGTGACTTACCATTGTTTCCCATAGTATGTCTTGGAAGGAGTTCTCTTATGCACGCCGCATACCGATTCCTCTATCCTTTACTGCTTCCCGGTACTGCCATGTCCGCCGCGGTCTTTTGCATCCAGCTTCGCCACCTCGTCGAAAATAATCTCCGGCTGGTTTTCCATAATACGGAACTGGCAGATACGGTCGTTTACATGGATTTCCGTATCCCTGACTGCGTAGGCCGGCATAAACCACTGGTCGTTATCTCCACAGTAAGAAGCGTCAATCACGCCCTGATGGTTTGTCTGGATAATGCCGAAGTTTTTGAAAGTCGAGCTTCTTGGCACCACGTGGGCTTCATACCCTGCCGGCAGTTCCATCGCCACCCCAAGGGGGATCAGTTTAAACTCGCCCTTCTTTAAAACCATATCCTGTGCCGCACGCAGATCAATCCAGTCGGATTTTCCTTCTATATAAGTCAGTTTTTGAATTTTATCGGTAAAATATTTAATTTTAATGTGTTCCATCTGTATTTCCCTTCCTGTCACGCATAATTCCCACAGTAAAGCACAGGATTGGAAGGGTCCGTCTGCTGCAGACTTTTCTGAACATCAATCACCCTCTGGTTGCTGCTTCCCTTCCAGAGAAGTTTCACATCCTTCAGATCCTTATTAAATTCCCCGTCCACAAGCACATCCACGTACTGCATCATCGGATAATGCAAAACGTCCTCCCAGCTGTCCCCCGTGTAAAGCCAGATGGTTTTATCCGGGTATCCGGCCCTGATCTCCTCCATCAGGTTTCTCACGCCCAGACGGTTCGCCGAATGAAGCGGATCGCCGCCTGAAAAGGTAATGCCGCTTATGTAAGGCTTCTCCAGCTGTGAAAAGATTTCCTGCTTCGCCGCTTCGTCAAAAGGAAGGCCCCCGTCCGGGTCCCATGTAAGCGGATTCTGGCAATCTTTGCAGCAGTGGGTGCAGCCCGCAACCCAGAGAACCACCCGCAGGCCGTCCCCGTTTAACATATCGTCTTTTGTTATATTGTGGTATCTCATCACATACTTTTCCTCTCCGCGATCTCCGCCATTTTTGCTTCACTTAAGCGGGTGTCCCCGTGGACGCGGGAATAAGCGAGATACCCGTTCATACGGTCAATCTTGGTCAGATTACGGCTGCCGCATACGGGACAGACATCCATTTCAAGCTCCTGATGCCCACAGTCGTCACAGTAGGCAAGGGAAAGGTTGACTCCCTCGTAAAACCCCATGTCCATCGCCCTGCGGATCAGTGTCTTGATCGCCTCAATATTGTAATCTATCGGATACTTCACATACTGGATCTTGCCGCCGTTGGCCATCTCCCAGAAGCGGTACTCAAGGTCCTGCTTCTCTATGGGCGTAATGTCCTCCGTCACATGACAGTGGAAGCTGTTGGAGACATATTCCCTGTCGGACACACCTTCCACAATACCGTACTTCGCCCGGAACTGTTTCACCTGCAGACCACAGAGATTCTCAGCCGGCGTTCCATAGATGGCATAAAGGTGTCCGTCCGCTTCCTTATATTCCTCAATCTTATGGTTGATGTGCTCCAATACTTCCAAAGCGAAAGCGCCGTCCTCCACCAGCGATTTTCCGTTGTACAGCTCCTGCAGCTCGTTAAACGCCGTAATGCCGAAACTCGCCGTCGCGGATTTTAAAATCGGCTTAATCTTATCGTGAAGCTGCAGATGCCCTCCAAGGAAACCGCCCTCACAGTAGGCGAGCGGATTCGTGGACGCACGCATCTCTCCCAGATACGCGTAAGTCCTGATATGAAGCTGTCTGATCAGATTCAGGTAATAGTCGAGCACGTCATAAAAATCCCTGCCCTCCTGTCTGGATTTCGCAAGAATCATGGGCAGATGCAGGGAGACAGCCCCCACGTTAAACCTTCCCACAAAAACAGGCACATCCTTATCGTCAGCCGGATGCATGCCGCCCCGCTCGTACCACGGGGACAGGAACGCACGGCACCCCATCGGGGAAATCACCTTGCCGTACTGTTTGTACATACTGGCGATATAACCCTTTCCTGTCAGGCTCAGCCAGTCGGGATACATCGTCTTTGCGGAGCACTTGACGCCCGCTTCGAACACATCCTCCAGCTCCTTGCCGGGACCGTGTAAATTTTCATCATACAGGAACACGATTTTCGGGAAAAGCACAGGTTTTTTGCACTCCTTCTTGCCCTGACCCTTCCTGCGGACATTTAGCATCTGAATCGTCGCAAGACGCGCAAAACGTCCCGTACCGATTCCCGCCGTCACTGTGATAAACGGATAATCGCCGCGGCTGCTCGCCACTGTATTGAATTTATATTCCCAGCCCTGAAAACCCTGCTCAAATTCTTTCGTCACATCCGCAAGGGCCTCCGCCTCCGCTGTCTCCTTGTCGATTCCCAGTTTTTCGTATTTTGCTATATTTCTCCTGTAGGACTTCTCCGCATATGGCTCCAATATCTTATCGACCTCAGGCACCGTAAACCCGCCGTACTGCTGGCTCGCCGCGCTCAGGACGATGTCTCCTATGACATCGAAGGCAACGTCAAGCGTCTTCGGCTCGTTATACCATATATTTCCCATCTCAAAACCGCCGGAAAGCACCTCCGCCACATTAAAGAGGCAGCAGTTCATCGTATCTCTTCTCGCCGACATGTCGTGGACATAGATATAACCGTCCCGGCACGCCTGGATTTCTTCCGTGGTCATAAAAAACTTCTGGTAAAGTTCCTTGTTAAACTGATTAAAAATCAGGCTGCGCTTCGTGGAGACAAGGGCGCTGTCCGTATTAGCGTTCTCCTTGTCGCCTATATACATGATCGACTGGCTCTTCTTATAGACGTCGTCCATCATGCGCACAAAATCCTGCTTATAATTGCGGTAATCGCGGTAGCTTTTCGCCACAATCGGCTTCACATCCTCCAGCGCGCTCTCCACAATATTGTGCATGATCTGAATGGGGATTTTTTCCTCATCCAGCTCGTTCACCTTGTCAACCACCGTCTGGCAGATATGACGTTTCTCCTCCTCCGTAAACTTAGTGAGGGCACGATATGCGCTCTTCCCCACTGCGTCGATGACCTTCTGGACATTAAACGCCTCCAAACTGCCATCCTTCTTAATCACCTTCACACCCTTATCCGGCTGGTACTGAAGACCATAATTCTCCCCATCCGAACGATCTGATTCAAATTTACTACTCATACGCCCCTCCGTAACTTTATCCATCTGCAATCCTGCGGTCGCAACTTGCGACGCTTCCACAAAATATAGTGCCGGTTGACATAATGGCACAATATATTGCGGTTTAGGATTAGTATACGGTAATAAACATGTTATGTCAATGAAAACGCCTCGGAAAAAATACCAAAAAGGGATATGTCTTTTTGTGACATATCCCAATTACAGTCAATCTGTCTGACTTTTTGCATATCCGGCAAGCGTTTTTTGCAGGTGAAGCCGGTAATCATCCGCCACAGATGCCGGCGCCAAAATCCGCGCCCCCTCACCCAGCCCCGTAAGCCATCCGAAAAACTGACCGCTGACCGCCACCTGCACCCTGACGGAAAAATGCGCCTCGTCCCGGATGCGGACTGACGCCTCTTTACCGAAGCGGTCCATCACCACACCGATCAGGCTGTTGTCAAACAGCAGGGTGACAACCTCCTCCCTGCCGCCGTACATGCCAAAGGTTTTGTTCGCGTAATCCGCGATGTCAAAACGTTCGAAGAGCGCCGCACCTTCCCTTTTCCTGTCAAGCACCTTAATCTTCGCCATTTTATCCACCCGGAAATGCTTGATCTTATCTTCCTCGCTGTCATGGGCGATCAGATAGTAATACTCGTCCTTGCAGGTGAGCGCCCACGGGCTTATCTGATAGGGCCTTCCGTCCCGGCGCGGCACAAGTTCCCTGTTCAGGTTCCATTCAAGATACTGAAAGGAAATCTGCCGGTTTTCCTGAATCGCCCTGTGAATATCATCCACCACATAATAGATGCTCTCGTTTGCCGTCTTAATGCGGTTTGCCACATAAACCTGTCTTTGCAGCTGTCCCGCCTCCGCTTTTGAGGCTAGCTTTTCAATCTTGGAAATCAGCTCCCTGGATTTATTGACTGTCAGGAACCGGGACGCCTGCACCGTCTCCACCAGAAGTTTTAACTCCGCCAGCTCAAATTCCCGTCCTGCAAGATAATAGCCGCCCCCTGTCTTCGCCTTGACCAGCACGATATCATACCCGAAATCAATCAGCTGGGCGATGTCATCATAAATACTTTTTCGCTCCGCCTTCACATCGTACGCCGCCAGCGCGTCGATCAGCGCCTGCGCGCTCATGCAGTGCTCCTCGTCAGACTGCTCCGTCAATATTTTTATAAGATACAATAATTTCTGTTTCTGCTTCGCTGATTTTGCCATTGTATTAACCCCGCTCCAAAATTGAGACAAGTTCCTCCAGACGGCGGATCTCGTAGTCTGTGCGCACTTCCACATCCTTCATCCTGCCCGTGGGATTAAACCAGCAGGAAGCCACGCCCGCGTTCTGGGCGCCCCTCATGTCGCTTGTCAGGGAATCCCCCACCAGAATACATTCCTCCCGTGTCACACCGGGCAGCGCCGCGAAACAGGCGTCAAAATATTCTCTTCTCGGCTTGGGATATCCCATAAGCTCTGACACAAACACCCCGTCCATGATCCTGTCAAGCCCCGACAGCTTCATTTTGCTTGCCTGCGTCGTATTGACCCCATTGGTCACCACATACTGCCGGTATCCCTTTTCCTTTAACAGCACGACGAGTTCTTTCGCGCCGTCCATATAGAAAAAGACATTTCCCAATTCCCTCTGATAATCCAAATTGACCTGCTCCGGCGCCACATGGGTGATTCCAAGCTCTTCAAACAGCGTGCAAAAACGCCCCACCGTCACCTGCTCCTTGGTCAGTTCCCCCGATTCCAGTCGAAGCCAGTAACTCCTGTTTATGGCGTCGTAGCGCGCCGCAATCTTTTCGTCGATGGGCAGCCCGTACTGGTCAAACACCGCCCGCAGCGCATGTTCCATGGAAAGATCAAAGTTAAGAAGTGTCTGGTCCAGATCCCAAAGAATGGTAGTATATTTTTTCATTTTAACTCCTAATTCCTTTATCATATAGATGCTTCGCATCTCTCATTCGCGGTCTCCGTCCCACTTCGGTCCGCGGATAAGAAGGAAGGGCGTTCAACGCTGAACACCCTTCCGTTTTTAATCAATGCACCTTAAAATGCTATGCCGTTGTACTTCCGTCCGCCGCATCCGCAGGCGTTTCCAAAGCCGCTTTCGCGTCCTTGCTCTTTCTCCATTTCACGCCGATTACGCACGCCACAATCACCAGCGCAACAATCAATGCAAACAGAAGCAGATACGATAAAAACGAGTTTACAAATAGAATTAAGTTTGTCATCTTTCCACATCCTTCTCTTTCCAAATTGCTTCGCTTCCGACGAAAGAACCCGTCCGAAACCGCTTTCTCCAATTACACTTACAGCTATGATACCACCAATCAGAAGGTATCGTCAAGCAGTTCCGTACCGTCCGCCGCCGTGGTGGCAAGCTTATCGCACCGCTCGTTCTCCGGGTGCCCGTCGTGTCCCTTTACCCACTGGAAAGTGACCCGGTGCGGTTCCATGGCGCGAAGCAGGCGTTCCCACAAGTCTATGTTTTTGACAGGCTTGTTTCCTGCCGTTTTCCACCCCCTGGCAAGCCACCCCTCAATCCAGTGCTGGTTAAAGGCGTCCGTCACATATTTGGAGTCAGAAATAAGAAGCACTTCGCATGGCTTTGTGAGCGCCTCCAGGCCCACAATCGCCGCCATCAGTTCCATCCGGTTGTTGGTCGTCTTTTTGTACCCGGCGGAATACTCCCGCTCGTGAAGCGTTCCTTTTGCGTCAATATATTGCAGCACCGTGCCGTAACCGCCCGGGCCTTCCGGGTTCCCGCGCGCCGCGCCGTCCGTGTAAATTGTTACTTTCACGCTAACCTCCATTCCAGCTCCCGCTCCGCAAAAAACGCTCCGCCATCGCCTCCGCCGCCGCGGTAATATGCTCGTCATACTTTAGCATCCGAAGAAGCGCGATAGCGTTTCTGGTGGACGCCGGGCCCTCCATCAATTTATAAGGAAAATAGATATCGTTCTCCTCGATCCTCTCCTCAAAGTGAAAATTATCATATTCCCGTTCCAGCAGTTTCGTCAACTCCACATCATGAGTCGCCGCAAAACAGAGCGCATGCCCTTCCGCCAGTTTTTTCATAATCTGCGTGGAAGCTGCAATCCGCTCCACCGTGTTAGTTCCCCTGAGCACCTCATCTACAAAACAGAGCACCGGCCGTCCCTTGTCCTGACTAACTTGGTCAATTATTCGCTTGATGGATTTGATTTCCACCATATAATAACTGTCGCCGCCCGCCAGGTCATCCCGAAGGGACATGGAAGAATAAATGCGGTAAAAAGGCGCTTCAAAACTTGCAGCCGCACAGGTGTGCACCGTCTGCGCAAGCAGCGCGTTCACCGCTGCCGCCCGCAGGAAAGTAGACTTTCCCGAAGCGTTTGATCCGGTCAGCAGCACCCCTCTTTTCACGTCCAAATCGTTCGGCACTGCCTCACGAAGCAGCGGATGGTACAGCCTCTTGGCACACAGGAAAAGTCTTTTCCCCTCATTCTCATAAAGCCCTGGCACACACCACCCCTGCTCAAGGCTTTTCCTGAAAGAGCCGACCGCCACCGCACACTCAAGCTCACCCGTCACAGTGATCAGCAAGTCTACCTCTTTCATGTGATTCTGCAAGTCGTGCAGCGCCTTGTTAAAGCGGATCAGATCCATATAAAACAGCATCCGCAGATAGTCAAACAATACTTCCAGAGGATTACTGCCCCCCTGTCTGGCGCCGGAAACAAGATAAGAGCTTTTCATAAATCCCCGCAGGCTTTGGCATGCTTCCCTGACCGCTGTAAGCTCCTCCCGGATCCCGCCGATTTCCGCTTTCCCGAGTTCCTCCCCGCCCTTTAAAAGTCTTCTCACATAGGCGAAACTGGTGATATACGGCTCAATCTGCCGGTATTCCTTAAAATAGTCAATCAGATTATGGCACAGAACCCCGAACAGACAGACAATCCCCACCGGCAGGGAAACAAACATACCCCCTATACTGAGCAAAACAAGAATATCCCAGAAAAAGTATCTGTCGCTTTTCCGCTCCCCGAGCAGGTCCAGATGATCCAGATACTCGTAAATGGAGTGCCGTCCCGTCCGCCCGAGCATGAAAAAAATCCGCTGCAGCCTGTGCCGCTCCTCCTCCCGCTCCATAAAAAGCGCGATTCGCTGTTCCATTTTTTCAAGCTCGTCAGCATCCGCCGTGGGCGTCCTCAGCCTGTAGTACAGATATTCGTCGCCCGCCGCCGAAAGACAGGTATTCATCCGCTGATACACCGCATCCATATACAGATCGTTCCATGTGATATCGTCGATCTGGTCGGCCGTCCTGTGTTTCTCGTAATACTTGCTGATATGGGCAAGTTCCTCCGCCCCGTAGCTTCGCCCGGGCGGCTTGCCGTAACCCGCATAAATCTCCTGCAGTCTTCTTTCCAAAAACCTCCTGCTGTCCACATACTCCTTTGTCATCACAAGCACGATGGCAAGCAGGATCAGGCATATAAATATAAAAGCGTCCATCCTCACTTGAGATTGTTTATAATCTCATTCGCCTTTCCATAAATTTCTTCCTCATCTATATCTTTCGCAAACTGCCCGTTCTCATACAAAATCTGTCCGCGGACCATCGTCATTTTCACATTCTGCTTACTGCCGCTGTATACCAGATTTTTCGCGATGTGATTGAGCGGCTGCATATTCGGCTGGTGTAAATCAATCATAATCACATCCGCCTGCTTCCCAGCATCCAGCACGTCCGTGTCCGGCAGATTCATAGCCTTTGCGCCGTTCACCGTCGCCATCTTCAATACTTCCAGCGCGTCCACAGCCGCCGCGTCCTGCTCCCTCAGCTTGGCAAGCCCCGTGACCAGAAACATTTCCCGGAACATGTCGAGACAGTTGTTGCTTGCCGGGCCGTCCGTGCCGACCGCCACATTAATCCCCCGCTTCAGATACGCAGAAATCGGCGCGATACCGCTTGCCAGCTTCGTGTTGGAGCCGGGATTCGTGACAACGCTCAACCCCCATTTCGCAAAGATATCCATATCCTCCTCATCCATCCAGACACAGTGGTAGCCGCCCCCGCCGTAATCAAACATGCCAAGGGAATTAAGCAGTTTTACCGGGGACATGCCGTAGCGTTCCCTACAGCCCTCCACCTCCGCCTTTGTCTCGCTAAGATGTGTAAATACCGGCGCCTGATATTTGTGCGCCATGGCAGACACCTGTTCTAAAAGCGCCTTGGAACATGTGTATTCCGCATGGAAGCCGATAAAGTAGGAATGCAGGGGATCTAACGCATTTAAGGTATGGTACCGCTCCTCCATCTTTGCAAGAGAATCTTCAAACCCTTCCTGTCCGCTGGCGCCGCTGACCTGCACGCACCGCATCCCCATTTCCACACATGCCTTCGCCGTCGCCTCCGGGTTTAAGTACATATCAAAAATGGAAGTGATGCCGCTGGTCAGATATTCCAGTACCGCCAGCTTTGTGAGATGATAAATCATCTCCCCGTCAAGCTTATCCTCCATCGGGAACACCTGCTGAAACAGCCAGTCCTGCAGCGGCAGATCGTCCGCGTAAGAGCGCAGAAACGTCATGGCGGAATGGGTATGGGCATCCTTGAAGCCCGGCATCAGGAGATTCCCGCCACAGTCGATCTCCCTGTCCCAGCGAATGCTTTCCATGGAAAGAGACCGGCAGACCGCCGTCTCGTCGCCGCCTTCCCCCACATACAGGATTTTGTCGTCCTGTACCCAGAGTTCCCCTTCCATAATATCTGTCGTTTTCATGGTAAGAATTTTTGCGTTGTAAAATTTATAGTTCATGGTCTTTGCCCTTTCTATTCTATTTGTTGTATGCCGCAGTGCCGCTCGAAAAACCTACGGTTTTCCTCGCTCGCGGGCATCGCCCTATCAAAGCTACCACAGCCAAATCCGCCTGCAAGCAGTCGGTTTGTCCCTGTCACCTTTGGCACTGCTCATTGCCATCGCAAATTTTCCGGCCCGAACCCCTCGGGAAGAAGCTCCGCCAGCGTCATCACGCGGTAGTCCTCCTCCGACTTCGCCACAATAATCTGAAACTGTGACGGCTCACAGAATTCCCGCATCACCTGTCTGCAGACGCCGCAGGGATAGGCGTACTGCGTCACTTCCTCCCCCTCGGGGCTTCCCACAATGGCAATCGCCTCAAACTCCCGCATCCCTTCGCTGACCGCCTTAAAAAACGCCGTCCGCTCGGCACAGTTGCTCGGTCCGTAAGCCGCATTCTCGATATTGCATCCTCGAATGATCTGCCCGTCCGCGGTGAGCAAAGCCGCCCCTACCTGATAATGGGAATAAGGCGAGTAGGATTTCCTTCTCGCCTCTATCGCCGCCTTAACCAATTCATGTATGCCGTCTGCTGTCAGCCTTTTACTCTCTCTCATAAGCGCTTCCTTTTTGGCCCTCCAATCACAGCCGCCTTATTCTGAAACTTTAAATAAACGCCTTAAACTTCGTGATGGACTCCACCAGCAGCTTCTCAAACTTGGGCGCCACCGCGTTCGCCGCCTCCTGTACCTCCTCGTGGGTCAAAGGCGCGCTGTTCATACCCGCGGCCAGATTGCTGACACAGGATACGCCACAGATCTTCATGCCCATATGGTTCGCCGCAATCGCCTCCACAACGGTGCTCATACCGACCGCGCTTGCCCCCAGCTTATGCAGCATCTGGATCTCTGCAGGAGACTCAAAGGAAGGCCCCGTAAGCTGCGCGTACACGCCCTCAAACAGTTCGATATCATTCTCTTTTGCCGTCTCCCTGATTATCCCCTGTAAATCCTCGTCGTAGACATGGGACATATCCGGGAATCTGGTGCCGAGTTCTTCAATATTCGGTCCGATCAGCGGATTCGGTGCAAACAGGGAAATATGATCCTGAATCAGCATCAGACTGCCCGCGTGGAATGACGGGTTGATACCGCCGGAAGCATTCGTCAGGAAAAGCACTTCCGCCCCCATCATCTTCATCAGACGGGCAGGCAATACCACGTCCGTGATCGGATATCCCTCGTAATAGTGCACCCGTCCCTGCATCAGGACAACAGGCACTTCATTGATATAACCAAATATAAATTTTCCGGCATGTCCCGGCACGGTGGATACGGGAAATCCCTCAATCTCGCTGTAGGGAAGTTCCGCCTTCACATCCACCACCTTCGCAAAATTGCCAAGCCCTGAACCTAAAACCACAGCCACCTTCGGCTCGAAGTCGATTTTTGCCTTGTAGCAGTCATAACATTTTAAGAGTTTATCATATACAGGATTCATATGCTTACCGCCTTTCCTTTTTTATGGTAAGTATATCACACTCTCCCCGGTTTGACATCCATTTTCTCCGCAATCAGAATATCCATACAGTGCTGATGCGGCACGCCGCCGCTGTCGCAGTCAAATATGATTTCGTCACCGGCATGAAAGAGCCAGTCATGGTACAGCCCCTGCAGTTCCCCGGATCGCCAGCTGCCCCGCTCGACCTCTATCGGCTCCCGGTCCGGCGCCGGATCAATAAAGGGCTTATCCACAAAGACATTGACCGCATGGATGCCCCCGACTGCCGTGTGTTCCTTGAGGCCGGAAATCACCTCTCCCCGCAGCATTTTCGGGATATAGTGGAACACCCCGCTGGAAAACACAATGTCAAAGGACGTGTCCGGCCTGTAATCCAGCACATCCGCCTGAAAGAAATCAATCTGTACCCCATGCTGTTTTGCCAGACTGCGCGCCTTGTCAATCCCTGTCTGTGCGGCGTCGAAGGCAGTGACAAGATAGCCGTTTTTTGCAAGGAAAACCGCATCCTTCCCCTCCCCGCAGCCGATCTCCAGAACACGGTAAGGTTTTACGGGCGGCTTGATTTTCATAATCTCATAACACAGCTCGTTGGGCTGCAGCCCCCAGTAATACGCCTCTTTCTCATACCGCCGCTCATAATCCGTCATGGGCGCGGCGCTGTACCCCAAGAGGGTATCCGTCGTCGTACCCAGAATATACGCAAGCTGCGGCAAGAGACTGATATCGGGATATGCCGTGCCGTTCTCCCACTTGGAGACCGCCTGAAAGGAGACGTTCAGACAATCGGCTATCTTCTGCTGGGTGTAGCCCAACTGCTTCCTCTTTTTCATGATGATCGTTCCTATGCTGTCACTCAAATTTCTTTCCTCCGTTCGCATCTGCCCTGTTGCTTCTAATCATAACAAGATACCTTTGGTTCCACAATAACCCGTATGTTGAAACACAGGTAAAAGCTCAACCAGATGGCGAAAAAAGAACCCTGAAATGAGTGTTCCCCATGCCAGAGTTCCCTTGCCTGTGACGCATAAAAGCACGCCGCCTTTTAATCTGTCCGAACATTTTGTGCTTTCACACGCTGATATTCCTCCACAGTGACATCCAGTCCGGCACACGCTTTTTCCAGACTGATCCCAAAGTTCTTCATAGCTGCCTCAATATTATGTATCAGGATCTGTCCTCTACCCTCTGCCTTTCCGTCCTCTTTTCCCCGTATATAGCCCGCAGTTTCTCCGTCCTCATAGGTCACACGCATCGCATATTCTTCATTGTACTCATAAATCGACATTGCAACCACCTCGTTTCTCTGCGCCACAAGAAAATCTTTCAGAATATCCTGCCGAATGCATTCTGTCACCGCATGTTCCACCGCTTTTGGCAGTTCCATCATCTCCAGATTTTCTCTGACCATAGATACAAACTTTGCATAACCATTTAACGTCGGACACTTTTCAAGCAGTTCCCTGTTATGCCCATAGTTGATATTATATGTCCTTACCGTCACTTCAATGCAGCCTTCATCTCCCGCAAAAGATTCCGACAAATACTGTGTGAACGTTTCCTCCCGCCTGTCCAGCCCATTATAGAAAACCACATATCGGGGCGTCGGCAGCATAATCTTACGGTTTGTACTCAGCTCCGTGTCTCCGAGATACTTTTTATATAAATCAGCAAAATATAAAAATCCCCGAAGCGGCATGTTCGGACAATATCCCGACTGATGCTCATACAGACACATATCACAGCCAAGTATCATCGAAACGTCATTCTTCATTTTCATATAAATGACATTTTCCAGTGTATTGACCGTCAGTTCCGTCTCGTCTGTATATGCTGTTTTGTTCAGCGCATTATACAGCTCCAGCAGCCGCTCTTTTTCTTTAAACAGCATTCTGAATACCCGGTCCTTATACACCCGGTAAACCGGCGTATACCCGTCCACTTCCTGCATTACTACATCTTTTGTCTCCATATTTTCTCCTTTCGTCTAAGGCGGCAGGAAACTTCCCCTACAACGAAAGTCTGTTTTAGTCCCCGCCTGCCCAATCATTGAATTATAAGCAAGGATTCTAAAACAGATAAGACACTGTAAAAGCGTCCCAAAGAAAAATAGATTGTTTGAACGTTTTTCCGTTAGAATTTCATTGCTATGTAAAAATCATAGCAATGTTATTTACAAAAGTCAAGCATTATTTCCCCGTTTTCTTCCCATACCGCATCGGCTCCGCCACCGTCCTGTTAAAGAACGCGATTAACGGTCCCATAAAGAACGCCGTCACCACCGTACCGATTCCCACAGTCGCCCCGAAAATAAAACCCACAATGGTGCAGAATAAATCAGAGGATATCCGGCAGAACTGAAATTTCCACTGTCTCTTTTCCGAGAGGATCAGAGACACGGCATCATATGTAGACACGCCCATATCCGCCGTGAAATAGAGGGCGGAGGAAAAGCACATGATCACAATGCCGAGGATTAAAAACACAAACCGCACAACAAAAGACGGTTCCGGAATCAATTTTTCAAAAAGCAGGGAGGAATACTCCACCACATAGCCCAGCAGGAAAATGTTGATCACCGTGCCAAGCCCGATCTTCTTTTTGTCCGCCAGAAAAATCACGATCAGCATCAGCAGATTGATCGCCGCGTACACCGTGCCGAAGCCCGGCGCCCCCTCCGGCAGAATATGGAAAATCCCATGCACAAAAACCTGAAACGGGTCAAGGCCCAGCGCCGAGAAATTGAACATCCCGACGCTGAACCCGCAGATCAGCACCCCGCATATTGTCATCCAGATTCTTCTTGTACGCTCCTGCATTCCTGCTCCCTTCCCACGAAGCATCTCTTCCGCCTCTGTACCATCCCTGCCAGGCCGTCAGTGTCCGAGCAGTCCCTTGTTCTCCAGGAACTCCCTCGCTACGTCCTTGTCTTCCCTGCCGTTCACTTCCACCTCATAATTCATCTGCTGCATCTCGGCCTCGGTAATCAGCCCGTTCATTTTCTCAAGAACGCCCCGCAGCTTCGGGTACTTTTCCAGCGCATCCTTTCTCACAACCGTTCCGGCATCATAGGTCTCAAAGAAAACCCGGTCGTCCGCAAGCAGCACCAGATTGTTGGCGGCAAGCTGCGCATCCGTCGTGAACGCGTTGATCACATCCACCTCTTCATTCTTTAGCGCCTCATATTTCAATGCAATCTCCATCTGTACGGTGTCCTTAAACTGCATACCGTACGCTTCACAGAGCCGGGGATACCCGGTTTCCAGCTCAATGTAATCCGGATTGCCGCCAAACACCAGCTCCCCGGAAGCCGCCGCCAGCTCCGAATAGGTAGAAAGCCCGTACTGCTCTGCCGTATCCTGTCTGACCGCCAGCCCATAAGTGTTGGAAAAACCGTACAGTCCCGTCCACGTCAGACCCAGGGCGTCATACTCAGCCAACAGTTCCTCGTAGAGCTTATCGTCGTCCTTCTCCATCTCCTCTTTCTTCAGCACGTTCAGCCACGCCGACCGGGTGTACTCCGGGTACAGGTCAAACTCTCCTTTCACAAGCGCGGGATGGATGTTTGTGGTGCCGCCTCCCACGCCTTTTGTGATCTCCACTTCATAATCCGTCCCGTCCTCAATCAGCTGCGCCAGTATCTCCGTCAGAATATACTGCTCCGTCATGGGCTTTGACGCAATCTTGATCGTCTCCTTTTCTCCGCAGGCGCCAAGCCCGCAGACCATGCCCGCCAATGCCAGCACCGCAATTCCCTTCTTGATTCCCTTCGTACTTTTCATATTCTCCTCCATTCCGTCGCATTTCTTACGCGCCGCAAAGCAGCTGCCTTACAAACGCATCCCTCGGTTTCTCCAAAAGTTCCACTCTGCCGCCTTCCTGCCAGATCATGCCGTCTTTCATAATTAAAATGCGGCTGCCCAGCTTGAACGCCTCCTCTATATCATGGGTGATAAACACGATTGTTATGCCCGTTCTTTTCTGCAGGTCGGAAAGCTCCCCCTGCAGTGTGCGTCTCGTGATTTCGTCCACCGCCCCGAAAGGCTCGTCCATCAGCAGGATATCCGGGGACGCCGCCATCGCCCTGGCGATGCCCACCCGCTGTTTCTGCCCGCCGGAAAGCTGCCTGGGAAACCGTCCCGCCAGTTCTTTTGGAAGCTCCACCATCGCAAGCATTCTCTCCGCCATCATACGCCTGTCCTCCTTCGACATCTTTTTGTCGAGGCAGGGAACATAACATATATTATCCTGCACCGTCATGTGCGGAAACAGTTTGGCGCCCTGCACAGCATAACCGATCCTTCTTCGCAGATCGGTCAGGCTGCACGCCGACAGCCGCTCGCCTTCCACCAGCACCTCTCCCGCCGCAGGCAGCACAAGACCGTTGATCAGCTTGAGGAGCGTTGTCTTCCCGCACCCCGACGGACCGATGATCACAAGAAACTCTCCCTGCTCCACGTCAAGAGATACCCGCCGCAGCACCTCGTGGCTGCCATAGGCCGCCGACACATTCCGTATTTCAATCGCCCTGCTCAATGCCGTACCTCCTGTTCACCATCTTCTGTACTCTCGCAAGCAGCCAGTCGCTTAGCAGCGCCAGAAGCGCAATCAGTACCGAGCCCGCCGCCGTCAGCGTCATATTGTAAGTGGTGATGCCGCGGTAAATCGCCGCGCCGAGTCCGCCCGCCCCGATAAAGGAGGCGATGCCGCCCATGGCAATGATCATCACCACCATATTTCGGAAACCACTGATGATCACAGGAAGCGCCAACGGGAAACGGATACGAAACATCATCTGTCTGCCATCCGAGCCAAGACCTTCCGCCACCTCCAGAATGCCTGCGTCCACGTTCGTAAGTCCCGTGTAAGTATTCCTGACAATCGGGAGCAGGCCGTAAACAGTCAGTGCAATGATGGCCGTCTTATTGCCGATGCCCGTAAAAGGAATCAGGAATCCCAGAAGGGAGATGGACGGTATGGTATAAACCACATTCACCACACCCAGAACCGCGCCCGCAAGTTTTTTATGTCCGCTGATAAAAACACCCAGCAGAATCCCCAGCACGCCCGCGCACACCACCGCCGTCAGGGAAATTCTGATATGCTCCAGCAGACAGGCCGCAAAAAAGGTCCGCCGCTCCCAAAGAATCTGTATGATCTGCATCATTACCCCCTGTCACCACAACCAACCCGCTTACCGTCTGAAAGTTTTTCCATCAAACATGGGCCGCAGCCCGGAAACGAAACATCCCGGCGCACGGCCCAAAAATTTCATCCATTTAGTAAGATATCACAGAAAAAGCAGATGCGCAATTAAAACTGTCAGATTATGATGCACACCATTCCTCCGTTGCAGTCGTTGACGATCTTCTGCATGGTCTCCTGCAGTTTGATCTGGCTCTCCTCGTTGATCATGGAAAGTTTGCCGGTGATGCCGTCGTTGACAAGCTGTTCCACCGTCTTACCGAAAATATTTGTCGCCCAGATGCCCTCCTCGCCGGTATCGGCATCGGAGATAAACTGTATCAGATCCCTCGCCTGCTCCTCCGTCCCCACAATGGGCGAGATCTCCGTCTCAATGCTCGCCTTTATCATATGGATGCTGGGGCTTTCCGCCTTGATCTTTACGCCGAATTTATTGCCCTGCTTGATCAGCTCCGGCTTCTCTAACACGATCTCCTCGCGGTCTGGCATTACCACGCCGTAGCCTTTATAGCGCACTGCCTCCAGCGCGTGCAGCACCTTCACATACTCCCGCTTCATCTTCGCCATCTCCCGCAGCGTGGCGAGAAGCTGGTACTCGCTCTCTATGGACTCTCCCACCAGGTCGCTCAACATTTCATAGTAGTAAGCGTCGTCCACATCCAGAACAATACGCACGCTGCCGTCGGACATATCAATGCCGTCCAGTTTGCACTTTCTGATATACTCGCTCTCCACCGTAAAACGGTCAGCCGTGATATCCCTGATATGGTTCAGATCGTTCATCAGCGCTTTCAGCTGCGCGATGATATCCTTCTTCATCTTGTGGTCAAAAGGCAGCATTTCCACCCACTTTGGCATGTAAAACTCGATCATGGTGAGCGGGAACTCATAGAGGATGTTCTCCATAATGTGGTTGATATCCTCTTTCTTCAGCTGCTCACAGTTGATGGGCATAACCGTCACCTGATATTTCTCGCTGATCTCGTCAGCCAGGTTTCTCGTCTCCTCCGCGTACGGCTTTTCAGAGTTCAAGAGCACAATATAGGGTTTCCCAAGCGCCTGCAGCTCCTTGATCGTCCGCTCCTCCGCCTCCAGAAAACTCTCCCTTGGAAGCTCCCCGAAGGACCCGTCACAGGTCACTACGATTCCAATCGTAGAGTGGTCCCGAATCACCTTTCTGGTGCCGATCTCCGCCGCCTTCGTGAAGGGAATCTCCTCCATTGACCAGGGCGTCTTGACCATGCGTTCCGCTTCCTTTTCCATATGCCCCGCCGCGCCGTCCACCATGTAGCCCACGCAGTCGATCAGACGAACTTTCACATCAATGTCCGCACCCAGCTTTACATGCGCCGCTTCCTTTGGAATAAACTTCGGCTCCGTGGTTGTAATGGTCTTACCGCCCGCGCTCTGCGGCATCTCGTCCTGCGCCCTCTCCCTCTCGTTCTCATCCTCCATGTAGGGAAGTACCAGAAGGTTCATAAAGCGTTTGATAAAAGTAGATTTTCCCGTCCTGACCGGCCCCACCACGCCCAGGTAGATTTCTCCGCCCGTCCTGCGCTGTATATCTTTATACAGGTCATATGTACTATTCTGTAATATATCCATAAAAAATCCTCCTGCTTATACTGGTAAATGTATATGCAGAAGGATTCCTGTCTATGCGGCTTTATATGGCAGAATCTCAAATCCGTGACTTCTCACACACTTCACTGCCTCAGTTTGTGGAAAATAATACAGTTTGGCTGTTCCACCTTAATTTCCTTACCGTTCATGATAAGCAGCCCATTTTTTAAGTCCACATTAAAGAAAGTCATGGTGTCCGATTCGTGGTTTAAGGAAACGAGATGCCTGTTGTCCGGGAAGAGCGTCGCGTCCTTCGGGTAATCCCCACTGATCGGCAGGCAGAAGACTTTTGTAAGCATCCCCGTCTTCTGGTCTATCTTATAAACAATGGCGCTGTTATCTCCGGCGTTTGAGCTTGTCAGATACTTGAAATCCTCCGAAATGTTGAGCGCACTGGCCGCGGAACCGCCCGCGTGATAATCATTCAGCGTGGAAACAGTCTGGATCTTCTCAAACTCTGGATTCCCGTTTTTCTCCTCATAAGTGTAAACGTCAATGTAGTTTTTCAGTTCATGGACAATATAGAGAAAATGTCCGTCTTTCGAAAATTTCAAATGGCGGGGTGCGGATTCCTGCTCGCTGCGGATCATGTCGATAGGCTTTAATTTACCTCTCACATGGTCAACCCGGTACACATTCACATGGTCGAGCCCCAAATCCGCGGCGCATAAATAGTGGTTATCCCTTGTCATCTTTACACAGTTCACATGGGGCCTGAAATTGCGCTCTGCGATACTGCCCAGTCCCTTATGGTAGATCTCGTCTGTGATCTCACCGATGCCGCCGTCTTCTCTCAGGCGCAGCACTGTGATCTTACCGTCGTGGTAGCCGCCCACAAAGAGGAGTTTATCCTCGTAATCCGTGGAAAGATAACAGCCTCTCATGCCGTTGATCGTTCCCTGGTTGATCACTTCCAGATCACCGCCGGGCAAAATCTGATACGCCTCCACCCCAAAATCCGTGATGGAATAGAGATACCTTTCGTTATGGGAGATGGTGATATAAGAAGAATTTGTAATCTCCACCTGATTCTTCTCCGTCATCCTGCCGTTTTGCATATCCACATCATAAATCTTGATTCCGTAGTTATCTTCCTTTGCCGTCGTGTAAGTAGACACATACGCCACATATTTGTCCTGGTTCATGCTGTTCCTCCATATTCGGGGCACGTCCTTCTCGTCGTCCGGCGCCCTTGTCTTTAGCAGAATTTTATCATAAATTCCGAAACTTGTTAATCCTTTTCTTCCGATTCTTCCCTTTTTTGATAAACATATCTTGTTTTTTACAAATCCCCATTGACATACACAAACAATCTAGTATAATGGGATTCAATGTATGTTTAGTTTTAGTAAACTTTAAGTTTATTTTTACTGAATTATTGTGAGACATGGGGGACATCATGGACAATACTTCCGCCCGGATGGATCTGGGCAATAAAATTAAGGAACTGCGGAATAAAAAAGGGCTGACACAGGAAGAGCTTGCGGACCGGTGCGAGCTGTCAAAGGGATTTATCAGCCAGTTGGAGAACGATCTCACTTCGCCCTCTATCGCTACTTTGATAGATATTCTGCAGTGTCTCGGCACCAGCCTGAAAGATTTCTTTAACGATGCCGGGGACGAACAGATCGTCTTTGGCAAGGATGATTTCTTTGAAAAGACGGACTCAGAGCTGCACAACAAAATCGAATGGATCATTCCAAACGCCCAGAAAAACAGGATGGAACCGATCCGCGTTACTCTGGAAAAGAATGGTTCCACCTATCCCGACCTGCCCCATGAGGGTGAGGAGTTCGGCTATGTACTCTCCGGCTCCATCACAGTCATCGTGGGAAACCGGAGCATCCGCGCCGGAAAAGGGGACGCCTTCTACTTCACCCCGGACTCGGAGCACTACATCAAGGCCAACGGCAAAAGCGGCGCTGTCTTTTTGTGGATCAGCACCCCGCCAAACTTTTAACAAATCGAGCAAAGCTCGATTGCGAGATCCGCTCCGCGGACTCGGAAATTGTTTTATTATAGCAGGAAATTGCGACAGCGTAAACCATTCAGGGAGAATGCGGAGCATTCTCTGAATCGTCGCTGCCGAGCGACGATTTTTTACAGAAGAAAACAATTGGAGGGCTCACTCCCATGAACAAAGAACTGATTCAACTGATTGATATATCGAAATCCTTTGACGGACAGATGGTTCTGGACGAATTGAATTTAAATATCCACGAGAATGAATTTGTCACGCTTCTGGGGCCCAGCGGCTGCGGCAAGACTACGACGCTGCGCATTCTGGGCGGCTTTACCGTCCCTGACAAAGGGCGGGTGGTCTTTGACGGAAAAGACATCACGCAGATTCCGCCGAACAAACGGCAGCTGAACACTGTTTTCCAGAAGTACGCGCTTTTCACCCATATGACCATAGCGGAAAACATCGCTTTTGGTCTGAAAATAAAGAAAAAATCAAAGAGCTACATAGACGATAAAATCCGCTACGCGCTGAAACTGGTAAATCTGGACGGCTACGAAAACCGTATGCCCGACTCTTTAAGCGGCGGACAGCAGCAGCGGATCGCCATCGCCCGCGCCATTGTCAACGAGCCGAAAGTACTTCTTCTGGATGAACCGCTGGGGGCCCTTGACTTAAAACTGCGGCAGGAAATGCAGTACGAGCTGATCCGCATGAAAAATGAGCTTGGCATCACGTTTGTCTACGTCACCCACGATCAGGAAGAAGCGCTTACCATGTCCGACACCATCGTAGTCATGAACCAGGGTTACATCCAGCAGATCGGAAGCCCGGAGTCCATCTACAATGAGCCGGAAAATGCCTTTGTGGCGGATTTCATCGGGGACAGCAATATCATCCCCGCCACCATGATCGAGGATAAGCTGGTAAACATTCTGGGTACCCGCTTTCACTGTGTGGACACAGGCTTTGGCAGTAACCGTCCTGTGGATGTGGTTATCCGGCCGGAGGACGTAATTTTAGTGGAGCCTTCGGAGGGGACTATCCAAGGCGTTGTGAGCCACTTAATCTTTAAGGGTGTCCACTATGAAATGGAAGTGCAGGCATGCGGCTTTGAATGGCTGGTACACTCTACCACCCTGTTCCCGGTCGGAAAAGAGGTAGGCATCCGGGTAGACCCTTTTAATATCCAGATTATGAACAAACCGGAATCTGAAGACGAGGAGGCGGTAATCATTGACATCTAAAAACAAGTGGCTTTCCACGCCATACATTATCTGGTCTGTGATATTTATTATCGTGCCCCTCGGCATGATCCTATACTATGGCCTGACAGACCAGACGGGCGCCTTCACCCTCGACAATATCACCGCCATCGCCGCTGCCGGGCATGCAAAGGCGTTACGTGTATCGCTTCTGCTTTCCCTGATCAGCACGCTGGTCTGTTTTCTGCTCGCCTATCCGCTGGCAATGATTCTGGCCCGTGTACAGGTAAAGCGGCATAATTTTATCATTTTGGTCTTTATTCTGCCCATGTGGATGAATTTTCTGCTTCGCACGCTCGCATGGCAGACTTTGCTGGAGAAAAACGGCGTCATTAATCATGTGCTTTCTTTTCTGCATCTGCCTGCCCTAAAGATCATCAATACGCCCGCGGCAATCATCCTTGGCATGGTATACAATTTCCTGCCTTTTATGGTGCTGCCCCTGTATAACGCGCTGTCAAAGATTGACATGAATGTGATAAACGCCGCCCACGACCTGGGCGCCAACAACGTATATACTTTTGTCCGCATTATTCTGCCGCTTTCTATTCCCGGCATTATCAGCGGTATTACCATGGTATTTATTCCGGCGCTTACCACCTTTGTCATCAGCTCCCTCCTTGGCGGCGGAAAGCTTTTGCTGATCGGTGACGTTATCGAACAGGAATTTACGCGCACATCCAACTGGCATCTGGGCAGCGGCCTTTCCATGGTACTTATGATATTTATTCTGGTCAACATGGTTTTATCCGCTGTTTTCGATAAAGACGGGGAGGGCTCCATGCTATGAAAACCATTCTTAAAAGAATTTACATAGCCCTGATTATCCTTTTTCTGTACGCCCCTATCGGCATTCTCATAGTGCTGTCCTTTAACGAGAGCAAAACCCGGGCAAAGTGGGGCGGCTTTACCATTAAGTGGTATATTGCTCTTTTTCAGAATGAGGAAATTCTGCGGGCATTATTTAACACGCTGCTCATTGCGCTTGTCTCTTCCCTGATTGCCACGGTGATCGGGACGGTGGCCTGTATCGCCATGACCGGCATGAAACGGAAAGCAAAGTCAGTCATTATGGGTATTACGAATATCCCCATGCTGAACGCGGATATTGTAACGGGCATTTCCCTGATGCTGCTCTATATCAGCCTTGGAATTAAATTTGGCATGGGTACCATTCTGCTGTCCCATATCACCTTTAATATTCCCTACGTGATCTTGAGCGTGATGCCGCGCATGAAACAGTTAAACGTAAGTACTTATGAGGCGGCCCTCGATCTGGGTTCCTCTCCCTTACATGCCTTTTTTAAGGTGGTTTTTCCCGATTTGCTGCCGGGTATCCTCTCCGGGTTCCTGATGGCATTCACGATGTCCCTGGATGATTTCATTATCACCCACTTTACCAAAGGCGTCGGCGTGGACACCCTTTCCACAAAGATTTATACTGAGATCAAGAAAGGAATTAAGCCGGAGATGTACGCTCTGACGTCCCTCATTTTTGTGACGGTCCTTACACTGCTTGTTCTCATCAATCTGTCGCCGACAGATAAAAAGAAGGCGGAACACTAACTGTCTGTTTTATAAAAAAAGAAAAAAAGCCATATTCGACGGACTTATGGAGGCAATCATGAAAAAGCACCGAATGACTCATATCAGACAAACCGCTGCCGTACTTGTCCTGCTTACATCCGCCGCGCTGTGCGGCTGCGCCTCCGACAAGGGCGTAAATGGGCAGGTCATTGTCTACAACTGGGGCGAATACATTGATCCCGAAACCATACGCATGTTTGAGGAAGAAAGCGGCATCAAGGTAATCTACGATGAATTTGAGACCAACGAGAGCATGTACCCAAAGGTGGAATCGGGGGCTGTCGCCTACGACATCGCCTGTCCTTCCGACTATATGATAAGCCGCATGATCCAGAACGGGATGCTGTCGGAAATAGATTACGACAAGATACCTAACGCGAAAAAAAATATCGGCGCTCAATATTATGAGCAGTCCAGGGGCTTCGACCCGGAAAACAAGTACGCTGTCCCCTACTGCTGGGGAACCGTCGGCATTCTCTATAACAAGACTATGGTGGAGGAACCGATCACCCGATGGGCGCAGCTTTGGGATGAAAAGTACGCAGACAATATTCTGATGCAGGATTCTGTGCGTGACGCCTTCATGGTCGCCGAAAAGCGAAACGGGTATTCCATGAATACGTTGGATGCCGAAGAACTGGAGGCTTCGAAAAATCTTTTGATCAGTCAAAAGCCGCTGGTACAGGCGTATGTGGTCGATCAGGTGCGTGACAAAATGATCGGCGGGGAAGCCGCCATCGGCGTGATTTACTCCGGCGAGGCAATTTATACCCAGAAAGAAAATCCCGATCTGGTGTATGTGATCCCGGAAGAAGGAACGAACGTCTGGATTGATTCCTGGGTTATTTTGAAGAACGCGCCCAATAAGGAAAACGCGGAGAAATTTATTGACTTTATGTGCCGCGAAGATATCGCCCTGATGAATTTTGAATATATCACCTACTCCACACCGAACGTCGCGGCAAGGGAACTGATTGAAGAGGAGGATATCAAAAATTCCGAGATCGCCTTTCCCGACCTGTCACAGTATGACAATCTGGAAACCTACGTGTATCTCGGAGAAGACGGGGATTATCTCTACAATGAATTATGGAAAGAGGTGAAGGCGTACTAGCCTTCACCTCTTATGAGCGTTCAATTTCCTATAGCTTCTGAAACGCGCTGCTCATGGCAGACGCCGTGTCCTTGTCACACATAATAAAGAAGATCACATCCCCTCTGCTCTCGATCAGCATGGTCTCCGCGCTGACACATACCCACTTATCCAGATTGGCATTGTCCTTTAATGCCTGTTTCGCGCTCTCCACATCCGCCTCGTCCACACGCAGCAGCACACACTGATAAGCCATGGAAGACATCATCGGCATGGACACAACGCCCTCCGTGTAAGTAATCTGGTCTGTCCCCAAAATGGATACTTCCAGGTCATCCGTCAAATCTATCGTCTCATAGCTGTCCAGATTGTCCCTGAAATCCTGTACAAGATCCGCGTTCGCATAAAGGGACGCCATCATATCCTGCAAAGACCCTTCCAGTTTCTCCGAACCAGCCGCCCCGCCTCCGCAGGCGCTGCACATCAGGCCCGTAAGTAAAATCAAAAATCCTACGACAAACGTCTTTTTCCTCATATTCCTTCCTCCCTTATTTTCTTAGATAATTGCAGACATAAATAGTTTTACCTTTAGCTTCCCTTCTTATCCGACAGAAGCGGCTTGATCGTCTTATAAATCTTACTCGCCCTCTTGTTATTTGTGCTCGGGTATTTCTTCATCAGCGCATTGCTGATCCCCTGCTTTGTCTTATACTGCTGGACAATCTTTAAAACCGCGTCCACGCTTACTTCCTTATCCTCCTTTAGGATCTCCTGCAGTTTTTCTGACAGTTTTTCCCGCAGTTCCTGCGTTTCATGGTCGTGGCTGCGCCCCGTGATATCGGCAATCAGCGTTACCAGAACATTTCTGCTCTTCCAATAGCTGCTCAGGATCTCAAACCCTTTATCCTTACTGACAATATAGTATGTGTCAGACGCCTTATTCGCTATCAGGTATCCCAGCTGCGTGGCAAGCTGAAAATCAAGCGCGTTCTTGCTGCCCACTTCTACTTTGCAAAACTCAATACGCGCTTTGGACTCTATAATCCTTCTGTGCTGGTCGAAGGTAATGCTGTCCGCATTCTTACTGTAAAAAATGCAGACCTTATCCTCCTCTTCCAGTTTGTGTATGCCATCCAGTCCATCCTTTTTTACATTCTCAAAATCTACTAAATAATAACTCATCATTTTCCTTTCCCAGTTTGCTTATACCGGCACTGCCTCTCCCAGTTTCACTTTGAAGAAACTGATAATCCGCTGCCATAATTCCTCCTGGAAAAACGGCATGTCCGCGTGATCCGCCCCTTCCAGGACGAGAAGTTTCACGTCAGCTCCGGCCTCCTCCAGTTTATCATGCAGAATCTCTCCCTGCTTGAAAGGGACGGTGTGGTCGTTGTCCCCGTGTATGATGAAAAACGGCGGCGCGTCCTTCGTCACATAAGAAACCGGGCAGATCTTTAATGCCTCCTCCTTATGCAGCGCGACATTCTTTCCAAGCAGCAGAGATTCCATGGACGCGGCCGCCTCCACCGGCGAAGGGTAGGGAAACGCCGTCACATCCGTGGGCGGATACCATGGGCATGCCGCCTGTACCTTGCTGGAATATTCCGCAAAGGCTCCCACGTCATAGGCCTTGTCATCCACCAATGCAGCCATTGCAGCCAGATAGCCGCCCGCCGACTCTCCCATCACGCCAAACCGCTCCGTGTCAATATGGTAGCGCTCGCTAAGCGCTCTCAGATAGCGGATGCCCGCCTTGACATCTGTAAGCTGATCCGGGAAATTCGCCTCGTTGGACGTGCGGTATTCCACACTTGCCACCACAAAACCGCTTCTCGCAAGCTCCGCCAGATACGCCAGATGTGCGGAACGGTCCATGCGCAGCCACGCGCCGCCGCAGATCCATACCACGCAGGGATATTTCTTCGCCGCGTCCTCCGGATAGATAATATCCATTTTCAAATCCCTTCTCGTATGTCCGAACCATGCGTCCACCTGCGCGAATGTCACGCCCGACACAACCGAATACTGAGGCGCCGTCACCTTCACTTTCATTTTTTCTCTCATGGCAGTTATTCCTTCTTTCCCTCTTTCTTTCCTTTTCATGTGGAGAATGCCCGTATTTCAGGCATTCTCTCAAGTGAAACTTAGAACTTCTTAGCGAGGCAGCCTTTGCTGCCGAGCTTTAGAAGTTCTTTTCACTTTATGTATTGCTGTGAACCTTCTCCTGCGGCATCCAGTGCATCATAAGCCGCTCCAGTTTCGTCTGGTCGATAGGCTTTGCCAGAAAATCGTCAAAACCGGCCGCCATATACTGCTCCTTTGCCCCAACAATCGCATTTGCCGTAAGCATGATTACCGGCGTATCCTGACAGAGATTATCCTCCATCTCCTTCATTTTCTGCATGGTTTCCATACCGTCCATCTCCGGCATCATATGGTCTAAGAAAATCAGGTCGTAATGCTTCTGCCTGATATGGTCGAGACACTCCCTGCCACTCCCCACATCCGTGATGTGAATCTTCGTCTGCTTCAAAAGACCGCAAAATACCCGCCTGTTCACGCGGTTGTCATCCACGAGAAGAATCTCTCCCTCCGGCGACGTAAATCCGGCATGATAATTGTGCTCTCTCGCCGCTTTTCTGGCGCGTTCCTGAAAGTCCCCAACCGGCTCCGCATCCAGAACGCCCTGCCGGAGCGCAAAGAAGAACCGGGTTCCCTCCCCGTAAACACTCTCCACATGCAGATCTGTGTTCATCAGCTTTAAAAGCTGCAGGGAGATATTCATGCCAAGTCCCGTTCCCTCGATATTTCGGTTTTTCTCCTCATCAATGCGCTCAAAAGCAGAGAACAGCTTCGGAATATCCTCCTGCCTGATCCCAATACCCGTGTCGCGCACCGCAAAGTGCAGAATCACATCAGCGCCGTCGCGCTCTCCTGTCACCTCGAAACTGACTGTTCCCTTGCGGGTATACTTGACCGCATTGGTCAGTAGGTTTACAAGCACCTGACGGATGCGTAGATCATCCCCGTAAAGTTTTGAGGGAAGCGTCGAATCCACGGACACGTCAAACCGCAGTCCCTTTTCCTGTGTGCGCAGGGAGAAAATATTATACAGATCGTTCAGCATACTGTTAAATTCATATTCTGCAGGCACAATCTCCATCTTGCCCGACTCAATTTTAGAAAAGTCGAGAATATCATTGATAACGCCGAGAAGCGCATGGGCAGATGTCTTAATATCCATGGAATACTTTCTGACATCCTCCTCCGTGGACTCCCGCAGCACCATCTCATTCATGCCAAGAACCGCATTAATCGGCGTTCTGATCTCATGGGACATCCTGGCAAGGAACTCCGATTTGGCACGGTTGGCTTTCTCCGCATTTGCCTTTAGAATCTTCATCTGTTCAAGCTGCTTCCTGCTCTGGGTCATGTCTACAAATACGATAGAGTACCCCACAAGCACACGGTTGTTCCAGATTTTATTCGCATGTACCTCAAAAATATGATTACAGCTGATATGCTCAAAATATGTATTGGAGGCAAAAATCTCCCGCAAATTCTCCCTGCACACCTGTTCTCCCATCTTGAACCTGGACAGACTCTGGAACAGTTCTTTCGCCTTATCGTTCGCCTCCAGGAACCCGCCGTCCGCATCCACAATCAGCACAGCCTCGTCCATGGATTTAATGATGTCTTCGTGGGCGGTAATGGTAATGTCAAATATATGGTAAAAGATTACAACGATTCCAAATGCCAGAATACCGAGTCCCTCACAGGCAGGCACCGCATCATATCCCTCGATCCACTGCAGCTCGTCACAGACAAATCCCAGAATCGGGAAAATACTGCAGAATCCCAAAGCCATCAGGTTGATGTTCTTTTTCCCTTTTCCCACTCTTCTGTTAGCCTGTACCGTAAGTACAAAACTCCCCACCATATGGAAGATCATCTGTGCAAGAAACACATAATGGAGAGGCCCCTTTTCCAATATCAGATGCGGAAAAAGACCTTCTGTCACGAAAGAAACCCTCGAATAATAAATCGGCGTGTAACGGTATCCCCAGATACACAAAAGCACCAGCCCGTCCAGACAGAACATAAGGGCCTGCAGCTTTGCAGAAATGCGGTAGCCGCAGTACTTTACCGTAAACACAAAGAGAAAGGTAGTAATAAAAGCGCCGCCCATAAATTCCACACGCACGGCAATCATCGCTTCCCCGATATCCCTGGAGAGCAGTTCCAGCAAGTACCCGGCGTTTTGGATTGCGCCAAGGAAGCCAATGCAGAGCATCAGCTTAGAGAGCGCACTCTCACGCTGTCTTGTCATAAGAATGACAAAACCAAAGCATCCCAGAACCGTAAGAATCTGTAAACATACTAAAAAACTAAACATATCTTCCTCACATGCAAACCATAGAGTAGGAGAAATCTCTCAAAAGGTATTCCTCCTACTCATGCCCAATCCGGCAGTCAGCTTCTACGACATCGCGTTTGCCTGCTTATACTTATAAAGCATCTCCGCATGGTTCTGCTCTTCAATCTGTATGTCGGCAAGCAGTTTCCTCAAGCCCGAATTGTCACAGGAGAACACATTGGTATTATATTCTCCCGATACCAGCTTCTCTGTACCGATACAGTCTGTGGCAAGAAAGCAGTCGTGTTCCTTGTCCGCGGCGTTCGCGCCGTCCTTGTATGTGCCTTTCGGCGCATAATTTTTTCCCTGCGTATCATTGCAGTCGCATTCCGGGACATTGCCGTGAAGCGCCTGTCCGATTGACTGGTAATGCTTCTGCTCATCCTGCTGCAGCGTGCGGAACAGGCTCTGCAGTTCCGTGTCCTTCGCCTGTGCGGCATACTTCTCATACTTTGTGATACAGGATTTTTCCTGTGTCTGCAAATCGCGCAGTGCGGTTGTCTCTTTTTCCGTCAGTATCATGGTCAACACTCCTTTCTATCGGACGATGCAGCAGTATGCAGCCATACACTCTCTGTCGCCCTCTGACACCAAGTATTGCCATTACACCGAAAATCCATTCATAAACACTATGGCATTTATTATACACGCTTTAACAGGGGAACACAAGGAAAGATCTGTTTCTGCAGGCATTTCTACAGGCATCTTATCATTTTCGGAAACGGACAGCCCATATTGTGGTCAATCTCCAGGACATAAGCCGGCCGGTCTGCAATCCTGCCGTCCCCGTCCTCATAAATATAATAGTATTCCAGCCATCCGTGGGTAATGTAGCCGCTCTCAAAAATTACCCGCCCATGCGCATCATAATAACTGTCCAGCCCCTGCAATGTGGTTCCAAACGCCTGATGGGTGTGATAGTAGTGCCGGTAATACAGCGAGCCGTCCTCCCGGTAGACAAATTCGATCCGCAGGATATCCTGCATCATATCCTCAGCGGACCATCCCTCTACCCTGCCTCTTGACACAAACCAATCCGGTTTTCCGAAAGCATTGTATGCCACGCTTTCCTCATAATCCTTAATACGCTCCTGTTCCTTCCCTGTGGTTCCATACACCGACTGAAAGGCAAAAGGATCCATTCCGTTCCATTTTATCTCCGGGATGGAACGCAGGGTGAAACCGTTTATTTCCACCACTTTTTCCAGATCGCTGTTCGTCCTGTTCGTATAGACGAAACCGCACACCTGCTCCCTGTCCTCGTCCATGTATAATTCCAGTCCCAGACTGCCGTTCTGGTCGAAATACTGGTACATGGGCTCACTGTCCCTAAACCCGAACTCTGCAAGAAGCGCCTCCCTGCTCTCGTATTCTTCCGTATGCCACGAATTGTACGCGACATCCCTCATGTCCTCATAATTGCCGATTTCCACAATCTCCTTCTCTTCCCGTAGCTTCGGCCCTTCCCCGACCCATACATGGACCGTTTCCTCCTCACTGTAGTCGAATAATAACGGTCGCTGATCCCACAAAAGCGCGTCAAAATATCTTTCGTTGACGGGATTTCCGTCTTCATCCAGCCGCGCTTTCCCCTCAAAGAGATAGCGTTTCTCGATTTCATCCCAGATCGAAAGTCTGGCCGTGTCTTTATGGAGTATATAGGTTCTCGCTTTCTCTGTCCTGTTCCTGTGCTCATTTAAAAGATACAATTCTTTTTTACAGACCTCTTCGTCTTCCGTCGCCGTAAGCATGGCACAGCCACGGCACTCCTCATATCTCGGTATGCCGATGGGTGTCGCGGAAAAACGGCCGTCCTTCCAAGTGAACAAAAGCCCCGTATCGCTGCCTTCAGAAAACAGCTCAAGGTCATACCAGGAAGCGTACGCCAGCCCGTCAAAGGAAAACGTGACAGGCTCCGTCAGCTTCCCGCAGAAGATCTGCTGCAACATCTTTCCGTCCCCGTCATAATAGAGCAGTTCATAGGAATTTTGCCCGTCTTCTGGAGCCGCCAATACCAGCCTGTGCTCCTTCTCCTCCCCGTAAAAAGGAAAATCAATGGGAATTTCCCGTCTTCTTTTTGTTCCCTCCGCTTTTCTGTCCCCGAATATCTCCTCAAATGTTTTCGCTGGGACCGCACGTTCCACTGCCTCCAGAAAAGGGCCTGTCACTTCCCGGTACTGCTTCTTGTCCACCTGGACCATGCCCAGCTCATCATACAGGTCAACCCAATAGGCGGTATCCCACCAGACATCCTCATCTTCCTTATGGGGCTTGTAATCCGCGTCCTCCATAAAGCAGGCAGCCCATTGATCCTGCCCATCCGCATCCACGGCATGATATCTCCAGATCTTCTGATTGGCAAGCATACCATTTTCGTAGTACAACTGCCCCGGACCAAGCAGATGAAAATAGGGCACCCTCTCATAGCCGAAAAAGTGCGCCACCACGTCTTCGTCCGGCAGATATTTCAGGATATGCAGACCGTCACCGACAATATCCATAACCAGCTCCGGCAGACCATCCCCGTCAAAATCCATATAATAAAACTTCGCGTTCTCTATCAGGTTATTCAGAAATGTTTTGTCCTCCATCTCCACATCCCCCTGATAGGCAAAGAACTCTTTCAGATAAACGTCTCCCTCTTTTGCCGTCCTGACTCTCTGCCCGCCGCAGAGCGCCCGATAATAAGCATCCCTGTAAGCACGGTCCGCCGCGGCATCGCATTTTTCGGTATCAACAGCATACGTTTTCGCTGTAAAATCAAGCTGCGTACACCTTTCGCATACTGCCTCCGCCGGATCCTGCAATAATTCCGGCAACGTACAGGTCCGTGTACTGCCGTCCGCGTATTTGATGGAAAGCCCGTTCTTTTTCCATGCAATCTTTATATAGGGCGCATCGCTTTTAAAGAACAGGCGCTTCACAATTCTGGTTTCCTCATCCAGAACCCAGAGATGCCCCTCATAGCCCACGGTTTTCTCTTGATCCTCACTGTCATATAGTGTGTTCTGGGCATAATACAGAGTATACGCCCTGTCCGGGTTTTGTGCATGAATGACTTTTTCCCAGACAAACCGATCCAAATAAAATTGGTAAAATATATCGTCATTACCGCCAAAAGCCGCATATTTGTCAAAATAATAGGGAAACTGCGCCGTATCATACGCGCAGTCCATCAACACCCGTTCCTTGCCGCCACAGGAACCCACAATACGCACCGACACCCCGTTTTCTGTCTTCGTTTTATGGAGCGTTTTGGTTTCCTCCTGCCTTTCTGCCGCATATGCCGTTTCCGCCAGTATCACTAACGCCGCTATGCAAATGGCCGCACACAGACATCTTGAAAGAAAAGTTTCTTTACAAATTCCCACTGTTTCAATCCCCTCACACACATAACAAAAAGGGAGCTTTTCAAGTCATCAAACTGTCTGAGAAGCTCCCTCTTAACACTATTTATACTCCCTGGCTCTAATGTCTGACCACCGTATCTCTCTTACATTTATCAAAAAAATTTTCATCCAAAATCAGCACATTATCTACTATAGGTCTTATATTATTGAGGTTCTGCCCTTTTACCCCGACCACAACCGTAATTTTACCTATGCTTTTTAGTACTTCATATACTTTAATATAGTCTGTATCCGCACTCAAAAAGAACGCTATATCATATGAATTATAAAACGCTTTACTTATCGCATGTACAGACAAATTTATATCCGTTCCTTTCTCCACTTTGTAATATGTACCCTTATTATCAATCTCCATCGGTATGTTCTCGTCCAACGGCCTTGCTACATATCTTCCTTCAATCACATCTGTATATGGAGCATTTTTCATTCCTGTAACCCAGTTATAATAGTTTTCAAGATTTTTATTTTTCATTAAAAAATCATCTGGTTTAGGAACAAATATAAATCCTTTCAAAAAGTCTACGTTTGATATCTGAGTACAAACATTCCTAAACAATTTATTATAATCTAATTTTATCGTTGGCTTATTAAGGCTTTTATAATATTTCTGCAAAGCTATATCAAAATTCATATGATCAATAAAAACCATTCCTCTAAGCATATGCATCCTCCATAAATCTAAAGGCTTGCATGTATAAAACACACAAGCCCGTTCGCTATCTACAAGAAACCAGTTTCGAAAAACCGATTTCTTGATGTTATTATATGCATATACAGACAAAAAGTCAACATTTTTTTGTTCCAAAAATGCCCAAATATATATGCATCAAAAAATGCCGCAATCCCTTGAGATTACGGCATTTTCGATGTTTCTCATGTTTTGTGTTTTAGAATTTTCCTGCCTTAGCAGCTTCCTCGATACTAACCGCAACAGCCACGGTAGCGCCTACCATCGGGTTGTTGCCCATACCGATCAGACCCATCATCTCCACGTGAGCCGGAACGGAAGAGGAACCCGCAAACTGTGCATCGGAGTGCATACGGCCAAGCGTATCCGTAAAGCCATAAGATGCAGGGCCTGCAGCCATGTTATCGGGGTGCAGGGTACGGCCCGTGCCGCCGCCGGACGCTACGGAGAAATACTTCTTGCCGGCTTCTGTTCTCTCCTTCTTGTATGTACCTGCTACCGGATGCTGGAATCTGGTCGGGTTGGTGGAGTTACCGGTGATGGACACATCCACGTTCTCTTTCCACATGATCGCCACACCCTCGGGCACGGAGTTTGCGCCGTAGCAGTTAACCTTGGAGCGGAGACCCTCGGAATAAGGGGTTCTGCTCACTTCCTTCACCTCGTTGGTGTAAGGATCATACTCAGTCTCCACAAAGGTGAAGCCGTTGATTCTGGAAATAATCTTCGCCGCATCTTTTCCGAGACCGTTCAGAATGACACGAAGGGGTTTCTGGCGAACCTTGTTTGCCTTCTCAGCGATACCGATTGCACCCTCTGCAGCCGCGAAAGACTCGTGGCCTGCCAGAAATGCGAAGCAGTCAGTCTCCTCCTCAAGGAGCATCTTGCCAAGATTACCATGGCCAAGTCCTACCTTACGGGTATCAGCCACGGAACCGGGAATACAGAACGCCTGCAGTCCCTCGCCGATTGCAGCCGCAGCGTCAGCTGCCTTCTTGCAGTCTTTCTTAATCGCGATTGCCGCGCCTACCGTGTATGCCCAGCACGCATTCTCAAAACAGATGGGCTGGATCTTCTTCACCTGCTCATATACATCCAAGCCGGCGTCTTTTGTGATTTTTTCAGCTTCTTCGATGGAAGAAATGCCATAGCTGTTCAATACGGAATTGATTTTATCAATTCTTCTTTCATATGATTCAAATAAAGCCATCTTATCTTCTCCTCCTGTTTGTTATTCTACTCTGGGATCAATGATCTTCACAGCGTCATCCACACGGCCGTACTGACCGCAAGCCTTCTCATACGCTGTGTTCGGGTCGTCGCCCTTCTTGATGAAGTCTGTCATCTTGCCAAGGCTCACGAACTTATAACCGATAATCTCGTCGTTCGCATCCAGAGCGATCCCTGTCACATAACCCTCTGCCATCTCAAGGTAGCGGGGACCTTTCTTGAGCGTGCCGTACATGGTACCTACCTGGCTTCTTAAGCCCTTACCAAGATCCTCAAGACCTGCGCCTACCGGAAGACCGTCCTCGGAGAATGCAGACTGTGTACGGCCGTACACGATCTGTAAGAACAGCTCTCTCATAGCCGTGTTGATAGCGTCACACACAAGGTCCGTGTTGAGCGCTTCCATAACCGTAAGACCCGGTAAAATCTCGGAAGCCATCGCTGCGGAGTGCGTCATGCCGGAACATCCGATTGTCTCCACAAGCGCCTCCTGGATAATACCCTCTTTTACGTTCAGGGTCAGCTTACAAGCGCCCTGCTGGGGAGCACACCAGCCTACGCCGTGTGTCAGGCCGGAAATATCTTTCACTTCCTTCGCCTGCACCCACTTTGCTTCCTCGGGGATAGGAGCACAGCCATGATGAACGCCCTGTGCCACTGTACACATTTCTTCCACTTCTTTTGAATAGATCATGTGATAACTCCTTTCGATTATGTATTAATTATTTGATAACAGGTCATAACGCCTGTCATAACCGCCATTCCCATTGTCTCATATCGGAGGGAAAAAATCCAGATGTTTGTAAATTTTTTCTACCCCATAAAATATTCTGAAATATCAAAGCTGTTTATGAGGGCAAGGCCGTTCTCCTCCCTGCACTCCAGCCAGCTTGCGCTGCTTCTCGTCCAGCTTCTTAAAGAGTAGTTAAACATTTCTTCCGTGCAGCGGCAGTGCGGATCGTTCTTGTCCAGATTTCGCAGGATACAGTTCTCACATGGCGTATCCCTGTTCTGCAGCGCCTTGTAACAGATATCTCCGATCTTCACATCCGGCGAATCCGCCAGCACCTTTTTGTTGATAAAACTGATCTCATGGTTATCCGGATTGACCACATAGACGAAGCTGTCCAGATTGTCAAAGACAGCGACCTGCGCCACAAAATTCTGCAGTCTGTCCATCAGGCCGATCTGGAGAATGTGAGCCTCCATCAGGCGGAACAGGGAGCGAACCTCTTCCATCTCGCTCTTGGACAGTTCCATCTGCACATCCTCGTGGTTTTCAAAGACGATGGCCCCCTGAAACTCTCCCTGCGAGGTCAGCGGATAATAGAGCATACTCTTAATACCCTCCGCCCGGAAATACTCGCGCATCTCCTCCGCAGTCAGGTCATAGTCATGAATCATTGCCACACTTGGGAAAAAGGAGTAGAGGATCTCGTTCACCATCCGCTTCAGGTCAAAGTGCTCCTCCGCCTCTTTGCCCGTGGCATACTTCTTTACTGTAAACTGGATCGTACGGGAAATAGGCAGCGAATCGTTTCCGCAGATATAACCTCTGTGGAACTGGTATTTCGCCGTCATCAACTCTATGGAGGACCGCAGCGCGGATTCCAGAACCTTATCCTCGAACAGGATCTGCATGACCTGATCCTCGATGTGTCTGTCAAAATCTATCGTCTTCGTCATATCATAGCCGACTTTTCTGTTGGCATGGTAGACCGTCGTACTCGCGGCATGATAGACGCGGTAGCCGTCTTTACCGTTCGCCTTAACCGTGTACACAGCCCTGTCGGCCTTCTCAAAAAGTTCCTCGTAATTCTTGCCGTGATAAGGATATATGGCCACACCCACACTACAGGTCACACGAATCGGCTGTCCCTCAAAGTCAAGGTCATACCTTACCGATTTCACAATATTTCCCGCCATTTCATCCGCATCGGAAATAGAGGCCATGTTTCTCATATAAACAAGGAACTCATCGCCGCCGATTCGGCCGATCACGTCGCCGCCCTTGAACATTTCCTTTAAAATCTCAGCTGTCTTTTCAAGAAGCTGGTCGCCGTTGGCATGGCCGAGAAGATCGTTAGCCTCCTTGAAATTATCCAGGTCAATGATCATCAGCGCACTCAGCGCATTCTCTTTTCCGTCCTCAATGGCATTATGGATCAGCTGCTCGGTCGCGCCCTGATTGTAGATACCAGTCAGCGCATCCTTCTCGGCGCGCAGAAGAAGCTCCATCTCCTTGAGCTTTTTGTCATGGATATTAATCATGCGCCCCACGATACGGGTCACATACCCTTCCGCGCCCAGAAGGGAAGTCAGGTTCGCCTGATACCATGTATAATCGTCATCAAAACGCTTTATGCGAAATTCAATGGTGTCATGCTTCGGAGATTTAAGCAGGCTCTCCAGAACCGCCTTGTAGTAGGCGACATCCTCCTTATAAATCATCGCGGCGTTGAATCTCTGCATATATCTGCTGTGAATCTCATCCTGCGCCATGCCGTACTCATCGTTCGTCCTGATAATCATTACGTCCGTCTTGGCATTATAATCAATGATCTTCTCTCCCTCAGCTTCCGACAGAATGTGCAGCCGCTCCGCCTGTCTTTGCAGCTCTTCCTCCACATTCTTTCTCTCAGTCACATCCTCGATCACAGATACAATCGTATATTTTCTTCCCTCCCTGGCATAAAGATTTCCCCGGACATGGAGCCAGCGCAGATTACCGCTTCCTGTGACAGTACGGAACTCCGTATCCACCACACCGTCATCCTTCAGCACATCCCTGATGGCCTGTCTGTAAGTCGGCAGGTCATCAGGAATAATACTCAGTTCCACCTTATCCAGAAACTTCATACCCTGTACCCGGGAATAACCAAGCATTCGAAAGAAACCTTCGTTGATATAAATAGGCCGCATGTCCCCATCCTCATACTCGAAGAAGCAGATTCCCGCTATGATATTGTCAATCATAGAGCCAAAGTTTTCAATACTTAAATCAATCGCCATACGCTCATCCCCAACACACACTTTCTCTGACTGTTTTGCCGCTTTTCCGGCTCTGCTTAGTATTGTTTCAACGCTACCTCACCCTGCCGCTTATAGATGCTGTCCGCAGGAATCAGTCCCCTCACCATGGAGGTCGGATAAATATTGGTATTTTTGCCGATCACTGTGCCTGGATTCAACACGGAATTGCACCCCACTTCCACATTGTCGCCAAGCATGGCGCCAAACTTTTTAAGCCCCGTCTCAAAAGTTTCCTCACCCGCTTTTACCACCACCAGCGTCTTGTCACTCTTGACGTTGGAGGTGATGGAGCCGGCTCCCATATGTGCCTTAAACCCGAGAATACTGTCTCCCACATAGTTGTAGTGGGGCACCTGTACTTTATTAAAGAGGACCACATTCTTAAGCTCTGTGGAATTGCCGACAACCGCGCCTTTTCCCACTATCGCGCTGCCCCTGATAAAAGCGCAGTGGCGGATCTCGGCCTCCTCGTCAATAATTGCCGGACCGCCGATGTAGGCGCTCGGAAACACCGTTGCATTCCTTGCGATCCAGATATTGCCCTCTCTTCTCTCATACTTTTCCTCCGGGAGCGTCTCTCCCAGGGCGATAATAAAGTCCTTAATCTTTGGCAGCGCCTCCCATGGATAAGTAAGCCCTGCAAACAACTCCTTTGCGATCGTCTCCTCCAATGTGTAGAGGGCGGCAATCGTAGTATCCTGCAATCCGATCATTTTGTTTACCCCTTTTCCATATGATATCTTTGATACAAACAACCCATGCAGAGAATGCCGTTCTTTGGCATTCTCTTACGTGAAGTCTGAAAACACTTAGCGAGGTTCTTTCGAGCTTAGTGCTTTCCTTCACGTTTATAAAACTGGGACGCATATTGAAATCTGTGGTAGAGCGCATTCTGGTTCGTCATCTGCTTTACGATATTCGTTCTCCTTGTGACGAAATCGTCCAGTTTCCCCATGTACTCTTCCTCAGTAATCTCACCGGAAGCCACAAGCGTCAGCCCTTTCTCCCAGCTTGCTGTCAGTCTTGGGTCTAAGAGCGGCTTCACCGCCCCCGCGACCACCTCATAAATCATCTCTCCCAAAAGCGTGGGGGTGATGATCTGCGTTTTCTTATTCAAATCCAGATACTTGATATGTACGAGTTTCTTTAAAATTTCCGCCCTGGTCGCAGAGGTGCCGATCCCGCTTCCCTTGATCTGTGCGCGCAGTTCCTCGTCCTCAATAAACTGCCCCGCGTTTTCCATCGTCAGGATCATGGTCCCGGAATTATAGCGCTTGGGCGGGGAAGTCTCCCCCTCCTTCTTTTCAAGCGCCTTTCGTTCAAGCGGCACGCCCTTTTTCAAAGCGCCGAGCGCTTCCATGAACGCTGCGTCACAGGAACTCTCCTGTTCTTCGTCGGCAGTCTCTCTTTCAGTATACTCCTCCGACTTCTTTCTTGCAAAAGAATTTTGTGCAACTTCGAGATATCCCTGCTGCGTCTGCACCTTAAAGCCGGAAATAAAAGTTTCTCCCTTACATTTTGCCGTCAGGGTGATCTTCTGGTAAGCAGCCGCCGGATAAAAAATACTTAAGAAACGTCTGGCTATGATCTCGTACACCTTCGCCGAGGTGGGGTGCAGGCCGTTAATGGCGGCAAGTCCCTGCCCCGTAGGGATGATCGCGTAGTGGTCCGTGATCTGCTTATCGTTCACATATCTCGTCTTCGCAATGCCCCCGAAACGCTCCTCCTTCAAAATCTTTTCCGCAAATGCCGCCACAGGCTGGTAATTTAACAGTCCCCTGATATTTTTCCCGATCTCTTTGGCCACCGCCGTGGAGAGGACCCTGGCGTCGGTTCTCGGATAGGTGGTCAGCTTTTTCTCATAGAGCTCCTGCGCGATCCTAAGCGTCTCATCCGGGCTGATCTTAAAAAGCTTGGAGCAGTCGTTCTGCAGTTCCGCCAGATTATACAGAAGCGGCGGGTTCTTCGTCTCCTTCTTCCGCTCGATCTTTTCTACGACCGGCTTCTCCTCCGGCTCCTCCTTTAGAAATGCAAGAAAATCATCCGCATCCTTTTCCTCCAAAAAGCCGTTGTCCTTATAGATTTTCGGGGACTGGTAAAACTTTGACCCCTCCACCGCCTTCCACTCCAGACTGCATTCATGTCCCGCAATATCCGTCTTCATCAAAATGCGGTAAAAGGGAATTTTTACAAACTCCCGAATCTCCCGCTCACGGTTTACCACCATGCCGAGCACACAGGTCATCACCCTGCCGACGGAAACGACCGCCTTGTCGGCGTTCAAATAATTTTTGATCGAATAGCTGTATTTTAAGGTGAGGGCGCGGGAGAAATTAATTCCCATGAGGTAATCTTCCTTCGCCCGCAGATACGCCGCGTGGGAAAGGTTGTCATATGCCGAGAGATCCTTTGCCTCCCTTATGCCCCGCAGAATCTCCTCCTCCGTCTGGGAGTCGATCCACACCCGTCTTCTGTCTTTTCCCGAAACACCCGCCTGCTGTTCCACCAGACGATATATGTATTCCCCTTCCCTCCCCGAGTCGGTACAGACATAGATTGTCTCCACATCCGCCCTGTTCAAAAGCCCGCTCACTATGCCAAACTGCTTCTTCACGCTGTCAATGACTTCATACTTAAACTCATCCGGGATAAAAGGGATTGTCTCAAGCGACCATCTCTTATACTTCTCGTCGTAGGCTTCCGGGTAACTCATGGTTACCAGATGCCCCACACACCATGTCACAACCGCCTCCTCGGATTCCATGTATCCGTCGCGGTTTTTCATATTATATTTTAAAGCCTTTGCAAACTCCTTCGCCACGCTGGGCTTCTCCGCAATATATAAACTCTTTCCCATATTTCACCTACATAAAACCTTACGGAGAATGCTGCTTTTCAAGCATTCTCCTGCGCGAGACTTAGAACTTCTTCACGAAGCAGCCTTTGCTGCGAGTGATTTAGAAGTTCTTCTCACGCTATTATAAATCGGAAATCTGCACAAGCTTCAGGTTCGATTTGACCTTTGCCTCCAGATTCAGTTTCTCGTCAAACCGAAACGCCGTATACATGTAGATATAATCTGCGCTGATCTTCGCCTTTTTCGCGTAGAGCAGAAGATTTTCGTAGTCCTCATAAGTCATGGGCTTCTCCCAGTTGCACAGTCCGATGAGCGTGCGCCCCTCCTCATCCTGCGCGATGATATCCAGGGAACCCACTTTGCCGATCCACTCGCCGATTGTTCCGCAGTTGATCGGAAGTCTGTGCCTGTCGCCGAGCCTTGCCAGGTGCTGTCTGCAAACCTGTTTGAAGTAGCCGGACACATAGCGCCTGAAATCCCTCATAATATAATGATTGTAAAACTCTCCCACCGAAAGCATCTGCAGATCGCTCAGATGGGGGTACATATAAGTGTAGTAAAAGTCTACAAAAGGATGGCTGATTCGGTAAATTCCCTTCTGCACATTCTCCTTGCCCGCCGTATCGTAGGAAAACACCTTCTCCACCAGCTCCAGTTCAATCAGGTTTTTCAGATAGACGCTGATCTTTGCCCTTGAGAACTCCGTGTGCTGATGAAGGTCGTTCAATTTGTAATTCCCGGCCGCAATGGACGCCATTATGGTATTGTAGACACCCGGCTCCCTGAGCTGCTCCGTGAGGATGCGCTCCCCCTCCTCAAAGAGAAAGCTGTTGCAGTCTAAAATATTGCGGCAAATGTTCTGCTGAATCGTAAGTCTGTCGTCAAACTGGTTCCACAGACCGGGAATCCCCCCTAAAATAGCATATGCCTCCACACACTCCTCAATACGGAAATTGGGAAAACGCTCCACCAGATCCGCAAAAGGCATCTCCTTTATCTTAAGAAGCCCCGATAATTCGTAAGCCGCCTCCCCGATTCTGGTAATCATGCTGTTCTCAATCCAGCCGATGGAGGAGCTTACCAGAATCACCATCACATCGTCACGGTTCCACTGGCTGTGGACAAAAGCAACCAGTTCTTTCATAAAGGTGTCGCTTGCCCGCACAATATTCTGGAACTCGTCGATCACCAGCACCTTCTTCCCGGTGACGCGGTGGGCAATCTTTTCAAATATCTCCTGAAAAGCAGGGAACTTTTCTACCACATAGCCGTCATGGGTAAGCTGCCTGCCCCACTGATAAGCCTGTTCCCTCTCCGAGCAGGCTTTTGCCAGATAGTAATACCCCGGACGGTCCTTCATAAACTCCTTCACAAGCGCGGTCTTTCCGATATGTCTCTGTCCGTAAACAATCAGGATCTGACTGCCGTCCTTATCATAATAATTATTCAGATAACCAAGTTCTGTCGTTCTGCCCAGTAACATCGTTTTTCCTGCCTTATCCTACCTTTACTGTCAAATTTTCGAGCAAATCCGATATACCCTGCGCCGGCATCGGCCTGCCCATATAATATCCCTGAATCATATCGCATTCCAGCTCTTTCAGATACTGATACTGCTCTCTGGTCTCCACGCCCTCCGCAATCGTCTCATAGCCAAGACGTTTCACCATGTAAATGATGGATTCCGTAATGATTTTCGTGTTTTTATCCGTCAGGAGCGTATCCACAAATGTCTTATCAATTTTCAGCGTATCAATCGGCAGTCCCTTTAAATAGGACAGGGAAGAAAAGCCTGTGCCAAAGTCGTCCAGTGAAATTCTGACCCCGGCGCTTTTCAGCTCGCCCAGCCTCTCGCTTATGTAATCAAAATCCTCTATCAGAATGGTTTCCGTCACTTCTATTTCTATCTCGCCCGGAGAAACATCATACTTTTCCAGAATCTTCATCAGGCTGTCTATGAATCCCCGCTTCTTGCACTGCACCGCCGAAACGTTCAGGGATAAAATAAGCGGGTAATGGTACTTATCGCGCCAGCCCGCATAGGTCTGCACGCTTTTTTCTATCACCCAGTTACCTATCGGCACAATGGTTCCATTCTTTTCCGCAATCGGTATAAAAACAGCCGGGCTGATCATGACTCCCTTATTATCCCTCCAGCGGATTAGCGCCTCCACGCCGCGGAATTTTCCGTTTTCCGCATAATACTGGGGCTGGAAATACATGGTGAAATTCTGTTCAAAAACAACCTCTTTCAGTTTGTTCTGGATATTCACCGTCTGCAGGAACTCTTCCAGAATCGCGCCCTCAAAATACTGGATTTTGTCCTTTCCCCGGCTCTTCGCCTTAAACATGACAATCTCCGCGCAGTTAATCAGTTCCAGCGTCCCGGGCGCCGCCTCCGGGTATTCGGACACGCCCACGCTCACCGTCATGGTGACCTCCTGCCCGTCCATCATCTTAAACGGCTTTTTCAGCCGTTCCCTGATCACCCGGTAGATCGTCTCAACGCTTCTTGCGCCGCACGGATCATAGATTGCGATACAGTAAATATCCGTACTGAAATGGGATATCACCACATGGCTGTTCATCAGCCCCGTCAGGTACTGGCCGAAGAGCTGCACCAGTTCGTCTCCCGCAATGATGCCCATGCCGTCGTTGACCCTGCGGAAATCGTCAAAATCCATGAACATTACAGCCACTTTTTTCGTTTCCTTTTCCGCGCGGCGTAAAAATTCCCCCAAAAGCCTGACAAAGTAATTCCTGTTATAAAGACCTGTCAGCATGTCATAATAAGCCATGTAGGTAAGTTCGTCCTTCTGGCTGGTCAGTTTTGTCACATCCTTAAACCGTATGATTTTGTCCGTTGGTTCCCCCTCGGAATCATAGACGACGTTAACCTCCACTTCGATACTGAGCCTGCTTTCCTTAAGCTTAATCTCAAAGCTGTCCCTGTCCATCCACTGTTTTTCGATAAACAGCCCTTCCCTGAGTGGAATTTCATACTGCTCCTCCACCCTGTCATAAAGTTTTGACAGATCGTCCATGGAGGAAATGGAAAAATCAAAAAAGTGATCCCAGTTTCCTAACGTGTCAACCCGGTCTTCCCGAAAGTTATAATAAATAAATGCGCTGCTCGACGTATCGCACAATAGGCGGAGCATTTTCTCTTCCCGCCGGAGTTTCTCATTCTCCTCCAATAACAGTTGTGTTCCGTTTCCCTTCATATTTAATTCTGTATTTGTCACTATATATGCACGCCGCTCTCCCCAGACGGCGCCCTCCCCATATCCATTATCTATGTTTACAGTTTCCTTAAAACCCCTCTATTTTTTCGTGATATACCCTTTTGCCTTCAATGTCTCCGCACAGAGCACGGCTCCCCCAGCCGCCCCGCGCACGGTATTGTGGGAAAGCCCCACGAACTTCCAGTCGTAAACGCTGTCCTCACGGATGCGTCCCACGCTGATTCCCATGCCGTTTTCATAATCCACGTCCAGCTTCACCTGCGGCCGGTTGTCCTCCTCCATCACCTGAATAAACTGTTTCGGCGCGCTCGGAAGATCCAGTTCCTGAGGCAGCCCCTTAAACTGCACCAGTTTTTCCACAAGCTGCTCCTTGGTAGGTTTCTTCTTAAACTTTACAAACACGGCTGCCGTGTGACCGTTTAGCACGGGCACGCGAATACACTGGCAAGTGATCACCGGGCTTGTCGCCGGAACAATCTCACCGTCCACGATCTCGCCCCAGATGCGCAGCGGCTCCTTCTCGCTCTTTTCCTCCTCGCCGCCGATGTAGGGAATGACATTCTCCACCATCTCCGGCCAGTCCTTAAAGGTCTTGCCCGCGCCGGAAATTGCCTGGTACGTTGTCGCCACCACCTCATAAGGCTCAAACTCTTTCCATGCGGTGAGCACCGGCGCGTAGCTCTGGATCGAGCAGTTCGGTTTTACGGCGATAAAGCCCCTCTTCGTCCCGAGTCTCTTTTTCTGCGATTCAATCACGTCAAAATGCTCCGGGTTGATCTCCGGCACCACCATGGGCACATCCGGCGTCCAGCGGTGCGCGCTGTTGTTGGATACAACGGGCGTCTCCGTCTTCGCGTACTCTTCCTCGATCTTCTTAATCTCGTCTTTGGTCATATCCACCGCAGAAAAGACAAAGTCAACCTCCGCCGCCACTTCCGCAACTTCATTCACATTCTTAACCACAATCTTCTTTACCGCATCCGGCATGGGCGTATCCATCTTCCATCTGTCTCCCACCGCCTCCTCGTAAGACTTGCCGGCGGAACGTGGACTCGCCGCAATCGTTGTCACCTCAAACCAGGGATGGTTATCCAAAAGGGCGATAAAGCGCTGCCCCACCATACCTGTACCGCCTAAAATACCTACCTTTAACTTCTCGCTCATAATAGTTACTCCTCCTTTATCTCTCCTTCATTCCATGTCCCGCCGAACATATCTTCCTCATCCTGCCAGTCCCTGGACAGGTATTCCCTGTGCATCCGCATCACTTCCCGCATTGCATCAGGTCCCGGCGCGCCGATAGTCAGCCGTTTTTCCACACAGGTCTTTAAGCTGACCGCCTGATAGACATCCTCCTCAAAGACAGGGCTGATCTCCTTAAGCTCCTCTATGGAAAGCTCGTCGATACTGCAGTTTTTCTCGATACAGTAAAGCACAAGCCTGCCGATGATACCGTGGGCATCCCGGAAGGGAACACCCTTTCCCACCAGATAATCCGCCGCGTCCGTGGCGTTGGTAAAGCCCATGGACGCGCTCTTCTCCATCACGTCCTTATTGAACTTCATGGTGCGGATCATGCCTTCAAACAGCTTAAGGCACCCTTTCACCGTGTCTATGGCGTCGAAGGTCAGCTCCTTATCCTCCTGCATGTCTTTATTGTACGCGAGGGGAATGCCCTTCATGGTCGTCAGTATGGAAAGTAACGCCCCGTAGACGCGCCCCGTCTTTCCCCGCACCAGCTCCGCGATATCCGGGTTTTTCTTCTGGGGCATAATGCTGCTCCCCGTGGAGTAAGCGTCGTCGATCTCCACAAAGCGGTATTCGTTGGAATTCCAGATGATAATCTCCTCGCAGAAACGGCTTAAGTGCATCATAATCGTGGAAAGCGCCGATAAAAATTCGATCAGATAGTCCCTGTCGGACACCGAATCCATGCTGTTTAAGGTCGGGCCTTCAAAGCCGAGAAGCGACGCTGTATACGCCCTGTCCAGCGGATAAGTCGTCCCCGCCAATGCCCCCGCTCCCAGCGGACAGTAATTCATGCGGTAGAATATATCCTTAAGTCTTGACCTGTCCCTCTTAAACATCTCGAAATAAGCGCCGATATGGTGCGAAAGTGTCACCGGCTGCGCTTTCTGCAGATGGGTAAAGCCCGGCATATAAGTCTGTGTGTGCTCCTCCATGATCGTAAGGAGCGTCTGCAAAAGCTCCTTCAATAAACTGTCTGTGTTTAACACTTCGAGCCTCGTATACAGCCTCATGTCAAGGGCCACCTGGTCGTTCCGGCTCCTGCCCGTGTGCAGCTTCTTTCCCACATCACCGATCCGGGCTATCAGATTCGCCTCCACAAAACTGTGGATATCCTCGTACTCCTCCGTGACCGCAAGCTTTCCGTCCTCCACGTCCTGTCTGATTCCGGTGAGCCCTTTCAAAATTTCGTCTTTCTCCTCTTTCGTCAAAATCCCCTGTTTGGCAAGCATGATCGTATGTACAATACTTCCCTCAATGTCCTGCCGGAAGAATTTCTGGTCAAAAGAGATCGACGCGTTAAAGTTATATACAAGCTGGTCCGTCTCCTTCGTGAAACGGCCGCCCCACAATTGCGCCATGCCTAAAACCTCCATTTTAATTAAATCTAAATTTGATGATACCATAAAATGGTTTTGTTTTCAATCAGAACACATATTTTCTTACCCGTCATAAAATATTCTATACTCGTAGTAAACGGCCCATAAGATTTCGGTTCGCGGAAAATATGATGTCGTTAACTACATAAGGAGGCATTTTCTATGCAGCCCATACTTTCTCTGCGGGATGTTTCCTACTCCTATCACAATTTGAAGGGAGAAACCCCCGCGCTCTCGCACATCAATCTGCAGATCTTTGAGGGAAGCTTCGTCGCTGTCGTAGGTCCGAGCGGCTGTGGCAAATCCACTCTTTTGTCCATCATTGCGGGACTGCTTGCCCCGGAGGAGGGCGAAGTTCTCTACCGGGGGCTTTCCTCCAAAGACTACTGCGCGGACTCGGCCTTAAAGATTGGCTATATGCTACAGAGGGATCATCTCTTTGAATGGCGCACGGTCTACCAGAATGTCATTCTTGGTCTGGAGCTCACCCACGGTTTGACAAAGGAAAATACGGACTATGTCCTGAAACTTCTGGAGGATTACGGGCTTTACGGCTTTAAGGACAAAAAGCCGTCTGAGCTGTCAGGCGGCATGCGCCAGCGGGCGGCGCTGATCCGCACGATGGCCGTCCACCCGGATCTGCTTCTTCTGGACGAACCTTTCAGCGCCCTGGATTTTCAGACCAGACTTTCCGTCTCCGCGGACATTGCGTGTATCATCCGCCAAACAAAAAAGACCGCGCTGTTAATCACTCACGATCTCTCCGAAGCCATCACGTTAGCAGACAGGGTTATCGTCCTCTCCAGACGCCCCGCCAGCGTCAAGCGGGAAATGGCGATCCATTATGAAATCAGCCGTGAGGACCCTCTTGCTGTCCGCGGCACCGCAGCTTATCAGACCTATTTCAATCAATTATGGGAGGTATTGACCGATGAAAAGACAACCGCATAAGACTTCGCCGCCTGTCTCCGCACAGCAGGAAAACTTCCTGCGCGCCCACCACAGGCACCACCACCGAATCACCCTCGGAAGGTTTTTCCTCCTGCTCCTCTTTCTGGGGCTGTGGGAGACGGCCGCAGGGCTTGGCTGGATAGACAGTTTCTTTTTCAGCAGCCCTTCCGGCATTTTGAAATATCTCGGGCAGATGCTTATAGACCATTCTTTCTTTTCCCATACCGGCATCACCCTGTTTGAGACAATCGCAAGCTTCTTTCTGGTCACGGCCCTAAGTCTCCTTGCCGCCACCCTGCTCTGGTATCAGAACAGCCTCTCCGAAATTCTGGAACCCTACCTCGTCGTTTTGAACGCCCTGCCGAAATCAGCCCTTGCGCCATTACTCATCGTATGGCTGGGCACTGGCACAAATACCATCATCGTGGCCGGCATCTCCGTCGCCGTCTTCGGTTCCATCATCAGCCTCTACACAGGTTTCTGTCAGGTTGACCCGGAAATGTGCAAGCTGATCTACACCCTTGGCGGCAGCCGCAAAGACGCCCTCACCAAAGTGATCCTGCCAAGCTCCATACCGCTCATTTTAAGCAGTATGAAGGTCAACATCGGCCTTTCCCTTGTGGGCGTCATCATCGGGGAATTCCTGGCTGCAAGACGGGGGCTTGGGTATCTGATTATCTACGGTTCACAGGTGTTCCAGCTCAATATGGTCATCACTTCCATAATCATTCTCTGTGTCATTGCCATGGTATTTTATAAACTGATACAGAGCGCGGAGCACTATTATAAGAAAAAATATTAATAGCGGGATAAGTAAAAGGGCAGGCTTCTTTGCCTGCCCGGTCCCTTCACTCGACTATCCTTTCCGCAAATCCCCTGATTCCTATCACCCCGGCCGTCATGAGGCCAAACACACTGATCCCAAGCTCCCTCCAGGTGAAATAGGCGTGGCCGCAGGAATGATTTTTCGTAAATAAGTACCAGAAAAACGGATATAACGACACAAACAAAATGGATCCCACAATCGGAAACAGCTTTCGATCCACCGCAATATGTTTTCTTACCCTGAATATGACGATACATGCCGCCGCACAAAGAAACGCCGGAATAATAACCTTTATGTTACATATGCTAAGATTCACTTTTATTGTATCCAGATAGGAAATATCTTCCACGAAATATCCACTGCGGTAGATGATCTCATGAAGCGCATCAAGTATAATATTTTCCTCCGTAAAGAGCGATGCAATGACCCACTTTAACGACCACATTCCCACATATCCGATTCCCCATGAAACCGTGTGCGTCAAAATATTTTTCCACATATTTTTTTGTTCTTTCATCCACCGTCCCATATCGAAAGCCAGACTGGCAATCAGCGGAACCCCCAAAGTAATAAAGGGATACGTCAGCAAATCAAAATAAGCCGTCAGCACACCGGCCAGGACAAACAAATAGTTCTTCCCCGTATCAGTTAATTTTCCCTTCCATATATACAGCGCATACAGCATGAACATCATAATATAGAAACACGGAGAATACTGTAAGGAACTGCACAGGCTGACCGGGGAAAGAAAAACATACACGCCCCCAAGTGGGATGATGAACGCCCAGTCCTTTGACTGTGCAAAAAGGCAGACGAGCCCCCAGACAAGAGCCAACTGTAAAATCATATTAATCTGCCGAATATCCGAATAAGTAAAAAAGCATAAAAGAGGACGCAGCAAAACCTGATAGCCGTGCCAGTATCTTCCGTAATTCCTTATATAATAATTATCATTTGCCAGGGCGATCACTTCATATAAGGATTCCATCGGATTGATCTGGTCCACCTTGACACGCGTGCCCAGAAGAATGTCCCTGATTCCATCTCCTGTCTCCGTATACGACACGTTAATAATCAGCCCATCCGTAAAAATATCCAGTTGCGTCTCTTCAATATCCTGCCAGACATAGGAACCAAGCCCTTCCCTATATAACTCGATAGAAGACTTCCACACATTTTCCCGCATTCGGTGCTGGGGCACAAAATAGGTAACCGCAAGCGCTGCGACACCCATTATCGTACACAGGATAACGATACCCAATTCTTTCATTAGTAAGACAAACGTTTCTTTCATAACCTCTTATCCGCCAGACCAGCGCCAATCTGTTTTTGTATGGAAACCACCTAAAAATTTCCTGATACGCTTTTTTATATAATTTACATTTTAGGATATTATATATCCTATGTCAATATTTATAAGACTTTGTATGTTCTGCCGCAAACCAGTATATACTATATAATTTTACAGGTAAGGTGGTGGTATCATGTTTGAGGAGTTTTTTGTGGAACGGCTGACTTCCCTGAGAAATCAGAAAAACGTATCCGCGAGAGAAATGAGTCTGGCCCTGGGCCAGAATGAAAGCTACATCAACCGAATCGAAAACCGGCTTTCCTTCCCTTCCATGCAGGTTTTTTTCTATATTTGTGAGTATTTTCAGATCACGCCGCAGGAATTTTTTGACGAAAGAAATCCCGCGCCTGGAAAGATCAATCAGATTACAAAAGAAATTAGAAACTTAGACGATATTCAGCTCGATACAGTGATGACTGTTGTCAGAGGCCTGCAGCATAAACCGAAATAAACGGCAGGGTCACGTTCCCTGCCGCTTATTTTACTGCTCTAAGACCTCCTGACGGTCAATCTTTTACAAATCCCAAAAACTTAACTGCCTGCCCGCCCCTTTCTCCTCAAAGGTGTGCAGATACCGGAATATCTCCCCATTATCATGGAGCATCCCACTCTCCTCACATTTCTGGTGAAACAGCTTCATCAGCTTTCTGTTGTCCGGGCTTGCGATTTCATACTGATTTCCGTAGGTCCGCATATACTTTTCCTTCAGTCCGGGAAACAGGCGGTCCAGCTGTCTATAAAAATACTCCCGGTTTCCCTCCCGCAGCGTCATTCCCATACCAAAATTTATCACGCCGCAGACTCCCGCCTCCGCGCACAATTCCAGAAGGCCGGCGATATTCTCTCTCGTATCATTGATAAACGGCAGAATCGGCGAAAGCCACACGACTGTTGGAATACCTGCATCCTGCAGCTTTTTCAGCACTGCAAACCGTTCCTTCGTCGTGCTTACATTGGGTTCTATTTTCCGGCACAGCTCCTCGTCACAGGTGGTCAGTGTCATCTGCACCACACATTTCGTCTTTTCGTTTATTTCCCGCAGAAGGTCAAGGTCCCGCAGTATGCGGTCCGACTTTGTGATTACGGTAAACCCGAATCCATACTGACTAATCAGGGACAGCGCCTTTCTGACATGACAAAGCTCCATCTCCAACGGGATATAAGGGTCGGTCATGGAGCCTGTTCCGATCATACATTTCCGCCGTTTGTGTTTCAAGGCGTATTCCAGCAGTTCTATCGCGTTCTCCTTGACCTCAATATCCTCGAAGTCGTGCTCCATATGGTAACATCTGCTTCTGGAATCACAGTAGATGCACCCGTGGGAGCAGCCCCGGTACAGATTCATTCCGTTTTGGGAGGACAAAATCCCCTTCGCCGTCACAAAGTGCATCCGTCCTTCCTCACTTTCCGGCACAGTTTTTCTTATGCGCCTTCAGCTTCTTCATCGCCCAGTCATAGTGGCTCGATGTGTTGCTGACAAAATAGGAGCCAAGCGTGCTTCCGCCCACCCACGCAAAGACACCCTTGGAAAACAGCTCCTCGTTGGAAAAAGTCTCCGCCAACGCCATCACTTCGGCATGGGACCCGGCGAACAGACTCTTCGCCTCGTCGAGGGTCGTTTCCTGATGCTTTTTCCAAAACGCCACATTCATGTCCCCGTAGGTTTTCCAGTTATAGGGCTTTGGAATAAACGGCCAGTTGTCGCCCCTTAGATTCGCATGCACCCATGTCAGCAAAAGCTGGTGCCACTCGTAGAGATGAATCAGAACGTCCCGGAGATTTTTGTCCCGCTTCCAGTGCGCTTCCTTCTTCGCGCTGTTTGAAAAATCAAAGGGCGTATCCATCTCCGCCTGCGTCAATCCGTCAATCATTACATTCAGTTTCTCATAGTTTTCTGCTGCTGCGGTCAGTAAATCCGCTTTTGTCGTCGGTCTTGCCATCTTTTCCTTCCTTTCCGCTCTCCATTCTGCACGTCGCAATATCTCTTTCCCATTTCCCAGGTATCTGACTGCAGTCCCGCCTTCGGCTTCACTGCGATACCCGTTTCGCTGCCGCCACACATTGTCTGCAGAAAAACGGCGGCCCTTATGTCTCCCATTATACTGACATAATGTTGACACCATTTGTCAGGTTTTATATTTTTCAACAATTTTTTCCGCCTGCCGCGCAATCTCCTCCCTCAGATAAGACGGAGAAAGGATCTCCACCTGCGCCCCAAAGGACAGGAGAAAACTGATAAGCCACGCGCCCTCCGGCATTCCTGCAGAGGCAATCAGATCTCCGTTCTCCTGTCTCTCTATCTGGCTTTTGTCAAACTCATCATAAACCCGATAAGCCATCTCTTTCGGAAAGCGGAGCGTAACTAGCGGATAGCTTTCCTCGTCATCCGCAGATTCCTCTGGAAAACTGCGCCGCACGAAACTCTCCTCCAGAAGTGTCAGTTCCAGAATGCGGTTCAGCTTGAACGTCCGCATATCCTGCTTTTTTGTGCAGAATGCTTTCAGATACCACGCCTTTGACCGATAGACAAGTCTGTATGGCTGCACGGTTCTTTCTCCCACGCCACCGTCAGAGCCGGCGTATCGGATCCTGACATGTCTGCAATGGACCACCGCTGACTTCAGCGTCTCAAATTTTTCTTTGTCAAATCCCTGATTCCCCCATCTTGAAAAATCCACCTCGAGCCAGTTCTCCGAGGGGAGGGCAAACAGGGCGGAAAGCTTCTGCAGAGTCTGGCTTTCACCCATGCTGCGTGTGATATTGACGCTCTGCAGCGCCGCGAGGATCTCCTTCTTTTCCTCCCCGGACAGCACAACCTGATCCAGGACAAAGTCATTCATCAGGCGGATGCCGCCGTTTCTGCCAGGCTCCGTATAGACAGGAATGCCCGCCGCGCTTAAGGCGTCAATATCCCTGTAAATCGTCCGAACCGACACCTCAAAGCGCGCCGCCAGTTCCGGGGCGGTAGCCTGTCCCTTATCCAGCAGATGGTATACGATCTGAAACAGTCTGCTCTCCTGCATCGCCGTCCCTCCTTCCCTAATCAGAATAGCACAAAAACAATGACATGATATGTCAGGTTTTATTATACCCATTTCTTTTCCTCATGACAAACCCGACAAAAAAGGCAGGGTCTGTAAGCCCTGCCGCATCTATCACAAATGCGTATGATATCACATAATCTCCACATCCTCCCAAAGCACAGTCTTTCCCTGCCGCAAAGACTCCTGCACATCAATAATCCGCTGGTTCTCTGATCCCCTGAAACGCAGACTGATATTTTTTTTCGCCTGAACAAACTCCCCGTCCACGATCACGTCCAGACAGTCCAGAAATTCCTTCATATCCTCCCATTGTTCACAGAATCTTTCCAGAAGATCCGCGTCAAACAGGTATCCCGTGTAGCACCAAATGTTTTTCTGCGGATATGTCCTTTTCACCCCGCGCAAAAGCGGTAATAACGCCTGCCAGTTACCGTCCTCCAAAGGCTCCCCGCCAAGCAGCGTAAGTCCCGCGATATAGTCCGGGGCAAGCGCCTTTCGTATCTCGTCCGCCGTATCCTCCGTAAAAGGCGCACCATACTGAAAATTCCACGTCTCGGGATTAAAACATCCCTCGCAGTGATGGGTGCATCCGCTGACAAAAAGCGTCACCCGCACCCCCGGACCGTTGGCGATATCATATTTCTTTATCACAGAATAGTACATAACATTCTCCGCTGCATCCATGGTCGCGAAGCGATCCTTGCAATCGGGCCTGCCCGATTTGTCATAGATGTAATACTCTTTCCTTGATCTCCTGCGTGCGCCCCTGATTCCAGAACTGCGTCCCGATATAGCCACAGGTACGCCTTGCCACATTCATCTTGTTCTGGTCGGTGTTGCCGCAATTGGGGCACTTCCACACAAGTTTCCCGTCCGTGTCCTCCACGATTTCAATCTCCCCGTGGTAATCACATGCCTGACAGTAATCGCTCTTTGTATTTAATTCGGCGTACATGATATTGTCGTAAATATACTGCATCAGGGACAGCACCGCCTCCAGATTGTTCTCCATGTTCGGCACTTCCACATAGCTGATCGCGCCGCCCGGGGAAAGCTCCTGGAACTGGGCTTCAAACTTCAATTTATCAAAGGCGTTGATCTCCTCCGTCACATGCACATGATAGCTGTTTGTGATATAGTTGCGGTCCGTCACGCCCTCGATGATCCCAAACCGCTTCTGCAGGCACTTCGCAAACTTATAAGTGGTGGACTCCAAGGGTGTTCCGTAAAGGCTGAAATCAATGTTTGTCTCCTCCCGCCACTCTTTGCAGGCATGATTCAGATACTGCATCACCTTCAGGGCAAAAGCCGTCGCCTCCGGGTCGGTATGACTCTTTCCCGTCATATAACGGGTACACTCGCACAGCCCCGCATACCCGAGTGAAATAGTGGAATAGCCGCCGTAGAGAAGCTTGTCGATCTTCTCCCCCTTTTTCAGTCTGGCAAGCGCGCCGTTCTGCCACAGGATCGGCGCCACGTCGGAAAGCGTCCCTTTAAGCCTGTTATGCCGCGCCATCAGGGCCCGCCTGCAAAGTTCCAGACGCTCGTCCATGATCTCCCAGAAACGCTTTGCATTCCTCCCGGACGAACACGCTACATCCACCAGGTTTAAGGTAACCACACCCTGATTAAATCTGCCGTAGAACTTCGGCTGGTCATTCTCGTCGTGATACACGGTAAGAAAAGAGCGGCAGCCCATACAGGTATAGCAGTTGCCGTCCTTCAACTGCTTCATAATCTTTTCTGAAATATAATCCGGCACCATCCGCTTGGCCGTACATTTCGCCGCCAGCTTCGTCAGATACCAGTATTTGGTGCCTTCACGGACATTATCTTCCTCCAGCACATAGATCAGCTTCGGGAAAGCGGGGGTAATATAGACGCCCTTTTCATTTTTGACGCCCTGAATCCGCTGGTTTAACATCTCCTCTATAATCATGGCCAGATCGTCCCGCAGACGCCCCTCCGGCACCTCGTCGATATACATAAAAACCGTGATAAACGGCGCCTGCCCATTGGTGGTCATCAGCGTGATCACCTGATACTGGATAATCTGTACGCCCTGTCTGATCTCATCCTTCACACGCCGCTCCGCGATGGCGTTTATCTGCTCCTCTGTGGCGGCAACGCCCATCTCCTCCATCTCCGTCCGCACCTTTTTGCGGAATTTTTCCCGGCTCACGTTCACAAAAGGGGCCAGGTGGGAAAGGGAAATACTCTGTCCGCCGTACTGGCAGCTTGCAATCTGCGCGATGCTCTGCGTCGCCACATTGCACGCCGTGGAAAAGCTCTTCGGCCTGTCAATCATAGTCTCACTGATCACCGTGCCGTTCTGCAGCATATCCTCCAGATTTACCAGACAGCAGTTATGCATGTGCTGGGCGAAATAATCCGCGTCGTGAAAGTGAATCACTCCCTGCTCATGCGCCTCCACTATATCCGGGGAAAGCAGGAAACGCTTCGTGATGTCCTTGCTCACTTCACCCGCCATATAATCTCTCTGCACACTGTTAACCGTAGGATTTTTATTGGAATTTTCCTGCTTTACTTCCTCGTTGTTACACTCCAGAAGACTTAAGATCTGCTCGTCCGTAGAGTTGGATTTGCGCACAAGCGCCCTCTTATAGCGGTAGGTAATATAATTTCTGGAAATGGTGTAAGCCCTGTACTTCATCAGCTGGTTCTCCACCATATCCTGAATTTCCTCCACGCTTGGAGCCCTCCGCATCTCCTCACAATGGTCGGCAACCACAGATGCAATCTCGTCGATCTCATCCTCTGTCAGACGGTCCTCTTCCTGCACACTGTAATTTGCCTTTTTAATGGCCGCTATGATCTTCTTCAGATCAAAGTTGACTTCCACGCCGCTTCTCTTGATAATCTTCATTCAAATAACGCCCCCATATTCTATCCGATACCCAATATCATGTATGTCATTTCCGTCATTCCCCGTTGCACGTACTATATATTGTATCACGGCAAAATATTATGTCAAGTTCCTGCAGCGTTTATTTTTGAAATATTACGGCAAAATTATGACTAACTCAGTCAGTCAACCTTCTCCCCTTATTTCTTCTAATTACCATACTGATACCGTACACGCAAACCGAAAGCAGTGTTAGCAGGGAAACCGCCTCCGCGGCCCTCCAATACCAGGGTTCCTCAAAAAACACATGTAACGTTCCCTGATAGCCTTCCGGCAGATCTACCCTGATTTTATGGTTTTTCCCGCTGGTAACGGAAAACTCCGTACCGCTTTGCTCATCGAGACATTTATAGTATTTATATGCAAAAAGCGGAAACTCCATGTAAGCATCTGCCGACGCGCTGCATGTCACGCGAATTTCATTTCCTTCTCTTGCTATCTCTGCAATGTCTGTGTTCTGTCCCGATACCTCTGCGTCGCTCTGTATCAATTTCCGGCTGGTATCCCTGAAAAGATACTCCTGTCCCATCAAAACATAAACTTCCCGAATCAGGTCGCCGCCATCATAAATTCCCTTTACGCTATTGCGTACCGCCAGATCTGTCACATACATTCCCTGTATCGTCGTCACCATGCACAGGCAAAGCAGCAGATATCTCATCCTGTCCCGGGATATACAGTCTTTTATCCTGACAAGCACCAGACCCGAAGCATAAGTCAAAAGCGGAATGGCGAGGCTTAAAAAACGCCATGGAAACTGGAAGCTGTACACCACACTCCTTATGCCGGGTATCGTCGCCAGTCTGTTCCACGGAAAATAAACAGTCGCCATCCACGTACATACGCCTGCAAGTCCCGAGACAAACAGCAGGAGCCTTCGCTCCTCTCTGCTCCATTCAAGCCTTGCCAGTGCGGCGGCGCCAAGCATAATTAACAGCGTGATACCAAGTCCCAGCGATGCCGGAAACCGTTTATCCAATCCCGCTTCGCTCAAAAGTGCGGTTCCTGCCGCTTCTGTCGGAAATGAAAACAATTCGTAGAGGGTCAATCCCAACCCCTGAATCCCACAGTCATACTTTTCCTTAAATATTTCCAGGTCCTGCCCGGCATAATCCAGAAAGGGAATGAGAAACCAAGTCGAAAGCCCTATGGCGAGTGCTGCTGCCTTCACCATTTTCCACATTCTCTCCGGGCGTAACATGCTTTTGATCTTAAAAAGCACTGTGGCAAGGAGCAAAATACACACCATCTCAAAGCTCAGGATGTGTGTCTGCACAATACCTGCCATCCCGATACCCAAAAGCGCCCATTCGCTGCACTGTCTCTCCTCCGGGCGCCCCTTTTCATTCCCGCACAGTATCTCCTTCATTCCCACGATGACAAGCGGAAAAAACATATACGCTGAATATTCGCCCAGAGCCGTTCTGGTATACACATTTAAAATACGATTAATAGACAGGCACGAAAGCGCTGTACATAAAAGCCCAATATATCTGTCTTTGCTAAGCCTCTGGTAAGAGTAGTAGGCAATGCCTATGGTTCCCAGATGAATCATAAGCAGATATATATTATAAGCATATAAAAGCGGCACGCCAAACAGATACAGGACCGCCGGAACATAAAGGAGCGCGTCGCTGTAAAAAACAGAAACTGCATATCCGTGGCCATTGGCCCACCCCGGCTGGATTCTGACAGGCAGCTGTCCCGTGGATATCCCTTCCGCCAGACCGACAATCCTTGATAAGTGAAAATCCAGATCATGCCCTTTCATGCGGCAATTCATAAATGCCGCAAAGGAGCTTACGCCGAAAATCAGCAGCAGTCCAAGCGCTATATACGTATTTTCCTTAAACCATCTCGCCAGTCTCTCCCGTTTCCTAAACCCGATCAGCGCTGCATCCGCCACAAACAGCACGGCAAAAACCTTTAGCATCAGATAAGTAAATGTTTCCCGGAAGCTGCGCTTAAAAATGATGCTCTCTATATTGAGCTCCGGCTCCGGTCTGCCTGAAGTAAACCTTACAAACATATAGTCTATATCGCTGTTAACCCAAATACGGAAAGAAATCTCCTTTTTTTCCGGCGGCATCAGATGTTTATCCGCATAAATAATGGGATAGCTCCCGCCATCCGCCAGTGTGCCGCAGGACAGCTCATACTTCCCCGCTGCGTCGTATTTGATGACAGCTTCATAAATCCCCTTTTTCATTTCAGAGGTGGAATATACCAAAACTGCCTCCTGCTCACTGTCATCCCGCTCATGAAAAGCGGCTCCCACCTCATCCTGATGGCTGCTATAAATAACCGCGGCGCAGATAAAGACAATCAGCAAATTAATTCCTACCATAATCAGCCATTCGGTTTTTCCCTGTATCCTGCTTTTCACCGTTCTCTTCCCTCCAGCTCAGCGTTCCAAAATTTCCAGTATCTCCTCTTTTGTATACAGTTTTTCCGGTTCCACACATGCCGGCTTGTCGATCAGCTCCGCAATTTGCGCCTCGTACTCGGTTTCCTCCACAGGGCGCCCTTCCCAGAAATAATCAAAATTTACATTTTCTCCGTCATAAGTTTCTGTACACCACCCCGTCCCGATCTCCGAGAACTCTCCTTTCAAAAGCCTGTAAATATTGCACGGATAAAATCCCATATTACCGCTCTCGCTGTACAACAGCCCGCCATGTTCCATGTAGCACAGCCCGACCCTTCCCCGGTTCATTACCCCCATATGTCCGTCATAAAAGGAAACCACAAATTCTCCCGTTACCATGCCCCCTGTATCAATATAGAGCTCGGGTATCTCATCGTCATCCACATAAATGAGTGAATAGTGGGTGTAATCCTGCATACTGTTTATATTTTCCCTTCTTTTGATATAAGCAGCATACGCCTCCTGCCATGTGGCAAAACTTTCTAACTGCCTCTCCTTCCATTCCAGCTCATTTTCCGAAAGCTTTTTAAGCTGCTCGTCCCTGTACCGAACATACTGCTCCATTGTAAGCTCCTCATCCCAGCCGACAGTGAAGTGATCCTTTTCGTCCATGTCCCCGTTTCGGTTTTCATCTGACCAGTAAAACTCCCCCTCGCTTTTTGTTTCACCGTCAGCGTCCACTGTCATAAATTCGACCCATTCACTCCCGTATCCCCGATCATAATGCAGGATTCCGCACTGTCCGTCCAGGGCAACAGGTTCATGCCCCCACCAGCCCTCAAACAGAATCTGTGGCAGGCTGTTGCACACCTTGACCGCGTAATATGCCACGCTGTCCTTAACATGCAGTTCTTCCACACCGTCGCCGTCTATATCATAAAAGCAGTATTCGATGTCATTGTCCCAGAACAGTTCGGTGATTGGGGCCTGTTCCTTTTTCCATGTCACCGTGAGTTCACCGTCCATAAAACGCTCATAAATCTCCATCTGATCAGGACAGTCATCCATAGGATTCCCTGTCATCCTTTCCTCATTTTCTGTCAGTGTCCTGTCCTTCTCTTCCTTCTCTTCCTTCTCTTCCTTCTCTTTCTTTTCTTTCTTCTCTTCTTCCTCGGCCGTCTTCACCATACCGGTGTCGTCTGTACCCGTTTCCTTTCCGCAGCCGGCAGGAAATACCAATATAGCGGCGGTCACCGCCGCGTACCCGATTATGCGCCGTTTCCTATTTATACGCATTCCGTCACCTCCTTGGCATAACGCGTCTGCAGACACAAAAAGGCTCCGCATCCGCGAAGCCTTTCTAAGCTGGAAAAGGGACTCGAACCCTCGACCTACTGATTACGAATCAGTTGCGCTACCGACTGCGCTATTCCAGCATTACCTTACAACAATGACTATTATATGATGGAACGGATCATTTTGCAAGAGATTTTTTAGAAATTTATGTCCGCGGAAATGTAATCAGTTATCCCTCATATGCACATCCATCTGTGGGAAAGGAATCCCGATTCCCGCCTCGTCAAGCGCGTATTTCACCGTTTCCAAAAGCCGCCATCTGGTTTCCCAGAAATTTTCATTGGCGCTGTAGCAGCGCAGATTAAGAACCACGCTGCTGTCCGCCAGGTCCTCCACGTATACCCGCTTCTCCTCCCCCTGCAGAACGCCGGGATCTTCCTCCAAAACCTTGAGAAGCACTTCCTTCGCCCTGCGGATATCCGCCTCGTAGGAAATTCCCACCTTAATATCCATCCTGCGCTCACCAAGCGTACTCATATTCAAAATATTGCTGTTTGCAAGCTCGCCGTTCGGCACCACCACCATATGGCGGTCCGGCGTGGTCAGTCTCGTATAAAAAAGCTGCACGTCCTCCACTGTCCCCTCGTTGCCGGCGGCGTCCCTGATATAATCCCCGACCTTGAACGGCTTTAAGAGCAAAATCAATACACCGCCCGCAAAGTTTGACAGGCTGCCCTGGACCGCCAGACCGATGGCCACGCCCGCGGAGCCCACCAGGGCGACTACACTGGTGGCGTCCAGCCCGAAGGAGGAGGCGATCATAAACAGCAGCAGGATGTAAAGCACCGTCTTCACAAGGGAATCCAGAAAACGGCTCACACCCACATCCACATTCCGGCGTTCAAATGATTTGCGGAGTATTTTCCGTATCAGCTTAATCAACTGTACGCCGATAAAAAATACAACCAGCGCAAGAAGCACCCTGACGCCCAGCCGGAGCAGCTTCTCTGGCAGCTCCTGCAGATACCGCTCAATCAGCCCTACGTTCAGCTCATCCGACGCAATATACTCAATCTCCCTGATCTGTTCTTCCACAACCTGATCTTCCATGCCGCCTCCGTCTATCTGCCCTCTTACTTTCAGGCAAGTCCTGTCTTACTGCGCACAATCCCTGCTTGATATGTTTTACTCTTTCTCCGCCGCGCTGTCACTTTCATCTGTCTTCACATTTTCTGGTTCTTCCACAGTTTTAATAACAGCCGTTTCTTTATCCTTTGTCCGCTTTGCGGCTGTTTTCTTCATAGCCGGTTTCCTTCCGGCAGGCTTCTTCCCGGATTTCGCGTCAGAAGCAGCCTTTGATCCTGTTTTTGTTCCCGCCGCAGCCTTCTTCTCGCCTGCCTTCGGCTTCTTCGTCAGTTCCTGCAGCTTCTGCGCAGCCGCCTCTGCCGCCTTCTCCAACATCTCCGCAGCCTTCGCGCTTTCCCTCGCTTCCGCAGCGGCCCGCCTCGCCAGTTCTTTCGCCTCTGCCGCCGCCCGTTTTGCCTGTTCTCTGGCCTCCGCAGCGGCCTGCGCCGTGCGCTCCGCCTCCTCTTTCGCCAGCCGTCTTTCCTCAGCTTCCCTCGCCAGCCGCTTTTCTTCTGCGCGCCTGCGCTCGATCTCGGCCTTCTCTTCCTTCGTATACGGCGTATAGGAGAAGATGCTGATACTGAGGGGCGCGCTCACCATGTCAATCGCATAAGGTTTGCCGTCCCACTCCATTTCCAGCGTATCACAGACTGCTGTATTTAATATGCCGCTTCCGCCGTAGGCCGGGTCATCCGTATTAAAGATCTCCCTATACTTTCCCTCGTAGGGAACGCCAACACGGAATTCCTGTCTCGCGTCCGCAAAGTTAGCCACCACCACCAGCATATCCTTTACGTCATCGGTCTTTCTGATATAGGACAGCATACAGGCATTCGGCGTGATACAGTTGATCCACTCAAATCCTTCCCATGAAGTGTCCTTCTCATAAAGCGCCGGGGAAGAAACATAGAATTTATTCAAATCCGCCACCAGCCGGTTCAGCTTTTTGTGGTCCGCGTTCTCCAAAAGCCCCCACTCAACGGCCCGCTTCTCGTTAAACTCGTTATATTCCCCGATATCCTGCCCCATAAACAGAAGCTTTTTACCCGGATGTGTCATGTGATAAGCGTAGGTCAGCCGCAGATTTGCAAACTTTTTCTCCCGCTCCCCCGGCATCCGGCTAAGGAGCGTTCCCTTGCCGTGCACCACCTCGTCGTGGGACAGAACGAGCATAAACTTTTCGCTGTAGGCGTAGATCATGCTGAAAGTCAGGTCATTATGCCGCCCGGAGCGGAAAAAGGGATCCGTCGTGATATACCCGAGATAATCGTTCATAAATCCCATATTCCATTTCAGGTCAAATCCCAGGCCGTCCTCGTCGAGCGCGCCAGTGATTTTGGGCCATGCCGTAGACTCTTCCGCGATCATCAGCACACCGGGATTGCGTTTCTTCATAATGGAGTTCAAGTGCTTTAAGAGCTCCACCGCCTCCAGATTTTCGTGGCCGCCGTAGATATTTGCCACCCATTCCCCGTCATTCTTTCCATAATCCAGATAAAGCATGGAGGCAACCGCGTCGATACGAATCCCGTCCGCATGGTATTTTTCCACCCAGTACAGCGCGTTGGCAATCAGGTAATTGCTCACCTGGGGACGCCCATAATTGTAGATTAATGTCCCCCAGTGCGGATGGAATCCCTGTCTCGGGTCCTGATGCTCATACAGGCATGTGCCGTCAAACCCGGAAAGACCATAAGTATCCCTCGGGAAATGCGCGGGCACCCAGTCCAGAATCACACCGATCCCCGCCCTGTGCATCTCATCCATGAAGTACATAAAGTCCTCCGGCGTACCATAACGGGAGGTGGGCGCATAATAGCCAATCACCTGATACCCCCATGATTCATCTAACGGATGCTCCATCACCGGCATAAGCTCGATGTGCGTATATCCCATCTTCTTCACATAATCAATAATCTTAGGCGCAAGCTCCCTGTACGTGAAAAACTCCCTGCCGCCTGCCGGCTTCTCAAAGGACCCGAGATAGAGCTCATACACGCTCATGGGCTTATTCTCCGCCTGCAGCGCAGCGCGCTCTTTCATCCACTTCCCGTCCTTCCAGGAAAAGCCCTCGATATCCCGCACCACGGAAGCGCTCTCCGGCCGCATCTGCGCCCCGAACCCATAGGGATCCGCCTTCATAAACACCAGACCGCTTTTTGTCTTAATCTCAAACTTGTAACAGTCCCCCTCCTTCACGTCGGGAATAAATATCTCAAATATGCCGGAATCCCACAGCCTCCTCATCTGATGCACCCTGCCGTCCCAGCCGTTAAAATCACCGACCACACTGACCCGCATGGCGTTCGGCGCCCAGACCGCAAAAGATGTGCCTGCAATCCCATCCACCACTGCCGGATGCGCCCCCAGTTTCTCATATATGCCATAATGGATTCCCGCGTCAAACTTCTCCGTATCCTGTCTCGTAATCTGCGGCGCGAAATTGTATGCGTCCCGCATCTTTTTCAGGCTGCCGTTTGGCGCCTCCACCACATACTCATAAGCCGGAACGGTCTTTCCCGGCAAAAGCAGTGCAAAATATCCCTCCTCGTCAGCTTCCTCCATCCGATAGCTCTTGTCCCCATCCAAAAGCTGCAGCCGCACACTTTTCGCGCCCGGCTGGAAAGTCTGCACAAGCACAGAAGCCCCCGTCACATGCGCGCCGAGAATCTCATGCGGGTTATCCGACTCCGAATAAACAATCTCCTCTATCTTTGCCCAGTTCATCAGTTTATATGTTCTCTTATTCATTTTCGCTCCCCCTGCCTTTCTTTTTTCTCACGCCTCTATCCTGTGAATCAACAGCCCGCTCCTGAGCTTTGGCTCAAACCATGTAGATTTCGGAGGCATCAGCTTTCCCGCGTCCGACACGGCAAACAGCTCGTGGATATCCGTGGGAAACATGGCAAAAGCTGCCATCGCATCCGTATGTACCCTCCGTTCCAGTTCCGCAGGCCCCCTGATCCCGCCCACAAAATCAATCCGCTCATCCACCTTCGGGTCCACAATACCAAACACCGGCTCCAGAAGTTCCCTCTGTAAAATGGCCACATCCAGATCTTCCACCGGGTCTCCCGTATAGCTGCTGTCATTTATGACAAGGCGATACCAGTCATCCTTATAATACATGCCGATCTCGCCCTTTTTTTGCGGCTTATACGGCGCATGCCCCATCTTTTTAAGCGCAAATGCCCTTTCCACTTTCCCAAGAAATGTGCTCTCGTCAAAGCAGTCTTTGGGCTTCACCACACGATTATAATCCATAATCATAAGCTGGTCGTCAGGGAACAGGACCGACAGGAAGTAGTTGAACGCCTCCTCCCCGGTAAACTCAGGATGAGCCGCCCGTCTCTTTTTGGAAACCCTCACTGCCGACGCGCACCTGTGATGACCGTCCGCAATATAGATAGACTCCACCTGGCGGAACGCGTCTCTGATCCGCCCTACCGCCTCCGACTCGTCAATCACCCAAATCCTGTGGGTAATGCCGTCCGCCGCCGTAAAATCGTAGACAGGCTCTTTCTCCTTAGCCCGCGCGACCTCTCGCTCGATCTCCTCTCTTCTGCGGTATGCAAGGAAAATCGGACCGGTCTGGGCGCTGCACACGTCCACATGGCGGATGCGGTCAGCCTCCTTATCCGCCCGGGTGTTCTCATGTTTCTTTATCACCTGTGAATCGTAGTCGTCCACGGAAGCACAGGCGCCGATTCCCACCTGGGATCTGCCGTCCATCACCAGTTCGTAGACATAGTACGCCTCCTTTTCCTCCTGTATGAAAAGCCCGTCCTCTATCATTTGTCCAAGCATTTCCCGCGCCTTCTCATAAACCTCCGGCGCATACATGTCGTACCCGTCTGGAAACTGTGTCTCCGGCCTGTCTATCCGCAGAAAAGTGTAATCGTCCCCCTCTACCGCCTCCCTGGCCTCTTTTCTGCTGTAAACGTCGTAGGGCAGCGCGGCGATCCTCTGTGCAAGATCTGCTCTGGGCCTGACTGCCCGAAACGGAATGATGTCTGCCATAAATTTCTCCTTCTTCCCCGCGTAATGCAGGACGTATGTATTCATTCTAACAAATAAAGCTGGGCATCACAAGGGATTTATGATATTATTGATAGGCAATGAGCAGTGCGCAGGCTTTTCGAATGCGTACTGCTCCTAAAAAGGAAAGCGCTATAAAAAGGAAAGGAAGATGCATATGACAAACGAAGAGCAGAAAATTCTGGATCGGATCAACGCCTACGCGGAAGAAGCCCTCGCAGACATTGACCCCCAGAAGACCAGAATTTCATTTCAGTTAGAAGCCTTAAAACCTATTATGCAAGAAATCGCAGAAGAGACCGGGAAGTCCGTGGAGGACATCTTCATCCTCTATATGGACCTGGCCAGCGAATCCGCCGTGGAAGCCGACAAAAAACTGCAGGCGACGCTGGAGGATGAGGAGAACGCGGATTTTTCTTCCATCGCAAACCGGCTTAACTAGATACGCATATAAGGAAACGCAAAAGGACCTGCCGCATATTTTAGGCAAGTCCTTTTATATTCCGTTTCATTTTGTCCCATTATGTCCTGCTCTGTCTTACTTCACCACTCTCACACGGAATACCCCGTCGATGGACTGGAGCTTTTCGATAATCTCCTTTGACGCGGGCGTCTCGATATCCAGCATCGTGTACGCCACCTCTCCCTTTGACTTGTTCGTCATATCGGAGATATTGATGTTGTTGTCGCCGAAGCAGGCGGTAAACTTGGTGATCATGTTTGCGATATTCTTGTGGAAAACCGCCACACGTCCTGCCTGCTCGCAAATACCCATATCGCACTTCGGATAGTTCACGCTGTTGGCAATATTGCCGTTTTCCAGATAATCCTTCATCTGCTTGACTGCCATCACCGCACAGTTGTCCTCCGACTCCTCCGTGGACGCGCCAAGGTGTGGGATCACAATACATCCTTCCTGTCCCGCTGTGGTAGCATTCGGAAAATCGGAAACATACTTTCTCACCTTGCCCGCCTTAATGCTCTCCAAAACAGCCTTCTCATCCACCAGAAGGTCTCTCGCAAAGTTTAAGAGAATCACGCCGTCCTTCATCTGGTCGAGCGCCTCTTTATTAATCATCCCTTTCGTCGCATCCATCAGCGGCACATGGATTGTGATGATGTCACACTCCGCGTAAATCTCCTCCACATGCAGCACATGCTTTACATCGCGGCTTAAATTCCACGCCGCGTCCACGGACACATACGGGTCATAGCCGTAAACTTCCATGCCCAGGTGCTTCGCCACGTTTGCCACCCTGACGCCGATGGCGCCCAGACCGATGATACCGAGCTTTTTGCCTTCGATCTCCGTACCCGCAAAATTCTTCTTGGCCTTCTCCGCATTCTTACCTACATTTTCATCCGCCTGGTTCTCTTTCACCCACTCGATGCCGCCCACTACGTCACGGGACGCAAGGAGCATACCCGCAATCACGAGCTCTTTGACGCCGTTCGCGTTGGCGCCGGGGGTATTGAACACCACGATGCCTTTCTCCGCGCACTTATCCAGGGGAATGTTGTTCACGCCTGCGCCTGCCCGCGCGATTGCCAGCAGATTTTCCGGCAGCTCCATGTCGTGCATCGCCGCACTTCTCACCAGAATGCCGTCCGCCTCCTCGATCTTTTCTGTCTTCTCGTACTGCCCGCTGAATTTTTCCAGACCCACCTGTGCGATGGGATTTAAGCAATGATATTTAAACATTTGTACTGCCTTCCTTTACTCACAAATTATATTACACATGCTATTTATAACTGCGTCCCTTATGCGTTTTCACTTTCAAACTGTTTCATAAACGCCACAAGCTTCTCCACGCCCTCCACAGGCATCGCATTGTAGATGCTGGCGCGCATACCGCCCACGGTTCTGTGTCCTTTCAGGTTCACGAACCCGGCAGCCGTCGCCTCTTTGATGAATTTGGCGTCCGTCTCCTCATTGCCCGTCACGAAAGGCACATTCATGAGGGATCTGTCCTCTTTTCTGACCGTGCCCTTGAAAAGCTTGCTCTCGTCGAGGAAGTCATAGAGAATTTTCGCCTTCTTCTCGTTTAACGCCTTCATCGCCTCGAGACCGCCGTTTTTCAGAAGCCACTTGAACACCTTGCCGCAGATATAGATGCCGTAGCAGGGAGGCGTATTGTACAGGGAGTCATTGTCCGCATGCACCTTAAACTTCATCATGGTAGGTGTGCCGGGGAGTACATCGTCCGTCAGCAGGTCCTCCCTGATGATAACGACCTGTGTGCCTGCGGGTCCCACATTCTTCTGTACGCCGGCGTATACCAGGCCGTACTTCGTCACATCCATAGGCTCCGACAGGAAGCAGGAAGACACATCGGAAACGAGAATCTTGCCCTTCGTATCCGGCAGCGTGTGGTATTTGGTGCCGTAGATCGTATTGTTCTCACAGATATAGACATAATCCATATCATCCGTTATGGGAAGATCGGAACAGTCCGGAATGTAAGAAAACGTCTCATCCGCGGAAGAGGCAAGCTCCACAGCCTCCCCGTATATCTTCGCCTCCGCGAACGCCTTCTTCGCCCACTGCCCGGTCAGGATATATCCTGCCTTGCGGTTTTTCATCAGGTTCATGGGAACCGACGCAAACAAAAGGCTTGCGCCGCCCTGCAAAAACAGTACCTTATAGTTATCGGGAATGTGAAGGAGCGTGCGCAGATCCGCCTCCGCCTCCTTGATGATCGTGTCATAAACCTTCGACCGATGACTCATCTCCATGACCGACATCCCTGATCCCTTGTAATCGAGCATCTCCTCCGCAGCCTCTTTTAACACCTCTTCGGGTAAAACCGCGGGTCCCGCTGAAAAATTATACACTCTGGACACTTTTCTCTCCTCCCGTCCTCATTCGTTGCCGTTTACAAAAACCAAATCTCATTTTACGCCCTTCGGACGCTTTAGTCAATTACTTTAATAAAACATAACGACAGGCGTCCCCACTTCCGCCATGTCGAAAAGCTGTTCCATCGCCGCGCGGGGGGTATTGATGCAGCCGTGGGAGCCGTTCGTCTGATAGATCGTGCCGCCAAACTTTCCGCGCCACGCCGCGTCGTGGATACCGATATTTCCTTTCACAGGCATCCAGAAATCCACGTGGGAAGCATAATTTGCCCCGCGCAGAATACGGTTTTTCTGTTTCGCATACACAAAATTGACCCCGGAGGGCGTTCCCATCCTGCGGGATGTGTTTCCCGTCACAATCGGCGTGTCTATCGTCAAAACGCCGTCCACGTAATAGTACATCTTCTGCTCTCCCATATCTACCTCGATATAGGTGGAGCCGATGTCCTCGCTGCCCTTCTCCCACGCTTCCTGCGTGTATACAGGCTCATGTACCTCTCTTTTCTTCCCATAAAAAGCTTCCGTCAGATAGGCCTTCTCCGCCTCCTGATCTATTATGTTGCCGTAGAGGCCGCCTTCCACCGTCACCACATCGCCTCTGGTGGATAAAAACTCCCTGCTTGCGCCCACGGTATCATACTTTGCCGCCAGCGTTTCCACAAAGTCCTCTATCGCATGTTCTTTCAGTTGAAAATCTCCCGATTCATCGAATAAAAAGCGGCCGTTATCATCAAGTGCAATCCAGTCGCAGACAACGGACGCATCCACGGGAACTTCCTCTTCCCCCATAAGGTAGACAATGCCGCAGTCCTGAAAGCGTTCCAGTTTTTCCCAGACGTCCAGTGTTTCCCGCATCTGTGCCGTCATCTCCAGATCATGGTAACATCCCTCGTCCAGCAGGGAAACTTCGGTCTTTGACTCCTCAATCGCGGAGAGTACCGCTCCCCTGGCCTGCTCTGTAAAGAGAACGTCTGTCCTCTCATTCAAAAGCGTATATCCCTGAGGCGTCCGGGTGATGGCTACCCTGCGCTCCTTATCTGTCCGTTTGTCCTGACAGAAAGGAAGCGCGTCAAAGCAGGCCTCAAAAGCTTCTCTGTCATAGGAAACCACCGGGGCCAGTTCCACCTGATGTCCTCCCAGCAGACTGTCGATCCACATCCACGGATTCTGCCTCTTCTGATAAATCTCCAGCGCCTTCTTAAAATCAAACTGGTATGAAATTTCCTCCGCGGATATCACATAAGAGTTACCGTCCTTATCTTTCACGGTGACGCCCTCATATGTGAAATCCTTAACCAGTTCGTCATTTACCTCCTGAATGCTCCTGCCGGTACAGTAAATACCATTGATCCAGGTTCCGTAGATAAACGCGTTATGGTAATACACGGCAAGCCCCAGATAGGTCGCCATCAGACTGACTGTGGCAATGCCCAGAATGACCGCCATATGCTTTAGTAATCTCTTCATAACTGACCTTCACATGAAATTTACTTCTCGTCCGCGTCGAGATCTCCCGCGTCAAAAGCCTCACTGATCGGCGCGCCCGCAGGCACCATAGGAAATACCTTGTCATCCTCTGGTATCACACAGTTTAATAACACAGGTTTCTTTAACGCGATGGCTTTCTCGACAGCGGGAGCCACTTCCTCCTTCTTCGTCACAAGAATCGCCTCACAGCCGAGCCCTTCCGCCACCTTGCAGAAGTCCACACCATCATTAAGAATCGTCTGGGAATAGCGTTTCCCGTAAAACAGGGTCTGCCACTGTCTGACCATGCCCAGCACATGGTTGTTGATGACCACCTGGATAATCGGTATATTGTAGCGGCTTGCCGTTGCCAGCTCGTTCATATTCATGCGGAAGCACCCGTCGCCCGCAATATTGATACAGATTTTGTCAGGCTGCCCCATCTTTGCCCCGATGCAGGCGCCGAGCCCGTAACCCATGGTGCCCAGTCCCCCTGAAGTGAGAAGCGTGCGGGGGCTTGAATATTTATAATACTGTGCCGCCCACATCTGATGCTGTCCCACATCCGTTGTGATGATAGCGCTGCCCTCTGTTACCCTGTCGATCTCCTCCATGATATAGGGACAGGAAAGCGCCCCCTCGTCGTAATTCAGCGGATATTTCCTCTTCAGCTCCGCAATATGCGCCATCCACTCCTCATGGGACTGCCCGGTAAGTCTTTCGTTCAGCTTCGTTAGCACTTCTTTTAAATCTCCCACAAGAGAAACGTCCGTCTTGATATTTTTGTTGATCTCCGCCGCATCCACGTCGATATGCAGCACCTTCGCGTGCTCCGCAAATTTCTTCGGGTTTCCAACCACACGGTCTGAAAAACGCGCGCCGAGGGCGATCAGCAGATCGCACTCGCTGACGCCGAAATTGGAAGTCTTCGTTCCGTGCATACCGATCATGCCTGTGTATCTGTCGTCATGACCGTCTACCACGCCCTTTCCCATGAGCGTATCGCAGACGGGGGCGTCCACCAGCCCCGCAAAGGCTCTCACCTCCTCATAGGCTTCGGAGATAACCGCGCCGCCTCCCACATAGATAAAGGGTTTCTTCGCACTCTCCAGAAGGCGCACCGCCTCCGTCAGCTCCTCTTTTGTGTAACGGCCCTGTTTCTTTGCCTTCTCCGGCGTCTGTTTCTCATACTCGCAGGAGTTTGCCGTCACATCCTTCGTGATATCCACAAGCACCGGACCGGGTCTGCCGCTTCTGGCTATGGTAAATGCCTTTCTGAGCGTATCCGCCAGAATATTGACGTCCTTTACTATATAATTATGTTTGGTGATGGGCATGGTGATTCCCGCGATATCCACCTCCTGAAAAGAATCCTTTCCGAGAAGGGGCAGATTTACGTTACAGGTAATCGCCACCACAGGCACCGAATCCATATAAGCCGTCGCGATTCCCGTCACCAGATTGGTCGCGCCCGGACCACTTGTTGCCAGACAGACTCCCACCCTGCCGGTAGCCCTTGCATAACCGTCCGCCGCATGTGCAGCCCCCTGCTCATGGGACGTCAGAATATGTTTGATCTCCCCGCTGTGCTGATACAGCGCGTCATACACATTTAGAATCGTACCGCCGGGATAGCCGAACACGGTGTCCACTCCCTGCTCCTTCAGACATTCCACTACAATCTGCGCACCTGTCAATACCATGTTTTCTCCTCCTGCCTATCATAAAATTACATTTGTTATTCTTTTTCAAATTGGTTCGGATAATGCTGCTTTTTGGCATTCTCCTGTGTGAAGCTTGAAATCACTTAGCGAGGTTCTTTCGAGCTTAGTGTTTTCCTTCACACACCTCCAGAATCGCACCCCTGTTGCCGCTTGTCACCATCTCACGGTACCTGGACAGATAGCCGCCTGTCACCTTCGGCTCTCTTGGCTGCCATTTCGCTTTTCTCGCCTCCATCTCCTCATCGGAAACTTTCACATCCAGCTTCATGTTCGGAATGTCAATACTGATGATATCGCCCTCTTCCACCAGCGCAATCGGTCCGCCCACCGCAGCCTCAGGCGATACATGGCCAATGGACGCGCCTCTGGATGCGCCGGAGAAACGGCCGTCCGTAATCAACGCCACGCTGGAGCCGAGTCCCATGCCCGCAATGGCTGAGGTGGGATTTAACATCTCCCGCATACCGGGGCCCCCTTTCGGCCCTTCATAGCGGATCACAACCACATCGCCGGCCACAATCTTACCGCCCTTGATCGCCGCAATCGCATCCTCCTCGCACTCAAAAACGCGTGCGGGGCCTTCGTGCACCATCATCTCCTCCACCACCGCGGAGCGCTTCACCACACTGCCGTCTGGCGCCAGATTTCCCTTTAAGACAGCGAGACCGCCCGTCTTGCTGTAAGGATTTTCCACCGTTCTGATAACATCTGTATTTTTATTTACCGCATCCTTGATATTTTCACCAATCGTCTCACCCGTCACCGTCATGCAGTCCGTGTGGAGCAGCCCGATATCCGCAAGCTCCTTCATCACCGCGTAAACGCCGCCGGCCTCGTTCAGATCTTCCATATAAGTGGGGCCTGCCGGAGCCAGATGACAAACGTTGGGCGTCTTCTCACTGATCTCATTGGCGAAAGCAATGTCAAAGTCAAAGCCTACCTCATGGGCAATCGCCGGCAGATGTAACATGGAATTGGTGGAGCAGCCGAGCGCCATATCCACCGTGAGGGCGTTTAAGATCGCGTCCTTCGTCATGATGTCCCTCGGCCTGATATTCTTTTCAAGCAGATTCATCACCGCCATGCCCGCGTGCTTGGCAAGCTTGATACGCTCGGAATAGACCGCGGGAATCGTGCCGTTGCCGCGAAGCCCCATACCCAGCGCCTCGGTCAGACAGTTCATGGAGTTTGCCGTGTACATACCCGAACAGGAACCGCAGGTCGGACAGGTCTTCTCCTCAAATTCCAGAAGCTCCTCGTCCGTGATCGTCCCAGCCGCATGGGAGCCGACCGCCTCAAACATGGAAGACAGGCTTCTCTTTTCACCTTTCACATGTCCCGCCAGCATGGGGCCGCCGGAAACAAAGACCGTGGGCACATTGATGCGCGCCGCCGCCATCAGAAGACCCGGCACGTTCTTGTCACAGTTCGGCACCATCACAAGCGCGTCAAACTGATGCGCCAGGGCCATACATTCCGTGGAATCCGCAATCAGGTCGCGGGTCACAAGCGAATACTTCATGCCGATATGTCCCATGGCAATACCGTCGCAGACTGCAATCGCCGGGAACACCACAGGCACACCGCCCGCCTCCGCGACGCCAAGCCTCACCGCGTCCACAATTTTATCCAGATTCATATGCCCGGGCACAATCTCGTTGTAGGAGCTGACAATACCCACCATGGGTTTTTTCATCTCCTCCTGCGTAAATCCAAGGGCATTAAACAAACTTCTGTGGGGCGCCTGCTGGGTACCCACTTTCACATTGTCACTTCTCATTGCTTTTCTCCTCCTTTATCTCACTCCGTCCGCGCTTGATTTCCTGCAAACAGGATAGTCTGCCAGTTTTCATAAACCTGTGTCATATTTTCTTCTATATAAGGCCGCTTCGCTTCCACATCCTCTTTCGTCAGATAGAACTTCCACTCCTCGGGAGCCTCCCTGTAACCGTAGGGCAGCCCCAGAAGCGCCTTATCCAGCAGAACGATATCCGCGCCCTCCGGCTCCCTTGTAACCCGGTCCTCACCAAGTCCATAAAGATACAGGAGCAGATACTCCTGGTCGCAGTCCGTCACCGCCACAATATCCGTGTCTTCTATCGTAATCTGTCCATAGGCGTCCGCAATCAGTTCATCCCGCATACTGTACGCCGACATATCCGCCAGCACAAATGCCCACGATACGCCTGCCGCTATATAGAAAAGCCACTTGCATCCCCTGCTAATTCCGCCCTTATACCAAGCGGCGGGCAGTTTCTCCAAAAGAACTATCAGCCGTTGAACCAGCCAGCCGACCAGCAGCGCTGCCCACACGCCGAGGAAAGAAAACACTCTCTGGTAGGGGAGCTTACACTGGATCACAAGCGCAAGCGCAAGCAGAACCGCCGTCAGGACAAAATACCATTCCCAAAAAACTTTTTTTGCCTTTATAATCAGGCAGACCACCGCCGCCAGAATCCCTGCCGGAAGGAGGAAACACATCAGATCCCCCCAGAGTCCCGCCCCCGGCGAAAGCTGCGATCCAAAAAGCGTTTTCAGCCAGTGTCCCGCCTGCCCCCAAAATTCCTGTCTGGTCATACTCTGGATATAAGGCGTGGCAAGCATATAACCAATGCCTTCCTGTAACGCCCGAAACGGCGCATGGAGAATGATATCAATGTGCCCCGCCGTGTAAAAAGGCCCGTCCGGCGTCTTGGAAAGCAGATTGGAACCGATAGCCAGCCACAGAACGCCATATAAACCCGCCGTACACAACGCACTTAATAAGGACACCGCAACCAGCCGTAAAAGCCGCCCGTAATCCCTGTCAATAAGGAGCAAAAAGCCCCCGACCATGCATACAGGCATCACCACATACAGACTGCTTGGAATCGCCCAGAGCGCAATCACAAGCGACGCGCCAAACGCAATATAATTACATTTGTTATTTTTCTTTTCCGCCACAATCGAATAGAGCGACAAAAGCGCTGTTAAATAGCAGAACGTCACAAGCGCATACCCTCTGCCCTGCACCGCAAGCTGGTTGACCATATACATACCCGCAAAGAGAAAAACGGGAATGAGCGCGATCCCTTCCGTAAGATATTTTCTGGAAATGCGGTACAGCAGGACCAGACTGCCCAGGCTGCACAGATAGGATACACCACGCAGAGCCACCGGCGCACATCCAAATATCCCCAGACATGCCGCCAACGTGGAATATCCCACATGATTATTGGGGAGCGGCCAGTGAATTGCCGCATACACCGGCCCTCTGCTTATAAAATAATAATAAGTATACAGCTCGTCATACCATGGCGTCAAAAGAAACATCCTTCTCCCATAGTAGACCGCCATCACCGCAAAAAACAGGAAAAAAACTTTCGTCTCCGCGGTTAGGTTTGGTTTCTTTCCCGCTATAAAGTAGGCGGTGGCGCCTTTTTCCCGGTGCTTCAAAAAATAACCCACGCTATTATTTAATCCTCTCCACAATCAAATCGCCCATTCTTCTACAGCCCACCTGCTCACAGCCATCGGACATGATGTCGCCGGTGCGGTAGCCGTCCTTAAGCACCTGTTTTACGGCATTGTCAATGGCATCCGCCTCTTTGTCCAGGTCAAAGCTGTAGCGCAGCATCATGGACGCCGAGAGAATCGTCGCGATGGGATTTGCCAGATCCTTACCCGCGATATCCGGCGCGGAACCGTGACTCGGCTCATACAGGCCGAATTTTGTATCATTCAGGGAGGCGGATGCCAGCATACCGATTGAGCCGGTCACCATGCTCGCCTCATCGGATAAAATATCTCCAAACATATTCTCCGTCAGGATCACGTCGAACTGCGCCGGGTCCTTTACAAGCTGCATCGCGCAGTTGTCCACCAGCATATGTTCCAATGTCACGTCGGGATAGTCTTTTGCAACCTCTTCCACGACTGCTCTCCACAGCCTGGAAGAATCCAGCACATTCGCCTTATCCACACTTGTCACTTTCTTCTTGCGCTTTCTGGCGATATCAAACCCCTTAATGGCAATCCTGCGGATCTCATTCTCGTCATAGGTCAGCGTATCTACGGCTTTTCTTACGCCGTTCTCCTCCGTGGTCCTTCTCTCACCGAAATACAGGCCGCCCGTCAGCTCCCGCATAATCAGCATATCAAAACCCTTTTCAGAAATTTCCGTTTTCAGGGGACATGCGCCCGCCAGCTCCTCATACAGAACCGCAGGGCGAAGATTTGCAAAAAGATTCAGCGCCTTGCGGATCGCCAAAAGCCCTGCCTCAGGACGTAAGTTCGGCGCAAGCTTATACCAAGGGGATGTGGTAGTATCGCCGCCGATGGAACCCATCAGCACCGCGTCCGCACTGCGCGCGGTCTCCACCGCCTCATCCGTCAGGGGCACCCCGTGTACGTCGATGGACGCGCCGCCCATCAGAATATCCGTATACTGCATGTCATGTCCATATTTGGCCGCCACCGCGTTAAGCGCCTTCTTTGCCTCCGCTACGATTTCCGGCCCAATCCCGTCTCCAGGAATACAGGTTATCTTTAACTCCATAGGTCCCTCCGTTCCGCGCTGTCTGACAGACTGCGCTCGCTTTCTCAATCTCAAAGCAGTTTACCGCAAAATAATACTTATATATCATAGACTATTCCCGTGTAAATTTCAATACAGAAAAAGCCGGATCATTCCTGACCCGGCTCCTTTTCCTTCATAAAATTGTTTCTTCTCTCCTACTGTGCGCTGAAGCTTCTCTCCGCAAGTACAGTTCCGTCACCTTTCTGATATCTGACAGTGATTGACACGGTGCCTTTATCGGCGCCCAGCTCCCCATCTATCTCTCCCGCCATCATTTCCCAGATTGATGCGGTCGCCTCCAGTCCGGTTTCTAACGTCTCCTCCGCGTCGTCCGTAAGCAGACTTTCATCGTCATAGCTGTAAATGAAAGCCATGTCATTTCCCTTCACATCCACAGACATGGAAATGCCTTCCTGCTCGGCAGCCGCAGCAGACATCTCCTCCTCAAACTGCTTTTTCAGCTCAGGCGTCGCATTCATATAGTCTTCCAGTGTGTCACCGGAAGCTTCCTCTGCTGCAGGCGCTTCTTCCTCTGCGGGAGCTTCCTCCTCTACAGGAGCCTCCTCCTCTGCAGGAGCCGCTTCCTCTGTCTTGGTATCCGCCTCCTTAGGCGCGTCATCGGAACCGCCGCATGCAGTCACGCTCAGACTCATTGCCATAAGTGTCGCACAAACTAGTGCTTTTACTGTTCTTCTTTTCATCGCAATCTCCTCCCTACAATTAAGAAATTAATTCTTGTGCTCTTACACAAATTGAAAGTTTACAACATTTGTATTTCGTTGTCAACAATAATATTAAAAAGAAATCGTTTTCTTAACAAATGTGCATAAAAAAGGACTGTGACACCACGCCACAGCCCAAATATATTTACGTCGGGGTTATTCCGCCTCCGCTTTCTCGATCTGCGCAATCGCTGATTTCTGCATGGGAATACGGCAGTTCTTATTGCTGCCGAACTCTACGATCACCGTGTCGTCGGTAATGTCAATCACAATGCCGTAAAAGCCGCTGTTCGTCAGTACACAGTCTCCGACCATCATATCCGCCAGCATCGCCGCCATCCTTTTCTGTTCCTTCTTCTGCGGACGAATCATAACAAAATACATAAACGCCACAATAATGACGATATAGATAATCATAATCATGCCGCCGCCGGTAGCAGCTCCCGCTGCATCAGCCGATAATAATAATCTCATACTATTTCCTCCGTTAATTCATTCAATCAAAGCACTATTGCATATCATACACAACTTGGAGCGGAAAAACAAGTCCTTTCCCAAAATTTTCACAAACCTCCGCAACAGTTCATCCTTCGGCTTCCCTGCCCGCCTTCTGCATGCCGGACAGTTTATCCCTCTTATATTGCGCAAACCGTCCTTCATCCAGCGCATCCCGGATTTCCGCCATCATAGTATTATAGAAATAGAGATTATGAAGTACGCAAAGCCGCATTCCCAGCATTTCCTTCGCCTTTAAGAGATGTCTGATATATGCCCTTGAATACCGTCTGCACGCCGGGCAGGGACATCCCTCCTCAATGGGCCTGTCATCCAGTTCATATTTCGCGTTAAAGAGATTGATCTTTCCGTGGTTCGTGTACAGATGACCATGACGCCCGTTTCTTGTAGGGTAAACGCAGTCAAAGAAATCCACGCCCCGCTCTACCGCCTCCAGAATATTTGCCGGCGTCCCGACCCCCATCAAATAAGTAGGCTTGTCTGCCGGCAGATAGGGAACCGTCTCCTCTATGACATGGTACATCTGCTCATGGCTCTCACCCACCGCGAGACCGCCCAGCGCATAACCGTCGCACGAAAACTCCGCGATCCGCTTCGCATGTTCTATGCGGATGTCATCAAAAACCGCGCCCTGGTTAATTCCAAATAACAGCTGCTTTTTATTGATGGTATCTTCCAGCCCGTTTAAACGGTCCATCTCTTTCTTACAGCGCGCAAGCCATCTGGTCGTACGCGCCACAGAATCTTCCACATACTTTCTCTCAGCCGTACTTGCCGGGCATTCGTCAAAAGCCATCGCAATCGTGGAGGCAAGATTACTCTGGATCTGCATACTCTCCTCCGGCCCCATAAATATCCTGCGGCCGTCTATGTGGGAGTTGAAATATACCCCCTCCTCCTTGATCCGCCTAAGCCCCGCCAGTGAAAACACCTGAAAGCCGCCGGAGTCAGTCAGAATCGGTCTGTCCCACGACATAAACTTATGCAGGCCTCCCAGTTTCCTGATGACTTGGTCCCCCGGCCTCACATGCAGATGATACGTGTTGGACAGCTCTACCTGCGTACCGATCTGTTCCAGGTCCTCCGTCGATACCGCACCTTTGATAGCCGCCACCGTGCCTACATTCATAAAGACAGGGGTCTGGATCGTGCCGTGTACTGTCGAAAATTCGGCACGTTTCGCCCTGCCTTCCCGTTTTAAAATCCGATACATACTAACCCCCATGATTCCGCACCACGGAATCTCACGCTATAGTAGATATTTATCCCAAAACTCTTCCAGGCACAACTCTTCATCTTTCATGGTCGCAGCCGCTTCCCTGCCCACATAGCGGAAATGCCACGGCTCATACTCAATGCCGGTGATGTACTCTTTCCCGGAAGGATAGCGCAGAATAAAACCGTACTCATAGCTGTGCGCCTCAAGCCATCTGCCTTCCTCCGTGTCCGCGAACCCCTTCTTCAGCTCGATAAAGCTGTCGGAGGTGATATCAAACGCCAGCCCGACCTCATGCTCACTGCATCCGGGAACCGTAATCACTATGGAGGTTGCCTTATAAGCTTCCATATAAGATAATCCCTGTCTCATGTAGGATTTGATTCTTCTGTTGAAATTATCCTCCTGATGGTCCGACGTCCGATACGGGGACCTGACCACCAGATTTAAGCCATCCTTCTTCGCCGCCTGCATCATCAGCAGAAGGTCTTCGATTACACGCTCGTCGCAGCGCATACCTGACGTAAAGGTTCCCAGCTTGAAATCATAATCGTCGGCAATGGGATGCTGCTTATTAATAAGAACAAGCCGCCAATCAGAATTGTCAAAGCCTGACTCCGCATCCGCGTCTGTCCCCGGCTGTTCCTCCGCGTGGTCGTCGTACACCCCCATACTGTGATCGTGCTCATGCTGCTTCAACAGATCGTCCAGTGTGAAAGTCTCCGCCTCCTCATCATGCTCAGAAGCGACCACGTTCGTCTCCTCAAGAATCTCCTCCACCACCGGGTTCACTGGCTCCACCACCGCCAGCGACACATCCGAAGGCTCCACCACCGCGCTGTAAGTTTCCTGCGCGCCGGTAAACCCGGTGCGCTCCGCAAACACGGCGAAGGAAAAACTGCAGCTGCTCATAAAAAATACGGCCACAAAGAACATGCTGGCATAACGCTTTCCGTTCGTCAGGAAATGCATACCCATATAATAGAAAATAAGCGCCACCGACATTCCTGCTAAACAGGGATACTTCAAAAGTCTATTTTTTTTGGCCGCGCCTGTAAAATATGATATTATTTTTTGTCGAAATGTTTTTTCCATCCGGTCCTCAAATCTGTTTCGCCTGCAATACTGTCATATATCATAACATATAAAATTTATTTGTACACCCCTTTTTTATGTAAATCTGTCATATTTCTCCCTTTTTTTTATTTCTTTACCCTTTTGATTTGATTTTTTCCTTTATGTCTTCCTTCTGATGCCCTCCCCCATCCCGTTTTTTACTTTCTCGTCTCCGCATGCCACTCTTGCTTTTTAAACAGAATATGATATGCTGAATACGGGCAAAAACGTACTTTTCCATATACCTAATATGTGTTATTCGTTTTTTCACACATATCGGAGACACGGTTGGCGCCCGGCTATACTTAATTGTACATTTTATATTCCAAGTGCAATTTAATTTTGCAGGATATCCTGCACACTGTTTTCAGAAAATTTCACACTATTCAAGAAAGGGTCAGACAATGGCAGGTTCAACACTGGGAATTATCTATCGAATCACTACATGGGGAGAGTCGCACGGCGCCGGGCTCGGCGTTGTCGTGGACGGCTGTCCTGCCGGATTACCGCTTACGGAAAACGATATTCAGTTATATCTCGACAGGCGAAAACCCGGACAGAGCAAAATTACCACCCCCCGCAAAGAGGCGGATGCCGTGGAGATTCTCTCCGGCGTTTTTGAGGGAAAGACCACGGGAGCCCCTATTTCCCTGCTGGTTCGGAACACGTCGCAGCGTTCCAAAGACTACTCGGAAATCGCCGAATGTTACCGCCCCGGGCACGCGGACTATACCTTTGACCAAAAATACGGTTTTCGCGACTACAGGGGCGGCGGACGTTCCTCCGGGCGGGAAACCATCGGCCGTGTGGCTGCGGGCGCAATCGCAGCAAAGGCGCTGCGGGAGTTTGGTATCGAACTGTTCGCCTACACAAAATCCATCGGCCCCATCACGATTGATCCAAACCGCTTTGACCGGGCGACTGCCTCCGAGACGCCTACCTGTATGCCTGACGCAGATGCCTCCGCTTTGGCAGAAAAATACCTGGCGGACTGTATGAGCAGTTACGATTCCGCGGGCGGGGTGATCGAATGTATGGTAGACGGCGTACCGGCAGGATTAGGTGATCCCGTTTTTGAGAAACTGGACGCCAATCTGGCAAAGGCAGTCATGTCCATCGGCGCAGTCAAGGCAGTGGAAATCGGCGACGGCATCCAGGTTTCCACGCACAACGGTTCAACCAACAACGATCCCTTCCGTCTGGCAAACGGAAAAGTAGTAAAAGCCTCCAACCATGCCGGCGGCATTCTCGGGGGAATCAGCGACGGTTCGCAGATCGTGCTTCGCGCCCATATAAAGCCTACGCCTTCCATCTTTTCCCCGCAGGATACCGTAAACCGTCAGCAGGAAGAAGTCCGTATCTCCATCAAAGGCAGGCATGACCCTGTGATTGTCCCGCGTGCGGTCGTTGTTGTGGAATCCATGGCAGCTATTACTCTTTTAGACGCGCTTCTTGTAAACGCAGGAGCAAAAATGGACCACCTGAAAGCCATATATAAAAGTTAAATGTGTGTAAAAAAAGAGCCTTATATTAAATCTACGCTTAATATAAGGCTCTTTTTCTGTCCTTTCTTCTCTGCAGCAGATGAAATGCTCCAACTTAAGTTAACCACTCAGGTTCCATCTTCCCTATCGCAATATTGCATGGTAACAGTTGCTATTTTCGTGGTATCACCCGTTATCTCCACGGATAACAATTTCGCCCACGCATTCCATAACAGGGTCTTCTTTTATGATTTCTCCCACACTGTCCACCGTAATGGTTCCCGATTTTGGATTTTTAATGGAAATCACATGTCCTTTTACGTCCGCCTCCACATCCGAATACTCAAAGGACAGGTCTGTATCCTCCATCGTGCAGTTGACCAGTTTCAGGTTCTTGCAGTAACATAAGGGCTGCGTCCCGATGATCTTACAGTCGATCAAAGTCAGACCGTCGGAGAACCACGCAAGGTACTCTCCCTTTACCACAGAATTTCTGACCGTCACATTCTCGCTGTGCCAGAAGGCGTCCTTGGTGTCAAGAACACAATCCGTGATTTCCAGATTCTTCATATACTGAAAGGAATACTTCCCCTTCATTTTTACCCGCTCCAGTTTCACATCCCTGCTGTCAAAGAATAAATACTCCGACTCAATCTCTGAATCCGTCAGCGTAATCTCCTCTGATTTCCAGCCAAATTCCGGCGACACGATATGGCAGTCTTCCAGACGAATCCGTTCGCACTCCCTGACCGCCTTGATACCGCCCAACGTGGAATTTCTTATCACGCCGTCCGACGCATACCAGATTGCCGCCCTCGTCAGTTCATCCATGGACGAATGATCCACAGTAAATTTTTTCACATGCCACAGAGGATACCGCAGGGAAAAAGTACAATCTGTCAAATTTACATCCCGGGATTCCTTCAGAACCGACTCACCGTCCGCCGGACCTGCAAAAATGCAATTCTTCACGTCCGCTTCCCGCAGATTATATAACGCCCGTTCTTCATCGAACTGCCTGTCTGCAACCGTTGTTCTCATGTGATTCCTCCTACTTATAATTATATGTTATTCGCAAAGATAACTGCTTATCGCATAGACTGTCTGCCCGTTGTAGGACAGTCTCGACCATCCATAATCTTCATTGATCCCCGTTCTGGCAGCATACTCTCCATTGTGCAGTACCGCCACCACCACGGCATCCGGATTAGTCACACTCGGCAGCGCGCGTAAGTTGACCTCAATCTTTGCCGTTACCTGGTCGTTTCGCTCCGTGAATTTCGTCTTTAATCCGTCACCGCTGCCCGCGCCCTCCTGCACTTCCTGCTCCGGCGCCTGATAGCCAAGATCTGTGGTCAGAAAGCTGCTCACAGCGTATACTGTCTGACCGTTATAGGTAAGCCTTGACCATCCGCTGTCGCTCACGCCCGTCCGCTTCACCGTCTCCCCGTTTTTCAGCGTATACACTACCGTGCTGTCGTCCCCCTGGCTTGGGATATTTCGCAGATTGGTAGAATCCTTGGCCGTCACCTCTTCCTCCACGTCGGTAAACGGCATAAGCGCCTCCACATCCGCGCTTGCCTCCTCCGGCGTTTCCTCATTCTGCGCGCCCGCCGCCTGCTCATACCCGAAATAGGCGATATTGACATCCACAGGCTGACTGATACCCGCAACCGTACCCCGGTTGGTGTACTGCCACATGGCGTGCACACCTTGATAGGACGACCTTTCCGTCTGCGGATAAGGCGCCGACGGATACTGCGAAACCCAGATACGGTATTTTTTCTCGATCCGGGAAGTCTCCCATTTCGCATCCCCCGTCATCTCATGCATGGACGAATAAAACATAGGGGTATAGCCTCTCTCATAAATTCTATTCAGAAAGGCTATGGCTATGTCTGTCCTTCGCGCGGCAGACAGACCGTACTGCGCGCTGCTTACCCGCTCAAATCCCTCGCAGTCGAAAGCCACGGGATAGGTAATCTGATACTGCGCGATATAATCTGCAGTCCAGTCAGCCTCCTCCTTTGCCTCCTCCTCATTAACCGCGGTAGAAAAGAAATAGGCGCCCAGCTTAATCCCGTTTTTCTGCGCTTCCTGCATATTATAACGGGCGTTACTGTCAGCAACGATCTCCCGGCTTTCATCCATACGATAACCTACCCGCACCATGGCAAAATCAACGCCTGACGCCGCCACCTGTGCCCAGTCTATCGTTCCCTGATACCTTGCCACGTCGATTCCAAGGGTAATTTCATCGGTCTCCGCCGCCGCTTCCGAGGAAAGAAGGGCGCTTACATCAACCTCCGTTCCCTGTTCGATACTCATCGTCTCCGTCTCCGGGTCATTTTCCGCCTGCTCACTGGCCGCCCCGCCTGACATATCTTCTTCCAGGGAACCCGCCGGATCTTCCTTTTGCACAGCGTCCTCCTGTGGCGCCTGCCCGTCCCCGGTCTCTGTTTCCGCGTCATCCTTCTGTACTTCTGCGAGATCCGCAGTAGCAGGGACAGCCTCCCCCGCATCTTTACTCCCTTTGAGCAGGAAAACGGCCGCCGCCACAACAACCACCGCCACAAGCCCTATGACGGAGGGAAACAGCACCCTGTGCACGAACCGCAGCGTTCTTTCGTCAAGCTCCTCCTCAAACGTCTCGTCGTCTTCATACGCCTCATCATCCGGCAGGCCATCATCCGCATCTTCCAGATCTAAAAACTCCAGATCGTCATCTTCATGTGATTTCATCGTACCCCACCCCTGTACTTTCCAATCAGCTTTCTTTCGTAAGACATTTTATTTTAGAAACTCTCCAGAAGTTCCAGATAGAACTCATAATAATCCTTTCTGTTCTCCTTCATGAACTGGATCGCAGACTTTGGATGCTGATTTAAAAGCCCTGTCAGGAGATAGGGCACGTCATACCCCCATGTCAGCCCGGATTCCTTGAGCGGGTTTACCTCCCTCTCAATAAAGCGCAGAATCGGATTGACATTGTACTTGGGGTTTTTCAGGAAGCCCAGAAGCAGTTCGCTCGGGCAGTTGCCGCAGCCCCGCCCCATACCGTTCACCGTGGCATCCAGATAGCTCACGCCCATGATGACTACTTCCGTCGTATTGGCAAAGGCAAGCTGCTGGTTGTTATGCGCGTGGATGCCGACTTTTTTCCCGTACTTTGCCGCCACTTCCAGATACTTGTCCGCAAGGCGCCTTGCCTGCTCCGGGTACAGGGAGCCGTAACTGTCCACCAGATAGATCGTCCCGACGCTGCTTGCGCCAAGAAGTTCCAGAGCCGCGTCCAGATCCGTCTCGTTGGCTTTGGAAATCGCCATAATATTGACGGTCGTCTCATACCCTTTCTTCGTGCAGTCCTCGATCAGTTCAACAGCAGCCGGTATGGTATTGATATAGGTCGCAACCCTCACTAAGTCGATTGGGCTGTCCTTCTTATTCAGAATATCCTTTCTGAAATCGCAGCGTCCCACATCAGCCATCACGCCGATCTTCATATCCGTTTTATTGTCGCCCACGATGGCACGAATGTCCTTGTCGTCGCAGAATTTCCACTTGCCGAATTTATTCACGTCGAACATCTCTTTGGAAGCCTTATAGCCGAACTCCATATAATCCACGCCAGCCTTGATGTTCGCGCGGTACAGCCCTTTGACAAACTCGTCCGTAAAATAAAAGTCATTGACCAGTCCGCCGTCCCGCAGCGTACAGTCCACCACCTTAATATCCGGTGCGTAGGACATCAATGTCCTGCCTTTTGCTCTCTTTTCCATATTGACACACCCCTTTCAGTAAAGATCCGTTTCGAAACACTTACACCAGCACTTTCTTAAAACTCTTCTTCCCCTTCTTTACAATAAATTCTTCCGCGGCGATATCTTCCTTCGTGTAGCAGGTCTTTAAATCCGTCACCTTCTCACCCTTCACGGTCACGCCTCCCTGTTCTACAGCCCTGCGCGCCTCGGAGCGGGACGCCGCCAGCCCTGCAGCCACCAGAACGCCCTGGATATCTATCTTCCCATCCCGGTAATCCGCCTCCGTCAAGGTCACCGTCGGCATATTCTCGGAGCTTCCGCCCCCTGCAAAGAGCGCTTTTGACGCCTCCTTCGCCTTTTCGGCTTCCTCCTCGCCGTGTACCAGATTGGTCAGCTCATAGGCAAGAATCTCCTTCGCCTCGTTCAGCTGGCTTCCCTCCCAGCCGTCCATCTCCTCGATCTGCGAAAGAGGCAGGAAGGTAAGCATCCGCAGACATTTGAGCACGTCCGCGTCGTCCACGTTTCTCCAGTACTGGTAAAACTCAAAAGGAGTGGTCTTCTCAGGGTCAAGCCATACCGCGCCCTTCTGTGTCTTTCCCATCTTCTTTCCCTCAGAGTTCATAAGCAGGGTTATCGTCATTGCGTAAGCGTCCTTCCCGAGCTTTCTGCGGATCAGGTCCGTTCCGCCAAGCATATTGCTCCACTGGTCGTCCCCGCCGAACTGCATATTGCAGCCGTATCTCTTATAAAGCTCCAGGAAATCGTAGCTCTGCATAATCATATAATTGAACTCAAGGAAGCTTAAGCCCTTTTCCATTCTCTGCTTATAGCACTCCGCACGGAGCATATTGTTCACGGAAAAGCACGCTCCCACATCCCGGATAAACTCCACATAGTTTAAGCCAAGCAGCCAGTCCGCATTGTTCACCATCAATGCCTTGCCCTCGGAAAAGTCGATAAAACGGCTCATCTGCTTTTTAAAGCACTCGCAGTTGTGCTCGATGGTCTCCTTCGTCATCATGGACCTCATGTCCGTCCGCCCGGAAGGGTCGCCGATCATAGCCGTTCCGCCGCCGATCAGGGCAATCGGCTTATTCCCCGCCTCCTGTAATCTCTTCATCAGGCATAAAGCCATGAAATGCCCCACATGCAGGCTGTCCGCCGTGGGATCGAAACCGATATAAAAGACCGCCTTCCCGTTGTTGATCAGTTCGCGGATCTCCTCCGCGTCAGTAAGCTGCGCAAGAAGCCCTCTTGCCTGTAATTCCTCGTAGATTCCCATTTGATTGTCTCCTTTCTTTCTGACTCTGCCTATGCGCGCAAAAGAACCCTCATCCCGATTATCAGGACGAGGGTTGAACTCGTGTTACCACCTAATTTTACAGACGGCTCACACCGGCTGCCTCACCGAGTACAGTCATAAAATAGCTCGCGCTATCTTCTTCCGACGATACTCTCCTGCTATAACGTGCATTCCTCCGTCACGACCTACTAAGCACACACCGCCATTCTGCCGCGAAGCTCCGAGATGTATTCATGGAGAAGTTCCCGCGCGCCTCTCATCCGCCGGCTGCTTTCTGTCCGTTTCCCAATCCACTACTTGTTCTCTTCAACGCCTGTCATATATCGTGTGTAAAACTTCACTGTTTTATAATGTATACGATATCTTTCTGTTTGTCAACCACTTTTTACTGTAGGTCACCCAATAGAAAACCGCTGCGACACATAATAATATGCTTACAGCGGTTTCCCTTTCACCACACTCGTCTATTATTTATTTTAGGAAATTCCATCATACTAAAACCACTCACTTATTTTTCGAGGAAGGCCACAACACCATTACTCTTCAGATCAAGAACAACATGGTCTGCTCTCACTTCCTCCACCTCCACATCTGTCCATGCTCCGTCAGCGTACTGTACAGCTACAATATCCGATCCCACTGCAACACCGGGCATATAGAAATTGACAATCGCCTCCTGTGCCGGGAACTTCACGTCAACCACGTTTAACAGCCTGCCCTCCCGTGCCGCGCGAACGGAATCCACATAGGCGGAAGATACCTTGGAGATCGAGGCGGCCGCATTCGTAGTCTCCCCGTTTATAACCAGCTCGCCGCCCTGTGCCACAGGCACTGCATTCTCAATCCCTGCCGTGGTCACAACCGCATTGTTATAATACTCCGCTGCAGATTTACCGGCAGCCCGCGCAGCCTGCATCTGCGCCGCATTCTCAAATCCCTGTTCCGCCGCTTCACTCTCCAGCTGCGCTGCCTCTCTTCCTGCCTCTGCCAATGCTGCCTGTTCTCCTGTCGCTGCCGCTCCCCCACCTGAGGATCCGCCTGTAGAGTTACCGCTGACAGAATTACCGCTGATACTACTTCTCTCAAGACCATTGCTTTCTGCCGCAAACACTACTGTATCGGACAACATTAACTCTGTCGCAAATACTGCCGCGCTGGACAACACTAAACCTACCGCCAGCGTAAATGCCAAATTTTTTCCCATGTTTTTCATATCCTTCATGTCTCCTTTTTCATTGAGTGTGGAAAGTACGATTTAATTATACCCCCCCCCGGTATAACAATTGCAAGTGTTTCTTTACAATTTTTACATTAAATGAAATAACGGCAAAAAAAGAGCCTGTAACCCACATGGATTACAGACTCCCTTTAAAATTGTCTCTCAGTGTAGCCCCAAATCTTCTCCGCTGATTGTGCCGATTCCCGCCTTGTCGAGAACCGCAGCCAGTCCGTCCGTATCCGCCACGCGGAAGATCATGCACGCCTGCCCGTCCTTCTGTCCGAATACGGAGTACATATACTCCACATCCATTTCGGCATCGGAAATCACGCCGAGCACTTTGCTTAAGCCGCCGGGCGTATCGGGAACCGCCACGCCCACAACCGGCGTCATCGTCAGGATAAAGCCATGCTCTAAAAGAATGGCTGACGCCTTCGACGCGTCGTCCACGATCAGCCGCAGAACGCCGTAGTCCGCTGTCTCCGCAATATTGAGCGCACGCATGTTTACCTGATTCTCCGATAGAATATGGGTAATATCCGCAAGCTGTCCCGCCTTATTTTCCAGAAATACAGAAATCTGAGGTATTGTCATAATAACCCTGCTCCTTTCTCATTCTACTGTATCGGGATTCCAGACTTCCCGGGCTGCCTGTTATGCCGCCCAAAAACTCTCTTTCCCCATTTCTTGTCTTAGATTTTCCGCTTGTCGATCACGCGCACCGCCTTGCCCTCGCTTCTCGTGATGGACTTGGGCGCCACCAGACGCACCTTTGCATAAATGCCCAGCATCGCTTTCAGAGCCGATACCAGCCCCTTCTCCATCTCCGTGATCTTACCGAGATTGTCGGAGAAGTTCTCAGGCGTCATCTCCACCATGACCTCAATCGTGTCGGAGTTGTTGACACGGTCCACGATAATCTGATAGTTTGCGGGATAACCCTGTTCCAGAAGCACCGTCTCGATCTGGGACGGGAATACGTTTACGCCCTTCACGATCAGCATATCGTCACTTCTGCCCATAGGCTTACTCATCTTCACATGGGTACGGCCGCAGGAACATTTCTCTCTGGTGAGCACGCAGATGTCCCTCGTGCGGTAACGCAAAAGCGGGAATGCCTCCTTGGTGATCGCCGTAAATACCAGCTCACCCTTGCTGCCCTCGGGAAGCACTTCCCCGGTATCCGGGTCGATAACTTCCGCGATAAAGTGATCCTCATTGATGTGCATACCTGTCTGCTCGCTGCACTCAAAAGCCACGCCGGGACCGCTTGTCTCCGTCAACCCGTAAATATCGTATGCCTTGATGCCCAGTTTATCCTGAATATCCTGACGCATCTCCTCGCTCCATGCCTCCGCGCCAAAAATGCCCGCTTTCAGCTTAATCTTGTCACGCAGCCCACGCTCATGGATGCTCTCCGCCAGAAACGCGGCATAGGAAGGCGTACAGCACAGAATCGTCGCCTCCAGGTCCACCATAAACTGTAACTGTCTGTCTGTATTGCCGGAAGACATGGGAAGCGTCAGGCATCCCACCTTATGGCTGCCGCCGTTTAACCCCGGACCGCCGGTAAAGAGTCCGTAACCATAGCAGACATGGCAGACATCCCCGTCTGTGCCGCCTGCCGCCGTAATGGCGCGGGCACAGCAGTCCTCCCACAGATCAATGTCATGCTGGGTATAAAACGCCACTACCCTCCGTCCCGTCGTGCCGGACGTGGACTGTATGCGGACACAGTTCTTAAGGGGCGTCGCCAGAAGACCGTAAGGATAAGCCTCGCGCAAATCGTCCTTCGTCAAAAAGGGCAGCTTATGTAAGTCTTCCACACTCTGAATATCCTCAGGCGCGACCCCTTTCTCCTCCATCTTTTTACGGTAGTAGGGCACATTATCCCACACATGGCGCACCTGCTTCACAAGCCGTTCATTCTGCCACGCGAGAATCTGCTCCCTGTCCGCAGTCTCAATTTCTTTCTGGTAATACCGTTCCATAAATTTGTTCTCCTTCTCGTTTCTTATACTCACACGCCTAGGCGTTTCGTCCAGATTCAAAGGCCTTCTTATTCATCTCCAGGAATTTCGGCGGCACGCTGTGTTCAATCGCGTCCATCCACTCCTCTTTCGTAAAATCAAAGTGTCTGGAAAGCCTTCCCATCAGCACCAGGTTCACCGCCTTGCTGCTTCCGGCCTCCTCCGCCAGAGTAAGCGCGTCAAAGGCGTCCACCTCTGCATCCAGGGCCGACATCTTCTCCACCAGATTTTCCGGGTACGCCGCCGCGCCCGCAATCACCGGCATGGGGTTGATCTGCTGGCTGTTCACAATGATTCTGCCGCCCGGCTTTAAAAATTCCGTATAGCGCGCCGCTTCCAGAAGCTCAAAAGAAAGGATACAGTCCGCCTGTCCCTTGTCTATAATGGGCGAGAAGACCTTTTCGCCCCATCGCACATAAGTAACCACGCTGCCGCCGCGCTGGCTCATGCCGTGCACCTCGCTGACCTTTACGTCAAACCCCTTTGTGAGAAGCAGACGACCCAGAAGTTTACTCGCAAGCAGGGTACCCTGTCCGCCCACGCCCACGATCATCATATTTTTCGTCTCCATGTTATCGTCCCCCTTCCGTGCCTAGCGCGCCAAATTTACAGAGCTGCCCGCAGACACCGCAGCCCACGCAGAGCGTCTCGTCGATGACCGCCTTGCCGTCCACCATGCTGATCGCCGGACAGCCGATATTCATGCACGCTTTACAGCCCTTACACTTTTCGGGATCGGAACAGATCGGACCCGGATGCTTGACATATTTAAGCAGTGCACAGGGACGACGGGAAATGATGACCGAAGGCTCCTTCGCCGCAAGCTCCTCTTTGATCACCGCCTGACAAGTTTCCATATCGTAAGGATCAACAACCTTCACCCGCTTGATGCCCACCGCATGGCACAGGCTCTCCAGATCAATCTTCGTACAGGGATCGCCCTTCAGGTTATAGCCGGTGGTCGGGTTCTGCTGGTGTCCCGTCATGCCCGTGATGGAATTATCCAGTATAATCACCGTGGAATCGGACTCGTTATAGGCAATGTTGATAAGCCCCGTAACGCCTGAGTGGATAAAGGTGGAATCGCCGATCACCGCCATCGTTTTACCCGCGCTCTCCTCATCTCCCGATTTCACGAAACCGTGAAGCCCCGAGACGGATGCGCCCATGCAGATGGTCGTGTCAATCGCGTTAAGCGGCGCAACCGCACCCAATGTATAACACCCGATATCCCCAAGTACGGTCAGGTTTAATTTCTTCAATACGTAGAAAAGGCTTCTGTGAGGACAGCCCGCACACATCACGGGCGGTCTTGCGGGGATCTCCTCCGAGAGGGGCTCTCCCGTCTGCACTGCTCCCCCCAGTTTCTCCTTCACCACATTCTGAGCAAGCTCCCCAATCTCGGTAAACATGTCTTTTCCCGATACCGAAAGCCCCAGATTTCTACAATGGTTCTCGATAAAACCGTCCAGTTCCTCCACCACTACAAGCTTTGCAGCCGTCTTCGCAAAGTCCCTGATCTTCTGCTCGGGCAAAGGCCAGATCATGCCCAGCTTCAAAACGGGATAGGTATCGCCCAAGGCCTCTTTCACATACTGATAACACGTGGAAGAGGTGATAATACCTACGGATTTATCGCTTCCGTCCTCGATTCGGTTGATTTCGGCCGTCTCCGCCCATGCGGTCAGCGCCCTCGTGCGCTCCTCCACCATGGGATGTTTTTTCTTTGCATAAGCCGGCATCATAATATATTTCGCGGGGTTCTTCTCATACTTCTTCGGCTCCGGCAAGGTCCGCTCCCCCGTCTCCACAACGCTCTGGGAATGGCTGACACGGGTGCACATCTTCATAAGCACCGCCGTGTCAAACTGCTCGGAAAGTTCGTATGCCAGCTTCGCAAAGGCAAGCGCCTCCGCTGAATCGGAAGGCTCCAGCATGGGAATCTTCGCCGCCCGCGCATAATGTCTGGAATCCTGCTCATTCTGGGAACTGTGCATCCCGGCGTCGTCCGCCACGCCAATGACTAGTCCCGCGTTCACGCCCGTATAGGAAATGGTAAACAAGGGATCCGCCGCCACATTTAAGCCCACATGTTTCATGGCGCAGAAGCTCCTCACACCGCGAAGCGAAGCCCCAAACGCCGACTCAAGAGCCACTTTCTCGTTGGGCGCCCACTCCGCGTAAACCTCCTCATACTTCGCCACGCACTCGGTAATCTCCGTACTCGGCGTCCCCGGATAGCTGGACACAAAACTGCATCCCGCCTCATACAAACCTCTGGCAACCGCCTCGTTGCCAAGCATTAATGTTTTCATAAGTACATTCGTTCCTTTCTCAATACATTACATTGCGGAGAATGCGCTTTTTGCATTCTCCTGCTCGAAACTATAGAACTTCTTGGCGTCCCGTCCAATGGCGGGACGTCTTTAGAAGTTCTTTTCGAGCGAATCTCCGATGGAGTCCTTCACAGAAACCGTCACCTTCTGGTCATAGCAGGAGAAAATCTCCGCAAGCTTTTTCTCCTCAGGCGCCTTCGTCACCACGCTCACCACAGGCACGATCACAAGCCCTGCCAACATACAGAATGCGCCTGCATTGATGGGGGACTGTAAGAGTGCCGGAAAACTCTGCCTGAAAAAGATATTCGCAAGCATGACAACTGTGGAGAATAAAAAGCTCACCCAGCAGGCCGCCTTGGTCGTCCGTTTCCAGTATAAACCATAGAGGAACGGCGCAAGGAAGGCCCCTGCCAGCGCGCCCCAGCTCACACCCATGAGCTGTGCGATAAAGGTAACGTTAGAACGGTACTGGATCAGGGCAAGCACCACGGAAATCGCGATAAACACCACCAACAGTGCGCGCATCCACTTCACCTGCTTTTTCTCATCCATCTCCTTAATTATATTACCTTTAATGAAGTCCAGCGTCAAGGTAGAGCTGGATGCCAAAACAAGGGATGACAGGGTGGACATGGATGCGGAAAGCACTAAGATGACCACCACCGCTATCAAAATCGTAGGGAGTCCCGAAAGCATGGTAGGTACCACCGAATCATAACCGTTTGCCGCGATATCTATCTTATCACTGAACAATCTGCCGAAACCGCCGAGGAAATAACAGCCGCCCGCAACGATTGTGGCAAACACGGTGGAAATAATCATTCCTTTGTTGATCGCACTCTCGCTCTTGATTGCATAGAATTTCTGCACCATCTGCGGCAGTCCCCATGTGCCAAGGCTTGTGAGGATCACCACGCCCAAAAGCCCAACAGGGTCCGGCCCGAAGAAGGAGTTAAACACGCCGGGAGAAGCGGAAACCGTCTCGTCGCTCACCGCCGCCAGCTTGTCAAGCGCCGCAAGGAAGCCGCCCTGGCTGTTTAAAACAGCAATCACCACCGCCGAAATGCCGAAGATCATAATAATGCCCTGAATAAAATCGTTGATTGCCGTCGCCATATAGCCGCCCGCAATGACATAAATACCCGTAAGGACCGCCATAACGATCACACACACGCTGTAGTCGATGTCAAACGCCATACCGAAAAGCCGGCTCAACCCGTTGTAAAGGCTTGCCGTATAGGGAATCAGAAAGATAAAGATAATCGCCGACGCCGCAAGCTTTAGCGGCTTGCTCTCAAACCGCTCCCCGAAAAATTGCGGCATGGTCGCGCTGTCGAGGTGCTGCGTCATAATGCGGGTACGGCGTCCCAGCACCGCCCAGGCAAGCAGCGACCCCAAAAAGGCGTTGCCCAGTCCCGCCCATGTAGCGGCAATACCGTACTTCCAGCCGAACTGTCCCGCATACCCGACGAAAACCACCGCCGAAAAATAGCTGGTCCCGTAGGCGAAAGCCGTCAGCCACGGTCCTACACTTCTGCCTCCCAGCACAAACCCGTTTACATCCGTTGCATGCTTGCGGCAGTAAAGCCCGATACCGATCATCACCCCAAAAAAGATGATAAGCATCACTAATTTGATAAACAGATCCATAATTGTTTCTCCTCCTCATTTTTATCCTTCATACCGTAAAATATCATCCGCTATTTATTCTTGTATTCTCTGCTTAATTGTTGATCTGCGCCTCTACCAGACTGCCGTGGCAGTACCGTTCCCTGAGTACGGGTTTCTCGATCTTGCCCGTAGGATTTCTGGGCACTTTATCAAAAATCACTTTCCTCGGACGCTTGTAACGAGGCAGTTCCCTGCAGAAAGTATTGATCTCCTCCTCCGTACAGGTTTCGCCCTCCTTGACCTCAATAATGGCCGCCGCGATCTCGCCAAGCCTTGCATCCGGCAGGCCGATCACCGCCACATCCTTGAGTTTATCATTCCTGCGAAGGAAATCCTCGATCTGCACAGGATAGAGATTTTCTCCGCCGGAGATAATGACGTCTTTCTTCCTGTCCACCAGATAGATAAAGCCGTCCTCGTCCATACGTGCCATATCCCCTGTATACAGCCAGCCATCTTTTAAAATCTCATCTGTCGCTTCGGGATTCTTGTAATAGCAGAGCATAACGCCCGGCCCTTTGACGATCAGTTCTCCCACGTCGCCCTGGGAAACCTCTGCCCCCTGCTCGTCCACGATCTTTGCCTCCCAGTGATAGCCCGGTTTCCCGATAGCGCCCACCTTATGTATGTTGTCCACGCCCAGATGCACGCAGCCGGGACCGATGGACTCGCTTAAACCGTAATTGGTGTCGTACTGGTGATGCGGGAAATGCTTTTTCCAGCGCTGGATCAGACTGGGCGGAACAGGCTGCGCCCCGATATGCATCAGCCGCCACTGTTCCAGCAAGAAATGAGCCATATCCACCTGTCCGGAATCTATGGCGTCCAGAAGGTCCTGCGCCCACGGCACAAGCAGCCACACGATGGTACACTGTTCCTCCGTCACCGCCCGCAGGATCCACTCCGGCTTTACGCCGCGCAAAAGCACCGCCTTTCCGGCCGTGATCAGGGAACCGAACCAGTGCATTTTCGCCCCTGTGTGATAGAGCGGCGGAATGCAGAGGAACACATCCTCCCTGGTCTGGCCGTGATGGTTCTGCTCCGTCTCGCAGGAAGAGCGGAGCGCCCGGTGATTGTGCAGAATCGCTTTCGGGAAACCTGTCGTGCCTGAGGAAAAATAAATTGCTGCGTAATCATCCTCGCTAAGGGCTACCGGCGGCGCACTGGAAGAACAGAAACCCATCAGTTTCAGACAGTCCTCCGTGTAATCGGGACCGCCCTTCCCTGGGAAAAACATCATCCCCACCCCCGGCAGGTCGTCCGCAATGCTGTCCATCCGCTCGATAAACTCCGGTCCAAAGACTAAGATTTCGACATCCGCAAGCTCCAGACAATATTTGATCTCCTCCGCGGAATAGCGGAAATTCAAAGGCACCGCCACACCGCCTGCCTTCAGAATGCCAAAATAGATGGGCAGCCACTCCAGACAGTTCATCATCAGAATGCCCACCTTCGTCTCCCGCTCCATGCCGCGAGACAAAAGCAGGTTGGCAAAGCGGTTGGCACGCCTGTCAAAGTCCGTCCAGCTCAGCTCTCTCCGATAGGGCGCGCCGTCACTCGCGCTCTCGATCAGACTCGCCTCCCGCCATGTCACCGCGCTGTCCCGCTCCTGAGAGGGATTCAGCTCCACAAGCGCCGTATCTGAGCCGTACAGGCGGGCGTTGCGCTCCAAAAACTCTGTGATTACCATTCCTCTTCCTCCTCTTCCGTTTCTTCTTTATAACACATGTTATCATATTCTCATACAGATCATCCAGACAGTCTTTCCTCGCTGTCCATGTTAAAGCCTGCCGCTCACTGCCCGATTACATACGCATTCACCGTGGCGTGCGCCACATACGTGTCCAGCTCATCCCGGATATCTACCGTCAGAAGCGCAGTAGTACGGCCGCTTCTTAAGCAGGATGCCTCCGCGATCAGCCTTTCTCCCCTTGCAGGCGCGAGAAAAGTGATGGACGCATTCTGGCTGACCGTCATCTTTTCTGAATACCCGTTCGCCGCCACCGCACAGGTAAAATCCGCCAGCGTAAAAATGGCGCCTCCCATGGGAACATTGTTTGCATTCATATGATGCGGCTTAAGCGTCAGAGAACAGACCGCCTTTCCCGGCTCGGCACAGTCGATCACAATTCCCACTGCATCCGTGGCAAAACGATCTTTTTTGAACTCCTCCCGAATCTCTTCCAGTTTTGACATAACCGATCCCCTTTCTGCGGCTGCGCGCAGCCTCAAGTTCCTTATTTATTTCTTTATTTTATACATGAATGCAGAACTACATTCACCACTTTAGCACTTTTACTCGCTAAAGTCAACTATACAAAAAGAAACAGCCCGTATTTCCTCTCGGCTGTTTCTTCCTACACGCTTCTCACCGATTCACCATCAGCTTCATCATCGCCTGGTTCAAGCCGTCCACCGTCAGCTTATACATCGGAAAGACTGTCTTGATCGCCGTCTCCGCCTCCCGCCACGGCGCATGGCCCGGCGCCATCTTAGGATTGAGCCACACGATCTTTTTGTAATGCTGTTTCATCAAAAGCAGCCATTCCATCCCGGAAAGCCCGCCGTTCGGTCCCCTGTAATTGCCCGTCGTGGAGTATAGCTCCTCCGGCGCCATAGCCGCGTCCCCCACGATGATCACCTTGTAATCGCTGTCCAGATTGCGGAACATCCACTCCGTCTCGATCCACTCGCCGTTCTCGCACTCCGGCGTCTTGTAGAGATTGGAATAGATGCAGTTATGGAAAAAGTACGTCTTTACATCCTTATAATGATTGGACTTGTGCACGGACTGGAACAGCTCACTGAGGAGTGTGGTGTACGGGATCATGGTGCCGCCCGAGTCCATCAAAAGCAGGAGCTTTACCGAGTTTTTCCGGGGTTTCTCCATCACGATCTGCAGACAGCCGCCGTTGTTGCACGTGGCGTCCACCGTACCGTTAATATCAAGCTCTGTCTCCGGGATATCTAACTTCGTGGAAAACTGCCGCAGTTTCCGAAGCGCCATCTGGAACTGCCTGTTGTCTAACACCTTGTCGTTCCTGAAATCCCGGTACTTTCTGGCACCCACCACCTGAAAAGCGGACTGGTAGCCTGTGGTGCCGCCCACCCGGATACCGCCCATGTTGCCGCCCATATTGCCAAAGGACGTCTTTCCCATGGTGCCGATCCAGTAACTGCCGCCGTTGTGCTCCTCATTCTGGTCCCGCAGCCTGTCCTTGAACTTATTCTCGATGTCGTCCTTATCCATCGTGATGACTTCCTGATTCATCTCGTGGCGCATTTCCTCGAAGACGTCCTGCATCTCCGGCTTATCCAGCCATTTGAGAAGGTTCTTCCCCACCTCGTTCTCGGACATGATCCCTTTAAACACTTCATCGAAGGCCATATCAAACTTGTCAAACTCGGTCTCGGACTTTACGAGGATCATCCGCGCCAGATAGTAAAACTCCGTCAGACTGCTGTGGCAAAGCCCCTTCTGTAAGGCGTCCTGCAAAGTCAGCCACTCGCCTAAGGACACTTCCAGACCTTTATCTTTCAAAGTATAGAAAAATTTACTGAACATAGAATCTCCATTTCTATCGCCGCATTAAAAACATATGTTATCTAATAATCGACCTTATTTTTAACCGTCTCCATGTCCTCGTCCTTCTTCACTACCACCCCGATAAAAGGAAGTTCCTTTCTGAGCGTATCTGTCGGAATCCCGCCGATCTGCAAAGCGTTGATCCAGTCGATCAGCTCCGAGGTACTTGGTTTCTTGCGGATGTCTTTCATGGAACGGATCCAGTAGAATACTTCCATGGCATCCTTTAACAGCTTATCCTCCACGTCGGGATAATGGGTCCTCACAATCTCCTCCATCAATTCCTGATCCGGGAAGTCGATATAGTGGAAGATGCATCTGCGCAGAAATGCGTCCGGCAGTTCCTTCTCCGCATTGGAGGTAATGATCACAATCGGTCTGTGCTTCGCCTTCACGGTCCGCTTCGTCTCATGGATGTAAAACTCCATCTGATCAAGCTCCCAGAGCAGGTCATTAGGGAACTCCAGATCCGCCTTGTCAATCTCGTCAATCAGAAGGATCACCTGTTCGTCGGACTCAAACGCCTCTCCCAGCTTGCCAAGTTTGATATAGTGGGCGATATCGTCCACACCCTCCTCACCGAACTGCCCGTCGTAAAGACGCTGGATCGTATCGTACATATAAAGCCCGTCCTGCGCCTTCGTGGTGGACTTGATATTCCAGATAATCAGCTTCTTGCCCAGTGACTCCGCCACCGCCTGCGCCAACATTGTCTTTCCAGTACCCGGTTCCCCCTTGATCAAAAGAGGTTTCTGCAGGGCGATCGCCACGTTTACGCTCGCTAAAAGCTGCTCGGAAGCCACATACTGGGCTGTGCTCTCAAATTTCGTATTTGCCATTTTGCTTTCCTTTCTCCCGTCTCTCAACTGATGTTCTCACGGACTTCGCAGCAGATGCAAAGTCCTGAACTGAACTGTACCATTCACCAGTGCTCTTGCGGATTTCGGTTATTGCACACATTATAGATTTATGTTACGATATTTCAGATGCAAAAGCAAGAAATTGTTTCTTCATACGACGCATCAGGATCAGGTAAATGAAAGAATAAAGAAAACGGAAAGGAATCCATATCATGTCACACAATACAAGTCTCTCCTTCGAGGTTTTTCCCCCGAAAAAGGAAGAAGAATTTGAAAATATATTTGATTTTTTAAGGGAAGCGGCAAAACTGCATCCCGATTTCATAAGCTGCACCTACGGTGCGGGCGGTTCCCGGGCAGGAAAAACGATTGAAATCGCCTCCTTCATCCAGAAGGAACTCGGGATCGACGCAATCGCCCATATCACCTGCGTCGGCTTTACTCATGCGGACCTTGAGAAAAACTGTGAAGCGCTTACAGCCGCAGGCGTAAACCACGTGCTGGCACTGCGCGGGGACAGGCCCCAGCATATGACGGACGAGCAGTTTAACAGCCGGGAATTTTTCTATGCGACGGATCTCGTGCGCCATTTAAAAGAGCACACTTCCCTGCAGATCTCCGGCGCATGCTACCCGGAAAAGCATTTTGAAGCGCCGAGTCTGGAAGAAGATTTAATACACTTAAAAGAAAAGGTGGACGCGGGTGTCACCTCCCTGGTGACCCAGATGTTTTTCGATAACGCCTGCTTTTATCGTTTCATGGAGCTGGTGCGCGCAAAGGGCATCTCGGTTCCCATTCATGCCGGCATCATGCCCATCACCACGGCGAAACAGCTCGGCACCACCGTCTCTCTCTCCGGCTCTTCCGTTCCCAAAGAACTGGCTGATCTGATCGCCACTTACGGGGAAAATAAGGAAGACATGCGCAAGGCCGGTATCGACTATGCGGTGCGGCAGATCAGGGATCTGAGAGAACACGGGGTAGACGGCATCCACATTTATTCCATGAATAAATTGAAGACCACAAAGGAAATCTGCGCGCAGATTTAAGCGGGGCGGCATGATCTGCTGTCTGCCAAAGGTACAGGGCACGGCAGGGATATCTGAAGGAGGATCAAACATTGGAACGTGAAAAACTCGGCTCAAGAATGGGCTTTATTCTCTTATCGGCAGGATGCGCCATCGGCATCGGCAACGTGTGGCGTTTCCCATATATTGCGGGTATGTACGGCGGCGGCATGTTTGTGCTGTTTTATCTGTTTTTTCTGATCGTCATGGGCGTGCCTGTCATGACGATGGAGTTTGCCGTGGGACGCGCCAGCCGCAAAAGCATTATCAAGAGCTTTGCCACATTGGAGAAGCCCGGGCAGAAATGGCATTTACACGGGTATCTTGGCATGGCGGGCAACTATCTGCTGATGATGTTCTACACCACGGTTGCCGGCTGGATGCTGTACTATTTCTATCAGATGCTTACCGGGAAATTTGTCGGAAAAGACAAGGAACAGGTTGCAGGCATGTTTCAGGGCATGTTGGAAAGTCCGGCTGTCCTTCTCACCGTTATGGTGATCGTCGTCGCGGCGGGCATCCTGATCTGCTCTCTCGGACTGCAGAAAGGGGTGGAGCGTATCACAAAAGTGATGATGACGCTGCTTCTTCTGATCATTGTGATACTGGCGGTGCGCAGCATGACGCTCCCCGGCGGCACGGAAGGTCTGAAATTCTATCTTCTGCCGGACGCACAGAGAATGCGTGAAGTGGGTATTTTGGAAACAATAACAGCTGCTATGAACCAATCCTTTTTCACGCTGAGCCTCGGAATCGGCTCCATGGCAATCTTTGGCAGCTATATCGGCAAAGACCACACCCTGCTTGGCGAATCCATGAACATCGCGGTTCTGGATACGTTTGTGGCGTTTGTGTCGGGACTGATCATTTTTCCCGCCTGCTCTGCTTTCGGCATCAGCCCGGATATGGGGCCCAGTCTGATCTTTATCACATTGCCGAATATTTTCAACCATATGGCAGGGGGAAGAGTATGGGGGACGCTGTTCTTTGTGTTTATGACGTTCGCTGCATTCTCCACCATAATTGCCGTATTTGAGAACATTATCTCCTGCGGCATGGATCTGTTCCACTGGAGCAGAAAGAAATCCTGCCTGATCAACCTGATCGCGCTCACCGTCCTCTCCATGCCCTGCGTGTTCGGTTTCAATATCTGGTCGGCGTTCCAGCCTCTGGGAGACGGAAGCACGGTTCTTGATCTGGAAGACTTTATCGTCAGCAACGTGCTCCTTCCGGTGGGAGCACTGATTTATCTGCTGTTCTGCGTGACAAGATACGGCTGGGGATTCGACAACTATCTGAAAGAGACCAATACCGGCGACGGCTTGAAAGTACCGAAGGGCATCCGCTTCTATGTGACGTATGTCCTGCCCGTACTGCTGATTTTCCTGATTCTGAAGGGGTGGATTGGGTGATCAGGCTGCACTGTTCAAAACAATGGCAGCGTAAAAGTAACAATAAGCCACAAGTAACTCTACATCCCGTTTCTCGTTTGCCGTACCTTTTGCATAGGAACCAAACAGACATCAAATTACCTCAATTCCTAAATATGAAAGAAATATGCTGCTTTCAAGCTATCTCTTATTTCTCCTCCCACGGAATCAGCGGATTCTCTATCTTCTTGTCACGCAGCATCAGGTTCTTCACCGCCTCGTCCACGGGCATGGCGCCAAACAGAACCGCGTTCACCTGTTCAATGATGGGCAGCTGTACGCCGTACTTTTCAGCAAGTCCCATGGCCGCCTTGGCGGAGTAAACGCCCTCTACCACCATCTTCACCTCATCCATTGCCTGTTCCATCGTATAGCCTTTGCCGATCAGAATACCGGCCCGGCGGTTTCTGGAATGCATGGAAGCACATGTCACGATCAGGTCACCGATGCCGGTGAGCCCGCTGAACGTCTCTATCCTGCCGCCCATGGCAAGCCCGAGTCTGGCAATCTCCGCGATTCCCCTGGTGATCAACGCCGCTTTCGTGTTGTCGCCATAGCCAAGCCCGTCGGCGATTCCCGCCGCCAGCGCCACCACATTTTTAAGCGCCGCGCCAAGCTCGATGCCGAGCACATCCGGGCTGATATAGACGCGGAAGACCTCGTTCATAAAAATGTTCTGGAGATACTCGGCCGTCGCCTTCTTCTGTGCCCCCACCACGATTGTCGTGGGGATGCCCCTGCCCACTTCCTCCGCGTGGGACGGTCCCGAAAGCACCGCCACTTCCGCCTGCGGGATCTCTTCCTCTATAATCTGCGACAGGGTTAAGAGTGTCTTCTCCTCTATTCCTTTCGCCACATTGACGATGATCTGCCCCTCCCCTACATAGGGCTTCATGGAATGGGACGTGCTTCTTGTATAGGGAGATGGAACCGCCAGCACAAGCACATCCTTATCCTTCACCGCCGTCTCTAAGTCCGTAGTGAACACCATATCCTCCGGCAGTTTGACGCCCGGCAGTTTATCCTTATGCTCATGCTCCCTCTTAAGCATCTCAATCTCCGGCTCCATAATTGACCAGACCGTAACTTTGTGTCCATTCCTGTGAAGAAGAACCGCTAACGCCGTCCCCCAGCTTCCTGCGCCAATGATACTGATATCCACCATATGATCTCCCTCCTTATTTATTACCCCTTATGTTCCGTATTCTCCTCCGCCCCAGTGTTCTTGTGCGTCAGATATGTTTTCCGCTCCGAGCCGCTCAAAAGCCGTTTGATATTTTCCCGGTGTTTCCAGTACGCCATAATTGTCAAAAGCCCCGCTATGACATACATCTCTGTCAGAAGCGCCTGTGTCATGCCGAATATTCCCATCTGGCCAAGTACCACCAGCTCAATCATAAATCCGGCATACACCAGAAGCGACCCCAGAGACACATAGTGGGTGATAAAAAATACACCGAAGAACAATATGACCCCCATCGGTATCAGATATGGGTGGAAAGACAGAATCAGTCCCGCCGTGGCCGCAATGCCCTTTCCTCCTTTAAATTTGAGATAAAAGGGGAAATTATGTCCGATAATCGCGCCCGCCGCCGTATACATTTTCAGCAGATAAACCATATCTGGATGACTGTCGCCAAAAATGACACCTGTGATAACAACGGCAAGAATACATTTCATGATGTCACCTAAAAGCACCAAAAGCCCTGCTTTCGTCCCGAACACCCGAAGCGTATTCGTCGTGCCCGCATTGCCGCTCCCATAATTTCTGATATCTATACCGTGCAGTCTCCCGTAAATATACGCCGTCTGAAAAAGACCAAACACATAGCCGATCAGTAAACAAATGATCCGTTCCACTTTTATCTGTTATCCTTTCTCTCCCTGACAAAAAACTTCAGGGGCGTTCCCACGAAGCCAAAAGTATCCCTAATCTGATTTTCCAGATAACGCAGATAGGAAAAATGCATCAGCTCCTTATCATTCACAAAAATCACAAAGGTAGGCGGCTTTACCGCAACCTGCGTCGTATAATAGATGCGCAGGCGTTTCCCCTTGTCCGACGGGGGCTGCTGCAGCGCCACCGCCTCTGTCACAATCTCGTTTAACACGCCTGTCGCCACACGCATGGAGTGGTTTTCATTTACCGTGTCTATGACGTCATAAAGCTTCATCAGCCGCTGCCCGCTCACCGCTGAGATAAACATGATCTCCGCGTAGGACATAAAAGACAGCACCTGTCGTATTTTCTGCGTGTATTCTTTCACCGTCTGGTTGTCCTTCTTTATGGCGTCCCATTTATTGACCGCAATAATCACGGCCTTGCCCCTGTCATGGGCAATTCCGGCGATTTTGGCATCCTGCTCCGTCACGCCCTCCACAGCATCTATAATGAGCACGGCAATATCCGCCCGCTCCACCGCCGACACCGTACGGATAATCATGTAGCGCTCCAGTTCCTCTTTTATCTTATTTTTTCTCCGAAGCCCTGCCGTATCAATAAAGACATACTCTTTCCCATCATGGGTAATTTCCGTGTCCACGGCGTCCCTGGTTGTCCCGGCAATGTCCGAAACGATCAGACGGTTTTCACCGATCAGACGGTTGATAATGGAGGATTTCCCCACATTCGGCTTTCCGATGATTGCCACCTTGATTCGGTCATCTTCCTCCTCTTCCTCTGCCTCCTGCCCGAAATGGGCGATCACTTCGTCCAGAAACTCTCCGAAGCCGAGACGGTTCGTGGAAGATATCGGATAAGGCTCCCCGATCCCCAGATTATAAAACTCATAGACATCCGGCATATATTTCTTGAAGTCATCCACCTTATTGACCGCCAGAATCACAGGCTTGTGGGAACGTCTTAGCATATCGGCAACCTTGGAATCCGCGTCCTGCAGCCCCTGCTTTACGTCCACCAGAAAGATAATCACATCCGCCGTATCTATGGCGATCTGCGCCTGCTCCCGCATCTGGGACAAGATAATATCCTTGCTCTCCGGCTCGATGCCACCCGTATCAATCAGTGTAAAATTTCGGTCAAGCCACGAGACATCCGCGTAAATACGGTCTCTGGTGATGCCCGGCGTATCTTTCACAATCGCTATATTTTCACCTGCCAACGCGTTAAACAGGGTGGATTTTCCCACATTCGGTCTTCCCACCACAGCCACAATCGGCTTGGACTTTTTACTGCTCATATCATACTCTCCATTTTGCGCCGGGAAACGAAACACGGGCGCCTATCCATGCAGCCTCTTTCCCGTCTTACCAATAAGTCATATACCGCTTGATTTTACATCATCTTTGCCGGATTGTAAAGCCAAACCCGCTTTAAATTACCTTTAAATTTGAAGAACGGAAGGCAAATCTTCTTGACATGTCCCCGCCATAATGATATAAAAAATTTAGAGTTATCACATGCACCAAGAATAACAATCCGTGCCATGCTGCACGTTTTAAGTGGAGTAAAAATGCCTAATACAGAACAACTAGAACATTCTATGCCGGTAGCTGCCGTGAAGCTTCTCGCTCCAAAGGCGGCGCTTCCTCTGGCAGAAAAGGTAAACAGTCACCTTGTGGAATACCGCCGTGATCTGCAAAACGACGTCAAAAACGATCCCGCTTTCCACGGCTATATGGAAAACAACTATCTGATGGAAGTGGATTGCCCCCGTTTCGGAACTGGAGAGGGCAAGGCCGTATTGCATGATTCCGTAAGAGGAAAGGATATTTTCCTGCTGACTGACATCTGCAACCACAGTATCACCTACAATATGAACGGTTTCATCAACCATATGTCTCCCGACGACCACTATCAGGACTTAAAGCGGATTATCTCCGCCATAAACGGCAAGGCGCACCGTATCAATGTCATCATGCCCTTTCTCTACGAAGGACGGCAGCACAAGAGAAACGGCCGTGAATCCCTGGACTGCGCTTATGCCATAAAGGAACTGATGGATATGGGTGTCTCCAACTTTATCACATTCGACGCCCATGACCCCAGAGTGCAGAATTCTGTGCCCATAAAGGGCTTTGACAATTTTACGCCGCCCTACCAGTTTATCCGTTCGCTTCTGCGCATGGAAAAGAATCTGATTATTGACAAGGACCACACCATCGTCATCAGTCCCGACGAGGGGGCGCTTGACAGGGCCGTATATTTTGCAAACGTTCTCGGCGTAGATACCGGCATGTTCTATAAACGCCGTGACTACTCCACCATTGTAAACGGCAAAAACCCGATTGTTGCACATGAATTTCTGGGAGACAATATTGACGGCAAGGATGTCATTGTCATTGACGATATGATCTCCTCCGGCGGCAGCATGATCGACACCGCCAGACAGTTAAAGAAAATGAATGCAAAGCGGGTTTTCATCTGCTGCACCTTCGGGCTGTTTACAGACGGGCTTTCCGCCTTTGACACCGCATACGAGCAATGCTATTTCGACCGGATTGTGACAACAAACCTCTGCTACCAGCCGCCGGAGCTGAAAGAAAAGCCCTACTACATAGAAGCGGATATGAGTAAGTTCATCGCATCCATCATCGACTTTATGAACCACGATGCCTCCATGGCGAATATCTACACGCCCACTGACAAGATTCACCAGATTCTTTCGAAGTATAATAACCGCGAAGTGAGCGGTCTGGATATCTGATAAGAAAGCTGCCGCCCTGTCTGTATACAGAAGCGGCAGCTTTCATAAACTTAGGTTATCGTTACACTTGTAATTATACAGGCTGTCAAATTAGAACGTGAGCAGCTATTGCATCATCCGTTTTCCTCCCCCGCCACCGGGAACGTCAGATGTACCTTAAACAGATCCCCGTCGAGCTCTATTTCAAAATCTCCCTTCTGGGCAAGCGTCAGATTCTGCGCTATTGAAAGTCCAAGCCCGCTTCCCTCCGTGGTTCTGGACTCGTCGCCCCGGATAAAACGCTCCGTCAGCTCTTCTGGTTTACATAATAGAGGATTCTCTGAAATATTCTTGATCGTCACCCGAATACGGTCCGTCTCATCCTCGACGCCGCGCTCTGCCTTATCCAGGGTCACATACACGCGCGTGCCGGGCATGGCGTACTTGTAAACGTTGTTGAACAGATTTTCCATCACCCGCCAGATTCTGCGGCTGTCCGCCTCGATCACCGCATCCCGCGTATTCACATTCATCACTGTGGCAAGATTCCTTGTCTCAAACTTCTCGGAAAACTCCCCTATGGTCTGGTTCATCAGTTCCATCAGGTTAATCCGCTCAAAATGCAGGCTGATATTCCCGGAAGTGATCTTGCTCGCTTCCACCAGGTCGTCCGTAAGCTGTTTCAGCCGCTGGGATTTTTCATCCAGCACACGGATATAATTCTGTACTTTCTCGTTGTCCACCTTCTCCCTCTTGATCAGATCCACGTAATTTATGATGGAGGTGAGCGGCGTCTTGATGTCGTGGGACACGTTGGTGATCAGATCAGCCTTCATGCGCTCGTCCTTCATGCTGATCTCCACCGCCTCCCTGATGCCCTTCCCGATGCTGTTGACGGAGTTGGCAAGGTTCCTGTTGTCCCCGTGCAGCTCCTCCGTGTCAATCTGGTAATCTACCTGTCCCCCGGTAATGGTCTCTATGCCCTCCACGATGCCCTGTCTCTCTTTCACATCCTTGTAGAGAAGAATGCCCACGATCACATCCACGATTCCGCCAAACAGAACTAAAAGAATGCCGCCGCTCCCCCACACTCCCATCCTGAGGACAAGGAAATTAAACAGCAGGAACACGCCATAGGGCACCCATGTCCGCAGGACTATGCCTCCGTTGTCGTACACCTTCCAGGCAAACCTCATCAGTCTATGCACCAGACGGCAAAGCCACGAATTTTTCCAGAGCGTCCGCGCCTTGATCCTTCTGACCAGACTGTAGAAGAAAAAGGTAAACAGCACATCCGCCGCAAAGACAGCGATAAAAATAACAATCTTAAACCAGTCCTGATGAACCGCTTCCCTGTAAAAGTCGATATCCGTCGGGTCAATATCTGCAAGCGCCGTCAGCACAACAGCCATCCAGACTGCTATTAAAGCCGCTCCCCAGGCTATGAGAATACCGCCCTCGGTCGGAATCTTATCAAAAGCGTTCAGCCTGATGTGCGTCTCCCCGTTATCGTCATATACCCTTCCTGTCATCACCGTCTGGCAGACAAAGAGAATCAGATACAACATCCCCGCCAGAAAAGCGGCAGTCACCCAGAGCCAGAGATTCGGCAGATATCTTGCGCCCTGCGTAAACGCATCCTGCGCCGGATAGGAACCGTCCACATCAATCCAGATTCTGACAGACTCCGGGTATGCATAATCATAGCTAAGCAGTATCTGCCTTACAGTCTCCGCATCAATCGTAGTGTTTGTCAGATATGTCATATCCGCAAGACTGTAGTAGATGAATTTCTCCGTGGTGACATCCTCCTCGTCATCCATCATCTGCAAAATGCGCTTCCTGTAAGAGCTGTTCTCAGGCAGATTGCTGTAATACTGTGTCTCCCCGCCCACCGTCTTCTCAATCAGGAATCGGACGTTGGAATTTTTCACGTCGTAAAAGTCCCTGTACTCCAGATATTCATTATAGTTGTAGGTAAGGCTTTCAGCCGCCGCCTGCACGTTCTGGCACAGCTCATAGTACTGTTCCCAGTCGGACACATACTCCTCAAGGTTTTTGCCCTCCGCAGTCTTATAGCGATTGACGAGAACAGAATATTCATATATCTCCTCATCCGTATCGACTGCCAGATCCGCCCCTGCCGCCGGCGTATCCACCTCTACAGCGTGATCTCCCAGCGCGCCTGCCGGCTGGTACCCCGTCACAAAGCCGGAATCCTCATCCGCCACCGCAAACTCTACGACTGCCTCCCCGGTTCCCGCCTCCGCCGTCACGTCGTTTACCACAGTATAATCTTTAACGTCAGACTTTAAATAATTGGCGTCAGTAGTATTCTGGTAGCCGCTCTTGGGATCAATCGTCGTCACCTGCGTAGTGTCCGCAAGGAACTTGGCCGCCTCCGCCCCATTCATCTCCACATTGTTGTAGATAAAACCGTGGCTCTGCCATTTCAGCAGATCCTCCAGCCTGTAATTTACCGTCACATACTGTTCCGGCAGCACGCTGCTCCGATAGTTGTAAGCCGTCACATCCACAAGTCTGTCGCCGTCAAAAGCGCCCATCGTCTCCATCTGGCCGCTCACCACACCATAACGGATCACATCTGCCACCGCATAGCCGAAAATGTAATTGAATGCATCCGAATCCTCAAACGGCGTCCCCGGATCAGCACTCCGAATATAGCTGTAGCTGCCTTTCGAGTGTACTCCCTCAATCCGTACGGTTGTACAGGCCGCCACGACGATCACGGCAAACACCATGATTGCCAGCGCGGCATGCTGCAGAACCAAAAGCAGCGCTTTGAGTCCGCTCCTGTTTTTCCCGGCTTTTTTCTTCTTTCTTCTCTTTTCGGCATATTGATTCTCCTGCTGTCCTTCCTCCGCTGTCTCTCCTGCCGTTTCTAAAATCTCCAAAGTTTCCCCGCGCTCTGTGTTTTCCATCCGCCTATCCTTTCTTCCATGACGTCTGCCTTACGCATCTTTTTCCACCTTATAGCCGACGCCCCACACCACCTTTAAGTATCTTGGCTCCTTGGGGTTAATCTCGATCTTCTCCCTGATGTGTCTGATATGCACCGCCACCGTATTGTCCGCGCCGATGGCTTCCTCATTCCAGATACTCTCGTAGATCTGATCTATGGAGAAAACGCGGCCGCAATTCTTCACGAGAAGCAGAAGAATATTGTACTCAATGGGCGTCAGCTTCACGCTGTCCCCGTCCACCGTCACCTCTTTGGTATCATCGTTGATACACAGGCCGCCCACCTGGAAAAGGGCGTTATTTTCCGTGTTAAGGTTCCCAAGCATCGTATATCTGCGGAGATTCGATTTCACCCTCGCCACCAGTTCCAGCGGATTAAAAGGCTTCGTAATATAATCATCCGCCCCGATATTCAGCCCAAGAATCTTGTCCGTATCCTCCGACTTCGCCGACAGGAAAATAATGGGCACGCTGGAATACTCCCTGATTTTCAAGGTAGCGTGAATACCGTCCAGTTTCGGCATCATGATATCAATGAGCAGCAGATGAATCTGCTGTTCCTTCAATATACGGATTGCCTCCTGCCCGTCATACGCTTTATAAATCGTATAGCCCTCCTGCATGAGATAAATCTCAATCGCATCCACAATCTCTCTGTCGTCGTCGCACACAAGAATATTAGCCATTGTTTTCTCCTCTTTTGCTTATGCTGTCACAAGAATTACGCAATAATTCTTGCAATGCAAGCTGCTAAGCTTGCATATATTAAAACATGGAATCATAAAGGAATAGCTGGGAATTTCTTTAATACTTTCTTAATTTGCCGACAGCCCCAGAAACGCGCCCAGATTTCCGCGCTGTCCCCTGCTTGCACGGTGGGAAAACAAATAGCGGTCGTTGTGGCATGTGCACAGATCCGTCACCTGTATGTTCTCCGTTGGAACTCCCGCTTCCGTCAGCACAATCTCGTTTGCCCGCCACAGATCCAGCTGATATTTGCCGCCGCCTTTCGAAAGCAGTATCTCCCGCTCCTGTCCGGGTTTTGCAAACTCCGTCAAAAAAGCGTCCGCCACATCCTCGCTGACCTCATAGCATTCCTGACAGATGGATGGGCCGACAGCTGCCACGAGATCGGCCGGGTCAGTACCATATGCTTCCCGCATCTTTTCCACCACACACTGCCCCATACGGGCAACAGTCCCCCGCCAGCCGGAATGCGCAAGTGCTATCGCCTTCCTCTTTGTATCCACAAAATACAGGGGGACACAGTCCGCAAAAAATGTGGCCAGATACACCCCCGGCTCGTTCGTCAGAAGGCCGTCCACATTCTCATAGTCCTTTTTTCTTGTAATCCCCTTTCCGCCATCCGCCTTTCCCACAATCCTGAGATTTGTGGTGTGCGTCTGGTCAGAACAGACCATGTCCTCCACACTGCAGCCGAGCGCCGCCGCGATGCGCCTGTAATTCTCATCCACGGATTCCTTCTCGTCCCCTCGCGTATAACTCAAATTCATGGAACGGTAAATCCCTTCGCTCACGCCGCCCATTCTTGTAGAAAACAAATGACTTATCCAGTCAATCTTCTCTAAAATAGGAAAAGTGAGGTACACAAGCTCCCCCGCCCGGTTTTCACGCATCTGCGTGTTGTTTTTGTGTCTGTGCCAGTCCATAGGCAGACTCCTTTCAAATCACAGCTTATGCTGTTTATATAATGTAATCGAACGCACCCTTGATCCAGTTCATCTCTTCCCCGTCCACCGCCACCACGTCAAAACGGATCGGCGTATCTTCCGGGCAGTGATGTATCACACGGTAATAATCCGCCACCCGGCAGATCTTTTTCTGCTTGGCAAAACCCACCGCTTCCGCCGCGCTGCCCTTGCTTTTTCCGAAGCGGTATTTGACCTCAAAGAAAACCAGATAGTTTCCATCATATCCTATGATATCTATCTCGCCCTGCCGGTTCCGAAAGTTCCTCTCCACAATTTTCACGCCCTCTGAAAGCAAACAGGCACAGACCTGTTCCTCCTTCTGTGCCCCTTTTTCTCTCCTATTCATCCTCATGTACCTTTCGCAATTTTCGCCTTCACCTTATCCATCGAATCCACAAAGATCAGGATCTCCGCAACCACCTCATACAGTTCCGGCGGAATCATATCTCCGATTTCCAGCCGGGAAAGCGTATCCGCCAGCTTATCGTCCCGGTGGATCGGCACATCCGCCTCCTTCGCCCGCTCGATAATCCGCTCCGCCAAGGCGCCCCTGCCGGAAGCTATGACACGCGGTGCCTCGTCACTCGGATCATATTCCAGAGCAATCGCCTGTTTGACCTTTCCCTTTTCCGATTTCTTTTCCGACATTCCCAATACCTCTTTTCTCACCCTATGCCCGCATATCAAAAGACGTCCTACTGAGCACCGAAATATTTTTCTGCTGGCTCAACAGTGTCTGCATAATGGAAGAATCCTCCTCTTCCCCCGCATCCTCTTTCACATGCATCTGCGCTTTCAGCGAGTAGCCCCTGCCTTCCAGTCTCTTATTAAGAGTATCTATATTTTTCTCAATTAAATCCAGAATACTTTCATCCGCCACCGTAAAATTCGTAGCCACCTGTTTATCCTTCATCGTCACATAGACGTCAAGCGGACCCAGATGCTCCATATCCAGATGCAGAAGGGCGCTCACCTGTCCGTCCCTCGCAGCCAGATTCTTTTTATTGGTGTATACATAAAGATCGCCATGGGCATTGTTTCCAAGCATCTTTAAAGGCAGCTGCACATAAGTGTACAGATGATTCATCTGGTTCATAAAATCCACGTTACTCTGGAGATTCTGCACGCTTCTCGCCACAGGCATATCTCCTTTTCCCGCTGTCTCAAGCGCCTGTGAGAGCCTTGCGGTCTGCTCCCTGATCCGCTCATAAAGCTGCTCAACCTGCTTTTTATCCGCCACATTCTGCGGCTCTATCATCCATTGACGTCCGATCTGTTCCTTCAATAACGCTTGAAACTCTTTTCCGCCAAGCAATTTCTGCAGTGCATGCTCCGGCACCTCTCCCCGGATTGCCTTTGGGATAAGCTGCCTGATTAACTGCAGCACGTCCTTAGGTGAGAGCGTACCGTTTTTCACCTGTGCCGCCATCTCCTCATTCATGCCAAGCTCCTTAAGTGCATCGCCCAGATGCTGCCACTGTTCCCGGCTCAGCACAAAAGTTCTGCCCTTCCCCTCTGCTGCCGCTGTCGGCAGCTCCTCTATCGGTACGCCGGCAGGCCGTTCCTGCACCGCGCCTTCCTTTGTCTGCGCCGACTGCCCGTCCGCGGCCGCTGCATCCTGCGGCTGGCCGCCAGCCACATCTTCCGCCCGGGATGATTCCGCACCTTCCCCATTGCCGGGTACCGTCTGGGACACATCTCCTGTCTGGGACGCCTCCTCCTTCGGCTGTACGACAACTGTTCCGTCCTCCCCGGCTCCTGCTTCCGTAAAAATGTCGATGACTGCCTGGTAAAAGGCATAAGCACGCTCGCTCTGGCCGCTGTTTACCAGCTCCATAAACGCTTTCGGCAGCCCCTCCATAATCGTCTCCGCGCTCCCAAGTATCTGATGGTTTGCGTTCCTGTACTGCTCAAACTGCTCAATATTTGCCTCCGTCACAGGCAGCCCCAGTCTCGTCATCTGTATAATGGATGTGGGATCTTTTCCTGGAAAATCCATGAGTAATCTGCTCATATTCAGGATCGACTCCTTATCTATGGGCATCCCCTCCTCCATCATCCTTGCCACCATCTCTATATTTTCGGCGGTTTCCGGCAGTCCGGCCGCTGTGAGTGCACGCAGTATGGTCGCTGTGTTTGCCGTGTTGGTATAAAGCGGCGCGAGGGCCATAAAGGAACTGCTGTTAGCTTTGACTTCAAAACTCATCATCTGTCCCAGAGCCAGATTTACGCTTTTGTCAATTTTCGCATTGATGGCAAAGTCCTGTGCCAGCTCGATCTGCACAGAATTGCCGTCTCTGCTCACCACCGTTCCCTGCAGCGTCTGCCCCGGCTTCAGGGCGCGCACCTCGCTTTGCAGCTGCCTGATCCGCTCCCCTTTTCCCATGGTATCCGATACCCTTACCGTATCGTTCGCCTTCACCCTCTGATTATCTTTCTTAAAAACACTTCCCAGATTCAACCTTACACCTCGCAAAAGTTTTTGATAAAAGATTTTCTGTGAATGGGACACGGTCCGTATTTCTGAAGCGCGTCAATATGCGCCTGCGCCCCATATCCCTTATTTGAGGCAAATCCGTACATCGGATAGACCTCGTCATAGCGCACCATCAGCCGGTCCCTCGTCACCTTCGCGACAATGCTTGCCGCACCGATGGAGATACTCTTTGCGTCCCCTTTTATGATAGGGACCTGACGTATGGAAATTTGCGGTATGGTTACCGCATCGTTCAATAAAATATCAGGTATTACCGACAGTTCCCCGACTGCCTCGCGCATCGCCTCGTAAGTTGCCTGCAGAATATTAATCTCGTCGATCCGCTCCGGCGTGCTGTAACCCAGGCCCACAGCCACCGCTTTTTCCATGATGACCTCATATAACTCTTCTCTCTTTTTTTCGGAGAGTTTCTTGGAATCATTGATATATAAAATATCACAATCTTTCGGTAAAATTACCGCTCCGGCCACCACAGGGCCGGCAAGGGGACCTCTGCCCACCTCGTCAATACCGCAGATATAGGCGTATGTAGCATATTCTCTCTCGTAACGCTTTAGTGCCTCTGTCCTTTCTATCTCTTTTTCATAGGCAAGAAGCCGTTTCTTCGCCTTGGTAATTTCCGCCTTTACGCCTGCCCTCCCATCCTGCTCATATGCCAAAAACAAAGCAGGCAGCTCCGTGATAGCCGCCGCCTGCAATTTTTCTCTGATTATACTGATATTTTCCGCCATCGTCTTCCTGCTCCTGTAAGCGTTTCCATTAACGGTGCTTGACAAACCCGATCTTATTAAGCGGCCAGATACGAAGCCACGCCCTGCCGATGATATCCTCCCTCTTGATATTGCCCACAGAAGGATCTCTGCCGTCAACGCTGTTATTTCTGTTATCCCCCAGAACGAAGTACTCGTCCTCTCCCAGTTCGACAGGCTCATACGCCCTGCCGGGATTGACAATCACTTCCCTGCCGTAGGATTCATCAATCACCTCGCCGTCCACATAAATATTTCCCTCCTCGTCGATCTGCACCGTCTCGCCGGGCAGGCCGATAATCCGTTTGATGAGAAAGGTTTCCTCCTCCTGCAAAAGCGGAAAGACGATAATGTCATAGCGTTCAGGATCATGGAAACGATAGCTCAGCTTATCCACAATCAGGTTATCCGCCGTACTGAACGTCGGTTCCATGGAACTCCCCTGTACCTGTGTCCTCTGCCCCACAAAATGAATCACCAGATAGACAATACACAAAACGCCCAGCAGATACAGACTGGTATTTAAGATTTCACGCAGTACCTTCTTCACTTTTGCTCTTCCTCCTGCAATTCCCCACATGTTTCCAATGTAATTCTTCCAATCCTGCCGCTTCTGAAATCATCAACCAGAAGAGCCGCCGCTTTCTCATAATCAGGCTCCTGCCCTTTTTTATAACATTTGCGTTTCTCGCAGATACGGTCAAGCGCCTGTAAGGGCGTAAGCGCCTCTTTCGGTTCCTCGATCTGGTAGCGGTCAAGAAGCGGTTCTGTGTAATGCTCCAGAAGATATGCCAGCAGCTCCTGCGCCAGCTCCGTCATCTGCAGTATTTCGTCATTCATGGAACCGATCATGGCAAGCCGCTTTCCGACTTCCTCGCTCTCGAACTTCGGCCACAGAATACCCGGGGTATCTAAAAGCTCCAAATCCTTATTGAGCCTGATCCACTGTTTTCCCTTTGTCACACCCGGCTTATTTCCCGTTTTCGCACAGGCCTTGCCGGCAAAAGAATTGATAAACGTGGATTTCCCAACATTGGGAATGCCGACTACAATTGCCCTGACAGGACGGTTTTTGATGCCGCGCTTTCTATCCCGCTCGATCTTCTCCCGGCACGCTTCCTGCACCTTGGGCTGGATTGCCTTAAGTCCCTGCCCAGTCTTCGCATTGACCTCCAGAACATGGAAACCGCGTGCCCTAAAATATGCCATCCAGCGCCTATTCTCTGCAGGATCCGCCAGATCCGACTTATTCAGGAGAATCAGCCGGGATTTGTTTTTTCCCAGTTCATCAATATCCGGGTTCCTGCTGGAAAGCGGAATCCGCGCATCCACCAGCTCGATCACCAGATCTATGAGACTGATATTTTCCTGCATCATGCGCTTCGCCTTCGTCATGTGCCCCGGATACCACTGATAATTCATACTTAATCCTTTCTATTCAATCAACCCCATGGACTCGTCTTCCACTGCCATATGGAACCACGCCTTGCCGACAATCGTATCTTTTGCGACCGCACCGATATTGCCTGACCGGCTGTCCTCACTGCTGTTTCTGTTATCACCCAGTACAAAAAATTCATCGTTTTCAAGAAGCAGCTCATTGCGTGCAATACCCGGATCTATCATCTTGTCAAACTGCTCGTTTTCCGACAGCATCACCCCGTCTATGTACACATTTCCCTCTTTGATCTGCACTGTCTCGCCCGGCAGCCCCACCACACGTTTCACATAATAGTGGGAGTTCTTATTATTATTTGGCAAAAAGACCACCACATCGCCCCGTTTGGGTGTAGAAATGCGGTAAAGAATGCGGTTCATCAAAATTTCCTGTCCGTTGTGCAGGGCCGGCTCCATGGAATCGCCGACCACGCTGGTTCGCATCCCTATGGAAAAGACGAGAACAAAAGCCAAAAAAACGGCGACCGCGCCGCCAACAAGCAGCTCCACCACATCCTTTAGGAGTCTCGGATCAAGCCTTTTCTTTTTCTGATAAAAGGTTAAACCTTTTCGTCTCGCCATTGTGTATACTCCATCGTACGCGAAAGCAGATACCCCGAATTACTCTGAGGTATCTGCTCCATCATCACTTTCGCTTATTTAACCAGTTCTTTCACTTTAGCTTTCTTACCGACGCGATCTCTCAGGTAATTCAGTTTAGCACGTCTTACCTTACCTCTTCTGACAACCTCAACCTTCTCCACATTCGGGGAATGCATCGGCCAAGTCTTCTCAACGCCTACGCCGTTTGATACCTTACGCACTGTGAAGGTTGTTCTGTTGCCGCCGCCCTGAATCTTCAAAACGGTTCCCTCGAACACCTGAATTCTCTCGCGGTTACCTTCCTTGATCTTGCCGTACACCTTGACGGTATCGCCTACATGGAAGTCGCTCAAATTCTCCTTTAACTGTTCCGCCTCGATTTCTCTGATGATGTCGTTCATAATTCTCCTCCTGATATGCTCCGGATGTTCTTAATACGTCTGTAGCAGAGGACCATCCTTCTTCACAACATTTATAATTTAACATACAACGGGCATAAATGCAAGCCCCTGTTTTGATTTTGCCGCTTTGCCGGATCGGATTTGCAGCTGTCACTTCCGCCGCTTTTTCTCAGCCGGCGGGTGCGCCTCCATATATTTCCCATAGAGATCCGGCCTTCTCTCCTTAGTCCGAAGAATCGCCTGCTCCAGCCTCCATGCGTCCACTTTCGCATGATCGCCCGACAGCAGAATCTCCGGCACCCGTTTCCCGTGCCAGATCTCCGGCCGGGAATACTGAGGATATTCTAAAAGCCCGTCCCCGAAGGACTCCGTTTCTGCAGACTCCCCGTTGTGCAGGACGCCGGGCACCAGTCTTGCAATGGCGTCCACCATGACCATAGCCGCCAGCTCTCCCCCAGTGAGCACATAGTCCCCCAGGGAGATTTCATCCGTGACGATCTCCTCCAGCACCCGCTCGTCGATTCCCTCATAGTGACCGCACAGAAAGATCAGTTCCTCCTCCGCGGACAGCTCCTTTGCCATCTCCTGATGAAACGGTTTCCCCTGCGGGGTGACATAGATGACACGTCTGGGTTTATCCTGACCAATCCGGTCAACAATCGACTGGCACGCGTCATAAACCGGCTGCGCCTGCATCAGCATCCCCGCACCGCCCCCGTAAGTGTAATCGTCCACCTTTCCGTGCTTATCCGTCGTAAAATCCCGGATATTTACCGCTTCTATACATATATCGCCCCTGTCCGCCGCCCTGCCGAGAATGCTTGTGTGCAGTCCCTGCATGACCATGTCGGGAAACAAGGTCAGAATATGGAAATTCACCATACTACATCCTCCAAATGCCGCGCCATCTGTCTCATACGCGCAGCACCTTACCCGCTATTTGTGACAACGTTATGAAAGAAGTCCGTCCATAACGTGAATTTCCATCACATGCCTGTCTATGTCAATATTTGTAATGCACTCCCTGATCGCGGGAAGCAGGACTTCTTTCCCGTCACCAAGGCTTACCACATACACGTCATTGGCGCCGGTTGCAAGCACTTCTTTCAAAATGCCGAAGTCTTCCCCCGTATCCGTCACGACACGCATACCGATCATATCCGCCACGAAATACTCATCCTTCTTTAACCTGACCGCCTTGTCACGGGTCACAAGAAGCTTTCCCTGCTTATATTTCTCCACGTCGTTGATGGAATCATATCCCCTGAATTTCAGTATCACAAACTGCTTAAAGAACTTGACGCCCTCGATCTCCATGGAAAGACGTTCTCTCCCTGTGTCCAGAATGACCTCTTTCAGCTTCTTAAAGCGGTTCGCGTCGTCCGTGGTGGGAAACACCTTTACCTCGCCCCGGATTCCGTGTGTCTGCGTAATCACGCCTACCTGTAACTCGTCATTTCTCTCTGTTCCCACAAGCCGTTACTCCCTGTCTTTTTTTCCGTCACAAAGACCCCACAGGGAAATCCGTGGGGTCCTTTTGTCAGATGATCTCTACATCCACTCTCTTATTGTCCTTAGATGACGCCGCCTTGACAACAGAGCGGATCGCCTTTGCGATACGTCCCTGCTTGCCAATGACCTTTCCCATATCTGAGGGCGCCACATGGAGTTCCACGGTAATATTCTTACCTTCCTCCTTCTGTGTCACCACCACTTCGTCCGGGTTTTCCACAAGAGCTTTTGCGATCACTTCTACCAATTCTTTCATAGTCCACCTCCAAAAGCGACCTGGGCCCTCTTATTTTGTCACGCCTACCGTCTTGAAGATTCTGCTCACAATCTCTGTGGGCTGTGCGCCGTTAGCGAGCCACTTCTTTGCCTCTTCCTCATTTACCTTGTAGGTGCTGGGATCCGTATTGGGATCGTAAGTGCCGATCTCCGCGATGCATCTGCCATCTCTGGGGGATCTGGAATCTGCTACTACAATTCTGTAGAAAGGATGTTTCTTCTGTCCCATTCTTCTCAATCTGATCTTAACTGCCATTTCTTCTGCCTCCTGTAAATAATAATGTATTTTTTATTTGAAACCCTAAAATGGGAATTTCATACCGCCTAAGCCCCCGAACATACCGCGGCCTTTCTTGCCGCCCATCATACCGGGTATCTGTTTCATCATTTTCTGTGACTGCTCAAACTGCTTGATAAAGCGGTTGACCACCGCAATATCCACCCCTGCCCCCTTGGCAATGCGCCCTTTCCTGCTCGGATTTAAGAGCTTGGGATTCTGCCTCTCCTGGGGCGTCATGCTAAGGACAATCGCCTCCATACGGGCAAGCTGCTTTTCATCCACAGCAGACTCGATATCCGCCATCTGCTTTCCCATACCGGGCATCATGCTCAAAATCCCGGAAAGCCCGCCCATGTTGCGCATCTGTTTCATGCTCTCCAGATAGTCCTCGAAATCAAACTTGCCCTTTTTCATGCGGGCAGCCATTTCTTTTTCTTTGTCTTCGTCTATATCAATATTCTGCTGCGCCTTCTCGATCAGCGTGAGCACATCGCCCATGCCCAGAATCCGGTTCGCCATGCGGTCCGGGTAAAACTGCTCCAGATCGGAAAGCTTCTCACCCATACCGATAAAGAGAATCGGCTTTCCCGTGACAGCCTTGATGGAAAGCGCCGCGCCGCCTCTGGAATCACCGTCCATCTTGGACAGGATCACGCCGTCCACGCCAACCTTTTCATCAAAATCCTTCGCCACATTGACAGCGTCCTGACCTGTCATGGCATCCACCACCAGAAGCGTCTGGTGCACGTCCACATTTTCCTTGATCTCTATCAGCTCCGCCATCATCTCTTCGTCTATATGCAGACGGCCTGCCGTATCTAAAATCACCACGTTATGGCCGTTCTTCTGGGCGTGTTCTATCGCCGCTTTCGCGATATTGACCGGCTTATGGTTTTCCCCCATGGAGAAAACGTCCACCTGCTGTTTTTCGCCGTTTACCTGCAGCTGCTTGATTGCCGCAGGCCGGTAAACGTCACAGGCGACAAGAAGGGGCTTTTTCCCTTTTAATTTCACCTTCCCCGCAATCTTCGCCGTGGTGGTTGTTTTTCCCGCGCCCTGCAGACCGCACATCATAATGACCGTGATCGCCTTTCCCGGCTGCATGGTGATCTCCGTGGTCTCTGATCCCATCAGGGACACCATTTCCTCATTCACGATCTTAATAACCATCTGTCCCGGATTTAAGCCGTTTAGCACATCCGCGCCGACAGCCCGCGCTTCCACGGACTTCACAAACTGTTTAACCACCTTGAAGTTGACGTCCGCCTCAAGAAGCGCCATCTTAACCTCTTTTAAAGCGGTCTTGACATCCTCCTCCGTGAGACGCCCCTTGCTTCTCAGATTCTTAAATACATTCTGCAGTTTATCTGTCAGACTCTCAAACGCCATCTGATCTTACGCCTTTCTGCCAAATACAGCGACACACCTTTTTTCAAAAATCCCTTTGACGGATACGGACCTGCCGCACACAAAACTACAGTTCCTGCATGATCCTTGCCGACAATTCCCTGATCTGCGAGCCGTAAGACGCCGGTTCTGCCATTTCCCCACTCTCATACTGCTCAGAAAGGCGGTTGATCTGCGCGATCTTCTCCTTGATGCTCGTAAACCTCGCCACCAGTTTCAGCTTCTCCTCATATCCGAGAAGCGTCCTGTCACAGCGTTTCACAATATCGTGCACCGCCTGCCTGCTGATCCCCTGTGCCTCCGCGATCTCTCCCAGGGAAAGGTTCTCATACACAACGCTCTCGTAAATCTCCTGCTGGTGTCCAGTCAGCAGTTCCCCATAGAAATCATACAATAAACCCTGTTCTACGATCTTTTCCATGCTTTCACCACTCCTGCGCCGTTTCTGTCATGGCTTTGCCAGGACGGCACATCAATGAAATATAAGGCAGACGACCGCCGACTTTTGCATTTTACAATAGGAAAAGCGCTGTGTCAAGTATTTTTTCTTGACACAGCGTTGCAAATCAATCCATGAAAATAGCAGAAGTTATATTTTATTTCTTTCATGAATACTCCTTATGATTTTGACGAAAATAAAAGAAAAAAGATTGAAACTATCACATTACGCAGAAAGCCGCTCTTGAAAATGGGGCGGTTTTTCTGCGCGACATGGTCGGAGTCCACCGGGGCCGCCCTGTTCTGGTTATCAAGGCGACCCCCTGCAGACCCCGGTCATTCCAGCCGAAAAGTCAAATTATCGCCATAGCAACTTTGAGACAAAATGTCCCAAAGATGAGAGGATGGACAGTGGCGCAAGTGTGCTATGCTTGATTTCTAAACAGACTTTTGTTTTCTCTGTCAGTGCCATAGCTTACCCCCAGAACATTGTCCTGCACAGGATCAATGCAGATACGATAGGAACAATGATTTTATCTATATTATATTGTTGATGATAATCATGGACAGACCCAAAACCAGCAGGATCGCACCTGTCACATATCCCACAACCTTGCCCTTAACCTTATTGGCAAACTGCGCACTGACAAGGGAGAAGACGGTGGCAACCACAATGGCAAGAACAAGGAACCTCCAGCACTCCAGCACGATGGTGGGCTCTATGAGGATATGGCTCACCGATGCGATCAACGCCGTGAAGGTCATAATAAATGTGGAGGTGCCAACGGCAGTCTTACGCTCATAGCCCAGCATGGCAGTGAACACGATGAGCATCATCATACCACCGCCGGAGCCGAAAAAGCCGGTGCCAAAACCAATGGTCAGGCCATAGAACAGAGATACTGCGATTTCCTTAATGGTCAGATTGGTTTTTGCGTCCTTTTCCGGGCGCTCCTTGGAATCCGGACTCACAAGGAACCGGATGCCGATGAAAACGCACAGAATAAGGGAAAAGCCCCCAAGCACCTCTTGATGGGTAAAATAGGCTGCAATGGAACCGACTGTACACATACCGATGATGCAGGCGGCAATGAGCCAGCCGGTCTTCAGGTCGATTTTTTTATTATTAGCATACACCGCTGTGGTAACGGCAGAGCCGAGGACATCACTGGCAGAAAAAACAAGATATTCATAAAATCTCTATCCGTGAGCTTTGTGATGTTGCGGGCATCAACCGCACAACTTTTTACAACCATTACGGCAGCCAGTATGATGTACTGGCGGAGATTCGTGACTGGTATATAAAGGACATTGCTGATGCTATTGAAAGTGCCGAGCTGTGCGACAGCGCCGGTGTGCTGCACCGGGTCACACTGATATTTTCCTATGTGGAGCAAAATCTGGAGATTTCCCGGCTGCTGATTCAAAACAATTTCGACGAGACTTTTGCGCACCGGCTGTTCTCTCTTCCGAAAATTGAAGTGCTGCTTGCAGAATACAGGAAGGCGGCAGATGACCATCGGTATGACGAGGACATTGCCTCCTTTGCCCTTTATGGCAGTTACCGACTCCTGCAAAACTGGATTGCGGAGGACGACCGCCGTAGCGCCGAGGAAATGGCGCATATCACTATGACCCTTACCGGTGCGGTTTGTAGTACTGTTACAAAATAATGAAATGAAACAAACCCCTCGCTGCCATTACGGCGGTGAGGAGTTTTTCTGTGCAAATATCTTAGCATAAACATCCAAACTGGAATTTTAATTTGTGAAATGAGTTGGGCATCAAAGACAGTGGGCGCTTTGCCCACTGTCTTTATATAAGGAACCGGCGCAATAGCGGCAGTGACGCAGCCAACCTCTTTGGGACATTTTGTCCCAAAGAGCCGGGTTTGGGGATGCTCCCCTATACATGGCGCGAAAAACGGAGGTCGCGTTTTCTTACGTTCCCTCTATTCAAAGAAAGCCTTGACAAGAAAGGTCATGAACGCTATAATTTTTAATTGACTATAAATTCTCTATATAGTCAGAATAAATAAAACAAGGAGCAAAGGAATTATGCCTAAAATCGTGTCGGAGGAAGAACGGAAATTAATCCAGGAGGCCATTTATAAAAAGACTATACGGCTGATAAAAGATAAAGGTATACGAGCAGTTACTGTAGAGGATATTGTTACCGCTGTAGGCATTGGAAAAGGCTCGTTTTACACATATTATCAAAGCAAAGAAGCTTGCCTTTTTGACGTAATTAAGCAGTGCGAAAGAGACACTTTTGCCCGAATGGAGGAACTGGGTTCATCTGCCTACTCCGATAAAGAAAAGGTGACCCAACTCTTAAAGGAAATATTTATTTCCCCGGATAGCTTGGCTACTTCATTCAATCAGCTTGATGTGGAAATTTTACTCCGAAAACTACCGCCCAAATACAGAGCAGCAGAAAACGAAAAGAGTGAGAGCAATTTTCAAAAGGCTCTTCAATTCTTTCATGTTACTGAGCAGCAAATGGAGATCATTGCTTTACTAACAGATTGCCTAAGCTATGCGGCAAGTAACAAATCCTACTCCCAAAATGGGGTTGAAAAATCATTGGATATACTTATCAATGCCATTGCTGATTTCATTACTGACAAACGGAGGGACACGATATGAACACGAAAGCAATTAAGCCAATCTCAATATTCCAATCAAGCGTGTATTTTATAATTAGCTCAGTGCTAATTTACTTAGGGCTATATGTAGTTACTCCTCTCCTATTGGATAAAGGGGTTCCCTTTATCGTCTGTTATCTTAGTCTGTTTTATAGCCCCTTTGTATTACTGTTTTTTACAGCATTAATGTTGTATAAATCAGAAGGCAATACCTGGAATATATCAGATTTTAAATCTCGAATGCAACTAAATCACTTGAACAAAGCCGACTGGCTTGGGATTATTGAAATTATCGTAGTTTCTTCCATAATAACTTTGATAGGCACACCAGTCATGAATAACCTGGCTCAAACCCCTTTTTTCAGCCCGCCCGACTTTTTTCCCGCCGAAATCAACCCTAACAAGATAAGTATTGCAGGCTACATGATGGATTATAAATTATCAGGTAAATACTGGGTTATTATTGCTTATTTTGTAGGTTGGTCTTTCAATATATTTGGAGAAGAATTGCTGTGGCGTGGTATGATTCTCCCCCGTCAAATCAAGAGGTATGGTTCAAAGGCGTGGGTAATACATGGCCTTATGTGGGGTTTATGGCATTTCTTTTGGAAATGGCAGATAATTGTCCTAATTCCTATTTCGTTGTTCCTTTCCTATGTTGTTTATAAACGCAAAAACACATGGATAGGAATTATTTCACATGGGGTGATGAATGTCATTCCATTAATCGTGGGAATAGCCTATGTATTAAAATAGCATTTCATTAAAGAGGTACAGAATGAAAAAAAATGAATGGTTGTTATGCCCTATATGTGGCAACAAAACAAGATTACATATCCGGGAAGATATGGTACTTGAAAATTTCCCGCTGTATTGCCCGAAGTGCAAACAGGAAACACTAATTAATATTCGACAATTCAATATTTCAGTTATCACAGAGCCAGACGCACAGACGCAGAGTCGATAACACGCAGATGAAAAATGCGGTTATCGGCTCTTTCTATATTGTCCGCCCCCTGACCTGTCAAAAAAGCCCTGGCCCCGGACAAGGATTTTCCGCTACACTCTGCGAAAATTGTTGCAATTTAGATAATTACCTCAGTTTATGCGCTTGCGTGGTATTTTGCCGCGCAAGCGTTTTTTGTTTGCGCCGCTTTGGGACAAGCTGTCCCAAGGTGCGGAGCGGCTCCCCCGGGTGTCGCTCCCCGCTGCCCTCCATATCGTTTCCCGAAAACCCAACCACAAAAACGATATGGAGGTACATACAATGACTATCATCAATTTGCGCGACTTTTACTACTGGTACACCCAGGATGAATATATGGAAGTTTCTGACGATGTGGCTGAGGCACTCCGGGCCAGCGTCCGCTATGAGGCGGCCTACCAGCGGCGGGTCGTGGAGCGCGGGCTGGAGAACATGAAAAAGTTTTTGAAAAATTCCCGCTGAACCAGTCCGAAATCCACAAGTACCCCAAGTCTCTGCGTAACGGTATCGCCCATTGCTGCCAGACTTTCCACCGAAACATGGACCGGGCATAGGTGGGAACGGACTGGATGGCAGCGTCCCAGCCCTGAAAACTCCCATGGGGCAGAAAACCAAAAATATTTCCGATCCAGATCGTCCGACAGACCGACACTCTGTGCCAACTCCTCGATCTTCTTTTTTGCGTGAGCCTTCTCCATCCCTTTCAGCGCCGCCGAGTATTCCAGATAATCCCTGCCGGTAAAGTCACTATAAAAGCTGACATCCTGCGGTAAGTAACCGATTTTCGCCCGGTATTCGTCACCCAGCGCATGAATGTCCTTTCCGTCATACAGGACACTCCCTTTTGTGGGGCGCAGCACATCAGCCAGTATGCGGATCATGGTAGTCTTTCCTGCGCCGTTTGGTCCAAGGATACCGTAAACCCCTGTCCCCATGGTGAGTGATATCCCTTTCAGAACATTTTGGTCCTTGTAATTTTTTGTGATATCTATCAATTGCAGTTCCATAAACTACCCCCTCGCCGGAGCGCCGCCGCCCCGCATCCCTGCTGCAACCTTGATGGTGGAGAAATCTGCCCGGTTAAATTTACGGACACACAGCACAAAGAAAAAGGCTCCAATCAAAACTGTAATTGCCAGTCCCATCAGCGGCGTGATAACAAAGCCGGCAATGGAGAACGCCATGCCCTGCCCTACCAGTTCCTCTGTGGTCAGCGTGTGCGCCCCCAAGGCAATATAACGGAAAATGGAGGTTGTATAAGTCAGCGGGTTCAGGTAGACGATGGGCAGGAGGAAACCGGGTATGATGGTGGTTGGAATATACGCCCCGGAAACAAAAGTCAGCGGCATCATGATCATAGAGCTGATGGTCTGAAAGGCAGGGGAGTTGCGGGAAACCGTAGCCAGAAACAGACCGATGGCGCTGAATGCCATAGCGGCAATGAACATCACCGCAGCCAAAAGCATGATTTGCAAAACATTGACCCGCAGTCCAAGAACGATGCCAACAATCATGGTGACAACGCCCTGCAGCGAGGCGATGACCGCCCCCGACAAAATGTGCCCCATGGAAATCTGCGACCGTGCAATAGGCGCAACCAGAACTTCTTTCATATAGCCGCTGGAAATGTCAAACAGAATATCAGAGGAATTGTTGACGCTGACCTGAAACACGCTCATAATAATCACACCAGAAATCAGGTAATTCATGGGCGTGTCAAAGCTGCCCATGGAGGATTTCATCAGAAATGAGAACATCACGAGCATGAACATAGACATAAAGAGAGCCCCGAATACCCGTCCCTTGCTCCTGACATAATTCAGTAAATTTCTTTGTACAATAGCTGTAATTGGGTTCATGATTCCCGAATCTCCTTTCCCGTAATCGCAAGAAACACTTCGTTCAGTGTCCCTTTTTTCACTTCAAAGTCTGTGATTGCATCTTTGTGTGCTGATAAAATTTCCAATGCGGCTGGCGCCTTCTTTGTATGGAAAACCAGCTTGTTCCCGTCTTTCCGACAGGAAACGCCCCGTTCCTGCAATGCCGCCATGAGCGGCTCGGTCTGTGTGCAGACAACATCGACCTCTGTACCTGTATATTGGTGTTTTAAGTTCTCCGGTGTATCGTGCGCAACGATCCTTCCGTGGTCCATAATGACGATTTTTGAACAGACCTCCGCCTCGTCCATATAGTGGGTGGTCAGAAAAATGGTCATGTTTTTCTGCTTTTGAAGCCGTTGGATATATTCCCACACATTGACTCTGGTCTGCGGGTCCAGACCCGTGGTAGGTTCATCCAAAAACAAAACTTTGGGATCATGTACCAGCCCTCTGGCAATCTCAGCCCGACGTTTCATGCCGCCGGACAGACTGCCCACCACCGCCCGTTTCCATTCCGTAAGCTCCACCAGGTCAAGGGCAAAGTCGATACGTTCCTGCACCTCGTTCTTCGGCACTTTGTAGAAGCTGCAGTGGTATTTCAGATTTTCTTCCACTGTCATCTGCGTATCGAGGGTGGAATCCTGAAAGACGATCCCGATGTCCTTCCGCACCAGACTGCGTTCCCTGCAGACATCATGACCGTTGATCATCAGACTGCCCTCTGTTTTATCAAGGATCGTACACAAGGTATTTATGGTCGTGCTTTTGCCCGCGCCGTTGGGCCCGAGGAACGCAAAAATACTGCCCTCGTCCACGGTGAAGGAAATGTTGTCCACCGCTGTAAAATCCCCGTATTTTTTAGAGAAATGCTCCACCTGTATCATTTTGTCCATGCTGTTACCTCCTAAAAAAATTAAGCCCTATGCGAATCACCCGCATAGGACTTATCTCTATAGCAATCTATAGTGCCTCAGCTATTATGTTATTCAAACCTGCTACTTTATAAAAATCATCACCTCCAGATATCACCCAGTTCAATCAATCTGGTCTGGATGCGGACATAGGCTTTTGCATCCTCTTCCCCTAAAGACTCCAGCATCTTTGCCACCGAATGAATCATTCCGTTCCGACGCTCCTCGACCAGAGCCGCACCTTTTTCCGTCAGGCAGACAATGACCTGCCGACTGTCTGACGGGTCGGGAGTTCGTGTAATCATCCCCTGTCCCTCCAAAGATTTCAGCATGGCTGCGACCCTCGCTGTGGTCAGCATAAGAGCCCTGCTCATATCTTTCGGGTATGCATGATTTCCATTTGCCGCCAGATAATTTAACGCTAAGATCTCGCCCCTTGCTATCTGGGACATGGTTCTCTCCATCTTGATTTGCGGCGCGGCAGCACGCATATCAATGAGCTGTATCGCCAATTCGGTGTAGTCCATGTGACATCCGTCCCTCTTTATATTACTAACTCTATTAGGAATATTAGCACGGATTTCTGACCCTGTCAATGGGAAATCGAAATTTTTATTGAAAGCAGTTCCCTGTTTACTGTCACCTTTGTATCTGTTTCACCCTTTCTTCCGCGTCAGACAAGCCCCGATGACTGTTCCAGTCAAGGCAAACGGTGCCATCCGAACGAACAGCCACTCAACCCCGTGAAACATTGCTCCGGCAACTGCGGTTTCCGGCTGACTATAATCCCACCCCAAATATGGACTATTCCATACAATCATGGCGGCGAAGCCAGCCACAATAACCGCACCCAATGAGATAAAAAGCCAATGGACTGTTTTTTGTCTCGCCGCTTTTCCCTGCGCAAGCTGCAGGTTTATGACTTCCAGTTTCTCGGAAATTACCTTCAGGTCATCAACCTCTCTTTCAGCAACGTTTTCTCCCAGCAATATACTTACAGGTGTTCCCAATACCTCTGACAGGGAAATCAGCATATCGGCATCCGGGACCGACAATCCCTGCTCCCATTTTGAAATCGTTTGTCTCACCACATGCAATTTGACTGCAAGTTCCTCCTGTGAAAGTCCTTTGGATTTTCGGATTGTTTTGATATTTTCGTTCAGCATCAACAATGCCCTCCTTTCACTACCATGATACGGAAGAACCCCCGTTGCGGCAAGCAACGCAGATTAACATTGGACCGCCTACATCATCGTATCATCCCGCAGAACCTCCGCCAGATTCATCTCCCGCATCCTGCGCCAGCTCAGAAAATAGGCAAGCGCCACCGCGCCGCCGACCGCCAGCATAAACGCACCAATTGGAGCAAAAGGCGCCTCAGCCAGAAACTCCGCCGGATTCATGTAACTTGCCTTCAACATAGCGCCCACAGCAAAGACCGCGACAGCTGCCGCCCACAGCATCGGGCGCGCCACAAGGACAAACGCTTCCATACAGAACATTTTCCGCAGTTCTCCCGGCGTCATGCCCACGGAAAGATATCTGGCAAACTCCCTCCTCCTCTGCCGCACAAAGCCAAGCGTATTGGAAAACACATTGCCCAAGCCAATCAGCGCGAGCAGCACACAAAAAGTCCCCAGCACGAGCATCATCCCCTGTATCTGTCGGTCGTTCGTCTCATATTCCCGGATGCGGTTCTCGCTCTCTGTCGTATAAGCTCCCGCAAGGCTTTTTACGATTTCTCCCTGAATCGTTTCCAGTTCTTTCAAGCTGACTCCATCCCTGCAAAGAATGCGTATGAAGGTGTCTTCCTCCGCGCCGCCGATCCGTTCTTCCATTTTTCTCCACAGGCTCACCGGCACAAAATGCACCAGTTCATATTTGTCAATCGTTGCATATTCTTCCCGCAGGACGGGAACCTCCTCCGTACATGCCAGCACCAGAATCCCCAAAACCGCCGTACCGTCCGAAACTGGCATTTCCACACCCGCACTGCCCGTCTGCATCAGAAGTTCTGTCGTCCGGCAGTCATTGAGATAGGACATATACTGTGGATGCCGGAAATCCGGGTTGGTCACATCACAGATTACGTTTCGGATCACCGCCCCGTCCGTCCTCTGCGGGGCGCCGATCTGCCCGCAATATTCCAGAAAACTTGCGTCATCCATGACGATAATCGGTGCGTTTACCCGGAAATCTTCCCCATCCCGCGTCACATATTTCCCATCGTCATGGAAAAATCCCCCGTTCGCCCTCATTTCCCCACTCAGATTTTCCTCCGACAGCAGACTCTTCGCCCGCGCCTTCTGGAACACAATCACGTCATCCACACCCGGTATCTCCCGCAGTTTCTCCGTCTCCCCAAAGCTGCCTATCCCCGTGTCTTTCACCGTGACCATAATGTCCCACGCGTCCTGATATTTTTCAAAATAAGTCTCCCTTGTACTAATTCCTGAGAGGGTAAAAAAGCACTGCATCAGCGTAAAAGCCGTCATAGAAAAAAGCAAAGATATCGACGCCGTCCGAAGCGCCTTTCGCTGTACCCGCAACGCGTTTCCCGCCAGCTCTCCTTCCACACCGAACAGAAGGGAAAGCCCCAAAGAATTGCATTTTCTTCTCAGTTCCAGCTCCCGTGTATTTTTGATTGCCTCAAGCGGTGTCATCACGCTCAGTTTCCTTGCCGGCATCCATGCGGATATCCCTATGGTGATTGCCGTTATCAAAAGCGTAAACAAAAGAATCAGCGGATGGTACCCGAACACTGACGCCCGTCTGCCTTCCACCTCCCGTGCCAACATCTCCAACAGAGCCAGAAGCCCCATGCTCACCGCTATGCCAAGCAGCGTTCCCAGAAGAATCGGCGCCGCGCACAGGTATGCCGCCTCCTGCAAGAGACAGGTCCGAATCTGTCTCGGTGTCGCCCCAATGCTGGACAAAATACCGAACTGGTGGATTCTCGCCTGCATGGACACCGCAAAGGCATTGTGTATGATAACGATAAGCGAAAAGGAGGCAAGCCCCATTATCAAGAGAAACAGCGGAAATACCAGCCTTGGCGCCTCATCGTCTGCGTCGCGCACCAGATACATCGCCATCAGCGCGTACTGGTCTCCCTCCGCCCGCAGCCGTTCCACCTCATACTTCCACATATTGTAAAACTGACAGCTTAACAACGATAAAAGCAGCGACGAAATAAACGCGGCTGTCATAACGGAAACGGCGGCAGAGCGGTTGTTTTTCAGATAACCCGACGAATAGTCTCTCCACATCTGCACTACCTCCTTCTCTCATCGCCCACAATGCGGCCGTCCTCTATGGTGATGATTCTGTCCGCCTCCAGAGCAACTTTTTCATCGTGGGTAATCAGCACTATCGTCTGCTTCATGTTTCGGTTGGAAAGTTTGAGCATGTCCATGATTTCCCCGGAATTTTTCTGATCCAGATTGCCTGTCGGCTCGTCCGCCAGCAATAACGCCGGGCGGTAAATCAGGGAGCGGGCAATCGCCACCCTCTGCTGCTGCCCGCCGGACAGCTGATTCGGCAAAGACTCCAGCCGCTCGGAGAGGCCAAGTGTCTTTACCACCTCTTCAAAATACGCCTCGTTCGGTTTCTTTTTATCCAGTGCAAGCGGCATCAGAATGTTTTTCCTGACCGTCAGCGTGGGAATCAGATTATAAAACTGGTATACCAGTCCCACCTTTCTCCGCCGGAAAATTGCCGCCTGTGTCTGATTCAGTTCGGAGAGGTCAGTTCCCTCCACGGTTACCCTGCCGCCCGTCGGTTTGTCCACGCTCCCCAGTATATGCAGCAGCGTAGATTTCCCGGAGCCGGACGCCCCCGTAATCGCCACAAATTCTCCCCTTTCAACCTCAAGGTCAATCCCCGCCAGCGCCACCACCCGGTTATCCCCGGAGCCGTACACCTTGCTCACTCCCTCGCATGTCAGAATATTCACGCGTCTGTCTCCTCCTTCTCCTCTTAAACTATAATTGAGTCATTGCGAAACGCTTTTTTGCTATTGCTGTATTGTGCATGTTGTATAATCCATAAGCAGCCCCTTGGAAACTGTTTAAATCCTTCGGATTAAAACGGTCAGTGCTTCATGAGGTTTTTCACGAATTTAGCACTGCTACGCTTGGAACGGAGCGCAAGCGCGTCTGTGTTGGTTATGCTATTTGTACAATCTCAACAACCACAAAGGAGTTTCGCATCTACCTAATCATCCTAACAGGAGAAAGTGACAACTCAGTGACAGTAAAAGCGGATTTCAAAACAGGCGCCGCCCTCCGGCAGATTTTTTGCGCGTATGACGCCGTTTTGGCGCGTGGTCAGCTCCTTCGCCAGGGCAAGCCCTATTCCGATCCCACCTTCCGCCGCGTTTTTGCCCCGGTAAAACCGTTCGAACAGATGAGGCAGATCTTCCCTGTCAAATCCTGCCCCTTCATCCTGTATGCGTATTTCCTTATATAGAGGGTTTTGTTCATAAAAACAGCGGACACATCCGCCTGCATTGTGCTCCGCACAGTTTTTCATCAGATTCATAAGCGCTTCCATAGTCCAATCCAAATCGACGTTTACCGTCATGGCCCCAAGTTCTGGAATGTCAATGGAGACATTCAGCTGTGCGCAGATTTCCTGCAGATTATCCGCCGCAAGCATAAGCAGGGTATAGACATCCGTCTCCTCCCGCCTAAGAGCCAGCGTGCCCGCGTCCAGCCGCGCCAGAAGAAGCAGCGCCTCTTCCAGATGCGTCAGTCTCCCAAGCTGCTTTATCATCTGCTCCCGTCCCCTCTTCTTTGCCGCACCGCCCCTGTCTTCCATTGTCTGTACCGACAAAGAAATTGCCGTGATCGGCGTCTTGATCTGATGGGCGATATTGGTCAGATTCTGTGCAAACTCGTTTTTCTTTTGCACCGCCTCCTCACGCGTCTGATAAAGGTAAGTCACCGTCTTATAGATCTGATCCTCCAGCTTGGAAAGGTCATCCTCACCCAGCGCGGAAAGGACCGGCGCACTTCCCGCATTTGCCTGCTCCAGATACGCCGTCAGCTCCCGCAGGCGCAGTCTCTCCCTTCTCCTTTGCAACATAAGCCCGGCCAGCAGAAGAAACGCGCCTGCCAGCCTCCAAATATAAAAGCCTGAAACCAGCATAGCCACAGTGCCAGAAACAGACAGGACAGCCGACAGGATAAATGCATCGTCCGCTTTTCTATATTTCACTCCTCCCATGCCAACTCCTCCATACGGTAACCCACACTTCTGACTGTCTTAAGACATGCCGGCTGGTGCAGTTTATCCCGCAATCGTTTAACTGTCACAGTCAATGTATTGTCATTCACAAAGTTTCCGTTCACATCCCACACCTGTTCCAACAGCCTTTCCCTTGTCACGACCCTTCCTTTATTCCTCAGCAGACACAGAAGCACCTGATACTCAACCGCGCTTAAACTTACCTCCTCTAAACCGCAGGACACGAGCATTCGGTTTAAATCCATCGTAATATCCCCGCAGGACAGATACTGCCCGCCCACATTCCCGCTTCTGCGAAGGAGAGCCTGCACTCTGGAATGCAGTACCTCAAGCGCAAAGGGTTTCACCACATAGTCGTCCGCCCCGCTCTCGAACCCCGAGACAATATCCGCGCTGTCGCCCCGCACCGTCAGAAAAATAACCGGCAGTTCTTTCCAAGTCCTGCGGATCCACCGGCAAAGCCCGTCCCCGCGCCCGTCCGGCATGTTCCAGTCTAACAGCACCATAGCCGGCAAACGACGTGCAAGCGCCTGCTTTAAGTCTGCAAGCGTGCCGTATACCGACACCTTTATGTCCTTCCTCTCCAGATACGCCTCTACCATACCCGCAATACCCGGATCATCCTCCGCATAATATATTTCAGTCATCCATCTGTCCCGCCTTTTTTGTTTACACTGTATTTTGTATTATAACATACAAAAAGATAGGCATTCTAAAAAAAACATGCTATAATAAATACAATATTGTTAAAGGAGGGGGAAACTGACATGAAACTTTCGGATTTTATGGACATGTCCCATTTGCAGAAAATTCAGGATACCTTTTCGCAAGCCACCGGCCTTGCTGCCATTGCCGTCGATACTGAGGACAACTATATTACCAAAGGAAGCGGATTCACCGACTTTTGTACAAAACAGATGAAGAGCTGCCCTGAAGGGGCAAAACGCTGTCAGAAATGTAAGTTTTCCGGGCAGGGCGTTTACGAATGCCATGCGGGACTTATGGAATTTTCCATTGATATCGTGCTGAACGGCGAAAAATTAGGCCGTCTGATCGGCGGACAGGTTTTCTCCCGCGAGCCGGATGAAGAAAAACTTGCCGCGCTCGCCGAAGAGCTGGGACTTGATCCGAATGCTTTTGTCCGCGCCGCGCAGAAAGTGCCCGTGCGCACGGAACCTTCCATCCGCGCCGCTGTTTCCCTCCTGAATGACATGGTAAATATCCTGATTGTACAGGAATATATGAGCGCTACGGAATATAAAAAGATCCATGTATGGGAAGAGGAAATCGCAAACGCCACAGAAACCGTGGCACGGATCAAAGAAAATACCAAAGAGCTTGAAGGCATCGCTTCCAAACAGACGATCATGGCCTTAAACGCTTCTATAGAAACAGCAAGAGTCGGCGCTGCGGGAGCCGGTTTCGGTATCATCGCAAAGCAGATGGGCGCTTTCTCCAAGCAGTCCACGGAGATCTACAAAAAGATCACGCAGGATGCCAACAGCATCGCCGAATCCATACATAAAATGAACGAGACATAATTATTTCCGATCCTAAACAGATTTAAAAAGCTGTCCCCAGTCAACAGAGGACAGCTTTTTCTTACGAATCAACATTTTCGTTTTTTCACTCTACGACAATCTCCAGATACCCCACCATCTTTGCCATGTCAAACTCCTTGATTACGCCCAGGTTTGGATCGTAATACTTTCCATCGTAACCTACAAGATAATGGCTGTATCTGCCCATGCGCTCCATAATGATCGTACATTTCGGCAGTTCCACACTTTTTCCCAGTGTATACACAATCCTGTCAGCATGACGAATGCCCAGATATTCCAACGTGACAATCATCTTGCTCATGTTGGCCTGCCACTCCCTGCATTTCATAATGTCGCACGCCTCGTCTAACGTCGTACCCGCAATCATCGCGATGCAGGACTGGCCGCACAGACCGTCCCAAGGCTGTGTCACAAGCTCCACCCCGTCGATTTTACGGATCGGGTGCTCCACGCTGTAAGGGCTGTCCCCGATTCTTCCCATCACATTTCCCACAATTTCAATGGAAATCTGGTATTTCTTCCCAAGTTCCACTTTGGAGAGCGTATCCTGGCTTACCGGGATGTCGTAGTACCCCTGCCCTTTCGGCAGCAGATCGCAGATAAAGCAAACGTCGTCAAAGCATACCCTGACCGGCGCGTCTCCCACCTTCTCGCAAACCTCCCAGACATTGAATGGCACGGAGATGGCATTTTCATTCTCCCGGAATTCCACAGTACCTTCAAATTCGTATTTCATGTCGTAACCCTGCCTTTCTTTTTTTGTATTTCCACAGCGCCGACCTCTCACCGCTGTTTACTGCCTCACCAGCCGCCATGCCTGCGCATCGCGGAATCTCAAATTCGTGCGGAGAATGCCATATTTCAGGCATTCTCCTGCGTGAGACTTAGAACTTCTTCGCGAAGCAGCCCTTGCTGCGAGTGATTAGAAGTTCTTCTCACGCTAATCCTCATACTCCCGCGCGTCAAAACTGACGTTTAAATCCACGTCGCCTTTGATGCCTGCCACTTTTCCCTTGTTCGTATACTGCCAGATTTTAAAATCATAGGGGAAATAGTAAGTCTCGTCATAGTAGGCAAACCACTTATCGTACTCCTCCAGTTTCTCTATATCCATAAGCAGCATAAAAGTTTTTAAATTGCCATAAATCATCGGCGTATATCCCGCCTCCTTGATCTTCTCGCAGAAGGTGATACAGTATTTGGTCCGATCCTCACTGTTCAGATCATTGCTGCGCGCGTTCGTGCTCGTCACCGCCTCCACGTCAATCACCACAGGATAGGTCACTTTGTAGGGCGCGATGGACTCGATCACAAACTCGGCCTCCTCCTCGGCTTCCTCCTCGCTCATCGCCTGGGTGAAGAAATAGACGCCCACGTCGATATCATTCTTTAAAGCCCCTTTAATATTCGTCTGGAAAGTTTCATCTTCCAGAATCTCGCCTTCAGTATATCCCCGGATCCCCAGGCGTATGAAGGCATAATCCACTTCATCTGACGCCACTTTTTCCCAGTCGATCTTATCCTGATACCGGGATACATCTATTCCCTTACGGGAAATCCTCTCTCCCTCTTCATAATAATGGATCACACCGTCCCCGTCAGCCATAAAAGATTCGGGATTGTATGTATTCTTTGCCAGATTCTCCAGAATCGGGAAAAAGTAATACTGTCCCGCATCCGCCAGCACAACTTCATCCGGGAAAAAGCTCCTGAGCATCTCTGTCGTTCCACCGCCGGAAGTCATAAGCTCCTTCATCCTGCTAAGGAACGCCTCGCTCACTTCCTCAGACGTTTTCTCTTTCGCTTCCTCCACAGCGCTCTCAACCAGCGCGTCCACTTCCGCCTGATTGTATGCCGCCTCCTCTTTCAGGCGGATTGCCTCCAGCTCGCTCATAACCGCCGTGTTCTTCTGCTGGATCGCCCGGTACTGGAATACCACTACCAGACAGATTGTTACCGCTGTCAAAGTGATAATGCATAGAAGAATGGAGCCTGCGAGAATACTGTTCTCACTTCTCCTTCGTTTCTTCCTGCTGCGCTTTCCCTGCGAATGATTCTCCTGCATAAACTCTCCTTTTATATGCGCATACCGCTACATGCGCTCGCTAAAGTAGCTTTTGTACCCTTCTCCGAACACCTCTGTCGCACTTGTGATAATCATAAAGGAATCCGGATCTTCCTGTTTTACAATCTCCTCCGCTCTGGGCGATACCGGCTTTTTCACAACACACATTATCACCCGCTTGTTATCTCCACTATATGCGCCCTGCCCTTTTATATATGTCACGCCGATATCCAGATCCGACAACAGGCGGCCCGCAATTTTTTCCGACTTTGAGCTGATAATATACAGAAGCTTCGCCTCATCCCTGCCGTAAAGCACAACATCCATCACCACGGAAGTACAGATCGCTGAGATCGCGGCATATAACGCTGCGTTTAAGTCCCGGAATACGATGCCGGAAAGGGTCACCACAAGCGCATCTGCTATAAAAAATATCTTCCCTGTCTTCAGATGCGGAAACCTAAGCCTGAGCGCCTTGACGATAATGTCCATACCTCCCGTGGTCGCTCCCGCCCGGAAAATCACACCGATGGAAACCGCCGTCAGCGTACCGCCCACAAGCGCCGCCAGAAGGATATCATCCGTGGCCGCCCCGTAAGGAGCCAGCACATTCGTAAAAACCGAAATCAGCGCCGTCGCGTAAATCGTGGAGACCGTAAGCCCGATTCCGAATTTCCACACCGCAAAAATTAAAATCGGTATATTGATCAGCATGATAAGCGTACCCGTATTGACAGGGAGAACCCTGCTCAAAATAATGGCGATACCTGTCACACCGCCCGGTGCCATATTATTGGGGTCTGTAAAGAGGCTGACCCCGACGGCATAGATAAATGCCGCTGCCGTTATAATAACATATTTTTTTACTTTCTGCATGAATATGAGTCCTGCCTTTTTTTGTTATCATATCCATCTTAAAATTATATCATTCGCAGTGCGGGCTCCGCGTCACTTGTTTTCCTTTCGCGGCGTCTAGATGCTCGCCCTTACGAGCTTTGGCTGGTACCCGTTGTCATTCAATGCCTTGATGATCTGGTTTTTGTGCTCCGTACCGTATGCCTCCAGCGTAATCCGAAGTTCCACCGCCGCGTTTCGGTTGATGGAGACAAACTGGTTGTGCTCCAGCTTGATGACATTGCCGCTTCGCTTCGCGATCACGTCCGATACCCGGGAAAGCTCACCCGGTTTATCCGGCAGAAGCACCGACACGGTAAATATCCTGTCGCGCAGTACAAGCCCCTGCTGTACCACGCTGGACATGGTGATCACGTCCATATTGCCGCCGCTTAAGATGGAGACAATCTTTTTATTCTTCACATCCAGATGCTTTAATGCCGCCACCGTGAGAAGCCCGGAATTTTCCACCACCATTTTATGGTTCTCCACCATATCAAGGAAAGCTACCACCAGCTCTTCATCCTCGACAGTGATGATATCATCCAGATTTTTACTTACATAAGGGAAAATCTTCTCACCCGGCGTTTTCACCGCCGTGCCGTCTGCGATGGTATTGACCTGCGCCATGGTCTGCACCTTGCCCGCCTTGATGGAGGCCTTCATACATGCCGCGCCCGCGGGCTCCACGCCGATCACCTTGATTTTGGGGTTTAAGAGCTTTGCCAGTGTAGATACGCCGGTGGCAAGACCGCCGCCGCCGATGGGCACAAGGATATAGTCCACCAGCGGAAGCTCTTTGATGATCTCCATGGCGATGGTGCCCTGCCCCGTGGCCACATCCAGATCGTCAAAGGGATGCACAAACGTATAGCCGTTCTTCTTTGCAAGCTCCAGCGCATGGGCGCACGCCTCATCGTACACGTCGCCGAACAGAATTACCTCCGCCCCATGGCTCTTCGTGCGGTTTACTTTGATGAGGGGGGTTGTGGTGGGCATCACGATCACAGCCTTCACCCCGTAACATTTCGCCGCGTAGGCCACGCCCTGGGCATGGTTCCCGGCGGAAGCCGTAATCAGGCCTTTCGCCCGCTCCTCCTCGGTTAGCGTACTGATTTTATAATAAGCGCCCCTGAGCTTGTACGCGCCCGTCAACTGCATATTCTCCGGCTTCAGGTAGACTTTGTTCCCTGTCTGCGCGCTGAAATAATCGCTGTACACAAGCTTCGTCTCCGAAGTCACCTCTTTCACGACCTCGTAGGCTTCCTCAAACTTATCTAACGTCATTTCATCCATCCCCTTTGTACCTCCTTACTGCTGTTGCTGTTCCCAAATAACAATTACTGCTCTTCCTTCACATCAAAAAGCGCGTCCACAAACTGCTTCGCGTCAAACTTCTGCAAGTCCTCTATGGATTCTCCCACACCGATATACTTCACCGGGATCTGCAATTCTGACTGGATGGCAACCGCGATGCCGCCCTTTGCCGTTCCGTCCAGCTTCGTCAGGATAATGCCGGTCACGTCCGCCACCTCGCCAAACTCCTTCGCCTGCTGCAGGGCGTTCTGCCCTGTGGTGCCGTCCAAAACTACCAGGTTCTCCCTGTGGGCGTTCGGAAACTCCCGGTCTATAATACGGTTAATCTTTTTCAGCTCCTCCATCAGGTTCTTTTTATTGTGAAGCCGTCCTGCCGTATCGCACAAAAGCACGTCCACGTTTCTCGCCTTCGCCGCATTCACGGCATCGAAAATAACGCTTGCGGGATCCGCGCCCTCCGTACCGCCGATCATGTCCACGCCGGCCCGTGCCGCCCACTCCGACAGCTGCTCTCCCGCAGCCGCGCGGAATGTGTCCGCCGCAGCCATCAACACCTTTTTCCCCTGACCTTTGAGCTGCGCCGCAAGTTTTCCCACCGTGGTCGTTTTGCCGACGCCGTTGACGCCGATTAGCATCACCACCGACCGTTCCTTTTCGAAATCGTAAGCGGTCTCTCCCACTTCCATCTGCTCCCTGATGCTGTTAATCAGGTGCTCCCGGCAGGCGGCAGGTTCCTTGATATGGTTTTCTTTCACCTGTTTTTTCAGCCGCTCCAGAATCTCCCCGGTGGCATTCACACCGATATCCCCCATAATAAGGATCTCCTCGAGCTCCTCATAGAAGTCGTCGTCGATACTGGAAAACCCGCCGAACACGGAATCCATGCTGTGTACGATATTGTCCCTTGTCTTGGTCAGCCCCGCTTTCAGCCGACCGAAGAAACCTTTTTTTTCTTCGCTCATGTCTTCCCTTTCGCTAAATTTAATCGTCCAATTCTTTATCAATCAAGTTGACGCTCACCAGCGTGGAGATTCCCTTCTCCTGCATGGTAATGCCGTAGAGCCTGTCCGCCTTCTCCATGGTGCCTCGCCTGTGCGTGATCACAATAAACTGTGTGTTCTTCGTCAGCTTGTGCAGATACTTCGCAAACCGCGTCACATTGTTCTCGTCAAGGGCCGCCTCGATCTCATCCAGAAGACAGAAGGGCGAAGGTTTCAGGTTCTGTATGGCAAAGAGCAGGCAGATCGCCGTCAGGGACTTCTCTCCGCCTGACATCTGCATCATATTGACCAGTTTCTTCCCGGGCGGCTGTGCGATCACGAGTATGCCCGCCTCCAGCACATCCTCGTCCTCGATCAGTTCAAGGGATCCCTTGCCGCCGCCGAACAGTTCTTTAAACACCTTGTCGAACTCCCGGTTGATCTGGGCGAATTTTTCATTGAACTGTTTCCGCATGGAAGTGTCAAGCTCCTCAATAATGCCAAGCAGCGTCTTCTCCGCCTCCACCAGATCGTCGTGCTGCGTCTTTAAGAATGTATACCGTTCCATCAGATTCCGGTAATCCTCGATGGCGTTTACGTTCACGTCGCCGAGTTTTCTGATCGCATCCTTCAAACTGCCAATTTCCCGTTTCATTGCCGGCAGATCAGTCATCTCCTCGTTCTTTAATCCTTCCGCGTCGGAGAGGGTAATCTCATACTCGTCCCACATATAATTGATCTGGGATTCGATGGATTCCTCCATCCGTTCCTTCTGCGCGTTCAGGCGGTATACCTCCTTGTCAAGCGCTGTCATTCGCTGGGAGAGTTCTTCCCTTGTGCCAAAGAAATTTTTCTGCTTTCCAGAAAGTTCCTCTTTGGTCTCCACATCCTCTTTCAGCTTGACCTCCGCCTCTGTCTGCGCTGTATGGGAAGCTGCAATGGTTCTCTCTATCTCAAGAATATTTTCCTTCTTGCGCTCCACTTCCTCCTTGCCAAGGTGCAGTCCTTCCCTAACCTCGGTAAGCTCTGCCTGATAGCGCGCCCTCTCGCCGTCCACACGCTCCAGATTCTGCCTCTTAAAGTCGGCGTTCTGGCGCATTTTTTCCACTTCCACGTCCCAGCCGGCCATCTGTGCCGCCTGTTCAGACTCAAGCGTGCGCTTTTTTTCAAGTTCCGCCTGGAACTCGGCGATCTGGGTTTCCACATTCTTTTCCAGTGCCTCGGAATCGGCAAGCTCCTTTGCCGCCTCCTCCTTGCCGGTCCTTATCTCGCCGATCTGGGTTTCGATTTCCTGTTCCTCCGTCTTTAACTCGCCGAAGCCCTCCGCGGTCTCGCTCTTCTTCTCCTCCGCCTGCATCACGTTCATTCTGGCGGTATTCTGCTCGATAAATTTCCGTTGGATCTGTCCTTTGATATCCTCGATCTCAAGACGCATTTTGTTGCGTCCCCGCTTGGTCTCCTCGATCTCATTTAAGATCTGGTCGATCTCCTTCACATACTGCTTTACTTTTTTCTCCAGTTCCTCCATCTCCCTGCGTCTGCCGAGCAGGTTGGAGTTATTCTTAAACGCGCCGCCGCTGATGGCACCGCCGGGCACGAGAAGCTCTCCCTCCAGTGTAACCATGCGGATACCGTAATCGAACTTTCTGGCGATCTTAACCGCATTATCCACATTGTCAACTACCACAATGCGGCCAAGCATAGCCTTTGCGACATTTTTATACTTCTTCTCTATCTTTACAAGTGCGTCCGCCATCCCGACCACGCCCGGCTCCTTCAAAGCTTCCGGGTTTTTAAATTCCTGCGGGTGGGTGATGCTTGTAAGCGGCAGAAAAGTTGCACGTCCCGCCCTTGCCTTTTTCAGGAATCCGATCATCCTCTTGGCTGTCTCTTCATCCTCCGTCACAATATTCTGGATATTGCCGCCCAGCGCCGTCTCGATGGCAGTCTCGTACTTCGCCTCCGCCTGGATGATATCCGCCACAACGCCGATAATACCCTTTTCCGTCTCCTTTTTTTCCATGACGGCCTTGACGCTGCCGCCGTAACCTTCATACCGCTCCGTCAGGTTGGAGAGTGCCTCCAGCTTGGACTTCTGCTGATGGTAGAGAACCTGTGTATCCCGGAGCTTCTGATCCTTTCCGGCCAGCTCATCCCTCACGCCGGCAAGGCGCTCCTCCATCAGTTCCTGCTGCTCTGTCAGCTCCTTAATAGAGCGCGTAATCTCCTCAAATTCCTCCTCCAGCTTTTTGATCGTCTCCGTCTGCTCTGCCTCGTCCGACTTGGCGCGGAGAAGCCTGGAATTTAATTCCGCCTTCCGTATATTCACCTGCTCCAGCATGGTATCAAAACGGCCCAGTCTGGATTTGATGGTCGCCCGGTTATTCAGCGCCTCAATAATGGTATTCTTTCCGCTTTCGATATGATTATTTAATGTTTCTATCTCACTCTGGGTTTTCTCAAGAAGCTCCCTTGCCGACGCCCGTTCCTCCTCCAGCGCAGACAGCTGCTCGTCGATCTCCCGTTTCTGTGCAAGAATGGTCTCCCTCTCTTTGTCCCGCTCTGCCAGCTGTTCGCTGATGCTGTTAATGCGGGTCTGCAGATGTTCCTCATTTCCCTCCGCCGAGTGAATCTGCTCCTTTAAGACATTGATTTCACCCTCCAGCTTGGACCGCATCACGCCCGTATCCGTGAGCGTAGCCCTCGCCGCCTCGATCTCCGCATCCAGCTGTTCGATACGGTTCTGGATCCGCTCGTACTCCTCTTTCGTGGACTCATATTTATCCGTGGTCTCCTGCAGATCACCGCCCGCAATGCGCAGCTTTTCATCCACATCCTTAAGCTGCTCTGTAATCCTTACGTTTTCAAGCAGAAAGACATTGACGTCGAGAGTTTTTAACTCCTCTTTCCTGCGAAGGTAAACCCTTGCCTTTTCCGCCTGCTTTTCGAGCGGTCCCGTCTGCTTTTCCAATTCTGCCAGTATATCGTTTACACGCAGCAAGTTCTGTTTCTCCGTCTCCAGTTTCTTCTGCGCTGCGTATTTTCTTCTCTTAAACTTTACAATGCCGGCCGCCTCGTCGAAGAGCTCCCTCCGCTCCTCCGGCTTGCCGCTTAATATCTTGTCAATCTGACCCTGACCGATAATGGAGTATCCCTCCTTACCGATACCGGTATCGTAAAACAGCTCGTTGACGTCCTTCAGGCGGCAGGGCGTCCCGTTTAACATGTACTCGCTCTCCCCTGAACGGTAAAGCCGCCTCGATACCGTCACCTCCTCAAAATCAATGGGAAGCTGGTGGTCGGAATTGTCCAGCGTAATCGCCACATAGGCATAGCCCAGCGGCTTTCTCATCTCTGTCCCGGAAAAGATCACATCCTGCATGGACACACCGCGAAGCTGCTTGATCCGCTGCTCTCCCAATACCCACCTGACCGCGTCGGCCACATTACTCTTACCCGAACCGTTCGGTCCCACGATACCTGTTATACCATTATGAAACTTAAACGTAATTTTATTTGCAAAGGATTTAAACCCGTGTACTTCGATACTTTTTAAATACATATGTTACCTTTCTTTTCTGGCGAGAAGAGCCTGATAAGCTGCCTGCTGCTGTGCCGCCTTCTTGGAATGGCCGACTCCCCATCCCACCTTTTTCTCTCCCACATACGCCTCAACCTCGAAAATCTTATCGTGCTGCGGTCCTTCCTCCTTCACGAGTTCATAGTGAAGCGATCCCTCGTTTTCCTGCTGCACACGCTCCTGCAGAATCGTCTTGGCGTCGTAAAAAAGCTGCTTATGTTCCAAATCCGAAAGGATAAAACGGTGTATAAATGATGAAGCTTCCTCAAGTCCCCCATCCAGATAAATTGCACCGATCACCGCCTCCATCACATCGGAAACGATGGAGTCGCGGTTCCTTCCACCAGTCGCCTCCTCTCCCTTTCCGAGCAGAATAAACTGCTCCAGTGAAAAATCCCTTGCACAGAAAGCAAGCGCCGGCTCGCAGACCATGGAAGCGCGCATTTTCGTGAGTTCCCCCTCCGGCGTCTCTTCACGTTCCCTGAAAAGGAAATCGCTGCTCACAAGCTCCAATACGGCGTCCCCCAAAAATTCCAGCCGCTCGTAATCCTTAAATTTATTAATTCTCATCTCGTTGGCATAGGAACTGTGGGTAAGCGCCTGACGCAGCAATTTCCTGTCCCGAAAATGATATGCAATTTTTTCTTCCAGCCCACTAAACGCTTCATCCGTCATAAAAATGACCATGCTCCTTTCCCGCCCCGCGAATCCGTGCGGACAATGCCCGTACTTTGGGCACTCTCACGCTCTTCTCGCACGTGGAAAAGCCCCTTCCTTATCAGAAAGGGCCATAACCGCTTACTCCCTGCTGCTCTTGATCAGTTCTACCGCCTCACCCACCGTAGTAATACGCTCTGCCTTGTTGGCAGGTATTTCAATCTGAAAGGCGTCCTCAATTCCCATAATAATCTGATAGACATCCAAAGAGTCCGCTCCCAGATCCTCAAGGAAGGTGGTCTCCTCCGTGATCTCCTTCGGGTCTACACTTAAAACCCCCGCTATCACTTCCCGTAATTTATCAAACTCCATCCCAGATATACCTCTTCACTTTCGGTACCTTATCGTTCTCGCTATACTTTCTCCCGGATCTTTTCGCTGATCCGCTGTTCCGTAAATGCTATACACTGTAAAATAGAATTTTTAATCTCATTCGCCTTGGAGCTGCCATGGGTCTTTACAACCAGCCCCTTAAGCCCCAGAAGCGGCGCACCGCCGTACTGTTCCAGATCAAAAGCCTTTAGCGTCGTCTTTAACGCCGGCTTCACCAAAAGCGCGCCGATCTTGCTGCGAAGGGAGGTCATCATGCCCTCTTTCACTTTCGAGATCAGCGTCAGCCCAACCCCCTCATAAGTTTTCAGTATCACGTTTCCCACGAACGCTTCACAGACGATAACGTCCGCCGCTCCCGCCGGAATATCCCTTGCCTCCACGCTGCCGATAAAGTTGATGTCAGGGCAGTTTTTAAGCAGTGGGAAGGTCTCCTTTACAAGCGCGTTCCCCTTTTCCTCCTCGGCGCCGATATTCACAATGCCGACCTTCGGGTTTTTTACGCCCATCACATATTCCATATAAATCGACCCCATCTTCGCAAACTGCACCAGATGGGAGGGTCTGGCATCCACATTCGCGCCGCAGTCAATCAAAAGAGAACATCCTGTGGCCGTAGGGATAAGCGGCGCAAGAGGAGGTCTCTCCACACCCTTGATCCTGCCCACAATCACCTGTCCGCCCACCAGGGTAGCCCCTGTGCTTCCCGCAGACACAAAGGCGTCGCAGGTACCGTCCTTCACCAGGGTAAGCGCCTTCACGAGCGAAGAATCCTTTTTCTTGCGGATCGCCATCACCGGGGGTTCCGCCGTCTCGATAATCTCAGAGGCATGTACTACCTCAATCTGTTCCTTTTGATATGTATAACCGGCAAGCTCCTTTTCCAGGACATCCTGTTTCCCTACCAGATATACCTTGATCTTACCACTCTCATTTACCGCCTCAACAGCGCCTTTTACCGTCTCCACCGGGGCGTTGTCTCCGCCCATGGCGTCCACTGCCACTTTAATCCATTCGCTCATATGATCCCTCCTCAGAGCCTTTCGGGGCTGGCCCTGAATCATTATTCATTTATCATACTAAATCCACCCATAAAAATCAAGGCTCTTCGAGAGGTTCCCGAAAAGCCCGTCACATTGATCAGTCTACTGCGATGATTTCTTTTTTGTTGTACGTTCCGCATTTCTTACATACTCTGTGGGGTACCATCAGAGCGCCGCACTTGCTGCATTTCACCAAAGTCGGAGCAGTCATCTTCCAGTTTGCTCTCCTCTTATCTCTTCTAGCTTTAGAAGATTTGTTTTTAGGACAAATAGACATCGTCACACCTCCTTATCCGCTTCAAAAATATCTTTGATCGCCGCCATCCTGGGATCGGGAACAAACGTGTCGCAATCACACATCCCCGTATTCAGATCCCTGCCGCATATGGGGCAGATCCCCTTACAATCCGGCTTACACAGGATCTTCATAGGCCAGCTTGTCACTATCTCACTGATTAGCAAGTCCCCTACATTCAACTGAAAGCCTTCCATGAATGGCTGCTCTTCGTATACCGAAGGCTCAGCCGCCATATCCGGCGCCCACACTTCTCTCGTAAAACAGATTTCCCTCTTCTCTTCCACCGGCTTGAGACATCTGTCACAGCCCGCCGAGAATACAAAATCCGCTTTCCCTTCAATCCGTGCCCTGCCCTTACCTGTGTTTGTAAAAACAAAGCTCACCGGTGATGAAGCAAGCACCGGATACTTCTCCCCGCCGACAGAAATTTCTGTAATCTCCGCTTCTGTCTGCATGGAAACAACTCTGTCCTCATTTGTCAACACTTCTGTCAGGTTCACGAACATAGCAGACTCCTATCCACACTCAAACAATTATACATAGGGCGTCCCTGTTTGTCAACCGCATATTTTTCTAAAATACGGTCAGACTGAGAACTGCTCCACGCCACCTACCAGATGATCTACGTCGCCCTTCAAATCATCTACCATTTCCTTCGATCTTGCCACGATCTGTCCAAGCTCCTCCGTCATGGCGGAAGTCTCCTCGGAGGATGCCGCATTGTCCTGTGCCAGGGAGTTTAACGTATCGAGCACTGTGGTAATACCCTGTCTCTGCCTCTCAATCTCCTCCGTCATCTCTTCAATGTTCACGATGGACGCCATACACTGGTCCAGATTCGTATACAGTTCATTAAAGATACTCTGCGTATCGTTCAGTACATTGACCTGACGTTCTACCGTTCCGTTCACCTTATCCATAATCTGCAGGGACTGCACAGACTTACTTACCAGATCATTGATGATATTGGAGATCTGGCTCACCGACTGCGCCGACTGGTTTGCCAGCGCACCGATCTCCGTGGCTACCACCGCGAAGCCCTTACCGCTCTCTCCTGCGCGCGCCGCCTCAATGGACGCATTTAACGCCAGCAGGTTGGTCTGGTCCGCAATCGCGTCGATCAGCCCTGCCGCCTGCTTGATGGCGTCCGCCGCCTCGTTTGTCGCCTCTGCCTGCTCATGCATACTTACCACGTCTTCCTTCGTGCGCATGTTGGCCTGCACCAGCTCCTGCAGCTTGTCGGAGCACTCTCTGCTCAGTCTCTTCATGGAATCGGAGTTATCGCGCAGATCCGCCACTTCCCTGGTGGTTCTGTCAATCCCCTCCGCTATCTTATTAACCTCACTGGTAGCATCCGATGTGGAAGCCGCCTGCGCGGTAATATTCTTTGCAATCTCTTCCACCGCGATATCCACTTCCCCGATGGATTTCTCCATCTGCTGGAAGCTCTCGTCAAACTCTACCGTCATGCCCTCTACTTTATGGGCAGTCCCCGCAATCGCCATGATAAGGCCGTGGATCTTTTCCCTGGCCGTATTTAAGCTGTCCGCCGCCACGCCCATCTCGTTTCTCTGCTTCACTTCCACATCAGCTGTCAGATCCCCCTCGGAAATGCTCACCGCAAAATCCTTAACACGCCGGAGCGGAACTACCAGAAGCTCGCCCACAATGAAGGATACCACCACCGTGATAATCAGCAGAATGACGAGACATCCTGACATCAGGGCGCAGGAATTGTGAAACTGTCTGGTGATCGAAGTTTCCACCGCGGACATCTGCGCATTCATATCATCCACATAGTTACCTGTGGAAACAGCCCATCCCCACGGCTCGAAATAGCCGGAATAAGCCACCTTGGGCGCAACGGTCACGCCGTCCGCCTTGGTAAAGGAAAACTGGTTATAACCGCCCTTCTCCGCCGACTGGCACACCTTCATAATTGACTGGATGATCATAATGCCGTCCTGGTCCTGCAGATCATAGCGGTTGTTCCCCTCCTGCTCGGGCAGAATCGGATGCATAACCAATATGTAGTCTTTGTCATCTATCCAGAAATAGCCGCTGTCGTCATCCCGGTAACGCATGGCGCGCACGGTCTCAGCCGCCTCAGCCTTCGCCTCTTCCTCTGTTATCTCCCCGGCCGCCGCCTTATCGTACTCCGCCTGCAGGATCGCCAGCACGCTCTGCACCTGCGACTTGATCTCCGTCCGGTATCCGTCGTCCATCGCCTTCGCATACTCCTCATAGGCGCCGTTGGAAATGTTTTTCATCGCCAGAATACCGATCAGGCCGACAGCGCAGCCGATCACAATTCCCAGCACCGAGCAGACTAGGATAAGCGTCGTCTTCAGGCTTTTGGTTCTACCCTGTTTCTTGTCCAATATCTCCACATCCTTCCCCATAAGACTGTTCACAAAAACAATATTATTATACTCCTTTCCCGACAATTTTTCAAGCGCCTGTGCACAATTCCGCACACTCTGCGGGCCGCAAAAATAATCCTGCCGAAATATTTTCCTGCCGAAATATTTTCCCGCCGCACATATTTGTGCTATACTATAGAAGACGCAGGAGAAACCCGTTTGCGCGTCCTGGCGTTTCACAAACGCCAAATATATAATTATAGGGAGGATTCCAGTTATGTATCTTTTTACTGACGACTGCCTGATCGGTATGGAAGAGATCGACAACGAACACCGGGAACTGTTCCGCATCATAAACGAGACGCAGGAACTGTTGGATAACCAGATTTTAAACGACAAATACGACCGTATCATGGAGATGGTGGAGCGTCTTGACCAGTACGCGGAAGAGCATTTCCGGCACGAGGAGGCTTACATGGAAAGCATACGCCACCCGGAACTTGCCCTGCAAAAGCAGCAGCACCTTTTTTTCTGCGATAAGATCAACGGCATCACAAACTCTTTTTCCTCAGACCACGCGCAGCAGGAAGTGCTGGATGATCTGCTGCGGTATCTCGTGACATGGCTCTACCGCCACATCATCAGCTCAGACCTGATGATCGGCAAGTTAAAGCCCTTAGCGGAACGAACAGCGCCGCAGTTTAACGATACATACCTGACCAATATCCCGCTGATCGACAAAGAGCACCGGGAACTGTTCCGCATTATCGGGGATGTGTACCGCGTTATGACAGATGATTATGCCTTCGACAAATACGACGAGATCGTACATCTCCTCGAAGAGCTCCGGGACTACACGAAATTCCATTTTCAGGATGAAGAAATGTATATGGAAAGCATTCACTATGACGGACTTGAAGCGCAGAGACGGGCGCACGAAGCATTTGTGTCGAGACTGGAAGAGATGGATCTGGAGCACATTGACGAGAACCAGCAGGAGACGCTCGAGGATCTCATGGAGTTTCTGACCGAGTGGCTGGTGAACCACATCTTACACACCGACAAGAAAATACCGGCAGGGGCGCCAAATTAGCGCCCCTCTTTTCATTCTTATCCATTGCATCCATCACAGAATTTCCAGACATTCGACCTGTCCTTTATCGCTGAGCAGGAACAGCTCGTTCCCATGTACAACAATATTTCTGCATATGCCCTTTGTCTTCTTCCTCGGCATCAGTTCCTCTCCTGTATTTTTATCCACACAGTACAGGTAATTATCTTCCGCCGCAAAGAAAAGCCTGTCCCCGTCTATCACTGCCTTCGTCGATACGCCGCCTCCGACGTTTACGGAAAATATCTCTGTGAGGTCATTGTCCGAACTCATCTCATAGCATGTCATGTTTCCCGCTTTCGCATCAATCACCGCATCCGCGCTGCCAATATACATCCTGTTATTCTCAAATACCATCTCGCTGTATAACTTGCCCTTCGCCTCTCTCGTGCAGATCAATTCACCCTTCTGCGAATCCAAAATGTAAAATTTCCCGTGAATATGTCCCACCAACATCCTGTTTTTGTCAAGCAGCGCAACACTGCTTATCCACTCGTCTTTTCCGAACGCCCAGCGGACCTCTCCCGAAAATTTATCCAAACAGAATACACTTCCGCCAAGTTCCCCGCCGTATATATATTTATCATCATACACAATATTACAATTGTTCTTTGCCTGATAAGTCTGGTTCTTCCAGAGAATTTCCCCGGTATTTTTATCGAGACAAAAAACCGCATAATCCGACACGTAGAATCTGTCGCCGTCCAACGCCATTTTAAAGGAAGCGTTCTTCGGACAAAGCTCTGTCGCCCAGCAGACACTCCCATCCAGACTGACACAGACAGCCTCTCCTTTAAAGGTTGTGAGATAAATTTTCCCATTCTCATGTATCCCCGCCGTTCTCACCACATGATTCTCTTCAAAAACAACCCTGGTTTCCTGTGTCTTTACATTCAGCGCAAGCAGCACGGAGTCAAAAGCGTTCAGCCCGAGGGAAAGCGCAAAATATATGTTGTCGCCTTCCATAAAACAATCGTTTGACACCATGGGAACTTTCAATCCCTTTTTATAGTTGTATGTCCATCTTGTCTTTACCTTCATCCGTCTCTCCTCCAATATAAGTCCCCTCGTTTTACTATTCTATCACAGATACGCATGCGGTTCCACCGGCACATCATTTCACGGTTACTATCCCGGTTATAGGGCCAAAATCACGCAAACAGATACCGATACTTTCTCCGCTGCAGGCGGAGCAGTTCCCCGACCCTTTTCTTAGCTTCCGCCGGATATTCTGACTCGTTTTCCAGAAGCGTTTCCACATCCTTATTGGTAAACCGAAATTGCAAATGTTGTCCGAATAGGGTCTCCACAACGTCTAACTGTTCATCGAAGTCCCTGCAGAACGTTTTCGCTTTCGGTTTTTCATACAGTTTCTCCAAAGGCGCCTCCATCGGGTAATCCATGTTCACGTCCGCCATCAGCGACGCGCCGTGGTCAAATGCCGGACAGTAGTGATACTTCCCGAACTCATCTCTAAGAACCGCTATATTGTGCGTATGTCTGTCTTCATTAAAAAAAAGGGCGTCTATCGTCAGAAGCACGCTCAGGTATCTCCCAAACTCTTTCAGTCCCGTCAGATGCCTCACCTGTTCCACCAGAAACACCGCCCTGTTTTCCGGCTCCCTGATCCGAAATATACTCTCGTAAAGGCTTTCCCCATAGTGCTGAAAGAACAGCCTCTCCAGCGTAATCAGATGCCAGCGCGGCTGCAGGAAATGCTCGCTTTCACATCCTAAAAAGACCGTTTCCCCATATCGGATCTTTACCGTATCATACAGCACAAATGTCCCCCTCTCCATCGTGGACAGCTGCAGCAGATGGGAAACCATATACTCTACAAGCCCTTCATAGCCGGTGTAATCGGCTTTGTACCATTTTTCCCCACTGTACCATTTCAGCTGGTTCCCTTTGGAGGACTGTCTGCGCGGTCCGCCGCCGTCCCCTTCAAACAAAGTTACCATATCAGTCCCTCTCCACCCGGAGCCAGAAGTCGTCGTCCGCCATCCTGCCCTCCGTCTTTTCTATTATCATAAGCGGATCGTAAAAGGGGAGACCCAGCTCCTCCAGGATCAGCTTCATCTTATCCCTGCTTCCCGGAAAACAGCGGGACTTAAGAAACGCCTCGTACTGCTCGTATGTGGGCTCTTCTATCTTTCCGAAGGCGCGGCACATAAGGTCTTTCGTATAATTATATATCTTTACCCGCCTCTGCGGCGGCGACACGTCGATAATCGTGCAGACGTCCTCTTCCCTTCCGTACCAGAGACGCAGCGGCGCATGACACTGCGGTACGCGAAACCGTTCGATACATCCGGGGTCCTCCCTGATCAGTCTGCACAGCGTAACGATTTCCCCCTTGATCGGCGTTTTCTGTATCTCCCACCGCTCTATCGTCTTTACGGAGACATTGACAAAACGTGCAAACTCCGCCTGGGTCAGATCCAGTGATTTTCTCAGACACTTGATTTCCCGTCCGCTGATCGTATCTGCGATTATATAGCGCCCCAGCTGTCGTTCCATAACCTCGCCCCCGCTCTCCATGCCGTTTCGTTTCTATTTCCTGTTTATCATTTAAATCTATCATATATAAACCCTTAAATCAAGTACTTAATATATTATTTTACTACTTAAATTGTAATCTGTATAAAAAAAAGAAGGAAAGCAGCCATCAAACCGCTTTCCTTATCCTTATTTTTGCTACTCAGCCTGCTCCAGTCTGGAATCGTCCACGAACGCCCAGAACGCGGGTTTTTTCTCATACTCCTTGTCAAAAAGTAGCGGACACTGGACTCTCGTGCCATCCGCCGAACCGCCTGCGGCGTTTGCGCTCTGCAGCCAGGAATGACGGTCATCTGTCCCCCAGAACACAATTGCCGTGATCGGCACGCCCTCCTGTTTCAGGCTCTTCACCGCGTCATACAGGGATTGATAAACCTCCGCCTGTTTCTGGTACTCCTCCTCCATATCGGTACCGTCAAATCCCCTGCTCGCTTTCAGATCGAGCTCGGTGATCTGGATCTCATCCACAACCGCCGCATACTTTTTCGCGCTCTGCTTAAACAGGACATCGGAAAAGTCCATATCGTAATGTCCCTGCATCCCCATGCCGTCGATCCGCGCTTCCGGGTTTGCCTTGATCTGTTCGATCAGCCTGCAGATGCCGTCCGCCTTTTTCGGGTTGGTATCGTTGTAGTCGTTATAAAAAAGCTTGATGTGCGCCGGGGCATACCGATTGGCGTACACAAACGCCTGCTCCACAAAGTCGGCGTTGTTAAACACCCGGAACCATGAGGAATCGGTGCGCATGCCGCCATCGGTATCGTTTACCGCCTCGTTCACCACGTCCCACGCGTAGATCATGCCTTTATATTCGCTGTCCTCACCCTCGTAGTGCTCCATCACCTGTCTGATGTAATTTTCCATGCGCGCCAGCATAGTCTGCTGATCTACATAGGGCTTGTCCACGTTGTACTCCTCATGGAAAAACCACTCCGGCGTCTGAGAATGCCATACGAGCACATGCCCCCTGACCATGATCTTTCTCCCGTCTTTGCCCGCAGTATCGTTGTATGCCTTGATTTCCTTCAACATCATATCGGGCACCGTAAAGGAAAGAACCGGGAACCCGTCCTCCCCGATATTTGGCTTATTCCCCAGAAGGGAATCCGGCTTCATTTCATTTTCCATGGTGACGCTGTTAAACTGCCCTTTTACGATCTCCATCCGCGCCGCGTCCGAGAGGGCCGCCATGGGCACACAGACGCCCGCCCTGCCGCCAAACTCATTTGCGAACGCGTACCGCAGCGTCTGTTCATCCGCAGCGTCCCACGCCCACTCCTGCGGGTCCTGTACTGCTGCCTGTTCCGGCTCCGTTTCCTGTTCCGATACCGCGTCCGATTCCCCTGCTGTTTTTGCCGTCTCCGCATCGGCTGTCTGTACCGACCCGGCATTTTCATCCTGCACACCGCCGCCCGCACCACAGCCGGCAGCCGCAAAAGCCAAATTTGCACACGTCAGAACAGCCAAAAAATACTTTATCCGTCCTCCTCTTCCCATATCCCGTCTCCTTTACCCCATAATTTGCCCCGTGCCCGAGCACGTCCTACTACTTATGACTGTAATGCAAAGACAGGTCTTCTTCTATACAAATGTTGCCATACTAGCGCCCACTTATTGCTTTACTTCCCCATCACAGCCCGGTCCGTTCACAAGTCTGACTGGCCGAGCCTGTTTTTGCCCGTCTGCTGGTACTCCCTGAGCTTTCTGTTCAGATTCTCCGTCTCTCTCTCGTGCAGTCTCCAGATCACAAAGGAAACCGTCACAAAGACAACCAGTATTCCAAACATCATTGCGGCAAGCATAAAGATATTTTCTATATCCATCCATCCAAACCCATAACCACAGCCAAGCACTACCACATTGATGTACACATAATGCAGTCCTTTATTGAACACCGCCCGCCTGCGGCTGACCTCCCGGTAAGGATGTATAAAATTGCCCAGACTGCACACAAACGCCATCGCCAGAAGCTGCCACAAAATAGCCTCATCCAGAAACGTATCGCCGGACCAGAATACTTTGTTATAGACCGCGCAGACAAAGACGCTGCCTGTCGTAACCATGCAGAAGGTCAGCAGCAGTTCCATCACTCTCTTTTTGATACTTTCTGTCATATATCCCCCGTTTCCGCGCTGTTTTCCGCGCCTGTTTTCCAGCTTCACCGACTCTGACACAGAGCCCGCTCTTCCCCGCCCTCTGTATCTTTCTTCTCCTGTTTTCCATAGCTCTTTCACACGCCGAGCCGCTTTTTCAGCGCTGGCACGTACTGTCTGGAAATCATAAGTCTTTCCCCGTTCATCATCTGCGCCTCAAACCGTCCGCCAAAATCCGGGGCAAACTGTTTCACCTTGGCGAGATTGATAATCACCGATTTGGACGCCCGAAAAAAGTCTGTATTGGCGTACTCTTCCTCGATCTCATACAGCTTATATCTGACCTCGTACACGTCCTTTTCCAGATAGAGAAAGACTTTGTTGTCCACCGCCTCGAAATAATAGATGTCCCCCGCGTCAATCTGCCTGATCTTATCATTGTCCGTGACCGTAAATTTCCCGCGCCGTGTCTTTAACTCGTGAATCATCCGCAGAAGCGCCTCATCCAGATCCCGGCATCTCACGATGATCTCTTCCTCTTCCCCGGGCGCAATATCCTGTATTGTTATTTTCATGTTTCCTTCCACTCCACTATATGATTATCCCGCTCCCAACGGCCCAATCATATGTTTGTCGCTGTCATTATCTTATTTTCCCCGCGCCACTCTCGCCGGATACCACCCCTGAAACCATGCCGTAAAAATCCCCATCAGAACGGGAGCCACAGAATTGATCAGCCCGGACAGGCTGCTTACCGCCGACCGCATCAATAACCAGCTGATCATTGCCGTGACCAGATAAAGGATGCCCCAGAGCATGGTCAGAATGCGGTTCGTCTTAACAAAAAGTGAATTATCCAGGGCGTCATCCCCACCGTAGCCGTTCTTGGAATAATGCGCCGTAAGCGGTATCAGTCCGTGAAAGCAGGATGCCAGCCACATCACACCGAACGCCAGATAAGAAACGGGCAGCATTATTTTTTCATTTGCCCCTGCCAGCATAACGACAGAAAATCCCGTCACCAGCGCGCCGCTTAACACATCATACAAGGTTTTCTTATGCCGGTAATAGACAAGCGGCACAAGCGCACTGGCTGCGACGGCAAGCAGACATCCCGGCTGTTTACTGATGGAGGCTGCCACCCACAGGACGATCCACGGAATCAGCATGATGTTCATATCCGTATTCTTCTGTTCCGAAGTCCCTTTCACCGGCTTAGTCTGCGGACAGGAACCGCTGAAATAATCGTCCCACTTCATCATCAGATGAAAGTCGCCCTTCACGTGGTAAAGCCCCTGCATCATTGCCTCGTCTCCCCGAATCTCCCCCGCCGCGATGGATCGCCATACGGTGACCGGCGTCTCGATCCTTGTGTCCGCATGAAGAGAGCCGTCCGTATAGACATGACTGCCATCCTTTCCCAACAAAATCTGATAACATTCTCCCACATCCGTATAGCACATCTCCAGCACGATATCTTTGCCATTCCAGCTGTCCTTCCGATACAGCGCTGCCATCTGCCTTGTAAAAGTCAGCGTGTCCGACTCCTGCTTTACATCACCGCCGCTTTTTCCCGTTCCGCCGCTTTCCCGTTCTATCCCCCAGCTGGCGTCCGCGCACGCCTCAAAGGTTTCCCTCGGCAGCAAAAGCTGTGCGAGCCGCTCCCTGCTCTGTGCCGAGATCCCGCCGCCCGCGTACTCCCTTCCCGCCTGTTCCACGCAGGAGAGATATGCGCCCGTAATCGCCGACACCTCCGGCACCCGGAACAGTTCCCCCTGCCCGCAGAAAATCGTCGTATAGTTTCCCTGCCCGCAGAGATGGTCAAAAAGACTGTAGACCCCGTCATAGTTCCCCTCTGCCGTGTAGAAACCGCATGTGGAGATCACCACTGTCCGTTTCCCGCTCATATCATATCTGGAAGGATGCCCGCCATTTCCGATCTGCCCCTCCTGTTCCTCCATGAAAGGAAGATTCATGGGAAGCTGCCGGTCTATCAGATTTTTCAGCGCACCCGGCACCGTAAAATAATACAATGGAAAGCTCCACACCGTGAGATCCGCCCAGAGCAGGTCCTGAATCACCTGCCCCATATCATCCTCAATACAGCACTTGCCGGGCGTACGATTCCAGCACGAAAAACAGCCGAGACAGGGCTTGATATCCATCTGACAGACCACCCGCTCTCTGATCTCCACCTCCGCTGTCTCCTGCCTTATTCCTTCTAAAAATGCCTTCGTCAGCTGATACGAATTGCTTTTCTCCCCTTTCGGACTTCCGTTTATCACAAGAATATGCATAATCGACTGCCTCCTTCCTATGGGAAGATGGTAACGCACAGAAACTTTTCTTACAAGAAAAGAAACGGTAAGCGGTTTGTTTTTGTGGGTAAGCTGCATTTTGGGGGAACAGCCTGCCGCGCGCGTCACACTTTCTCTGCACGGCCTGCGCAAGCAGCAATTTCATCTGTGCGTCTCTGCGCATAAAAGGCAGCCGCCACAGTGACACAGTGACGGCTGCCCCTATATATACAGATATTACTTCACCAGCGCAAATGTCTCCCTCGCGATTGCGAGTTCCTCGTTCGTGGGAACTACAAGCACTTTCACCTTGGAATCAGGAGTACTGATCTGCGCATCCTCCCCGCGCACCTGATTTTTCTCCTGATCCAGCGTAATGCCCAGATACCCGAGATGCTCGCAGACATGCTTCCGCACCAAAGGGTTATTCTCACCCACGCCAGCCGTAAAGCAGATCGCGTCCACACCGTTCATCGCCGCGGTGTATGCACCGATATACTTCGCTACCCGGTAGGAAAAGGCAAGAATCGTGCGAAGCCCTCTCTCCTCCCCTGCCACATAAGATTTTTCCAGATCCCTGAAATCAGAGGACAGATTGTCGGAAAGTCCCAGCACGCCTGACTTCTTATTCAGTACCGTCATCACTTCGTCGATGGACTTATTCTCCTTATGGGCAATAAACTCTATGATCGCCGGATCAATATCCCCGGAGCGGGTGCCCATAATCAGACCTTCAAGTGGCGTAAGACCCATGGATGTGTCCACGCAATGCCCGTTCTCCACAGCGGAAATACTTGCGCCGTTGCCCAGATGGCAGACGATGGTCTTCATATCCTCATAATTTTTACCGAGAATCTCCGCCGCCCTCTTAGATACATAGGAATGGCTTGTGCCGTGGAAACCGTATCTTCTCACCCTGTACTTCTCATAGTATTCGTAAGGCAGCCCATAGAGATACGCATGCTGGGGCATGGTCTGGTGGAATGCCGTGTCAAACACACCCACCATAGGCGTATTTGGCATCAGTTTTTTGCAGGCGTCAATGCCGATCAGATTCGCCGGATTATGTAACGGCGCCAGATCGTTACAGGCCCTGATCGCCTCGACCACCTCGTCTGTAATGACCGTGGACGATGCAAACTTCTCTCCGCCGTGCACGATGCGGTGCCCCACCGCGCCTATTTCATCCAGGGATTTCACCACGCCCGTCTTTTCATTCATCAGCGCGTTTAAGACAAGTTCGATTGCCTTTGTGTGATCCGGCATGGGCGTTACCGTCTCTTCCTTTTCTCCGCCTGCCGGCTGGTAGACAATCTGGCTGCCGTCAATGCCGATGCGCTCACAGAGACCCTTCGCAATCTGCTTCTCCGTCTCCGCGTCGATGAGCTGGAATTTTAAGGAGGAGCTGCCGCAGTTGATAACAAGTATATTCATATTGGTTTCCTTCTTTCTGTTTAAAATATTTTGCTTCGCTGTCCAATAAGCTGACACGTCACCTCGCTTTACCCCGCAGTGCCGCTCGAAAAACCTTCGGTTTCCCTCGCTCGCGGGCTTCGCCCTATAAATATGCTGACACGTCACCTCGAGAACTGCGTTCTCTCGGTCGTGTTGCAACACGCCATGCTCGTGTGTAAAGTCCCGGATTCATGTAAACATGATCCGTGCCTTTTCACCCTCGCGCGCCGTGTCAGCTTATCACGCAAGCTGTGCCTGTACCGCCGTGAGTGCCACCACGCCTACGATATCCTGCCAGGAGCAGCCGCGGGAGAGGTCGTTTACGGGTTTTGCAATGCCCTGCAGCATGGGACCGTAGGCCTCTGCCTTGCCGAGCCGCTGTACCAGTTTATAGCCGATATTGCCGCAGTCCAGATTGGGGAAGATCAGCACGTTTGCCTTGCCCGCCACTTCGCTTCCGGGCGCTTTTGACTTCGCCACCTGGGGCACAAGCGCCGCGTCAGACTGCAGTTCCCCATCGATAGTAAGGTGTGGATACTGTTCATGGGCGATCCGCGTCGCCTCCACCATCTTGTCCACCAGCGGGTGCTTGGCGCTTCCTTTGGTCGAGTGGGAAAGCATGGCGATGATAGGTTTCGCACCCACAAGGCTTTTGAAGCTCTTGGCGGAAGTGTCCGCAATCGCCGCCAGCTCCTCCGCCGTCGGGTCCTGATTCAGTCCGCAGTCCGCGAAAAGGAAAGTACCGTTCTCCCCAAACTCACAGTCGGGCACGTCAAGAATGAAAAATCCCGATACGAGTTTTACTCCGGGCGCGGTCTTTAAAATCTGCAGCGCGGGGCGCAGGGTGTCCGCTGTGGCATGACAGGCTCCTGCCACCATACCGTCCGCGTCGTTTGCCTTGACCATCACCACGCCGAAGGTCAGATAGTCCTTAAGCAGTGTCTCCCTCGCCTTCTCCGGCGTCATTCCTTTATTCTTTCTGATCTCATACAAAAGTTGTGCATATTCATCCAGCTTCTCCGTTTTTTCGGGATCAATGATCTGCACGCCGTCCAGCTCCACTTCCAGCCATCCGGCACCGTCCATGATCTTCTCTTCGTTTCCCACCATAATGATGTCGGCGATCCCTTCCTTCAGGATATTTGCCGCCGCGATCAGAGTCCTTTTGTCGTTGGTCTCCGGCAGAACAATCGTCTTTTTATCGCTTCTGGCCTTCTCTTTCATCAGATCAATATAAGACATAGCTATACCCTCCTTCTTTCTATCTTACATGATACCTAATTCCGCTTTCATACACAAGTAATTTTCTGATCTGTTTTCAAGAAAAAACAATACAAATCCACCGTGTTGTGATAAACTGAAAGCAGGGAATGTATGACACTTCGGGGGAAACGGAAAAGCTATGAAAACGGTCGGAATTATTGCGGAATATAATCCGTTCCATAACGGACATGCCTATCACATCAGAAAGGCAAAAGAACTCACACACGCAGACTACTGCGTTGTCGTTATGAGCGGTGATTTTGTGCAGCGCGGCGCACCCGCCATAATGGACAAATATCTGCGCGCCGAAAGCGCTCTTTTAAACGGCGCTGATCTTGTGCTGGAACTGCCCGTCTGCTATTCCATAAGCAGCGCCGAACACTTTGCCCGCAGTTCGGTAGCCCTCCTCGACAAGCTGGGGGTTATCGACACGCTCTGCTTCGGCAGCGAGTGCGGTGATATCCGCGTACTGACGGAATTTGCACAGGCGCTTATGGACGAAAGCCCTGTCTTTAAGAAAACGCTGGATCGCGAGATCCGTATCGGACACACCTATCCTCAGGCGAGGAACACGGCGCTCGAAGCTTCCGCGCCCCACCTGACGTCCCATATCAACATACTGACCAGCCCGAACAACATTCTGGGCATCGAATACTGTAAGGCGCTTCTCTACTGGGAGAGCGCGATTACACCATACACCATAAAACGCGCAGGCTCCTCCTACCACGACAACAGTCTGGACACCGGCTTCTGCTCCGCGCTGGCTATCCGGGAATCCATCAGACAGGCAGGCGCTTCTGAGGAACTTACAAGACAGATTCCCGCGTCTTCTCTGGAATTGATAAAAGACGCCTACCTGAAAACCTACCCGGTTTTTATGGATGATCTTTCCCTGCTTGCGCAGTACAGCCTTCTCACGGAAGAAAGCGCCGGCTTTACAAGCTATCCCGATATCGACAAGGAGCTGTCAGACCGTATTGTCAAGCTCCTGCCGCAATACCGTGATTTCCGCTCTTTTTGTGATCTGCTGAAATCCAAGAACAGGACTTATGTGAGGATCTCAAGAAGCCTCCTACATATTCTTTTGGGTATCCGCAGGGAAAAGCTTATGCAGTACGGACAGGAGGGATGGATTTTTTATGCCCGTATGCTGGGCTTTCGTGAGAGCGCCTCACCGCTTCTATCCGCCATCAAGAAAAACGCAAAAATACCGCTCCTTTCCAAACTTGCGGACGCGCAAAAACAGCTTGCACCGACAGGCTTTTCCATGTTGGAAAAGGATATCTATGCAAGCCATATTTACCAGAGTATTGTCCGCAATAAATTTCCCGGCCAAAATTCCCTGCCGGAAATTAACGAATACAAAAATCCGATCATAAAAATATAATCTTTTTACGCCGGGCTGACTACCTCGCTGATCCTGTTTGTGATTCTGTCTTTCACCATCTCCGCAATCTGCGTTGTAGTCATGCCCTTATATTCTTCATAGGGAATCGCTTTTAAAAAGTGTACCTGTGTCTCTACCTTCCGCAATGTCCACTCCTCAAACACTCTGTAGGAATCAATCAGCGCTACCGGCACAATCGGCACCCTTGCCTTCACCGCACTCTTAAAACAGCCCGGCTTAAACTCTCCCACTGTATTGTGGTTATGAAAGTAGCCGCCCTCCGGGAAAATAATGAAACGCCGCCCCTGTTTGGTGTCTTCCGCCAGTTCCCTGATAATCCCTATGGACTGTCTGGTATCATCCTTTTTCAGGCGTTTGCCCTGCACAAGGTCAATAAACTGCTTGACTAAAAGACCGTGGGACTTGGCGTCGTCGATCACCACGGAACAGGGCTTATCGTGGGATATCATAATCCCCAGCGCATCATATTTCCCCTGATGGTTCGGACACAGGAGATAGCCTCCTTCCTGCGGGAGGTTCTCCGCGCCGAAACGCTTCGTATAGATACGCCCGGCCCGCATCATACGCCGGATTGCCAGCCTTGCATAAGCGTAGCATGCCTCCTCGCCGTAGCGCTCCTTGTGTCTGGCTTTGTATGCCATTTTGGGTATCATGTAGATTCTCGGCAGATTCCACACGATCACCTTGAGAAACCGTAACATAGACTCATCTCCATTTTACACTCACATTAAAGGTGAAAACAATTTTAGCAGCGGACCGATCACATTGGTCTTCACAAACTTTTCCCTGCACCATGACAGCGTGATCTCCTCGCATACTCTGAACGTTTTCTCCATGTCCTTCTTTAACTCCTCCACCGCCTGCGCGCGGTAAAGATACACGCCGCACTCAAAGTGATGGTAAAAACTCCTGTAATCGAAATTGATCGTACCCACCGTAGCCGACTCATCATCCGAGAGCACGCATTTTGCATGAATGAAACCCGGAGTGTACTGAAAAATCCTGACTCCAGCCTCAATCAGGTTCTGGTAATTGGACTGTGTCAGCCAGTAAACGAACTTTTTATCCGGCACGCCGGGCGTCACGACCCGCACATCCACGCCCCTCTTCGCCGCAAGCTTAAGGGCAGTGATCATTTCATTGTCTGTAACGAGATACGGCGTGTAGATCCAGACATAACGCTTCGCGGCGCCGATCATATTCAGGTACACGTTCTCCCCCAGCGTTTCATCGTCAAAAGGCGTATCCATATACGGCTGCACAAAGCCTTCCGCCCCCGGCATCTTCTCAAAAGGATAATAATACCTTCCGTAATCTTCCTCCGTGTAGCGCGACATATTCCACATCTGCAAAAACATAACCGTAAAGTTCCAGACCGCCTTGCCCTCAATACGGATTCCCGTGTCCTTCCAGTGGTCCCCGTAAGGGTGTTCATAGTTGATATACTCGTCCGACAGATTAATCCCGCCCGTGTATGCCACCTTGCCGTCAACAACCACTATCTTCCTGTGATCCCTGTTATTCAGCACAAGCGACAAAAAGGGCACCAGCCGGTTGAACGCCACACACTTGATTCCATTTTTCTCAATGGCTCTGTCGTAGTATTTCGGCAGAAGAAACGCGCAGCCGATATCGTCATACATCAGCCTGACCTCAACGCCCTCCTTTGCCTTGCGTTCCAGAATATCCAGAATGGCATCCCACATCTTTCCCTCTTTGATGATAAAAAATTCCAAAAAGATAAAATGCTCGGCCTTTTCCAGATCGTCAAGCAGATTCTCCCACCACGGACGCCCGTCCGCAAAAAATGCCGAATCAGTCTGGTCCCACACCGGCGTAGCCGCGTAGGAGTAAATATATCCGCTCAGATTCGCCTGTGCCGGGTCCTCCCTTTTCAGGTCCTTCAGCGTCTTCTTGTCCTGCACAAGGCTTTTCCTGACCAGCTTGTCCGTCCGCTCCATGCTGTCCCGCCGCTTTTTCGGCACGATCACATGGCCGTAGCACAGATACAGCACGCCGCCGAAAAGCGGAAAGGTCAGTATCGGCACCACCCACGCCAGCTTTACGGCCGGGTTATTCGGTTTCCATATAATATAAATTACCGCCCAGAAGGTAATAAAACGCAGCACCAGTGAAAACCAGACGTAATAATTGCCCCACTGCAAAAGCACCACCAGGAAAAGGGTGACCTGTAAAAGCACGAGAAGGGCTGTAATCACTACGCGATTTAAGGCGTACTGTAAAAACTTCCTCATTTCAAAAATCCCTTTACGATCTGCTCTTCGGCCTCTTTCTCCGTGAGGCCGAGCGTCATCAGTTTTATCAGCTGTTCTCCCGCAATCTTCCCAATCGCCGCTTCATGGATCAGGTTCGCGTCAATATCGTTGGCCGTCAACTCCGGGATCGCGCTGACGCTGGCTTCATCCATAATGATGGCGTCGCATTCGCTGTGGCCCTGACAGCTCGCGTTCCCCACGATCCGGCTGCGGAAAATCTGTCTGGAATGTTCCTTCGCCACCGATCTGGAAATCAGGTTCACACTGGAATCCGCCCCCGCCATATTCACCGTAAAATCTGTCTCGGCATACTGTTTCCCGTGGGTCATGATCTTTTCCTTGATCACCAGACTGGCGCCCTCTGCCACCTCCGCAGTCGTCGTGCGCGCCGTGGAATCAATGCCTTTAATCTGTACCGTCTCCATCTCAAGGGACGCCCCCTTTGCAAGATGAATGTCGGTGGTAGGATTCATAATCCGTTCCCCGCTGCCGTCGCCCGAACCGTAATGCTTTTCCACATATCTCACCTTCGCGTTCTTCTCCACAAAAAAGCGGTGGATGCCGGAATGCGCCGACGCTGCGGAGCCGCCGTTGTGAATGCCGCAGCCCGCTATGATCGTAATGTCGCAGTCTTCCCCCACAAAAAAGTCGTTATATACACTCTCCTGCAAGCCGCTCTGGCTTAAAACTACCGGAATGTGCACGCTCTCCCCCTTTGTGCCCGGTTTAATCCGGATATCAATGCCGGGGCAGTCTTCCTTTGTCACAATATCTATATTGGCGGTAGTATTCCTGCCCGCCATCTCACCGTTGGCACGGATATTGTAAGCGCCCTCCGGCACTTCATGCAGATCCGCCACCTGTTCCAGTAATTCCCGTTGTATTGCGTCCATGATTTCCTCCATGATTCTACATTTCAGAGAATGCCGCATTGGAGCCATTCCCACACATGAGATTTAGAAATTCTTCTCACGTTTTTATAATTTGTCCGTCAGCGTTTTACACGGCTGTCCTGCCCCCAGAAGATCCGGCATAACCTCTTCCCGGCTTCCCACCTTCTCAACTCTGCCGTCAGACAAAAGCACTATCTGATCCGCGATGTTCAGTATTCTCTCCTGATGGGATATAATCAGGATCGCTCCCTTTGTCTCCGCATGCATTTTCTCAAAAACACGGATCAGGTTCTGAAAACTCCACAGGTCAATTCCGGCCTCCGGCTCGTCAAAGATGGAAACCCTTGCCTTTCTGGCCATAAGCATGGCAATCTCTATACGCTTTAATTCGCCGCCGGAAAGGCTCGCATTGATTTCTCGGTTTACATAATCTCTGGCACAGAGTCCCACCTCAGAAAGCATGGCGCAGACCTCCGACACAGCCGTCTCCCTGCCCGCCGCGATAGAAAGTATATCCTTTACCGTAATTCCCTTAAAACGGACCGGTTGCTGGAACGCAAACCCTATCCCCAGTTTCGCCCTCTCCGTGATGGTTTTATCCGTGATATCAACGCCATCCAGAAAGATCTGTCCCTCCGTCGGCGTAAGAATACCCGCCACAATCTTTGCCAGCGTCGATTTACCGCTGCCGTTCGGCCCCGTGACCGCCACAAAACGATCCTCCACCGTCAGGTTGATATTCCTCAATATTTCTATCCCTTTTCCGCCATCCTCAGCCTGAAAAGATATATTTTTAAGCTCCAGCATTATAAACCTCCATGATTATCATACCTCTGCCGAACCTCCCCCCTTCGGAAGTTCCTTAATAGAACATCTTAGCATAAATACTTACAAAAGGCAAACCCGTCCGCCTGGAAAATTCGGCCGGAAAATTCAGCCTGTTCCCCGCAATACTGTCCGCGCGTTGAAATATGCCAATAAAAATAGTATAATCATCTCACTGGTTCAGCGCGAAACTCTTTTATAAATATAGAATGGCATTAGATAGAAAGGGGCGTCCGAAAAATGGGACTTACAGAAATCTTAGGTATTATTATAATTATTCTGCTCTTTTTGGTTATTGTATTACAGATCACGGGGCGGAAGAAATCCGACATGGACGAGATAACAGCTCTGCTGAAAAACAGTGCGGAAGAACAGCGTGACGACGTGCAGCGACAGATTGCAGACGGCGCGACACAACAGTTTGAACGTTTCGGTCTGATACAGAAAAGCATACAGGACACACTGTCGGCAAACCGCAGCGAAGTCAGCCAGCAGCTCCATATCTTCGGTGAACAGGTTGACAACCGCCTTTCTTCCATCCAGCGCGCCAACGCGGAAAACATTGAAAAGATCAACACGACGCTGGAAAATAAGATGAAGTCCCTGCAGGAAAGCAATGAAAAACGGCTTGAGCAGATTCAGGGCGTGGTGGATGAAAAATTGCAGAAAACACTGGAAACCCGCCTTGCCCAGTCCTTCGAGCTGGTCAGCAAACAGCTTGAAAGCGTCGGACAGGGGCTTGGAGAGATGAAAGCGCTCGCCGCGGACGCGAAGTCTCTGAAAAATGCCCTCACCAATGTGAAAGAGCGCGGCACATACGGCGAAGTCCGCCTGGAGATGCTGCTCTCCGACATTCTCGCCCCGAGCCAGTATGAGACGAATGTGGAGATCACGGACGGCAAGCGCGTGGAGTTTGCGATAAAACTGCCCGGCAATGGCGATATTCCGCTGCTCTTGCCCATCGACAGCAAGTTCCCGATTGAGGACTACAACCGGCTGCTCGACGCGCAGGACAAGCCGGCGATGGATGAGGCGAGACGATCCCTCACCGCCAAAATACGCGCTTTCGCGAAGGAGATTCACGACAAATATATTGTGCCCCCGAAGACCACCGATTTTGCGCTCATGTTCCTGCCAACGGAGGGGCTGTACGCGGAAGTCGTCCAGAATGCCGCCCTGTTCGAGGAACTGCGCGACAAGTATAAAATTACGGCGGTCGGCGCGACTACGCTCTCAGCGTTTCTCTCCTCCCTGCAGATGGGCTTTAAGACGCTTGCCATTGAGCAGCGGTCGCAGGAAGTGTGGGACACGCTCCGTGCCGTGAAATCGGAGTTTGTGAAATTCGGGGACATGCTCGACAAAGCACAGAAACAGATTCAGACCGCTGACAAGACACTCTCTGACCTTGTCGGCAGACGCACAAGGGCAATCAACCGCACCCTGCGCGGTGTGGAAGAACTGACAGACACGGATACACCGTTCCAGGCTTCGCTGGAAGAGCTCGGCAACGACTCACCCGAATAAAAAGATACCGTATGCATAAAGTAACGGCTGCCAGTGTATTCACCGGCAGCCGTTTCATTTTCCGCAGCAATTTCTGTCACTTTCCATTATGCCATCACGCGAGATAGGGTGCGATTGCCGCCTCCACTTCCGAGATCTGCGCATTGGTCTCCAGAATCCGGAACTCAATCTTTCTGGACAGGTCCATGGAAAAAATACCCATGATCGACTTCGCGTCCACCACGTATCTTCCGGTGGCTATGTCAAAGTAACCGTCGAATTTCTCAATCGCGCTCACAAATCCCTTCACTCTGTCAATGGAATTTAAATCCAGCATGTACGTCTTCATATTCACACCTCCTCTTTATGTAAAACAATCGGTTTTAAACAGCTAAGTATGTGTTTCGTCTCAGTCTGCTTTCGACCGATACAAATTTGCCTCGGTACTATTCTATTGTATTTTGAACGATTTGTACAGGGTCTCCTCGCATTTTCGCTCGGAAATTTTGCAGCTGCATTCACCATTCACAGCTGTGATCCTGCGCACCTCCACCCCGCCAAGGTGTCTTTTGGGTGTCCTTCCGGGGCATGACGATTTCTATGATATATGCGGAATATCCTCAAGTTTTCTCCCCGTAGGTAAAATTTGAGGCTACGCATCAGCGCAAGCCATCTCCTGATCCTTCCGCCCTGCTTCGCCCAGTCGATGATGGCGGAGACAATTTCCCTCTTCATCTCCTCCGTCATGCCATGCCTGCGGTCCATAAAGTACAGGAGCAGATAAGTCAGTCCAGTTATCATGCAGAGGGTCGCCCCCAGCGCAAGGGGTGTATGGTCACCGGTAGAAGGCTCGTCGTCCTTCGCACCTCCCGATTTCCTGCTGCCATCATTTTTCACACTCACACGGACGGCGCCGCTGTTCCCGCTGCCCGCCGTATCCTTGTAGACAATGGCATAGGTGGAGAAACGGTCCGTCTCTATGGTGATGGTGTCTTTGTCATAGTCCAGATCAGTCAGAAGCGTTGCCTTCCCGTCATGCACACGGATCACCCCAAAGGTCCTCGTCTTTGTACTGTCCGTATTTTTCAGGCTGTCCGGCACGGCAATCGTGACGGTGATCTTACCGTTTGTATTCGTGACAATACTCCGGCTGTTCCCGATGATCTTATACAGGTTGATATCAAGATACTGTCCCAGCGTATATCCCTTGGCCAGGGAACCGTTAAGCGCCATTTCCACAACCGTCTTGTCCGCCGCGCTAACAGATGCGGTGGCCTCCTTCACATCAAGGACGATCTTTATGTCCGTCCCGGCTGCCGCCTGCTGTTTCTCTGTTCCTGTCAGAACTATATCCGAAAGAACCGAAAGCGGTGTCGTCACGGCAGCGTCCAGTGTGCTTTCCCCTGTAACGCTCACTTCTTTCTGGATGTTTCCTTCCCTCTCCTGCTTTACTCGGGGCTGTCCTGTGCCGGAGCTGCCGGACCCCAGAGCTGTCGTGCCTGTGTCGCTGGAACCTTTATTGCCGCCGCTGCTGCCGCTGCCGGAATTGTCGTCTGCGCCGCCGTTATTCCCACCGCTGCCGCCATCCTGACTGCCGCCGCCCTGATCGTTTTCTCCGCCATTATCACCAGAGCCGCCGCTGCCGGGCTTATTGCCGCCGGAACCACCGCCCTGATTGCCGCCGCCCGTTGCCTGTTTGATGATGTACCCGCACACCGTACAGGTCTGGGGCGTCGTCGTTGTCGCCGCCGCGCCCGGCGTGTGTGCCTGCACTTCGTCGTGTGCTCCGCAGTTCACGCATTTATGAGCATGTCCGTCCTCTTCTTTGTAGCCCCATACAACTTCATCATAGCTGTGTCCTGTCTTGGAGATTACCACGCTGTCCTTATCCGTGATTTCCTGCGTTCCTGCTGCGTCAGAGAACCACTTGTCACAGCCGTTACAGGTATAATATGCCGTATTTCCGTCCTCCGTACAGGTGGCGGATTTCTCATCTACGCGGGTCAGGCTGTGGGTGTGGGACTGCGACTTCACCGCAAGCTGCACCACATTGTTTTCTCCGTTCTTTATTTCATAATCCGCATTGTCGCTATGGAAATACTGGCTGTAATCCGCACTGTTTGTTCCCGTGATATCAACCGGGTTTCCTTCCGTGGGCGCGGTTTGGGTTGTCACACCGATGCTCGCGGAGCCGGAAAGGGGATTGCTGCTGTCAATTTCTATTGTCTGCCCATCCGCAAGATAAACATTACTTACTTTCCCGTCAGTGGTATTTCCGCTAATTACGGCATTGCCGCCGACATAAAATGTACCGTTGTCAATAGCTACGCCGCCGCCGGGTTCTTTCGTACTATTCCCGCTGATCCTGCCGCCGTACATCCTGAATATACCGTCCGCTACATATACGCCGCCGCCACAATAGAACGCACTGTTCCCGCTAATTTCGCCGCCGTACATCTGAAATATGCCTGTGGTAAAAACACCGCCTCCCCATGATACACTGCTATTTCCGCTAATTTTACCGCCATACATATAGAAAGTGCCTGCATTGAAAACAGCGCTGCTACATTCGCCAGCGGTTATATTTCCGGTGTCTTTGCAGTCATATAGGTTCAGCGCACCGGACATGATGTCCATCACATTAACCCTTCCCTGCGCACGAATGGTCTTCCCATTCAGGCAGAGGAATGTCGCACCGTTTGGCACTATCCAGCTTCTGCTAAGCGTCACATTCTCCGTCAAATAGTAATTCCCCGCATCGGTCGGCAGGCTGTCCGTCTTTGTCCATGCGGTGAAGGTCACGCCGCCGTGCTCATGTTCCTCCGTAGGAACGGAATCCTCTATGATATATGCCACCCAAGCGCCCCATCCTTTATCCGTTGCGTTCTTATACGTTTCCACGTCCGGGACATAGATGCCCTGCGTGTCATCTGTGACAAATTTGCAGCCCTGAAAAGCATTTGTGCCAATCGTCGGCGGCACTCCCCCTTTCATTGTTACCTTTGTCAGGCTGGTACAGCCAACAAACGCATACATCCCTATGTTTGTCACGCTGTCTGGTATCGCTATGCTTTTCAGGCTTTTGCAGCCTGCAAACGCATTACTCCCTATGCTTTCCACATCCTCCGATATCATTATGTCTGTCAGGTTGCTGCAATCTGTAAACGCAGTCTCTCCGATGCTCGTCACACTGTTTTGTATCTCTGCTCTTTTTACAGCGCCTCTATGGACGCCCAGACCATTTTGTATCCAGTCCGCCATCCCGTCATCCGATGTAATCGTCAGCTTACCATCCTTATCCAGCACCCAGTCCGTGCCACTGGCGATATTGTCAGCCTGCGGCGCCGCCGCCCGCATCATTCTCAGCGGCTTTTCCACGGCTTCCGTCTCCACATCATTTTCACTGACAGACTCCTGCTCTTTTTCCTCCATGCCCGGCTGCGGCGTCTCCTGCCCGGTTCCGTCATCCGGCTGCGGCGTCTCCTGTTCCGTTCCCCCGTCCGGCTTCTGCCCTTCAGGGTCTGTTTCCTCCGCAGGCTCTGTTGTCTCCTGCTCCTCGGAATCCGTTCCCTCCTGTTCCGTTTCCCCTTCCACGGGTTCTGTCTCCCCGTTCGTAGGCGTGTTTTCGCTGACGCTCTCCTGCGCCAGTACGCTTGCCGGTGCTGCGTCCCACGCCATGCCCGTAATTAGCACCGCCGAGAGCAGTACCGCCATCATTCTTTGTAAGATACTTCCCTTTCGTTTTTTCATCCTATATACCCCCTTCCGCTGCGGACAGCCTTATCCTGCGTATTTCTGAAATGCTATTTGAACGGCTCCTGACCGATATTCGGAAACGCCCGGCGTGAGACCATTACATCCAGTATGAAATATCCGTCTTCCGTATAGCAGAACATCTCCCCGTCAAGCCGCTTTGCCGCCTCCTGTATGGCGGGAAGCCCGAAACCATGCCCCGGCTCCGTTTTGCTGGTGGGCACTGCCCCGCCCCATGCCACATGCAGCCCGTCCGGGCACCTGTTTTTGATGCGGAGCAGGAGATATTCCCGGCGGTAACGCATGTACACGGAGACCTCCCGCTCTCCCTCCTCCAGCTTTTTCAGAGCGTCGCAGACATTTTCCAGCCCGCACGCCAGAATCTGACACAGCTCCATATAGGGCAATTCTTCCTCCCCAAGCTGTATGTCCATCCTGCACGACGCCGACAGCCCCGTAAACTTCCTGTCATAATAGGCAAGCGTGGCGTTAATATACGGATTCGGACAGAACTGCCCCGACAGGACGTCCATCTTCTGTTCCACGCCCGCGAGGTATTCCTCCACCTCTCTTATCTTCCCCGCTGATAACAGCCCGGAGAGCGTGGCTGTGTAGCCCTTTATGTCATGTTTCATTTTTCGGATGCTCTGCTGGCTGTCGAGCTGTGCCTCCAGCGTGTTCTTCTGCGCCTGTAAGATGCGCTCACTCTGACGCTTCCTGTGGAGAAGGAGCTGGCGGTACATTGCCGCAAAGATCGTGGCGTAGGTCATGGGCATCAGCAGGAGGAGCAGCAGGAAAACAGGCAGATCCTCCGGTCTTTTTGTCAAAACTGTGGGGAAATTGGCGCTCACGGTGAGCAGGACATAATAGAGCGCCGTCATGCCCGCAAACAGTCCCCAGCCTTCGTTTACCGTTTCCTGTAATTCCTTATAAGGCTGCCGCAGATATCGGTATGCCAGCCATTCCGTGAGCGGGAACAGGATAAGCCTGCCGATGAGCATCAGGATGTAGCGCTGCCCGCCCAGATAAAAGTCCGCCAGATTCGTCACGGCGATAATCCACAGCGCCACCGTGTCCGCCACACAGAAGGTAAAGAAAAATTTCCCTTTTTTATCCTTTGACATGAACCAGAAAAATAAAAGGCTCGGCAGGGTGAGCGTCAGGATAAAGATCTGCCCCATGAACTCCGCACCGTAATACACCAGTCCCGCCACCGTAAGCAGTGCCAGCGGTCCCATCGTCATCCCCGTAAGGATGAGCGTCTTCTTCCGGGGATAGCGGGAGCGGTACAGCAGCATGAAAAGGATCAGGATGTGGAACAGCGACCACAGCATGGAGATATCCCTGAGTACCGTCATCTTATAAGTCCACCCCCTCGAACAGTATCTGCTGATACCGCTTTCTCACTTCCGTGTAATACCGTCTGGACACGGGGATGCGTTCTCCGGCGACCGTCAGGTCCAAGCCGCTCATGCCCTCCACATGGTATATGTTGACGATGAAGCTCTGGTGGCAGCGCAGGAAGGTGTCCCCGCATATCTGCCGTTCCATGTCATTTAATTTTCCTGTACTTTCCTGCACCCTGCCGTCCGTACAGCGGATGGAAAGGACATGCTCCCTGCTGCTGATATACAGGATTTTTCCGTAAGGAATGGTCCCCGATGACCGCCGCCATGAATACGGCAGCGTCTTCTCCGCATCCTTTAGGAAGATCTGCTCTACCTTATCCAGCAGCCGCCGCACCGCTTCCCTGCTGACAGGCTTTATCAGATACTGTATCGCGTACAGGTCGTATGCCTCCCTGTAAAAATCGTCGCTGGTAGACACAAAACACAGGACCGCCGTCTCGTCCGTGGCTCTGAGCTCCCGTGCCAGCTCCAGCCCGCTCATGGAGTTTTCCATAAAGATATCCAGCAGATACAGGTCGTAATGTGCGCTGCCCTGCCTGACATCCGCAAGCAGGCTTTCGGCATCGCCGTACAGCTTTACTTCCTGCCCCTCCAGCAGAGCACGGAGCGCACAGGCATCCTGTCTGTTGTCATCGCAGACGGCAATCCTCATAGACTTCACTCCTTCTAAAAAGCTTTTCCCATCCTACATAAAATGCCCCGCAGAAAAACAAAAAGCGACTGTCTTATCGGATATATGTCCCATAAGACAGCCGCCTGCCGTTCTTAACATGGTATCGGAAAAAGAGCATACTTTACCCCCCCCCCTTTGCCAGCTCAAGGTTCGCGTTTCTGCTCATTCCCGTCAACCCCTTTCGTGGATTTTCGCTTGTTGTTCTGTTATCTTTTATTCCTGCAGTGCACATCCAAAAAACCTTCGGTTTTTCTCGTTCACGGGCTGGTCTCAGCTCCGCTTCGGTCCGTGCTGGACAAGCGCCACTGGCGCTTAGCACCCCTATACATCCGCAATCTGAAAAAATCGTCAGCAAGCTGCCATTTTTTCATCTTACGTCTGTGCACTGCTCATTGCTATCGCATAGATTATAACATACTTTTTTCGACCTAAATATGTTAATTTTGCATCCTAAGTGGTTAATTTTGTATTCTATCCTATTCCTTTCTCATTTTCACTCTTATCGAATCCGCAAATGAACTCACGCCTGCTGCTTCCGCAGCTCGTCATAGATCCGCTCAAAAACCTCCTCCGACAGCTTCACCTCATTGAGCACCGTATATCTGTCCTTTCTGGTATCCGCCGCCCTAAGCCATGCGTCCGTAAAGATTTCCTTCGTAATGCCCCAGTTCATGGGATCCATGTCCATGTGGTACGCCTTCAAAACGGTCTCCAGCTTGCCCACGTCCTGCCCCTGCAGACGGCAGCTCACAAGGCTCCCAAGCGCCACTGCCATACCATGGGAAATCTGTATTTCCTTATGGTTTTCTTCCAGAGAATGGCAGAACAGATGCTCCGAACCGCTGCACGGTCTGGAATTTCCCGCAATCTCCATGGCAAGCCCGCCAAGCACCAGCGCCTGCGTCAGTATCTTGATAAAATCTTTGCTCTTGATAGACTTTTCCTCATTGTAACACAGGGAGGAAAACGCCATGTCCGACAAAAGATAGGAGAAGTCGTCCACCCGGTCTTTCCTGTGTGCGGCGTCCAGCTTCCAGTCGTAGAGCGCCGTATACTTGCTGATGGTGTCGCCGATGCCGGACTGCAGATGTGAGGCAGGCGCGCCCATCACCACATTCACGTCCACCACGATCCCCGCCGGAATCGCGCACTTTAAGGTCTTTCTCGCATCCCCCTCGGTTCCCAGCACCGACACTGGCGATGAGAGACTGTCGTTGCTCAGGGTCGTGGGCACACAGATATAAGGGATTTTCCCCACAAACCCCGCATATTTCGCCACGTCCAATACCTTACCGCCGCCCACGCCGATAATGACCTCCACATCCTTCATGCAGATGTACTTCGCCAGCTCCATCGCCTCATCAAAACTGTTCTCGTCAATAAGGTAAAGTTCGCTCTCTGGCAGATCGCGCTGCATCTCGTCCAGATAAGGCTTCATAATGGGAATGAGCGATTCCTCCGTGGTAATGACAATCTTCTTTTTTTCTATTTCCGGCACGCAGTCCGCCAAAATCTCATTTAAACGCTCGCAGGCGCCCGCCTCAATAATCAGGCAGCCGGGTAAATTAAACTGGTTCATTTTTTCTCTCCGTCCTTTGTCAGCTTTTGTGTCTCCTGATCAGTATACCATTTCTCAGCAGCGTGTTGTCAATATAGTGTCTGGAAAAGAGGATCTCACCCTCCCTGGGAATCTCGATGTCTTCCTCCTCACAGTTGATGATAACCTCCACATAATTATCCACCCAGCCCATCTTATTGAACTCGATCACCCTGGGGCGGTTGATCCTGTTCGGGAAATGAAAATCCCGGTTCCGAAGAAGCGGTTCTTCCCGTCTCAAATGCAGAAGGCTTCTGATAATGTCCATCCGCTCTCTGTAAACCCCACCGTCAATCTCCTCCCAGGGCATACAGCGGCGGCAGTCCGGGTCATGACCTCCCTCCATGGCAATCTCCGTACCGTAATAAATGCAGGGCGACCCCGGCATGGTAAAGAGCACCGCCAGCTGCTGGAAATACTCGTCCAGGTTCTTTACATCGCTTCTAAGCCGCTTCGTGTCATGGGAATCCAGCAGATTAAAAAGGACGTCGTTAGTCTGCTGCATATAGCGCGTGTAACATCGGTTGATCGTATACTCAAAATCCTCGTTGGTGAGGCTCTTGTCAATCCAGAAATCCTTGATACTCTCCCCCAGCGGATAATTCATAACAGAGTCAAACTCATCCCCCCGAAGCCACGGCATCGCGTCGTGCCAGATCTCGCCCAGAATATAGATATCCGGCTTGATCGCTTTCAGTCGGCTTCTCAGCTCCTTACAGAAAGTATGGGAAATCTCGTTCGCCACATCCAGCCTGATACCGTCCACATCATAATTTCTGACCCAGTTTTCACAGACCCCTATAAGATAATCCCGCACCGCCGGGTTATTTGTGTTCAATTTCGGCATCTGGTCAAAAAAGCCGAACGTATAATACCGCTTCGCCCAGGCGTTTTGGCCCTCCCCCGCAAAAGGCCACTCGTTCACCATGAACCAGTCCCAGTACTGCGACTGGGGACCGTTCTGCGTCACGTCAACCCACGGCGCAAAATTCTGACCCGAATGGTTGAACACGCCGTCCAGCATAACCCGGATTCCTCTGCTATGCGCCTCACTGACCAGCGTTTTCATCGTCTCTTCCGAGCCGAAGTGCGGGTCGATCTTCGTATAATCCGTGGTGTCGTACTTGTGCGAAGTGGGAGACTCATTGACCGGCGTCAGGTACACGCCCGATATCCCCAGATCGCGGATATAGTCAAGCTTATTGATAATGCCCTGCAGATCGCCGCCGAAAAACTCCTCGTTGCTCACAGATCCCTTCACCCGCCAGGGCAGCGTCCCCTCCGGGTTGATGGTCGGGTCACCGTTACAGAACCGCTCCGGGAAAATCTGATACCAGATCGTGTCATTGACCCATGCGGGTGTCACCGGGATATCCGCCGGATTCATCCACGGCATGATAAAGCACTGCCTGCTTCTGCCCGCTAACGCCATCTGCGCCTCGGACACAAAGCCGTCCTCAAAATAAAACCACCGCTCGTCCTCCGTCTGCAGTTCAAAATAGTATTTTAACCGCTTAAATTCGGGTCTGATGGTGGTCGTCCACCAGAGCTGGTTTTTCAGCCGCTTCTTGAAAGGGATATTCAAAGCCTCACCGTCCCAACTCTCCCCGCCGCCAAGAATCCCCGACTTAAAGGGATCCCCGTGAATCAGGTTCACATACTTTACGTCATATCCCGTCCTGATGTTGATGACAAGCTGCTCCTCGTCGAGCGGATAGCAGTAATTGTCATTCGCCCTGTGATACACCGCATTAAAATCCATAAGATACCTTCCTTTCGAGACTTTCCGCAACCTCTTTGCTTGGAAAACGTTTTCTTTTGTCCCTATCGTACTACTTCGCCCTCAAAAATGCAAGCATTTTATCAAAAGAAAAAGAGCCTGGTGTTGGTTCCCGGTTACAGTTTCAACGCCGCTTCCCGGCATCCCCGGTGCAATGCCTCCCCAAAATACTGTTTTGCTATCCGAATATCCTTCGTCACGCCAAGTCCCTGTTCATATAGGAGCCCCAGCCGGTAATATGCCAGTCCGAGTCCCTGTTTTGCTGACAGTTCATAAAAACAGCGCGCTTTTTCATAATCAATTTCTGTTCCGTACCCGTACTGGTAACACATCCCAAGAGAGCATTCCGCCGCCGCATTTCCCGACAGTCTGGCCGCTTTCTGATACCATTCAAAGGCCCTGCCGTAGTCTTTTGCAACGCCTTTTCCGTGCAGATAAAAATTGCCGATATTATTCATCGCCCCGGTTGAGCCGTTTTCGGCCGCCATAAGATAATATTCCAACGCCTTCCTCTCATCCTGTCCGACGAATGTCCCTTCTTCATACAGGATTCCCATGCTCACCTGTGCGCGCAGATCGCCCTTTTCATGGGCAAGCTCCGAAAGCCGCGCAAACGCTTTTTGCCGCTGTTCCACCGGGCAGCTTTCCCTCCCAACCAGCTCCACACAGGCTGCGGATTCGCAATGCATTCTTTTATGGTCCACATCCGCCAACAGCGATTCATAATATTTTCTGTCTTTTTCCGGCAATTCCCCTTCTAACCGCAGCCTGCAGCCACACTCCGCACGTGTCAGCCATTCCAGCGATTTCTCAAAACTTACATCCACGCCTTTTCCGTTTTCATACTGATAGGCGGCCAGAATCATTGCTTCTGGATTATCCTGTTCCGCCGCCTTTTCAAAAAAGTGCAAAGATTTCTGATAATCTGTCATAACGCCAATCCCATTCAGCCAGGCGCGTCCGACCTTGACAATGCCATCCGCGTCACCGAGAGCCGCCGCTTTCTCGTAATAGGAAAACGCCTTTTTCTCATTTTTCTCCGTTCCCACGCCATAACGGTACATTTCCCCCACCACTATGAGCCAGTACGGGCTGTTTTGTGCGGCGCCAAGCAGAGCCGCTTTCAGGGCCTTCTGCCGGATTCTTGACGATTCTTTCGGTGTTTTTGCCTCTGTTACGCATTTCTCATAATATCCGTTTAACGCTGACAGCGCATCCAGATCCCCTTTTTTCGCCAGTTTATAAAGTTGTTTTTCCGCCTTTGCGGGATTGTCAGCGAAAAGGTTTCTATATGGCTTCATAGATTCGTTCACGGCAGGGCTCCTTCCTCTGTATGGCTTATCTGTATTTTTTAATCGAGCAGGAAAAATCTCTTCCCACCTACCCCACTGCAAACCGCAAAATCTGATACACCAAAAAAGCGGCAATCCACGCCACACCACACTGCATACATACCACGCCGAAGGTCTTTAACGTAGAGCCAAGCTCCCTCTTAATGGTCGCCACCGCCGCCACACAGGGCGTATAGAGCAGGGTAAACACGAGAAAACTCACAGCCGATACAGGCGTAAAAATCTGCCCAAGCGTCTCGCTTAAGCCGGACATGGAAGAGCCGGTCAGAACGCCCAGCGTGCTCACCACCGCCTCCTTCGCCGTAAAGCCGCCGATCAGCGCGGTTGCCGCCCGCCAGTCGCCAAACCCAAGCGGAGTAAAGAGCGGCGCAATCAGCTTTCCGATCATGGCGAGCATGCTCTCCCCGGAGTCCGTCACCACATTGAAACGCATGTCAAAGGTCTGTAAAAACCAGATCACCAGCGTCGCCACAAAAATCACCGTGAACGCACGCTGTACAAAATCCTTCGCCTTGTCCCACATTAAGAGCAGCACGCTCTTTGCGGAAGGAAAACGGTAATTGGGCAATTCCATCATAAAGGGCATCGAGCTGCCGCGGAACACTGTTTTCTTTAAGATCAGGGCGCACAACAGCCCCACCAGAATCCCAAACGTGTAAAGCCCCATCATCACAAGGACGCCTTTTCTCTCAAAAAAGGCCGCCGCAAACAGCGCGTAGATCGGAATCTTCGCCGAGCAGCTGATAAAGGGAATCAGCATGATCGTCATTTTCTTATCCCGCTCAGAGGAGAGCGTCCGTGTGGACATGACCGCCGGCACGCTGCACCCGAAGCCGATCAGCATGGACACGAAACTCTTCCCCGAAAGTCCGATCTTTCTGAGGGGTCGGTCCATCACAAAAGCAATCCGCGCCATATACCCCGAGTCTTCCAGTATGGACAGAAAGAAAAACAGGATCACGATAATGGGCAGGAAACTTAAGACGCTTCCCACGCCCGTAAAAATGCCGTCGATCACCAGGCTCTCCACCACCGGGTTGATACCGTAATCCGTCAGCGCCCGCTCCGTCACCCCTGACAGCGCGTCGATACCGAGACTTAAAAGGTCGCTCAAAAAACTGCCGATCAGCCCGAACGTCAGATAAAACACGACCATCATAATCAGCATAAACGCCGGGATCGCCAGATACTTATGCGTGAGCACACTGTCAATCTTCATGCTCCTGATATGTTCTCTGCTCTCCCTGCATTTGATCACCGCCTGAGAACAGATTTTCTCTATAAAATCATAGCGCATGGCGGCAAGCGCGGCGTTCCTGTCCATCCCGCTGTCCTGCTCCATCTCAACGATGCTGTGCTCCATCAGGTCCAGCTCGTTTGCGGACAGCGCCAGCCTGTCTATAATCTCCGCGTCACCCTCCACGATCTTCGTCGCCGCAAAACGGGGCGACATGCCGATCCGCTCCGCATGGTCTTCCACCTGATGGCTGACCGCATGGATGCAGCGGTGCACCGGGCCTTTCTCGCAAAAGTCGGTCACTTTCGGGTAAATCCGACGCGATGCCACATCACGGATCGCCCTGATCAGATCCTCAATGCCCTCGTTTTTCGCCGCGCTGATAGCCACTACGGGCACGCCCAACGCCTCCTCCATCCTGCCGATATCAATGGTGCCGCCGTTGCCCCGCACCTCGTCCATCATATTGAGCGCAATCACCATGGGAATATGTAATTCCAGAAGCTGCAGTGTGAGGTAAAGATTTCTCTCGATATTGGTGGCGTCCACGATATTGATGATCCCGTCCGGCTTCTCCTGTAAAATGAAGCTGCGGGTCACAATCTCCTCATTCGTGTAAGGCCTGATGGAATAAATACCGGGCAGATCCACCACCGCATTTCCCTTCTCGCCCCGGATCTCTCCCATCTTGGAGTCCACCGTCACGCCGGGAAAATTGCCCACATGCTGATTGGAGCCTGTGAGCTGGTTAAACAAAGTGGTCTTGCCGCTGTTCTGATTTCCTGCCAATGCGTATATCATGCCGTCATCCTTCTTCCATTCTGTCTTTGCATGTCACTGCTCTGTCTGAAGTGATTCGCCTACAGCCGCTTTCCTAGACCAGCGCTACTTCAATTCTGGCCGCGTCCTCCTTGCGGATGGTCAGTTCATACCCCCGCAGGTGAATTTCTATGGGATCGCCCATGGGGGCTACCTTCTGCACCCTGACTTTCGTCTGCGGAATCAGCCCCATGTCGAGAAGCCTGACGCGAAGCTGTCCCTCGCCGCCCACCGCTATGATTTTTACTTTCTTTCCTACCGCAATCTGGTCTAAAGTCATTTGTCTCGCTCCGTTCTGCCGCTTCTACACTTTTTACCTACTGTCAGATGTTAGTTTACGCTAACCATTGGTATTTGTCAAGGTGTCAGAAAGGGCTTATCAACAGAAAAAGGCAGTGAAAAAGTTCTGTTCTTCATCCACCGCCTGTCGTTTATTCGCTTTCACTGCGCATACACATTCCGAAACGCCTTATAGGTTCTCCGCATGCCCTCCTCAAAATCCGTATAAACCAGTCCAAGCTCCGCCTTTCCCTTGGCATTATCGCACAGATGCGTCTCCGCCGCCATAGCCGGAAAGGGCACCGGCACGCCCTGGGACACAGCCTGCTCCACGGTGAGCGGCACTTCTGAAAGCCCTTCCAGATCTTCCGGCTGTGCCACTCGCTTTAAGGTGTCGAAAAATGTCTCGTAGGTAATGATCTCATCCTGGCACAGATTGTATGCCTGCCCGTAAGCCTTCTCGTTTCCAAGGCACGCAAGGACCGCCTGCGCCGCGTCTTTCACATAGACAAACTGGAACCGCCCCTGCGCGTCCGTAAACCGGGGCAGCACATGATTCAGCACAAGCATCTGGATATAAGCCGACTCCCTCGGCGCGTAGTTGAACGGACCGTAGAGAATCGCCGGACGAAGCACCGTATAGGGAATCCCCCTCGCGCCGCAAGCCTCGGCAAGTTCCCGCTCTAGCGCCGTCTTGCCCGCAATATAAGCGCCCGCCTCCCCGGCAACCGCCCGCTCCTCAAGCGGCGTGTCCTCGCCTTTCGCCACCGCCGGGTTGCGCTCGTAGACATCCACCGTACTGATAAAGATATACTGCCCGATGTTTCCCGTCAGCAGATCAAGCGTATCCCTCACGTCACCCGGCGCATAGGCGCAAAAGTCAATCACCGCGTCATAGTCTTCCTCGCAGCCAGCGATCCGCTCATGCCTGTCGCCTTTGATCTGCCTTGCGCCGAACGCCTCCATGGAGTAGGTGCCCCGGTTCCACACGGTGATCTCGTGCGCCTTCGCCGCCTCCATCACAAAAACCCTGCCGTAAAAATAACTGCCGCCGATTACAAGAAGTTTCATTTTAATCTCCCCACTCTAAAGGAACGGATTATAGTACCGGCTCCCGTCCCAGAAAGTCACCGTCAGGTCTATGACCAGAATCGCTGCCGCAAACGCTATCGCCAGCCAGTCGCCTCGTTTCATGCTGCGGTACGTATACCACGTCCGCTTTTTCTTCTTGCCAAAACCCCTAAGTTCCATGGCGTTACTCACCGTCTCGATGCGGTTTAAACTGGACATCACCAGCGGCAGGAGAATCGCCACCGAATTTTTCAGTCTGGTAAAAAATTTATCCTTGCCGGACAAATCAATGCCTCTCGCCTGCTGCGCCTGACTGATATTTGTGTACTCCCGCTGTACGTCAGGTATGTAGCGGAGCGCCAGGCTCACCGCATAGCCCGCCCGGTAGCTCACACCGATCCGGGACAGGGACGCCGCGAACTCGCTCGGGTCTGTACAGGCGATAAAAAGAAGCGCTACCGGCACCACGCATATGACCTTAAGAGTCACATTCAGGTGATAGAACAGCTGCTGCGCCGTGACCGTATATCTGCCAACCCCGGCAAGGAGCACCGTCCTGCTCCCATAGAGTTCCACCCCGTACTCCGGCGTAAACAGGTATATGAAAATATTGTTAAGCAGAAGAAAAACCGCCGCCAGTCCAAGTACCACGCTGATATCCCTGATCCGAATCTGACTGATCCGAAAAATCACCGCGCTGATCACAAGCATGCAGACGAGTACCCGGGTGTCAAAGGTCACCATGGAGGCCACGCTCCACGCCATGAAAAAGATCAGCTTCGTTGTTCCCGTCAGCTCGTGCACCGGGCTCGGCCGCTTGATATAGTTTAATATCGCAACTCTCGCCATCTCACCCCTCCTCCGCCTTCCTGTGCGCCTCCTCGTAGGCGATAAACCGTTCCGTAAATTCCTGCGGATTTTCTATGCCGCACGCCATGCTCAACGTGTAAAGACTCGTCTCCTTCAGATTCGCCCGCTCCACCAGTTCGGGATCGTTCAGCACATGCGCCGCCGTGGTGTCCGCAAGCAGCTCTCCCTCGCTAAATACAATGGCTCTCGGCGTGTACTCCAGCATCAGGTGCATGTCATGGGTAATCATTACGATGGTGAAGCCCTGCGCGTTAAGCTCCTTTAGAAATTCCATGATCTCTGTATAATGATGATAATCCTGTCCCGCCGTCGGCTCATCGAGAATAATCATCTGCGGCCGCTGTACGAGTATCCCGGCAATCGTCACGCGCTTTTTCTGTCCGAAGGAAAGCGCTGACACCGGCCATTTGCGGAAAGGATAAAGCCCGCAGATCTTCAGGGTTTCCTCCACCCTCTCCTTTCTCTCCCCCGCGCTCATGTTTCCGGCTAAAAGCGCCATCTCCACCTCGTCCCAGATCAGGGGCTTGGAGATCATCTGGTTGGGATTCTGCATCACATAGCCGATCCTCTGCGCCCGCTCCTTGATCGTGTCTTTCGAAATATCCCTGCCCGAAAGACAGATCCTGCCCGCCGTGGGCTTCTCAAATCCGCAGATCAGCTTGGCCAGCGTACTCTTTCCCGCGCCGTTTTTGCCGACGATGCTGACCATCTCGCCCTCTCTCACGGAAAAACTCACATCCTTAAGATTCGTTCTCTCCGGCGTATAGCCGAACGTGAGGTTCTCCACGCTAAGGAGCACTGGATTTTCTTTTTCTTCCTTCGCGTACCCGCCGCTTGCCCGATACCAGCTTAACACGCTTTCTTTCTGCGCCTGGGACAGCCGCAGACTGCCCACATGCTGGGGCTCAATCTCCTTCGTAATCGGGACGCCCGCATAGCGCAGCGCCGTCAAGTAGAGCGGTTCTCTAATGCCGTGCTCTAACAGCATCTTCCCGGTCAGGAAATCTTTGGTGGGCATATCCGCCACGATTCTCCCCTCGTCCATCAGCACGATCCGGTCCATCCGCCTCCAGAGCACATCCTCCAGACGGTGTTCGATGATAATGACAGCCGCCCCTGTGCGCTCCTGTATGCGGTCAATCAGCTCTATGGTCGCCCTGCCCGCCGCCGGATCCAGGTTTGCCAATGGCTCGTCAAAGAGGAGCGCCTGCACTTTCTCCACCATGACGCCCGCCAGACTGACCCGCTGCTTCTGTCCGCCGGAAAGCTCGTGGGGCGCGTATTCCAGATGGTGGTCGATATCTACTAACTTTGCAACCTCCTTCACCGTCTCCCGCATATCGTCCTGCGGCACACAGTCGTTTTCCAGCGCAAAGGCAATATCCTCTCCCACCGTCAGCCCGATAAACTGCCCGTCCGTATCCTGCAAAACCGTTCCCACAATCTGGCTCAGATCAAAAATGCTCTCCTCCGCCGGGGCCTTTCCGCCCACGAGAAGCGAACCCGTGCTCTCCCCCGGATAGGCGTAGGGAATCAGACCGTTGATACAGCTCCCGACGGTGCTTTTGCCGCTGCCGGACGCGCCCGCAATCAGCACTTTTTCTCCCGGATATATATCCAGATTGATATGATAAAGGGTGGGACTGGCCTGCGCCAGATACTGAAATCCGTAATCCTTAAAAGAAATGATAGGCTCCGCCATGTCGTTTCTCCTCATTGTATTTTTCTGACTCTGCTTATACGTATAAGCAGACTCAAGATGCTTCGCATCTTTCGTTCGCGCTGCTCGTCATAAGCAGCCGATAACATGCTTTTATGCCAGCATGAGCATGTTATCAGTCACTTCTGACTCTGCTTATACGCGCAAACAGATTCGAGGGAAGTTCCCCCGAATCTGTCTTAAATTTCCTTTTAATCCTCTTTCTCCAGAGATCCCTTCTTCACCACGGTCTTCGCATAGCCGAGCAACAGCAGGGTTCCCACTACGCCGGTGGTAATGATATTTGCCACCGCAACCATCAGCCCCTGTGCGAACAGCTTTTCAACCGGCTCCGCATAGATCAGAATATCCAGCACGGGCGCCACCAGGCCCCACGCCAGAACATGCGCGATCACCTGCGCCACATTGAAGCGGATCAGCTTCTTGCTGTCAATCCCTTCCTCCACGTTCATCTTCATGGTCAGAAGGCCGATCACCAGACCTACGAATGCGGAAGCGATAATCCAGCTCCACCATGGGCCGTAGCTTGTCGCGTCGATCAGCGTATGGCCGATGAAGCCGATGACAACGCCCGCAATAGGTCCGAAGAGTGTAGCAAACACCGCCTCGATTGCATACTGTAAGCTGATATTCGTGTTCGGCACCGGCGACGGAATCGCAACTTTGCCCAGAACAAAGAACAGCGCAGCGCCGATACCAATCGCAACAACGCTCTTTACAGATAACTTTTTCATAAAAAGTCCTCCCTCATATGTATTTTATGGTTTTCAAAACCATTTCTATTATAGGCTTTGACAAGACGGAATGTCAACCGTCGTAATTCCTGCTGCCCGTCGGTCTGGCTGAACTAGTTTTTGAAGCTGTGGATCGGCGCGGGAATCCGTCCCCCGCGGTTCACAAACGCCTCGCAGGAAAAACCGTTTACCGGCATCACCGGCGCGTAGCCAAAAAGTCCGCCAAACTCCACTTTCTCCCCGACGCCCTTGCCGATGGCGGGGATAATGCGCACAGCCGTTGTCTTCTGGTTCACCATGCCAATCGCCATCTCGTCCGCAATGATGCCCGCAATCGTCGTGTTCGGCGTGTCGCCGGGAATCGCCAGCATGTCAAGCCCCACGGAGCAGACGCAGGTCATGGCCTCCAGTTTTTCTATGGTGAGCGCACCCGCCGTAACTGCGTCGATCATGCCCTGATCTTCGCTGACGGGAATAAACGCGCCGCTCAAGCCTCCCACATAGGAGGACGCCATCACGCCGCCCTTTTTCACCTGATCGTTTAGGAGCGCAAGCGCTGCTGTTGTTCCCGGCGCACCCGCATATTCCAGTCCGATCTCGCACAGAATATCCGCCACGCTGTCGCCGATTGCCGGCGTAGGGGCAAGGGACAGGTCCACAATGCCGAAGGGAATATTTAACATCCGGGACGCTTCCTGCGCCACAAGCTGCCCTACCCTCGTCACCTTGAACGCCGTCTTCTTGATTGTCTCGCAGAGCACTTCAAAATTCTCGCCGCGGACCCGCTGCAGGGCTGTCTTGACCACGCCCGGACCGCTGACCCCCACATTGATCACCGCGTCCGCCTCGGTCACGCCGTGGAACGCCCCTGCCATAAAGGGATTGTCGTCCGGCGCGTTGCAGAACACAACCAGTTTCATACAGTCGGCGCTGTCCTGCTCCTTGCTGATAAGGGCCGTCTCCTTGATGATATCCCCCATCAGCCGCACGGCATCCATATTGATACCTGTCTTGGTGGAACCCAGATTCACGGAACTGCAGACCCGCTCCGTGGCGTGCAGCGCCTGTGGAATCGAACGGATCAACAGCTCATCCGCCTTCGTCATACCCTTGGACACAAGCGCGGAATAACCGCCGATCAGGTTGACTCCTACCGTCTGCGCTGCCCGGTCCATCGTTTCTGCAAGCGTCACAAAATCCTCGCTTTGTCTGCATGCCGCGCCGCCCACCAGCGCCATCGGTGTGACGGAAATTCTCTTATTGACTATGGGAATGCCAAATTCCTTCTCTATCGCCTCCCCGGTTTTTACCAGATCCTTTGCCGTTTTGGTGATCTTCTCGTAAACCTGCTCGTTTACCTTTTTCAGGTCGCCGTCAATACAGTCCAAAAGGCTGATGCCCAGCGTGATGGTGCGCACATCCAGATTTTCTTTGGCGATCATCTCATTGGTTTCAGCCACCTCAAATAAATTTATCATGGTTTTCCTCTTTTCCCCCTTAGATCCTGTGCATCTGGTCGAATATTTCTTCTTTCTGGCATTTGATGACAACGCCGATCTCCTCGCCGAGCGCGTTCAGTTCGTCAACGATCACCCCGAAATCCTTGTCCGTGAGGTTCGTGTCAACGATCATCATCATGTTAAAAAAGCCCTGCACAATGGTCTGGGAAATATCCAGGATATTGATCTGGTTGTCCGCCAGATAAGCGCATACCTTGGCAATAATGCCCACTGTGTCTTTTCCAACTACCGTGATAATTGTCTTTTTCATAGTCTCCTCTTTTCCTTTCTAAACCGCCTGCTTTCCTCCCGCGGCTGTTACTTCGTCCCGAAGATCCTGTCCCCGGCATCGCCCACGCCGGGACAGATGTAGGCGTTCTCATTCAGGCACCGGTCGATATGTCCGATATAAAGCTGCACGTCCGGGTGATCTTTTCTCATCCGCTCCACGCCCTCCGGCGCGGCGATAATGCACATGAACTTAATGTTCCTGCCGCCATGCTCCTTGATAAAACGCACCGCCTGGGACCCGGAGCCGCCCGTGGCGAGCATGGGGTCCAGCACAATGATTGTCCTCTGGTCAATGGGCTCCGGCAGCTTGCAGTAATACTCGTGCGGTTCGTGCGTCTCGGGATCCCTGTACAGTCCGATATGCCCCACCTTGGCGCTCGGCACCAGCGCGAGAATACCGTTTACCATGCCAAGCCCCGCGCGCAAAATCGGCACCACCGCCAGTTTCTTTCCCGCAATTCTCGGCGTCATACAGGTCTCAATCGGCGTCTCCACTTCCACGTCTTCCAGCGGGAGGTCCCTGAGCGCCTCATAACCCATCAGCATGGCGATCTCCTCGATACATTTCCTGAATTCGTTTGTGCCGGTGCCGATGTCCCTGATCTGCGAAATCTTGTGCTGAATCAGCGGATGTTCCATCACAAATACATTTTCCATTTTATCCTCCGTCTGTGTCAGAATCTTATTTTTCCTCTCTAATAAATCGTAGCGATTTCTTTACCGCATGTCAATCACGGATTTGTCTCATCCAGCATCTTCCGCACTTCCGCCTCCGTGACCCTGCCCTCTATAGGCTCATAGTCCCCCATGTCATAGGCGGCATAGACAGCCTCCACTTCCTCCGGGGTCGCTTTCTCGCCATTGATATAATCCGGACCCGCCCCATACTCCTCGTCCTCGTCAAGCATGCCGTTGCCGTTTTCGTCAATATAGTTGATGCTTTCGATCCACATGGGCGTCTCCATCTCACCACGCTCATTGATCCGCATATAATAGGTGTTCATAATTGCCCCGGCCTGGTCTGCATTATAGTTTCTCATGCTGTTTTTACGGGGCGCATAGTCATATCCGCTGTTCCCCATAGCGCCGTAAGCCCAACGGTTCATCGGCATGGACAGGGTGCCGTCCCGATATGTATACAGATTGACAAAATAACCGTTCCTGCCGGAGACCAGCTCCGGAATGTCATCTTCGTCCACATAGATCAGATCATACAGAAATTTGCCGCCGTACTCCGTCTCCGATGCCGCCCATCCCTCCATAACCGATAAGTTGAGAGCCGCTTCGTACGCCTCCACATAGTTTTCAAATTCCCCGTTTTTCTTTCCTCCCGTGAGCAGGGCTCGGATGTCTGCAATGGTCATCGGCGTTTTTGCCTGTTCGGATAAATAGTCCGAAAGCTCCTCCTCCCTGAAAAAACTCCAGTATTCTTTCTCATAGCCAGGCAGCATATCGCCATAATACACGGCGGCAGCCTGCGTATCTCCGTAAGTCGCGATCGTCACGACATCCGTAAAGCCGTCGAAGTTGACGTCCCAGAAGGACACAGCATCCAGACTCTTAAACTTTTTCACACCCGCCTTCGCCGGAACATAAGGCGTAATGCCGCACAAAACCTCCCCATCCCGCACGATTTCCATATGAAACTCCGACTGCGTCACAGACGGCGCGTAGGGAACAAAAGTAACCGTTCCCCCGCCCCTGTTAAGTTCCACCTCAAAACACTGCTCCGCAATACAGTCCTCCCCGAACATTTCTTTCTTTTCCCTGATCTCGGGGCTGTCCGTATCAGGGAGAGAATCGCCATCTGCATCTTTCTCCGTTCCTGCTGCCGGCGCTTCATCCGTTGTCCTGCTTTCGTCTGCATCCCCTGCCGTTTCCGCTATTGGGCTTTCATCTGCGGCCAGGACAGCTTCTTCCGTCTGCCCATCTTCTGTCATCCCGTTCCCGTCTGCCGCCTGTTTTTCTGTCTCCGCGATTTGGTTTCCGCAGCCGCAGAGAATCATTACCGAAAAGATAACCATAATCATATATTTGATATGTACATTTTTCATCTGTGACTCCCTATATCGCATTTGCAATATCTCTTTCGCCCGCCACCGTCCCGGTTCCCCGTCGAACCAACTTTATGGTAATAAAAATTCCTATGAATGTCAAATGGAAGAGAAACATCCCGGCCCGTCATGGTGCAGAGGTGCTTCTCTTCCATTGTCTTTCGTATCTTTATTTTCCTGTCATCGCTTCACGGAACTTATCCCCGTCCACCGGTTCCCCGGCTCTTTCGCCAAACCGGAACATAATACCGCCCTTTCCGTCGGATTTATATTCGACAGTCCATGTCTCCCAGCTGTATTTGCTCCGCGTCCGGATTCCTACCGGCCTCCCCGAAGGCTTGATCAGCCCTGCTTCCTGCATCGCGTACCATGCATAATCGTCAACTCTTGTATCACCGTTCAGGGCTCCCCCATAGGCGCCCCCATGCATATTGTCGGGGCGGTCCTCTGTGTCATCCACCGCAAATGCGGTCACTGCCTGCCAATAATCGGGCGGTGGGAAACCACTGTCAGGGTTGGTCGCATAAATCTCTATTGCGTCCACAACCGCCCTGGCATTTTGCAGGTCTGTCGCATTTCTCGACCTCTCCAAATATTTGAAAAACTGGGGCGCCGCAATCATAATTAACGCAGCCATAATCGCGATAACAATAATTAACTCTATAAGCGAAAACCCTTTGTCATTCACCTTTCTCACAGTTTTTCTCCCACCCTTATCCTATTTTTCTTAATTGTAGCATTCTGGTTGAGTGGTAAACAGGTGGTATTTTTTTAATATGGTGTACTATTTTCACATAATCATGCCGCCGCTTTTAAAGTCATATAATCGTCAGGGTCCCTATCGCATCTGCCCCCAGTGCAATCTCCGCCATCTGCCCGTCCAGGCGGACATTGACCTTAATCTCATGATCCGTTCTGTTTAGAATCACCGCCGCGATCTGTCCGTCCGGGTTTAAAAACGCCGTCGCCTCCAGTTCATCCGAATAAGCCGAAGTGCCGATGCGCACCGCTCCCGGTCTGATAAAGTGGGTAAAATGCCATAAGTAATCCGCAGTGTTCCTTCTTTGCAGCTCCTTCTTCCCAGTATCATACAGAAACGGCGCGTCACAGAAATTCCCCACATGATTCGGACCGCCCTTTTCATCCAGCACAATATTCCAGTCATAAAAGCCATTCATTCCATGGTTCATATTGCCGATCATATCATGCGCATACTTTTGCGCGTTTTTCAAAAAATCATCCGCCGCAAACTTGCAGTACTCAATACATGCCTCCGAGAGAATCAGCTTCTTGTCCGGGAATCTATCATGTATCATGGAAAGCGCCTCAAAGTGATCGCCGCTGTACCAGTGAAACGCAATCCCCGCTACCATGTGGTCCGTCGTCCCGTCTATGATCTCGCAGGCGCGCTCATAGGCGCGCTCCTTATTGTGGTCCCAGATGAACACCTCGATATCGGTAAGTTTATTTTCCTGCAGCGCAGGCCACATGTAATCCCGCAGGAACTCTTTCTCCTGCCTTGCGGAATATACGCAGGAATCCCATTTCTGAACCGCCTTCGGCTCATTCTGCAGGCTGATGCGCCTGACCAGATAACCCCTGTTTCTGTATTCCCTGATGTAACGGCAGATATAGTCCGCCCACGCCTTTTTGCACTCAGGCTTTAACTCCCCTCCGTTGTTTCTCTCTCCATTGTCCTTCATATAAGCCGGCGGGCTCCAGGGTGTAAGCATGATCTCCAGCCTGCCGCCATAGATCTCCTGCGCGTCATCCAGCAGCGGTAAGATCGTTTTCTCCACCCGCTCCATTTGAAAGCCTGTAAATCCGCTGTCACCCGCGTCCCCTACCGCCTCATAGTGCCCGAGTGAAAAATCACAGCTGTCAATCGGAATGCGCACCATGCGGTAAGCCATCTGCTCCTCCCTGAAATATTCGCCGAGCAGCTCCTCTTTGTGCCCTTCCTTCATCTGTCCGTATACATACCCTGCCGACTCTGTAAGCGCCCCGCCAAATCCTTCAAACGTCTGATATGTCACTGACGGATACAGGTTGAGCAGTCTGTTCTCTTCCCCGCCATCCGGCACAAGTTCCGTTTCCCTTTCCTGCCGGCGTCTCTCATTTCCCTCATACCATGTGCTGACATATTTTATGGTTCCTCTATCCATTAGCCTTACGTCCCTCCCAATTCACTCATTGATTTTGTTTTCTGTATTCCGAAGGGGACTGTCCCTTTATCTTTTTAAAAACCTTCGAAAAATATTTCTCATCCCGAAATCCTACTTTATAGGCAACCTCGTAAGTTTTCAGATAATTCTGCCGCAGATAGGCACAGGCGTGTTCTACGCGAATTTCATTCAGATAATCCACGAAGCCTTTTGACAACTGCCTCTGAAAAAGTGTGGAGAGATAACCCGCCGATATACCGGCCTTCTGCGCCACGTCCGCGAGCATCAGATTCTCGTAGTAATGCTCCTCCACATATTCTTTAGCCAGCTCCACCAGATAGTTTTTTTCTTCCACGTTTTCCATACGGGGCTGCTCCTTCACCCCAAACAGTTCATCCGCCGCATGATTCGCCATCCGCAAAATATCGGATGACCTCACCGGCTTTAGCAGGTACTCCTTCGCCCCCAGCCGCAGCGCCTGCTGGCAGTATTTAAATTCATCATAGGCGCTGAGTATCATCGTGTACGGCAGGGCGTCCGCACGCCTTGCCTCCTGCATCACCTCGATTCCTGTCATCAGGGGCATCTGCACATCCAAAAACAAAATATCCGGCTTATCCCGGAATATCGTATCCAGGGCCTCCTTTCCGTTGGCTGCAAGATATATCCTGTCGAAACGGTCCGTATGCAGTTGTATGTATTTCGCAATGCCGTTGCGGATGGTATCCTCATCATCCGCAATCAGTAATTTTATGCTCATTTCGCCTGATCTCCTTCAATCCACAGGGGACAGTGATAACCACTGTCGTTCCGCGCCCCACCCGGCTCTCGATTCTCAGCTCATAGTTCTCATGGTAGATAAGCTCCAGACGTTCCCTCACGTTCCTGATCGCATATCTCCCAATCCGCTGGCTTGCATACTTACGGTTGTCCTCTTTGTCCCAGATTGCCTCCAGCTGCTCACCGCTCATACCGACACCCGTATCGGCAATTCTGAAAACCATATTTTTATCATCTTTTTTCCCGGTCACGCGCAGGATATAGCTGCCATCCGCGCTCTCAAATCCATGTACGATGGCGTTTTCCACAAAGGGCTGCAGAATCAGCTTGGGAATCTCCTCCTCCAGAATTTCCTGCTCTAAAGATATCTCATACGTCAGCCGCTTCCCAAAACGCATTTTCTGGATATGCAGATACCGCTCCAGAAGCTCCGCCTCCGTCCGCACAGTCACAATGCCGTCTCCCCGGTTCAGGACAAGACGGAATAACTGTGAGAGCGATAAAATATCCTCCGATATCTCATCATTGCCCCATTCTGTCGCCTTCCAGTACAGCGAGTCCAGCGTATTGTAAAGAAAATGCGGATTAATCTGTGCCTGCAGTGTATCCAGCTCGCTCTCTCTTTCCTTGATTGCCAGCACATAGTTTTTATCAATCAGCTCCCTGATGTCGTCAACCATTCTGTTAAAGCAGGCGGAGGCCTCTCCCACCTCATCCTGCGTCATCACATCTATCTTCTGGCTGAAATCTCCCTGCATAAAGTTTTCCATGGCAACCCGCAGCGTATATAACGGTTTGGAAACAAGATTAGAAACGACGAGCAGAACCGGGTACAGCCCGAATAAAAACCCGACTAACAGCGCAAGCGGTGCGAAAATGATCGTATCGCTCAGATCTTTCCACCCTATCCGGCGCACAATTTCATATATAACCGTCCCCGTCTCTTCATCCTGACACTGATAAATATGGTAATTCCCCAGGACGCTCTTTTTGACCTTCTCCCTCCCATCCGGCACAAAGGCTGTCGCTGCAAGCATCTCGGAAAGCTGCTCGTCCTCTATACCGCCGCAGCGCACAAGTTCCGCGCCGTACTCGCTCATCACCACCACGGACGCCTCTGGACGGCGGATGGAATTGCGGCAGATGTCGTCAAAAATTTCCGCGGAAGACCCGATCACCAGATAACCCAGCCTGTTCTTCCGCGCCATATCATAAATTTCACGGTACATGACAATCTTTTCATTCAGGTTCACCTGATAGGTGTCATTCTGTCCGTTCTGGCTGCGTCCCACTCTCTGCCAGAGGAACTTTCCCTTTTCCTGCACGGCAAGCTTATAGATCTCCTGTTTCCTCACCCGCTCCATATCCCCCAGATAAGCGGAAGAACGGTCAATACAGTTCAAATAGGGATTGATGTCGTTCTCCGGGTACAGGGCGACGCTTTTAATCTGTCCGTCTATCGCCACCATGTCCTGAATGATCTTCATCGGCGCGCGGTTTTGCCAGAGTCTGGCGTCATGGTTCAGCTCCTCCGGGTCATCCGCCGTCAGTATCTGCTTCACCTCATCGTTAATGCTGATGTAAGTTCCCATCTCCATAATATTCTTCTGCACCACGCTGATGCTGTCCGATATATTCCGCACATCCTGCACGCAGCGGTTTTCTTCGTTTTTCACAGCCGCCCGGTAATTGTGCGCGAGGAGAAGCACGCTGATCAACAGTAAAATGGGCGTAATAATCGCGTAACTGTAAAAAACCAGTTTCTTCCTGATACTCAGCTTCGCAATCCAGTTTCTGATCCGTCCCATGGCGCCCTCCGTTTACCGAATGAAATCTGATATATTCTATCCTTTTACGGCTCCCATTGCAACACCCTTCGTAATATGCTTGTTGAGGATTACATATACGATAACCGCCGGCGCCGCCGTCAAGGCCATCACCGCAAACTGTACCGCATAGTTGGAAGAATACTCGCCCGTAAACTCCAGCACGGAAAAGGGCAGCGTTTTCCATGTCGGGGTGCTCAGATAGGTACTTGCCATCATAAATTCATTCCAGTTATTTAAAAATGTCATAATCGCCACCGTCGCAATGGAAGGCTTTAAAAGGGGCGTGACGATCTGAAATACGATTCTGTATATCCCGCACCCGTCCATGACCGCGGCTTCCTCCAGTTCCTTCGGCAAGGACTGAATAAAACCCGTCATCAGAAACATGCCCTGCGGAAGGGAAAAGGCCACATAGGGAATCAGAAGCGCCCAGACCGTGTCCGTCAGATGAAGGCCGCTGTAAATCTTATAATTTGGGAGCAGCGTGGCGTGAATCGGTATCATCATGCCCATGACGAGCAGCGTGCTCACAAATCCGCTCAGTTTCCATTTCATCCGCTGACAGGCGAACGCCGCCATAATGGATATGATAACAACCAGGACAACCGCCGTCGTGTTGATCAGCACGCTGTTTTTCAGGTAATGCAAAAAGTTGCCGTCCACAAAAGCCTTCACATAATTATCCCACCGTATTTTTTCTGGAATAATGAGCAGTCCGTTAGTAAACATCTCGTTGCTGCTCCCCAGCGAAAAATCAACGAGCCAGATCAGGGGAAACAGCTGGATGACCGCAACCGCAACTAACACGATCCATAAAATTATCTTTACGATTTTTATATTGTTCTCTTTCATACCCACCTCCATAGTTTCCAAATCTACACGGAGAATGCCCGTATTTTGGCATTCTCCCGCGTGAAATTTAGTAATTCTTGACGTCTCGTCCAATGGCGAGACGTCTTTAGAATTACTTTTCACGCTGTTCTTGTTTATCCCGGAATATATGATTAAGCGCCACTGTCGCCAGCACACAGATGATGATAAACACTACGCCTATCGCATTGCCGTACCCGTATTTAAACGCTTTAAATGCCTGCTGGTACAGATAGTTCGCCGCAAACTGCGTGCTGTTGTTCGGACCTCCGTTTGTCAGAAGATATACCGTCTCCATCTGTTTCAGGGCTGAAATAACGGCCATCGTCACATTGATCTGGATCACCGGCTTCATCAATGGCAGCGTAATCCGGAAAAAGGTAGTCCACCAGTCCGCCCCGTCAATGGAAGCCGCCTCATAAAGCACAGGATCAATGTTTTTTATGCCGGTATAATAAATCAGCATTCCCCAGCCGAACCCATGCCAGATCAGTACGATCAGCACCGACCATATGGCATTCTGCTGAGAGAGCCAGTTGATCTTTCCCGGATGCCCAAAAGCTTTGGCAATATTGTTTAAAAGACCAAAATCCGGGTTGTAGATGAATTTCCACAGATAGGCAATGACCGCCACCGAAATGACATTCGGTATAAAGTAGATGCAGCGGAAAACACCCTCCGCCTTCCCCTGCAGCTTATCTAACACCGCCGCCACCAGAATCGCCAGCGGGTGCTGGATACATATGAACCCGACCGCCAGCAGAAGCGAATTTCTAAGTGATCTGCCAAAGGCGCTGTCATGGACTAAATTCGCATAATTTTCAAAGCCGACCAGGTGCGCTTCCCCCATGCCCGTATAATCCGTAAAGCCATAATAAACGCTCAGACAAATCGGCGCCAGTACGGCAAACAGAAAGACCAGTATTCCCGGCAGGACCAGACTGAAGATAACGGGCTTATTACTATACAGTTTTTTCATAAGAATCTCCTTTCCAACGGGTACAAATAAGGAAGGATGCCGCAAAAGCCTTTTCCTTTTGGACATCCTCCCCTGATCATTCAATAGATCTGCGTTTATTTACATGCCGCGCCGATTGCTGCGAGGAAGTCCTCTACAGGTGTAGAACCGTTGGATACGCCCTGAATCTCACTCTCAATAGCCGTCTTGAATGCGGAAGGACCGCAGTCGTTTATCGGTGTGCCAGAAACACTTGTCGCATTCTTTAAAATTTCCATGATCTGTTTCTGTAACTCTGTCTCATTTCCTGTCAGATACGCCGTCTGATCCTGCGCAGACATACCCACGCCGTTCTCCCAGCCATATTTGGAAAGCTTGTCAGGCTGATACATATAGTTCAGGAACTTAATCGCCTCATCCTTTACCGCAGAATTAGCAGACACTGCATAACCGCCGCCATTCCATGCTGCAATATCGTTTGCGCCGCCCTTGCCGCCGTCCACTACAGGCATGGTAAAGGCACGGATGTTGTCGCGGATCTCAGGAGCGATATCCTCATTCAGTGCCATGGATGCGTCCCAGCTTCCCATGCAGTACATAGCTGCCTGTCCGTTGGTGAAAAGGTTCATCGTTGTGCCATAATCCTGAGAGTCATATCCCACCTGGAACATACCGGCATCCGCAAAATTCACAAGAATCTGCGTCGCCTGCTTGATCTCCGGCGCGGTAAAGTCTCCTGTGGCAACCGCGTTGCTGACAATATCCGCATACTCGATACCGGCAACTTTCACCATAATATCTGTCAGGAAGCATGCCATCGGCCACCCGTCTCCGCCGTCCATGGCAACCGGCGTAATTCCCGCTGCCTGAATATCCCCGCAGAGAGAAAGCAGCTCATCCGTTGTGGCAGGAACCTTCCAGCCGTTATCGTCAAACATCTTCTGGTTGTAATAGAAAAGCATGATATCCGTATTTCTCGGAAGACCGTACAGTTTCTCGTCCTTTTTAAAACCGTCGAGGGATCCCGGAATAAAACCGTATTCCGCGTAATCATCCTCGTTCAGTTCCGCCAGCACACCCGCATCCAGCACCTCGTCAAGAAAAGAAGGCTGTCCCCAGATGCTTACCAGATCCGGCATACCGTCCATGGCATACGCCTTGAATTTCGTCTTGTATGCCTCCTCATCGAGCGCTTCCACTTCGATGGAAACATTGGGGTTTGCCGCCATATATTCGTCGATAATCATCTGTTCAACAAGCCCCTGTCCGTTCTTGCGGTCAGGCAGATTGGAAAACAGTTTAAGCGTGACCGCCTCATCGGCGCTCTCCGCAGGCGTCTCATTTTCTTCCGCATCGGCTGTCTGCGTCTTTGCCGGCGCCTCGTCGTTTGCGGCATTTGACGCGCTCTCCTGCGCGGAGCCGCCACAGCCTGTAAGCACGGATGCCGTCATCGCTGCCGTCAGTAAAGTAGCCAACATTTTTTTCTTCATTACCATTTCCTCCCGTTTTCTGTTTTGTTTTGATGGTTTCATCCTACCATCCCGGAAAGCGGGTTTACAGATATCTATTTTTCAAAATGGTGGAATATTTTCATCTGTGTGATTTACAAAAAAAAGGATCGCAAAAGCGATCCCTTACTACCCTTAATAAACGATATATGACATTCCCTACCGCACCTCAATCACTTCCGACACCTCGTCCCGCTTCGCCACATACAGCGGAAAATCATTGCCGCTGTAATCCGTGTCAGACATAGTGACCTCCACCCGCACCGACTCGTAGGCAAGCTCCGGCAGATTGTTTTCCTTGCTCAGATGCCCCAGCACAATCGCCTGCATATTGTCGTGCAGCAGGCGGCTAAGGAGCTTTCCAGCCGACTCGTTGGACAGATGCCCCCTCTCCCCCAGAATCCGCTGTTTCAGATAATAGGGATACGGCCCCACCTGTAACATGTGCACGTCGTGGTTGGCCTCCAGGTACAGAAGGTCAAGATTTCTCAGGCACTCCACGGTATAATCGTTGTAACAGCCAAGATCGGTGAGAATCCCGACCCGCCGCCCGTCGTGGTCAATCCGGTATGCCACGGGATCTGCCGCGTCATGGGAAGTGCGCACGGGATAGAGCGAAATATCCTTTATCGTACATCGTTCATCCGGCGTAATTTCCCGAAAAAGCGATTCATCTATCCGCCCAAGGGAAGAGGTATTCCTGATCGCCTCCAGCGTCCCACGCGTTGCGTAAACCGGCACCCCGTATTTTCTGGAAAGCACCCCAAGCCCACTTATATGATCGGCGTGCTCATGAGTGATACAGATCGCATCAATGTCTTTCATGGTCAGCCCCAGCGCCTCAAGCCCCGCCTCCGTCCGCTTGCCGCTGATACCTACATCCATCAGAAGATGGGTGGTATCGCTGCCCACATAGACGCAGTTTCCGCTGCTGCCGCTGGCAATACTGCACAGTCTCATAATTATGTAAACCTTTTACGGCCATATTTTCCACAGCCGCCTCTCTCTTATTTTTTCCAGTAAATCTCGATCACATCGCCGTTTTTGATACTTTCCATATACTGCGCGCCCCTGCCGTTCAAATTCGTCACAATCCCGCTGCCCTCAGGCTTTGACAGGTCAAAGTCAATATACTCAAACACGTCTACAAACACGTAATTTTTCTTGCCGTTAAGCCTGACGGGGCTGCCATTTACCATCACAGTGATGGGAACGGGCAGATTTTTATTTAGGAGCTCTTCCCTGCGTTTTTCCTCCTCCGCCCTTGCCCGGGCTGCTGCCTCCTCCTTGGCCCTCGCCTTTGCCTTTGCCTCCTCCTCGGCACGCTTGACGCCGGGACCCATCACAATTCTGGCACCTCTTGGCTTCTGCTCCCCTGCCGGCTGCGCATTTCCTGCCGCTTCACCTGCAGCCGGATTTCCCGCGCCGTTTTCCGACACATCCGCATCGCCCGCACTCTGTCCTGACGCTCCGGCGTCCAGTCCGCCGGCCGCTTTCGTTTCTGCCGTTTCCGCCGCCGGGAAATTTTTAGCGGCCATGGAGAATCCGGCCGTCCCCGCCGGCCTGTCCTCCCCGGCAGACCGCTCCTCCTCCGCTTCCGCGCGCTCATAGAACTCCACATCGGAAAGCTGCAGATCCTCCATCGTCCAGATCACCGAAAAGTTTTCATATACTTTCGTGTCCATATCCGCGATCTTATTGTTGACATAGATATTCATGTTCCAGTCGATGACCACATCCATAAACTCAGAAATCTGGCGCACCGTATAGTATCCGAGAATCTCAATCTCGTCGTTTTCCTGAATCTCATAATACTCGGACTGCAGCTCCCCGTTGACGCTGGCAAACTTGGGCAGATCCACCTTTTTCTCATTGACCTCAACCCACATCTTGGAACCAAATTCCGAAAGCTGTCCCAGCGTCATCCGCGCAGCATCCCCGGCAGTTGATTCCACCACACGTATCTGATCGTTTGCGTGAATCTGTGTGTAAATATCCGCCTCGTTTCCGTTGACGGTAATCCGTGCCGCTTCCCCCGGCTCTCCACGGACGATACGCGGCTTCCCGTTCACCGTAAAATTCAGTTCCTTTCCACGCTTCGGGAACAGGCCGTCGCTTGCAAACTCCGCCTGCATCGCCGCATCCACCACAGCCGCTTTGCTGTTATCATAAATCTTGACGCGCTGGTCATTAAAGTAGACAAAAATAAAGTTATTGCTCTGCTCGTAAAAGCTTAAGCAGATCCCGATAGGTGTCACCATCAGGGAGTCTTTTCTGGCGTCCTCCTCCAAAAATTCAATGCCCTGCATGACTTCCTCGCCCCTGACCGCCACGCGCTCGTTCTGGATATCCAGCTTCGCCGCAAGGGCCTGCGTATAACCGGGCAGCTTTCCGCCGCCGCCCACCACAAACACGGCGCTGACGGATTTATCGCCGTTGAGCTCCTTGATCTTGGCCGCCACTTGACTGGTCATGTTCTCAATCACACCGGACACCACGCTCTCCACCTCCTCGGTGGTGATCGTCTGTGTCAGCCCCATGATATCCTTGTACTCAATTATGTCTTTCACGCCGGTGTCTCGCTTGATCTGTTCCGCCGTGGCAAAGTCCACCAGACAGTGTTTCGCCACCACTTCCGTGAGGGAATCGCCCGCAATGGGAATCATCCCGTAGGCGATTATGCTGCCGTCCCTCGTGACCGAGATATCGGATGTGCCCGCACCCACATCCACCAGCGCAATATTTAACATGCGGTACATCTCGGGTATCGCCACCTGAATCGCCGCAATCGGCTCCAGCGTCAGATTGACCACCTCCAGGCCCGCAACGCCCACCGCCTTGTAAAGGCCGTTAACCACGTCCTCGGGCAGGAAGGTTGCGATCAGATCCGCACCGATGGTCTTCGCCTTGTGTCCCTCCAGGTTTCCTATTGTATAACCGTTCATATAATAACGCACAACAGAATATCCCACGCAGTAGAACTTCATATCCATATCGTTCTTTTCCAGAAACTCCTGATAGGCCCTCTCCACGCCCATGGAGTCCAGCGCGTAAATATCCTCGCCCGTGATTTCCCTTTCACCCTCAAGCTCCTGATCCACACGCAGCGTCACCGTCTGCAGCACGCGGCCTGCCGCCGCGATACAGACGTCTTTAAGCGGTCTGCCGATCCTCTCCTCCAGCTCCGCCTTGACTTCCTTTATGGTGCCGCCCACCTTATAAATATCGTGGATCTGCCCGTCCAGCATGGCTCTCGTGCCGTGCTCCCTGATGCTCTGGGACACCACATGGAACTTGCCGCCCGTGCGGTATCCTATCGTACCTACAATACTCCTTGTCCCGATATCCAGACCAAATACCAACTGTCCCGGAAATTTCATTGCCTCTGCCACTGATCTTCCCCCAATTCTTTGTCTATTTGTGTGTAAACACTTTCCAGTGTTCCGTTGTTTTCTATCACTACGCTGCAGTGCTCCCGAAACGCCTGCGCCGAAAGCTGCTTTCGCAATATGGCGTCGATTTTCTCATCCGTATAGCCTCTCGTCCTTCGAAGTCTCTGCCGCCTGATCTCTTCCTCCGCATGAATATACCAAATCTCATCCAGAATCCCGGCATAGCCCTCCTCAATCAGAAGCGCCGCCTCTATGAACAGCCACGAAAGACGCCCCGCAGCCCGCTCCTTTTCTATCTGTTCAGTCAGATATGCCTTCACTGCCGGATGTACGATACCGTTCACTTTCAGCAGCAGTTCGCCGTCCCCAAAGATCCTGGCCGCCATTCTCTGTTTATCAATCCTGCCCCCGGAGTCCAGAATCTCCTTGCCAAGCAGCGCCTTCAGCGGCTCGTAGCAGACCTCTCCCGGCTCCTCCAGCTGATGGGCCACCCGGTCCGCCATGATGACCCGGCAGTCCCCGTGCCGTTCCAGATAGGCCAGCACCTCCGATTTCCCGGCCCCCACGCCTCCTGTAATCCCTATGACTTTCATACATTCACCGCTTTGTCCTTCTCACACTGTTATTTTGCCTCGTACCAGTCGGCCCCCGTGTGCAGATCAGTCTCCAGCCGCACGGATAGTTCCGCCGCCTGCGCCATCTGTTCCGTAAGAATCCGCCGCACCTGCTCTTCCTCCCCTGCCTCCGTCTCTATCAGCAGTTCGTCGTGCACCTGTAAAATCAGCCGGGACTTCAAGTTTTCCCTGTGCAGCTTTTCCCACACCCGGATCATGGCGATCTTCATAATGTCAGCCGCCGTTCCCTGAATCGGGGAATTCATCGCCACCCGCTCGCCAAAGGAACGCTGCATGAAATTGTTGGAGGACAGCTCCGGGATAGGGCGTCTTCGCCCGTACATTGTCGTCACATATCCCTTCTCCTTCGCCTCCGCCACCATATGGTCCAGAAAGCCTTTGACCCCCGGATAGGTCTCAAAATACTGCTCGATATATTCTGCCGCCTCTTTCTTGGAAATGCTTAAGTCCTGACTCAGCCCGAAAGAACTGATGCCGTAAACAATGCCGAAATTGACCGCCTTGGCATTGCGCCTCTGCAAGTCCGTCACTTCCTCAAAAGGCGTATGGAATACCTTTGCAGCGGTAATCCTGTGAATATCCTCCTCCATCCGGTACGCCTCGATCAGCTGTTCATCCTCAGACATATGCGCCAGAATCCGCAGCTCGATCTGGGAATAATCCGCATCCATGAAAAGATACCCGGCCTTCGGCACAAATACCTTGCGGATCCGCCGGCCAAGTTCCATGCGCATGGGAATATTCTGCAGATTCGGCTCTGTTGAACTGATCCGCCCGGTGGCCGTGATAGTCTGGTTAAATGTCGAATGAATCCTGCCGTCCGCAGCGATACAGGCAAAAAGCCCCTCCGCGTAAGTGGACTTTAGCTTCATCAGCCCCCTGTATTCCAGTATATCAGATACAATCGGGTAATCCGGCGCCAGCTTCTCCAAAACATCCGCCGCCGTGGAATACCCCGTCTTCGTCTTTTTACCGCCCTTGATGCCCATTTTATCAAAGAGAATCTCCGCAAGCTGTTTGGGCGAATTGATATTGAATGTGCATCCTGCCTGCTTATAGACTGCCTGCTCCAGCTCGGCGATTCTGCCGGACAACGCCTCGCCGTAGGCCTTGAGCTTTTCAGGCTGTACCAGCACTCCGTAGGACTCCATGTCGCAAAGCACCCGGGAAAGCGGCATCTCGATCTCAAAAAAGAGCCTGTCCATTCCCTGCTCTGTCAGCTTTTCGCTGAGAATCCGCGACGCCGCCAGACAGACATAAGCCTGATAGCAGGCGTACTGTGCAAAAGTCTCCGGCTCTGTCTCATACGCCTGCGCGTAAGTACCCTTTCCGCAGACCTGTGTCCTGTCCGGAATCGTCAGCGACAGATACTCGCCCGCGATATCCTCCGTCTGGTAATCGCTCTTTAACGGATTGATCAGGTACGCCGCGATCAGTATATCAAAGTATCTCCTGTCCCGGTAAGGCTTTCGTACATCCTGTGCGCCCGCCTCGTCACGCCACATGCTCTCCTCACCCGGATCTTCTATCATGTCGTAGAGGGATTTAATATCAAAAACACTGAGTTTACATAACTCTTCCCTATTCAAAGCAGTCAGACGTTCTCTCAGGCAGCCTTCCGTCACCTCTCCCTGACAGGGAATGAACGCCACATGGTTCTCCTCCAGCGCAAGCGCAATGCCCGTACAGCCGTTTTCGTCCCTGCTGTCCCGAAAAACCGCAAGTCCGATCTCACAGCTGCCCGCCGCGCTCTCTCCCTTTTTCCGGCATGCCTCAAAAAGCGCCTCGGCCTCAGCCTTCCCCGTCACGGTATGAAAATCGGCCTCCTGCCGGTTTGACACCGCCACATCCTTAGAAAAGCGCGACAGTATGTTTTTAAATTCAAGCTGTTTGCACAGCACATAAGCTTCTTCCGTATAAAAATCACCGATCCTCGCCTTATCAAAATCAAAAGCGATATCCGCATCCACGTTGATGGTCGCAAGTACCTTGCTCAGATCCGCAAGTTCCCGGTTGGCAAGCAGAGATTCCCGGATCGACTTCTTCGGGATTTCCTCTGCATGGGCATATATATTTTCCAGCGACCCATAAGTGACCATCAGCTCTGTAGCCGTCTTCTCCCCAACCTTCGGCACCCCGGGAATGTTATCCGCCGTATCGCCCATCAGGGCTTTTAAGTCGATAAACTGGATCGGATTTACCTGATAGGCCGCCTCCACATCCTTAGCATAGTAATCCTCCACCTGGGTCCTGCCACCCTTTGTCTTTGGAATGCGGATACGGATATGGTCCGTCGCCACCTGCAGAAGATCCCTGTCGCCAGATACAAGGGAGACTTCCATTCCCTGCCGCTCCGCCCGCTTCGCAAGCGTGCCGAGAATATCGTCCGCTTCCAGACCCGCCTGCTCCACCACACAGATTCCCATGGCGAGAAGCAGCTCCTTCATCACCGGCACCTGCTCCCTAAGTTCCGTGGGCATGGGCTTTCTCGTCCCCTTGTATTCCCTGTAAATCTCGTGCCGGAAAGTGGGGGCGTGAACATCAAAGGCCACCGCCAGATAATCCGCCTGCTCCTCCTCCAGAATCTTGAACATTATATTTAAGAATCCGTATACTGCGTTCGTGTGGAGTCCCTGCCCGTTGGTCAGCTCCGGCACCCCGTAAAACGCCCTGTGCAATATACTGTGTCCGTCTATCAAAACCAGTTTCAAAGCCATATATTATTTAGCCTTTCTGTCTCGCAGCTATGTCCTCAAGTTCACGGACCGCAAATTTTCAGATTGATACAATGACCAGCGCGGCAATGATCACTACCACAACGGCAATTTCCAGTACCAGAAGGATACGCCGAAGGGCACGATTGACGCGAATCCTGTCGTCCGCATCCTCCAGCTTCCATGTAAGCGCCTTCTGCAGATTGAAATTATTGCCCTTCTCAAGCTGTTCCAGCCCTTCGGCAACCAGAAACTGAATGGATAATTCCTCCATGCATTCCGGGCAGTCTTCGACATGCTCCAAAAACTCCGCCAGGCCCCTTCCGTCCAGTTCATCATCCAGAAACGGGGGTATTTTTTTCTCTGCCTCTTTACAGTTCATTCGCCGCCACGCCTTTCTGACATGCCATCCTATTATGCGCCCATACAGATTTTATTATATACCATTGCAGTCATATTTAAAAGAGGTTTTTCTCAGCACGGGTGACCCTGCGGCGCAAAAAACCGAAAAAAGGGCCCCGGTTTCCACCGGAGCCCTTCAGGCCTGATACCTTGCATACTTTCTATCTTTCTGCGGCTTCACCGCACCCCTACTGTGCCGGAACCGCTTCCGCCTGCGCGCCGTCCGCAGGGGCGGCAGCTGCCTCTGCACTGCCTGCCTCAGCCGCCGTTTCCCCCTCCGCTGCCTGCGCCGGAGCAGGCTCCGCAGGCGGTGCCGCCACAGCCGCTATACCGTTTCCATCTACCGTGTAATCTGTGCCGTCCACATTTACAGTCACGTTTCTCTGCAGGGCGCCCGTAGCCGGATCGTAATAGTACACGTTGCCGTCGGGCCTTGTAACCAGACCTCTCTGCATCACCGCATTCTGGTCAAAATAATAGTCCTGTCCTTCGATTGTTACATCCTCGCGCAGCGCATGTCCGTCCTTCGTGGCGAGGAAATACCGCCCCGTCTCATCCTCGAACCAGCAGCCCTTCTGCACGAAACCGTTCTCATCCAGATGATACTTTTTATCCTCCCAGTTCGCCCAGCAGCTGCGCTGCATCCGATATCCCGCATAAAATACCGTCTGGTCGCCGCGGGGTGCAAAGCCGTCCGCCACAATCAGGGACGCATAATCCTTAAACTGATAATTCATATCTACTCTCGTGGGAATCCCCGCCACTTTGCCGTGGGAAGTATTCTGCCAGAACGCCGCGCCGCCGTCATACTCAAGCGCATCCGCATACTGCGCAATCCACTTGTCGTAGCCGATATTGCCGATCTTATCCCGGAACATATTCCGGCTGGAATAAACCACCGGGTAGTAACCGTTTGCCTCAATGATCGAGCAGAAGGCATTGATCAGTTCCTGAAGCTGCGCCTGCGACATATTCTTGTGACAGGGCGCCTCCACATCAAAAACGACCGGGTAATTTACCGTGTAGTTGCCAATCCACTGTATAAGCTGGTTCGCCTCGGCCCTCGCCTGATCGGCGTTTGCCGCGTAGGAATAAAGATATACGCCTGTCCGCAGTCCGGCTGCGTTCGCACCGCGCATATTTGCATCAAAATAAGGGTCAATTCCTGAGTTCGTGCTGCCCGCCTTCACAAAGACAAAGGATACCCCCGAAGAGGGCACCTGACTCCAGTCAATGCCAAGATTATGTTTGGACACGTCTATGCCCCTTGCAATGGAACTGCCCGCTCCCACCGCCTCCACCGTAAGCCCCGGCGCTAAAATCAGCGCACCTGCCAGGCACAGGGCGGTAAGCTGTCTGACTCCCCTGTTCAGTCTATGTAACAATGCTTTATTTGATTTTATCATTTGTACTTTTTATCCGATCACTCTGCTTCGGACATTTCCCTTTCGTTTTCTCTCATGTCTGTTTTCTTTTGTTTGTTCTTCAGACTGTTCCTCCACGCGCACTCTGTTTGTAACATTTTTATTGCAAATTATTACATTTTGTCACATTTTGTAACAGTCCTTAAAAACTATATCATGTTTTTATGGGAATGTATAGGGAATCCTGCAAAATTCCGATGGAAATTTCTGGACCCTGCAGGAATATTTTAGATTTTCATTTTGGGGAGAGCACCTTTTGACACTCTGGTCCCATAAAATTGGCATAAAGAAAACTGCGAAATCACTCTCGCAGCTTCCTTATCACATATGAACAGGGTTTCATACGTGTTCCCCTTTTACAGGTTACATAATATCACATTTTTCGCAGGCTGAACAGTGTAGGTCATCGCGCAAATATCGCGCAAACAGCCAAATTATAAGTTTACATAACTAAGCACTTCCATTCACCCGCATTCGGAAGCTCCGCCACAATAAATCTGAATTGCCTTATCGACAAATTCAGCGGTTCCCTCCCCGCCGACCCCATCAATATTTTTGGTAAATTCACCGCCGCCGGAATACATCTTTCCCAATCCGCTTAATATTTTATCGGAACAGGTATACATATGCTTCGTGATAAAATCCTGTATCCTTTTCACCAGATCCTGCGCCTCAGGTGAAGCAGGGTCCGTATTCCTCATTTCGCCTGCCTCCTTGAAGAATAGCATAAAGTGGTCGGCAAGAAGCCTGTCCTCCTTATCTGTCCTGTCTTTTGTTTTCTCGGCAAACTCTTTATACTCCGGCGTATTTCCCCACTGTTCTTTCGCCCGCTTCGCATATTCATCGAGTTTGCTTCTATCAAAAGCTGAAAAATCCATATATCTCACTCCTAACATTTTTATTCCAAGCGCGAACTTTATCAGGTTATCCAGATGTTCCTTCCTGCGTGTCAGCAATTCGATCTGCTGCTCTAACGCCTTACTCCTGTCAAAGTCGGGGCTATTCATGATTTCCCTGATGTCCTTCAGAGGAAACTCCAACTCACGAAACAGTAAGATGTGCCAAAGGCGTTCCAGATCTGCATCGTCATACAGTCTGTATCCCGCATCGGTGTATCCCGTCGGATGCAAAAGACCGATCTTGTCATAATATTGCAGGGTGCGTATGCTCACCCCGGCAAGCTTGCTCACTTCATGCACTGTCATCATTGTCGTGTCCTCCCTCTGCCTGGTAATACCAATATAAACTATTACGTTACGTAGGAGTCAACACCTTTTTTCATTATATTTGCTTCTCCTCACAATCTCTGCTATAATAACACCCATGATGGCACATAAAACATACAAAAAAACACTATGTCTTTTTTACATACTGATCCTGCTCCTCTGGAGCGTCTGTTCTGGCGCGTCTTCTGTCTCAGAGATCACAGACACCGTCTGCGGTATGCAGGATTGTTATGTAAACCATTCTTCTGTCATCACTTCTACGTCAAGACATCTCCCTGCCCAGAAATATCTTTCTGTGAGGGATTCCGGCACGGCGGAAACACTTTCTGCCGCCAGAAAAAGCGATGCAAGAACGCTGTCACGCACTGTAAAACAGATTGCGACGCATCTCTTTCCCGGCAGTCTTTCTGCGAACCAGCACGCCCTTTCCGGGCTCTTTTTGGCATATAAGATACCTTCGCATCGTCTTTGCGGCATCATCATCGCAAATTATATCCACAGACAGGACGGGCAAAAATAATTATCCTTTTTCACACGTTTTTCCAATGACATAACACACACAGAAATGTTCTAAATTGTGAAAAAGGAGATTTGAATAAATGAATATCGGACTTTTAATATTGATTGTAATCGGCGGCGCCGCAGGCGGACTGTCTACTCTTTATATTGCCATTTCCCTCTTTGGCACACTCGGTTTCAAGATTTTCAGAAAGGTAAAATACGGAATTTCCCTCTTCAATTAGAGTGATCTGTAAATAGCGTATACCCCATAAATAGCTGCATATACTATTTATGGGGTATTTTCTATGAAACATTTAAGACACTGTACTATTATCGGAATTATTTTTGTCCTGGTGACAGGCACGCTGTCCCACTTCCTATATAACTGGTCTGGGCAAAATCCCGTTGTCGGTCTTTTCACACCTGTTAACGAGTCCGTCTGGGAACATATGAAGCTGCTGTTCTTTCCCATGCTGCTCTATTCCCTCATTATGATTTTGAAATACAGGAGGCAATACCCCCATATCGCTTCCGCGCTGTTCTTCGGCATAATAGCGGGCACGATTCTCATCCCGCTTTTTTACTATGCCTACACTTCTATTCTCGGCACAAATTATCTCTTTCTGGATATCGGCATCTTTATCCTGAGCATTGTCATCAGCTTCTGGCTGACCTATAAGCTCACGCTGCCACACAGGCTGGAAGGCTCTACCCTTGTTTTAGGACTCGCCGTCGGTGTTCTTCTGCTCTGTTTTCTGCGGTTTTCTTATCATGCCCCAAATACGGTCATTTTTCAGGACCCTACAGCAGATAATTGTTTTCACGATTGGCAATCTGAAAACCAACTAGTTTAAAGGTCGCATAACCACCCACAACCAACGGCTCCGCCTTACAGATTTCCTCTGCTTCCTCGCGGCTCTCCGTTTTCAGAATATACATCTGTTTTTCCATATTTGACTCTCCTTCCTGTTTTTTATATATTACATGAAATACATACATTTCGCCAGATAAAATTGCTGTTCTTTTTCAAATAATTCCACCATAACTAAAAAAGACATTAGTATAATCTAATGTCTTTTTCCAAATATTACTGCTGGTGGTGGGACTTGAACCCACACGTGGTTGCCCACAACAGATTTTGAGTCTGCCTCGTCTGCCATTCCGACACACCAGCTCTCATTATACCCGGCTGCAATGTCCGTCTGCCTGAATCCCCATCTGCAACCAAGCTATATCTTACCATAACGCCGGGCTGTTGGCAAGATTTATTCGCAGAAATTCGTCGAGCCCATCGTGTCAATAAATTTATTATATTCAGACACATCCAATCCTTTGTTCATTTTCTTTGTGTATGACAGTAACTCTTTGGGAATATCCTCCTCTCCGATGTATGGAAATACATAAAAATCTTTACCTACATAATTTACCAAAATTTTTTTCTTTCTCAATTCTGCTACCGTTTCTGCAAGAATTTTTTCAATTTGCACGTTCTGCTTTTTCATTCGTTCGCGCATTTTTTCTTCTTCGTCAGCATCCCATATCCCGTCACATTCATCTAAATCAATACAATTTTCCAGCAGATATTCCTGTACCTGGCGAAACGCGTCCATATTATTTTCAGAATACTTATACTCCTCTGGTATGTATTTTTTCTCCATACTGCCTATACAATTTTCTTTGGTCTGCACAATGACTTCGCACATATAGCGCCAATCGGCATCTTCGGCATCACAGTGCATACGGAAACTCATTGCATAAATTTCTTCTTTGTCACCCGCCGTTTTTTCGCACGCATCCGATATCGCCTGACGGATTGCAGCGGCAAGCTTTTCTTTTAAAACGCCTTTGTCCAGTTTCTTTTTATTTGGTAATTTCCTGCCCGGAATTTTCTTTGGCTGCTTTTGCTCAGATTCGGTAATCGGTATACCAAGCTCCGTATATTTCTTTTCGATCAGGGAAACAATCTCGGGCGTACTCCATATCTTTGCATACCCCAATGCGTCAACCTCACCATAGCTTAACTGATACTTTACCGTCAGATCCATATCCTGTTCCAGGAAAAGGCTTACCATTTCGGGATTTTTCCAGTTGATCGCTGCAAACAACGGGTTTTTTGAAATACTATCCGTCTCAATACGTGCGCCTTTGGAGAGAAAGTATTCTACGCTTTCCTTTTTTCCACAATCGACAGCTATGTTAAGCCATGTCCCATATAATTTATGTTCCTCTTCCAGCAGTTGCGGTCTTTCTTCAAAAAAAGCTTTGATGGTGTCAATATCATCATTTTCCATGGCTTTCCGCATGGATTTAAGAACTTCTGTCTCTATCATTCTGCATTTTCCCTCAACATGCCTTGTAACTGAACGTTCCCGTTCTACACTCCCAGCTTCCCATACACCTCAAATCCGTCAAGCGTCGCGAAGTAATCCTTCGGCGTCTCCGCCCTCCTGATGAGCTGCACGCTGCCGTCCTCTTTCAATAAAAGCTCCGCCGACTTCAATTTCCCGTTATAGTTATAACCCATGGCGTAGCCGTGGGCACCCGTGTCGTGAATCACCAGATAGTCCCCTTTCTCAATTTCCGGGAGCATCCGGTCAATGGCGAACTTGTCATTGTTCTCGCAAAGTGAGCCCGCCACGTCATACATGTGGTCGCAGGGCGCATTCTCCTTGCCCAGCACCGTGATATGGTGGTACGCGCCGTACATGGCGGGACGCATCAGATTCACCGCGCAGGCGTCCACACCGATATACTCCTTGTGGGTGTGTTTCTCGTGAATCGCCTGTGTCACGAGCGCGCCGTAAGGCCCTGTCATAAAGCGTCCCATCTCGGTATAGATCGCGGTATCTCCCATGCCCGCGGGCACAAGCACCTCGTCAAACACCTTATGCACACCCTCGCCGATGGCTCTGATATCGTTCGCCTCCTGATCGGGCTGGTAAGCGATGCCCACGCCGCCGGAAAGGTTGATAAAGGAAAGCTGCACGCCCACCTTCTCCTTGATCTGCACCGCCAGCTCAAAGAGCTGTTTAGCAAGCTGCGGATAATACTCATTGGTCACTGTATTGCTGGCAAGGAACGCGTGAAGACCGAAACGCTTCACCCCTTTTTCCTTCAAAATGCGGTACCCCTCAAAAAGCTGCTCTGGCGTAAACCCATACTTGGAATCGCCCGGATTGTCCATGATGCCGTTGCTCATCTGGAACACGCCGCCGGGATTGTAACGGCAGCTCATGGTCTCGGGCAGTTTCCCCAGAATGCCCTCCACAAAGTCGATATGTGTGATGTCGTCCAGATTGATAATGCCGCCCACCTTCGCGCAGTATTCGTACTCCTGCGCCGGGGTATCGTTGGACGAAAACATAATGTCGTCCCCATTGATTCCCAGAGCGTTACTCAGCATCAGCTCCGTCATGGAAGAACAGTCGCAGCCCGCGCCGTACTCGTGCAGAATCTGGATCAGGAACGGATTTGGGCACGCTTTCACCGCGAAATATTCCTTAAATCCCTTATTCCATGCAAACGCTTCCTGTACCGCTTTTGCGTTCTCACGGATGCCCTTCTCGTCATAAATATGGAAAGGCGTGGGGTACGTCTTTACGATCTCCTCGATCTGTTCTTTCGTCACAAATGTTGTTTTTTCCATAGGATAAATTTACTCCTCTCTCGTATATCATTCCCTATTTAGTGCTCTTTATTTGAAGGAAACCTCAACTGAGATTCTCAATTTGCCAGTTGATCGGCTCTACCCCATTCTTTTCCAAAAAAGCGTTGCACTGGCTGAAATGCCTGCAGCCGAAAAATCCCCTATATGCCGACAACGGACTCGGATGGGGCGCTTTTAAGATCAGGTGCTTCGGATTCGTCAGCATCGGAATCTTGCTCTGCGCAGGGCGTCCCCAGAGCAGATACACGATTGGCCGATCCTGCTCGTTCACCGCACGGATCACCGCGTCCGTGAACTCCTCCCAGCCTTTTCCCTGATGGGAATTTGCCTGGTGCGCCCGCACAGTCAGCACCGTATTCAAAAGCAGCACGCCCTGGTCCGCCCACTTCTGCAAATACCCGTTGTCAGGTATATAACAGCCCAGATCATCCTGCAGTTCCTTATATATATTCTGCAAAGACGGCGGTATCTCCTTCTGGTCCGGCAGCACCGAAAAGCTCATGCCGTGCGCCTGATGCTCATTGTGGTAGGGATCCTGCCCCAGAAGCAGCACTTTTACTTTACTCAGAGGTGTAAAATGAAAGGCGTTAAAAATATCGTCCGCCGGCGGATATACCACCCGTTTACTGTACTCCTCTTTCACAAACATGTAAAGGTTTTTGTAATAAGGTTTCCGAAATTCACTGTCCAGGGCCTGCGCCCAGTCGTTTGCCAGCATCGCCATTGTGCTTTCTTCCTTTCTCTTTCGTCATAAACCCCTGCCACCGAGCATAAAAGGGCATAGAACCGCCTCTTTCCTGTTCCTATGCCCCCTTGCATACCTGAATCCACATTATACGTCAGCACTTTTTGCGTTTCTCACTCTAATCGTACGGAAATACCCTTTTCCCGCAGATATCTCTTTAAATCCCTGATCTCCATCTCCTTGAAATGAAAGAGGGATGCCGCCAGCGCCGCCTCCGCCTTTCCCTCCGTGAAAGCCTCGTAAAAATGCGCCATAGTTCCCGCACCGCCGGAAGCAATCACCGGGATCGACACGTTCTCCGCGACGGCTCTCGTCAGTTCCAGGTCATATCCCGCCTTCGTGCCGTCCCCGTCCATACTGGTCAGAAGAATCTCTCCCGCCCCCAGCTTTTCCGCTTCCATGGCCCATTCCACGGCGTCAATCCCCATATCCACGCGGCCGCCGTTTTTGTAGATGGTAAACCCTTTCCCGTCGGCGCGCCTTTTCGCATCAATTGCCACTACCACGCACTGACTGCCGAATTTATCCGCCGCTTCGCTGATCAGATTAGGATTCATGATCGCCGCCGAATTGACGGAAACCTTATCCGCACCCTCCCGCAGAATCGCCTTAAAATCATCTACCGTGCGGATGCCGCCTCCCACCGTAAAGGGGATAAACACCTTCTCGGCAACCTTTCTCACCATCTCAACAGCCGTGTCCCTCGCGTCAGAGGAAGCCGTGATATCCAGAAATACAAGCTCGTCCGCCCCCGACTTGTCATAAGCCGCGCCGACCTCTGCCGGATCGCCCGCATCCTTAAAATTGATGAAATTAACGCCCTTGACAACCCTGCCGTTTTTCACATCGAGGCAGGGAATAATCCGCTTTGTGTGCATCGCTGCTCCATTCTATATTTCTAAAAAGTTCTGTAATATCTTAAGTCCCGTCTCCGAGCTTTTCTCCGGGTGAAACTGACAGGCAAAGACATTGTCCCGCTCCACCGAAGCGTGAATCAGTGTTCCGTACTCCGTGGCTGCCTTCACGATCTGCGGATCGTCCGCTTTTAAATAGTAGGAATGCACGAAATACACATAAGCGCCTTCCGCAATCCCCAAAAACAGCCGTCCCGGATTCGGAAATGTCAGGGAGTTCCAGCCAATGTGGGGTATTTTCAGATCCTCCCCATCTGGAATGCGAAGGATTTTTCCGGGTAAAAGCCCAAGCCCCTCCACACCGGGCGCCTCCTCGCTGCTCTCAAACATGAGCTGTAAGCCCAGACATATCCCGAGAAACGGAATCTTTTTATCCACAGCCTCCCGGATTACAGGAACCAGCCCGTAGCCGTGCAGCTTACCCATGGCGTCGCCAAAGGCACCCACGCCGGGCAGGATCACGTGATCCGCCAAGAGGATTTCTTCCCTGTCTCTTGTCAACACAGCCTCATGTCCGAGCAGCGCCACCGCCTTTTCCACACTCTTGATATTTCCGGCGTCATAATCAATAATCGCTACCATCATTTCCTCCATGTCAGAGCAGTTTATTCATCTGCATTGTCATCCGCCGGCACAGGTTCATCCATCATTTCCTCTGGCAGCATATCCTCTTTTGGGATCACATCCGTCTGTATGTCTGTCGTCTGTTCGCCCTCAGTCTCCAGCCCGTCAATTCTCTCGATAATTTCCTCTTCCTCCGGCAGCACATCCTGCCTTCCTGCCGGAACATCCTCACCATATACCTCTCCGTTTATAACTGCCTCAAGTTTCTGCGAATAGGTCACATCATCTTCCGAAGCAATAATCTCCATCGCATCCGCTTCCGAGATGCCAAAGTCCGCCGACAGTCTCTCCAGAATCTGCGTATAAATTCCGCTAACCTCACCTACCACGTTGTAGGCTTCCGCCTCCGGCAAAATCTCCTGATAGCGCGCCACACCCGTTATCAATGCATTCAAGGATTCCAGACGCATATCTAGGTTTACATAATTTTCATAGGAAGTAAGCTTTCGGTTCATCTGCAAAATCAGATTACTCCGCTGGAATATAACTTCATCCTGCTCGTTTAACTTCTTCCCGTACAGAAGATCATACACCTGGGCATAATCCTGATGATCATATGCCACATGTGCTCCCCTCTTTTCCGTATAGTTTGGCAGGAAAGAGGACAGCAACACAATGCAGGCTGCTATCGTGCCGCAGAACATAAACACTGTTATTACTTTCTTTTTGGAGAGTTTCTTCTCCGGCGGCGCAAACAGATCTACCTCTTCCTCTTCTTTTTTCTTCTTTTCTTTCTTTCTCCTTTTCTTTGGCTTTTTATCTTCCTCTTCGCCCTCGGCGTCCTCTTCTGCTTCGCCTTCTCCTTCTCCTTCTTTTCCCTTCTTACCTTTCTTCTTATCTTTCTTTTTCTTCTTTTTGCCCTTCTTATCCTCTTCCTTCAGCTCCTCGAGGAGCTCTTTATTCTCATCGGTAACATTTCCCATCTCGCCGGCATTATCCGCCAGAATTTCCGCCGCAACAGGATCTTCGTCCTCTTCATCTGTCTCCAGCAGGAAATTCATCAGCTTTGCAAAAAATCCGGGCTTCTTCTCTTCCTGTTCCTCCGCTTCTTCCGCTCCTGTATCCTGCTCCGCAACTTCCGCTAAAAGTGCCTCCAGTTCATCCCCTGTCTCTTCGGCTTCAACTTGGGTTTCTTCGCTCTTCTTCTTTTTTCCGAACAGCTTCTTACGCTTCTTTTTCTCTTTCTTCGGTTTCTCTCCGCCTTCCCGTGCCGCTATCTCTTCCGGTGTAAGCTCCCTGATGCTCTCCGCTTCCTTCGCCGCTTCATCACTTTCAAAGAAATCAAAGCTGCCGTCCCCACCGTCATCCGCGCCTTCCAGCATCGCCAGTATATCGTCATCCGGGGAAATACCCTGGTCAGCTCCTTCTAACAGGTCATTAATTTCAGACAAATCTTCATTATGGTCCATCCCTGCCAACAGCGCCGAGAGATCTTCGTCGCTTTCTCCCGTCTCCTCCAGGGCAAAATCATCTGCACCGCCTCCGCCATCAGACAAATCGCCGCTCAGAAGACGGTCAATATCTTCCTCAGACATCAATCCATCCATCCCGCCATCCACACTTTCCGATTCTTCCAGTGCCAGATCATCCAGTGACAAACTATCCATTGCACCTTCGTCCCCGCCGCTCTCGCCAAGATCCAGTCCATCCAGTGAAAAATCGTCTGACGCGCCCTCGTCTGCACCGCTCCCGCCAAGATCCAGATCGTCCAAAGACAAATCATCCAGTGAAAGACCATCCAACGCGCCCTCGTCTGCGCCGCTCCCGCCAAGGTCCAGATCATCCAAAGACAGGTTATCCAGTGAAAGGTCATCTATTGCGCCCTCATCTGCGCCGCTTCCGCCAAGATCCAGATCATCCAAAGACAGGTTATCCAGCGATAGGTCATCCGACACACCCTCATCTGCGCCGTCCTCACCGAGATTCAGGTCATCCAAAGACAGATTATCCAGCGATAGGTCATCCAGCGCGCCCTCGTCTGCGCCGCTTTCGCCAAGATCCAGGTCATCCAAAGACAGATTATCCAGCGATAGGTCATCCAATGCGCCCTCGTCTGCGCTGCTTTCGCCAAGATCCAGATTATCCAGCGATAGGTCATCCAATGCGCCCTCGTCCGCGCTGCCCCCGCCAAGATCCAGATTATCCAGCGATAGGTCATCCAATGCGCCCTCGTCTGCGCTGCCCCCGCCAAGATCCAGATTATCCAGCGACAATTCATCCAGACCGTCCATCATGCTCTCACCCGCGTCTGTATCTTCCAACGCAAAATCGTCTGATAATGCACTTTCTTCTATATCAAGGCCGTCTGCCGCCTGCTCCCCGTCTTTGGAAACGGAATCGGCCGGGTTATGCTCATTCATAAATGCAAGCATGGCCTCCATATCTTCCGCCTCGGAATCACTCTGTTCCTGCGGTTCTTCCTCCGCTCCCCCAAGAGTTCCCATAGATACCAGCATCTCCTCTATCTCCTGAGAAGACATGGCTTTCCCGCCATCCGCAGGAGTTGTCTGGTTGTCTGCGCCTTCCACCCCGGATGCAGCGTCTTTTTCTCCGTCCGATTTCCCGCCACCCAGTATGGAATCCAATAAACTGTCTAAATATGCTTCACTCGAGCTCATACTTTCTCCCCATTTGCAACTATTCCGCACTTCATAGTTACTCACATTATTTTATGTCGCACTACCTCACATTTTATCACATCTTCCCCCATTTAACAAATCCCTTTTCCAAAATGATAGCGCCCAATTCAGAGATCACTCCGCATTCTCCCTCAATGTTTCACGCTGCCGCAATTTCCTAATAAGCCCAGAAAATCAACAGGATTTGTGGCGATCCCCGTGCTCCTGTCCGCAATCGCTTCCCCTAATTGATAAAGTCTGGGATGTACACGGTATAAATTCGCTTTTTGATTGTAATAAACCATCTTTTCAAAAGGAAACCGAATAATGCCGGGATAACTCATTCCCGCCCCCAGTTCCAGTATACACAGCCTTCTGTTTACAGTCCCCTGCAGCCATTTTGTGTAGACATTCCACTGCTCCAGATATCCCTCCTGCGCATACTGCTTTACGCCAAGCTGGTTAAACCGCAGTTTCCCGCCACACCGTGCGCAAACCGGCTCCTCCAGATCTGACAAGGACCGTTCCCCCCTGTAATACTGCAGGACAGCCTCATACGTTTCCTCAGGCATCTCAAACAATTCTCCCGCACAGTTTTGATCACACTGCATCCTGCGGAAACCTCCACAGGGCGTCACAAGCTTCTTTTCATCAAGCCCCGCCCCATACAGATAATCGTCTATACACAGAGAAACGACAAAATAATTTTTATTTTCCAGAAGCGCTTTCAGCGCCAGATAGGCGCAGTCCCATCTGTTTTCCCGCTCCCGGCGCAGTATCATTTTCTGCAAAAAAGGCACAATCCAGACGTAACGTTCCTCGTCCCCGATCTCCCGTTCAATCTCCCGGTACCTATCGTCCTGCACAAGCGCGCCCCATCCATACTGGAATCCTTCTCCCAATCCGACCAGCACCATTTCCGCATTCTGAATCTTATCCCTTATTTCCTGTAATTGGCTATCCATCTTTTCATTTCCTCTGCACAGAAAAAGAAAGACCGGGAATTTCCCGGTCTTTACCTCTTTATTTGTTCTGCTTACCTATTTGCCAAGACCAGTTCATCAACCACACGTACCAAATTACCGATTTCCGGCTTGGAAAGCTGCGCATTTGCCCCAAGAGCTTCTCCCTTTCTCTTCATATCCTCATTGACAAGCGAAGAGAAAATAACAATCGGGATATCCTTTGTCTCGTCATCAGATTTCACAAGCTTCGTCAAGCGGTGTCCATCCATAAGCGGCATCTCGATATCCGTTATGATACACTGTACATGATCTCTGAGCGTCCCCTCTTTCTTGCACTCCTGAATCACATCATAAGCCTGCTGGCCATTCTCTGTGTGAATCAGGTTCACATAGCCTGCCTTATGTAACGAGTCCACAATCAGCTTATTCAAAAGCGGCGAATCTTCCGCAATCAGAATCGGCACATCAATCCTGTGTCTCTCGCCAAGTTCCTCAATATCAGCGACTTTAAGGCCGGTCTCGGGATTGATATCCGTTACAATCTTCTCAAAGTCAAGAATAATGATCAGTCTGTCGTCAAACTTGATGATACCAGTCGATACACCGTCTTCTGACGTGGATATCGTAGTACCCGGCTTAATGATCTCCCTCCAGGACACACGATGAATACCAACCACAGAATCCACATGAAATGCGATATCCAGCTTATTAAAATTCGTGACAATAAAGAGACCGCCGGGCTCAGACACACCTCTCTGTAAGCAGTTCTTCAAGTCAATCGCCGTAATCATCGTATCGCGCGGCATAAAAATGCCTTCTACGCTCGGATGTGCATTCGGTACGGGCGTCACTTCCTGATAGTTAATGATTTCCTTGATCTTCGCCACATTGATACCGTAAGCATTCCCGTCCAGCTTAAATTCAAGTACCTCCAGCTCATTTGTTCCATTTTCAAGCAGAATCTTTGTATCCATGCAATCCACCTCACGTTATATATTTAGAAAATACCCTCGCATCTTTCAGATTGCACATTCATTTCCCTAAAAACCAAGCAAATTTAGAGGCAATCTCAGATTTATCTTATTATATCACAAATATTCTAAAAAAAAAACACTAATTACATTTTTTTGTAAATAGTGTTAATAAACTTAAAACATACCCTCAAAACCGAAAACTGAATCTCCTTTTTCCATCCGTATACTTCCCGCTTATCCCAACCCGCAAAGAACCGCCTGCGGTTCCCTTGAGGTTTATTTGGCAGGTATTTGCCTCTGGTTAAGCCGTCGACCTATTAGTACATGTCAGCTCCACACATTGCTGTGCTTCCACCCCATGCCTATCTACCTCTTACTCTCAGAGGGGTCTTCGGATAAATCCTGGGATATCTCATCTTGAGGGGGGCTTCA
>CAJTTZ010000002.1 GCA_910579505.1 uncultured Lachnospiraceae bacterium
CGTTCATCCTGAGCCAGGATCAAACTCTCTTAAAAAAAAGTAAATCCCTCCGGGATTAACTTTACGAGTACCACTCCGTGGTCCTCGGTATCCCTCTCCCGGTTGGTTTTTGATCCGGGTCAAAACAAGCTTGGCTTCTTTTTTACCCTTAATACTGTTTGTTAGTTTGTATCGTTCGATACTCTTCTGAAAATCTTCTTTGGAATCTTTTCAGGGTTGCATTACTGTTTATTTGTCAAGGAACAATATTTTGCTGCGCCGCGAAGAATATGGAGTATTCTTCAGAAGTAAATTCTGTAGGAATTTACTTCGACGCTACGGAGATGGAGGGATTTGAACCCTCGCGCCGCTATCAACGACCTGCACCCTTTCCAGGGGTGTCCCTTCAGCCATCTTGGGTACATCTCCAGACATAGCTAAATACCAATAAAATATTACCGAAGAAAAAGGATTCGGTCGGAGAGGGATCTCCAGCGGAGAGGGTGGGATTCGAACCCACGCGCCCTTGCGGACAAACGGTTTTCAAGACCGCCTCGTTATGACCACTTCGATACCTCTCCGTGTTCGCTTTGCGCCTGCTTTAAGTCGAGCGCAAAAATTATTCTAGCAAAGATGGGCTCCCCTGTCAACCCGTTTTTTCATTTTTTTGACAGCTATATATCTGTGCGCCCCGATCTTCAAATTTTCTCACCTTTTCCCGTCTCTTCACCCATAACATTCTAAGTCCGTCTGCTTTCAGCGATTCAGAATCGTTAACGCTTTATATAGAAACCACGCCGCTAAAGCAACCACCAATATAAGTATCTGCAGCGCTTTTTCTCCCTTGCCCGTAACCACTTCCACGGGTACACAATGTCTTCTCACCCACACACAGAACAATTCAACATTTTTTGTAGATGAATTGAGCCAGATACTGCCGCACAGTTTCCTGCCGTCACGGTTGTATACCGTCAATGTACCCTCCGTATTGATTGTAACCTTTTGCAGCTCAATAGAAGAATACTCCCTGTTCCTGATCGTAATTTTACTGCCATCCACCTTTATCTTCATCCCGACAGAAAACGGCTCCTGCAGCGCATTTTCCATGAAACCGTCAGGATTCCCCTGCCCTTGATGACAGAGCAGATCCACCAGCTGCTGTATTCTGGCATACCGCATATCTTCCGCCTGCACTATTTTTTCTATTTTCATATCTTCTCCTGTAACTGACCTTCCTGCTGCAGTGTATCACCACAGTTCAAAAAAGCTTCCGCCACCGCCATGTCCTCCGGCGTCGTAACTTTAATGTTCCTATAGTCTCCTTCCACCAGCCTGACCTTACAGTCCGTAAAAGTTTCCACCACCATGGCGTCATCCGTGATCGAAACGCCCTCCCGCAGCAGCCTTTCCTTCTCCTGCATCAGTCTTTCGTAAGCGGAAAGAATTAACGCCGCGTCAAAAACCTGTGGCGTCTGCACCTGCCACATATAATTTCTATCCGGCGTCTGTCTTGCAAAACCGCTTCCGTCCACGACTTTTATGGTGTCCTTCACCGGCATTCCCGCCACGCAGGCATGGTCCTCCTGAACTGCCCCATAACAGCGTTCCAGAATCTCCTCCGTCAAAAAGGGTCTTGCGCCGTCCTGGATGAAAATGTAACCGTCATGGCCAGGCGCACGGCTGTCGGCCGTGCCGCTGCCCGCGGCCGCCGCAAGCCCGCTATACACGGAATCATACCGCTCTTTTCCCCCCGCCACAACAGCCGTCACTTTGGAGAAACCATACTTTGCCACAATTTCTTCCCTTACATAACAAATATCCTCCGTGCCAGTGACCAGAATGCAGTCATCAATCACAGAGGATTCTTCTACCGCATGTAATGCGTACCAAATAAGCGGTCGGCCCCGCAGCAGCATATACTGCTTTGCCACGGCGCTCTCCATGCGGCTGCCTCGCCCTGCCGCCAGCACAATGGCAGTGCATCTCCTTTTAGCCATATTCTCTACTCTCCCAATTTCAAGTTCGGTACCGCGTTCAAATCATACCCGTGCCGCACGCCCTTTATATACTCGAAATAACCCGCCGCGCCGATCATCGCCGCATTGTCCGTGCACAGAAGGGGCGAGGGGCGGTAAAACGCCACGCTACGTTCCCCGCAGGCTTTTGTAAGCGCTTCCCTGAGCGCCGAATTGGACGCCACACCGCCGGCAATGGCAAATTTCTTTATACCGCAGGACTCCACCGCATGCATGGAATGCTCTGTAAGCACATCCACTACAGCCTTCTGAAAGGATGCCGCCACATCAGCCTGGCTGAAAGTTTCTCCCTTCATCTCACAGGAATTGAGGTAATTCAAAACCGCGGACTTCAAACCGCTGAAACTGAAATCATAGTCGGAATCACCCACCTTTGCCCTCGGAAATGCAATGGCGTTCGGATTTCCTTCCTTTGACACCTTGTCGATTTTAGGGCCGCCGGGATAGCCGAGCCCAATCGCGCGCGCCACCTTGTCAAAAGCTTCCCCTGCCGCGTCATCCCTTGTACGGCCTAAAATCTCATATTCCCCGTAGTCCCTTACCACCACAAGATGGGAATGTCCGCCGGAAACGACCAGGCAGACAAAGGGCGGCTCCAATTCTTTATTTTCTATGTAATTCGCACTGATATGTCCTTCAATATGATGCACGCCGACCAGCGGAATACCCGATGCAAAACTGACTGCCTTCGCTGCGGACACCCCTACCAGAAGCGCCCCAACAAGTCCCGGCCCGTAAGTAACCGCGATGGCATCCATGTCGGAAAGATTTTTCCCCGCCTGCAAAAGCGCCTCCGCCATCACCTGATTTATCTTTTCGATATGTTTGCGGGAGGCAATCTCCGGCACCACGCCACCGTATAGTGTGTGCAGGGCAATCTGGGAGGATATCACATTGGATAACACTTCCCTGCCGTTTTCAACCACCGCTGCCGCCGTCTCGTCACAGGAAGTCTCCACGGCAAGTATCGTCACGGTTTCCCCAGTATTTTCCATCACTCAATCCTCCACCAGCTCCCAGCCGAGAATCTTCCAATGGCCGTCCCCGTCCTGCCTGAGCACGAACCGCTCCTGCGACGGCACCCTGCCGCTCCCCTGCTTTTTCAAATAAAACGTACAGTATAATCTGGCGCAGGAATATTCGTCCTGCGTAAAGTATTCCACATCGGTACTGGCGGAAACTTCATAGCTTGCAACCGTAAGCTGCCCGCCCTTCATCGTGGCAATCTCATCCCGCAGGTCCTGTATGTACTGATCCTGCGTCTTGTTCGCCACAAGTTCCGCGTCATATAACTTCTGTATCTTACCCGCGAGCTGTAAAAGTTCTTCGTCCGAATAAGTCTCATTGTAGAAACATTCCGTGATCTCCGCGTAGTATTTCACCACTTCTTTGGGCGTCGGCGGATAATTATGCTCCAGGTCCCGCATCAGTATACTCTGCACCACGGTAGCGGCAATCGCCTCCTCGACCTCCTGTCGTTTCGCCCGGTGTCCCAGATAATAGTAGTAAACCAGAATGATTGCTGCAAGAGCAACCACTATAATTACTGTCTTAGCAACCTTTGAACCTTTCATCTTCCCCTCCTGTATCCGACTGCGTTACTCCCTTTACCCTTTATATCGGCTGATTTTTCCCGATTCCAAAGCGTCCGCCGCTTTATTCCTCATCCTGAAAGAGGAGGTCCACACTTCTACCGTCCCTTGCCGCCACAGCGTTCGGGAAAATTTTCCGCACCCCGGGCATAAACTCCTCCGGGTGGATCAGCGACGGACTGTAATGCGTCAGCCACATCTCCCGCACCCCGGCGCGCTTTGCCATTTCCGCCGCCTCGTAGAACGTCATATGCTTATATTCTTTCGCCTTCTGCGCCTTCTCCGGCTCGCCGTACATCCCCTCGCAGATAAACAGATCCGCCCCGGACGCATTTTTCACAATGCTCTCTGTCGGCCTCGTATCCGTACAGTAGGTGACCTTTAAACCTTTTCTCGCCGCCCCCAGCACCATGTCCGGCGAAAAGGTACGTCCATCCGCCTCTATTATCTCACCTTTCTGCAGGGGATTCCAGTAATTTCTCGGAATATTTAAAGCCTGCGCCTTCTCCACGTCAAATTTTCCGATACGGTCAATTACAATACTGTAGCCATAACACACTACATTGTGGTTGACGCGGTACGCCTCTATCCGAAACCCGCCGATAGAAAACGACTGTTCCGGCTCCGTGATCTCCTGACAGATAATCTCAAACGGCAGTTCCGGCGCGATCACCCGCAGGGAATTAACTACTCTGGTCAATCCTTTCGGGCCAATTAAAAGCAGCGGCTCCGTGCGTTCTGCATTGCCCATAGTGAGCAGCATCCCCGGAAGGCCGCTGATATGATCCGCGTGAAAGTGGGTAAAGCAGATCACGTCAATCGGCTTCGGGCTCCAGCCCTTCTCCTTCATGGCAATCTGGGTTCCCTCCCCACAGTCAATCAATATACTTTTTCCATTATACCTCGCCATCAGCGAAGTGAGCCATCTGCGCGGCAGGGGCATCATCCCGCCTGTACCCAGTAAACAGATATCTAACATATCTCCCTCCATGCAGGCAGCCGGACCATGTCCCGCTCCCGCTTTCCCTCATTGGAGGCAGCCTACAAAAGTTCCTTCCTTTCCCGCCGTTCCACGGGTACAAAAAATCCGGCGATCATCTTCTCATAACACGCTTCGCACAAGTCAAAGCTGTCGCTCTCCCCGTCCTTTGAACCGAAGAAACCGAAGTCGTGATCCACATGGATACACTCTTCTTTCAAAATGCCATTTTCTACCAGCAAATTTTTGCCGCAGGCATTGCAGACTACCTTGGTCAACTTTCTGTCTTCTATATATTCACGCATGACAATCCTCCTTCAAAATCCACTGTCTCTATTCTAGCAGACAAAAGGCCTGATGACAGTGGTAATTGTTCCATGCGCTGCCTATCTCTTCCACATAATCATTGCATCTTCTGTTGGTTTTTCATAGAAATTCGGGCGGATACCCTCGGACACAAAGCCCAGCTTCTCATACAAACCGATAGCCGCTGCATTGCTGACCCGCACCTCCAGCGTATAGGCTGTCAAACCTGCCCGGTCACCTTCCGAGATCAGATACGTCAACAGTCCCGTCGCAACGCCACGCCTTCTTGCCCCGGGAGACACCACCACATTGGTGATATTGCCCTCACCCACAATCAGAAGCAGTCCACAGCCGCCGAGAAGCCGTCCGTTCTCCTCCGCCACAAAATACGCGGTATCCTCCCTCTCGATCATCTGCAGGAAGGAGTCCGCCGACCACGGCATGGAAAAAGTCTCCTCCTCCAGACGGCTGATAAAAGGCACATCCTCCGCCCGCATTTTACGATATACAATCATTGGGATACTTCACGCTCCTTTTCGGCGCGCTCCCGTTCCGCCTGCGAAAGCCGCAGATAATCCGGCGCAAAAGCCGCGCCGTCAACCGTTCTGCCTTTCTCATAATAAAGTCTTCCGAGAGAAGCGAGGGCTGCCGCCGACTGTCTCGCCCGGTGCAGCGGCGCCGTCGTATAAGGCACACGCATCATCTGCTCCATCCGCTCCTGAAAGACAGGTACGCCGTCCCCCAAAAATATGACGCTCCTGTCAAGTTCATTCAAAGCCTCTGCAATCTCGTCAAACGCCACAGCGCACTGCTCTCTGATAACACGCATGTCATATATAAACCGACCGCCCCGGTCAGGAACAAATTCATAAATCCCGGTATATACCTGACTTCTTCTGGCGTCCATAATCGGACACACCAGATCCTTTGCCCCGTACATCTGAAAAGCGAGTCCGTCCACCGTCGGCACGGGAATAATCGGTTTCCCGAGGGCGAACGCCAATCCCTTTGCCGTAGCCGAACCGATCCGCAGCCCCGTAAACGAACCAGGACCTGCCGCCACCGCTATGGCATCCACCGTGGAAAGATCCAGATCCACCATCCTGCCGATCTCTTCCAGCATGGGTAAAAGCGTCTGGGAATGGGTCTTCTTATACTGCACAGTGTATTCCGCAATTAAATTGTCATCCTCCGCCAGCGCCACAGAGGCAACCAGCCCGGAACTGTCAAGCGCCAAAATTTTCAAGTTCCCGCCCTGTCTTTCTTTGCCTAGAATAAATTCTTCGCATTTTTCTGTCACATCTCTATACAAAATCTCCGCAGACACTTTTCCCCTAGCGCTCTATGGTAATCCGCCGATAGTCAAATCCCTGCGCCAGATCCTTCTCTATGACAATGCGGATGCAGTCATTCGGCAGAATTTCACGGATCAGGTCCGCCCACTCAATCAGACAGACTCCCTCCCCGAAAAAACAGTCCTCATACCCGATCTCTTCCATCTCCGCCACGTCGCCGATGCGGTACACGTCGAAATGATAGAGCGCAAGTCTGCCCTCCTCGTAGCTCTGCAGGATTGTAAAGGTGGGGCTGCTCACCGGTTCCGTGATGTCAAGCCCCGCCGCAAACCCCTGCGTAAACACGGTCTTGCCCACGCCAAGATCCCCGGTCAGCGTATATATCTCCCCGGGAACCGCTTTCTTTCCGAGCGCCTTTCCGTATGCGAATGTATCCGCCGCACTGCGGCTCTCTATTGTTTCATTCATATCTGCTCACCTTCAACGCGGAGAATGCCGCATTTGGGCATTTCCCCACGCGAACCATAGAACTTCCAAGCCAGCTTTGCTGACTTTGTTCCCGTCCAATGGCGGCACGTCCTTAGAAGTTTTCTTCGCGTTTCTCACGCCCGGATCTTCACCTTCCTGGGCGGCATATGCGTAGAAATAATCTCAATCGCTTTCATCTTCCCGTCACCCAGGTCCCGCTTCGGAAAAATGCAGGCGTTCACCGCCGTGGTATAAACCACAATGCTCTTCGGCGTGGAGATGGCTTTTACCATGCCGTCCCATGCCATCTGCTCCGTAACGCCGTCCTGCGAGACCTGTATGCCCTCGTCCGAAAGCTTATAGTGCAGCGGCTTCTGAAATGCCGGATTGGCCTTCGCCTGGGAAGCCGCCCGCAAAAAGAGCGTCCAGGGCAGATACAGCAAAATCACAAGCGCGATAATGAGAATCAGAGGCTGCCTGTTCGCCGCAAAAAGAAACAGCATCAGCACACCTACAAGCGTACCCATAAGTCCGGGCAGGCGCGAATACGTGTGCTGCAGCATATAATCATATAAAATATTAGGTGTTATTTTAACGTCAAATTCGATTTCCATACTGAAATCTATTATACTAAATTTCCCCGAAAGTGCAAGTGAAATATGCCCATACTGCAATGCGGAGAATGCCGCCTTTTGGCATTCTCCTGTGTGAGACTTAGTACTTCTCACACTATTCGTGCCGCAGCGCCTCAATCGGGCTAAGCTTCGCCGCCTTCCTCGCAGGGTAAATGCCGAAGAAGATACCAACGCCCGAGGAGAACGCCGCCGCGATAATCACCGTGGGCACGTCGATCTGCGCCGTATAGCCCAGAACACCGCAGATTACCTTTGCGCTCAGCACGCCAAGCAAAATGCCGATCAGACCGCCGATCAGTGTGATGATACCCGCTTCCGCCAGGAACTGTAAGAGGATCGACTTCGTTCTGGCGCCGAGCGACTTGCGGATGCCGATCTCCCGCGTCCGCTCTGTCACGGACACGAGCATGATGTTCATAACGCCAATACCGCCCACCAACAGGGAAATCGCCGCCACAAAGGAGATAAACAGCGTGAGCATCCCGATGATCTGGTCAAACTGCGCCGAAAAATCCGCGAAGCTTTCCATCAGGATCTTATTCTCTCCCCGCACGTTGTAGCGGTTTTCGAGAAGGCGGATGGTATCCGCCGCCACCTGTGATACATACTCGGAACTCTCCGCCACCACATAGAGCTGGCTGAATTCGCCGATCCACAGCCCATAGCCTGCCGCCATGGCCGTCAGCGGCATCTCCACCTGCAGATAGCCGCCGCCGTTCATCGCGGCAATGATACCGGCCGGCGTATCCTGTCTGATACCGACGATCCGCAGATCCTGGCTCACATCCCAGAGGCTCATCTCAAAAGTCATACCCACCACGTCCGTGGTGCCGAACAGCGACCTTGCCGCGCTCTCCGAGATGACGCAGACCATGCTCGCCGCGTCACATTCACTCTGCGAAAAATATCTGCCTTTGACAATCGGCTCCTTGCCAATCGCGTACTGCAGCGCCGTATTGCCGCCGTTTAATACCGCCATAAAGTCGCCTTTTCGCCCTTTGGCCGTGGCGCCGTAATAGCCGTACTGCACCGTGGCGCCCTTCACATGCTCCACCTTTTCCTTGATCAGCGCAAAGTCTTCCTCCGTAAACTTTACATCATTGCCTTCCTCGTTATCGTTGGTGTAAATGGCAATCAGTCCGCCACCCATATTTTCCAGCTCGTCGTTGACCGAGCCGCGCACCCCGTTACCGATGGATATAATCATAATAACGGAGGAAATGCCAATAATAATGCCCAGCATGGTGAGGGCGGAGCGCCCTTTATTGCTCTTGATATTCATCAGGGCAATTTTTATGTATTCCCATATCTGTCCCATTTTGTTCCCTGTCCTTTATTTTCTTTCATCATACGACGAAGCATAGAACTTCCAAGTCAACTTTTCTGACTTTGCGTCCCCGTCCTATGGCGGGACGTCTTTCGCCGTTCTTTTTGCACTAAGGCATCGGCATTGCTGTCACCACCGTGCCGTCCTCAAATTCCATGCCGTTCGCCATAATTACGTTGTCGCCTTCCGCAAGTCCCTCCTTCACCTCGCTGACGCTGTCGGATGCGATACCCGTGGTAATGCGCTTCTTCGCCACCACGCCGTTCTCCTCCACGTACACAAAGTCGCCGTCACGGTCGCTGTTGATCACCTCGAGGGGAACCGTGATTACACCCTCCGCCTTCGCCATGTGGACATAGACCTTAGCCTCTACGCCCAGAAAGATACTGTCATCCGGGTTGTCGATGTTTACGTCCACGCCAACCACCATGGCGCCGCTGTTATTCTGGGTCGCCATACCGTCAATCTTGCTCACCGTGCCCTCGTAAGTCTTTCCCGCAATATTGATATCCGCCTTCTGCCCCACGGCAATCTTTTCCAGATCGTATTTGGAGACGCTGAGCCTCACATATACCTTCTCCGTGCTCTCTATGGTCACCAGCTTTCCGCTCTCCGTGGGCGGCTGTCCTGCTATCGCCTCGAGCTCTGTGACCACGCCGCCGAAATCGGCTTTCAACCCGTTCTCCACCTCGGCAATGGCGTCCAGCTTCTCCTGATTGGTCAGTTTCTCAAGCGCCGTGTCCGCCTCCAGCTTCGCCTTGCCGCCCGCATCCAGAACCCCGGACTCTGAGGTGGCTTTCTGGGATTTCATTTCGGACTTATACTCTTTATAGGAGGCTATCAGTTCCTCCACCTCATTTGCCTGCCTCTGCAGATCTCTGATTTCTTTATTATTCTGTTCCTCGTAGGCGTTATACTGTGCCTGCTCCTGCAGATTCAGCAGAACTTCCTCGTCATAGGCGATCTGCGCCTTAGCCGCCTCATCCTTCTCCTTCTTTTCCTCATCGTCAGAATCCAGCTGCTGCTCCGCCTCCCAGGCGTGACGCTCCTCCAAACGCTGCTTCTCGTCCGTGATCCTTTTCTGCTGCTCCAAAATGGATGCCTGCAGGGCCGCCCCGTTATAGGACCAGCCGGCTTTCTTATCCTCGATCTTTTTATTGATTTCTTTGAGCAGATTTTCATTATCCGCAATCTGCTGCTCCAGCACCGCCAAATTGCGGTTCGCCTCTGACAAATCCGCTATGTACTCACTATTCTTATGAACGGAACTTTCGTAGCCACCCTCGTTTGATGCCATCTTATACTCCGCCGCCTGCTTTTCCTCGGCCAGCGCCTTCTCGTCAAAGGTGAGCATCACTTCGCCCTTTTTCACCGTATCGCCGGTGCTCACCATCACTTCGCCGACCTCCACCGACAAAGGCGCAAAGTAAGTCCTTATCTCATCGCTCTTCACCGTGCCGCCGGTGCTCAGTATCTGCTCTACATCTCCCGTTGTGACCGCTACGGTAGTTACCATCGGAGCCGCGTTTTTAGCCATAAGGGAATTTCTCACAAAAAAAGCCGCAACGAGTACCGCCAGAACGCCGGCAATTACCCGGCGGCGTATCTTTTTCTTCTTCTCCTTATCCATGGGAACCTTTTCCTTCTTCGGCTTCACATCCGTGATATCCGTACTTTCCACCGCATTTTCCGCCTTATTCTTCGCCTTCCGAAACATTTTCATAATCCTCCTCTATTTTTCCGTCCATAATCTTTATGACACGCTTCGCCCGTGCCGCAATCTCGTCGTCATGCGTGATCAGTATCACTGTCCTGCCCTCCTCATGCAGCCCCCGCAGAATGTCCATGATCTCCCTCGTGGACCCGGAGTCCAGGTTTCCCGTCGGCTCGTCCGCCAGAATGATGGGCGGCGCCTGCGCAATCGCCCTGGCAATCGCTACTCTCTGCTGCTGTCCGCCGGACATCTCGGACGGCTTGTGGGTCTTTCGCTTGGCAAGCCCAACCTTATCGAGCGCCTTCTCCGACAGCTCCACCCGCTCCTTCTTGCCCACACCCCGGTAAATCAGCGGCAGCTCCACGTTCTCCACCGCCGTCAGGCTGGGAATCAGGTTAAACCCCTGAAATACAAAGCCGATCTCCTGATTTCGGATGTCTGAAAGCTCGTCGTCCGACATGCTGCCCACATCATGCCCATGCAGAAAATAGCTGCCGCTTGTAGGCACGTCCAGACAGCCCAGCATGTTCATCAGCGTGGATTTTCCCGAGCCGGAATGCCCGATAATCGCCACGAACTCTCCTTCCCCGATGGTCAGGCTCACATGATCCAGCGCCTTCACTTCATTTTCCCCGGGATTGTAGACCTTGCAGATATCCCGGATTTCCACCAATGTCCCCATGATGCCGATTTCCTTTCCTTACTCTATGTATGTTCTAAACCGTACTGGTATCTTTTTTCTATAACGAAACAAGTCCCCTTCTGTCTTCATCTTTTTCTGTCATGTCCAGTATACCTTACCATCTTTTTCTTAAAAGTAGCACACTAAAATCTTAAATCATTCTTAAAAACCGCGTCAATTCATCGCACTGCCCTCATCGCCTTTAAAGTTCTTCTTGCATTATTTTACAATAAGAATCTTACAAAAATCTTACAGGAAGCTTACAAAAAAGAAAATACTACTTCTCCTCAGAAAAGTAGTATTTTCCTTCTAAAATATTATATTAACCCCTTCTCACCATTGATACATCACGCATTTCCCGAATTGGAAATCTCTCCAGCGCGTCTTTCCATGACGGGACTGGCATTTTTCAAAATCGGGCTTAAAGGTTTATAGATCAGCATCGTGACTCCCGACGCCGCCGCGCTCTTTACAATATTCAAAGGCGCCACAGCAAAGATCACAAAACTCGTTATGTTATGAATATTTCCGTTGATCTCCGCGCCTGCCGCGATAATGGCCTCCAGAGGCATCCCGAAAAGTTTGGAAAATGCTGGGAGCAGGTAAACGCCGTTAAACGCCGACCCGAACACTGTCATAATCAGGGAGCCTGCCACACAAGCTGCAACAGCCCTCTTCTTGGTCTTCTTAAACATGTACAGGATCGACGCGGGCAGAACAAGGCTGCAGCCGATCACAAAATTGGCAAGGTCTCCCACAAAGGCTGTGCTCGTTCCCTTGATTACCAGCTTTAAGAGGATCTTGCAAAACTCGATCATCACGCCTGCCACGGGACCGAAGGCAAAAGCTCCCACCAGCGCGGGAATCTCGGAGAAATCCAGCTGATAGAATCCGGGCGCCAGAAACGGAACCGGGAAGTCCATCATATGTAAGATCACGGAAAGCGCCGAAAACAGCCCGATCATAGTGATCTTTCTGGTGGTGAGGATGCGCTCTGTCACCCCATTTTTCTTCTGCACCGTCTTTTCCGTGCCATAGGCGATCAGAAACAGCGCCGCCGCCACGCCCACGCAGACAAGGACAAAAATCACATTGTCCGCAATACTTTGTAATAATCCGTTACCCATTTTTCTTTTCCTCCTTTTTTAGGGGAAAGTTCTTCTGACTCCGCCCGCCAAACGTAAAGAACCCCCGAAGCCGAAACTCCGGGGGTAATACTCGTTGAGCGGACACTGTACCGCATACGCGGCACAAGCTCTTGTACGATAAGTATGACACGCATGTCATCTTATCTGTCTTCTCTCATCCAGACTATACTGTCGGTCTTGGAATTTCACCAAGTCAGCCGTCCGATCCTTGCGCGGGTAAACGCTTGAACCGTAACGGGTCGCGGACTGTAACCGCCGGTAGGGAATTGCACCCTGCCCCGAAGAACTTTTCTCTTATTTTGTTTACTGGTTTATTTTACTACGGATGTTTCCTCATGTCAACCATGACGTTCAGCCCCGCCGAGGCTGCGAAGCAGTCCTCGCAATCGAGCTTGCTCGATTTGTTATTCAGCAATATCTGCGTACATGAAGTACCAGTAGCCGTATGCGGAATGCCACATGCCGGTAATCTTGCTGCTCTGTAACCAGAAGTCATTGTAGTAGGCAACGGGAACGCAGCCAGCCTCGTTCATGATGATGTCCTCTGCCTTGTGAAGGGCTGCGGAACGCTCTGCAGCGTCCAGCGTGGTTCTGGAAGTATCCATAGCTGCGTCGTACTCTGCGTTGTTGAACTTACCGTCGTTGTTACCGTTATTGGAGTAAAGCAGATCCAGCATGTTGGAAGGATCGCTGTAGTCTCCTACCCAGCCGTTACGTGCAGCGTCATAGTCGCCGTTACGTCTCATGGGTGTAAAGCTTGCCCACTCTACGATATCTACCTGAAGCTCCACGCCGATCTCCGCCCATGCCTGCTGCAGATACTCGGCAACTACCTTGTGGTAGCCTGCATCGTTGGTGGAGTAGCTGATGGACGGGAAGCCCGCACCATCGGGGTAACCCGCCTCGGCAAGAAGCTTCTTCGCCTCCTCCACGTTCGCCTCGTGGTTCGTCGTGTCAATATAAGGCTTGCCGCCATTCGCGTTGTCAATGAACTGGGAACCGTCTGTATCAATCCAGCCGGGACCCATGAAGTTGCTTGCTGCGGAGTAAGTTCCCTGCATCAGCGTACCCGCCACATACTCACGGTCGATGGCAAGGCTTAATGCCTTACGAACCTTGGGATCGTTGAAGGGCTCTCTCTGTGTGTTCAGGCTCAGATAGTAGGTACCGATGATCGGGTCTACATAGAACTCCGGGTTGCCCTCTAAGGAAGGGATCTCCTCGGTGGGCACATCCTTGATGAAGAGCACTTCGCCGGTCTGGTATGCGCTGTAAGCAGCGTTAGCATCCTCAATCAGGTTGAACTTGATGCCGTCTAACTTGATTGCGTCCGCATTCCAGTAGTTGGGGTTCTTTGTGCACATGATATAGGAACCGGGCACCCACTCGGAAATATAGAAAGTGCCGTTACAAACGTAAGTGTCAGCGTTTACTGCCCAGCCGTCGCCGTTCGCGTCAATGGTTGCCTGCTGTACCGGGCTTAAGGTAGCGAAAGCTGCCAGGGAGCCAAAGTAGGAGCAGGGCTGGGAAAGGTGTACCACTAAGGTAGAGTCATCCGTAGCTTCCACGCCGAGAGCCTCCAGGTTGCCGCCAATGGCGTCCTCGTAACCCTCTACCATGCCGAGCACTGTCTCCGCGTAGGGAGCCGCCACCATGGGATCGCAGACTCTGCGCCAGCTGTATACGAAATCGTTTGCCGTGAGGGCGGAGCCGTCGGACCACTTCAGACCGTCTCTCAAATGGAAGGTCCATGTCAGGCCGTCCTCGGAAGTCTCCCATGTCTCAGCCTGGCCGGGAGCCAGCTTGCCGTCCTGGTCTACCGTCAGAAGGCACTCAAAGGTGTGTAAAAGCATATTACCGCCATCAACAGCGCTGTTTAAGGCCGGGTCAATGGTCTCGGGGTTGGGTCCGATCTGTACGGACAGGATCTTCCCTTCGCCGGAAGCTGCGGGTGCAGCACTGTCAGCACCAGTATCATCCGCGGGAGCCTCCCCCCCCTCTGTGGTTTCTGCCGCCGCGTCACCGGAATCCGCCGCAGGGGTGGTCGTATCCGAACCGCCGCCGCACGCCGTCACACCGACAACCATAGCCGCTGCCAACATAAGCGCGATTACTTTCTTTTTCATAATCGTTCCTCCTCTTCTTAAAATATTTACTTTTCCATCTAACATGTTTACCACATCTAATTGCACTTGTCAATATGGTGACAGGCGCAAAAATGCCCATTTTCCACTTCTCTCCACTCCGGCACCTCCGCCGCACACCTCTCGCTGGCATAAGGACAGCGGGTTCGGAAGGTACATCCGGACGGCGGATTTAAGGGACTCGGCACGTCTCCTTCCAGCACGATACGCTTACTTTCCCTCGCCTGTTTCGGGTCCGCAACGGGAATTGCCGAGATCAGGCTCTTCGTGTACGGGTGCAGGGGGCGGTCCACCAGTGTATAGCTGTCCGTAAGCTCCACCATCCTGCCCAGATACATCACGCCGATGCGGTTGGATATGTGTTTCACCGCCGACAGGTCGTGGGCGATAAACAGGTACGTCAGACCCATCTGCTCCTGTAAATCCTCAAACATATTGATGACCTGCGCCTGAATCGACACGTCCAGCGCAGAGATCGGCTCGTCGCAGACGATAAACTCGGGATGCACCGCCAGCGCCCTGGCAATACCCACACGCTGCCTCTGTCCGCCGGAGAATTCGTGGGGATAACGGTTCGCGTGCTCTGAGTTTAAGCCAACCCGCTCCAGAATGTGTATGATCTGGTCGTAGCGGTCCTGCTTGCTCTGAGCCAGCTTATGCACATCAATCGCCTCCCCCACGATGTCGCCCACCGTCATACGGGGGTCAAGACTCGCATAAGGATCCTGAAACACGATCTGCATCCGCTTTCTGTAAGGGAGCATATTCGCGTACTCTTTCTTTTCCACATCAAAAATCACATCGCCGTCAAAGGTGAATTTCCCGCCCGTAGGCTCGTAGAGCCGCAGCATGGTGCGTCCCGTGGTGGTCTTGCCGCAGCCGGATTCACCCACCAGCCCAAGCGTTTCCCCCTTATCCACATAGAAGGAGACGTCGTCCACCGCTCTGACAAACTTTTTATTCTTTCCAAAGCCTCCCGCCGGAAAATACTGGCGCAGATGCTCCACTTCAATCAAATGCTTACTCATGGGACGCTCCTTTCTCCATCTCTTCCTTCTGGTTCAGCCAGCACTGGGTATAGTGCACATCGCCGAATGTGGTGACCGGCGGCATCTCCCTAAGGCAAATCTGCATAGCCGCGTCACAGCGGGGCGCGAAAGGACATCCGGCCGGCGGATTCAACATATCCACAGGCGTTCCCTCAATGGGAACCAGTCTCTCGTGCTCCTTCGTGTCCAACCTCGGAATGGAACGGATCAGCCCTTTCGTGTACTCGTGCTTCGGGTGATAGAAAATGTCGTCCGTAGTGCCGTACTCAATGATTCTGCCCGCATACATAACCGCGATGCGCTCGCACATGCTTGCCACCACGCCAAGGTCATGGGTGATCATAATGATCGCCATGCCGAGCTTATCCTTAAGCTCCATCATCAGCTCCAGAATCTGCGCCTGAATCGTCACGTCAAGCGCCGTGGTCGGCTCGTCCGCAATCAAAAGCTTTGGCTCACAGGCAAGCGCGATGGCGATCATCACCCTCTGCCGCATACCTCCCGAAAGCTCGTGGGGATACTGCTTTAAGCGCTTTTCCGGCTCGTTGATGCCCACAAGCTCCAGAAGCTCTCTGGCGCGTTCCTTCGCCTGCTGCCTCGTCTTGTCTGTGTGAAGCCGGATTACCTCAGTAATCTGGTTGCCGATGGTGTAGACCGGGTTTAAGCTTGTCATCGGGTCCTGAAAGATAATGGAAATCTCATTTCCCCGGAATTTTCGTATTTCCTTTTCGGTCATCTGCTCCACCTGATGCCCGTTGAAGTGCAGTTCGCCGCCAAGCAGCTTCCCCGGGTGGGCGGTAAGCCCCATCAGGCTGTAAGCCGTCACCGACTTGCCGGAACCGCTCTCTCCCACGATTCCGAGAACTTCTCCCTCCTTCAGGCGGATGGAAACATCGTTTAACGCCTTAACCTCTCCGGCGGGCGTGAAGAAAGAAAGCCGTTCGTTTTTGACATCTACCAGATATTCTCCCATTCTCTCGTCCTCCTTTCTAGTTTTTCAGCTTCGGGTCAAAGGCGTCTCTGAGCCCGTCGCCGAGCAGGTTAAAACTTAAGATAATCAGACTGATCAGCAGCGCCGGGATAAACAGCAGATACGGGTAGGTATTGATACCGTTCAACGCGTCGCTTGCCAGACTTCCCAGAGAGGGCAGCGGCACCGCCACGCCCAAGCCTAAGAAGCTTAAGAAACTCTCCGTAAAGATGGAGGACGGAATCTGTAACGTCGTCGTCACGATCAGGGTGCCGATACAGTTGGTCAGCAGATGCTTCTTGATGATCCTGCCGTTTCCAACGCCCAAAGCCCTCGCCGCCGTGACATACTCGCTCTCTTTTAACATGAGCACCTGACTTCTGACCATTCTCGCCATGCCCACCCAGTAGAGCAGGGCAAACACCACAAAGATACTGATCAGATTCTCACCCACAACCGACAACCAGTGGAAACCCGGCTTGGTAGCCAGATTGGCAAGCGGTGCCTTCAAAGACATAGACAAAAGAACGATGAGAAGGATATCAGGAATCGTATAAATGATATCCACAATACGCATCATCACCAGATCCACCCAGCCGCCGAAGAACGCCGCGATGGACCCGTAAGCGGAACCGATGATCAGGATAATGCACGTCGCGACGAGTCCCACAAGCAGGGAAATGCGGCTTCCCATCATCACACGGATGGCGTAATCACGCCCCATCTTGTCCGTGCCGAAAACATGGGGGAACACCTTCTCTCCCGCGTCGATCCGTGCCTGTTCCTCCGCCGAATACTCCATGGGCGCAAGGCTGTTCGCCCCCTTGATCTGCTCCTTATAGGTGTAAGGATAAAAAGCGGGAACGATAAAGGAAAATATCATCACCACAATAATCACAACCAGCGAGACCATCGCCACCTTATTTTTCCGAAGCCGGCGCATACCGTCCTTCCAGAAACTCACGCTCTCGCGCATGATGACCTGACTCTGTTTTTCTTCCTCCGTAGCCGGCAGAAAATCTTCCGGCCCCAGTTTTAACTGAAAACTTAAGGGATTTTCTTTCATGTTTCGCGTACCTTTCTATAAAATTTCTACTATATCTGTTACTTGAGTTTGATTCTCGGATCAACCAGTTTGTAAATGATATCCACAACCACGTTCATCACGATAACAAGGGTCGCCAGAAAGATCGTCGTACCCATAATCAGCGTGTAATCGCGTCCGTTGATCGCCTTGATAAACTCTCCGCCAAGTCCCGGAATGACAAAGATCTTCTCCACCACGAAGCTTCCCGTGATGGTGTACGCAAGCATGGGACCCACATAGGTTACTACCGGCAGAATCGCGTTTCTAAGCGCGTGCTTGAAGAGTATCTTTCCTCCCGCCAGTCCTTTTGCCTTGGCCGTGCGCATATAGTCCTGTCCCAGCACGTCCAGCATGGAGGAGCGCATCAGCCGCATAATGTAAGCTGTGGGGTAGAAGGACAGGGCAATCACCGGCATCACATAGTGCTTTGCGCTCTCCAGACCCATCGTGGGCAGAAGCCCCAGCTTCACGCCGAAGAAATACATGAGCAGCGTACAGATCACGAAACTGGGCACCGCGATACCGCATGTCGCAATCACGCTGATCACACTGTCCGCCGGCTTCCCCCGCTTTAAGGCGGCGATACTGCCGAGCGGGATTCCCAGAATCAGCGCCACGAGGACGGATATGCCGCCGACCCTCGCGGACACAGGAAATTTCATGGAAATGATATCCATGACGGTACGTCCCCTCTGTTTCAGGCTGTCCCCGAAATCCCCGTGAAGCGCCCCCGTCATATAATTCAGGTAACGCTGGAACATGGGTTTATCCAGCCCGTACTTCGCCTCCAGAGCCGCCTGCGCCTGGGGGCTGATCGCCTTCTCTGACAAAAACGGTCCGCCCGGCACCAGATTCATCAGGAAGAAGGTGAGTGTGGCAACCGCCCATATCGTCACGACCGCCAGCAAAATTCTCTTCACAATGTACTTAAACATGACAAAACTCCTTTTCTACTGTCTTTTGATCCTCATAGTAAGTCCGATACGCTTCTTCGGCACGTCAACCGTGAGCACCTGCACATCCACGATATCTCCCACGCTGACCGCCTCAAGCGGATGTTTGATATAGCGGTCCGTAATCTGCGAGATATGCACCAGACCGTCCTGATGCACGCCGATATCCACGAAGACGCCGAAGTCGATCACATTTCTGACCGTCCCCTTCAAGATCATGCCAGGCTTTAAATCCTTCATATCCAGCACGTCGCTTCTCAGGATCGGCGCCGGCATATTGTCCCGGGGATCGCGCGCCGGCTTTTCCAATTCCGTCAGAATATCGACCAGCGTAATTTCTCCGATTCCCAGTTCATCGGCAAGCTTCTTCTTATCCTTGACCTTTTTGACCAGGTTGCTCACCACTGTCTGTTCGGAACTGCCATAGCCGGCACTTGTGACATCCATGTCACCTTCCTCCGTCGTCATATCCGCGCCGCCAAGAGCCGCCGCCAGGGCTTTTCCCATCGCCGTGTCGGTATTGCGGATCACAGGTTTTTTCGGGCGGGGTTTCTTCTCCTTCGCGGGAGCCTTCTTCTTCACCGCCGCCTTTTTCTGTGCCTCCTTGATATCCTCCATGGTGAGTCCCAGCTTCTCCATCAGGCGTTCTGCAGCCTCATAAGATTCCGGGTGGACGCTTGTCGCGTCCAACGGATTATCGCCGTCCGCAATCCGCATAAAGCCCGCGCACTGCTCAAACGCCTTCGGGCCCAGCTTTGCCACCTTGAGAAGCTGCTTTCTGTTCGTGAAGCGCCCGTTTGTCTCGCGGTAATCCACTATGTTTCTGGCGATCACTTTGGTCACGCCGGAGACATACTCAAGAAGGGAGGCGGAAGCGGTATTCAAGTCCACCCCGACCCGGTTTACGCTGTCTTCCACAACGCCGCCCAGCGCTTCGCTCAGCTTCTTCTGGTTCATGTCGTGCTGATACTGCCCTACCCCTATGGATTTGGGATCAATCTTCACCAGCTCCGCCAGAGGATCCTGTAATCTTCTGGCGATAGAAGCCGCGCTTCGCTGTCCCACGTCGAACTCCGGGAACTCCTCCGTTGCCAGCTTGCTCGCGGAATAGACGGACGCGCCCGCCTCGTTCACGATCACGTACTGTACCGGCACATCCAGCTCTTTGATCAGTTCCACTATCACCTGTTCGGACTCTCTGGACGCTGTGCCGTTTCCGACGGATATCAGGGAGACGTTATATTTCTTAATCAGCTTTTTCAGCTCTGACTTCGCCTGCTCCACCTTATTCTGCGGCGCGGTGGGATAAATCACCTTTGTGTCAAGGACCTTCCCCGTCTCGTCCACGACCGCAAGCTTGCAGCCCGTGCGGAAAGCGGGGTCCCAGCCCAGCACCACCCTGCCTTTGATGGGAGGCTGCAATAGGAGCTGCTCCAGATTTTTCCCAAAAACGGAAATAGCGCCGTCCTCCGCCTTCTCGGTGAGGTCGTTTCTAATCTCCCGCTCAATGGCCGGGGCAATCAACCTGTCATAACTGTCAGCGATTACTTCCTCCAGAATCGGAGATGTGACATGATTGTCATTTATTATGGTTTTCGTACGCAGGAATTGCAGAATCCTCTCCTCGGGCGCTTCGATTTTCACCGTCAGAAACTTCTCATTCTCGCCTCTGTTGATGGCAAGCACCCGGTGTCCCGCCACTTTGCTGACGGGTTCTTCATACTGGTAATACATCTCATAAACGCTTTCCGCCTTTTCATCCTTGGCGGCCGTTACGAGTTTTCCTTCTTTCATGGTGATGTCGCGGATATAGATGCGGTAATCCGCCTCGTCGGAAATCTGCTCCGCGATAATGTCCTTCGCCCCCTGCAGGGCCTCCGCCGCCGTCTTCACGGCTTTCGCCTCATCCTCGTCCTCACGGATGTACTTCGCCGCTTCCTCCTCAATCGGGGCCGTCGTCTCCTGCGCGAGAATAAATGCTGCGAGCGGCTCCAGGCCCTTCTCCTTCGCCACGCCCGCGCGGGTCTTTCTCTTCGGCCGGTAAGGGCGGTAAAGATCCTCCACCACTACCATGGTCTGTGCCGCCTCAATGCGCTCCTTAAGCTCGTCGGTCAGCTTACCCTGTTCCTCAATGCTGCTAAGGACCTGCGCCTTCTTCTCTTCCAGATTCCGCAGATATGTAAGGCGCTCATGGAGATCCCTCAACACTTCGTCGTTTAAGGAACCTGTCATCTCCTTTCGGTAGCGGGCAATAAAGGGAATCGTGTTGCCCTCGTCAATCAGGGAAACCGCAGCCTCCACCTGCCATTTTTCTACCTGTAACTCTTCTTTCAGTTTTAAAATAATATCCATAATACCCTCTTCTTTATCACTTCATTGTAATAAAGTATACATGCATTCTTTTGCCTAACGTTTTTATTATACAGGATAAATTTGAAATTCGCCACAGGAAATGCATGCCTAAATCAGAAAAAATGAAGAAAAAAGCTGTCCGCACACGTGAAGCTATGGTTTTTTTCGGAAAAATATGCTAAACTGAAAAAAATCGTCGGCCATAGCCGGCGTTTCAGAGAATGTTCTGTATCCTCTGTCACAGATACCAATAACGGAAATGAGGCATACACGATGGACTATCAACCAGACAATCCGCAGGGCGGTCCCGGCGGCGGTTACAATCCTTACAACAATAATCCATATAATAACAATCCCTACAACGGCAATAACCCGTACAATCCCTACGGCACGCCTTTGCAGCCGGGTCCCTTCAAACCCCGGGGCGACAATATGGCTACCGCCTCCCTGATTCTGGGTGTTATCACGCTGGCAAGCCTCCTGCTTCTGCGGCTGTCCATGCCGTTTCTTCTGGGCGGCGTCGGCATTATTCTGGCAATCCTCTCAAGAGGCGGCGCCAGAAAAATGATCGGCAAGGCGAAAGCGGGCATGACGTGCTGCATTATCGGGCTTGTGTTAGATGTAACGTTTTGCGTTTTTGCCGTGTGGCTGGTATTTTCCCTTCCCAAACTCTCCCCGGATCTGACTGAGGAAGTCAACAAGATGTGCGAGGAGCAGTACGGCGTCTCCTACTATGAGATGATGGAAGAAATTTACGATATGTGGGATTTTGACGAAGTTGAGTAAAGTATAAGCCTGACCGATATATTATATAGAATAACGTCTTATAAAAATAAGTTTTTTTGAAGAAAGGCAGGGTACCGTTATGGCGATTTCCCCGATTATGGGATCTTTTGGAACTCCCGAAGATGGCCGCGTCATCATCCGCAACCCCGGTGAATCCACCGAGAGACAGGCGGGAAAGAAATCCTCCCCCGCGGAGTGCGAAACATGCAAGAACCGCAAATATCAGGACGGCTCCGACGAGGGAGACGTTTCCTTCAAAGCGGCGGCACACATTGATCCGAAAGCTGCAGCGGCAAGAGTCAGGGGCCACGAGCAGGAACATGTGAGCAACGCCTATCAAAAAGCTTCCGAGAAAAATGGCAAAGTTGTCGCGTGCAATGTGTCCATCAAGACAGCCGTCTGCCCGGAATGCGGACGCACCTATGTATCCGGCGGCACAACCGCCACCCAGATCAAATACCGCAACGAGGAAAATCCTTACCAGAAGGATATGAAGTCCTCCGACGCAGCAAATAAATACCGCGGCATGAACTTTGATGAAGCGGTATAAATTCCGGGTATTGTTGAACTGCCCAAGAAAGGTTGACATAACATTAGCATGAACCAATTTAAGTCATCATCAGAACTGAAAGCCAGCGCCAGAGAGCATCTGCTCGGGCATTACGGCACGACAATCGGCGCATTTATGATCGTGGTCGCCATTATGGGCGCTGTCACTCTCGCCGTGAGCCTGCTCGTGGACCTCTCCACGATACCCGGCACAATTATCTACTATGCGATCATGTTTCTGGTTTCCGTTTTGACCGGGTTGTTTTCCTCGGGCAGCGCCTATCTTTACCTGAAACTGATCTGCGGACGCCCGATTTCTGTGGGAGACCTGTTTTATGGTTTTCAGCTCTACCCTGACAAAGCCATTGTCATACAGGCGTGGATCACGCTGCTTACCTATCTGTCGAGCCTGCCGCAGATCGTTTTAAACTATATGATGCTGGCAAATATGAACCGTCTGGACAAAATGATGAACCTCATGCTGCCCTATGCCCTCTCCCTGATTCTGTCGGGGGCGGTATCCGTTATGCTGAGCCTCTTTTATGCCCAGACCTATTTCCTGCTCCACGATTTCCCGCAGTACACGGCAAGGGAACTGCTGCAAAAAAGCCGACGCCTCATGGTACACCACAAGGGCCGGCTCTTCTATCTGTATGTGAGCTTTCTCCCGCTCATGCTTCTCGGACTGCTGTCCTGGGGTCTCGCGCTGCTGTGGATTATCCCCTATATGGCAGCCACCGAAGCGGAGTTCTTTCTGGACCTGATTAAACACAATACAGACTATTAACTGTTGATCCACTTCAAATACGCATTGATAAACGGATCAATCGCCCCGTCCATCACCGCGTCCACATTGCCGGACTCTTCGTTGGTCCGATGGTCCTTCACCATCGTATACGGCTGCATCACGTAGGAGCGGATCTGGTTGCCCCAGCCGATCTCCTTCACGTCGCCGCGGATATCCGACAGCTTTTCTGCGTTCTCCTCCTGCTTTAGCATATAGAGCTTTGCTTTCAGCATCTGCATCGCCTTGTCCTTGTTCTGGAACTGGCTGCGCTCGTTCTGGCATGTCACCACAATTCCTGTCGGGAAATGGGTGATACGGATCGCCGAGGAAGTCTTGTTGATATGCTGGCCGCCCGCACCGCTGCTTCGGTAAGTGTCGATGCGGATATCCTCATCCTTCACTTCCACATCCACATCCTCCTCGATGTCCGGCATCACGTCAAGGGAGACGAAGGACGTCTGCCGCTTGCCCTGCGCATTAAAGGGAGAAATCCGCACAAGCCTGTGCACGCCCTTCTCCGATTTCAGATAGCCGTAGGCATTCTCACCGTTGATCTGGAAAGTCACGGACTTGATACCCGCCTCGTCACCGTCCAGATAGTCTATCACTTCCAGCGAATAGCCCTTGCGCTCCGCCCAGCGGGTATACATGCGGTAGAGCATGCTGCACCAGTCGCAGCTTTCCGTGCCGCCCGCCCCGGCATTTAGTTTAAGGATCGCATTGTTTTTGTCATACTCGCCCGAAAGCAGTGTGCTGATCCTGATACTCTCAAACGTTTCCTTAAAGGAGGCAAGCTCCTCCTCGATATCGGGGATGATCGCCGGGTCGTTGTCCTCATAGCCCAGCTCGATCAGTTCCAGAATGTCACTGTACTGGCCGGAAAGACCGTCCATAGTCTCCACGATGTCTTTCAGCCCCTTCGACTCCCGCATTTTTTGGTTCGATTTCTCCGGGTCGTCCCAGAAGTCCGGCGCCTGCATTTCCATGTCAAGCTCCTCGATCCGCTTTACCTTATCTGCTAAGTTAAAGTGAATCCCTCACTTCCGCTAAGGGGCTTTCGTATGCTAAAAGCTCCGATTTCATATTGTCTAATTCTACCACTTAACGTCACCTTCTTTCTTAATACCTTTTATAGATGTCTCCACGGTTGTCAACAGCAATTACGCAAGCATTCTTCAAGCGGTATTTTATGAGCCAAATCTTCTCCTATTTCCGCCCGCAGCACTGCTTATACTTCTTCCCGCTCCCGCAAGGACAGGGGTCGTTGGGATAAACCTTCGCCTCGGCGCGCTTCACGGGACCTTTCTGCAGGGTATCGTCCTTGTTGGTGCCGGTCACCTTTGCCACCTGCTCTCTCTCCACCTTCTGCTCAATGCGCACACGGAAGAGCAGGCGAACGGTCTCTTCCTTGATGTTCTGCGTCATCTCGTCGAACATCTCATAACCGTTCAGCTTGTACTCCACAAGCGGGTCTTTCTGTCCGTAAGCCTGTAAGCCCGCGCCCTGACGGAGCTGGTCCATATCGTCGATGTGGTCCATCCACTTTCTGTCTATCACCTTGAGCAGGATCACGCGCTCGATCTCGCGGATCGCCTCAGGCTCCGGGAACTCCGCCTCCTTGCTCTCGTAGAGCTTCACAGCCTCCTCCTTTAACTGCTGTTTCAGGCTGTTTTTCTTAGGTTTCAACACCCTCGAAGCATCCACAGGCTTTAACGGCACGGTGGGAATCAGCAGGGTATTTAACTCATTGTAATCCCAGTCCTCAAAGTCGGAGTCATCGCCGATACAGATATCCACGCAGTTTTCAACGATATCCGTGATCATCTTGTAGATCGCGTCCCTCATGCTCTCGCCGTCTAAGACACGGCGTCTCTCCTCATATATGATCTCTCTCTGCTCGTTCATCACCTGATCGTACTCGAGCAGGCTCTTTCTGATGCCGAAGTTATTGTTCTCTATCTTCTTCTGCGCCGTCTCTATCGCCTTGGTCAGCGCGCTGTGCTCGATCTCCTGCCCTTCCGGGATGCCGAGCGCGTTAAACATGGTAATCATGCGGTCGGAACCGAAAAGCCGCATCAGATCGTCTTCCAGTGAGATAAAGAACTTCGATTCACCGGGATCGCCCTGACGGCCGCTTCGGCCTCGCAGCTGGTTGTCGATACGTCTGGATTCATGACGTTCGGTACCGATGATCATCAGGCCACCCGCCGCTCTCGCTTCCTCGTCCAGTTTGATATCCGTACCACGGCCCGCCATGTTGGTGGCAATGGTAACTGCGCCGTGAATGCCGGCATCCGCTACGATCTCCGCCTCCAGCTCATGGAACTTGGCGTTCAGCACCTTATGCTCCAGACCGTTTCTCTTAAAGATGGCGGAGAGCTCCTCCGAGGCGTCAATGTTGATCGTACCCACCAGCACCGGCTGCCCTTTGGCGTGTGCCTCCTGCACCGCAGATAAAATCGCCTTAAGTTTTTCTTTTCTTGTTTTATAGACAGCGTCCTGATGATCAATACGGGCCACCGGCTTGTTCGTGGGAATCGCAACCACATCCATACCGTAAATGTCACGGAACTCCTTTTCCTCCGTGAGCGCCGTACCTGTCATACCCGCTTTTTTCTCAAATTTATTGAAGAAATTCTGGAAGGTAATGGTGGCGAGGGTCTTGCTCTCCCGCTTCACCTTCACATGCTCCTTCGCCTCAATCGCCTGGTGCAGGCCGTCGGAATAACGGCGTCCCGGCATGATGCGGCCGGTAAACTCGTCCACGATCATAACCTGGTCGTCACTCACCACATAATCCTGGTCACGGAACATCAGGTTGTGCGCCCGCAGAGCCAGTATAATGTTGTGCTGGATTTCCAGATTCTCCGGGTCAGCCAGATTCTCGATCTGGAAGAAACGCTCCACCTTGGAAACACCCTGCGCGGTGAGGTTCACAACCTTGTCCTTCTCGTTCACAATGAAGTCCCCGGTCTCCTCGCGCTCCACACCCATAATGGCGTCCATCTTGGTCAGCTCTTCCATGTCCTCGCCGCGGGTAAGCTGTTTCGCCAGAATATCGCACGCCTCGTAAAGTTTCGTGGACTTGCCGCTCTGTCCGGATATAATCAGCGGAGTCCGCGCCTCGTCAATCAGCACCGAGTCCACCTCGTCGATGATGGCGTAATGGAGATCCCTGAGCACGAGCTGTTCCTTGTAGATAACCATGTTGTCACGCAGATAATCAAAGCCCAGCTCGTTGTTGGTCACATAGGTAATGTCACAGTTGTAAGCCTCCCTGCGCTCCTCGGGCTTCATATCGTTTAACACGCATCCCACTTTCAGACCGAGAAATTCGTGCACCTGTCCCATCCATTCCGCGTCGCGCTTCGCCAGATAGTCGTTGACCGTGACAACATGCACGCCCTTTCCTTCCAGCGCGTTCAGATAAGCCGGCAAAAGACAGGTCTGTGTCTTACCTTCACCGGTTCTCATCTCCGCGATACGCCCCTGGTGCAGGATGATACCACCGATCAGCTGCACTCTGTAATGCTCCGTGTTAAGCACTCTTCTCGCCGCTTCCCGGACAAGGGCATAAGCCTCCGGCAAAAGGTCGTCCAAAGTCTCACCCTCGGAGAGTCTTTTCTTAAACTCCTTGGTCTTATCACGCATCTGCTCGTCCGTCAGTTCCATCATCTCAGGACGCATGCCCTCAATTTTTTCAACCAGACCGTTAATGCGCCTGATCTCCCGTTCACTGTGCGTTCCGAATATTTTTTGTACCACGCTCATAGTTTTCTCATTCTCATGTGCCTTTTTGGCTGGCACACGCCTTTCTCTCAAAAAATCCCCACAATAACAAAACACTAAGCTATATTTTACCAGATACAGGTGGTAAATTCAAGCAAAACCCCTCTTGCCCAGACAAGGCGGCGGAAGTGCCTGTCTCCTGACCTCTCCGCCGCCTCACATTTCATGTAAACAACTCTCTTAATATACCTTTAATTCTTCCTCGCCGCGCAGGATACGTAAGCCACCCTGCACCAGGGCCATCAGCTCATCCTCGCCGGGATATACCGTCATGGGAGCAATCCACTCCGCCTTCTCCTTAAGCCCCGCAACAACCGCCTTATCGTAGGCGATACCGCCGGTCACGATGATCTGGTCCACCTTGCCCTGCAGCACGCATGCCATGGCGCCGATGTCTTTTGCCACCTGGGTAATGAAAGCCTCTCTGACTTCCTCCGCCTTCTTGTCGCCCCCGTCTACCATCTTATCCACGTCGCGCATGTCGTTGGTGCCGCAGTAAGCGTTGAAACCGCCGCCGCCCACAAATTTCTTGTAAACCTCTTTCTCCGTATATTTCCCGGAAAAGCACATTTTTATGAGTGCGCCGCTGGGTACCGCGCCCGCTCTCTCGGGAGAGAATGCGCCGTCGCCGTCAAGGGCGTTAAATACATCCACCACACAGCCTTTCTTGTGCGCGCCCACGGACACGCCGCCGCCCATATGCACCACAACCAGATTCAGGGAATCGTACGCCTTGCCCTGCTCCTTCGCGTAACGCTTCGCAACCGCCTTCTGATTCAATGCATGGAACACACTGGTCCTTGGCAGTTCCGGCACGCCGGAATATCTGGAAACAGGCTCCAGCTCGTCAACAACCACGGGATCAACGATATAGGACGGAACGCCGATGGAATCGCCGATCTCTCTCGCCAGAATACCGCCCAGATTGGATGCATGAGGTCCCTGCACGCCAATCTTTAAGTCCTCTAACAGATCATCCGTCACCGCATAAGTGCCGCCCGGAATCGGCTTCAACATGCCGCCGCGTCCCACTACCATGTTCAAAGACTTGATGTCAAAATCTTTTTCCTTTAACAGATCCTCGATGATCTTTCTGCGGAAGTCCTTCTGATCCACAATCTTTTCATACTGCGCGATCTCTTCCGTAGAATGTCTCAAAGTCTCCTCGAACAGGAGAGTTTCATCCTCAAACACACCAATCTTTGTAGATGTGGAGCCGGGATTGATAATTAAACTTTTGATAGCCATTTTGCTTACCCCCATTTTTATTTTTATGAAACATTTCAACCCGTTTGTCCAAAAGATTCGCTCTGGTTGAGCTGTTAAGTTAGTTCATCTTTGCCATCGCGCCTGCCATAACCGCGCCAAGCGCAAGAGAATTTACTTTCGTCTCAAAATCATCGGAGCGGGACGTCAGAATAACAGGAGCCTTCGTGCCCGTCAGGATGTTGCCGTTCTTAACCTTCGCCGTATGTACCAGACACTTGTAAACGAGGTTGCCCGCATGAATATCGGGGAAGAGCAGCACATCCGCGTCACCCACGATCTTTCTGCCTTCCGCGCCTTTATGCTTCGCCGCCTCGGGGTCAATCGCCAGATCAAGGGAGAGAGGCCCATCCACAACACAGCCGGAGATTTTCCCTTCCTCGCACATCTTCGTCAGTTCGTCGGCTTCCACCGTGACAGGCATCTTGGGATTCACTACCTCAACCGCCGCAAGGGGCGCAACCTTCGGATTCGGAATGCCGCACGCATGGCACACATCCACTGTGTTCTCGATAATATGTACCTTATCCTCCAGCGTGGGATATGTCATAAAAGCAACGTCTGTCAGGAACAGGAGATGGTCAATCCCTTCCACCTCAAACACACATACATGTGACAAAGCCTTACCCGTTCTCAAGCCGACTTCCTTGTCCAGCACGCTCTTTAAGAAAGACTTCGTGTCGATCAGGCCCTTCATGTACATATCCGCCTTCCCCTGATGCACGAGCTCAACCGCTTTCAGGGCTGCCGTGTAGTTATCCTTCTCGTCAATGATCTCAAAACCGCTGATGTCAACCTTATCAGCTTCCGCCACCTCTTTGATCTTGTCAGCGTCGCCCACAAGGATCGCCTCCGCGATACCCCGCTCCTTCGCCGCAGCCACAGCCTCGAGAACCGCGCTGTCCTGAGCCACCGCTACCGCAACCTTCTTCATCTCGCACTCGGAAACCTTCGATAACAAATCCTCAAAACTCTTACTCATTGTCCCTTTTCCACTCCTTTGTCTATTTTATCTTTATTAGCATTTGCGACTTCCTTTCCCTCGCAAATCCGCTATCTCACAACGTCTAAATTTTACCACGAATGCCCCGAAAAAGCAATTTCCTCCCGCTTTTTTATTCTCTCATTACGCCACTGTTTCATCCTCTGAAAGCATAGCAATAACCAGCGCGGGCGCGGCGACGTTGAAATCATCTTCCGCCTGCCCGTCCTTTTTCTCAGTGATGGAACAGCCGTATCCCCGTAAAGCACATTGTCATCCCATACTTATCGCACACCTCGATGACATTGTCGTCCCGCACCGAACCGCCGGGCTGCGCCACATACTGCACGCCGCTTCTGTGGGCGCGCTCGATATTATCCCCGAAGGGGAAGAACGCATCAGAGCCAAGCGCCACGCCCTTCATCTGATCCAGCCAAGCGCGCTTCTTTTCCGCCATAAATACCTCAGGCTTCACCTTGAATATCTTCTGCCATGCGCCGTCCGCCAGCACATCCATGTAATCTTCCCCAATATAGAGGTCAATGGAGTTGTCCCTGTCAGCCCTGCCGATACCGTCCACAAACTGTAAGTCTAACACAATAGGAGACTGTCTCAAAAACCAGTTGTCCGCCTTTGTGCCCGCCAGTCTCGTACAGTGGATTCTGGACTGCTGCCCCGCGCCGATGCCGATTGCCTGCCCGTCCTTGACATAGCACACGGAATTGGACTGCGTGTATTTTAGGGTAATCATGGCGATAGCCAGATCAATCTTCGCCTGTTTGGGCAGATCTTTTTCTCTCGTCACAATATTGTCAAAGAAAGCATCGTCGATTTTCAGTTCATTCCTGCCCTGCTCAAAGCTGATGCCATACACCTGTTTCACTTCAGTAGGCGCGGGCACATAGCTTTCATCAATCTGAATCACATTGTAGGCGCCCTTCTTCTTCGCCTTAAGTATCTCCAGCGCCTCCGGCTCGTAGCCCGGCGCAATCACGCCGTCCGAAACCTCTCTCTTAATCAGTCTGGCCGTGTCCACGTCGCACACGTCGGAGAGCGCGATAAAATCACCGAAAGAGCTCATTCTGTCCGCGCCTCTCGCCCTCGCATATGCGCAGGCAAGGGGGGACAGCTCCCCCAAATCGTCAACCCAATAAATCTTTGCCAAAGTCTCCTCCAGGGGAAGACCTACTGCCGCTCCTGCCGGAGACACATGCTTAAAGGAAGTCGCCGCCGGAAGCCCCGTCGCCTTCTTTAACTCGCTGACTAACTGCCAGCCGTTAAACGCATCCAAAAAATTGATATATCCCGGTCTGCCGTTTCGCACCTGAATCGGCAGATCACTTCCGTCCGACATAAAGATACGGGATGGCTTCTGGTTCGGGTTACATCCGTATTTCAATTCCAATTCATTCATCGTTTCTGTGTTCTCCTATATATTCTTATTCACAATTCTCGTCTCATATTTCCCCGTGGCAATCTCTATAAACCGCACGAACAGCGACACTTTATTATCCTCGTTCAGGTTTTCCCAGATTGTCTTCGTAAACTCGTCGATGCCGCCCTCAATTCCCACAAGCGTCGGCTCGCCCTCAAAGCTGGGCAGCGGGTTGCCGTCGCCCATATACGTATGGATAAAATGCCCTTCTCCCGCTTTCGGGTTCTCGTACGCGAAAGTGTATCGGCTGCAGGAAGACGGATCACCGTTATTGCTCTTCAAAATCGACATGGCATAGTTGTAGCTTGCATTTTCCAAGTGCATAATACCTGAAATGCGCGGTGTGTAATTGGGCGCGTCGGGCTCAAATTCCCTTGTGCGCAGCGCCTGCTCAAAAGTCTGCTGCCTGTCCATCAGCTCATAGATCGTGTCCGTCTGGTCCCCGTTTGTGACAATGGTTTTATTGCCAAGCACCCGCACCGGCGCGTAGATAATCAGACTCGGGTCTTCCAGTTTGGAGGGGTCAAACGCCTGCGTACGGATACCCGCACCGTCTTCCACAAAAACACGGTTCCTGCTGTTGCCGCTGCGTCCCATAATAAAATATGCCGTCACCGCATACGCGCCGTCCGCCGACTTTCCGATCACAATCCCCCGTCCCGGATACGCGTTCCCCGCGAGCTCCTGTGCTAAATTTTTCCTTTCCATTTTTCTTTTCCTCTCCACATCATTTCATTGCGGAGAATGCCGCTTTTCAGGCATTCTCTGGCGTGAGACGGCGTTGCAAAACAACTCCGTCTCACGCTGTTATTCGTCAACAGAATAATTCGGCGCTTCCTTCGTGATATGAATATCGTGAGGATGGCTCTCTTTGAGCGACGCCGCGGAAATCTTCACAAATCTGCCGTTCTGTTTTAATTCCTCAATGTTAACCGTGCCACAGTATCCCATGCCGGAACGAAGACCGCCCATCAGCTGGAACACCGTATCCTCCACGCTGCCCTTGTAGGCCACACGGCCCTCTACGCCCTCCGGCACCAGCTTCTTGGCGTCGGTCTGGAAATAGCGGTCCTTACTGCCGTTCTCCATGGCCGCGATAGAACCCATACCGCGGTACACCTTATATTTCCTGCCCTGATAGAGTTCATAGGTGCCGGGGCTTTCCTCACAGCCGGCAAACATACTTCCCATCATGCAGACGTCGCCGCCCGCCGCGATGGCCTTCGTCATGTCGCCTGAGTATTTGATGCCGCCGTCCGCAATGATCGGCACCCCATAGTCTTTTGCCACATCATAAGCGTGCATAATCGCCGTAATCTGCGGCACACCGATACCGGCAACCACGCGGGTCGTACAGATAGAACCGGGCCCGATACCTACCTTCACCGCGTCGGCGCCCGCCTCGATCAGCGCACGCGTGCCTTCTCCCGTAGCTACATTACCCGCAATCACCTGTAAGTCGGGGTATTTTTCTTTAATCATCCGCACGCATTTAAGCACATTCTCAGAATGCCCGTGCGCGGAGTCAAGCACAACCACATCCACCTTCGCGCTGATCAGCTCTTTAACGCGGTCGAGCACATTGGCCGTAATGCCCACACCCGCGCCGCACAAAAGCCTGCCCTGACTGTCCTTCGCGGAAAGTGGGTATTTGATTGCCTTTTCAATATCTTTTATGGTAATGAGTCCCACCAGATTGTAATCGTCGTCCACAATGGGAAGTTTTTCTTTTCTGGCTTTTGCGAGAACCTCTTTTGCCTGATCCAGCGTAATGCCCGCCTTGGCGGTAATCAGATTTTCAGAGGTCATGGACTCTTTGATTTTCTTCTTGAAATCTGTCTCGAATTTTAAATCACGATTGGTGATGATACCGACTAACTTCCTGCCTTCCGTAATCGGAACACCAGAGATTTTGAATTTCGCCATCAGCGCATCCGCGTCAGCCAGCGTATGCTCCGGCGTCAGTGAAAAGGGATCTGTGATAACGCCGTTCTCGGAGCGTTTCACCTTATCGACTTCCTCGGCCTGCTCCTCTATAGACATGTTTTTGTGAATGATACCGATACCGCCCTGCCTTGCCATGGCGATTGCCATTCTGTGCTCAGTCACTGTGTCCATCCCCGCGCTCATCATGGGAATGTTCAACCTGATCTTCTTCGTCAGGTTCGTTGTCAAGTCCACCTGATTCGGAATCACCTGAGAGTAGCTCGGCACTAAGAGCACATCATCAAAAGTAATTCCTTCTCCAATAATCTGACCCATCTTCTCTCCTCCTGTGTTTGCTGTACTGGTTGTAAGTAAAAATATATATATGTAAAGAAAACTGCCAGCCCTTCAACTGACAGTATTGCTTTCAATACTTTATTATGCTAATCCGTAAAAACCTTACGGGGCGCAACGCTCTGAATGGCCTTAACCATCTCCGCGTTCGGCTCCAGAATAATCTTTGTGTCACCGTTCCAGATCATCATATAACGCCGCTCCGGCTGCGATGCAACGCCCGAGCTGTAGTCAACCGTCTTCATCTGACGGTTTTTATAAGAATCCAGTCTGTGGGAATTAAGGGGCGCAAAAATCTCCATCTGCTCCAGAGAATAATTGCCTGCCTTCTTTCTGCGGGTTTTTGCCAGAACTTTGTCAACGCTCAGTTCCCTGTCAAGATACAGGTACTCATACTCGATCTCCGCATTCATATGCGCAAAATACGCGCAGCCGCCCAGCACAATCGCGATCAGCATTCCCACCACGAAAGGCGTCAGGAATCCGATCAGTGCGAAAACCACGGTCAGCATGATCAGCAGCATCTTTAAGAACCGCATCATCACGGACGGTTTCCTCGCTACCAGATATTCCACATATGTCTCGCTCATACAGCATCCTCCATCTGTCAAAGTCAAGGCAAAACCGTCCGACTCTTATCCGGCTTTGCCATGGTTCCGGGAAAATATAAAGATATCATATAACAAATTGGGAAAAGATGCAAGATGTCATCACCTTTCCATACTCCTCCTTTTTGTCCCGCATCACTGTAAGCCCCCGGTCCAGTTCCTCCAAGGGCATCCTGTGCGTGATCATCTGCGCAGGAGCAACACGCCCGTCCCCAAGCCTGTCCAGCACATAATGCCAGTCGTCCTCCGGCGAATGGGTAAAAGAGGAGTTCCATGTGCCAGACACTGTCAGCTGATTGCGCAAAATTTTCCAGTACACCGCCTTCGGCAGCGTCATATCCGATGCCGGATTACCCACAAGCATAATCCGGCCGCCGGGCCCGGTCAGCCTGACCGCCTGCGCCACCGTCTCATTTTTCCCGACGCACTCAAAGAACACGTCCGCACCCCTGCCGCCTGTCCGCTCAAACAGCCACTGTTCTACATCCTGTGTCCTGCTGTCGCAAAATGCGGCTTCTGACAGTCCAAGCCAAACCACCATCCGCTTCTGAAACTCTTTATTTCCGATGACAAATATATTTTTATGCCCCGCCTCCAGCAGAAACATAAGTAGAAAAAGACCGACCGTTCCCAGTCCGCAGATCACCGTACTCTCTTCCGACAGGGGCGCCGCCTTCCTCATGGCGTGAACCGCCACTGACATTGGCTCAAGCATCGCCGCCTCCTCAAAGCTTACACGATCCGGAAGCGCAATCAGACTCTTTTCCGGCACCGCTACATACTCCGCAAATCCGCCGTCCCGCCGGGAGCCAAGATAGCTGTAATGCCGGCACATCTCATACTGCTCCTGCCTGCAGGGCAGGCACTCCCCACACGGAATCAGCGGAAACACGCCGACCCGCCTCCCTTTCCAATCTGCATCCACAGACGCGCCAACGGCCGCTACCTGACCTGCGAACTCGTGCCCCGGTATCAGCGGATAGGAATACGTTCCTGTATAAAACACCCGCGGAATATCGGAGCCGCAGATCCCTGCCGCTTTCACAGCGAGCAAAACTTCGTTCTCTCCTATTATAGGAGTGTTTACATCCTCGAATTTTAAATCATTTATCCCGTGCAGCACCCATGCTTTCATGCCGATTTCCCTTCCGCCAGCCATTCACCCATTAACCGACTCCCAAAGCAATTTCCCGAAACCGCTCCAGATCAGCCATCGTCGTAATCTTAAAATTCCTCTCGTCTCCCGGAATCATGGCGATGTCCATACCAGCCATAACAGCGGGCTCCGTGGAACCGTTAATCTCATAAATCTTCTCCGGCAGGAGTTTCCTGACCGCCTCCACATATTTTCCGAAAAGAAACGCTTCCGGCGCCTGCCCCGCAAAAATCCGGCTGCGCTCCAAAAGCGAGGTAATGCACCCCCCATCCTCGCTGAAATACACCGTATCCTTCATTGGCAGCACGGGAAGCGCTCCCTCGTGCGCCGCCGCCGCGTCCAGGCACTCTGTAATCAGACCCGGGCAAAGAAGCGGTCTCGCCGCGTCGTGAATCAGCACATAATCGTCGTCCGCCGCATATTTCCCGATATCTTTTAGCCCATTCAGGATCGAAAGCTGCCTGTTCTCTCCCGGTGCGGAAAAGCCCCGGAACTTACTGCTGCCCTCCACAGACCGCATCCCGCAGATTTCGGATGAAGCCCCGTCAACAGTTTCCTTCCCCGCTTCCGCCGCGCTGAACTCGTCTATACACTTTAAGATCAGTTTCCGCCACATATCATCCGCCACAATCTGCACCGCGCTGATTTCCTCATGGGAAAAAAGCGTCTGTATGCAATAGGCTATAATTGGCTTTCCGTTCACCTCAATGTACTGCTTCGGTGTTTTCACACCCATCCTAGTCCCGGTTCCCCCGGACAAAAGTAACGCCGTAACCATATTGTTATCCCCCTGCGGCTGTCCATGCCAAATCTTGGAAGGCTATAACATGTAATCTTTATACAGCAAAGGACATCTATCCTTGTCACCTGTCAAAACTGCAGTTTGCGAATTTTCTGCAGCGTCTCCTCGTATGGCGTCTTCTTGCCAAAGAGAAGCGTCGTGCCCAGCACAAAACCATCAATTCCCTTCGGAGCGTATGTCCTAATCTTGTCCGCCCCACAGGCGCCATCCCAGTAGATCTGAAAATCCATCTGTCCCTTTAGCGCCAGCAGCCTGTCTATTTTCTCCCCGACATAGGGCATAAACATCTGCCCGGCATTGCCGGGATTAACCGTCATCACAAGCACCTTCTTGACAATACGCAGCATTTCCATAACCGTCTCCACACTGGTACCCGGATTGATCGCAATTCCCGGAATCATACCGGCATTGATAATCTTCTGGAGGGTAGTGGACGGATGGTATTCCGCTTCCGGGTGTATGTAAATCGTGTCACCCCTGCGCAGCCGACTCGTAAAAAGCTCCACCGTATGATTGGGGTGCTCTACCATCAGGTGCACATCCAGCGGCTTTTTGGTCGCCGAGGCAATATAGGCCATATCGTTTAATGACATGGCAAAATTGGGGACATAGCGTCCGTCCATAATATCAATATGGAAGGAATCAATTCCGCCTTTCTCCAAATCCCGTACTTCCTTTTCCAGATTGCCGTAGTTGGCACACATCATGGATGCCATTAGTTCAAAGCTCATTTGTGTTCACCTTTGTTTCTAATTTTTTCTTATTAAAGACACACAGTCTAAATCTTTTATCCCCCAATCAATCACATGCTGCTCTATAATTTCAAATCCTGCGCGAAAAGCTAAATAAGCAAACAAATCTTTACTCATATAACTCCTTCCACCGACTGCATTAGAAAACGCATTTTTATAGTCTGATGTATTATTTGAATGATGAAATAGTGCCATGCCGCCTTTTCTCAGCACTCTATATATATCTTTTAAATACTCATAAATATCCAGCATTTCAAAATGTACCATCGCATCATATGTAAATAAGGCAGAATATTCATTATCATTCAATCTGTTCAAATTATATCCATTGTTACAATAGTAGTCAATTTTCTTACTGGATTTAAATCTTTCCTTACAAAAATCTATGTTACTCTGCAAAATATCCACCAGTACAATATGGTTCGCCTTCTGCTCATACATCGGAACATGTCTACCCCGTCCAACCGCCAATTCGATTACATTGTCCAAATCCAGCTTACGAAACATCCCATAAATCAAAGAATCATCATCCCAAAAGGTCGCCAACGCAGCCTCCGCCTCAGCTTTGGCAAAGTAGTCATCCATCCTATTATTATGATACCATGCACAATAATCACGATTCCACTCTACCTGGTCAATTTTCTGTGATAATACCCATTCATTAATATCCTTAAAATACTCTTTATGATCGTCGTCAAGAATCTGTTTAATCTCATCCGCATACTTTGTAGTTGTTATAACAAATTTATAATTTTTATTTTTACATTCATCATAGCAATATACATCTTTACCATAAATTTGTTTGCCGCATAATTCACTATTGTTATCGCAAAAGCATTCCACAACATCGCTCTCTCCCCGATGTTTCAATAAATCAAAAAACGATTTCCCGATTTCGCCCGCTCCAAACAGTATTATTTTTTCCACGGTCTTACTCCTCCCTTTTCTATTTACATTTAATATTTTAATACTAAAATTAAAATCTGTATAATAAAATTTGAAATGTGGATATAATTTCCCCCTCAGCTCCTTTTTCCACCCCTACTTACTATTATCATCCCAAAGTTGTACCATGTTATATTTAATTCTGCCAGCATTAATACCCATAGAGTTCAAATCCTCAATAATCTCTCTGTAATACCGGCTTGACGTCACCAAAACTTCATATTCACTATACTTTGTACAAAGTTCCCTCGGTTTAATAACCTCTTTTCCATGGAATAGGCATTTCCCCTTTTCTGCCTTTTTATCACAGACTACCAATCGTGACCGAAGCATATCATCTAAACAGTCCCATAATATCTCCCCATCTCTTCCCAACCCATAAAGAACCAACTGTTCTTTTTGCTCAATCAGTTCAATCAGATTATTTATTTCTGTCTTTCTGGCCATCTTCCTTTTTTCTGCCTTTGATTCTTTGAAAAGGGCACTAAATTTTGGTTTGACATCATCCAACAGCATATACCTTCTGGTCTCATATAATTGCCATCTTATCATGTCATAAACCCAAAGATAATATGAGTATTCCTGTTCCAGAGATTCAAATTCCAACTCACTCTGAAAACGGAATTTCTGTAAAAACATCTCCCATAATTCAGTTCTGGAAAATCTGGTACAATCCTCATAAAAATAACCGTACTTTTTCTGAAAACCTCCCATGATTATACACAGTCTAAAGCGGTCAAATTCTGACCAGTAGGTTTCGTGTTTATTAATTAACGGTTTCAAATCAAAACCTTTTATCATCCCCAAACTGCTTGGTTTTCCAAACATTGTAGTCTGCAGCATTGAATTATCCCACGGAATCTTAATACATTCGCAAATTTTCAACAGCTCATCCTCTGCATGCAATTTCAAATCTTCAAAACGTACTTCAAGTTCATTCCATGCCTGATTGCTTTCATGTCCCGAAATCCGACTTTTTCTACATATACATTCTACAATTTCGCCAGCCAGTTCCTTTTCCCCGCATGCTTCAAGGCGAAGCTCATAGGTCGAGGCAAGCCATGCAACTCCATCCCTATGAATTTTGATAATCTGAGCATCTATCCGTTCACTGGCAAGCCATTTTACCAAAAAATATCTATCCGCCAGTGAAACCCAATGCGGATCATAATAAATCACTTTTTGCGACAGGTCTGTTATCTTCTCCCCGCTCATCATTTCTGTATACGCTAAATGGAATATCATAAACAGTTCCTGCGATGTGAAGCTTTCCCGAAGGCAAAGCCATCTCTCCATACTTTCTTCAAATCTACTCCAGTAGGGAAAGACATCTTTAATCTGTTCTTCATTCTTGTTTTCTTGCAGCATTATATAGAAAGCACTGCAGATGTTCTTTGGTTCTTCGCCTGATAAATAGCTACAGTAGACAAATAGATTGTCATTCAGGAAATTGTATGGTAATAGCAGAATATTAGGATGCCCGTCCAAAATCCCTTTAAAAAAGATATTTCCATTACTTGTGCCTGAAATATTCATTAGAATGCCCTTGGGTTTAAGATCCCTTATGAAATATTTATCTGCCCCCTTAGTCATATAATGATTTATGATTACAAAAACCTGCGCGCGCGAAAAATAATCTGTATATGGCATGGATAGCGCATACGCACCCAAAGACTCTACTTTTTTTACAGAAGCTTCCGGTCCATGCCAAAGATATATGGCACAAAGAATATCTGTATCTTTTACCATTCCGGCCCGCAATACTTTAGCGTACTGTAATTCAATATTCCCTTGTTCAATATCCTCCAGATAATCCGATAATATTTTGCTCAGGCGCTCATCACCAAATAGAAAAACACTTTTCCCTTTTAAAACATGGATCAAATTATTACAATGAATTTTCGTATAATCGTTTATAAAAAAGAGGTGCTCATTGCGTTTATATCCATAATAGTTAAGCAGTTCTACGCAGCGGTTTCCCCACGCACTGTTTTTGCTATGTACGTCAATGAAGACAACCCTTTCCTCATTTTGCAATAATGCTGCAATAGATATAATCGGCTTCCCAAGCAGCCGATCTGACATATCTCCGGTAATGTTTTCTACGGCAAAACCTTTAATGTCAATATGATACTCGCAAAACATGTCGTACACATCCTGTGCGGCCTCATCCCTGCCAAGTATCACTATATCCCTGCCTTCCAGTTTTTCCAGTAAGTCATTAAAGTCCCCCTCATTATCTTTTATATTTCCGGCAAGAATATTCGCTTCATAAATTCGGTCAATACATTCAAATTCCGGCGACGCACTCCTACTAACCTTTTGAAACAAATCCGTCTTGTTTCCCCAAATACGTTCTGCATGAACAATCATCTTATTACAATCTTCAAGATCAACATCCGCCGCATGATTAAACCCTAGATTTCCCCAGTATTTCCCCAGCACTGATACCGGAATTCCTAAATTCTGCAAATATTTAGCAAAATAATAGGCCAACTCATTGCACCCCACTATTACCACTTCCCTGATATCTGGAAACACATCCCCAAACGCCAAAGCAGTCTGGCTTTCCGCCAACTCCTCCAACATACGAAGTTCTCTGTTTGCCTCAAGATCCTGCCATCCGTAACAGATGATTTCTCCCTGCACATTTGAAATTGGAATCATCTGCATCCCCACGACATCATGATAATCGTTGCCCCTGAAAATATTTTTTCCGTTTTCCCATATATGTTCGTCAAGAATCAATTGCCCTTCTCCAATGGCAACTTTTACTTTCTGATTCTCATTAATAATTTTTTCTCCACAAAATCGAAGCATGCTATTTCTCTCCGTTTATTCTTAATGCCTCATCCCATTGCAGCCAATTCATGTATAATTTCACCAACAGTAGGATGTGGAAATACTAACTTTCCTATATCTTCGATTGACAATTTATTGGCAATCATTAACTCAACAGCCAACGCAATTTCAGATGCGCCATCGCCTATCATGGAAAAGCCAATCACTGTCTTAGACAAGGAATCAATTACCATTTTAGCTTTCGCACCATCCTTTTTATGTTCTGCAAAATATTTGCCGCTGTATGTCAAAGGAAGTTCTCTTGTTATATAAGGAATATCTCCCGCCACGCACTCCTTTTCCGACAATCCAATCGTTATTACCTCCGGGGATGTATAGTAAACCTTAGGAATCAGATGATAATTGATATAAGCTTCTTTCCCCATTATATTATCAATTGCAATACGAGCCTGTTCATATGCAGTATGGGCCAGCATGAATTTCCCTGTAACATCACCGCACGCAAATACATTAAGTTTATTTGTTCTGCAGCTTTCATCAATGAAAATGCCGTCTTGATTGTAGTTTATATCACTCTTTTCCAAACCGTATCCCTCAACTACCGGAGTTCTTCCAACAGCAATTAACACTGCTTCTGTCGTAATATGAACATCCTCTCCATCCATATCAACAAGCAATTCTTTTCCTCCAAAATTCTTCACTGTGGAATTAACATGAATCCTAATCCCTTTCCTCTGTAAGATTTTTCTAAATAAAGCTGCAATATCAGGATCCATGCCACCAGCAATTTCAGGCGCGCTCTCTAGCACAGTTACTTCACAGCCAGCTGCATTAAAATAATCGGCAGCCTCCAATCCAATAACCCCTGCTCCGACAATCACCATTCTTGTCGGTATCCTTGTCAACGAAAACAGTTCATCACTATAAATAATACGATAGCTTAACTTTTCTTCACTGACAGGGAATCCAATTTCTTTTGAACCGGTCGCTATTATAAGATTTTTGGCAGATAAGCACATATTATCTACCGTAACTGTTATCTGTCCCCTTGTTCAGGCGCAATCTTTGCATTTCCCACAAATATTGCAACCCCGGACTTTTGCAGCTTGTACTTTATTCCCTGTTGAAGATTATTGATTACATATTAATTCCGTTCTAAAACACCTGTCTGATTAATACCGAATGCATCTATGTCACTAAATATATTATCATTCCGAAGCTCATTCACCTCGTTAACTAAGCGTGCCACATGCAAGTACCCCTTTAGCGGTATACAACCGTAATTAAGGCAGACTGCTCCTAATTTGCCCTTTTCTACAAGCACGACTTTTAAGCCACAATGTCCAGCCAGTTCCGCCGCTTTGTATCCTCCTGGGCCGCCGCCAATAACTATTAAATCATACTCTTTCATACTTCCTTATCTCCCTGCAGTACGGATGTAATTTTTTCAACCATATCTATCGCTATTTTGATACACATATCGCTATACATCTTTTTTCTTTTAAGCGCTTCCAAATAATTACCAAGTTCATTCTTATCAAGTTTCATCCCCTTCAAACCAGAAAAAAACTCATTAAGAAAATCCGTTTCGATTACATCCGTTTCATACTTGACAGACCGAATTCGTTCCTCTTCTTCAATGGAAAATCGCACTGTTCCCCATTCTTTTTGAACAATCCAGTCATCAGAAAAACTCTCCCCCATAATCCAGGAATTATCTATAAGCATATAATACGTTTCGTAAAAATCCTTTTGCAAAAAATGTGGGGTAATGATATCCGCATTAGTATAGGTCGCTTTAAATTCTTCTATTAAGCACTCCTTAACTTTAGAAACAGAACAGTTACCCACTATTTCAGAGATATTTATAATTCTTGATTTTACCGACGCTATGCTCTTATTGGAAAGCTTAAATTGACTTGGAGTCAAACATTTCTCCGCCATAATTTTATTCAATGAAACCAGCAGAGTACCGTGGTGCAGGATGGCATACTCATATTTCTTTTTTGCTGTTCCTGATATTTTTTCATTTTTTTTTGTTGTAATGTCATTTCTGCCTGAGTAAACAGCTTCTATTCCAAGCGCCTCCACTGGTCAATCGGCGCACCAGCTTCACATTTTCCGTGCGAAGTACATCCATATTACATTCACGGATTGGATTCTGGTTCCTGCCGATTACAACTGCATTATTACTCTGCCAAACAAAAATACCGCATATCTCTTCACCGTAAGCCGTTTCCGAACTGACATAGCGACACAGCGCGTCCTCTGTGACCAAATTATAATACGGATTTGTTCCATCTGTTTCATAAACAAATATTCTCTTTTAATAACGCTCCCAGCCGGAACATCCCTGAATATATTCTGACCGTTTGCAATAATCACATCTGCTCCGATTTTTACCCCCATATATATTGTCGTCCCCATACCAATTAATGTATTTTCGCCTATTGTCACATTCCCTGCCAGAATTGCCCCGGGCGATATCCTTACATGATGGCCAATCCGGCAATCATGTGATACAATTGCACCTGTATTTATCAGGCAGTCTTCACCAATGACTACATCGCATCCAACCGCCGCAAGATTAAAACTTTCATATACAACGTCCTGCCCTAATGTACCGTCTCCCAGAAAAGCTACCACTACAGATTCTTGTTTTCCGTTCATTTTGTTCGCCAACGCCATTCCCGTCGCATTCGGTATCATTCCCCCCCTGCACTCCATTCGTATAGAAATGCCGATAGCATATGTGCTGGCTTCCACCACGACCTTTACACATACCCGTTTGTTTACCCATAATCTCAGAAAGCAAAATCTTTATGTCATCTGAATAAGCAATAAATTGTCCATGGCAACGGTGACTGCTGAACACAAAATCTTCGTTCCTTATATTGCTCATTACCGCTACTGCATTCGCTTCCTGTCCAATACTTGTGTGAGTAGTTCCCTGCAATTTATTTTCAGAAAACAGTTTTAACAACATTTCCTCAAAGCAGCGAATCTTATACATTTTTTCATAGAATTTGATTATATCCCTGTTCATAATGCGGTCCACCCCGTTACTTATATTTATTATTAAGATAATATCTGCTATGGCTCGCCTTCCCTGTAAGCAGCAAATCAATCAAGTCATAATCCTGATAAATTCCCTGTGGAATTCCATTGACACATTTCCAAAACAAATTTAAATCCCCACAGTCCTTTTCGAAAAAAGTTCGTAAACTATGTGTTGATTTCTGTGAGCTGTCGAAAGAAAGAAACGCAATTTTTTTCTTATAGTTTAATTTATCAAACCTCTCCAGCGTTTCCGGCCACCCACTGCTATACATCATCATAACAAAAAGATTATTCCAGTTGAGGCGTTCAACCCTTTCATACCACTTTTCTTCCACCTCATCCATACTGGTACTATGATTAAAGTGCAGCTCAACGTCATCCAACCCGCATACAGGATATTCGCTCTTTAAGACAGGATTATGCTCAAATCTTTTAAATTGCAATTTACAGTGTATATAATATTCGAGATTATTTAATAATCTAAAGAAACTCAAATCACCCATAAACATATTGATGAAGGGAGACAGACATTTCATTCCCAAAGTATGATATACTACCCCTCCCCAACAGTTATTTGGGATTATAGAAACTTTTGAATCCAACAGTTCTCGATACTTGCTAAACCGAAACCCCGGAAGCGCAAATACTCTGGCTAATATCAGCTGTTCTTCCGAAAATCCCATCTGCACTGCCTGTTGGCTTATCTTTTGATAGCTTTCTGGCGTAATCGCGATATAATCAATTTCATGAGAACAAATTTCCTCTAATGGAATAAATGGATACCCATCCAGACAAGTATATAACTCTTTTCTGTCTGTTACCCCAACAATCTCGATTTCCCCCTGCACTTCACAATATTTTATAGCATTAATATATAAATTATATTTAGGCCCTAACCCCCATATCAATACTTTTACCATATTATATCTCTCCTATACTAATCCCATTACACGCCTTGTTGTTTCCGGCAATAATTCTGTTAGCTTCTCTTTATCACTTGTTTCCAAATAGCGGCGAACAGCTGAAGCACTGATATACTTTCCGTTCACTTTCTTCCTCTTGATCTCAATCAGTTCTATGCCATACATAGGAAGTATCTTTTTCATTGCAGCATTGTACTGATTGGTTATGACATCTTCAGGTTCTTCTCCGACAAACCGATATTTGATTCCCAATTGCGGCGCAATATCATTGGCAAACGTTATAATATCCTGCTCCGTATGCTCTATCATATCTTTACTTGTTTCCTTGACAAAATACTCAGAAAAACTCATTTGCGATAAAATATAAGGTCCGCTCGGAACAACCATAACATTTTCTAAATCCATGACTCCCCTACTCACCATAGTAAAGCGTTCCGCAAATGAAAAGAACGATGCATCTTCCTCTACCACAAATATGATCAAAAAATCAACTGTATTTAGCGCCTGTTCAATAAGATATCGGTGCCCGTACGTAAAGGGATTGCAGTTCATAACAATTGCGCCAATACTTCCATATTCCAGAAAATTGAAATCAGCAAAATACTGATCCAGGTATAACCTCTTAATGATGTTCCCGCTCTGTTCTATTTGTCCCCTGTCACAATCCAGTTCTTTATTCAATAAAGGGCTTATCTCTTCGTAAATGGTCTCTGCATACAATCTATATATTTTGTGATTACAATGCAACGGGCTATCAACCAGCCACTGTATGCTCACATTGTTTTTTCTCAAAATCATATCCAAATTGAGATACTGAATTCCGGGTATTATCTTCTGTGGTCTGTCAACAACAATGATATCCCCTTTTTTTAGTTCTGTCGCCGCAATGCGCGGCAAACATCCCGCTGCCCCATTCATCCACATACATCCGCAATTTACAACTTTGACTTCCTTCCTCTCGTCAGTCAGATGTTTTTGAAGAAAACTCTCCATTGTATTTTTATCTTCTGCATAATATCCCCACACATAACACGGACCGTAAAAATAAATAGTTCTACTGTACTCCTCCGGCTGCCCAGAAGTACATCTTTCCCCGTTAACAACATTATAATATTGACCACAGCAGTCGCGCAGCATTAGAACCCCTCTGTCATTCTTAACTCTAAACGGCATCTCTACCATCTGTTTTGCATAATCTTCGCTATATAAATCATCAAAAAACTCCTTATACATGCTATTGGGAATTCTACTGCTTACCAGCTCTTCCATTTTCATAAATTTTTCACTTATTTCCTTTTGATAAGACCCCTGGAACTCTGGCAATGTTAATCCAAGAACCTCCACCCCTTTATTATGAAGTTCGCTTAGATACAGTACATATTGTTCGTCAAGTATTTTATCATATCCAAAAACATCCTTGCACAGCGATAATTTGCTTTCAGCCCAATTGTCTTTGCCACACACAAGAATAAGCAAAGTCTTGCATGCACGCAATTCATTTTCATCAATAAATATAATTCTATCAAAGTTCTCCAAACATTGACATACTTCCATGTGAGTTATACACGTTACGTGCAAGCCGACTCCTGACATACGGTTGAGAACCAGTGCAAAGAGTTCCTGTTTCTTTTTATGCAATCTGCACGGTCGTACAAACGCAATTTTTTGTCCGATATTTAGATCTAAAATATCCTTTTGCCCCCCCCCCAGAATTTTTAGCGAAATTTCCAGAAGCATAAGGTCGTTCCACCGCATATACTCCCCTATCAAAGCATTATCTGTCGAAACAATCGGAATGGCGTTAATCCGTCCATTCTCTTCAAAGATTGCCCTTGCTTTCAAATATTCCCCGGGATAAAGATATGTAAACTCTTCATTTACACGGACACTTTGCTGCTTCTGGTCAAATGCCCTGTAAATATCCCCGGTGCTGATCATTCCAACAAGCATCCGCTGCCTTTCGCAATAGATTATATTAGAAGGATATTCTAGCAGCGCTCTTCTAATTTCATCTAAAGAGACATATTCTTCATCATCGTGCAATTCTATTATAGTTAAATACTCTCTTTCCGTATATGTCATAATTAACCTTCCTCTTTAAATCACATCAGTTATATCAGTCATCCTGTTAAAAAAAGGGTCCTCAACAATTAATTTCATAAAGTCCTCATCTATGATTCTAATTTTATGAATCAACCCTAAAAAAGCACTATCCAATTCCCTATTTATTCGCCTCTCCGCCATCGGACACAGTTCCAGATACATCCTGAAATAGTCTAAAATGCCTTCCTGAACCCTTTCGAGACAGCAGATATCACTATTATGTCTCGTCTCCAAAGCATATACAGGCCGTCCCTTCCCATCAAATCCAATTACAGACGGATGTGGTGACGTAAGTATCGTCTCCAGTATATAGTAGTCCTCAAATACAGCGTCTTTCAAAGATTCATTGCCAAATGAGCAGACATCCACACCCTTTCCTTCCATATTCTCTGGCTCAAGCTGTAGAAAGTAAAATCCCTTCATCGGATTGTCTATCATTCTCTGAATAAACATCTGGGTAGTTCCTTTTGCCACAAAATCAAAAAAGGCGATACTTCCCTTTTTATCATGGAAGCCAGTTATATATTTTTTATAATTTTCCCGTTCCACCCTTGCTTTCTTTAGAATGGCGTCCCTATATCTCATTAGTCCGTTTTCATGACTCAGAATATCTTCTTCTGGAATGTCATCGGCTTCCATTCCAAAACGTTCCTTCAAATTTTTCTCTAATGTTCCGCTGAATTTCATTTGATCCACATATCGTATATCATCATCATCACATACTCCCGCACGAACTGCGGCTGTTCTTGATGTCAAAAAATAGATCGACTCATCTGCCTTATTATATGTCTGCATTAAAAGTGCAAACATTTTCTTAATCAAATATCCGTCCCTTGCACCAAACCATATATTCTGAAACTTTTCCTGCTCCATTTTCCCACAAAGCCACAGCACAAAGTCACTGATCACTGGTGCAGATAATAAATACCCGACATCGTAAGCATCCTTGATTTCCAGACGTCCCTCTTGTTCAAACTGGAACGGGCTGTTAAAAAACCTGGCAATAAACATTCCAGCCTTTAAGTGATCTGATAATGTACTTAAATGTTCTGAAAGCCCTATACCACCTATGATCTCCCATAAATCTATACCGCTTAGCAGCCTGCATGTATCTATTCCCCAACATGCCGCCGCCTCAATGTCCGCCATAACGTCATCGCCAATATGCAGATACTTCCCTGCTCCCTCTCTTTCTTTCAATATACCATAAAGATTTCGCCGTTTATCCGTCCTGTAATCGCTTGAGGCTAATACATCTTTATATTCCAAGATCCCACATTTTCTCAGAATCACTTCCAACTGTTTCTTATTGTAGTATGTATCGGAAACAATATATACCCTTTTACCGTTTATCACCGTTTCCCTTAAAAAATCACATACCTCTATCCTCGGTACAAGCAGACTGAAATCAATCGTCCATTCTAAATCAGCCAATTCCTCTGGAGTAATATTTTTTTGGGGGTCCAATTCCTCCAACATATTTTGATAAATCTCAATTAATGTAGGAGCTATACTTCTTGCTAACTCCTTCTCACTCTTTATCCTTCTCTTGCAGAAGTCCTTTATAATAATTCCTTTCTCTTTCAGCTTACAGTTCGCCAGTTCCACCACATCCTCCGGCGATAAAACCTGTCGCGTTACAAGGGTATCAAACAAGTCAAAACTTATCACATCAGCATTGTCTGTCTTCTTTATCAATTCTTCCTTCATAACACCCGTAATATTGCTAAAGTCATATAACACGCTTTTCGCTTCAAGCAGATCTCTGCCCCTGATATCTATCAGAGCAATACCTCCCTGTCTGCACCTATCTGCTATCTTACGTGCAATTGCCCTGCAGGAACCCGGACGGGCAACCACAACGATTAGCTTCACGCCAGCTTCAATTGCCTTTGCAAAAGAAAGAATTGGCTGCCCGTAAAGTTCGCCTTCTTCCTTGAAGCTGTCCAAGAGTCCGACAACCTTGTAACAGACTGTCAGACTTTCCAGCGCCTTCTTTGTCTCTGCTCCCAAACCATATACTGCAATTTTTTCACCCGTATATTTTGTTAACAACCCGTCCCCATCCATTGACTGACACTCTCCGAATCTCTTATCACGACTCCAATACCGTCTTAACCAGTTCCCCAAAATGCTGTTCGAAAGCCACCAAAGAAAAATATTTTTCATATAGCTTTCTTGCCTGTTTCCCCATGCTTCTCAATCTGTCTGGATTCCTCGCACACCACTCTATCTTATTAGCAAGCCTCTGCACATCCTCGTTCGGAAATATTATACCGTCTTCCCCATCCTGAATATATGCAGCCGTTCCCGTCGCATCCGACACCATACACGGAACCGAATGCATCATTGCCTCAGCCGCAACCGTAGGCATCGGATCCTGCCGGGAAGGGCAGATCAGCATATCCGATTCACTTAGCAGCTTATGAATTTCTCTGCGCTCGACACTTCCTGTAAAAATTATCTCTTCCAAATTCGCGCTTTCCGAACGAATCTGTTCTCCAAATAACGTTTCTCCATGCCCTACAATATAAAATCTGCACCTTTGACGTACGCCGTCCGGCAGACTTCGGATGGCATGTATTAACAAATCCTGTCCTTTTCTCGGCTCCAAAAATCCAATCGTAATGAAACGCACTATTTTAAAAATATTCCTTTGTCCCGAATCAATTTCGCCAGCGCAATTGTCAATGTTCAAATCTTCCATCTCTGCATCAGCGACGCCATACAGCAATTCATCACATAGCAAATCAGGCAGAAATGCCCTAATTGCCGTTGCCGGAACAGGGCCTGCTGTCACCGTATTCAAATTATGCCGATTAATCTTTTGCAGCACTTTTTCATTAACACCACCGTAAAAAAAGGCCGCCTCATGCAACCACCAGATTACAGGAATATCTGCATTTCTTTCCGATAGAAAAACATAGAAATTCAAGGTATTGCAAATAAGAAGCGAAAATGAACTAACCCACTCCCTTTCCTGCATTGTCGCTATCTGCAAATTTTCATCTACAACTACCGGGATTCTATTTTCAAGTAATTCTTCCTTTAATGGTCCATCCAGCATAGAGGCATACAATACTGTATACCCATGTTTTTTCAGTGTAACCGCCATATGAAATAGAGCAATCGCCGGTCCACCCAGAGTCAGATCATTTGACATCAACAAAATCTTAGATACTTTTACATCGCTATCCGCTATAATATCCTCTGCATCCAGAAAATATTGTAACGGTCTCACCTTGGCTTCCCCTGCTAAGAGCCAGTGCAAATCATAGAAATGCCAGATTCTATTCTCATCCACCCCCAGGGAAATTAACTGCCGTTTCATTTGTGTTATATAGAAGCTCAATATTACAATTGCATCGTAATCTAATCGAGTACATTCCTCCGGCGGCAGTACCTCTATCCCATCAATGAACATATACTGCTTTTGTCTGGAATTATCCAGCAAAGCGAGCACTTCCTGATTTTCAAACCATTTCTTATATCTGTTATAATAATCACCAGTCCCAAAAAGTATAACTTTCATTGGTACGTCATCGTCTCCTGTTTAAATGGCATATAAAATAGTTTCGTTCGTCAACAAACTATAATGTCGGATATAAAATTTATAGTCCATTCTCATTTCAAGAATTAAACTCGGTATCGCAACAATATCATCCGGCTTATGATAAATGGATATCGCCAGTTTCGGCTTCTGCGCTTTAATTATTTGCTCAGCGCCTTTTAAGGCATCCCGTTCTGCCCCTTCTATATCCATTTTAATAAAAGTGATTCTCTCACCCCGCAAAAATTCATCCAGCGCTATTGTCTCAATCATATCGCCTGTCTTCTTCTCAGACTGGCTCACAATTTTAGAATTCTCTTTTCCGTCGGATGCAAACATGGCGGTACCTTTTCGGTCGGATATCCCATAAGGATAAATATAGCAGTTTGTTAACCGGGCACATGCTTTACTACTTATCTCATAAGACACCCGATCTGGTTCAAAGCACCAAATCTTATCATACTCCTTAGTCCCACACCAGCCCGCAAAACGAAAAGCTGTACCGGCGTCAAAACACCCGCAGTCAACAAATGTCTCATGCTCTTCCGGCACAAATAAGTCGAAATACTGAGAAACATTATTTCTATAATCCGACGGTATCATAATAATTTTTTTCGAATCCACTTCTTTTTGAATTAACTGCCCATACATCTCACCCGCCGCATATCTGTCACTTACGGATATGATAAATCTGGTGTCACCGGTTCCATATCGCTGTATGTAATCATCTAAAGAAAAAATAGGCAAGTTTGTACTCGTTTCAATCTGCCCGCCTCTGTTGCTGTCAATAAACGCAATTAGCGATTCCATATGTATTTGCTGCGCTATTGTTATACCATTAAAACCTGCTCCGAAAATGACCGTTTTTTTTACGTCATTTGATAATAGTTTCATTCTGAACTGCTCTATGTCTGCGCTCAGGTTTCTATATTCAGCTGGAAGCATAGTAAGATATCTGGCCTCACCCGTTGCCGATACATTCAGTCTCGCGGCAAATAATTTCCTTGAAACCTCATCCTGCAGATGGTCATATATTCTTCGCGTATCTGTAAAGATCATCTTATTTTCCCCAAAACTCTTATTCATTAATCGGTTCCTTTAATAGTGTAATACTATTTCATATCATCATAATATTGCATACAGAACCATCTCATTATATGAATTACTGTAACTTCTCAAATAAAACCTATACTCGGGAACAAGCGATTTAATATACAAAGGCAATGTTACCATATCTTCCGGCTTATGATAAATGCATATTGCCAATTTGGGGCGATCTTTTCTTATAACTCGCTCCGCCCCCTTTAAAGATTCTAATTCCGCCCCCTCTACATCCATCTTAATAAAGGTAACTGTATCAGTACTATCGACAATATCATCAATAGCCCTTGTCTGAATAACGGTATCTCCCTCCCCGATATGGGAACACCCATCCGCAGTTGCCTCAAAGTGCAGTTCGGATTTTTCACTCCATGTGCCAAACGGAAGCATTACTATTTCCGGCAGTATACCTTTCTGTTCTTCAATCCGCCGTACACACTCCTTATAGTTTTGTGAATCCGGCTCAAATGCATATACCTTTTTCAGCCCTGCACATATTCTCGCAAAATCTACAGTCGTTCCCAAGTCACAACATCCCGCATCAATGAATATCTCTTCTCCGCTGTATTGCAAAAAATCTTCGTAAAAATAGTCATCTCCCGTACCGCATATAAAATATTCTCGAATATCAATAATATCCTCTCCTGCAACTCCATGCGCAATAAGATACTTTTCCGTTTCCTCATAATACTTTGTTGTACATATAACGACCTTTCTATTGTCCATGCCCAACAGCATCTCAGGCGATATTACTTTATACCCGTAAAATCCTGTGTTTTGCTTTTGAATATCTCTATCGCAAAACATGACATTTTCCATTCTGTCATCTAAATATGGAAGCAGCCTTTTCGCAAAACTTCCCGCTCCATAAAAAACTATATTTTGACCTGATGGAAGTTTTTGCAAAAATCCACATTCATCCTGTCCATTCCAAATGGGAACATCTGGATGAGATTTCTTTACGATCCGTTCTATATAACGATAGTCACCTGTTATAAGCCAATTTAAGCGGTTAATATATAGCTCCTTCGACAGGCTGTCCTCAAATGCCTCATAGATGTCCCTGATATTCTTTAAAAACGCACTTGCATTCATACGTTTCTCTCCTTCAAATATTGATAATATAGTTCCATTCCTTCCGCCAGCCCAATAGGTTCTCCCTTCCAAAGGCAGGCTATCTTCGCATTACTCAAAATTATCTTTCTTACGTCAACACGTCTTCTTTCCTTGTAAATTACTTTAGGAGATAACCCCATTCCCCAAAGCATTCCAATTACAGCATTCTGTGTATATCCTCTACCAGAGCTGATATTAAACGTCTCCTGGTCGCCACAGTACCGAACCAGACATTCTATCATTTCACACACATCATCTATATAAACATAGTCCCTGACATTATCACCGTCTCCCCATATTTCAATCGGAATCCCCTGCATCGTGTTTTTCAGCACTGCATCAATAAATCCCACCCCCTTGTGAAAATCCTGTCCAGGCCCATACGGGTTAGATATCCTTGCAATAATAAAGCGGGTGCCCATCTGATAATTAAATGTCCTCATTGTGTTTTCAATGCATAGCTTGATATTCCCATAATGATTGATTGGCCTCGGGAGAACTGTCTCGTCTATCGGCTGTTTCTGATGATCACCATATACGGTGCCTCCTGAAGACAAAAAGATCATACTTGTCTGTTCGCCAACAAGCATATTACAAAGTTTGATGGTCTGCAGCAGTTCCCTGCTATATCCATGCATATAAAATTCATTGGAATTTCCCGGATTCACGGTACTAATGGCATGTATAATACAATCCATCCCCCTTACAGCCGCTTCCAGTTTCACATCGTCAAAAAAATCTCCTTCAATAAAGTGCACCTTTTCCAGTTTTGATGAAAAGGAGCGGTCATAAGAATACACTTCATACTCTCTATTAACGAAAAAACTGCACAGATTGCTTCCAAGAAAACCTGATCCCCCTAAAACCAATATTTTTTTCTTCATTGCTGCTCCCATATTTTTAGCTGTTTCTTCTCATGCTCCATATAATGTTCATTTAATCTGCCATAATATGTTTCGTCCTTGTGGATATACCTTATAATATTGTCTCCGCCTACCCCCATTTCCTTCAGTTGCATTCCAATCTGCTTAAACCCGTTCTGGCTGCTGATAATATATAATGCGGAAGGATATTGAAAACAGGCCTCTTTGACTGACAGCACTGGATGGCCTTCCACCATTTGGCCAATCCACCTAGCATCGTTATCCGCAAATACAATTGTCGCACCTTTATGTAATCCTTGGGCCACCCTTTGTCCCGTTTGGGAACATCCCAAAACTACAATCTGCTCTCTGTTTTCCGCCGTACTCGCAATATACTCCCAGTCGGTTTTCTTTTCAAACTCATCTGCCTGGATCCGTATGTTTTCATATGTATCTTTATCCAATGCACGTTCTGCCTCATCCCACCATAGCTGATTCACTGTCAGCCTTTTGCAAACCCACGGTTTAAATATTCCCACAAAGTGATACACCACTATTTCCCGCTCAATTCCTTCCAGTTCCTCCGCACTATAGCCAGTCAAGTCTACTTTAGAGATGCTGCCGGAATATTCCGTAAAAAAGTCATATTTTAGAGGAAGTGTTTTTATCTTTCCATAGCAAAACTTATTGATAATGTCCTGATCCATATACTTATAGCCCGCACTAATGGCTTCAATCATCATTTTATCTAGTCCGTCTTCCCGCATTTTTTTTAAATTATAAATCATAAATCCGGCATTCACATAAGTGCGCATATCAGGAATATCCAGATAGCCTGCATAATCCTCGTACTCGGAGAAGTGACATTGAACACCCATATCCTTTACGCCTGCTGCATAGTATCCTTCTAAATCTGTATTATAAATCTGGCTCAGATCCTGTGTTACAATCATATCACCGTCAATAAACAGACACCTGTCATCTGAGATCAACCTGCTTATATACAATCTGTAATATGAGGCAATCGGAATATATGCTGTCGTTACCGCTGCATTCAGTTTCTTATCATCTATCTCCAGAAATACCACCGATGCCTGTCCGTTTTTCTTCTCAATAGCAGCAATTTTTTCCCTGCAATCGAAACTAAGTTGTCTTGCACATAATATATATATATTAAACTTTGTATCAACATCTGACGATGACAAAATAGAGGAAATTGTCACCATAGTTGGTACTATATAGTTTTCATCCGTAGTTAATACAATATTTAAACTATTCATACTGTAATGCCCTCTCCTCATCCCAATTCTTTAGCAATTTCTCTATTGTTATGATCGGAACGTCAATTCCCGCCTTAATATCCTGCACGATCTCGCTTGTGTGACCGCACACCGCAACAATAATCAAATCCGAGTCCTCATCAAATTCTTCCAGCCTCACCACTGGAACTGCCGCTTCAATAAATCCGGCATTTCTGTCGATTGCTCCAACCACGCAAACATTTGTTCCCTGAAGTTTATTTACCAATTGCGTACCTATATATCCCATTCCATAAACAGCGATTTTTTTAACCCCCTGTCCATATAAATATTCAGACACTGCGCCCTTATGGCATTCTATACACATCCATTTATCATACACAAAAAACATCTTTCTGTACTTTTCCAGAATGTCAATATATCTCTTCTGTTCCGATTCAATCAGATTTTCCAACTTCTGAATCTTTGTTTTGTCCAAAAATGCTGTCGATTTTATGACTTCCAGCATCTCTTTCTCCGAGGCAAGCATTTTTTCGCTATTCCACGAAAGATTACTTCCTTCAATTCGGTGTTCAAACAGAATTTCCTCATTTAATACAAAATGACGGCCCTGTTCCAGCATACAAATCCAAAGGAACCAGTCATCAACACCATTATTCTTTAAAATATTATGTTGCCATAGATCAGGAATCGCGTTTCTTCGTATTAATACTTGTCCGGGTGAAACAATCATATTCCCTACACTGACCATATTCATATAATCAATCGTTTTCTCAAAGGAGTATGACGCATTATATATCTCCCGCCCGTTCTCCTTCGCCCTGCACACCACGGCGTCCGCCCGACTATCCTCCAATTTCTTCATCTGACTAACAAAATAGCTGGCTGAAATCCAGTCATCCTGATCCAAAAACAGCACAAAATCACCTGTGCAGTGTAAAAGGCCAGCTATTCTTGCCCCATGAATGCCCTTGTTTACATCTGTATTCAGTACAGCAATCTGCATCCTTTTGGAGAAAAAATCGCCTTCTATAACATCTTCTGGATCGTCATTTGATATTATCATTTCAACCGCCATATTAGTACCCAGTTTTTCTATACCGGCTTCTATCATTTTTATCAAATTAACTATGTATTTTTGCCCTCGATAAATAGGCACTATGACACTTAGCCGTTTAACCTCTCCGGCTTTTTCCATACTATTTTCCCCCGATCCACTCCCATATTAAATAGATCCTTCTGAATCACTTGTGCGACTTCATCATTTTCAATCGCAATCACGACATAGTCAAAACATATTTCCCAAAGCAATCTTGGACTACCAATCTTCCCTTTTAAATCAGTATACTTATGATACGCTTTATCTACCCATGCCTCTACTCTGGCGTAATTCGTCCTCTCCAGATTCTCCATATATGATCTTCCAACTTTCCCGGCTCCGTATAATACAATCTGACTGCCTGATTTTACTAAATCATATGGAAATAAATAAATGGGATCGTCCAGTTTAATATCAAAGACATTCTTTATGGCAGGATACAAAAAATTTTTCACATACTCCTTCAACTGAGTTTCCATTTGCGTCCAAATCCCCAATTCTTTGTATGCCTTTTCCATATAGTCCATAAAGATCTTAATCTTTTCAAAAGAATTGATGTCAAAATTGTGTACCATGGAATTATCGCTTACACAATAGTGATACCACACTTTATTCATAAATACTGCTTTTCTCGCTTTGGCCAGACAAAGATATGAAAGCGCCGCATCCTCACCATAAGTTATTCTGCTATCGCCTGTCCGCGCTACTTCATTCCATAAATCCTTTCTAATTATTTTAGTGCATACAGACGGTGTAACGGCTCTTTTGTATCTTTCTGCATCATACATCATAGTCGGTATAATTTCTTGCTTTATCTGGGCCTCCTCATATACTCCTTCCGGAATCAAATCATACTCTGTGGTCCTAGTTCCAAACATATCGTCAATTATCAGGCCGGATGATATTATATCCGGTTCATACATGTCGTAAGCGCTCATCATATGCGAATACATATCCGGCTCTATCCAATCGTCGCTATCAACAAACGTTATTACCTTCCCCTGTGCCAGACTCACTCCGTAATTCCGTGCTGCCACTGATCCCCTGTTTTCTGTATGATAAGCTTTGACTCTAGTGTCTCTTCCAGCTAACATCTCACATATTTTCCCTGAATTGTCCGTTGATCCGTCATCCACCAGGATAATTTCCATTTTACTATAATCCTGTAGCAACAGACTTTGTACACATCTTTCAATACATTCTTCAGAATTATATATCGGGACTATCACAGATAACACTATGTTCATATCATTCCTCTCATTTAAAACTAGATATTTTTTGAATTGCAGCCGGTATCGGGTATTTTTGCGCTTCAGCGCCATTACAATGATTGCACATATCAATATACCCTTTTTCAGAATAGCCCTTATCAAACTCCAAAATTATTTTCTTTTCATTCTCACCTAAGGTATTCAAATCCAAATAATCAGTTTCTCCAACATTTATTTCTAAATTCTCAGAAACACTCCTTGCCATAACACAGTAATAATATTTATTCCCTCTTATCTCCCTGCAAAGTGTTCCGCACTCATCAAACACTCTTATCAGCTCATCCATATTTCCTTCGCGGTTCACCGTTTGAAATCCATAATCCAACCACTGCAGCTCCACATTCCCAATCGTAAATGATACTTTTTGTCTTTCTAAATATTCCGTCAATTTCCTGTACTGTTCCCCAAGCCTTTTCACCGTTCCTGAATAATTAGATATATTGATGAGTACATTATGCTTCCTACATAAATCCAGTATTTCCTCCTTTGGGCAAATCGTTCCATTTGTCGTAATAGAAAATATCACCATTTGATCCCGATATTTTCCCCCAATATATTCAATTGCTGGTCCTAAATCCTTATATAGAAAGGGCTCGCCTCCAATTAAAACAAATTCTCTTATCAAATCCACCTTGGAGAAAAAGATATCCGCACTTTCTTTTACCAGTTCCAGACTCATATCCTCTTTCTTCATATCAACTGCAAAGCACCCATGCGCACAGTCTTTACATTTTAATGTACATCGCTCAGTCAGGCAGATCTGTGCCAAATCCATATAGAGGATATTATAATAGTAGAGCGATAGAATCGGAAATACCTCCTGCATAAATTCCTTTTGAACCCAGAAATCTTTTCCTTGTTGTAACCCAGCTTCCAGTATTTGCAGCTCAATAGCCGGTATATTTTTTTCATCCGCCGCTATAACAATAATTCCCTTTTTATGTTGTCCCAGATAATCTTGAAATGAAATAACGCCTTTTCCCGCAATACCCTCTAACTGTTTTCTTTCGTCATTATCTATATATTGCTCGAAACAATGGTATCTATCTAAAATCGCAGCTAAGTTTTCTCCATGAAATCCCGCTCCGAAAATATAAATACAATGATTCATCCTGTTAAAAATATCTATGTACTTATCTGCCTGAACGTCAAACTCGTGCCCTTTGTTTCTCCACTTCATTCCCGCCGTCACTCCCGTCTCCTAATCACTTAAGGATTCTATCAACTCCTCTATGTCATCTATATAATCACATAATCTGCACTTTTCCCGAACAATAAGCATACATTTCCTGCCATACTCTGATAACTTTAAACGATCCTGATCCAAAAAAGCAATATAATCTGCCATTTTGTCCAAGTCTCCTACATCTGCTATTAAACCGTTAATCCCATTTTCAATAAAATCTCTGACTCCGCTTACGTCGGTAACAACCGGTACACATCCGCTTGCCATAGCCTCCAGCATGGTTAAACTTGTTCCTTCATATTCGGAGAAATTTACGTATACATCCTGATGATCCAGGAAGTTGTATAGTTCTATCCGGGACAGCTTTCCATACATTATAACTTTTGCCTGTAAATGGTTCGCATCCACATACTCCTTTATCATCGCTTCACATGTGCCATCTCCGACTATATTAAGTCGATAATTTATTTGTTTCTTCTCTAAGGAGTCAATAAATGCAGGTATTAAATCTGCCCGCTTTTGCTCTCGAACCAGTCTGCATGGATACCCAATCTTTATTGGTATACCGCTAATTCCCTCAAATTTTCTGTCCACATCTCGAATCTTTTCAATAAACGGTGTGCGGCAAAGAATTTTCTTCTTCGAAGCAAATTCAAATTGGCCGAGCAGTTTTTCTCTTATTCTACTGCTTATGCATAAATACGCATCCGTACTTTCATCCCACTCACAAAATTCTCTGTATACAGTATCATTCAGAATACTTGAAACAATCATAGCTTCCCTGGGAAATATCGTTTTAACCGTTGCTGCCGCCCAAAATAATACCGAATTGCGCACATTAAACAGTACAAACGGTCTCCTTTCCATAAGCAGTCTGATTAGCTCTGCATACACTTGATATTCTTCCCTATGTTCGGTATGAATTTTTATTATATTTTTCTCCAATTCTTTTATATAAGGCTGGGCAGTATCTTCAATAACAAAAGTCTCCCTTTGTCTGTTGATCAACGACAACGCAACAATATGACTCCAATCTTCTGCGCCGCCCCATGAACCACCCAAATTATCAATAATAATCGTTTTATCCCCTCTACATTCCAGCAAAGGCAAATCGGAGCATACCTGTTCAAGAATCTTCTGACTATGACAAGTAATGATCTGTGCAATAGAAACATTTCGGATCCCTATATTCATTTGAGCAAGCTGTACTGTGATATCTTCTCTGGCAGCACACGCAATAAATACACATGAATTATTTACCTTTTGCAAAATATTCGGTTCGTAAATCTTTTTGCCAAAAAATCCTGTCCCCCATTTATTTTGATCATTATCAATATATCCCTCAATATCAATAGACAGCCGATTAAAAAATAATGTATACTTTGTCGCAATTTTTCCTGTTCCAAATAAAAAAAGTTTTTCCTGCATGCCTACTCCCAACACTTAATGTTCCTATATAATAAAACTATCATTAATGATTTTCTCAACAAATTCCCTGCAGGACAAGCCTCCATACAGAAATCTTACCAAACTCACTTCATAAAATGTCCTTTTGCCCGCTGAAGCACCTCCTTCTCGATAATTGGTTATCACCTCAGGTATACACTGAAAATTAATCTTTCCGGTTTTATTAATCCGTAACATTAACTCATAATCTGCAACAATCTTAAATCTTTCCAGATATAAGCCAAAATCTTTATATACATTCCTCGAAACAAAACAAGTCGGATGAGGAATCATTGCCTTTAGCAGCTGTTTATGGCTGTCTTTGCAAATATATCGAATCCTATCATGAGACATTACTCTCATATATCCGTACAAAACCTGATATTCGCCTTCGTTAAACTGCCTTATCATCTTTTCAACAGCATCTTTTTCATAATAGTCGTCGCTATTTATAATCCCGATCAATTGCCCATGCGACATTTTGATCCCCTTGTTCATGGCATTGTAAATACCCTTATCAGGTTCGCTCACGTACCTCAGTCTGCCTTGAAACATAGGAGCATACTCTTTAATAATCTCTACCGTACTGTCCGTAGAAGCGCCATCCACAATAATATATTCTATATTTTGATACGTTTGGACAAGTACACTCTCAATCGTATCACGTATACTGTTTTCGCTGTTAAAGCATGGCGTTATGATGGAAACCTTTATATTTTTCATGTTTGCATACCCATTCTTAAGCTTTCTATGATATTCACACTTTATACAATATGTCTTCCAATGAAAAAATAGGGCAGTTTACTTTAGTTGAAAGCATCTCCTGTATTTCGTCAAAAAATGTAATTGCCGTCACTACTATCGCGTCTACTTCATTTAACTCACTATCTGCGGTTACAATATCAACATCCAAATCTATAAGATCAGTCCGTTTATCAATTCCATATGCAACTGTTACGCCCGTTCCTCTCAATTCGTTAAATAATGCTTCACCCGCATAACTCATACCGTAGATCGCAATGCTCTTATACCCGTTTGCCTCAAAAAAATCCGACAGGCTCTTACCTTCCTGCTTGACCTTTATCCACTGGTTCATCATAAGAAATAGTGCAAGGTGCTTGTCTGATACTCCCTGTACTATCTGTATCTTTTCTGCTGTTGCCCTTCTCGTTATCCCTGCTCCCAAGGCAATACCAGCTAAAGATGAAAGTATTGAAATAATAGTTTTTTTCATTGGCACATCCCTCCGCTAAGCTAACCCTTTACTCTTCCTCATCAAATAATTTATTAATCATATCCCTGTAAAATATAACATTACGAATTTTCAACGCCGATGCCATTTGATACATCTCTTCCCTATATTGGTCTGATGATATAACTAATATACAGGTTTCACGTTCGCTTATATCCAACTGTGAAATCAATACGACAGGTTTTTCTAAAAATGTTTCTTCCTTCATTTTATGTGATACCGCAAAGCATCTGATTGCCGCTTCCATACCATACCATTTCAGTGTCCAGTATAATTCAGAAGCCATCCATCCAGCTCCATAAACTATATACTGTTTATCATTCCCTGCCATTTGCGCTAATCTGTTTCTTCCTTGCAGATGCTGTTTCTTTACCAATTCCACACTTAAGACATGCTTAGACATCATAAACTCCAACAACCTATAACTGATAAAATAATCTGAATCTCTGTTAAAATGCTGCCTGTCAAAATAGGAATATCTGCCTCCATTTTTTTTCATTAAACTATATAAATCAAATATTTCTACACAATTTGCATGCGCAACGTCCGACACAATTTGATTTCTGGCTATAATCTCACTCTCAATCTTTAAATCAATCGTATCAACATCTGTATCCAAGACTTCTGAAGTGCCTGTTACGCATACAATCTTTTTACATTTTGCGGTTAAGCTCTTTAATAGTGCTGTATACTGTTTGCGGTATGCCTCATATTCTTTCGAACTTTCACTGCACAATCTGGAAAACCCATGATGTCCTCCATAATGCAGCACTATAAAGTCGTACTCATACTCATCACGCCTAAGAAGCATATCTATATAGTCCTCTAAGCGCTTATCATGTATTGAAAAAGACGACGCAAACAGGTCAACCGCATATAAGTTTGTCAGAAGCGCTTCCATGCTCCCTCTTAACTGCCGTGTGGTAGAATCACCGATCAGTAATCCCCTTCTATGATCTGTATTCGCCTCCGCCCACCATGTATTTGTCCATTCTATTGGTTCCCGTTCCTCTTTTTTCACTTTTTCACACAATCCTATTCAAAAATATCTTCTACAGACACCATCGGGCAATCCTGCCTCTGCCGCAGGCACTTCGCAATTTCTCCAAATTCTAACACTGGTGTAATAATAATCGCATCCACCATCGGCAGTTTGTCTGTAGGAACCTTAATTACAGTTTCCGTTCCACAAATCCACGTATTCTGATCAATAAAATAATCAACACTCACCAAGGAGTTTTTCAATCTGTTATACATGTGTTTCCCAATCTTGCCATATCCATATATAGCGATATGTTTCCAATTCTTTTCCAGGAAATAGCTTTCCAGTGTTTTTCCCCTTTCCTCCATTCCCATCCAGCGATCTAAAATATGAAAATATATTTCCATCTTGTCTTTCCTAAAACTTTCTTGCGGGAATTTTACCGTTTCTCCTGCATTAAAGGAATCATATAAGAAAATATCATTTCCGGGATAATCATATATGAGATTCATTTCATGAGGCACTAACTTATCCCCCCACGAACGAATAACACGATAAGCCATCTTCTTTTTGGTCAGTATGTATCTTTTATTCGTTTCAACATGTTCTCCATATAGATCCACAAGAAGATCTGCCCTATTCACATTACAATATTGATAAAGATTCTGATTTTCAAAAAAGGCATCATATTTTAAAGCTCTATCATCAAAATCTATCAACTTAAAAGTTTTTGATTGTATATTTGAAAGCGGCGCCTGATAGTCATCTGTCTGCATATTAGTATGCTCCCCCACTTCCGTAAAACATGTAGCATATGAAAGATACGGGTATACAAAATATTTATTTTTCACAATGCAATATTTTATATGGTATTTTAGCCAGGAAGTTTCCGGCCAGTCAGACACAATTTTGGGAATTAATGGATCGCTTTCAAGTCCATCCTGCATTGCGTACCATTCGCGGAACTCATTCCACTGCCTTTTAAACCAGACCTGTCCCCATGACTGTGCATATTGTATAAAGCAGTTATCCCCATCATTCATAATCGGAACAAACCATTCTCTTGCTGCAAACTTCGCATCCGGCTTACGTATATGTGTATTAAAATTCCTACAATATGTGTGAAGCGCTACTCCGGCTATATTCTCATCCTCAATATATTTTTCTGTTGCCGCCTTCATAAAATGAAAAAAATTCCAAGATGGCATTGTATCGTCTTCGAACACAGCAATTGCATCCAGATCATATGTGTTTAAATAGTCACCGCACCGAAGCACATGCTCCTTAAGTCCAAGCCTTTCCTTATAAAGGATTACATGCTTCTGGCCAAAATTCCACTGAAATGTATTCGCCAGATCGCCTATTTTATCATCTTCCGACTTGTCAATACTTATAATAAGCTCCACATCCTGTTGATCATAATCAGCAAAAGATAATGCGTGCAATAGCCTTTTGATTCCTTCTTCCTTTTTATACCCGATCACTACGATACCATATCTGTACACTTGGACACCTGCTTTTCTCTTATACATTTATTTATAACAATCCACAACAATGCTATATATCGGCCTATTCTCTTCTCCAGCCTTTGGAATTCTTTTAATATAACCTTTTGATAAGTCAATCTCTTTTTTTATAAGCTCGCCTTGTTCTGTATGGTAACATAAAAAATCTATTTTATTAAAATTTGTCCGCTCGAGCAGATTCCGTACAATAGTATACGTAGGAAACCATACATGTCCTATATTTTCGACGCCATTTGCTCCATAAGTTCCTCCGCCCGTCGGATCAAAAATAATATTTCCCGCGCCATCCCTCATCGAAATATCCTTTAAATATGCACTGTAATAATCAGGTAAACATATTCTGAAAAGCCCATTTTTTTTCAAAATACGATATATTTCATTTATTACATCAACCAGTTTTTCAAATTCTATATGCTCTAACACATCCTCTGCCTGATAAGAAAAAATACTTTCATCCGGCAATGGATAGCGATTTGTAATGTCGTGTAAAATATGTTTTGAATCAGCCTTAACAATCGACAAACCAAATAAATTGGGATCAGACATGTGCACATTATCAGCTATATCCCCCGCATAAAGCATCAAATCTTTAGATAAATCCAGTCTCTCGAAACACATTCTGCTATATTCTTGCATCTCACCATTTAAAAATATCCCCCTAATATCAATGCCAAGTTTCTCCAATTCCTCCCCAATAATAAACCATCTGTTTGCGGCTATAATTACCGAAAAATCCGTTGCAGATTTCAATCTGACTAAATCGCTCATAGACAATATCTTATAATCTCCCACCATATTGTTCTGTTTATATGGAGAATTGTCCGCAAAACCGATAAACTCATATTGCTCATTATTCAAAAGCTCTCTGTAAAGTTTTACACCTTCCATCCCATATCCAAAAATGATAATTTTCATAGGGTTTCTCTCCATCACATTATATTGATTTTGTATAAATTACCGTTCTGTTATATTTGCTTACAGGAATATACCCTCTGTCTGAAAGAAATCTGCAGACAGAACTTTTTACAACATCAAATATTGACATTCTTCTTTGCTCAACTATAATGCAGCTAATATTTACTTTATTCCAATCAATAGATTTTAATACTTCTAGCTCCATTCCCTCCACATCAATGTCCATAAAATCAATCTCAGAGATATCATATTCTTCTAAAATAGCATCTAATCGCCTTATCGGAACCTTCCGAATATCTATAATTTCATTTTTATTTTCAATTTCATCATAGCAGAATGTATTTAATGCACTCTCTTCAAATATGTAGTAGTCCATGCTTGTCTCTACATCTGACACCCCACAATTAAGATTAACGTCCCGGCTCCTTATTCCGCTTAATAGTTCATAATTACGAACATCCGGCTCAATATTAATTCCTTTCCACCCTCTGGAATATGCCCAAAATGTATTTGAGAATCGCCATGGATGATTTGCTCCAACATCTATGTATACGCCATCCCTTTTTTCTCCAAAAAAAGCCCGCAAAAACATTTCTTCACCATCTATTGAATAAATTTGAAAAGAATACTTATCGTAGATTGGTCTCAATGACTCAGAGGCTACATCCCAATAATATATAAATTTTATATCTATTCCAGCCAAAGCGCATTGGTGCAGCATCTCTTTTTCTGCCATTACCGTAATAACAATTTTATCCACTTTATTATTTGCATAATATTTGCACATTTCATGAAAGTTAACAACCGAGATCCCTTGTATTAATGTATTTTGCTTTTCTGTACTATTATCGCAAAACATCAATTGCACATCACATCTTTCACTTATTAGTTTTTGAATTTTCTGGCCATTTGTGCCAGCTCCGAATAGAAAAATTCTTTTATCCACATTACCCCTCCACACATATTCTTCTTCCATATTCTCAATCACATCAGTTCCCACAAGGGAATCACATTAGTATACCCTTTCCCGTTTAACTCCTTCTTTATCTCCTCCCAGAACATCACCGCGGTAACCACTATGCATTTCTCTTTATAATTGCTCAACTCATCCATTGCAAATATGGGAATATTCTGAAAACTATATTGCCCTTCCGCAACCTTTCTGTCAGTTATCCCCACCACCTTATATCCTTCGTTTAATGATTCTTGAATCAGCATTTCTCCCAGCTCTGTAATTCCATATACAATAATTTCATCTATTCCCGCCTGCCGTAACCGTTCAAACGGTGATTTCCCTTGCAGCAAACACTTAATCCATAAAATTGACGTCATCAACTTATAGTTATTTTGCTCCATGCCACCGCAACATTGAATCACACTTAAAATTTCATCTTTATGCATAGCCAGCTCCCATCCAGTCACAATCAATAACTGCTTTCTTCCATAGATAAGGAACTATTTTCCTCCATATCCTTTCCCCATCCTGATAATTATCTATATTATTCTGCAGGAATTCATTAACATCAACATATACATCTAATGCATTTATTAAGTTGCATTCCTTAAAGTCTTTTGAATGAATGATATCAAGCAGGAATTCTTTCAACTCCCCTTTAAACCATTTCGTATTCGGAGCATTAAATCCGATTTTTTGTTTTCTGTTCAAAATTTCATCTCTCATAAACGGTCTTGCCATATCTCGAATAATTGCCTTTGTATAGCCGTTCCTAATCTTAGATGTCCAAGGTATGGAAAATGCAAAGCATACGATCCTATAATCCATAAAAGGCATACGGCTTTCTACTCCGCTTGCCATGCTAAATCTGTCATAGCACCTTAAAAGAGTAGGTAAATATTTATCATGCGTTTCAATATACAGTCTTTTATTTAATTCACTCATTCTATCAAATGTATCATTTTGCATTTTATATGTGTTATTATCCCTTATGTGCAACACCATTTGATTGAATGCCTCTAATTCTGTCACCCAACTGCCATTCATGCATGTCTCGTTATAAGTGTTAACCACTTCGGTAAATTCTTTTGTTCCCGTTCCAGCATCCATACACGCCGAGAACAAATCAAAGCTATAGCCGGCAAACAGTTCATCTGCACCATGTCCGTCCAGAGTTACTTTGATGCCTGCATCACTGATTTTCCTATATGTCTGAATATATGGAATCGGACTTGTAATATAAGGTTCCTCACACAAATACAAATATCGCAGCAGCTCATCTGCTCCGATTTGGGGATTAATATTTACACGATCTACCTGAATCCCTATATGCTCTGCCGCCATCTCTGCATATTTTGTTTCGTCAAAACAGGTATCCGGCATATTCGCAACAAAAGCATGCTGCCAGTCATTGGTTTTTCTTTCCACATATTCCTCTGATAAATAATGCATTGCCCCCAGCGTGCAACTTGAATCAATTCCCCCACTTAAAGCCGTTCCAATAGGGACATCGCTTCGCATTCTAATTTTACATGCATCCAAAAATAGTTCCTGCAATATCTCTACCTGTTCTTCATATGGCTTGGAAATTTCCTGTAAATGTTCCAGTGTATTCCACCATTTCTTTTGTGCAAAATAACCGTTCTGCCAAACCGCGCATGTACCTGCCGTAAGTTTTTTAATTCCTTTTATTGAACATTCGTCCGTTGCTTCAAATCTAAAGTAATCTCCCACTCCAAATATGCTATAATTTGGCAGTCTTTCCTTCATAACGGGAAAAAACGCTTTCATTTCCGATGCAAAATAAAAATTTCCATCCTCCCAGTATAAATACAATGGCTTAATTCCAAAGCGATCCCTGCTTAAAAATAGCTTTTTTTCATAATTATCCCATATTGCAAGGGACCACATGCCATTGCATTTATCCTGAAAGTTCTCACCCCATTCAATATAAGCATATAGCAACACTTCTGTATCTGACTGCGTCCTAAACTTATGCCCCTTTATTTCCAGTTCCTTTCGAATTTCTATAAAATTGTAAACCTCTCCATTATAGACAATACAATATCTTTCGGATATATCCCGCATAGGCTGATTAGCTGCCTCATCTCTATCCATGATTGTAAGTCGGGTATGCCCTAATGTGACTCCCTCCAACTGTCTTACGTTTAAAGAATCAGGTCCTCTATGCCGCATCTTGCTTGTACACTGAAGCGCTTTATCATAATCTATTTTTCCAATGCATCCAAAAATCCCACACATTTTTAAGTTCTCCTAATGCCATGTTTCTGCCATTTTATAGATTTTCTCCCCAATCGTATCTATATTTACTCTCTGACCATTTTTACTTATATTTCCGACTTTCGCACTGTAAACCAATCTATCCAATATAACACCTTCATAATAAACGTTTTTTCTTGTCTCTCCGTACTGCATCTGACATTTTTCACCAAGATAATAGTCCAGCCATTGATACACCATTTTTTTTGCATCAATCTCCAAAATCCGTTTATTTTTAACTGAATAGAGGCCAATATACCGATTGTCATTTACATATTCCAATACATATTTAGACCCAAGAACTCTGTTCGATAGTAAAAGACTTCTTTTCGTTTCATTCTCCTCGTTTATCTCAAACGTACGCAACTCATAATTTTCTCTATCTATATACACGATTTTGTTCGTTTGAAACGGAATAAACCATATATATTTCCCCGCCAATACTGAATGTAAAAATGTTGGAAGATCATACTCCATTTCCCCGCACTCCAGTACTGCCTGTGTTTCCTTCATGCTCTGATAAAAATGATATGTGCCAAAATCCTGTGGAAAGTCATTTATTGTCTGCAATTGATCCGCTTCTTTATCCCAAACATATATTTCTTTCCCGTAGCCACTCATCCAGAATTTGTTTCCATCAACACATATGGTATATAATTTTTTGTCAATATCACAGAGAATATTATTTTCTATTGTTCGGTTTTGTAAATCAAATTGGTATATTTTATTTGTAGTTGTCGATACACTATATATTACATTATCACTCTTTGTGCTTCTCGCCCAACCGCTCTTGTCAAACACCGTGTAATATTTGTTTATCTCGAGCGTTTTCACATCTATTTCAAAAATTTTCTTTAATTCACCCGAAACTGCAAATAGCTTATTATTATATATCCAAAAATCAAAAGTCAACTGAAGTCTATCTGGGTTGTCAATACCTATTCTAGAAAACTGCCGGCTATCCAAATCATATACCCAAATATATTCGCTGCATCCAGGTAAACAAAAAATTTTTTTATCAAATTTAACACAAAAAGGATTTAATAGCACAGTATTAGGATTCTCATCTGGAATACACGCAATATATTCGCATTGTTTTGTATCCAAGTCAATGCAGAACAGTATATTATTTATTCCTTCCACAAACCATGCTTTATGGTCTTCAATCCACCAATTACTGCCCCATATAAATGTATTGCTTTTTCCCATATACTTATCCCCATTGCCATCTATGTATGCACTGATATTAAAGATCATTTAAAAAACTAATAAGTTTAGAAATTTGATTATCTATCAGCAATTCCTTTCTCGCTTTTACTACTCGCTTCTTGTATAATTGCTTATTATCCTTTAAATACTGAATGTCAAGATTAAATATATGCATTTTCACAATCACTCCAAATTTATCTAAATATTCACACAGTTTGAGAGGTCTTGTAGCAATAATCGGGAGCCCTGCATCTAAATAATCAAAGTATTTATTTGACATGGCATTATTATGTGTACTGCCGTAGAATAAATTATCAAAAGACTCAAATTCTGAAATATCCTGGCCATCTGTATATAGAAAACAACCATAATCATACTTAGATATTTTTTGTATTAATTCATTGTGCTTTGTCCCGTAAAAAACCTTAAAATTGGGATATTTTTTCTCCAATTCTGAAAATTTTATGCGATCTTCTTTGCTGCTGTCTCCCATAAATGCATGAAATATGCAATCATCCCTTTCTCCTAATACTTTCACAATAGAATCTATTCTTGCATATTCTACATGTTTTCTATCATTTGGATAAATTGTTTCATCCAATAGTCCGTATGTATTTCCCAACACCAAACAGAGGTGCAGCTCGTCCCTCTTCTCTATTCTACTTTCAATTTGATATCCCTCACAGTAATCTAAAAACTGTATAGAAGTGCCCTGATATACAAATCCCTTTTTTTCCTCCAAAAACTCTTTGGAAAACCAACGCCATACAATGCCATCCGCATTTTCAAGTGCATATTTCTCCGCTTCTTTTTGTTCTTCGGTTGCCTGAACATAACCATCATTTAAAACATCATATAGGGCAATCACCAATTTCCCAAATATACCTTTATGCCTAATCATGACTTCTGGGCAAATACGGTCTCCCCACATTGGATCATAATAATAAGCCAATGGCTTGTATTGCAATGCTCTGTAAAAAACTTCCATAATATCCTGACACTGATAAAATTCAACGTTATATAAAGAAAGTTCTTCCTTCGCCAGCATATTATAATGTCCATACTCTAAGATAACAACTCTATAGTTCTTTTTAACTAACGCCCCTATAATTTTGACTGTTCTTGGCAGCAAATAGCTCGAAATAATGACAATCGTGTTTTTATTAATCTCTATTACGCTTCTCTGCAATATTCTTTTTCTTACCTTCTCCTCTTCCTCAAATAGATCAGTTTCTACACCAGCTCTATTCCAAATATGCTGTTCTAAAATATAGTTAAGCAGCTGTTTATCTGTTATTTCTACTAAATCTGACTCAGTAAACAAATAATCTGTCATCTTTAGAACATTTATAAACTTATATTCATGTAGAATGCACACTATTTCGTCCGCATAATCGTCGCTGACTGCTGCTAACACGATGCTCTTTTCCCTGTCAAAAGAAGCAATTTCTTTAACGGTTCTTATAGGTATTCCATCTATACCACTATTTAGCTGGACTTCCGTCACAACAAAAGAAGCAATTCTTTCCTTTAATCCCGCCCTTTTTAACAATGGATAAATAAGCTTTGCATAATTGCCCGCTCCATAAATCAAAATCTCCGAAAATTTATTTAATTCCTGATACAAATCATTCATTAAAAGATACATATACTACCCCTTATTTTCGTAAGATGAACTAATTATGTAAAAATGCGAAATGAATAATCCCCTTTATATCCCCATTCTTCAAACAGAAACTCCCATTCTTTCGGAGTAAAAAAGCATTCTACAGTCAACCCCCAATTAATCAAATTCGCTTTTTCCTGCTCGTTAGTATATGAAACTAATGAAATCCAGCTGTCTCTTTTAGAAACGCGTTTAATTTCTGAAAGAGCTTTCTTTAAATCATATAGATATAAATTATGCAATACCGACAGGCACAAAACCAGATCGTATTCAGAATTTTCATATGGTAAGCTTTGGGCTGCACCGACATTCAAATAAGGGCTTATCTCCTCTTTCGAATCATTGATTGCGTACTCAGAAATATCCAGTCCTGCCACCTTAATCTGCGGTAACAGCCTTTTAATTTCATAAAGCAGATATCCTTTGCCACAACCAATATCAAGCACCGAACTATCATTATTCAAATGATAGTGGTCTATGATCTGTTTCGCCGTCTCTGTCCAATATCCCTCGATATAACGATATCCTCCATAGCCGTATTTGCGATCTCCGTCCCAATAATCATACCCATATTCTTTACTTACATTAGCAAGATTCGCTCGATCCTCACTCCGAACCTGATAAACTTTAGCATCTTTTTTCGTATTATAGGCATCTCCCAGATGAATCAACGGCATATCAGTTCCCCCTCTTCTTCAATTACTATATTGATCTCATTCTGTTTTATATGAAATTAGGATGTACTTCCTGGTCCGGATATAAATAATCCCATATTACTTCATTAATTGGATCACAACGGCATCCTCCCGGACACTCCTCCACCCTTATCTGCTGTATACGCTGTTTACGTTTTTCACCATGCCATATTTCCATAAATGAACTTTCATAAATACTTCCAATAATATCCTTCTCCTGCTCATGATTGGAACATATATACATATTCCCATCAGACCACAAATTAGGATCTAAAGCATGCCCGTAACACATTTTATATGTTCTGGATTTTTCTGCTAAAGTTTTTTCGTATTGATTATACTTTGTATAAACCTGATATTCGTCTGTCTCCAGTTTTTTAGCCAGCTCCATCTGATGTCTGACACCTTCCTTGTCAGTAGCTGAAAACACTTTAACACCTACTGAACTTCCATCTCCGTCAATCAGCGGTTTTATCTCAAAATAATCTACGCCTACTTCCTTCCACAATTTAGTTGCCGCCTCAATAGATTTATAGTTTTGATCATAAAATACAAATTGTGTCCCTATAGTAGGAAATTTTTGTCCTAACTCTTTTTTCCCTTTAACAAGCGCCCGAATATTTCCAACTACATTATCAAAATCATTTTTAACCTGATGTACTATTTCATGTTCCACACTGTTACTTGCAGTAACCGAACATCTTACAAAAGTACATGTCTCCAACATCGCCTTTCGTATATTTTCTGTCATCCGTGAGGCGTTTGTAAAAATACCGATATCCAGCCCCATTGCATGAACGGAATATAAGATTTCCTCTATCTGTGGATGCAGCAACGGTTCGCCGCTCCCACAAAGCGTTATTGCCTTTAAACCGGCTTCCTTCGCTTCTTCAAGAAACTTTAGAAGCACCTTTGCGTCAATCGTATCAATTCGCGCAGTATCCGCTGTTACGAATTCAGAATTGCAGAAAATACACTTATGACAGCAATAGTCCGTCAAGCCAACCACCATATGTACCGGATACGCATCTCGCTTTTCTTTTATATCGAGTAACCGGTCCGCGTGATAAATTATCTTCTCTGCCCCTAATCTACTCATTCCATTCATTATATCTTTTCCTCCTGTACCATATAATAATATCAAGATTCATAATCCGCCCGTAATCCCAATATTTTGTCCTGTCATCGACGCGCCCAAATCAGAAAGCATATACTGAATTACAGGGATTATCTCTTCCACATAAATATTTCTTCCGAGTGGACTGCGAACTCTGTTCTGCTCAATTATTAACTCTGGAAGATTTTCTAAAAATTTAGTTTCCATCATATCTGGGGAAATACCATTTACAGTTATTCCCTTATCAGCATATTCCACTGATAAAGCCTTCATTAAACCCAACAAAGCATATTTTACAGTCGTATATGCAGCCTGATACTTTACTGGATTATTTTGGGTATAACTAGTAAGCATAAATACCACTCTTCCATAATGTTGTTTCGCCATTTTAGGAAGATACTCCTGCAGAATCAAAACTATGGAGCGAACTGAAATTTGCCACCCCAACTCGTAGTTATACCATATATCTTTATGAAATTGCTTATTATATGCCTTAGAGGCAGGTAAATGAACAATGCTGTTCGGAAGTATTCCAGATGAATTAATTTCCTTTATCATATCATACACTGTATTTTCATCTACAAAGTCAGCATAAAGGGGTAGTATATCTAATGAAGTTGACAGTTCATTTACAGCAGCATCCAACTCACTATTCATAGTCCTATACTGTAAATATATCCGATCGTATTCTTTATATATCGCTCGTAAGAGTTGTATTCCTATTTCCGACGATGCCCCTGTGATCAGCAATACTCTACTCATAACCTTACTCCAAAAAACCAACATATAATGTTGCTCTTATCACTTTTTCTTTCATCTGGTTTCTCATTTCAACCTTTATTACCGCCTGACCGACTGACTTATTAAGTTCCTTTACAGTTCCCCTGATCACTAATATATCACCACTATAAACAGGTTTAATAAATTTGCAATTTACTTGCTGAATAATACAGTATTTCCCCGGCAAATAAACACCAGCCAATGTAGAAATAAGCGACGATGACAACATACCGTACACCACCCGTTCTCTAAAACCATACTCCTGTGCAAAAAAGTCATCTTTATGCAACGGATTATTATCACCTACAAGTTCACCAAATATATTCATTTTTTCTTTTGTAACTTCATAACAAAAGCTTTCCTCTTGACCTATCGTCAAATCTTCGAACTTATATGTATTCATATTTAAACTCTGGACAGAATGATATCGACCATTTCTCCTACATTATTTAATTTATTAACTTCTGACATATCAAACCTGATGTTAAATCTTTTTTCTATAGCCACCACTAAGTTAATATGTTCCAGCGAATCCCAGTCTTCAATGTCATCTGAGGTTGTTTCATCATTAATTTTTATTTCTACGTCATCGAAGATTGTTGCAAATACTTCATTTACTTGTTCATATACTTCTTCTCTACTCATCTTTTAGCCCTCCACTTGAATAACTTTATTTTTATACTCATATTTATCATCTATTTTAAATGACCATTTCGAGTTTTGCTCTTCATCTTCATTTATTTTGCTAAAACCCTGAATTTCATAAAAATCTTTAACTAACTTATTTTTGGGAGTCGGATAATAATAACCTCTTATTTCTAAAATACCCCGTTTTTTGCATTCTCTTACCAATATATCCATCATAACAAATTCCATATCTCGCTTAAGTACCCGACAACTCATAACCCATAGATCAAGATGACAAATATCATCTATAACATGACCGATAACAGCTGTGACAACCCCATTATCACCAAATTTATCTGCCAATTTCCCATAAAGCGTAATATAATTCATGTCAGCAGCAACATATTCAATCTCCTTTTGTGTATACCTTTTAGTTGTCACATTAAACTGATTACTTTTGTTCGTCAATTGAGCAATTCGAGAAAAATATACAGATTCAAACGGTCTTACAACAGCTTTCATTTCCAATGTGCGAAGATACTCTGAATAATCTTTATACTCTGCTTGCAATTCTGCTCGTTTTAAATTTTCCTTATACATTGCATTTCTATTGTAATCGTCCGCAGAAAGTGTTGTAACTTCAAAATATCCCCCCCGATCAATCCGCTGAATATATTGATACACTTTCCCAATTTCAGGGGAAATGACTTCTGGCAACTGCCTTGTAACAATTTGTCTTTCTGCAGGATTGTCATCTATAAACAACAGGCTCTCCGGTAAAAGATTGAGGCTATTCGCAATCGCCGCAAAATTTTCGTCTTTTGAGGACCAATTAGCCTTTATCAGGACAAAATCTTCTTTAGTTAGCACACTATCCGGATGTTTTAGCCCACTCAAAACATTCTCAAATTCATTTTTTGAATTAATATTCAAAACAACACCTAAATCCATATGTTCCTTTATATATTTCTGAAATTCTAAATATGCTTGTCCTTCGCCGTCTTCTGTTCCAAGCACTATATTATCCACGCCATCATCACCAATAACTCCTCCCCACAATGTATTATCCAGATCCAGCACAAACCCCTTTTTATTCTTACCAAATATAGATTTAATTATATTTGCCACATTGAATGCCAAATATGGTATGGCATTAACATTTAAAGCATATTTATACATATAATAATAAAATGGATCAGACCATTCGCGCAGACCGTAATCAGCTGATATATAATTTATATCACAGATATAAAAATTTTCATGTGTCTGCGAATACTCATAAAAAGCCATATTAAGCCTGGAAAGATAATTTACCCTTCCATGTATGTCATTAGCATCTCTATTTCCCATCAAACGATAAAACGGCATTTCAAAATTATTCTGAATTATCGGACAACCATATCTAGTCTCTATGCTATCCCAAATAGATCTATATTTTGAAATTTCACTTTCCAAGATATTTTCAATAATGTCTGCTCCGTCCTCCAATGATGGATAACGCATAACATTTCTATTCGATGTACATATATAGATAATATCTGGTTTAAATTTCTCTAATTTATTATTGTCAAACACCGCATCCTGATAAAATTGATTATACTCGCTTTCGTAAAATTCTGCTTTAATTCCATAATTCAGCAAAAACAGTTCCAGAATAAGGCGTATGTCGTTTGTCGTATAGCCACCAAGAATGGCTACGTTTTTCTGTATCATTCCCGAGGTGTCATTTAACAACTGCCTTTTTATAATTCTTTTTTTTGTCAAAATATAATCTGCATCAAATGGATAGTTCAACTCTTTCATGTCTAATTTACCTTATAATGTTGAATCTTTACACCACTACACTTAATACCTTATTTTTTCCATATGCCATTTAAGATATTGGGAATGTTCTATTGCCAAATTTCCCGTCATCTTATTTCCGTTCTTTACATTATTGGCAACAACTGCTCCAATCGTAATATTGGCATTATCACCTATAGCCAACGCATTAGAAACACTTACTCCCGATGCCACTTTAACATTTTGACCAATTTTTACATTCCCGGAAATCTGGGAACTAGATGCTACGGAAGAATTATGACCTATCGTGGCATTATGTCCAATCATTACTCCTGTTTCTATGCTAACATTATCTCCCACCCATGTCGTTTCATGCGCAAATATCCCTCTTGCAATCAATGCATGATATGATATCTCCACGTTGTTACCAATATATGTCTTTCCATTCTGTTTCAGCCTAAATAGTTTTCCATCTACAATATAACTTAGTTGATTAACACCACCAATAATTGCCCCAGAACGTATTATGACATTATCTCCAATAGTTACTCCTTCATGTATTATTGCATGTGCCTCAATAACAACATTATTTCCAATCGTAATTCCCTTGTCAGCAATGATAGCTGTAGGGTGTATTTCGCAATCTGATCCTATTTTATTTTCTTTAAATTTTATGTTATATTCCTCACAGTGATCAATCAAATAATTATGAAACTGATAAAATGTCGTCTTTGGAGAATTGCAAACTGCAATCCCTTTACCACATTCATGCACCACCTCATTATCTGCGAGTTCCTCTGTGCAAATAATACAAGATATATCCGTTTTTTTGCAGCACATCTCTAAAAAGCTCTCCTTTTCTGCAAAACAAAGATAAGATTCATGCGGATCATCACGCAAATATCCTAATGTATCAAATTCTCCATCATAAATCACATGAAAAAATTTATCATTAAAACCAGACAATTTCATCGAAATTATTTACCTCAATTCTTTTATTATCCTACATATATCAATAATTTCTTCGTCTACCAGTGTTCCATACATAGGCAGATCCAAAGTAATATCTTTAATCCTGTCTGCATATTCCGTTTTCCTCACATAATCCCTATTCTTATAACAACTATAGTCGCAAGTAAGTTTATCATATAGTTTACGGGTTTCAATCCCAAATCCTTTTAACTTTTTCCATAGTTCGTCCCTTGACATTCCGTATTCCTCTGTCACTTTAATCGGAAAATATGCGTAATTGTAATCAATATCCTTCTTGTACGAATATGTATGGATTCCTTCTATGTCTTTCAGACATTCACAGTACATTTGAGCCAGCCTTTTACGTTTCGCAACTTCGGTATCATGTAATGGCAGATTCACAATGCCCATAGCCGCTTGAAATTCATTCATCTTAGCATTCATACCGCAAGCCAGTACATCATTGCTCTCCTCTCCATAAGAAACACCAAAGTTCCTACATAATTCCAGTGATCTGTGCAATGCCGAATCCTGATATACCAAAGCCCCCCCTTCAATAGAATTAAAAACTTTAATTGCATGGAAGCTGAACATCGTGATATCTCCGTATGCACAAACCGCTTTCCCCTTTATCCGCGTTCCAAAAGCCTGAGCCCCGTCATAAATTACTTTCAATCCATATTTTTTTGCTATTTCCTCAATCCGCTCCACATCGCACGGAATTCCAAAAATATGAGGGGTAATAATCGCACATGTATTTGACGTAATCAACTCTTCAATACCATCAGGGCATAGGTTATATGATTCATCAATATCTCCAAATACCGGTGTCAACCCACTCTGAATAATTGCATTTGTTGTCGAGACAAAAGTAAACGGTGAAGTAATCACTTCTCCTTCCAAATCCATCGCCTTAATTGCCAGTAATAACGCTGAATGTCCATTGACAAACAAGTCAACATTCTTACATTTGAGATAATCCGCCAGCATTTCCCCAAATTTCTTTACCTTTTCGCCGTTATTTGTCATAATGCCGCTTGCCCATATAGATTGAATCTCCTGAACATAACTACTCAATTCCGGCATTACAGGACGTGTCGCTTTTATTTCCACTTTATTCATATACTTTCCGCCTCTATTTTACCCTTACTTGCTTTAATATTTAATCAATCATATGCACTCAAATATGGCCCAAAGCAGAAAAAATCCTCCATATGCTCTTTATTCTCCTGCCAATATATGATGTTTGTACATTGTTCCTTTATTTTCTGCCTAAATTTGAGTTTGTCCGCATCATTGGCAAATTCAATATACTTCTCGAATTGAAACGGTATAGTAAATAGTTCAATCAGCTCATTTATTGGCATTGGATACTTCTCCTCAGGAACAAACGGGTAATCGTACGCTTTACATTTCTTTTTGCACAGAATGTCCATTCTAAATTTATCAAAAGCGTCATAAAATTCATCATATGGATACCAGACTGGTTTCAAATCATATCCTGTAATTTCCTCGCTTCCAATATTGCATTTTGTCCTTTCTCCAGCAGACGTAGTTTCCAACATACTCTCACTCCAAGAGATTTGTAGTTCATTACATAGCTTTTTTAAAACAACTTCAGGGAACTGCTTTATATCCTCAAAACGCAGCCTAAGTATCTTATGATCCCTTAATTCTCCATGCAACTCTTCAAACGCACAAACTATTAAAGCCCATAACGCAACATTCTCGTGAAAATTTCCAAGGGCTATCTGCATTCTCATCGTAGAAGCGCTCTGCGCATATGGTCTCCTTAACATCTGTAACAAAATAACTTCAAATCCAAGATTATCCAACCATCTGACCAACATATTATATGATTCCCACAAAATGCACCCGCCATGAATATCCATATAAATGATCGTCTCCGCTCCATCAACCTCCATATAATTTGCTTCTTTCCATGCCAAATACATTTCGATGAGAATATCCTTCTCTGTGTATTGCCGCTCTTCATTCATTCTGGACATTAAAGACTTTTGATATCTATCAAGCCACTCTAAATCTTTATTCGGTAATGGGACTACAGTCAGTGAATTTATGTTTTCATCCCAAGCCTTTAAAGTATACTCTCTAATCTTTTCTACTATCTTTTTAACAATTTTAACTCCCTTTTCCTTTTTTGCAATTTGCACTATATCCCAGATATTATTTGTCCATACATACATTTCCATGCCAAAATACAATATTTCAGGATGTGCATCAAGTACTCCGTTCAAAAATGAATTGCCTACATTGTTCGGTAAAATGTTAAACAGAATTTTACTAACTGTAGCGTTTCTCGTATTCCCATACCATTCTGGCTGTACCCGTCCATCGCAATAGTCAAAATGTCTCAAAAACCACTCTGTATATAATACATTTTCCTTTACTAAGCAACTGATTATCCACCTAATCCTTTTATCATATTCAATTTCTAACGGTTCCCGATATAGCGGTATCCAAAGCGAATTTGGAAACCTTTTATTCCAAATATTTACATCCTCTTCTGAATAGCATACTTCTATTTGCTCTGTATCATTTCCCAACCATTGTATAAACAGATCACACAAATACGGTAAACCAAGCAAAATAATTTTTTTGCCAGTTAACTGAAAAGGAGCTCTAATAATCGGTAATACTCCTTTCATTTCCAATTCTATTGCTATAAAATATGTTCTATTTTTAACAAATCCTTGTTTTTCAATTTTTCTCCCAATACGCAGACATTCTGAATAATCACTATGTGCAATGACAATTACAGCGTAAGGATACAGTCCGTATGCGTCCTCAAAACTATATATAGGTATACTCCCCTTACATTTTTCCGCCTGCTTGTCGCAAAAACAACATACACTCCATCCTAATTTTTCCCCTTGAAGCATTACCTCATTTCCGTATTGCCCTGCACAATAAATTATTACTTTTGATGTATACAACTTCCCATATTGTGTTCTTTCCATTAGTCATATCCTCTTATACCCCCAGTTGCTCCAATACCCGCATGAACATTTCCTCCGGCGATTTTCTTCCATCATTTACAATATGAACATCCGAGTTTTGGGGAAGCTGCAACTTTAAATCCATTCCCACAACATTTTTTACAGTTCCCTCTGCCATCTTACCATACAAATTTTTCTGATTCCGCTTTTCCAACACTTCCAGGGGAACCTCAATATATATTTCAGAATAATTTACTATATTTGTTCGGTTCCATTCCCGAACCTCATCAAACATGGAAATCGTACAACAGATCACATGCATATCCTGTTCCACTAATAATTTACTTAGCCTCGCGTAGCGCATGGCACATGCCAGACGCTCTTCTTCTGAATACCCAAGATCATTTCCAAACGCCTGGCGCAGCGAATCTCCATCCAGAAACAATGTATTGGGATATTTATCTTTCAAATAGCAATACAATAATTTCCCGATCGTAGTTTTTCCTGCCCCTGCAAGTCCCGTAATCCAGTATAATCTGCCGTCCATTTGCCACCTCTACACCAATTGCTTTTCCACAACTTTCAAATCGTCTAAATTATCTATCTCAAACCACCCACGGTTAATATGAATCGCCCTCAAATGATTTCCTTCATCAATCATTCCCTGTAAAAGATCTGTCATATACATTTTCTGATAGTTTCTGCTTGTATGCCACAATGCCACTCCATGTTCACTTCGTGTTTTTGCTTGCTCAGCAATATCTAACATTGCCTGCAGTCCATCATTCTGAAAACGCATCAAGCCAATATATTGTGATTGTACCTTATCTATGTCTGTAGTTTTCTGTCCAATTTCTGTCAAATAATCGTCCTTGTCAAACATTAAGGTCTCAGCATCGTCCAATGGATCTTCACACCTGTCTGACCAATACGAATACCACTCATCATCTACTACCACTGCCGCATTGTCCTTTGTATGTAAAATGGCGTTCAAAACATCCTCATTATAAATAATATCCCCGTAGGAAATTAAAACATCATCGTTCTCTTTCATCAGATTCTTAGCACACATTAACGAACACACCATGTTTGTGTTCTCATAATTTTCGTTAATAAGTATATCTATTCCCGTTTCACCCAGAGCATTCTGCAAAACATCTCCTCGATATCCCGCAATAATTGTAATATCCTCTTTTTTAATACCACAGTGATACATCACTTCTAACTGCCGCTTAATAATAGATTTTCCATTCACCTCCACCATGCACTTAGGCTTGTGATCTGTCAGTGGCTTTAATCGGGTGCCTTGTCCCGCTGCTAAAATTATTACTTTCATTTTATGTACTCCCTTCGTAATCATCCATTATTAAATAAATTTTGAATTCTTTCTATATCAGATTTTCTAAATGGATTCTCTCGTTCCGGATGCCACATAGTCGCCATAAGCCTGTACCGCTGACATTCTATCGCTTCTATCACACCCTCCTCAGTTATTTCAGCTATCTGTAATGGCTCTTTAACCTGTAGACAGGCTTGATTATGGTAGCTGTTTACTTCAAACTCTCCCCAACTGCCATTTACCAAATGTCTCACGGCTACATGACCTTCTACATCCTCTAATCTGCAGCCAAAATAGTCCAAAATTGATTGCATTCCTCTACAGAATCCGTAAACAGGAACCCTCTTATTTAATGCAATTTCTAACAGTTTCTTATCAGTTGCATCCCTTTCCGGTGCATTCCCGCCATAACAAACCAAAGAATTTCCGCCTGTCAATACAATTCCAGCCGGATTAATAGTATTAATAAAATCTTCCACTGCCTGTACCACATTGGGCACCGGCACAGAAATAAATCCACACGCTCCCAAGAAACGTGGGATGTTTTGATCGGCACAATCACGTCTTTCCTGGTAACTCTCTATAATTTCTACTCTTTGTGAGTATACAATCGTTTTCTTACTGGTCATAGTTATTACCCTGTATTATATGAAATTTACGTGCTCGCCTGGATTCTTCAGTTCATTCAAATATATATTAATTTCATCCAGCCTACACGCTTCCCTGCACACTTCATTGATATCGAGTGCATTGAGCTTTTTCAGAACTTTCTTCCTCTTATCTCCTTCCCATATTTCTTCAAAGGTCTGCTGATAAATGTTTCCGTAACAAAATTCTTCCGTACCTATATGCGCAACACACGGCCACACATTACCAGCCGAATCAATATGAGTCATGAACGGGAGCCCATAACATTGTTTATAACATTTCTCATGATGCATTTTTTTCATGGCATTTGCCCTAAAATATATTGCAAATTCTTCAGAGGCAAATGTCTGCAATTCCTTTTCCAGTTCAAGCATTTCCTCATAGTCCACATAAAAAGTGTTTTCACTGTGTAAATGCTGCGAATAAGGCTTAATTGTAAAATAATCTACTCCAATCTCTCTTAGCTCCTTCGCCATAGCTAAGACATATTTCTTATTACCCGGTAACAATAAGCATTGCACTCCCAACGTCGTTTTTAAAGCCTTATCCTTCTTCACTTTAACCGCTTCTGCAAGATTTACTTTTACCCTTTCTAAATCATCCACCTTACCCCTCTGAATTTTGTTATAAGACTCCTTCTCCATGCTCGCAATGCTGTACCTCACCCAAGTAAAAGCCGCAAGACATTCCTCCACCTTCTCTTTTGTAAAAAGCGCCCCGTTCGTACTCACCGCTACATCTACGCCGCATGCTTTAATACAATTTGCCAGATCAGGCATCTCAGGATTCAAAAACGGCTCTCCCTCTCCTGAACATATAACGCTTTTCAATCCCTTTTTTGACATACAGGTAATGTCACGAAGCATCGTATTCTTATCAAGAAAATTGGGCTTATAGCCTACATAATCCACTGCACAGAAAATGCATCTATGATTACATGTCCCACTTGGAGATATTTCGATTTCAATCGGATAAATATTTTCTCCTGCCAACCAGCTTGACACTGCCTGTGGGTGATATATCAGTTTATGTGAATCAATCCTTATATTTTCTGCCATTACATGAACCCTCCCTATATTCCGTCTTCTTAGATGTTCAATAATGTACTCGCAAATCGTAATACATCTATTTTGTTAATTGGTTTACTGTTACCTACCACATTTGCGCTCAACGCTCCCGCCACATTCCCAATAAATGTTCCTATCTCTATAGGCGCACCTACTGCTGCATATAAACAGGCGGCTGCTAAAAATGCATTTTCTGCCCCCATAGTATCCTGAACCACCAATGTAAACGCAGGGCACTCACAAATTCCTTTTTGTTCAATTCCATAGGCACCATTGGATCCTCTTGTAACCCAGCCGGCAGCATTTAACCGCTTGCACAACTTTTGCAGTTTTTCTTTCTCTGTCTCATAGTAATCTGTATAAATAATATGCAATTCCGCTGAATCAAGTAAAAAATAGTTTAACTTTTGGTATTTTGTAATTAAATTTGGTTTTATATTTGACGAATCCGTAAAACATTTTACTGCTAAACATTTGGCTTCCTTCTCAAGATACTCTATAATATTACGATCAAACAATCCATAACCATAATCACATGCCACTACCATATCATAATCTTGAAGAACCGCTTTTACCCTATGCAGCAGATTTTGTCTTTCTTCCACACCATATTCCGGTATTTCCGGTAAATTATTAACTGCAAAAATTTTTCTGTATTCATCTCTCTTTTCATTTTTTGTCAAAAAATATTGCTTTTCCAATATCGGAAAATTTTCACTATATATCAAGTCAAGAGCCAATTCTCCAGACAATTCGTCCTTTGCTCTTTCTAATATCTCTGTATTGTTTCCACCAATCGACAAAAACGATACATTCTTTACAAATCCGGCAATATGCCTGGCCGTTGCCAGAGCACCTCCCCAATAGCATTCCGATTTCTGCATTCTGGCCGAATATACTCTGTCTTTATTCAAAACACCTTGTATAAAACAATAGGTATATTTATCTATTATCATTTCTCCTATGACTAATACTTTCATGGTACCGATTTTCTCAGCATATGAACGTATATCATCCATTGAATACTTTTGTGTAAAATCAGATATATAAGATTTTACCTCGCTCGGCAAACCTCTTAGGGCATTGTTAATCAATTTGGTAGAACTATATTTTTGTCCGTATGTAAAAGCTATCCTGCCACCGTGTTTTTCGACCAGCTTTTGCTCTCCTGTAATCGCCCCTGTAATATCGTGATAGGACTCTTTATACTCTTCTCCCTTTACATAAATATCTGGTTCCACAATTTCCACAATATCATCTACCGTGAACCCTTCAGACAGCATTACATAATCTATATATTGAATCGCCTCCAAAAATTTCACTCTCGTCTCATCATCAAAATAAGGACGCCCCGGACCCTTGCGTACATATTTTTCAGATGTAATGGATACAACCAATACGTCTCCCATTGCTTTGGCTTGTTCAAAATGCAATATATGCCCCGGATGCACCAAGTCAAAAACCCCATGACATAATACTATCTTTTTCTGTTCAGCCCGTAAGTCTTTCTTTATTTGCAAAAATTCCTTTTTCGTAACAAACTTTCCCACTACTCTCTCCCATTATTACGCAAGTATTATATTCCACTCACTAACAGAATCTAAATCTTTGGCAATATAATCGGCATTTAGTTCTTTGTAATTATATCCTACCCCTAAAGATTTCATGCCCGCCCTTTTAGCTGCCTCAATCCCGACCGTCGAGTCCTCAATTACCAGACAGAACTCAGGCTTCACGCTTATCTTCTCACAGGCTTTTAAAAAAATCTCTGGATTCGGTTTCGAATTCACAACATCTTTTCCACATACAACAGCATCTATATAGGGTTCTATATTTGCCTTTTTAATAATTTGTGGCGCATTGCTACTGGAAGAACCAATTGCAATTTTCAATCTACTTTCTTGCAGCATAACAAGTGCCTTTATTGCTCCCGGCAGCAAAACATTCTCCTCAGATATGGATAGCATTTCCTGATAGTATCTATTTTTCCTATCAGACAGTTCTTTCTTTTCAGACTGCGTATATATAGTATCTGATTTTTGCAGAAGAATTTCTAAAGAATCCATACGACTGACCCCTCGCTGTCGTATGTTATCTTCAATGCTATAATCGTCAATCCCTATTTCATCTGCCAATCTTTTCCATGCTATAAAATGTAGCTTATCTGTAGATACAAGCACTCCGTCCAAATCAAAAATTACGCCTTTAATCATCCTGCATCCCTTTACTATTTCCCCTGCGCCATCCAAATTCTGGTCGTATAAGGCACTTTAATATATTTACTTCCTTTCGCCTCCACTACTTTCCGAATCTCTTCATTGATGGCGTCAAATTTATCCTTAGACTGGCGCTGCACCGTCCCGTGCGATTTCCATCCTTCTATAAAATCCTCCGCAAGAATCTCATGCAGCACGGTCCCCTCTACATAAACCACTTCACCGAACAGGCCGCTCTGATTGATCACTTCCGTCTGGTCTTCCCTTCTGGTTCCGTAATTATAATCTGCAATTTCTCTTTTCAAAATGTCCTCAATCTCTTTTTGAAGGGGATCATTCAAGTCCCTGTGATTCCACATACAGGCAAACCAGCCTTTTTCTTTGAGAATCCTTTTTGCCTCCTGCAGCGCTTCCTGACGGTTGCAGACATTAAAAGAAGATCCAAAAGTTACCAGGTCGAACGCGCCCGCCTCCATTCCCGTGTGTTCACCGACGCCCTCAAACCACTTAACCTTTTCATATGCACTTGTTCTTCTGATCCCGTTTGCGCGCATCGCATCGTTAGGCTCTACCGCACTGACATGCAGCCCATACTCCGCCAGTTTCAGTGTCAGATGCGCTGCCCCCGCTCCCACGTCGCAGGCGCTGTCCCCCGCTTTCACACCGGCAATTCCAAGCATTCGGTCAATCGCTTCCTGTGCATAATCCGGGCGTTTCAAATATGCCTCAGCCAGTTCTGTGTAATCCCATTCTGTTTTCATGATTTTCCTCCCTTTTTACCTTATCTCCGCCACAGAAACATTGCAAAAATGCTGCTTTACCTGATCGTATATCACCTCTTACAGCTCTGCACTGTCCATGACCTTGAGCGGTAAGGAACTTCTATTTCATCAAATTCTGTTATAATCGTCTCTATTTTCCTAAGTATTCTTTGAAATCCTTCTTCGCCTGCCTGTACCTGAATATCGTTTACAGACCTCCACGTATTCATATATCTCTCTTTGCTCATAACTTCCACATGGGGAGCCTCCACAAAGAGAATATCCTTAAAATATCCGCCGTCAAACAATTTTTCCTTCATCTCTTCCGTGGAAACCGACTTGCCGGAAGACACTCTTTTCATTGTCGGCACTTCCGCATAAACAGCTTCCTCTATCCGTTGATGCAGTTCACTGCTCTCGATGTCCCTTGGGTTCCAGATTGCAGTAAAAAAACCGCCCGGTACCAGAATCCGATAAAACTCCTTCACCGCCAACTTACTGTCAGCCCAATGGAAGGATGAACCCATCAGTGCCCATTTTACACAATTATCCTCAAGCCCTGTTGTTTCTGCATAACCTTCAGACCAGGAGAATACCCCCCCCCCATAATTTTGGGCAGCTTCCGCACGCATCGCCGCATTCGGCTCCACAGCAAAACCACAGAGTCCGATTTCCACCAGGTTCTCTGTAAGCTTACCGGTTCCGGCGCCTATATCTGCCACTTTTCCCTCTCCAACCATGTTAAAAACATGGTTTTTCAGACACTCCAATACCACCTTGGAATATCCCGGTCTGTTTCCATAGAATTTAGCCAGTTCAGTAAAATCTCCGTGTTTCATTTTTCCTCCATCCTGAAACATACTGTGTTAAAATATGCTTTTCTTACGCAAAAACTGCCATCACATCCCGATGCAATGACAGTCAACATTTCCATACCTATATCGCATCCATGCAGCTTTTCTCATTTATCCTAAATGACTATAATTATTATCGGCATAAAGCACTGATTGCTTTAACACTTCTATGAAACACATCGAAAACTCTGGCAAAGCTTATCGCCCTTCTTCTGCCGATTTTCGCCGGCCAAAGCCTCTTTTCCTACTTCAATACCCTGACCAGCTTTCCTCCCGCATCAATCTCCAACATCTTTGCTGTTTTATATTTCTCAAAGTTCTTGGCCCCTACACCTACAACCGCAGGGACAGACAGTTCTCCCGCACGAATGGCCATATGCGAATTAGCGCCGCCAAACATCGTGATAAAGCCTTTGATCTGATGAGAAAATATCCAGTCATATCCCGGGTCAGCGCTGGGTATCAGAAGAATCTTATCCAAAAGATCCTCCGTCTGACGCCCCGCCTCAAGAATATAGACTTCCCCGATTGTCTGCTGTGACGTAATATAATTAGGTTCCGAGTCTGGATAATAGAACGCCATCACTTCTTTCGCGCTTACAATCATCGGCGGAAGCGTAATGGAACGTGTCACTTCATAATCGCATTTACCCTTCTGTATAGAACGCAGGAAGCTCGTCCTGCCATCTGCCGCAGATGCATACAGCTCATAAATGTCACGAACAGAAAGAAAAGCACACTCTTCTTTCGAAATCCCATACTCCTGACCGATTTCCCCCACCAGCTCAAGCACCATGCTCAGGTTTCTGGTAAATGCAAACTTGCCATACTCACGTCCTTCTATAACTGTCTTGATAAAATCCATCAGCTCCAGTATATCATTCGTCAGTCCGTTTTCATATAACTTTTCTTTCAGCAGACTTAACTGCCGCAATGACAGACGGAACGCTTCGGCCTCTTTTTCCCCTTCTGCTTTTACATTTTTGTCGCCCCATTCAAAGTACATATCCGGCGCCTCGTCATAACGCAGCGAAGTAATGTCATAAGTGCCCGGACGCAAATGCCCGTATTTTCTAAGAAACGCTCTCTGCGACATCTCTACAAAATCGCGATTCATATCGGAGCTTACCGAATTGATACCGCCCATAAACGCCTCGTAATCATCTTCCGTAAAAATCCCGCACGTTACGAGCGAACGCAGGATCTGCACTGCAATAAACGCCGCTCTTGCAAGCCCGGCAAAAGGAAGCGTCCCATAGCGTTTACAGTCCTCCAGAAGCCAGTAAATCTTCTCAATTCTGTCAAGACCACTGGCCATAATCTCCTCATATCGTTTATCCAGAGTCTCTATCTTCGCATAGTCCTTACGCCACAGGCCGTTCTTATGGTCAATGATATTGTTCGTCACATCCCTGAGCGCGTCTACGATCTTATTGACTTCCTCTTCCGAAAACCCATAGTTTTTGAGTATTTGTATTCTCTGAGGCAGGTCAAACGTATAACAGGAAAACACGATATCAAACTCCGCCTTGTCATGCTTAGCAGGATTCTCAACCAGCCGGTCCAGATAATAATTTACCAGCTTGTCGCTCATTTCTTCCTCTAATCCCGCCGGAACAAAGGAATTGAAACTTACCCTCACATCAATATACGGCAGTCCGCCAAAATCCACCATCAGTGGGAAACTCCTCAGATTACGATACCCATAATTGTCTCTCTGATATGCCCACACACTATCGGTAATAATCTCACGGTAGAGCGACAGTGCCAGCGGCTTCGGGCGAATACCGATCATTTCCGCAGGATTCCAGTCCGTCATAACACTGTAAAGCGCCCTTTCACCGCATAAAAACGGCTTTTTTCTCTGCGCCCGTCCTATTTTTTCTTCAATTCGTCGCAATTCCTGTTCCTGCCGCTTTCTGTCAGCAGGCTCTCCCTGTATGCACAAGGCTCTTACCTGTAAGATATAGAGCACATCCGTCTCCGCAAATGCGAACTCCACATCCAGATTATCCTGTCCGAAAAAGTCTTCTAATTCCTGCAATGCCAGACACAGGCGCTCCATCCGCCTCTCCGATGCGGATATTGATACCGCCGGATCATCCGTTCCCGCATCCTGCCATCCTTTATCTATGACCCGTCCTTCCTCTGTCCCGGACTGCCCATAGGTATTTTTCTTAAATTTGTAATATAGTTTATTCGAATTTCCGTTTCCAGCCGTTACCGCTGAAGTTGATCCATTATCATCATAATTAATCACGTAATAATTGCCAAGTGTATTCGGGTCCAGCGTGAAAGCAACGCCGCATATGCCGACACCGTCAAGCATAGGTTGTACCAGCACCTGGTTCATCCCATTGTCGTCATCATAAGAGCCAATGACGGCATCCACCGCTTCCCGGAATGCCGCTGCGCCTGACACATTGGCTATAGACTCATATTTCCCCGCCTGCGAATTATCGCTTGTGTCTTCCGCAAGGGAACTGCTTCTCACAATAACCTTTGTACTCCAGTCCAGCATTAGAAAATGGTTTACTATCCTTTCAGAATCAGCTTCCCATTCCCCTACGGTAAACATATACTGTGGCAATACTTCCGCATGTTTTAGTTTTTGATAAAGCCGCTGCAGCGTCTCCGCTTTCGTGCCCAACCTATTCATAGCTGTTCCCCGCCCTGACAGAAAAACAGCCATTGCAACTTGATGCAATGGCTGTCTGTATATTCCATCTTATCTCTGCATCCATGCAACAATTCGTATTCATCCAGAATCACTGTATGGTATATCGGCAGATTATTACATTTTCTTTAGGAACCACCCTTATATACTGTTCAACCTAAACTGCGGGGCTTTTACTCATCCTCCATCTGATTCAGCCTTTCAATGATATAACTTAATTTCATTGACTCAAAATTTGCGTCAATCAAATCAGTAATTTTCCCACACAGTGTTCCGGGCAGACGTGTCTGATTATAAATAAAGTCTTCAATTGCTCCTCTGTACATATTCCTCTTGACAACGTAAGCACAGATACCATCCAATGTATTCAGAAAATCCCCAAACGCCTTCATGTTTTCAAACCCGTATTTTTCGTATTCCTGCAATATATCAAAGTTATACCGCAGTATGGTCTGTCCGAATAATTCCTCAATCAGAGCCGGCGTCTCCTTCGGTGCCTTGACATAAAAAGTCCGCAGGGGAGCGAACACATAATAGGGTTCTAGCAGATTATCCAGATAATCCTTTAAATTCTTAAAAAGCAAATCGTTATTGATTTTCTTTTCCACCTCTTGCAGATTCGTTGTTTTATTCTCTACAACTTCTTCTTTATAGGTCATCAAGAAACCAACGATACAATCCCTGCTTTCATCGCTCAGTTCATCCTCTTCCTCTTTCAAATAGCTGTCAAGCTCCTGTTTCCACGTCTCACCCACCATTTCCTGCAGCTTATTTAAATACTTAATGCTTTTTTCAACGTTTTTTCCCATATATCAATCTCCATTTTTTAATAATCAAGCTAGTCTTTTGCCGATTTTATCGCCAAAGACAATAGTCGAGTACGGCCCTTCAAACCTATTATTTTTCTCTGGTTTAAATTCCCAAACAGTATTCTTCCCAGAAATTGACCGACTGTCTTCCAAAGTTTTCTTCTTATTCATTATCTTGCAAATTCCCACTGCATACTGCATAAGCAGTTCCCGCTGCTCTTTTTCAAAAGACCTTCCCTTCTCGATTTCTATTGTCAGTTCAGGTTTGCGCTCGGTAATATATTTATATGCGATTGGTGTAATAGAATACAGCTTATATTTACTCACCTCTTCTACGTTAATTAATTTGACCGACGTCGCATTCATCCGCTTTATGATCGCATTCAACCCGCTGGCTGATACTTCTATGGCGCATGCAAGATCCCCATGCAGCATGGTACCTCTCTTAGCCAGAATTGACAATATCTCATCTTTGTATTTTGTATTGATCTGCTGCACTTCATTCTGCGCACTCAAACGTTCCAGATACATTTGCGCCACATCCATCAGAGCACACTCATACCCGACTTGCACAAGGGTTTTTTTCTCATTTTCCGCAACCTTGGAGTCTTCCAGATATCCTTGCGCAGAATATCTTATGGATTTACATTCCTCAAAGAGAATGCTCATTTCTCCGAAGTTTGCCGCAATGATAAATTCAATCAATTTCTTTGCCAATCCTTGTACTTTTTCCCGCATCTCTTCCTGGGATGCCCTAAAAAAATTGAATACATACTTTTCCCGATATGTTCCCATAGGCCCTCCTTTCTCATCCACTCTAAGCGCACCGCCTGTGAACGCCCACAATTGAAAATTTGTTGTCTTTACAAGTAACCAAAACATCAAAGTAACATATTTCTTCCGCACATATTCCCTGACATTCCCGTGGAATATCCCGAATGCAATATTCATTCTCTGCACTCGGCACCTGTATGCACGCTAAAGGTTCCGCCACTTTACCATTTCTCGAAACTGCTTTTGCTGAACAGCTGTTTACATATAGTTCCAAAAGTTTTGCCGGAGTTCCTTTCAGCATAGTATCGCGAAACGCCGCAACTCCAGGTGAAAAAGAGGGACATATAATGGTATCCACCAGCGCAGTATCTACGAGAAGGCGATAATAATCCGGGTCTAAAAGCTCTGCGCAAATGGCAAATGCAATCAGCCCCAGCTCCTGTGTAATCAACAAATGAACTTGATTTCCATAAACCAAGTCTTCCCGTTCATTTTTCCCATCCTCCGTTATCAGAATAGCCGGCGTCGTTTTCTCCTGACGCAAACACTCCACACCGCCCGGTCCCAAGACAACAAGAGTATTCCTCCCATCACAGCATATAGTAGGAGCCACCACAAAGGAGCAGCATTCCGGATGTTCACGCATTCTGGACTTTATAGCCTGCAATATAGATTCGCTCCCCAATATTTCCGGAAAAACTATCATCCCGTACTCTTTAGGAAACAGTGCATCGAATATTCTCAACACTCTATTCTTTACAATCTGTTCATTCTCAATCCCCTTAACCCTGACCGTACATCCCGAAGGCGATTCCCTCTCGTCTGTTTCAAGCACTGCGTAATCCATTACCGAAGATAACGCAATACTCATTTCCCATCCGGCTTCGGTTTTTCTTAACAGTCCCGTGTCATTCCAATAATGCATAATTATCTCAAACGGTGAAACATCCCCGGAACGTATTATCATATAATTGGTAAAAGCGGCATTTAGCTTCCTTTCCCGATTTCGCTCTGACTTTTTCGTATCCCATTGCGGTAATATATGCGGATAAACAGCGATTCCCGTTTTCTTATGATTTGTATTCAGCGGCTCCAGTCTGTAAACAACTCCTCTGTTCTGCCACTTTGAATACATATCAATTCTCTTTTCTACTTCAATGGCCAGTCGATATATATCTTCCCTGTTATTTTTACATTCCTTTTTTAATTGAATTAATTCTTTATTCAGATAAGCTATTTCTGTATCCGTAAATTTATACTCATTCGCCGATGCATTCAGAATCACAGCCAAAAAATTTTTATATTTGTTAAGGATATCGCGAACATGCTCCTCGCCCGCCACTGCCCATTCAGTAGAATATTTCCTTTCATCTTCCTTAGACAATAAGGAGCAGAGATAAGCCAACAAATCAAAAACCGTATTGTTTTTACCAAGTACCATATAAAACTCACCCTCCTATGAGGAAATTATAGCACTTTTTGGCCCTGCTTGCAATATTATTGTTCACTTTTTGTTCATTTTTTATTCTTCCGGCATATCATCTCATGGAATGTGCTCCCTTACAGCCTCGCTGCATTTCCTACACAACCTCCACATTCTGTATCATAACCGGCTTCCCGGTTTCCTGATACACCCGCACCACACTGCTCAAATCCCCGTAATAGGCGTCGCTGAGCACCACCGCGCGGTCCATATCCGCACTGTCGTCATAGATTCCCCAGCCTTCCGCCAGGTAGCTCTCCACCATTTTTTCATACGCTTCCCTAAGCTTGGGCCGCATCGTTTTGACCGTGGAGGAAATGAGGGGATGGGGCCTCCACAGCAGCGCCACTTCCTCCTGCTCCTCCTTGAAGATTTCAAATACCCGCTGCATTTTCTCAATCATTTTTTCATCGCAGTGTAAGAGAGCGCCGATACTCGTATTGTAAAAAATAATTTTTTTCCATGTGCCATCCGGCCTTTCTATCACTTTTCTCCACTCTTCCGGCACCGCAACATCCTCTTTACGGACCGTACGGACCCTGTCAAGTTTCGGCGAACCGAGTCCCAGTATTTTTTCCTCCAGTATCCGCCTGTCCGTATACATTTCCGGCAGATTATTTGCCCTGGCTGCCTTGATAAATTCACTGATATAAATCTGACGCATCTTCTCAGACTGCACAATCACTTTATCCGCCCAGATAACTCCCGGCAGAAAACAAAAATGTTTCATACTGTCTATAGCGTCCTGGTCATCGGGTTCAATCTCATTTAAGACAAAATAAGGTATATATACGAGACACTCTGTATACTTTTTCAAATTTTTGGAATAATACTGCTCCGGCACACTGGTGACAACATTACAGTTATCATAGGGATTGTGGATATAAATCACGTCGGGATGCCGCTCTTTTAGATTGTAATCCCCATAATGGGTAATCTCAATGTTATTCGGATACTCCATGCCCTCATAGTGCATTTCTCCAAAGCTGCCGTCAGCGTTCAGGTCATAGTAAGGGATTGGCACCACATAAGCGTCGCATGTCTCATCCTCCCGCGCCGCCAGATACACACTTTCCAGTGAATCCCACATACTCGCCTTATACGGCAGGAATACAACTTCCTTCCTGACCGGCATGTGGTCCAGTGCATTCTCAGCCCTGGTCAGCACACTCTCCAGCTTTTTACAGACTTTCTGCGCCGGCATCGTTTCCATCTGTGTACTTACCTGATATAACTGTTCGCAATACCGTTCCAGACAGGCAACCGTCTCTGCGCCGCCTTCCAGTCTTTCCGTAAATTCGCCAATCTGGATCGCCGTCTCCTGACAGTCTGCAAGCAGATTACTCACAGTCTGATACTCCTTTTTCTCCAGCATGTCCCTGCACTGTAGATGAATCTTATGTATTTCACCAAATATGTCCTTAAGCTGCTTCTTCTGAAACTTACGCATAAAACCACCGCACTCCAATCAATGTTCTCTGCCGCTCAATCACCGGCCGTCCGTTTTTCTCTTTTTCTACGTCAAAAGCCGTAACACCAGCTGTGAATTTTGCTTAGTCTGCGCCATCATGGACGCGCCCGCCTGCTCCAAAATATTTGCGGTGGCATTATCCACAGTCTCCTTTGAAAAATCCGCATCCCTGATCCGGGATTCCGCCGCCGTCGTATTCTCCACCTTATTATCGTTATTGCGGATCGTGCTCTCTAAGCGGTTATGGGTCGCGCCAAAATAGGAACGCACCTCTGAAACCCTCTTCACGGCATCCTTCAGGCGGTTCATCGCTTTCTGGGCATACTTATATCTGGAGATGGTAAGTGAATTTATCCTTAAGGACTTCGTATCCATCCACGGTTTCTCAATGACAACCCCATCCCCGGACACATCGCCGACTCTGATCCAGATTTTATCCTCCGCTTCTTTTTCTCCATTTTCCTCAAAGAAAAGGAACCGTTTCGCATCTCCCTCAAGGTTCGTAATAGGATGTTTACCATACTTAGTATGTGTAAAAGTAAGATTCCCATGGGACAGTTTGGCAACGAGCGGCGCCTGTACTCTGCCAAGCTCTTCGTTGATCTTTTTTAAAAGCGCCTCAGCTGCATACGCTCCCTTGGGTACCTCTATCTCGTAGTGACCCCCGTCCACATCAAAGGAAAGATTACTGTCCTTTGGCATATCTACCCCGCCGGAAATATCTTTCGTCCCTGTCATAAAGGCAACCCGGATATCCCCATCCGTCTGGTAAAATACACTGAAAGCCGCATTTCCGCCGATACCGTCTATGATATAATACGAGCCCGGCGTCTTATCCGGGATATCCGCCTCACCGGACAGCACAAAAACAAGCGCGTTTGCATCATTACTTCCCGACACGCCGGTATTGATTCCGCCGCCTATCTTTGCCTGAATCAGATTTTCCTCAAGCCCTGCTGCCTTAAGCTGCTCATTCAGCTTCTTCTGAATATGTTCCGCCATCTCCTGTCCGCTGTACGTACCGGGATCCAACTGCATAGTCAGCGTTACTTCCCTGCCGCCATAGGGATCAGCCTCCGTACCGCCATAAGTGAAGTCCAGCGACAATACATCGTTCACCCCCTCCGCGATCTCCGTCTTATTGTTCGCAAGATCCTTTCGGCCCATTGCGTAGGTGGCGCTTATGGAGTTTCCCTTGACAGGCTCTACCGTAAAATCTTTATGCAGCTCTCTCGGCCCGCGCAGCACATTCTGATAAAAACCGCCTGAAAAACTATTGTTTGACTGGCTATTCCATAACATTTGGCTGTTAGCGCCCGCTTTCTTCATCCTGATGACTACGCCGTCAACAGTTACGTCCGCTTCAAACACGCCCGCTTCCACGCTGTCAAGCTTGCCCTGCAGAGCTTTCTTCAGGTCGTCATAAGAATATTGCGTAAAACCGGCCGCCGCATCATAATCCACGGTAAACGAAGCCGTCTTCCACGCAGACCCCGGCGTCCGATATTGAAAAGTCAGATCGTTATTCCATTGGTCAATCCTGACCGTCGGCGTAAGAAGCGCCGTCCCATATATGGTCGCCTGTTTATCCGCCACCACTCCGGGAATGACCGTGGGGGCTCCGGAATCCGCCTGCTCTTTTGGTTTCTGAAAGATACTGCCCCTGTCTGAGCTTACCGAAATCGTTTTATTGACTGTCTTTCCATCCGTATCTACAGCTTTTAGCTGCAATTTCCCATCAGGCGAAAAACCGGCAAATTCCGCGCCGTAATACTGCACATCATACTCGCCAAAAATCGGCTTCATCCCCGTTTCATAGGAGGCGCTTATCGTGGCCCCTCCGTTGACGGTGGTAAATTTGAGCCGTTTTGAGTTCCCACTAAAACTGACGTTTACCCCCTGGGAGCTCATCTGATTATTAAGCGTATCTTTCAGCTGGTCCTTCGTATAGGTTCCGTTCAGCGTAGCAGTCACCGGCTTACCATTCACAGTAATCTTAAACGTATATGGACTGTCAAATTTGATGGAATCCTGCACGTCACAGTTCAGGACAATCTCTCCCGGATCATCCACATTGCTTTTATTTCTGTAAATCGCCGCTGCAGCCGGGCATTTTGAAGAGTCAAAATCCAGCTTATGCCCCGTATCAGCCACATCCGCCTCCAGATACAAAATACCGCCCGACACCCCGGCGTGAACCGGGATCCCCAGCTGGTTTTTGATCTGTGTCGTCAAATGAGCTGCAAAATCTGCAGCCGAGTAGGATTTACTCGTATCCAGCGTAACTTTCCTGTCCACGCCGTTATACTGAAATACAAAGGTATCCGTCTTCCCTGCCTCAAACTTAATACTTCCATTCATGCTTGGAGCCGGATAACTAGAGGTCAAATTCACTTTTGCCCTGCTCCTTGAAGAATACATATCCCTCAGAAAAGTAGACTCCAAATCCGTGGTATCAAAAATAATATTGCAGTTCGGTCCTTTCTTCCTGGTCGTCAGGGTGAGCCCGCCGCTATACCCCACATTAACACCCGCATCGCCCGAAAATTTCGCGTCCAGCGCGCTCTGTAAGTTTGCCCGAAGTCCATTGGCATCGTATTCTCCCGTTTGCAATTCAATAATCTGCGTCACGTTATTGACCGTTATTTTCATTTTGTTATTGGTGCCGTCAATCTTAACTTTATTAGGCTGGTTTCCCTGATACTGCAGTACGATTGGATTTCTTGCTGTCGTAGCTGCCGTGGCCGTCGTATCCCCGCCTGTCACTGCTCCCTGGCCGTCCTTACCTGTTCCCTCAGCCAGCCAGTGTTTCACTGCCGGCGCCTGCGGCGGAAGCCCGTCAGTGCCCGTCGAGGTAAACGTTTTCTTGTCCCCCTTATCTGATACACTGCTGAAGCGGTACGGCGCTTTCGACTTGGCTGCATCCGGCAGCGCATCGTTCAGCATCTTTTTGAAATCCGCCTCCGTCTGATATATTCCCTCCACCAATACAACATTATTGTAGGTCACTCCGCCCACAGTCACATTAAACGCTTTATTTCCTGTGGAAATCGTCAGCGGATACGGCGTCCCGTTCGGCTGCCTTACGTCAGTGTTCGTGGTCGTAACACCCCCGATGCTTGTCGAATCCTCCCTCTCATACATGGTTTTAAACAGCATGTCATACCCTGCGTTTGTGCCGTAGGCGTCAACCCTCAAATCAATAAGTCCCAGTTTGGAGGTGGAAAGGTATAATTGGTTATTGTAATCGCCCGAAAAGCCGACGGATATCGTATCCAGCAGATCCGCCATCCCCGCATTTCCTGTCTTCGCCGCACGTATCGCGTCCTCCACCCCTTTTTGCAGCTCGTTGAGGTTCGTATATGTAATATCTTTCAGCGTGATGACCGCTCTCTTGTTATCCATGATCAGGGTAAACTGGTCATTCACCCCTTTCTTGATCTCCAGAGGTAAATTGGCAGGCGAAAAATGCTTATAACCCATCACAAACGCCAGCCGGTCGTTCTTGTCGTCATGCTCGTAAGTCTCTGTCTCCCCCGGCACATTGTAATCCCGTCTCGTAAACAATGTTTTGTAGGCGCTGCTTTTCGGGTCGATACCTACCTCGCTTTTATATCCCTCGACCTCGGAAGTGACAACCAGGCCGCTGTACATTTTTCCGCCGTCGTAACTGCTGGCCGCACTCACTGTCAATTTGTGCGGCGCCAGAAGTCCATCCAGCACAGACGCCATTTTCCCAACCGTATAATCCCCCTCCGGGATCTTCACTTCCACAGCCTGTTCACTCCCATTAGACTTCACCCAGAGCGTATTGTTGCTGCTGTCAATATGATATTGGCAGTGATATCCATCAGCGGGATCGTTAGAAAGCACCATCGCGCCCCTGAGCTCCGCCTTCGTCGTTTTTATCGGCCCATATCCGATATTATCGTAAAACACGGATGTAAATACCTGCTCCACTTTCGGGTTGTCAACTTTAAACATATTCCCCTTAAGACCGGTGATAATACTTTCATCGCTGCTCAGCTTGATACTGTGCCCATTGTAATCCTCAACCGTTATCCCATCGTTTTTCAGTTCATTTTGAAGCCATTTCATGATCTCCGGTCTGGTATAACCCTGCTTCCCTGTCATACTGTTCGTGGGAATTGTCAGCTTTTTAGTGACTTTCGTGCCATCCAGCTTGACAATATCAAACGACATCTCATCATTCTTACCCTTCTGGATCGTCAGTTCCACGTCATCCGTCGCAAAGGTCGTTGTCCCGATCAGCGCACCTGCACTGCCGCCGATATAAACATCGTGCAGCAAATAATCCAGTCCGCCCGACACATCATTAATCTTAATGCCGCCTTCCAGATTCAGGTTACAGGTTCCTCCGCTCGTATACTCGAAACGAAACCCTTCATCCAGCAGGCCCGCATCCTCCAACGCCGTATCTATTTCATCTATTAGTTCACCTGTCCTATACATTCCTGCCGGTACCGTTACAGACACCGTTTTAGGCGGCTCACCCTCTGTAAGCTGATACTCGACAGTCAGCGTATTCGTACTGTCCGTAACCGCGTGCCACTGATCAGGCAGCCACTTGATATTTCCTTCAAACTGATACCATGGATGCTCATGCTCCATAAAAATATGTTTTTCATTAAAATACGTATTATCGGTAAGCCTGTTTATCTCCTTCTGCAGTTCGGCGAACTCCAGCTCCATCTTCATTCGGTCATCATCCGTATACGTCCCATTGGACGCCTTAACAGCAAGTTCCGACATCCGATGGAGCATATCATGCGTTTCCTCCAGAGAACCGTCGCCAATCTGCACCCATGCCACACCGTTCTGCGCATTCTGTGTGCCCTGACTCAACCCCCGGACCAGTCTGCGCATCTTTTCAGACATAGCCAGTCCTGCCGCATCATCCGCCGCCCTGTTAATTTTATAGCCGGAAGAAAGTCTTTCCGCAGAACCCGCTTTTTCCTTTTTGCTTATGTTCAGATTCCGACTGGCATTTGCCATCAGCATATTATGCTGTATTGAAGAGATTCCCATAGAATAACACCCCGATTCTTTTCATGCCATTCTGTTTTAACCATATTTAAAGCCATACTTTATATAATATATCGGCATACGTGGGTTCTTCTAAGCCCCCCGCACTACACAATTTTATAAAAATTTAATCTAAAATTTCTAAGCAGGACCTCATTCTTCACATTCCCTGCATTGACATCTATTTTTAAAATCTTTATCATTATAACATATTTAAACACTTTTTCACTCCAGCAGAAACATTTGCATGTATGAAAATATTTTGACAATATCAACACTATTTTTACATCTGGGAAGAAAGGACTATGATATGTCGTCTCAAAATTCAGTGATTGAAGAGATCAGGGAACAGCAGAAAAAAGCCTTTGCAACCATGACACCCAAAGAAAAACTCGCCTACTTCTGGGATTACTACAAAATACACACAATCGCTGTGGCCGCCGTGATTGTCTTTGTCGTAAGCCTCGTTAATTCCTACCGCTCCAGCAAGCCCACCGCTTTCTACGCGGTTTTGATAAACGCGGATACCTACGATGACAATGCCGCCGCAGCCAATGCGTGGAACGAAGGGTTCATGGAATACGCCGACATTGACCCGGAATCCTATCAGGTAAATATTGACACTTCTATCGGTATATCCTCCGGCGGCGGCGACCAGTACGAAGTCGCCAGCCGGCAGAAAATGATGGCTATGATGCACGCGGGTGATATCCACGCGATTCTGGCGGACACGGAAATCTTTGAAGGATACGCCCGCCTTGAATACTTCTACGACCTGACTGCCGTCTTTACCGAGGAAGAACTGGCTCCCTATGCCGATCTGCTCTACTACACGGACGGTGCCGCCTTCGATGCAGATACAGGCGATTCGCTGGAAGAATTGGAGGCAGCGCAGGAAGCCGTTTACAGCATGGTCATCGACCACGGTGATCCCTCCTCCATGGAAAAGCCCGTGGCTGTGGGCATCCGCATTCCGCAGACAGGAAACAGACTGGGCGATTCCGGCTACTACGATTACATTTCCGAGCGCGATTACACCTTTCAGGGTTATCCTTCCGAGATTGTAATAGGGATTCCTCTGTCAGTGGAGAACCCGGAGATTACACTGCAGTTTATCAACTATCTATTCGATGGCAATGTCTGAAATCCCTTCTATCACTCGGCGTTCATACTGATTACAAACAATTCGCGCCGGAGCTTATCCTAGCTGCTCCGGCGCATGTTTCTTTTCAATCGCCCCATTCTCTGTAATAGCTCTTTCCCGGAATCATGTCGCGGTTTCCGGCTGAATGTCGGTCTTTACAGAAGCTCCCGAAGCATTTTGTTCACCGCCCCCGGGTCAGCTTTCCCTTTCATCGCCTTCATGGTCTGCCCCACAAGGAAACCAATCGCCTTCTCCTTACCGTTCCTATAATCCTCCACAGACTGGGGATTCGCCGCGATCACTTCCTCTATGGTCTTTCTCAAAGCACCCTCGTCGCCCGCGATCTTTAACCCCTTCTCCTCCACATACTGTTCGGGATCGACATTCTCCGCAAACATCACCTCAAAAACCTCTTTGGCCACCGAGCTGTTAATCTGCTTCGAATCGGTAAGGGCAATCAGCTTTGCCAGATTTTCCGGCGAAAAGCACAGGTCGGAAGCGTCCACTTCGCGCTCTTTCATCAGACGCAATGTCTCCCCCATAATCCAGTTGGAAACTTTCTTCGGCTGCGCCCCCAGCGCCACCGCCGCCTCAAACAAATCTGCAAGCGGCTTCTCGCCGGTGATAATCTCGATATCATAGTCAGGAATTTCAAATTCTTCCCGGTAACGCGCCATTTTTTCCGTGCGAAACTCCGGCTGCCTTGCACGGATCTCCTCTAGCATCTTTTCACTTACGCTGATCGGCGTCAGATCGGGATCCGGGAAGTAACGATAATCCTGGGCGTCCTCCTTGCTTCGCATAGCGTAAGACTCACCCTTCGCGTCATCCCATCTTCTTGTCTCCTGCACCACGCTTTCACCCGCCTCTATCAGGTCGATCTGCCGCTCCGTCTCCGCCTCAATCGCCCTTGTAATCGCCTTGAAGCTGTTCAAATTTTTCATCTCTGTCCGTGTACCGAATGTCTCCGCTCCTGCCTCCCTGACGGAAAGGTTCACATCCGCCCGCATAGAGCCTTCCTGCAGTTTGCAGTCCGATGCGCCCAGATACTGGATCACCTGACGGAGCTTTTCCAGATAGGCGATGACCTCCCCCGCGCTCCGCATGTCCGGCTCGGACACGATCTCAATAAGCGGTACGCCGGAGCGGTTGTAATCCACCAGACTACAGTCTTCCCACTCGTCATGAATCAGCTTGCCCGCATCCTCCTCCATATGGATCTCGTGGATGCCGACGATCTTTTTGCCACCCTGCTGCGTTTCGATCTCCACGCCGCCGTTTCTGCAGATGGGAAGGTAAAGCTGGGAAATCTGGTAGTTCTGCGGATTGTCAGGGTAAAAATAATTTTTCCTGTCGAACTTTGCATAACGGGTAATATCGCAGTTTGTCGCCAACCCTACCGCTATGGCATACTCCAGAACTTGTCTGTTAAGGACAGGCAGGGAACCCGGCATTCCTGTGCAGACCGGGCATGTCTGGGTGTTTGGTGCCGCCCCGAAAGCGGTGGAACAGCCGCAGAATATCTTCGTTTTCGTGGCAAGCTCCACATGGACTTCCAAGCCGATTACGGTTTCGTATTGTTTGCTCATATTTATATTTACCTCCAATTGCTCGCAAAATGACGTATTTCAGTCATTCTCCCACACGAAACTTAGAAGTTCTTGGCATCGCGTCCAATGGTGCGATGTCTTTAGAACTTCTTTTCGCGTTGCTCGTAAGTATATGCGGCCCTGATCAGCTTTTTCTCCTGAAAACAGTCCCCGATCAGCTGCAGGCCAATCGGCAGCCCCCCGCTGTCCTCGCCGCAGGGAACGCTGATGCCCGGCAGCCCCGCCAGATTCACGGCGATGGTATAAATATCGCCCAGGTACATCTGTATCGGGTCGCCCAGACTTTCTCCCAGCTTCGGCGCGGTGGTGGGCGCCACAGGACCAAGAATCAGGTCATATTTTGAAAAAGCCTTATCAAATGCCTTTTTAATCAGTGCCTTCACTTTCAAGGCTTTCAGGTAGTAAGCGTCATAATAGCCGGAACTCAACACAAAGGAGCCGAGCATAATACGGCGTTTTACTTCCTCCCCGAATCCCTCGGACCGGGATTTTTTATACATGTTATGAAGACCTGCGTACTCTTCGGTACGGTAGCCGTACTTGATGCCGTCGAACCGCTCCAAATTAGAGCTCGCCTCCGCCGCCGCAATGGTATAGTAAGCCGGAATCGCATATTCCACCAGGCTTAGGTCAAACCGTTCCACAACCGCGCCCTTGTCCTCCAAAACCGCCGCCGCCTGCAGCACGGCCGTGCGCACCCCGTCATCCAGCCCTTCCCCCAGATAGTCGTTCGGAATACCGATGCGCATCCCCTCCACATCCTCTGTGAGCGCTGTCATAAAGTCGGTGTCGTCCCTGGAAACGGAAGTGGAATCCTTCGTATCATGGGAGGCAAGCGCCGTGAGCACAGCCGCGCAGTCCGTCACGTCCTTGGTCAGCGGACCGATCTGGTCCAGGGAGGAGCCGTAGGCGATCAGTCCATAGCGCGAAACCGTGCCATAAGTGGGTTTCATCCCCACCACCCCGCAGTAGGACGCCGGCTGTCTGATGGAACCGCCCGTATCAGAGCCGATGGCATAAATGCATTCACACGCCGCCACCGCCGCCGCGGAGCCACCGGAAGAACCGCCCGGCACATGTTCCGGGTTTCTCGGGTTCTTTGTGGGACCATATGCCGAGGTTTCCGTGGTGGAACCCATGGCAAACTCGTCCATATTTGTCTTGCCGAGAATCACAGCGCCCGCCTTCTGCAGATTCTTCACAGCCTCCGCCGTGTAGGTCGGCACAAAGTTATGCAGAATTTTCGAGGAACAGGTAGTGAGCAGTCCCTCCGTGCAGATATTGTCCTTCACTGCAACCGGCACGCCCGCAAGAGGTCCAGAAAGCTCTCCATCCTCGATTTTTTTCTGCACCACCGCCGCCTGCGCCAGTGCACCGTCCCGATCTACCGTCACATAGCAGTTATACTTTTTATCCTCTTTTTCAATCTGCGCAAGCACAGCCTCCGTGGCTTCTGTTGCGGTAGTCTCCCCCGCCCTGATTGCCGCCGAGAGTTGTGTCGCGGTCATTTCCACTATATTCATATTCATTTCTGCTCCTCATGTATAATCTGCGGAGAATGACCGTATTTTGGTCATTCTCCTATGCGAGACATAGTAATTCTTCGCGAAGCTGCCTTTGCAGCGAGCATTAGAATTACTTCTCGCATTATTCAAACGTCCGCGGCACCACAAACATCCCATCCTTCTCCTGCGGCGCATTGATTAACAGCCGTTCCCTTTCATCCCCGTTCGTCACCACGTCCTCCCGGAACACATTTTCCACCTGGAACACGTGGGACATGGGCTCCACATCCGCAGTATCAAGCTCACCCAGCTTGTCGATATAGTCAAGCATCCGCCCCATATCCGCCTTCGCCTGTTCCTTCTCTTCTACGGACAATTCTAGTTTTGCGAGAATGCCCACATATTCTATTGTCTCGTCGTTTATCATATTTGACATGTTTTTCTCTCCTATCCGCGAGTTTATCACTGTTACGCTCTGACCTTAATATGCACTTCCCTAAGCTGCTGCTCCGTCACATCCCCCGGCGCACCGCACATCAGATCCTGGGCGGAACCGCTCATGGGGAAGGCGATCACCTCTCTGATGTTCTCCTCGTTTCTGAGCAGCATAATCATGCGGTCAACGCCCGGGGCCATGCCCGCGTGAGGCGGCGCCCCAAACTGGAACGCATTGTACAGCGCGCCAAACTTAGTCTTCAACGTCTCCCCGTCATAACCCGCGATGGCAAATGCCTTCTCCATAATCTCCATGTCGTGGTTGCGCACGGCGCCGGAAGAAAGCTCCACGCCGTTACAGACGATATCATACTGGTACGCCAGCACTTCCAGCGGGTCCTTCGTATTTAACGCCTCCAAGCCGCCCTGCGGCATGGAAAAGGGATTGTGGGTAAAGCCGATCTGTTTCGTCTCCGGGTCGCGCTCAAACATGGGAAAATCGTTGATATAGCAGAAGCGATAAGCATTCTTTTCCATCAAATCCAACTTCTGCCCGAGTTCCGTGCGAAGCTGTCCCGCATAGAAAGCTGCCCTCTCTTCCCTGTCCGCGATAAAGAAAATCGTATCGCCCACGGAAAGTCCCGCCAGTTCGCGAAGCTCTCCCTTTTTCTCCTCCGGGATAAACTTGTCAATGGGGCCCTTGTAGCTAAAGTCCTCCGCCACTTCCAGATAACCGAGTCCGCCCATCCCCATGTCTGTAGCAAACTTTAACAGTTTCTCATGGAAACCCTTGGACATATCCGCGTGCACCTTGATCGCCCGGACAGTCCTTCCCTGAAACGGTTTGAAGGTACATGCCTGAAAAAAGTCTGTCAGGTCGATAATCCGCAAAGGGTTCCTCAAGTCCGGCTTATCCGTTCCAAACTCCAGCATCGCCTGTTTATAACTGATAATCGGATAAGGCGCTTTTGTGACGACCGCCCCTTCCGGCGCAAATTTCTCAAACACGGCGGAGAGCACTTCCTCGCCCACCGCAAACACATCCTCCTGCGTCGCGAAGCTCATCTCAAAGTCCAGCTGGTAAAATTCGCCGGGTGAACGGTCCGCCCTCGCGTCCTCATCCCGGAAACACGGCGCAATCTGGAAATACTTGTCGAACCCCGACACCATCAGAAGCTGTTTGAACTGCTGGGGCGCCTGAGGCAGGGCGTAAAACTTGCCCTTATATTTTCTTGAAGGCACTATATAATCTCTCGCGCCCTCCGGGGATGATGCGCACAGAATCGGCGTCTGAACCTCCAAAAATCCCATCTCCGTCATCTTTTCCCGCAAGTATGCAATCACTTTGGAACGGAAAATAATGTTGTCTTTCACTTTCTGGTTGCGCAGATCAAGATAGCGGTATTTCAGCCGCACATCCTCTCTCGTTTCCCTGGAAGTCATAATCTCAAAAGGAAGCTGTCTGTAAACCCTGCCAAGCACATCCACTTTATGCGCTTCCAGCTCGATGGTACCCGTGGGAATCCGGGGGTTATACGTCTCCTCGTCCCGCTTCTCGATCAGACCCTCAATGGAAACGCTCATCTCCTTGGATAGCCCTTCCAGAAGGGAAGTGTCCCGCATCACTATCTGCAGCACGCCGTACATATCCCGCAGATCCACAAAAGATACGCCCCCGTGGTCCCTGATATTCTCGATCCAGCCCGCCACACGCAGCTTTCTGCCGATGTCGCCCTCGCTGAGTTCCTGTAATGTTACGTCTCTGTACTGGTTTTTGATTGTCATAACTGTCTCTCCTTATCATAAATACGTCTTGTATAGGCAGATTCGAGATGCTCCGCATCTCTCATTCGCGTTGCTCGTCATAAGCCTTCCAAAACATTCGCTCATGCAAGCATGGCTCATGTTCCATAAGCCTTCTGACTCTGCTTATACACGCAAAACGCCCCGGAACACATTGCTGTATTCCGGGACGGATATTTTTGATTATCCGCGGTACCACCCGCATTGGTAAGCCGCCATCCCAGACAGGATGCAATCCGCCTTACCCTCTCAAGCACTTAACGCGTGTCACGTACTGCCCTAGTCTTGCTTATGACATTCATGTCATTGACACTCTTGTCATTTTTATATCTCTCCTCGATGGTACGATACCGCAAAATTCAGGCAGTCTGCTCCGGAGTGTTCCCGTCCCTGTCTTTCACAAACAGCGCTCTCAGTCGGTGACGCCGTATTCCTGTCGCTTCCCTCAGGGTGAGTCTCCTTCATAGCATTTCGCAGAGAATGCTGCTCTTTAGCATTCTCTTGCGTGAAGTTTGAAAACACTTGGCGAGGTTCTTTCGAGCCTAGCGTTTTCCTTCACACTTGTATACATGTATAACATAATCCTTCCCTATGTGCAAGCATTTTATTCCAAAAAACAGACTGTGTACGCGAAAAAGTACAACATCTCTTCCCGCGAAGATGCGGCAGAAACCGCATACATGCTATCATTTTGCATCATGCACTGCATCATGGGGCAAATCTCATAAATAAATCCTTGCCGTCCGACCGATCCCGTCCGCATCCAGTTCCATAAATCCGCCTGTTTCCCCGTCGTACGCAGCAAAGGAAATCCTGTCGTCCGCCTTGCGGATCCGATAAATGCTGCCCTGCGTGATGCATGCCGCCCTCCCTGTATAGGGAATCCTCTCCGCAGAAACCGCCTCCAGAAGCGCAAACAAAACCGCGCCATGCGCCGCCAGGAGTATCCGCTCCGCATTGCAAAAATCTTCCGTTATTTTTTGAAATGCCTGTCCGGCACGCCTGATTAACTCCTCCTTGGACTCCATACCCGGGCAGTCGCTGTCGGGATACTTTGCCTTCATGTCATCTAACGACATGCCCTCCCCCTCGCCAAAACCGCGCTCAATGAGAAGTTCTTCCACAACGATCTTCTCTTTCGGATAATCCAGCCGCCTCGCCGCAATCTCCGCGGTTTCGCGGGCCCTCTTTAAGGGACTTGAAACAATCGTGTCCATCCGCACGCCGAGCGCGCTTAATTTTCGCACCGTATCGTCCACCTGTGCCCTTCCCTTTTCGTTCAGTGGAATATCCGTGTGTCCCTGCAGAAGCCGCCTTTTATTCCAGTCCGTCTCCCCGTGCCGGAGCAAATATATGTCCATGATCCGATTCCTCTCTTTTCCTTCCCGCTCAAGACCACATCTCTTTACACGCTCAGTTTCTTGATCCGGTCTACCGCCTCCACGGTATTCTCATAGCTGCCAAACGCCGTCAGCCTGAAATACGTCTCGCCGCTCGGTCCAAAACCCGACCCGGGCGTGCCGACCACATTCGCCGTCTCAAGCAGATAGTCGAAAAACTCCCAGCTGGTCATGCCATTTGGCGCTTTCAGCCAGATATAAGGGGCATTCACACCGCCGGAGACTTGGAACCCTGCCGACTTCAACCCGTCGAGAATATAGGCCGCGTTCTTCATATAATAAGCGACCAGCTCTTTCGTCTCTCTCTTTCCTGCCTCGCTGTAGACCGCCTCGCCCGCCCTCTGGATGATATAAGGCGCGCCGTTATACTTCGTGCCGTGCCGCCTTGCCCAGAGTCCGTGGAGCACCACATTCCCTGCCTTCAGTTCTTTCGGAACCACGGTAAAGCCCAGCCGCACGCCGGTAAATCCCGCATTTTTTGAGAAAGAGCGAAGCTCGATGGCACAGGTTCTCGCCCCTTCGCACTCGTAGATGCTGTGGGGCACGTCCGCCTCGGATATATATGCCTCGTAAGCCGCGTCATAGATAATGACGGAGCCGTTTTTGTTGGCGTAATCCACCCACTCCTGCAGCTGTGCCTTCGTGATGGTGGATCCTGTAGGATTGTTCGGAAAGCACAGATAAATCAGATCCGGCACGGTCTTTGGCAGTTCCGGCGCAAAGCCGTTTTCCGCCGTGCAGGGCATATAAATCACATCGCTCCAGTTGCCCGTACTCTCATCATAAGTGCCTGTTCTGCCCGCCATCACGTTGGTGTCCACATACACCGGGTAGACGGGGTCACAGACCGCAATCTTATTGTCCACGGCAAAAATTTCCTGAATATTACCGGAATCGCACTTTGCCCCGTCGGAGACAAAAATCTCGTCCGCATCAATCCGGCAGCCCCTCGCCCTGTAATCGTTCTCCGCAATCGCCGTGCGCAGAAACTCATAGCCCAGATCCGGCGCGTAACCGCGGAACGTCTTTACGTCCGCCATCTCGTCCACCGCCCCATGAAGAGCGCTGATAATTGCCGGGGTAAGGGGCTTTGTCACGTCGCCGATTCCCAGTCTTATCACCTTTTTGTCCGGGTGAGCCTCCGCGTAGGCGTTCACCTTTTTTCCTATGGTGGAAAACAGGTAACTCCCCGGAAGCTTTAAATAATTATCATTTACTTTAACCATAATCGTATGATCCTGCCTTTCCTATGACTGCATCGTAATATTATGTTAACCTTTTTCACATCCCATACTTTCTCTATATGTCTTACCGTGTTTCCTGCTTTCTTCTGCCGGCACAGTTCCCCTTGACGTACATATCTTTCCTGTCCTGCCTCTCTTCTTATATTTCTATCTCGCCCTCAAAAACCATCGCCGCAGGTCCCGTCATATAGACCAGGTCCGCCTCCCTGTCCCATGTAATGACAAGATCGCCGCCGAGGAGCTTTACCGTGACTGTCTCCTCCGTCAGACCGTTTAAGACACAGGCTACCGCCACCGCACAGGCGCCCGTGCCGCAGGCCAGCGTTTCCCCCGTGCCGCGCTCCCACACACGCATCTGCACGGTATTCCTGTCAATCACCTTCACGAACTCCGTATTGGTCCGCCTCGGAAACCGCTCATGGTTCTCAAAGTATGGGCCGATTTCCTCTATGGCAAGGGCGTCCACGTCATCCAGATATACCACTGCATGCGGGTTTCCCATTGACACACATGTCATTTTATAATCCTTTCCCTGCACGCAGACCGCCTCGTCAACCACCCGGTCATTCTCGCTGATTACGGGCACAAGCGCCGACTTAAGCTCCGGCGCGCCCATATTGACTTTTACCTGTTGCACTTTTCCTTCTTTTACAATAAGTGTCAGATATTTTACGCTGCCTGCGCTTATGACGGTTATGTCAGTTTTGTCGGTAAGCCCTTTGTCATAGACAAACTTTCCCACACAACGGATGCCGTTGCCGCACATTTCCGCCCGGGTGCCGTCCGCATTGTACATCTCCATCTCAAAATCTGCCTCGCCTGACGGATTGATAAAGATCACCCCGTCCCCGCCGATGCCAAAATGCCTGTCGCTCAGACGTCGCACCAGCGCTGGCTTCTCCTCCTGCGGTATCTGTTCACGGCTACCGTCCACATAGACATAATCGTTGCCGCACCCTTGCATTTTCGTAAATTTCATATCCGTCTCCATTCCGAATCATAATTCCAGTTTTCCCTCAAGTATATATCCATCCTAAACCTGTCACATCCGCATCATGGCAAGCACCATCTGCGCCTCCTCAACCAAGTTGGTTCCACTATCCATGCTGCATTTCTGCAGATAACGGTGCGCCTCCTTCTCTGTCATATGGTTGCGGTTCATCAAAAGCGCCTTTGCCTCCTTGATCAGGCTTTCCTCCTGTGCACTGCGCTCTCTTGGGCGCTGCCTTTCCCGCCTCCTTCGCCGCTCAATCGCCTGACCCATCATATCTATCGTATTGATCAGGTCGTGTACCTTAAGAGGCATGGCAAGACTCATAATATCACGAAGATCGCACTCCTGCAACACGTTCGCGGAAGCAAGCAGCAGCATCTCAAAGCCTTTCGGGAGGCAGGCGTGCAGTTCATGGTACATCATATCGGACATCCTGTAGCTGCAGATCACAAGCCCGCCGTTCAAATCGTCCATTCTGCTAAGCGCCTGGGACCCTGTCGTGCACACGCTGTCTACCCGAAACCCGTTCTTCACAAGCAGATTTCGGATGCCTTTGGCGTCCTCGGGCTTTGGCAGAACCACTATGATGTTAAACACACGCTCACCCCCTTCCCACATATGAAGCACATGTTATTTTATTCCGACTGCCCCACAGCCCATTAACAGGTTTTAAAACCGATTCAGATACTCATTGATTTCCCAATCCGTAATCTGGCTTCGGTAACGGTTCCACTCCTCCTTTTTAAGCGCAATATATTTCTCAAATACATGGTCACCCAGCGTCTTTCTCATAAACGCATCCTTTTCCATACAGGATATCGCTTCCGCCAATGTCCCCGGCAATTCTTCAAGTTTCCGCTCTCTCCGCTCCTGCTCACTCATACGGAAAATGTTACAGTCCACGCTCTCCGGCACAGACAGCTGCCTCCTAATCCCGTCAAGTCCCGCCCGCAAAACTGCCGCCAGAGCCAGATACGGATTTGCCGTAGGATCAGGGCTGCGAAGTTCCATCCGCACCGCATCTCCCGCTGCCGCCGGAATCCGTATGAGCGGGCTTCGGTTCGTAGCGCTCCATGTGATGTAGACAGGCGCCTCAAAGCCCGGCACAAGCCTTTTGTAGGAATTGACAATCGGATTCATGACAGCCGTCATACCCCTCATATGTTCCATCACGCCGCCAAGAAAAGCGTATGCGTCATGGCTCAGCCCATGCGCCCCCTCTTCATCCGCAAAAACATTTTTCCCGTCCTTCAAAAGTGACATGTTGATGTGCATGCCGGAGCCATTTACGCCATATTTCGGTTTCGGCATAAAACTGGCATGAAGTCCGTGCCTCTTTGCAATGGTTCTGACTGCCAGTTTAAAAGTCATAATATTGTCCGCTGTCGTCAGCGCGTCGTCATATTGGAAACTGATCTCATGCTGTGCCGGCGCCACATCATGGTGGGACGCCTCCACCACAAACCCCATATCTTCCAACGTAAGCACCATATCACGCCTTGCATTCTCCCCCAAGTCAACCGGACCGACGTCAAAATAGCCTGCCTTTTCATGGGTAAGCGTGGTAGGCATGCCATTTTCATCCAAATGGAACAGGAAAAATTCGCACTCCGCTCCCACCCGGAAGGTAAATCCCATCTCTTCCGCCTCCTGAACAGCCCGCTTTAACACGAAGCGAGGATCTCCCTCAAACGGCGTTCTGTCAGGACGGTACACATCACAGATCAGACGCGCCACCTTTCCCTGCTGGGGTCTCCACGGGAAAATTTCCAGTGTGCCAAAATCCGGATGCAGATACATATCCGACTCCTCCACACCGGCAAATCCCTCAATGGAAGAACCGTCAAACATACAGTCGTTATCAAGCGCTTTTTCAAGCTGCCCCGCCGTGATCGCCAAATTCTTCAAATTTCCGAAAATGTCAGTGAACTGAAGCCTGATAAACTCCACATCCTCCTCCTCGACCAGTTTTATAATATCTTCCCTGCTATAGTTTTTTCTCATGCGGTACCGCCTTTCCTTCTCTTTCTAACTCTGCTTATGCGCGAAACAAGGGCGCTCTATCCCTGTGAGAACGCCCTTGTTCGGTACAATCATATCAGTTTTTTATTTCTTTTGTCAAGCTACATCACTCTTTTGTCAGGTTCGCGCCGTTTTGTAAGCACTATTACAGTTGCCCGAGATGAAGTTTAGCTTTTAGCGCCTCCAAATCGTGATCTTGACAAAGGCTCTTCCTCTCCGCCATCACTACCATAATATATAATACCCGGGCATACTACTTTACCTTCCAAAGGCAGCCAAATTTGTATTGAAACTCCATTGTGTTCCTACATCTGCTCAGAAAGCATTGCCTAAACCGTGTGCCAACATTATTTTAAATTCCACTCTGTTTCTATATCTACTCTTGTCAGCTATTTTTTTGATACCCTCAACCGTCCTTTAAATTCCACTCTGTTTCTATATCTACCATTTACCCCGGTGATCGAGGAATAGGTAGGCGATACTTTAAATTCCACTCTGTTTCTATATCTACAGGATCAAGAGATTACATTCCAAGTACGGAAATGACTTTAAATTCCACTCTGTTTCTATATCTACTCCACCTCCTGCGGTGCACATGCTCCACAGTCTTTACCTTTAAATTCCACTCTGTTTCTATATCTACCATCGTCCGTTCCTCCTTTTGACAGCGGAATTATACTTTAAATTCCACTCTGTTTCTATATCTACTTTACAAATAGGTTTAGCGTCGAGTTTGTTAGAAACCTTTAAATTCCACTCTGTTTCTATATCTACTTTTTCGCCGTGTCTTTTGCCTTGTCAGTATCAAACTTTAAATTCCACTCTGTTTCTATATCTACACGACAGGCTCCCCAGTTCATTGATCGTTTCCCTGAACCTTTAAATTCCACTCTGTTTCTATATCTACGAACTGCCTGACGGTTTCCTGCTGCTGTGCAAATTGCTTTAAATTCCACTCTGTTTCTATATCTACAAAATCCCCCCTATATTGTATTATTCATTTGAGTCCTTTAAATTCCACTCTGTTTCTATATCTACCAGACCAGATTCGATCACCTTGTCATCCATCCACTTCTTTAAATTCCACTCTGTTTCTATATCTACGAGGTGACATGAAACAGCGCGAGACATATATCAACTTTAAATTCCACTCTGTTTCTATATCTACGTTTACGTTATATTTTAAGAGTAAAGAAGAGTTGAACTTTAAATTCCACTCTGTTTCTATATCTACAAGATAGAACAGATGAGATATCTTTTAGAGACGAACTTTAAATTCCACTCTGTTTCTATATCTACTAATCCTGCGGACTCACGAGGTAGGAGACATTCGATCTTTAAATTCCACTCTGTTTCTATATCTACGCGGATAGACCTCTGGCATGGTTAGCTTTTCCTGCGCTTTAAATTCCACTCTGTTTCTATATCTACTAACGCGCGCTTTTTATCGAGATCTGGGGGTGAGACTTTAAATTCCACTCTGTTTCTATATCTACCCGTATATCTCATAAAATCCTTCTGGCATATCAATGCTTTAAATTCCACTCTGTTTCTATATCTACTCCCGTACTTGCAGCATTTTTTACCCTGCTCATACTCTTTAAATTCCACTCTGTTTCTATATCTACTTGCAGATATGTCCGAGCAGGAATTTAGTGAAAAGTCTTTAAATTCCACTCTGTTTCTATATCTACTATTGCACGAAAGTCTTGATGCTGTCCTTGTCAAACCTTTAAATTCCACTCTGTTTCTATATCTACGGTAGGGCGCTCCCTGTTGATCCTTTTGCGTTACTGCCTTTAAATTCCACTCTGTTTCTATATCTACCCAAAGACAGTGCTTGACCGCGACCAGTACGGACATCTTTAAATTCCACTCTGTTTCTATATCTACGTAGCCGTGGTTACGACATCATCCCGCCATGTGGACTTTAAATTCCACTCTGTTTCTATATCTACAAGGATCGCCGTTGAGCGTACAGCCTTCTTTTTTCCTTTAAATTCCACTCTGTTTCTATATCTACAGTCAACGGCAGGAATGACATAATCGTGTATGCCTACTTTAAATTCCACTCTGTTTCTATATCTACGGGGCTACAAGGTGTTGATGATGGACAACGACAAACCTTTAAATTCCACTCTGTTTCTATATCTACAAAATCCCCCCTATATTGTATTATTCATTTGAGTCCTTTAAATTCCACTCTGTTTCTATATCTACCAGACCAGATTCGATCACCTTGTCATCCATCCACTTCTTTAAATTCCACTCTGTTTCTATATCTACTGTTTCAAGGTCAAGCAACTGCTCATAGCGGTCTTGCTTTAAATTCCACTCTGTTTCTATATCTACCTCGATTGATTCTTTCAACAGGCGCATGTACTGACCTTTAAATTCCACTCTGTTTCTATATCTACGATTTCGCAAGCGAAATTGAAACAGGCGAGGAACACCTTTAAATTCCACTCTGTTTCTATATCTACCATCAGGGACGGTAAAAGGGCTGTCCGCGTGGAAGTACTTTAAATTCCACTCTGTTTCTATATCTACAGCAGCCGCCCGAACGCCGTTGAGGGAAAGCCTAGTTCTTTAAATTCCACTCTGTTTCTATATCTACTTGTATTCATTCGCACTCAAACCGCCAAACTTTCGACTTTAAATTCCACTCTGTTTCTATATCTACTCCGGTCGGTATCCTAACTTAACGATACATCGTTGTGCTTTAAATTCCACTCTGTTTCTATATCTACTTGCCACCATCCTCCCTTTTTCCTATACTGTATGTACCTTTAAATTCCACTCTGTTTCTATATCTACACTGTCGCCCCTTTTCTTGTTATCACTACAAAAATATCTTTAAATTCCACTCTGTTTCTATATCTACTATCAAAACGTAATTACGGTTTATTAAAATGAATGAGCTTTAAATTCCACTCTGTTTCTATATCTACCCGATCCGCGTGACAGGACAGGTCATTGATGAGAAGGCTTTAAATTCCACTCTGTTTCTATATCTACCAGTTGACCTTATCAACCGCAGGAAAGCGATCAAGCTTTAAATTCCACTCTGTTTCTATATCTACCAATCAATTTCTTTCCAGATCCGCAACAGGTCATTACTTTAAATTCCACTCTGTTTCTATATCTACCCTGCGTGGATACGTGGGGGCACTTTCCCCGAAATCTTTAAATTCCACTCTGTTTCTATATCTACTATTAAAGCAGTGAAGGCAGAGGAGCATCTGCCGGCTTTAAATTCCACTCTGTTTCTATATCTACCACGCGCGGCGACAACGTCCGTCTTTACGCGCTCAACCTTTAAATTCCACTCTGTTTCTATATCTACCGCCACGTCCGGGTCCGACGGGAAAATATTATTTGACTTTAAATTCCACTCTGTTTCTATATCTACCCATTGTGTACCAGAGTTGTACACTGCTGCATTAGTCTTTAAATTCCACTCTGTTTCTATATCTACCAGGGAAGGTGAAAATCTTGGAACATATGAAAATGCTTTAAATTCCACTCTGTTTCTATATCTACGATTAATAATATCAAGAATTTTGCCGTAAAGGCACTCTTTAAATTCCACTCTGTTTCTATATCTACGTTTACAGACGAAGAGGCGGAACAGGCCGTATCTACTTTAAATTCCACTCTGTTTCTATATCTACTAAAAACGAAAGATATTATAAATTTTGCCCGAATTGCTTTAAATTCCACTCTGTTTCTATATCTACGATAATGCTGATCCCCCTGACTGCCCTGTTCCGGCACTTTAAATTCCACTCTGTTTCTATATCTACTCTTCCTCCGGCTGCTCTTCCGCTGCGTCTTCTTCCTTTAAATTCCACTCTGTTTCTATATCTACGCCCCTTGCCGTATCTTCCATATCGTCCGATAAATACCTTTAAATTCCACTCTGTTTCTATATCTACACAGAATTTCTCAGCAATCTGCTGATACATAAGAAGTCTTTAAATTCCACTCTGTTTCTATATCTACCGGAGCCGCCGGCATATAAGGAAGCATCGGAACGGACTTTAAATTCCACTCTGTTTCTATATCTACAAAGAACGGGAACCGATTGAGTGCACCGTCGAATTTACTTTAAATTCCACTCTGTTTCTATATCTACAAAAAGACGCTGCCGCCGTGCAACGCCTTTTCGTCTTTAAATTCCACTCTGTTTCTATATCTACAAGGTTGCGGAGGGAATGACTATCACGATTGACATTGCTTTAAATTCCACTCTGTTTCTATATCTACCCAGAACTTCCCGACAGTATCGACATTTCCGACACAGCTTTAAATTCCACTCTGTTTCTATATCTACGTACTTGTGCGGGGCTAGCAAGGAGCGGAGAAATCCTTTAAATTCCACTCTGTTTCTATATCTACGGTTGCGGCATTTTCACGCATTACGCACTCAAGTAACTTTAAATTCCACTCTGTTTCTATATCTACCCGCCCACTATACATTCCCATTAATGCGCCACTATTTCCCCCCTTTTTGTCTACCTCCCCTCACACAACCATTTTCTATTAGTTAAATGTACCATAATAATACCACCGACACCCAAAGAATCCAACCCAATCCCTCCCTTGTCTACCCCCTGCTGTTTTCACGCTATTACCGATCGACAATAATCACTATAAGAAGAAACTGGTCTTATCATCTTCTTTCCCCCAGAACTCCTTATCCAGCCACTTTTCCTGGCGGCTCTTAAAAATAATGACAGAATCCATTTCTTTATTGATATGCGGTTTCAATTCCTGCTGCAGTTTTACGAGCTGCACTTTGGATATCTCTCCTTCAAACACTGAATTCTGTATATGAGTCAGATATTTTTTGCAGATCTTAAACACATGGGACCAGCGTCTTTGTCCGTTATTGTCCTGACTGATATCATATACCAATACCACATACATATTTTACCACCATATTTTAAACCCTTCATATTCTTTTTCGCCAATTAAATGTTTCGTCAACTTATACGCCTCCAGACGCATCAGATATTGATAGCTGACCTGCCGTCCAAGCTCCTTATGCATAATCGTTTTCTTTAACCGATCCTCCAACTCCTTTGCGATCAGCCCGGAAGCTGCTTTGGTAAGATGCAGAAAATTCAACTCTTTTGTAAAGCTATCTTCCGTAATCTGTCTGCGATTCAGCAGGGAAAAAATCAATCTGTCGCCAATGAGTGGTTTAAACACTTCTGCAATATCCAGACAAAGAGAAAATCTCCTGACTCCCGGTTCATGTAAATAGCTGACTGTCGGATTTAGCTGTGTATGGTAAATTTCCGTCAGAACCTTCGCATAAATCATGGAATTAACAAAAGAAATCAAGGAATTTATCATATTATCCGGCGGATGCATCACTCTCTTTTCAAAGCGGATCTCCTGATCCACAACCACATTCCATGCCGCATAATAATGTTTCCTGATGTTTCCCTCTATTCCCATCAGCTCCTGTATGGAGTCTGTATCTGGTATTTTCCTCCGCAGATCATCCACTTCTGCCATATACGCAGAGACATCCTTGCCCCGCCCGTTATAATATCGGAGATTTCTGTATATGTTATCTGCTGCCGCCTCGATAAATTTTCTGGCAATGACAATTCTCTTATCGTAATCAGAGTAGTGTTCTACCTGTTTTACCAGTAACTGCCCGGCCAACAGTTTCTCTTTCGGATAAAAACTTCCTGTGTAAAAATTGTAGTAATTAAAAAAGTGAATCGGTATGCCGTACTGTGATATATAACTGATAAAAGAAGTATTAAAGGTCATTTCCGACATCACGTAAATATCGTCAATCCGCTCTATCGGAATATCCCTCTTGTCTCCCTCATATGGCGTAAATTGCAAGGTATTGTCCTTCCTTCTCAAATCGCCGTTATTATAAACATAAAAGCTCTGTCCCATAACTCTCCCCTAATAGTATAGTTTGTGGTTTTCAATATAAATTCGTCAAATAAAGCACAGGTCATGATATGCACATTTAGCGCATATTTTCTTTTGGGTAAACTCCGGCGGCAGCACTTGTTCCTTCATGGCATTAATGTCACACATAATCCGTTCGATCTGTTCTTCATCTTCCTGAGACAATTCTACCAGAAGGTTTTTCTTTAAAAGGGGGTAATCAATTTTAGCCTTTAACCCATCCACGCCCCTTTGCTTCAAATAATATAAATAATATTTCACCTGCCAGATACCAGCCTCTTCTATTGCCCTGCTTTTCTTCACCTCATGGAGTTCTTTGTGCTCTTTGATAAAATCAATATTGATCACATTGTCAATGTTAATGTGCTTGTCCCCTCTCTGATAACTGTTCTCATCCAATAATTTACCCAGCATGACATTTTCATTCTCCGCCTCCATACTGATTTCATGGATGAAATACCACAATTTTCTCGAACACACAAAATAGTAATAAACCATAACTCCCGTGATTCGCTCTTCCATCTTCACGCTCACCCTTTCTATACAAAAATAGGGTCCTCAACTTTTACAAACTTTTTTGCCCGAAACCCAACCCTGTCATCATAATCGCAGTCTATAACCGCTATCTTTTCATAGGTTCCAATCTGCACGGGACGACAGTTCCTTGCCGATAACCCATTACGGACAGCCTTCTCATACTCTGCAGCAATATAATTCTGTATAGGAACCGTGTATTGCATGATCCGATTACGCTCTTTTATCTTCTCAAGCATAGCGGTGTGGGAAGAGCGGATTTTCTTTGCCCCGGCCTCAATTTCCTGCTGATATAATGCATACACAGGAAACGGAATGACATCCTTTGTAAAAATGTCTTCCCTTATCCTGATTTCACTGCGATCCCGCTCATACAACACGATATCCTTTAACTTCTCCATCTGTTTCCTGTATTTTTGCATATAATTTGTATTTGAAAGCCTCTCCGTCGTAAAATATTTCTCCACCATCTCTATTTTACGTCCTTCCGACAGCGTTCCACCGCTTACCCCTTTCAATGTTTCTTCCAGCGCCATCTTGGACAATTCAAAGATATCTCTGTCAATAAAGCCTGCATTTGCCCCTCTTTGCTCTCTTCCCGGCACATATGGCTGTTCTAAATATTTATCCTCTATCTCGGTATAGACAAAACAATTGTAATCTTCGACTGCCTTTTTCCCCTTTCGATTCACCCTTCCCATTCTCTGCAATAAAGACGGGATATCCTGCAATTCGGTGAACAGATAATCAAAATCAATATCCAGACTCGCCTCCACAAGAGATGTGCTGATCCAGATCACCGTCTCCTCATGTTCGATATCGCCACATTCGCAAATGGCATTTTCTTTTCCAGCCCTGTCCCGCTGTATAAATTTTGAATGGAGCAAATGTATCCTGTCCCCGTTTTCCTCCCCAATCTGTTCGCAAAGTGCCCCGTACATCCACTGTGCCTTCTGGATGGTATTACAGATAACAAGTATTTTCCCGGAAGGCGTCCTTATCTTAGCGGCATTATCTCCTCCTGCTTTTCCTGCCGGATCTTTCTCCAAGAGACATTCCCGAAACTTTTCCGCTATTGTTTCCGCCTTCATCATTGCCGGCGTCATTTTCACCTTATGCCGCACCTGCTCCCTATCGCAAAATACGCCGTATGCAAATTTTTCGACTTCTTTTTCTATCAGCTCTTTGATAAAAGGCGCCAGCGTGGCCGTTGTAATGGCGATCCTGCCGCCCAGTTCCCGGATCATTTTCAGCCCGAAAACCAAATCCGCCAGCAAATCTGCCCCATACATCTGAATCTCGTCGATCACGATTTTTGAATAGGACAGTGTGGCAAGCTTCAGCTCATAGGTCTGGTATTGGAAAATAAAATCAAAAAGCTGGTCTACCGTCGATATGGTGAGCGGCATGGCAAGCTGTCTGCTCCGATTGTGATAGGCAATTACATCCATCTCGTGACATTGTGCGCCCTCCATACTCCCTTTTTTCTGTGCTTCCTCCTGCCTCTCTAGCAGTCTGGAAACTGCGTCCGAATGTAAAAGGCCAAGCTGTTTTCCTACCCCGCCGCTGCTCTCATCATCAATGATTTCTCTTCTGATTCGGTCATACATTTTGTTAATCGCCGTCCTCACAGGCAGAAAGATAAATCCCTTATGATCCCCGATCCATAACAAAGCCGCCTCTGTCTTCCCCATACCGGTCTGTCCCACGACCATAATGTTCTCGTCCTGTCTTTCGAGACAGAATTTTTGCATCTCATTGTAAGAAAAACCTCTTTCCTCAAAAAAACGCTCTGTCTTGTACATCAGAAAATCATTTTTATATTCGATTTCCGTCTCACCGCTTGCCGCGTAATCGCATTTATGTAAAAGACCCTTTACCAGAATCATTTTCCCTTTTAACTCTGGCTGCATGATACAGTTTTTTATTCCTTTGATTGCTTTCCTGCCCGGATGCACGGCGCACTCCCACTGTGACAGCAGCTCCTGCGCCAGGCTGCGCTTCTCCGTATCCTCCAGCAGATAAAATACATCCCCATAATCGTGGTGAAATCCCACGGCAAACAATAAAATGTAATACTCCGGCAAAGCGCTCTTTGGCATCAAATACATGGACAGCACGTTGTGCGGGATTTCCCGATCTGCATCAAACTTAAGTTCACTGGATTCCAGCCGTTCCTGCATCCTTGGATTCGCTTTCCCTAAATCGTGGTATTCACACGCCTTGCACAACAGTTCGTAAATATCCCGACTGATATACCCCAGCTCAAAAAGCGTCTTCGCGCGTTCTAACAGGGCCCGATTGTGTTCCTCTATCGTAATGCCGCCGCTTTTCGCCATCTGTTTGACCATCTTTTCAGATTCCTGCGCAAACATACCTTTTTCTGTGTTTATTCCCGTATATTCCATATTTCTTCCTCATCCCATGTACTTGCCAACATACTACGCTAACATCAAACTTCCCTCTGCGTTTCTTCAAATACCTATAATGAAGGGCACGATTCTTCATATAACCGTGCCCGCTTTTCATTGATAAGGTTAGGGTGTCAAAAAATGGCGACAATATAAAGTATCATCGCTGCCGCACAACATTTCTTTACACAAAATTTACGATATAATACGTTCCGTCATCCCGCCGGTCCACATAAATACCGTCCCCCTCCTCAATATCACTGATTACATAGCCGGATGCATACAGCACTTTTTTCCTGTCAAAGACTCTCTGCCCATTTTCACCGATTGTATACAACTTCGGGATCGCATATTTAGTGCCGACGATCTGTCTGCTCATCCCTTTATCCTTTGTTAAAACCTTTTGTTTCCTCGCATTTTCAATGGCGAGATATGCCGGGTATTCTGATTCCAGTTCTTCTTCACAACCGCAAAGCATAACCCACGCTGCCTCTTTCACTTCGACGAAATCTTCGCTTCTGCCCAGGGATGTGATGTTATATACATTCTCGTAAACATCCTCCATGGTTTTTCTGTCTTTTGCCGCAATATGGATAATAAGTTCAACATCAGACAGGATCTCATACTGTTTGATTGAGGTTGTCAGCACACGGAAACGGGAGTACGGGATAGAAAACACATTTTTCTCATACTCCGAAAATTGTTTCTCCGTCTCCGCTATCTGATCCCGGATATCTTCTTCCTGTCTTTTCACACTTTCAAACTCCTGTGAAAGCTTATCCATCTGCTTTCTCTGCGCAGCAAGTTTCTTTTTCTCCTCTTTTAACCGCTCCAATTCCGGCTTCAGCTTTTCACTTTTCAAAATCTGCACTTCTCTTCCTTTTTGCTTCAGATCCTGATACTCCGCCAGAAGATCCTGATCGTACACTTTGATATCCGCGTTTTTTTCAAAACTGCTGCCCTGCTTTTTGGCCTCGGCTACTTTGACAAACGCCGTACTGAGCATACTCTCGTTCGTCATTTTTACAAGGATTCCTCTGTCATCAAAGGTGGAGTTGAGGAAATTATAATCCCGGTACACCCGCCTGTTCACAGAACCGTATCTGCCCTGTATGCTGACATCCATCTCATGGGTTTCCGTATAACCGCACGCCTTATGAATCGCACCGATCACAGTCGAAAAGGGCGGCAGGGGATAAGTCATTTTGTTTTCAAATGTTTCCGGCCTCCGATAATTGGCACTGGATTGATAAAGAACAAGCCTTATTGCCTCTTTACACATCCGCACACCTTCTTCCTGTATCCTACTCATAATACTGCCGAACCTGCTCTCTCAGCGTTTCAAAGAAAGCCTCAACACTGACAGGATTCAGTTTCTCAATGATTTCGTCCTCATTGTCAAAATTATGCCCGCGCAGCAGCGCTGCAGAATACCCTTTGTTCATCCTCTGGATCAAATCGTCCGACAATTCAAGTCTGTTATTGATAACTTTGACCACATTCTCAAAATAATGTGTCTTTCTCTCAGAGAATCCGCCCACCACAAAAACCGGCTCCGCATTGTCCAGATTTCCTCGCACGACAAGGCTGAGATTTTCCACTGCGCTGAGAAGACTGTTAACTCTCTCTGCCTTCTCTGCTCCGTCGGCTTCCTCTTCCATGAAATTGGGGTCTGTGCCGATCATTCCCAGATCTATCGTCATGCTATATATGCGAAGCGTCTTTTCATATTCATACTGATAGGGCATCAAACCTGCCGCCCCGGCATCCTTCTGGAGATTCAGACCATTTGCCTTGGCATAATTATTCGCCAGATACATATTATTGTGAAAACGCGCCTCACTGACAAACGGTTCACACGCCACCGCATCTGTCAGATAAAAGGAACTGTTTCGTATATAAGTGTCTTTACCGGTAGTCATATAGCCGCCCTCCAGGGCACGGTTATTGGCGGCATTTCTCTCCGGCGTCGCCTCCTTCTGCGTCGCCCCGTCCACCGTAGTCACGAGATCATCGTACATTCCACTCTGCACCATGATCGCATTTTTCAGGCTTTCACGACTGCGGACCGTGTATACATGTCCCTTTTTGTATATCTTCTGCACACTGCCAATATTGCTCAGATTCTCCGAATAATTAGAAGTCATATTTGCTGCAACGGTCAATGTAATCGTTTTTTTCTCCATAAGTCCCTCTCCTTTACACTTCATCCATTATTTTGTTCTCTGCCGTATCATCATCTTCTGTCTTTTCCCTTGAAAACTCATTAAAATGATTGACAAAAGTATATGCCGCCTCTTTATTTGCCTCAAAATCCTCAAACAGGTCATAGGCAAACGGGAAATATACATCTGTATAATTCGATAAGCTGAGCAGGATCTCTGAGAATCTGCTATAATCATGGAAAAGTAATGCGCTTAACAATTTCGTTCTGTAACTGCTGATCTTATTTCCCTGTTTCCGTCCCTTAAGCACAGCCGCCGCTTTTTCCGCCCCTGCATATGCACTGCGCATCGTTTTATTCATATTCCCACCTCCAATATGTAATTTTTCGCGGATTAATACATTCAATTTAATCAAATTCCATGTCAATACAGAATTGTTTGCCGTTTTTTTGTTTGTGTCATCCTTGATGAGAGCCTCGATCAGATCATCCATCAGCTGCAGATTCCTGACAGAATCTGTCAACCCAGCCTGTATGGAAATATAGTCATCGCCGATTTTTACTGTTCTGCAAAATACATTGTAGTTTTTAATCTGCTGAAATACCGCGATGCTTTCACGCCTCAAAAAGAATGTCTCAAAGTAGGGATGATCCACATCTTTCTTGATAATTTCCACATCGTAATTCAGAAAATCCGATGCATATATAATATTCTCAAACAAAACCCTTCTGGTATCTACACTTCCATTTGCCCTTTGCTCCTGGCACTTATCCTGCAAAATTTGATTTGTTCGGACTAACTGGCTGATCGTGGAATTGTCATTGATAAAAAAGGATTCTCTTCCGATGCTAAACGCAAATGGTATAAAATCATAAAATTCGCTGTCTGAGGAAGTAAACAATCCCATATCATAACGATAGGAAAGAGATTTGCCTTTCTTGGCAAAATCCACATAATAGCCTTTTAGCCGTGCCGTATCGCCCTTCGGCTTTCGAAATACATTCTCATTACAGAAATTTCGGTATAAACTCGATTTGTTTCGATAAGTCTCCCTTACAATGGCCGTCCTGTTTTCTTCAATCAGATCAAGGATCTTTCCCGCATTCGTTCCATCAAATTTCTGCTTTGCAAAGATTTTCTTCATAACGGTATTTGCTGTCAGCTTACCATTGATAAAGTCCATTTCCTCTTTTGACCATTCCGTTTTTTGAAGCGCCCTCTCCACTGCGCAGTGATGCAGTTCTTCCGAGAAATAGTCCTCAATAAAAGCATCCAGCTTCTCGTCTGTTATATCCGCCGCATTAAATTTGAGAACGTCCAGTCCCTCCTCATATTTGGAATCATCATCGTATGTTTCTTTTGCCCTGGCAATCCCTTCTTTATTGTAGGGTATCTGCGCATAGTCAAAAAAACGAATCAGTCCTACAATTGCCGCGGCATCTTTCCAGTCATCCGCTTCCAGATAATCTGTAAATTCTCCGACCAATACTCATCCCTCCTCCACAATATCTACCATCCCAAACCCCGAACTCCTCCTCGAGCAGGCCCCGTTCTGATAAAAGTATTGCAATATTTTAGTCTCCCCGGACACTGTGAAATCTGCGATTGTCGCATCCAGATAGATCCCGTAATATTTCACTACAATTTTCCTGCCTGTCACAGATTGCAGTCTGATGCTCTCCACTGCCGATTTCGGAAAATCCGCCATCTCCGCCTGCGTTTTTAACGCCTGCTCCAGCCTGCCCGCATATTCTTCATCCTCACAACTGTAATAGGTATCTCTGTTCGTCTCCCGGTCATGCTCACGCACCACGAGCGAAGAGCCCGGCATTGTGACAAATCTGACAGTCGTACTCTTTATCTCTTTCTGGTCTAACTGCATTATATTTTTTAACGTAATAAAATTGCCCTCATCTATCGGATACCTCCTGTTTTTTTGGTTCAAAAACGCCAGCATCAGATACATGCCCGTCTGTTCTCTGTCATCTGTCGAAAACACCAGACTAAACCTGTTATCTGCAAACCGAAACTTTTCTTTTGTAAATTGAGGCTTGCTGACGATCATTGTCCATGTAAAATCCTTGGTATTGGTATCCGTGTAATAGCGGCCAAGCAGATCACCATTCACAGACTGCGACAGCGCGTTCTTAATAAAACTTAACACATATCTTCTATAATCAGCGTTTAATTCCGACTGATCAATTATGAAATCAAGCTTGAACCGCATATTTACTTCCTGCCTTTCTCTATTTGACATGTCTTTACCATTTTTGACAGCATCCGTGTCTTTCTTTCATACCAATATAACACGGTTACTTTCTGTAGTCAAGTTTTTAATATAAAAAATATAGGTCATAATTGAAATATTATTGCGAATGAAAAAGCTAAATGGTAGAATAAATTAGGATATAGATTCTATATTAGAATTTAAAGATATTTTTTATTTTAAATTTTTATAGCTCCATAGTGGAATCATTTTAGTGTCCTACAGATACCAACATAAAAATCCCCACGCATAAACCCACCCACACACACATAAACTGTTAAAAAAGAATCACTGTGGGGATTATCTGTATGAGTTCTAAAACCAAAATCGTCGTACTTCATGTAAAAGAGTTAATATATACCGGCATTTTCGCTGCTCTCGGTATTCTTTTTATTATCCTGCTCATCATTATGTTTCTGCCCAAAGAAAAGAAGCAGGAAACCATGTCCACCGTGACGCAGCCCGTAAACGATACCTACGTGCCCGGCGTATATACAACCTCGCTGATCCTGAATGACAACGTGGTGGAGATCGAGGTAACCGTGGATGAAAAGAACATCAACGCCATCCGGCTTGTAAATCTGGACGAAGCAGTAACTACCATGTATCCTCTGATCCAGCCTTCCTTTGAGGATCTTGCCGACCAGATTATAAAAAGCCAGAGTCTGGAGGGCATTACATATCCCGACGACAGCAAGTACACTTCCATGATTCTTCTGGACGCCATCACCAGTTCTCTCAACAAGGCGTTGGAAAATCAGGGGGAGACGGGCGGCGAATAACGATATCTGTTTTTCCAAATTACCGGAAAGCCTGCAAGTTACAAAGAAAAAAGGCGGCCGGGGCATTTACTTCCTCCGGCCGCAAAGTCATGTTCCACGCCAAGCTTTATCCGAAGCCAAATGACATCATCGTCACAATTCTGCCCAAAAGCTGTCTGCCAGCAGATGAACAGGATACCCAGCTTCACGCCACCTCCTTAAAATCGAGAATCAAATCCTCATAAATCCCCGCCTTCACCGACTCAGAAAATGTATACCGGTTTGATGTCCCATGCTCAAAGTTATACACAAGTACTCTTCTCTCCTTCGGGTCTACAATCCAGTATTCCCTCACGCCCGCCGCCTTGTACAGCGCGCATTTCCTGATATAATCCATCGTCTTACTGGACAGCGAGACAATCTCTATCGCCCAGTCAGGCGCACCATGGCAGCCTTTCTCGTCCAACTTGTCCCTATCGCAGATCACTGTGACATCCGGCTCCACATAATTGTGCTCATCATCCTTTATGTAAACCGCAAAAGGCGCAGGGAGCACTTTGCAGGTTCCCTTCTTGTCCCTTATGTAATTCCAAATTGTAACACTCATCCACATAAGGATATCCTGATGCGTCAGCGTGGGCGTAGCCATCATGTACATTTTCCCATCAATCAGCTCCGCACGCTCGCCCTCCGGCAATGCCTCAATATCCCTGACAGTATACACCCCGTCTTCCGGCATTCCCTCCGCTGCTGTCATGTTGTGAGATTTTCCTCCCTCAATCATCCTGAAAATACCCTCTCTTTCAATCTTCCTGTGTTCCATAAACTTTTCCTCCTTTTCTTCCGGCAGAAGGAAAACCATGGTTTCACTCAATTAAACGCATTCCGTCATTCGCCTCTGCCGCTATTTGATTGGTAGTTTTGAGTAAGCGGCAGAATTTGCCCGAATGTGCGAAATGCACGGTTCATTGATTACTCTTATTGAATTTATCATACACGTCTTTTCAGACCCTGTCAATAAAAATTTTTAAAAGCGTCAAAAAACTGATATTATTACACCAAATACCGCGCCATGCGGCAAGCGCATCGCGCGGTTGTGAAAAATAACGGGAAATTATAATTCCTCCAGCTGTGCCAGCCAGACCGCCGCGCATGCGTCCGAAGGCATCCGCAGATCTCCTCTTGGCGAGAGCGCCACACTCCCCACCTTGGGACCGTCCGGCAGACAGGAACGCTTAAACTGCTGGGCGAAAAACCGCTGATAAAAAATCTTTAACCATTTGAGTATGACACTATCGTCATAAATTCCCGCAAAGGCAATCCGCGCCACCCGGTAAACCTTTGCCGGCTCAAAACCGCAGCGCAGCATATAGTATAAAAAGAAATCATGCAGTTCGTAAGGTCCGACCAGATCTTCGGTCTTTTGGGAAATCACGCCGTCCACGGGCGGCAAAAGTTCAGGGCTTACCGGCGTGTCCAGAATATCCAGTAAAAGCGACTTAAGCGTCTCATCCCCACAGGTATCCGCATAATAGCGCACCAGATGCCGTACCAAGGTCTTTGGCACACCCGCATTCACGCCGTACATTGCCATATGATCCCCATTATATGTCGCCCAGCCAAGGGCAAGCTCCGACATATCCCCCGTGCCGATCACCAGACCGCCCGTCTGGTTGGCAATATCCATCAATACCTGCGTCCGCTCCCTTGCCTGTCCGTTCTCATATGTCACGTCATGGCAGTCGCTGCTCTGACCAATATCCCGGAAGTGCACATTTACCGCCTCCCTGATATCCACCTCACGAAGTGTCGTTCCAAGAATGCCCGCCAGTCTGCAGGCATTGTCATAGGTCCTGTCCGTGGTGCCGAAGCACGGCATTGTAACAGACGTTATTTTATCTCGGGAAAGGCCGAGCATATCAAAAGTGCGCACCGTCACCAAAAGGGCAAGGGTCGAATCCAGTCCGCCGGAAATACCCAGCACAGCCGACTGACTCCCGGTATGCTCATATCTTTTTTTCAGACCATAGGACTGAATGGACAAAATCTCGTCGCAGCGTTTCTCTCTCTCCTTTGCCTGATCCGGCACAAACGGTCTTGGTGAAAAACGTCTTTCCAGAAAAGTCTCTTCCTCCTCCATATGCACGGGAAGTATCGTATGCTCCCGCAGATTTTCCCCTTGATAAGTGTTCATTCTGCGCCGTTCATGGGCAAGTCTGTGAATATCCAGGTCCGCATAAATAACGCCCGTTTCAAATCGTTTTGCCACCGCCAATACCCTGCCGTTTTCCGCAATGATATTGTGTCCGCCAAAAACCAGATCCTGGGTAGACTCCCCTTCTCCCGCTGAACTGTAAACGTAAGCGGCAATCTGTCTGGCACTGGCGGACTTCACCAGCATTTCCCGGTAAACGTCCTTTCCCACCGTCTCGTTGGAAGCGGATAGGTTGACGATCACGGTCGCCCCCGCCAATGCATGCGCTGTGGCCGGAGACTCAGGCGCCCAGATATCCTCACAAATCTCGCAGCCCACGGTAAAGCCCCGCACCGCATCTATCTGAAAAAGAATGTCTGTGCCAAAGGGAATCTCCTTTCCCTCATATAAAAAGGATTCCGGCCGGATATTTCCCGGCGTAAAATGACGCCCCTCATAAAACTCCGCATAGGCAGGGATATGTCTCTTCGGAATAAAGGCAAGAATTTCCCCATCCTGCAAAACTGCCGCAACATTGTAAAGCTTATGCTGCCTGACAAGAGGCATGCCCACAAAGACAAGGGCGTCGCTGTCCTGCGTGGCCGCCTTCACCTCCGCCAGCGCCTCCATGGCCTGCGTCAGCAGAACCTCCTGCAAAAATAGATCGCCGCATGTATAGCCGGTAAGACATAACTCCGGAAATACAACCAGTCTGGCGCCCCGCCGCACCGCCTCCTCGATTCCTTTACCAATCTGCCTGGCATTATAAAAAGGGTCCGCCACCTTGATTTTCGGCGTCACAGCCGCTGTTTTTACAAATCCCTGCCTCATATTCCGTATGTCCTTTCCTTTTTATTATAACAAATGGAGTGGCCAAATTGCCGCTTCTTAATTTTGGTTTTAATCCCTCCTGGGATGCCATTTCTTCGCATCCCACGCCAAAAACTCATAATTTGTGTTATATATATCCTGTTATTTTTGTGTGAACACTCGCTATTTTATAACCCCTATTCCTTGTAAATACAGCCCTTTTTCACATTTTATACAGTCCGCTGCAGAGTCTGACAAAAAACGAAATACCAGTGCCGTTTATGTGTTAAATCCTGTTTTAGTTTTTTGCATTCTTGCATTTTGGCAGGCAATAGGATTTGCAGCCGAATTTTGTTCCGTCGGAAATCATTTTGTATTTCTCCTCACTTATGCTCCCCGCCCGGACCTCCTGCTGCCTGCTTTTCTCTTTTAGCTTACTTTTCGATAAATCCCGTTATCTTTCAGGCAGTTCGCTTTTCTTTTTGCTCTTGAAAGTTTCATGCGGCACACTTACTTTCCCCTTTTTACAATGGTTTTATCCACTTATTCAATAAATTACGGCCGGTTTTTATATGATTTAGGACTTAGCTTCCGATTTGCCATACAGTTGTCTATTCATGTCATTCTGTTTTTATTTTCGCACATTAAATCATGCCTTAATTTATGAATTTAACAGACTATCTGCTGTTTCCGGCTTTCATAAGCCTCTCTACTTCCTCCGCGGAAAAAGTGTAGCGCTTATTACAAAAATGGCAGTGCAGTTCCACCTCTTTCCCCTCGTCAACCAGTTCCCCCAAATCTTTTTCACCGAGGCTAAGCAGCACCTTCTCCACCCGCTCCCTGCTGCAGTCGCACAAAAAACTCACCGGCGTTTTGTCCGTGACCTCCAGACCAAACTCTCCGAGCACGCTCTCAAGAAGTTCCTCGGGCGTCTTTCCCGCCTCCAGAAGTTCTGTGACAGATGTTATTTTTGTCAGTTTTTCCTCCAGCCGGCTGATTACCTCCTCTGAGGTAAACGGCATCAACTGTACGATAAAGCCGCCTGCCTGCCGCACAGTGTTATCCCGGTTCATCAAAACCCCCAGCGCCACGACGGAAGGGACTTGCTCGGACGCCGCAAAATAGTAAGTCAGATCGTCCGCGATCTCCCCCGTCTGCAGGGTAACCGTGGAGGCATAAGGCTCCTTTAACCCCATATCCTTCATCACATGTAAAACGCCTGCGCCTACCACACCACCCACATCCAGTTTTCCCGCGCTGTTTGGCGGCATCATCGCCTGCGGATTGTCCGCATATCCTTTCACGTGTCCTGACGCGTCCGCCGTCGCCGTAATGCCATGTACCGGACCGTCTCCCCGGATCTGCAGGGTGAGAATGTCCTTCTCCCCCTTGAGCATACCGCCCATCATAAGCGCGCCCGTCATAAGCCTTCCCAGCGCCGCAGTCACCACAGGGCTCGTGTTGTGAGCGGCTCTCGCCGTTTCCGTCAATTCCTTTGCATTCACCGCAAATGCGCGTATCTGCGCGTCCGCTGCCGTAGCCCGCACCATATAGTCTCCCATGCTCTGCACACCTTTCCTCAATAAATTTTGTTCGCCACCGGCTTCTTTTCCCAGATTTCCACGCCCGTTTCGTCCTTTGCCTGTACCAGCACATAGTTTTCTTCAAGCAGACGCGAAAGTTCCTCGTCCACGCCCATATGAATCCGCAGGCAATAAATTCTTTCGTAAGAAAGCAGCTCTTCCACGGGCAGCTGCGCGTAATTGGGGTAAAACCTTGTCTCCTGCTCGCTGTGGACCATACTGTCCACAATATGCGCCGGCGCGGCGTACCCTCTCTTTTCAAAATAGTACTCTATAAATCCATCCAGCACACAAAATTCATTGGAGCCGGCAAACAGCGTATTGTCCTCCCATATGCCACCTTCTTCGGCAAGGTAGTCCGCCGCTTCACGGTAGGGCTCCATAGGCTTTCTAATGGATCGGTACGCATCGCGGTAGCTGGCCGCAAAGGATACTGCCAGAAGCAGCACAACTGCAGTCCGCATCGTCCATACAACCGGCTTTTGCGGAAATTTGTCCGTAAGATCAAGTATAAAGTCGATCCCCAACGCCGTAATCAGCAGAATATGGGGCTGCACAACCGTAAAATACCGTTCTACAAAAAGGCCGCCCTCCGGATAAATATACTTGCTGAACACAAAAACAAATCCGATCATCCACCCCGTAACCGCCACACAAAACGCCGAGAGCAGCGCCCCGGTCTTTTCTCCTGCATAAGATTTGCGCATCACGTACAACGCCCTGCCGGCAAGAAACGCCCCGGTAACCAGACATATATACCAGAGAATCCGATTACCGCTCAAATAAAACAGAACCGTCCAAACCATGTCCTTCCATTCCGGCACCTCACTCCAATAGTTGTCAAGTCCCCAGCTTTTATAGTAAAACGATGTAAAAAGCCACGGAAAGTAGATGAGGCATCCCGGAACATAACACAAAAGATGTTTCCATGACACCTTTCGTAAGATCACAAGAACAAGATCAATAACGCCATAAAAGAAAAGCAGGATACAGGCAAACCAGTGCGTCCAGAAGCAAAGCGCTACAGCCGTTCCGTATAAAACCATACGCCCTTTTTCCGGCTTCTGAAACTTACCGATAAAAGTATAAAGCACCAGCGCAGATAAAAAGAATGCCATTGCATAGCACCTGATTTCCCACGCAGCCTGCCAGAGCAGGACGCTTGATGAGGTTCCCAGACACAATGCGATAAATCCCGCCCTTTTTCCCTTCAGCCTTCCTGCGGACAGCGCGAAAAAAACGATTCCTGCCATGCAGAACAAAATAGAAGGAATCAGCAGATACTTCTCTCCATAAGGCATAATCCGATAGGTCACATACAACAGCATAGGATATAAAGGCAGATTGTTTTCCCGGTACAGATAGGTATTTAATACCTGTGGTATGCTTAAACCATCTTTGATAAATCCTATGGACGCCAGTTCATCCGCCCAAAACGACTGGCAGTTTCCGTTCATAAAGGCAAAAACGCCCATCCAGAGCAAGAGCAGAACGCCCGGAATCCAATATCTTTTCTCTAAGTTTTTCATAGTCTGTATATCCTCTCGATCCTTGCCTTTTATTTAATAACACTTGTATCTATATTCCCCCTCAAACGACAGCCTGATTAGCCTCCGTCGCCGCTCCCTTCCGCGCCACCACATAGATTCGTCCGCTCTCCTCTGTCACCGCCCCGTGGGTGTCCGCATCAAACGCCTCCAGAAAATCCAGACCCGCCTGCAGAAGAAGCGCCTTCATCTGGTCAAGCCGGTAACCGCGCTGGTAGTGCACCTCCTGAAAGCGCCGGAACCACTGCGCCTCCTCAAAGGCTGTCTGTCCCTCGGCGCCCTCGTCCGCCCCGGCTCCCTTTCTCCTCTCCGCCACAAAAACAGTCAGGTCGTACTCGTTGATCTCCTGCTCCTCATGATAGTAGTTTTCCCAGATAAAGCTGCAGTCTTCCCGATTCTCGGCAATCGTGGCGTCCCCGATCTGGACGGCGTACTTGTAGACAGTATTAAAATCAAAAACAAAAATTCCATGCGGGTACAAATAGTTGTTGACCCGCAAAAAGGTCTGTACGATATCTTCCTCTTCCAGAAGATAGTTCAGACTGTCACAGACGCTGACGACCGTCCCCACTGTGCCATAAAGTTCCAGTTCCCGCATATCCTGCAGCAGATACAGTATGTCAAGCCCCGACCGCTCCCGCTTCTCCATGGCTGCCTGCAGCATCTCCTGCGCATTATCCACGCCGATCATGTCATACCCTCTGCGCGCCAGGAGTTCCGTCAGAGTGCCTGTCCCACAGCCAAGGTCGAGTATCGTGTTGCGTTCCTGCCGGAGATTTGTATTCGTAACACTCATGTCATCTTCCGTGCGCTCCTCCCCTTTTGACACCTCATCCACACCATAATGCTTAAAGATCCCCATCAAAAATTCACACCACGCCTCGTAGGGCGTGTCGTCCATCAGTTCGTCATAAACTTCCGCAAAATCTGTATATGCATCCATTTTCGAATCCGTCCCCATCTGTTCTGGCCTTTATCCCGCTAAGCCCGTTCCTTTAAGATACCTTTTCCCATGCTCCGGGCCGCTCCTCCCACTTATTTTTCAATTCCAGGCAAAACCCTTTCCTTTACTTTATAATATCATCATTGCTTTCGCAACATCCACAAATCAGCTTATTCGGATATTCATTCAAATTTCCTATGCCCGCCCGCGCTGTCAGACACATACAGCGACAGTTGTCCGTCAAACTGCCCCGTCCGGCCGCCCACTTTCTGCAGGGGGAATACAAAGGTGGCGTGCTCCTCAAAGGGCTCGTTGCTTCCAAGGCTGTCCACTTCTTTTCCGTCCACATAAAGCGTGGTCTTTCCCGACTTTCCCTCCAGCTTCAGGTTCACCCATTCGCCTTTCGGCAGCGTGTAATCAAATGTGTAGGTCCGCCCTTCTCTGGTAAAGCCGACCTTTCCCGTCTCCGGCTCTGCCGCGTAGAAAGCCCATCTGCCGTATGCACAGTCGCCCTCCGCAATGACCTGCTCCTGCCGCGCATCCGGCTCCAGGCACACCTCTATCCGTATCTCATAATCCGGCTCCGCCGCCACTGTCTCGTCATAGAGGTAAGGATAAAAAACAGCCTTTTCACTCTGGTAAGGCTCCTCCAGCCCCTCCGCGCCCCAGAGGCTGGCGGACAGCGCGCCCAGAGGCTCCACAAACCGCTCGTACAGATCATACTCGCAGATTCCCACGTCCAGATTACCGCTCATATCGTTCCAGATCATGTATGCCGCGCCCAGCATCTGCGGCGAATAAGCGGGCACGGTCTCCCGCCTGTCATAGTCATAAAAACGGTTGGGCGCCCAGTTTTCATACAGGTCCCTGCCGCTCAGCCTGTCATAGCCGCCGCCCGGTATGATGTAAAGGTGGTTGTTCTGCATATTAATCAGGGAATATCCCTCCTCATACATCTCAAGCGGGTCTGCCCAGACCGTGCTCCACAGATTCATCTGCAGATTCTCTGGCGAAGGCTTTGTCGTGCCTCCCATATTGCTAAGGCTCCCCCAAAGCCGCACGGTCTTCCCCGACTCCTGCACCAGACTGTTGATTCGGTTCAGATACTGCCGGTACTGCTCGCCGTCGCCATAATACTCGTCCATACCGATACCCACAATCTCTGCCTCCCGGAAGGCGCCCTCTTCCTCATCCAGCGCCTCCCGCCAGATTTTCTCCACGAAAGCGACAGCCTTGTCATTTCCCAGATCAATCTGATCCACCGACTCACTTCCCGTGTGCAGGGCATACTCGGGATAAAGCTTTGTGATGGAGAGGGCGTGCGCCGGGGTATCAATCTCCGGCACCACCGTCACCCCATAGGTTCTGGCTGTAGCGATAAATTCTGCAAACTCCTCCCTCGTGTAAGCGTACTCCGACGAGGTCAGCATTTCCCCCTTCTCGTTGCCCAAACGGGATTCCAGACGAAACGCGCTGTCCGCAGTCATGGCATGTTCCACCGAATCGGTAAGCCCGCTGGTGGCAAGGATCGTGTTATCGTTTAAATGGATCGTCAGATCGTTCATCCTGTACCATGACATGGTCTCCATAATCCGATAGAGCGTGTCCATAGATACCGGCTTTCTCGCCACATCAATACCGAACCCCCGCACCTCATAGAGGGGATAATCCCGGATCTTTCCCTGCGGCACATTTCTTCCCACATCCGCAGACAAAAGCTGCATCAACGTGACCGTTCCCCAGCGCAGTCCTGCCGCCCCCTCCGCCTTTATGACACATTTGTCAGTTATATCACAGGTATATCCTTCCTCGCCCAGACCATTTTCTTCTTCGGCATAGCCCAGATAGATATCCCCTGATTCAAGATCGTCCGCCGTGCCCTTGCATACAGTCAGTTTTGTGCGAAAATCCAGGTGCTTTTCCAGACCCTCGCTCAACAGTGCCGCAATATCCCAGAGTGCCTGCGTGTCTGCATTCTGTTCCGCCGCCGCACCCGGTTCTCCCATCTCCGTCTGCACGTCCGCCTTTCCCGCCGCGCCCGGCTCTGCCGGCTGCCGCCCGTCGCTCCGGGGCGGACGGCTGTCCGTATCCACTATGATCCGCGCTTCTTCCCTCAGGCTAAAATACCCCTGGCCGCCCCGCCACTCCGCAACCGAGGGAAGCTCGCTCCCAGAAGCCGTCTCCGCCGTATCAGGCATCGCATCCGCCGCAGGCACGTGCACCACAAAGGAAACCTCCCTCGTCTCCTCCCGTTTTCTTGTGTCCTCCACCCGATAGCCCACCGTCACTTCCTTATCCTGAATGGTGTCATAGATTCTGCCGTCCGCACCGATCACCTGTTCCAAGTCCGCGCCGATCAGCATCACCCGGAAACCATCCGGCGTTTCCGGCATAACAAGCCTTCTTCCGCCCTCCGCCGCCTTTTCGATAACAGGTGCTTTTAATTTGTATGCCGTGGGCTTGTCCCCATAAACCTCAAACTCGTAGAGCGATACATTCTGGTACAGGTCAGAGAAATCCGCGGACTCCTTCGACACCTCATAGGTGGAAAGGCGCAGGAATTTCGTCTGTACAGGCTCCTCCAAAACGATCTCCTGCAAAAGAGTCTCCGGCGCGCTCCCAAAAGCGGCAAGCGTCTCATATGCCGCGCCGTCTGTCGAGCTCTCCAGCGCATAAGAAACCGCGTTCGCCCTCTCCCATTTCAGCACAACAAAAGAAACTGAAATTTCTTCAGGAAATTCCAGTTGTATAAAATGGGAGGCATCCCCCCTGTTATTCTCGCTGGACCAGCGGGACGTGCGGTCAACGTCATTCCCGTCTATGGCCATAGCCGCGGACAGCGACTCCTGCTCCACGCTGTCACAGGTCGCTTTCACACCCTTTAGCAGGGCCAGATTCGGATTCTCGTCCCCGAAAAACTGTCCGCGAAACAGAACACCGACCAGCCCAGCCGCCGCCAGAACTACCGTAAGCGCCGCTCCCGCCAGCATATATTTTTTTCTGTCCCTTTTTTTCTTCATCCGTGATCCCATCCGTCAAGGTCTAACACGAAAACACTGTTTGCGGCGTCAAAGCCGCCGCCCTCTCTCAACCTACAAGCGCTCCCAGAAGCCCATAAGAGAGGAAGGACATAATCACCGTAGCGATGGCGATACCCAGAAGCTCCGCCAGAATTGCCTTCTTAAAGTCCACATCCAGAAGCGCAGCGATCAAAGACCCCGTCCACGCCCCTGTACCCGGAAGAGGAATCCCCACAAAAAGCACCAGACCCCAAAATTCATAACGCTTGATATTGTCACTCTTACTCATGGCGCGGTTTTCCAGTTTCTCAATCATACCGCGAAAAAGCTTCACTTTTTTCAACAGCTTAAAAATCTGTTTGATAAACAGCAGGATAAACGGAATCGGAATGATATTTCCCACAATGCAGAACGGAATCGCCGTGGTGATCGGCACCTGAAGCAGTTTCGAGACGATCAGGCCGCCGCGCAGCTCCAAAATCGGTATCATGGAGATGATAAAAACTACAATCTCCTTACTCACATATCTTCCTAATGTGTTGGCAAATGCCACCGCTAAACTTTCCATAACTTCTTTTAATCCTCCATTTTTATAATTAAATTTAAATTTAATATTTCCAAACCGCCGCGTATTTCCTGCACTTTTGGCAGTTCCGTCTTCCATCGTTATATGTATATGTAGCATATACGCATGAAAAACACCTTATTCTGATAAATGCCATCAAATAACAGCCGTCTGCCCAATTTCTACCCGCAGATCGTGTCGAGCGCCCGGTAAAGCACCTCCATCTGTTCATCCGTGCCGACAGTGATCCGAAGGTAATTGTTGATTCTCTCCTTATCCCACCATCTGACATATATGTCATTTTCTTTTAGTCTCTCAAAAATCTCACGGGCGGGAATCGTTTTGTGGGAAGCAAAGATAAAGTTTGCACAGGATTTCGGGAACACGAACCCCCTCCCTGCAAGTTCTTCCTCCGCCCTTTTTCTTGTCTCCATAATCTTTTGACAACATGCCGTAAAGTAATCCTCATCCCGCACAGCCGCCGCGCCAATCTCCAGCGCCGCCGTATTCATGGTGTAAGAATTGACGGAATACTTCACATCATTCAAATAACGGATCAGCTGCGGATGCCCCATGGCATACCCGATCCGCATGCCCGCCATGGATCTGGACTTGGAAAAAGTCTGCACCACCAGCAGATTGTCGTATTTGCCAATAAGCGGCAGCGCGCTTGTGCCGCCGAAATCAATATAAGCCTCATCCACGATCACGACCACGTCCCGGTTTGCCGCGATGATCTCCTCCACCTTGTCAAGCGGCATCAACACCCCTGTCGGGGCATTGGGGTTCGGAAAAACTACGCCTCCGTTTGGCTGACAGTAATCCGCAGGGCAAATCTGAAAATCTGCATCCAGCGCTTTCCTCTCATACGGGATTCTATACACATCAGCCCACACATCATAGAAAGAATAGGTGATATCCGGGAATAAAACAGGTCTGTCCGAATGGAAGAACGTCAGAAACGCCATGGACAGCACATCATCCGAACCGACGCCGATAAAAATCTGATCCGTCCCGATGTGATAACGCGCAGCCAGCGCGGCAGCCAGATCTGTGTTCTCCGGGAAAGCGGGGTACAGCCGGAATTTCTCCGCATCCAGACCGGCTATTGCCCCCGCCACCCCGGGCGCAGGCGCATACGGGCTTTCGTTGGTATTCAGTTTGATAATGCCCGCTTTCCGCGGCTGCTCGCCGGGCGTGTAGGGCACCACCCTGCGCACATTCTCTTCCCATTTCATGTCATATTTCCTCTTTTCTCACATTAACCGCCATGATTCTGTTTCAGTGGAACCTCAACTCAATACAGAGAATGCCGTATTTCAGGCATTCTCCTACGCGAAACTTAGTACTTCTTAACGAGACAGCCTCTGCTGTCGAGCTTTAGAAGTACTTTTCGCGTTTCTCACATTGTCCACTCAGCCGCGAGCCTCGTATACTCCGCCGCCTGTTCCTCATTGCCAAGCTCCTGATAGCATCTGGCAAGTCCCCGCAGGGGGAGGTCGCCCCCGCTGTGGATATCTAAGACGCTCTCCGTCTCATAAGCCGCGTTGTACAGCCAGACAATCGCCTCGTCATAGTCCTGCCGCTCCATATAATAAGCGCCAAGCTCACAGCATATTTCCGCGCATCCTTCGGAGGCCACCGCTTTCATCGCATATTTGAAGAAATCCGCCACATCCCCCGCAAGTCTTGCCGCCCTTGCCGCCACGCACGCCGCCTCCATCAGCTCTTCGTCTCCCCGCTTTTCATCTTTGCAGGACTCCTGAAAAAACGCGCGCGCCGCGAGGAAATCTTTTGCCTCCCCGGAGATAAAAAGCTCCTTCGCGTAAATATTGTGGAGCCTTTTATCGAGAGTCTCCCCCGCAGCCGTAAGACGCGCAAAGGCCGCCAAATCCCTGTCCTTATGGTTCTCTTCCGGCAAATGCTGGATGCATATCTCGCTATCATAAATAACAGGCGTAATTCCTATCTGTTCATGGATCGCCCCCTGCCAGCGGAAAGTGCGGTTTCTCTTAAAAAGCTTGGGACGGAGTTCCTTGTCATAATTGTAGATTGTCCCGTTTGCCAGTTGGTTTACATAATACATCTGTACAATCTCTATTTCCGGGAGCAGAACCTCCTTCATCCGCAAAAACGCCGTCCTGTTTTCTTCATCGAGCACCTCGTCCGCGTCCGCCGAGTAAATATATTCCATCTTTGCCTTGGAAAAGGCGAAGTTCCTCGCCTGAGAAAAGTCCCCCGTCCACGCAAAATCATAGATCTGATCCGTGTACTTAGCGGCAATCCGCTTCGTCGCATCCGTGGAACCCGTGTCCACAATGATGACCTCATCCGCAAGCCCTTTCAGGCTGTCCAGGCATCTTGCCAAAATCCGCTCTTCATTTTTCACGATCATGCATACGCTGATTGTGACCATGCGCATTATTCCTTTCCTGTTTCGGCTCAACTCTCCAAATACTGCCATTTACACACTCTTTAGATAGAGTAACACACTCCCCCGCCGATTGCAATTCAAACCCGTATCAGACAGCACAGACATCCGATCTCTCAGCCGCAGGCGCATGACCCGTCCGAAGCTTCATCCTCTGCCGAACCGGCCGCCCTGCAGCCGCCCTCTTACGGGCCGCAATAAAATATCCTGTCCTTTCTGTAAAAGCAGCGGCAGCCCTACCCCCGCCGCCAGATAAACCATCCGAAACGCTTCCGATCCTTTTACCAGATAATAGTAGTCGATATCCGCGTAAAAGCGCACGAAATCAAAGTCCACCAGATACCCCGTATAGGCGGCAGTCCCCGCAAGAACCATCTTTACAAGCATAAAAGCCATGACATGGTGCATCATCACCGCGTAAGTATTACGGCCGAGATGAAGCAGAAACCCGCCCGCCGGATTCTGCGCCGCTGCCGGACCAATCCGCTTTTCCACATCCGACTGCGCCGCGGATATATCCCTTTGCCCTCCTTCGCACAGCGGCGCCAGAATTTTCGACACCCGCAGCCAGAAGGCAATTCCCGACACCACTGTCACATATGGAATCACCGGCCCGTTGGCGAAACCCGTACACCACACGCTGCTGTAGGCAAGCCCGTTGCAGCACAGATGAAGAAGCACCTGCACGCCAAGCACAACGGCAAAGTAAGGCACATTCCCAAGGCTGTCCCTCGATTCAAGTTTCTTCTTATAAAACTGCCCCATCTGAAAGCAGGGATAGAGGAGCAGAATCCGCCCCGGCGTCTTGTATAATCCCCACACACGGCCTTCTATGGCAAACTGCACCACAAGTATTCCCACCGCCAGAGTCCCGATCAGAATCAGCCACTCGCTGTTCATATGCAGCCGCCTAAGCAGAAGCCGCATGCACAGATTCATCCCCTCAACGATAAAGAGCACAGGCACAAACCATGCCGCGTAATTTAAAATAAACTGATACCCGTTCAAAAAGGGAGACACAAAAAGAGTCTTCAAAGAGACTGCCTCCCCCATCGAAAAGCCTCCAAAAGCCCTGAGCGCCGCAGCTAAAATCCCATACACCACATTCCAGATAAAATAGGGCAAAAGAAGCCTCTTTGCCTTCTTTTTCAGATAGGCGAGAGGGTGGCATTCCTCCTCATCCCGATAAAAATAGCCGGAAATAAACATAAAGAGCGGCACATGAAAAGAATAGTAGGGAAACAGGCCGCCCACCGTTAAAATATCATAGCCCAGGTGCCCTGCCACTATCATAAGTATGGCAAGGGCGGAGAGAATGCCGAAAGCAACGTTGTATGGGGATTTTGGCCGTTCTCCCGCCGCACTGGAATCCCTATGCTGTTTTGACACGCTGTCTGTTTTCAAATGTGACATATATGTCATATCTATACTCCTGCCGATCCCGGTTCCACAAGTTCGCCGAAAACCCACACGACATGGCGCGGAATTTGTGGTAAACTGAACCTAGTATATGGTCTATCTTACCAAGAAATACAGAAGAAAGAAAGAGAATCCCTCCAATGAGCAGTAATTTCAGCACACTCCCGACAAAAAGACATCTGTCCCTTTATTTTCTTTTCCTTATTCCCCTGCTGTTTACAGCCGGATTGTTCACAGCATGCGGCATGTCAGACTCTGATCAGTCAAACCTTCCAGCCATGACGCAGGATGCCGGTCTGCAGACACCCGCCCCGCTGCCGAGCAAAAGCCACCTGCGCGCTTTCACGACAGTGCAGAACCTTGCGGAAGCGGATTTTGCTCCCACTGCCCCACAGGACATTCCCCGCAATACCCTTACAGACTTAAGCGTCCCCACCTATGTCACCAAGGTGGAGGACACCTATTTTATCGTAGACTGCTATCACGACCAGGTGATCTACCACGATAACCTCACGGATCCTCTCACAGACTGGCAGATTTTAACGGACAAGATCGACAAAGGGCACACCCTTGCCAGCGACGGAACCGTCTATCTTGTGGACGACACGGAGGGAAACCGCGTTCTTGTATTCGAAAAAAAGGAGGGCGTTTTCTACCACACCCAGACACTGGATGAAGTCGGAAACCGCCCTCACTATATTGTCTATGACGCCCCCACGGACACCTTCTATGTATGGAGCTCCATGAACGGCGAAATGTACCTGTGCCGTCACGACCCCGGCAGCCCGCAGATGTATCTCACACAAATCTGCGCGGTGGACGCCCTGAAGGAAACCTATGTCCGCTCCTTCACCATCGACGGCGACGATATCTACTTCGTCTCCGGCATCCCCGGCACCCCCGCCATCATACAGGCGGACCTGTCCACCTTTGCCGTGCAAAAGACTTATCCCGTACCCGACGTGATTGCCGGCATGGTGCAGCTGACCTTTGCCGAAGGAAACTGCTACATCACCGTCTCCACCGACATAAACGGCAGTCAGGATTACGCCACCATCATCCGCACAAAAGATCTGAAAGACCTTGCGGACGGAAATTACGAAGATATTTATTCAAATTTTGTCGGCGGCGGCACACCCTATTATATTACAATGATAGATAACAGTTATTATTTAACTGAACACCGCATCCCCGGACACGCCGTCTGGAAATTCGACATCACAGAGGACGGCGTGGAGAATGTAAAATCACTTTATTAAATCACAACATACGGAGAATGCCGCTTCTTAGGCATTCTCCTACGTGAGACATAGAACTTCTTAGCGAAGCAGCCTCTGCTGCTGAGTTTTAGAAGTTCTTCTCACGTTAATCTTCGACCGTCCCATTGATACTGCGGAGTGCAAACAAAACCGCTGCCATCAGCACAATTCCCACGGGAAGGGCAATCCATGCGCTCTTTACGAAACCGGCTACAATGTATGTGGCAAAAGACACTACCGCCGCCAGCACCGCGTAGGGAAGCTGTGTCGTGACATGGTTCACATGCTCACACTGCGCGCCCGCGGACGCCATGATGGTCGTGTCGGAAATGGGCGAACAGTGGTCGCCGCAGACCGCGCCTGCCATACAGGCGGAAATGGACATAATCATCATCTGCGGATCACCGTTCTGGAACACCGCAACCACAATGGGAATCAGAATACCGAACGTTCCCCAGGAAGTACCCGTCGCAAAAGCAAGGAAACACCCTACCACGAAGATAATCGCGGGCAGGAAGTTCATAAACGCGCCCGCACTGGACTCCACCAGCCCCGCCACATACAGGTCGGCGCCAAGGCTGTCCGTCATCGCCTTGAGCGTCCATGCAAAAGTCAGAATCAAAATCGCAGGCACCATCGCCCGAAATCCTTCGGGAATACAGTCCATACATTCTTTGAAAGAAAGCACCCGGCGAATCTGATAGAGAGCAACCGTAATAATCAGGCCGAAAAAGCTGCCAAGCGTCAGACCCAGAGACGCGTCGGAGTTGGAGAATGCCTCCACAAAGCCTGCTCCCTCAAAGAAACCGCCCGTGTAAATCATACCGATCACACAGCAGACAATCAACGCCGCAATAGGAATCAGCAGATCCACAACGCCTCCCTTTGTGCCTGTCTTCTCTTCCTTTACATTTTCGTAAGGCCGTCCCTCTGTAGTGAAAAGATCACCCTTTCTGGCCGCATTCCTCTCGTGCTCCTTCATTTTGCCAAACTCTGTCTTCATCAACACCATACCGACCATCATAACAATTGTCAGGATCGCGTAGAAATTGTAGGGGATCGCGCGGATAAAAATGGAAAAGCCGTCCTCTCCTTCCACGAATCCCGTCACCGCAGCCGCCCAGGAAGAAATCGGCGCAATAATGCACACCGGTGCAGCAGTCGCGTCGATCAGATACGCAAGTTTTGATCTTGACACCTTAAACTTGTCCGTCACGGGGCGCATCACGCTTCCCACGGTCAGGCAATTGAAATAATCGTCGATAAAGATAAGTACGCCCAAGAGAATCGTCGCAAGCTGTGCACCCACCCTGTTCTTGATCCTGCTTGCCGCAAACTGCCCGAATGCTGCCGAGCCGCCAGCCTTGTTCATCAGGCTGACCATCGCGCCCAGAATCACCAGAAATACGAGAATCCCTACATTGTAACTGTCAGATAGAACACCGATAATCCCGTCCGAGAAAATATGCGTGATCGTCAGCTCAAACTGAAAGCCCGAGTACAGGAGCGCTCCCATCAAAATACCCACAAACAGGGAGCTGTAAACCTCCTTCGTGATCAGCGCAAGCCCTATCGCCACAATGGCGGGAACAAGCGCCCAGAACGTAGCGTGGAGATCCGGCACATACTCCATCTCCTCCTCCGCCGCAAGCACCGTCGTGGAACAGGCAAACGCCAGCAGAAGCACGGTCGGCACAAGCATCTTCCACCTCTTTTTCATTTGTTTCATGACTTTCTCTCCTTCTTACATCTGTTATAAAAAATCGTAAATATTTTACCACGTTACTCAGAAAAAGGAAAGAAAATTTTTCCATTTACCGCCACCCGCAGTATACTTCTCACAGCCTTGCCTCCATCAGGTTCCCCGAAGCATACCGCCTCAGTCCCCTATAAAACACAATCACAGACACCGCAGCCAGCGTGCAGGCGTACCCAAGCACCGTCAAAAGCATCCCGGCGTCAAAGACCGTCATCACATGCACGGGATACCAGACAGCCATCCCCACCGGAATGATAACATACAGCAGAAAGCGGGAAACGCCTTTAAAAATGCCGTCGGGATACGTGCCGAAGCTTACGATCCCCATAACCATCTGGCTTTGCAGCAGATCCATCCGCACAAACCAGAAGGACAGGCTCCCCAGAAGCAGGGCGAAAGCGGTGAAGACAACAGCTCCCGTCACCGTAAACAGCAGGAAGAGGAAAAAGCATCCCACGCCCGGGCTGCAGATCAGGCCAAGAACAATACCATACAAAAGATCCCCGATTGCCGAGACATCCGTGGCGGAAGTCAGGACACTGGCAAGCACATTTTTCGGCTGCACCAGATAAGCGTCCAGCTTTCCGCCTATAATCAGGTCCGATAGGGAAAACACCCGTGCAAACAGGATGTGCGAAAGCCCGAAAGAAGCCGCAACCAGCCCCCACAAAAGCATGATCTCGCGAAACGTATATCCGCCCACATCCCCCCGCAGACGAAATAAAATCACCCACTGCGCCAGGAAAGAAGCGTTATTTAACACCATAAATCCCACATTGGTGAGAAAAGTCACCTTGTTCACCATCTCCCGCATCATATTATATTTAATAGAAAGAAGGCATACCCGCATTTGATTTTTAACCGCCGTTAACATACAGTTTCTTCACTCCCTTCCCATAAATCAGGAACATCAGCCCGCAGCCTGCCAAAAGATAAACCGCCTGCACCGCCAGAATCTCCACGCACTTCTCCGGGCTGAAATCCACAATCAGTTTTGCCGGTCCGTAACACACCGTATAGATCGGCGTCAGTTTAAATAACGGCTGTATCGCTTTTGGAAATATCTCAACGGGAAACATCGTCCCGACTATGAGAAGCAGCTTGTCATACAGCCATTGGAATGGCGTCGCGTCCTCAATCCAGAAAGAAAACAGACTGATGCACATCTTAAGCACCGCGTTGATGGTGAGTCCCAGAACCACACAGAGCGCCATCGCCGGGACCGCCGCCAGAGGAAACCGTGGCAGGGGTCCCACCAGCGCCGTCCCGATCACCACCGCCAGCATCGCATACATGGGCAGCCTGATGCTCCACCCGCCCGTATATTTCGCCAGAACATACAGCGTGTAATGGTAAGGCTTGTTCATCAGGTAAGCGATATTGCCGCCCCGGATGTCTGTGGATACTTCCCTCGCCACAGAAGACGCGCTTGACCCGAACCAGATCATTTCCGTCATCATCACATACCAGATCATCTGTTCCTTCGTGTAACCCGCAATCAGCTCCCCCGGCGTCTGGTACATATAGCCCCAGAGCATAATAAAAGTATAGATAAAAACCGCGTAACTGAAAAATCCCACGACAATATTTGCCGCATACTGCAAATTCTCCAAAAGCACAGACCGGTATATGACCATGTATTTGCGCCACGGCATACATCTCACGCTCCCGTCCGGTTTCCCCAATCTGTTCATTTTCAGTCAACCCCTTTCCATTGGCGGATAACCATCATTTCCATTTCGAAAAAATCTTTTTTCTCCAAAAATATCCCGCTTGCCATGCCCTCAGGTTTCCCCCTGCGACTTGTATATCTCAACAATGATATCTTCCAGCGACACATCCGAAATATCCCCGCTTTCTGCCGCCGCCTCGTGCTCCCGGCCGTGTACGGCAGTGTCCGGGGCATGTTCATTCGGATAATGGCTTTTCAGATGCTCCACCGAATCGTCCAGTACAATCTGCCCGTCATTCACAATGATGATGCGCGTGCACAGCTTCTCGATATCCCCCACGTCGTGACTGGTCAGAAAAATCGTGGTGTGCTCCTCCCTGTTCATCTGCCGGATCAGCTCCCGGACATTTTCTTTCACCACCAGGTCCAGGCCGATCGTCGGCTCATCCAGGAACAATACCTTCGGCTTATGGATCAGCGCTGCAACCATCTCACAGCGGATGCGCTGCCCCAGCGACAAATTTCTGACAGGTATGTCAATAAATTCTCTCAAGGCAAACCGTTCCGAAAGTTCCTCAATTCTTGCCTCCGTCTCCCTCTCTGTCAGGTCATAGACCGCCCCGAAGAAACGGAAATTATCATAGGGCGTCAGATGCGTCCAGAGCTGCTCCTTCTGCCCGAACACCGTGCCAATCTGATACGCAAGCTGCCTTCTCCTCTTCGTCGGATCAACGCCAAGCACCTCAACCCGCCCGCCGTCGGGATAGAGAATCCCCGTGAGCATCTTGATCGTCGTGCTCTTCCCGGCGCCGTTTGGCCCGATGAAGGCAAGCATTTCCCCCTCCTCCACCGAGAAGGAGACGCCGTTCACTGCCTGGATTTCCTCTGTCTGCGGATGAAAAATTGCCCTGACACTGCCGCGCATCCCCTTTTCCTTCCGCTTTACCCGAAATGTCTTCGATAAATTTTCTACCCTGATTGCCTGCATTTTGTTCTTCCCCCTTCTGCCTGTATGCATCCCGGCTCTGCTTGTATGCGAATAAGCAGACTCGAAAGACCTCCTGCTCTGCTTATTCGCGCAAAAAGAACCGCCTGTTCCGTACACTCTGTGTACTTCCCATGCGGTTCTCCTATCTTTAACCCTGATTCCCGCATAGCCAAATAAGACTTTACATCTTACGGCCATGCATTTGTCGGCGTCTGCCGCCCTCAGGCTGTGACCGTAATCTGAAAAATCTGCATAATACCCATAATGACCGTAAACGGGACTCGATTTCTGTTACACATATCTCTTCCTCCGTCAAATACTGACTCTTCGTTGAATTTTCAGATAGAATAGCACAGTCTTTTCTGTTTGTCAAACAAATTTTTATATTGACTAAATATTGCGGTTCTAACCCTACGCCTTCTCATGTATCTCCCCGTGCAGTTCCTGCAGGGACTTCACCTCGCTGCCCTTGTGGGTTTTCAGGTAATGGATGCCCTCCGCCGTCACCTTCGCCGCGGCCACCGTGGTGATATAAGGCGCCTTCGCCTTGATCGCCGCCTTGCGCAGATAGCTGTCGTCATGTCTGCTGTCCTTGCCCACGGGAGAGTTGATAATCAGGTCGAAATCCCCGTTGGTAATCATATCGCCCACGTTAGGCCGTCCCTCATAAAGCTTCTTTGCCTTTGTCGCCGGAATCCCTGCCGCCGTGATCAAATTGTAGGTGCCCTCGGTAGCCACGATCCTGAAACCGTCCTCGGCAAGACTCCTTGCCACCTCCACCACCTCATCCTTGTCCTTCTTGTTCACGGAGATCAGCACCGTGCCCTCAAGGGGAAGTTTTGACTGCACCGCCTCCTGCGCCTTGTAGAAGGCTTCGCCGTAGGAGCGGGACAGCCCCAGCACCTCACCTGTAGAGCGCATTTCGGGCCCCAGAATCGGGTCCACCTCAGGAAACATGTTGAAGGGGAACACCGCTTCCTTCACACCGTAATTCGGTATCACCTGTTCTTTTAATCCCGGAACCGGCGACGGACGCCCCGTAAGCTCCGAGGTAATGATATCCGTGGCGAGAGGCACCATGCGGATATTGCAGACCTTGGACACAAGCGGCACAGTGCGGGATGCCCTTGGATTCGCCTCCAGCACGAACACCTTGCCGTTCTCGATGGCGTACTGCATATTCATCAGGCCCTTGACGTGCATCTCCTCCGCAATCTTCCTCGTGTACTCCTTGATCGTCTCCACGCTCTTTGCCGGAATGTGCACGGAGGGAATGATACATGCCGAATCCCCGGAGTGGATGCCCGCAAGCTCAATATGCTCCATCACCGCAGGCACAAAGGCATGCGTCCCGTCGCTGATGGCGTCCGCCTCGCACTCCAGCGCATGATTCAGGAATCGGTCGATCAGAATCGGTCGATCCGGCGTCACGCCCACCGCCGCATTCATATATTCCGTCATGCTGTCATCGTCGTATACCACTTCCATACCTCTGCCGCCCAGCACATAGGAAGGCCGCACCATCACCGGGTAGCCGATCCTCGCCGCAATGCCGAGTGCCTCCTCCACAGTGGTCGCCATACCCGACTCCGGCATGGGAATCTCCAGTCTCTCCATCATGGCGCGGAACTGGTCGCGGTCCTCCGCCAGATCAATGACCGAGGGGGATGTGCCAAGAATCCGCACCCCGTTCTGTTCCAGCTCGGACGCCAGATTAAGGGGCGTCTGTCCGCCAAACTGCGCAATCACGCCAAGGGGCTTTTCTTTGTTGTAAATGCTGAGCACATCCTCCAAAGTCAGCGGCTCAAAATACAGCTTGTCGGAGGTGTCGTAATCCGTGGACACCGTCTCCGGGTTGCAGTTCACGATAATCGTCTCAAATCCCAGCTTTTTAAGAGCCATCGCCGCGTGTACACAGCAGTAGTCAAACTCGATACCCTGCCCGATCCGGTTGGGACCGCCGCCTAATATCATAATCTTCTGTTTTTCCTCATTCACCGGGTTCTTATCCGGCGCGTTGTAGGTGGAATAATAGTAGGCGCTGTCCTGTGTGCCGCTGACATGTACGCCCTCCCACGCCTCCTCCACGCCAAGTGCAAGTCGGCGGTTTCTGATATCCGCCTCGGGAATCTCCAGAAGCTGGCTCAGATACTTGTCCGAAAAGCCGTCCTTTTTCGCCGTGACAAGCATTTCATCTGGCAGCATCTCCCCCTTATGCCGTAAAATGGCTTCCTCTTCCTCCACCAGTTCTTTCATCTGCTCGATAAAGTAAGCCTTGACCTTGGTGATCTCAAAGATTTCTTCCACCGTTGCGCCTTTGCGGAGCGCCTCATACATGAGGAAATGCCTCTCGCTGGAAGGCGTATTCAGCCGTCTGAGCAGTTCTTCCTTCGGCAGCGTGTCGAAATCCTTCGCGTGCCCCAGACCGTACCGTCCCGTCTCGAGAGAGCGGATCGCCTTCTGGAACGCCTCCTTATATGTTTTACCGATGCTCATAACCTCGCCCACAGCGCGCATCTGCGTGCCAAGCTTGTCCTCCACGCCCTTGAACTTCTCAAAGGCCCAGCGCGCAAATTTGATCACCACATAGTCGCCGTCCGGCACGTATTTATCCAATGTCCCATATTTTCCGCAGGGAATGTCCTTCAAAGTAAGTCCCGCCGCCAGCATGGAAGACACAAGTGCAATCGGGAATCCCGTGGCCTTGCTTGCCAGCGCGGAGGAGCGGGAAGTGCGGGGATTGATCTCTATGACGATAATTCGGTCCGTCACGGGATCATGGGCAAACTGCACGTTCGTGCCGCCGATTACCTGTACCGATTCCACAATCCTGTAAGCCTGCTCCTGCAGACGTTTCTGGCACTCCTCAGAGATAGTCAGCATGGGCGCGGAGCAGAAAGAGTCTCCCGTATGAACCCCAAGAGGATCTATGTTTTCAATGAAGCAGACGGTGATAATATTGTTGTCCGCATCCCGGACCACCTCAAGCTCCAGCTCTTCCCAGCCCAGAATGGACTCCTCCACAAGCACCTGACCCACAAGGCTTGCCTGTAACCCTCTGGCGCACACCACCTTCAGTTCGTCCTTATTATAGACAAGGCCGCCACCCGCGCCGCCCATTGTGTAGGCAGGACGCAGCACCACAGGATAGCCGAGCTTTTCCGCGATGGAAAGCGCCTCGTCCACGGAGTATGCCACCTCGCTGCGCGCCATCTCAATGCCCAGCTTGTTCATGGTCTTTTTAAATTCAATGCGGTCCTCGCCGCGTTCGATGGCGTCCACCTGCACGCCGATGACCTGTACCTTATATTTTTCTAAAATACCCGCCTTGTTCAGTTCTGCGCAAAGATTAAGCCCGGACTGCCCTCCCAGATTGGGAAGCAGGGCATCGGGACGCTCCTTAGCAATAATCTGCTCTAACCGCTCTACATTCAGCGGCTCGATATAAGTCACATCCGCCGTCTCCGGGTCCGTCATGATCGTCGCCGGATTGGAATTGACCAGCACGATCTCATATCCGAGCTTCTTAAGCGCCTTACACGCCTGTGTCCCCGAATAGTCAAACTCGCAGGCCTGTCCTATGATGATCGGTCCCGAGCCGATGATTAGTACCTTGTGAATATCTGTTCTGCGTGGCATACTCATCCTCCGTTCTTCTGTCCATCTGTTTCTGTACTAGAAATAAGTATACAAAAAAATCCGCATTTTAACAATGCAGATTTTCATGGGAAATAGGTCTCGGATTCCTCTCTTACTGTCCAAACATCCTGCGAATCTCCTCATCGGTCGGTTCCGGCTCCTCATTTTGATATTTCTCCGCTGTATAATCTCCATATCCGCCTCGGTCAAACTGCTCTAAAAACTTGAGTGCACCCGTAACCCCCAACGCATCTTTAAGCGCTGTAATTCCATTCCTTTGTATCTCCATGTTATTCACTACATTAAGTTTTGCCGAAATCATTAATATAACACCTCCGATAACCATTGATTTGGATTCATAATCCTCGTATCTATCTTTATCTTATTTCCATTATTCACAAACTTTTTATCTGTTGTCAATAATGCATCAACTTTAGCCGCCTCCGCACAAGCCAAATGTATGCTGTCCATATACTTGATATTGGAACAATGTCGAATTTCCTCCGCCCTGTTTAAAACAGCCGCCGTCACTTTTATCTCCTCAGAACATAATTCATACATCATTTGAATAACTGACCGTTTATAAGAGTCGACAAGATCATTCATTTCTCTTACCAACATCTCACTTCCTACCAGTACCACCGAAGCTTTTTCCACCAGTTCCAAAATAAGCATAACCGAATTTCGTTCGTAGTAAATCTGTGAATTACTGCGATCATCCAAAATTCGATTATAACAGCAGTTATCCAGATAAATCCTCACCCAAAGCCTCCTTAAAAATATTACTAATTAATTATTAGTATACAAAAAAATCCGCATTTTAACAATGCAGATTTTCATGGGAAATAGGTCTCGGATTCGTTGTCCAGATAAACTTTTGAGCCTGTGGCGCCCCGCTGCCCCTGGTATTTTCCGCGGTACGGATGCAAAGCAGCCTGATCCATCTGCGCAAAAACCAGTTGTCCGATTCTGCGTCCCGCCCGCAGTTCGATTGCACAGCGGTTCGCATTAAACAGTTCCAGCGTGATTTCGCCCGAAAAGCCCGGATCAACCCATCCTGCGTTCTGGATAAATAACCCCATCCGTCCAAGAGAACTGCGCCCTTCCACAAATGCCGTCAAGTCGTCCGGCAGTCTGATGTATTCCATGGTGGTTGCCAGCACAAACTGCCCCGGCATAAGCAGATATTTTTCCGCATGGATTTCCTTGTACGCCATTTCCTGCGATAACGTGAGGATCGGTGCGGAAGAGTCTTCCACAATACTGAACGTATCGCCGAGTCTGATGTCCACGCTCGCAGGCTGAATCTGCTGTTCTTTTAGCGGCGATATGGATAACGTGCCCTCCTGCAGCAATGCCATAATTGCCCTGTCCGATAAAATCATCCGTCCATCCCCCTGTAAATCTTTATCATCACGCCATCTTTGCCGTCGCTTTCCACGGTCCCCGTCAGTTTCTCCCGCTCCATCCACTGCAGTTCTTCCGCATCCGCAAGAATAACAGGTGTTGTTGTAATCACCCCGTTCTTCCCGCATACGCCGTTATTTTCCACAAAAATGTGAAACGTCCTGTTCTCCCTGTCCTGTCCCTCCAAAATATATCTTGCCGACAAGGTTCTCTCCTGCCCCTGCCTCTCAATCTGCGTGTCGACACCGCCCGGCAGCACTTTCCCGGTTCCCAGACTGCAGGTAAACGTGCCGTGAAAACATATCATCGCGACCTGTCCGCCTGCCCCCTGTACGCTTTGTATCTGATCCAGTATCACGTGAATTGCCAATACCTCCTCCATGATGCGCCGCACTCTCCTTCTAACCCACAACCCTAAGCAAACAGTTCCCGCTCTGTTTCACACAAAATTTGTACAAGTACCTTAAAATCAAGATACTGTACCCCCCAGGCTCCTTGATGTATCTTATCCGCCAATTTGCTGTGATAATAGGCATCCATTGCCGTCTCTAATGGGATATCCCTTGTTTCAGACAGGCACGCAATGATTCTCTCTTCCAAATTTTCCTGATAGACTCTCTCCAAAGTTTCCTCGTCCATCGGCTACACCTCCTCAAAAGATTCAAATTGCAGCAGTCTGTCTATGGCTTTCTGCGTAATAAAGGCAATCTGGTCATAAGAGGGATAAACTTTTATTTCCCTAAGCGCACGTTCTTTGTCCCAAATCCCTGTATGATACATATCTACCACACGAAAAACTTTATCATTTGCCACCTTGCCGAATATTAGATCATATTTCAGATAATCCTTCTGCCCGTCCCGGCATCTGCACACAAAATCAATCCATTCCGTCAAATCTTCATCAAAATATTTTATCAAAAGTCCCTCTGTACGATCATTCATCTGATAAAAATTCACAATGGCAGTACCTTTCCCAAGAATATCCGCCTTGCGCCTCGCCCATCTCTCCGCCTGCTCTCTAACTGTAGTCACATAAAACCCCTTGCCAAAGTCAAGTGTCCGATAGGAATGTCTGTCATCCGGCTTCTTTACAATCTCTGTGGAACCATGATATACGATCATACAACTACCCCCCGCACTTCCAGATATCTCTTTATATCATCCACAATATAACCTGTGCCCTGCGTATGCAGAATATCATAATGTGGCACGAGATAGCACTGGATACATCCAACACTCTGCAATTTCTGATATACCTCGGAGGGCATCATATTCCATTTATTCGCACAGGCATGAATCATATATACGACAAATGAAAAAGACTCTTTATTCACCCATAACCTCCTCATAGACATTAGCCCTGTCTAGCATTAAGTATACAAAAAAATCCGCATTTTAACAATGCAGATTTTCTTGAAACATCTTTATGGCAGAGCCGCTCCCTACTCCCCGGACACCTGTGTCCCGTCGGCTTTCATATGGTACTTATCCTTGTAGATCAGCTGCGAGATGGGCACCAGCTCATACCCCTTATCCTGCAGACCCGTGATCACCGCATCCAGCGCGTCTGCCGTGTACTTCGCCCCGTTGTGCATGAGAATGATCGCCCCGTTATTCAGCTTATCGGACTCCACCACACGTTTGACAATGTCATCCACGCCATAGTCTTTCCAGTCCAGAGAGTCCTCTCTAGATACATATGTAAAGTTAAATAGTGAAAGGATTCCTTTCTTTTTATTTGTTATGGGGGATTGTACCAGAGGGAAAAAAGAAGTGCAAGATTTTTTTAGGACGATTTTTACTTCTATAACTAAAATTGGCATTTCAAATTTATAAAAGAAGCATGGATGATATTTACGTTGGGTGAATTGTGATTGTATATCCTGTTTACTCTATTGCTATTCATATTTCCTAATCAATGCACCATAAACCATGTTGCTATTCGGGTTAATTGAAAAATTGGATTGTCGTCTGCACATCGGACAATGCTGGCAAATGAAATAGGATAAAATTTCTCCACCATCTTCTCCACCTTTTCCATTTCTGCACGCTGACCCCCTTGGAACTCCCTTTTCTTCATTCCTTTTTCAAAAAATAAAACTTACCCGATGGCTCAAAATTTGTGTTTTCAGAAAATAATATTAAAATCTATTTTGGGCATTTCATAAAATGAGAAATAGTGGTTTGTATAAAAAACTCTCTTTTCTTTATTCTGGGAATATTGTCATACACGCAAAAAGAAAGCCTTTACATATGAGAGCAGGCTTTCTTTTCAGTCAATGCTGTATACCGACAGCATTAGAAGCTATAAACATTTGCTGAGACGTTTTTATATAATCTGATTAGTTCGTCATAAAATTCTATGGTGGCACGCCAGTCATTGTCCGGCGGCATCAGTATCATTGCGACTGTTTCCCTTGCCCCACTCGGATAAACAATCGCTATGCCTATCCAGTTACCGCTGCGCTGGCTTTTTAATTTAATCCCCATCATATGTCAATTTACCTCCGTCAAGTGTTATACAAGTCTTTCTCCTGCTTCCCCGTATCCGTGTCCCAGAATTTTCCTCCCGATTCCCGCATAACTTTTTTGTAATAAGCAGTATACAGTCTGAGCAGCTTGCAGCCGAGCCAGTTGTCTGTCTTACATGAGGCATGAGGACTTCTAAAGCACAAAGTCATTGTGGCTGATGGTCTGACATTCGTGCGTATGCCTATCCTTATTTGATTCATCTCATAAAGAAACGGTGTGTAAAACATTTCACTTTCCCTCCATCAAATTTTTTGCTTTCCTATCATATAATTGCTGTTTTGGCTGTCAGTGGTTTTTACTTTACACCTTTACCATAATGTTATCTGAATTTGTTTATTGCTTTTGGAATGGTCTTTTGATCCTAATCTTGAGTAAAAAAAGAACATCACTGGCAATGAGTGATGTTCCTCTATGGTAATTGTGCGTTACAATGTTAACGACTAAATGCGTTGAAAATGTTTCTTATGCCACTAGTTTCTTTTAGTTTTTGTTTTACTTCTTTTTGTGTTCTCTTGGTTTGTCTTACTAAGTCGTCTGCTGACCTTAATAAAGATTCTTCAGCTTCTTTTGATTTCTCTTTATACTGTAATGCTAAACTGTTCAAAAATTTTGCATCACTTTCACTTGACTTCATAAGTTCTTTCATTGTTTTATTATTTACTATATATTTTACAGTGTTCTCATTAACTTCCAACTGTTTTGCAGGAATTTCGTTGTTGCATAGAATGTATCCTCTCATTACCCAGTCAGCAATAGCTCTACAATTACTATCTGGTGGCGCTACAACAATCTTACCATTTTGAAATCTCCCACTGTACTCAGGCAATGATAATGTTTCTACCATTTCTACTCTGCTTATGTCCACAGACTCCCAAGGTTCTAAGTATTCCACCTGTGCTTTTATGTAATTACTTAATGAAGTTCTCGCAAATATTATTTGCGATATTGAAGCATTTTTAATTGTGTATCCAACCAACTTATCTGCTACCATTATTCTATGTGTTACTATTAACAGTGGTGTTAATGATCTTCTTCGTCTTAGGAAGTCTGGTTCTTCCGCCCTTTTTTTGAGGAGTTTTATCATGTATTCCTTAGACTTTTGTTTTTTTTCATCAAAATCTTGAATTTCTCCTATTTTTTTAAATTCTACTATACTTGCAGTAATATCCTTTAGTGATTGAACTTCACGCTCCAAAGTCATATGATACATCAATGCTGCTTGCATATCTTGTGTGTCATATTTACCTTCTTTTTGAACTGTTTGATTTGTTGTTGCACCTTCCCACTTAATTTGCGGTAACGATTTTAACTCGAAACCATTTGTTCCTGTTAAACCATAATTTCCTTCATTGCCACTACCTGTCGCGTTTACGTTAAGAATCTCTTTTTGCTTAGCAAATAACCATGCTTGTGCTTTTGTTGCATCTATTATTTGCTGCCCATCAGTGATTCTGTAACCATATAGCTGATTATCTTTAAATAATCGTGCCGTGATCTGTAGCATAGTGTATACCTCCTCTTATTTTTTAATAATTTCAAAATACACTCTCTATTGTTAATAATGCTCTTTTAATAGCATTATTTTTGACTTGTTGTTTTTTTTGAATTTTTTATGTATTTTAATAAATTTATTTGTGGAGTTATTTAGAAATGTTTTGTAATCAGTATCCACCAACGCTTTAGAGGGGACGTATATATTAAATTGAATCGAATGTCGCGGTATACTGTTCTGCCGTTATTCCAGATTAGTCCGCTTGAATTTTTTAGGACGGAGTGTGGCTGGCTTGAGGGGCTTAAACTTATCTGAAAAATCCGCCCAAGATGTCAGATGGGTATAAATGCTTTCCCATTTCTCATAGCCTGCATCCTCTAGTGCCGGAGTGAGTTCCCTGTCTGGAAGATGTACCTCGAAAGCCTCCCCCGTCTCCTCGTTTACGCGGGTTCCTTTGACTCCTAACGTGTTTCTGGTCTCGTACAAAATTGTACGCTTTTCCTGTTTCACTTTTTCAAACGCTTCCTCAAATTCATCAGATTGCTCTGCTCTCCATGAAACAAGTTTGATATCCCGCTCGACTGACCGCGAACAGAGATACCCATGTTTCCCCTTTAATGCGTCTGCCGATTCGTCCAAATTATGAGTGAGATACTGAACCGCACTGTTGTACTTTTGGCGCGTATTTACATAGGTTATGTATGTAATTCCATTTTTCCATAGGTTCGTGATTTCAGCGTTGGTAATGCTATGCTGAAAATTGCATATTACATGATAATGCCAATTACCGTTGCTTTGTCTACTAAATGTTGTAAGATATCTAAAATTCTCATAGTGGCTGTTTACACGTTGAATAAACTTCTTGAACTCGCCATGCGCGTCTTCAAGCTGTGCGAAGTTCTTTTCAACATTGCCCTTCTGGTCAAAGGTCAGCGTTAGCATGACCACATCGGGCAGGTCGAAATTATTCCAGCAGATTTCGCGGATTTCCTGCCGCCTTTTTTTCATTCGATTATGGTAATTAAAATTAGCATAGTCGCTTGGTATGTTCCGTTTAATTTCCTTTTGCTTATCCTTTTTGACAGGCTGTGTCGTTTGTAGCGGCATATTCTCATATGTCGTTACTTGCGTCCGCCTTCTTCCAAATTTTAGTTTGAATCCGCCTTCGATGTATTCCACGCCCATTCTTGTCCCCTCCCTTTTGGGGTAGGGTAGCACAAAAAAATCCTGCCGTCCATTGGCAGAATGGCAGAAGAATTTGAATGGATTTTATTGTTATGTAAACCTGTGATCGATGCGTTGGGAAAAGCTAAACAGGCGTTATCCCAAAATCAATATGGTAATTTTAACGAAACTTTTTGACGGGATATTTGATGGGGTATGATTTAATTTTTGAATAATACGTTTTGGACGATTAAAATATTAACATTCCACTAACTCAAAGGTGGGTTCGCCACTTACTATGATGTTACTTGTTACCCCTAATTCATAATAAACTCCTATAGATTGTTTCGCTCCTGTAGTGAGATTCTCTTTATAATAGCCCTTTACGATGTTACATGTTCCTGTTTTGCCTGGGATACGTGGCTCTGGGTTGCCAGGGGAACCATGAGGCTCCCAATAGGTGTGGATGGCGTCACTCTTACAATGAATGATTAACATCGCTACACCATAGGATTGAACTTCGGAATCACTTAATGCACCTGTGCCTGTGTATGCTGTAAACCCTGCCTCATTTACCTTTATTTTCTCAGAATGTGGGGCTACTTTGTTCGTATAAGAATCAAAAACAGTGTTGCCTTTTTTGTAGGTGATGAGGTTGGGGACGGTGCCTATGAGGGGTGGGGAGGTGAAGGTACGGTTGGAGCCTTCTTCACTTTGTAAACGTGCTACAACTATTTTAGCTGCTTCTCGCGCAAGTTTTTCCAGATATGCTTTTTCTTTGTTATCCCTCGGTATGTCATACCAATCCCTGTTCTCGGATTCTGATATTTGCGACTTTATATTATTGTAACATGAAGCTACAATATTATCCATGCCTATTCTGTCTACCAGACTTCCACCCCCACCGTTTCCTCCCTTGACACTGTATTGGAAATTCATGATGGTTTCAAGGATAAGGATATATTCATCTGATCCAAAGTTCTTAGCTGCTGCTGCGCCCCAACAATCCTGCACAAACTGTGCCGCCTGTGGCGCACCATTGAATGGTTGTAACATCCAATCTCTAATGTCTGGTTCGTAACTTGGACTGCCACCATTGCCCCACGGAGTAACGCCCCAAGGTGCCTCTCCCTTCCAACTACTGACTATGTGACCTCTACGTGAGGTGCACACCCATTGGGAGCTTGCGATTTCATTATAGCCGGGGCTATAGAAGGCGTAGGCTGGGTCGCCTGTGGGGGAGCCGTCTTTGGTGAGGAGGTAACAGAGGTAGCCGGTACGGGTGTAGGCTACACCATTTGGGATAGCTGAAGTGCCACCGTGGTTACTGTCACTGGTACCGTTGTATTGTAATACTACGTTATCTGCTACTGCATTGAGGTCAACGGCGTGGGCTGTGATTGGGTTGATGAGTAAACAGGTTAGTGCTGTAAACAAGCCTGCTGATAATAGCTTTAGCCTGCTGAATAACAATGGTTTGGGGATGTGCGATTTGAATTTCATACGCTTGCCTGCCTTTCTTATAAATTTCTAAATATTTTTAATTTTATTTCAACATGAATTTTGGGTATGAAAAAAGGACACTCGCTGATTAGGAAGGGGTGTCCTTTTACTCTCTCCTCTATTTTATTTTTCATTTTCCTCTTTTATTCGATGGTTAATAAACGCTGCTTCAATTTCTTGTGTTGCGTATTTTCTTTCTCCTATACCCATTGAATCTTTTACTATGTTCTGCCAATCAATATCCCGTTCTGAATCATCTTTACTGTAAATCCCCATTTCAAACAAGTCTTTAATCTCAAGTCTGAGTTTTCTTTGTTTGAAATCCTTAAATTTCTCTGTCGTACAAAATATTGCTTCTTTTTTATCAAAATTCATTTCTACATTTAGTAGTCTTATTATATCCATACCTAGCAATCTTTTCGTTGCTCTTAAGTCAAATGTTATGTATATTGGTACACTTCCAAGATCAATACCTGCAACCATGAATCTTTCTACTTGTATAAGATAATACTTTATTCTTGAATTTCCATCTATACCTATTGCTTCTATGGATAAAGCATTTTGGTTATAAACAATAAAGTCTTCTTCGCTTATATCTATGCCTAGGTCTTTTGCCGGCAAGCAGGTGAACTGAGCCCCTGTATCATATTTAAAAATTTTATTTCTCTTTACATCTGACTTTTCAAAGCCGTATCTTGCCTTTTTAGGTATTTGTGTTTGAATTTCACATGCTAATTTGAATTTTCTACCATCTGGTATCTTTACCACTATTGTATCCATAATTATAACCTTTCAACTTTTAGTATCTCAAGATCATCAAAATTTGAATTTGCATATTCACCACCAATCAATGTCGGTATATTTTTTGCATGAAATTCATCTTCTAATGCTACTAACATATCTAAAGTAGATGGATCTGTAGAAATTGCACGTACTATTCCATAAACCGTTCCATTTTTTGACTTAGTATCTATCATTAAATAATTTGCATTTTTGTATCTATTCTCTGCTTCCATAAAATCTATTTCTTCATCATCATGTATTTCTTCGAAATATTTAGTGTTATCCATGCTTTTACACCACCTTTTTCTTTTATTATATCAGAATTTTTTTGAAATATCAAACAGACGTCTTAATGGAATTAAAAATATTTTTATCATAATATATTGTGTAAGTATTGTTCTAATATTGCTTATGCTTTGCCTGTGTATTTTGCTACCATATCGAGTTTAACCCCACTGAACTTAGATGTCTTAATCTTTTGTATCCGTTACTGAATTTTGTATCTAATACATCTTTTAATGTATCATTAAATTCCTCTTTTGTGGCAAACGCTATTACCTGTACAATATCATCATAATCTGGATTGTCTTTTATAATACTATCACAATCCAAATGTTCACTCACAAATACTGAGTAGTCAATCGTGTATGGTTCTTCATAAAATGCTATGCCATCTTTGACTGTATATTTGGGTTCTGTCATTGTAGGATTTACTCCTTTCTATATTTTCGCTTATATTATATCAGAATTTTTTGAAATATCAAACCTATGTGTGTGCGAAATTAAACATATTTTTTATCGAAATATGAATTGTTTATTATAAACTTATATGATTATCCTTACTTATTGCCTTTGGGCTTTAGTCGGCAATGTATGTAACTAGCATTATATAATCACCTAAGCGTGGAATGTTGTGTATGCCACCTGTCATATTACAATTGTGTCCATCCACTAAACTATTTGTTTCTTTCATCAACTCTATGATGTTGTCTTTTCTTTCAGATTCATTCTCACTCGTTAAATCCTCAGACATGATTATTGCAAATGTATGTGTTCCATCTTCTATTTTATTTACTATATTCTTGGTATAGCCTTTTTTATCCTCCACTTTTTCATAATCTACTACTGTAATTGTACTTATTGATTCTGGCATATTGTTCTCTAATAATGCGTCTTTTAATTCATTTTTTAATATATCCAAGACATCATCTTCTAATTTGGTGGCAGCTTCATTTCTTACTGTTGTATCACCAGATGAAGTGCTTTTTCCTAGGTCAGCTATGTCTTTTGATATTTTGATTGTGTCTTGGGCTTTGCCAATCGTGCTGTCATATAAACCACTGATTGTTTGACCTAAACCAGACATTAAAGCTAAACCTACCACGATTCCTATAAATACCTTAAATGCTTTACTTTCTTCATAGTTTGTTTGCTTCTTTTGTTTACGCCCCCATTTGTTATACTTACCACCTCTCGTGTTATAACCCGGATCTCCCATTGTTGTCGGTTTCCTTTCTTATAAAGTAAGGGCTGTCACACTAAGTAATTAGCATGACAGCCGCATTTATGATTACTTAGTATGCTGTCATGTTTTCTCCTCCTTCTACATGACCACTTTCGCCAAAATTATATGTAGGGAGTTCACCGGTGGAAGGAGTGCCAACTGATGGACCTTGATATGGTGCTGGGCTTGTGCTGGAAGAATTGTCTGTAAACCACTCTGGATGCTCCTTCATCATGTCCTCAACTATTTGGTCTACCATTTCCTGCTCTTCTTCCGATAAACTATCATATTCAGATTGTAATGCGTCCGCGCCTGTGTCACCTTTGTACTCGTCATCACCTAAGATTATGTCGGTATGAGTCGAGTTGATACCATCTTCGATCGTTTCTTCGGGCTCGGCTGGCTCTTGTACTTCGTGACCGGCTACTAAACCTTGTTTCGCATTGAATTGGGTGATGCCTTTTTCTTGGCGTAATGCTTTGACTAAGAACTCTATTGCCTCTGAACGGGTGAGGGCTTCATCCCATCGTGTTGTATCGGTGACTAAGCCTTTGGATTTTGCGACTACCAAGGCTTTATATAGGTCTGTCGGTAAACCATCATCGGGATTTTGGATTGCATAGGTGAGTTCGTAGGATTTCCAGTAGTCCTTTTTGGTGCCGTCCTCTATAAACTTTTGCTTGGTCGCTATGTCGCCACCGTCTTTTGCATCATTGAATGTTGCACTCTTAACATCCACCTTCGCCATGTCATCTGCAAAGTAGCGGTTCATTAAGAGGTACAGGGCTTCGGCTCTGGTGATTGTGCCATTGGCTGTGAGATTGTTGAGGCTCTTGCTCGCTGTGTCGAGGTAACTGTTTTGTACTAAACCCTGTGCATAGATGTTATAGTCGCTTTGTCCGACTGCATCGGCAAAGGCGCTGTCTGCTGTTAAGTCTTGGACGGGTGTTTCCGCTCTGAATACCATCGCCATAAACTCATTTCGCTGTAAGGTGCTGTCTGGATTGGCGTAATTCGGTGATGAGTCGGGCAGGAGATTGAAGTAACCATTGATTCCCATGTACAATGCCCTTGTTGTGTCGTTTTCTTCAAGGTCAGCGTAATTTCCTTGTACTGCATCGGATAACTGTAAACTGTCCGCTTCGCTGTCAAGGTACTTTAAGAACTCGCTGTTGTGAAGTGCTACACGCAGGGTATTGTTTGGCTCGTTGTTGCCCTCTGCATTGACATAGAGGACTCCGTTTTTACCGGTGTCTGTAGGGGTGATCATGAGGATGTCATCCCATGAATCCCTTAGGTCTGGATTGGTAGATAAACTTGCCAGTTCCTGCCAGTCTAAGGCTGATTCCGTTCCCTGCTCTTGATTGATGGGAGTCGCAATCTCTATCTCGATTGCGTCACCTTGGTTTATCATTTGTAGGAGTTCGGATTGGGTGACTGCCGCGCAGCCCATTAACTGACTTGCAATGATTACCATTGTTATGGTTGGTATTACGATTCTTTTGATGGTCATAAATCTTCCACTCATGTGAGGTACCTCGCTTTCTTGATAATGATTGAGGGCATCCAACGATGCCCCCAAAATAAACAATAATAAAATTAAAATATACTTCTTTTTAGGAAAATGTTTCATTCTATGCTTATACTGAAAATCCAACTGCTTTTAAAGCTGCGCAGACCGCCGTCTCAACTGTTGCCTGAAATGCTGTTGTAGCGATACATTTTATTACCGGCTTGGCTTTTTCAAGAAAGCTTTTGTCTAACTTTTGGAAGGTTTTTTCCCCCATAAGTTCTTTCCCCTTAGGGGTAATACTGATATCAGCAAATGTTGACATTCCAGAATCTATCTTGTCTGTGCTACTTTCTTCTAACGTTTCTGCGTCAAATTCCAACTCATATTCAAGTTCCACCGTTCCATTTAGATAGCCTTGCGCATGAAGGGTTTCTATTGTTTTACAAACCATCTCTGTAAATTCTGCGTCTGCCTTATTGGCAAACACCTGTTCCGTAAGTACTTCTGCAAATTCCAGATGGTTTTCCTTAGAATACTTTATGCAGGCATCCACGATTTCCATTACCAACACTTGCTGTTCTTTTTGATTTAGTTGTGTATTCATAAACTTTTCTCCTGTGTTTTTATTTAATTATATATTCTTTTAGCAAATTTTACAATGCTTTAAGCATATTTATTTTGTCCCAGAGAAAAGTTTATTGTCATACAATTCTATTATGGAGGTTTTGGCTATGGTACAGGGTTTAGGTGAACGACTGCAACAGAAAAGGTCTGGTTTGAAAATATCACAAAAAGAAGCGGCTGAGGCGATCGGGGTTTCTTACAGCATCATTTCAAATTACGAGAAGAATGAGCGTACCCCAAGCATTGAAAAACTTATGGCGCTTGCAAACCTCTACCATTGTTCTGTTGATTATCTTCTCGGTATTGAAAAATCGTCCCATGCAAGTATTGATGTGTCAATGCTTGATGATGAACAAATCGCACGTTTGCAATATTTTCTTTCCAGTATAAACAAATAAACTGCTGTTTACCCTGTCAATTCTGCTTGTACTTCTCTTAATAAATTATGTATGACTCTGACTATGCGCAAGTATAGCTCGTCTGACTGCTGTGTTGTTAAATCATTTTCAAGGATGATTAACAGGCTCAGCGCGTCTTGCAAGTTTTCTCTTGCCTCCTCCACATTGATTTTGTTTTCTGACTGGCTCATATGCCTGCCTCCTTTCTCCACTTGGGAGTAAGAGGGTAACGCTTAAACATATAAAAGTCAAGGGATTTTCGATATGCGTGTTTTGATAAATATTGTCCTTGAAAACTGGTATTTACCCAGTGAAAATCGGTTCTTTATCTCTTCCAAAATTTATCAAAAAATTTTACCCCTCAATGTATTCCTCGTTTTTGAAATACTGTATTGACCGATTTTGGGCAATGTAGAATAAGATTGTTCGGGAGCAGTCTGCAAAAATTTTGCCCCTCCTCCAATTTTCCACCAACAAACCCATTATTTTTGATCATGCAGGGAAACACCTAATGTATCGGGAATGTATCCCCTTTTTCATCAAATGTATTGACCGCTATGTATTTGATCGCTTTTCAATATGCCCTGACACCTTAAAATACAGGCAACAAAATACGGTATGGAATAAAGCTTCATTTTTTATTGATTTATTCCATTGTCACACCCCTGCAAACAATGCTGACTTTTCGTCTTTTTCATTGTCTTTCTGCTCTTTGTATTGCTTCAACTTTTTATAGGCTGTTGTCCTGCACACGTTCATTAGTTCCGCCGCCTGTGTGCCTGTAATCTCACCATTGATCCATTTCTCACATATCAGAGATAAATTGTCTACCTCAATTGGCTTACGCCCCTTGTATTTTCCCTCCTGTTTTGCAATCTCTATCCCTTCCGCCTGTGCTTCTAAAATATAGGCGCGTTGAAATTCATAGATTGCACCGATAACCGTTATCATCAGTTTTCCCATTGAGGTGGATGTGTCGAAATTTTCTTTAAGTGATATCAGCTTGACCGACTTGCTGTTAAATTCCTGTATCAGTCTTAACAAGTCCTCCACACTCCTGCTGAGCCGCGACCAGTCCACAACGTAAACCACATCACCCTCCCTCACAAATTCCCTAAGTTTCTGCAGTTGTGTCCTTACGACATTCTTTCCGCTGGCTTTGTCTATGTACCATTTGGTTATCCCATATTTTTTAAGCATTTCCACTTGTCTTTCCTCGTTCTGCTCTACCGTGCTAACACGGACATAAGCGATCGTCTCACCTGCCATATGCCTGACCCCTCCTTTTTGTACATTTAGCCTATACCTTAAACGTACACTCCCCATTCCATCGGAATTGTCCACTTTACATTGCATTTTGTGTAAACTAAACATAAAAAATAAATATATACACTTTTTATTTTTAAGCACTTGTTAAAGTCGAAAATAAAAAGATACCGGCTGCAACTTTTTAGTAGTCGGTATCTTCTGACCTTACGGCTGTTATTGTTCCCCTAAATCATCCAATAACTTCTGTATCTCCACAAACTTGAATACCATCTGGGCAAATGCTTTCAGCAGATATGCAATAGCGCATGAATCAATCAAAGCAAGTGAAACACCACATAACACGATAAATCCGTCCATAGTGACCTCCTTGTGTGAAGGGGTGTCTCCCGACACCCCCACCCCCTGTCTTTACTGTTTCTGTTCTGTTTTCTTTGACTCTGCTTTCTTCTCCGGCTTTGCTGTCCTGCTCTCTAAAACAGGAAGTACGACCTTTTCATTCTCAAGTTTTGCCCCGCCAAATACCAACCCCATCGACAGGAACATTTTCAACATATCTTCTGTCACGACCTTACGTTCCCACTTGGTAGAGATAATCTCATAACCGCTGTCCGCCTTGCCGGTCACGATGTAAGCCACGTTCGCCACACAGTTCTCATCTTCAAGCATAGGTGTGTAATTGTTTACATGGCGGTGTTCCATCAGATTTCTCATAAAGAAGTTTTTGTCCAGTGCCAGTTCCTCATCGTCTCCAACCACTAAACCATGAATCGGATCGCCTTTTAACAGTGCCGCCTTGATCTCCTTGGCTGTCATCTCAACGACCTCGCCTTTGTCTTTGTTCCAGAGTTCAAACCCGATTTCCCTGTTTCCCAACATCGTCCTCAATACCGCTACCTTTGTCATGCACATACTCTTTTCCTCCTCTTTCTACATTTTTTTGTTTCATTTCTTAACTACAATCAAATTCTAACGCTGAAAAAATGTGGTGTCTGTGGTGGGAATAGCCAGAGTTTACGCGCAATGTTGTACGAAGTGACGGCTGGCTTGTTTCCAACCTATCTTTTTCTTTTCATGTGTTTCCCTTTTCTCCCGCGGTGAAATAATAACCCTGTCCCTGTCTCGTTTCTGCCAATCACGCGGGCACGGCTGTTGGCGGATTTTTCCATATGTATAAACATAAATTTGATAAAACCGGGGTAGGTGGAAATACCACCCTCCTTCCCTATGCCGAATTGACGTGACCGGCGCATAACTCCTGCCACCGGTGAATTATAATTGTGAAATACTTAGGTATTTTATGATATCAGACTGAAACCATGCCCTTGACACGCTTGCCCATAAGACAATTTTGCCTTTATTGATTTTTCCCATTTCCCAGTTATCCTAGAGAGAATGTATTATAATCTAAATTGACTGGTTACATAAAAATACCCTCACCTATCCCTGCTTTTAACAGGGTGTGAGGGTAACGCTGAATCGTCATAATGGCAACGATTTTTATTATGTGCCTTATATCACAATATTTTGGTTATCTATATTATTCTTGGTATTTCTCCCACTTTCACGTTGTCTCAATACAAGTCATATCTTTATATAAAACCCGTTGAGCAAAAATCAACAGGTTTTACAAGTTTTTTGATGGATTTGAATTACTTCCAAAAGATTTCCAGTGTACCGTCTTCGTGCAAAAGTATCTTATTGATAAGGGTATGGGTGACTCTCTTCTTCTGTTCGTCCGACAAACGATTCCATTTGACCGGTATGTCATAAGATAAACCCAATCGGTCGGTAACGCGGGTATCAAGGTATGCGTCTAACTCCAATTCGCTAATCTGACGTTGTTTTTCTTCTATTTTGGAATAAATTATGCCTGCCGCCTCACTGCCATAAGAAGCCACTTCCAGAAGATTATCTATCTCTTTTTTTAATTGCTTAATTTTTTTCTCCGCTATCTGTTGTTTCTTGAGGTCAGCGACTATTTTCTTTGCCACCTCGTCCAATTGTGACTTCATTTGTATGCCTAAATTTTCTCTAAGCTGTTCAAACTTAATCCCCTTGAAACTTACATCACAACACCGTAAAGCTCTTGCGCCATAACATCCTAAATAGGGTTTGGAAAACATTTTGATACTGTAGCCGCATTTTGCGCATTTCAATAACCCTTGAAACTCTTTTAAGTTTGTCGGTCTGTTATCTTTTCCTAATTGCTCATTTTGAGCCAGCCGTTCCTGCACTTGGATAAAGGTTTTGCTGTCAATGATTCCTGCAAAATTGGTGAGGTAAATACTTTGTTCTTTTAGCGTGGTGTATTTTCGCACATTCGCATTTCCCGGCTTTTTCCCTACGATATGAGCAGATGTGGTTCCATTCCACGCCGACTGCTCATTCAAAAAATGTATACCGCGAATTTCATAATATTTATAGAGAATCTGGTCTGCCACACAGTAAACTGGATTTTGCAGTATACGCGCCAGCGTCACATTATCAAACATTTTGTTTCCTCGGCGGCTTTCATATCCCAAACTCGTCAATTCCCTGCATAAAATACCCAGTGAAATATGCGGTCGCTCCGCATAATTCTTAAAGATGTATTTTACAATATCAATCTCTTTTTCGTTAATTTCCAAAGTAGGTTTATTGTCTGCCGTGCGGGCGTTCTGAAAACCACAGGGCGCCGGACCACCAGCCCAACGCCCATCTGTTTTAATTCTTTGATAATAATTATCTTTTACACGAAGCTGAATGTTTTCTCTTTCCATTTCTGCAAACACCATACTGATCTTCAACATGGCTCTGCCCGTGGCTGTTGTCGTGTCAAACGTTTCATTGACGGAGCAAAACTCAACCTTATGCTCTTGAAATTCCTTATACATAGTTGTGAAATCCAAAAGATTACGGCTGATTCGATCCAGCTTGTAAATCACTATTTTTGCAATCTTGTTCTCCTTGATATCGGAAAGCAACCGTTGAAATTCTGGTCTTTGTATATTCTTTCCGCTGTACCCTTTGTCTGCATAAACTTCAATCGGAAGTTCGTTGGGGTTTGAGTTAATGTTGTTCCTGCAAAACTCTATCTGTGTTTCGATGGACAAACTATCTTTCTTGTCTATTGACTGTCTGGCGTATATCGCTATCTGCTTTTTCATTGGAAGCCGACTCCCTTCTTTCCTTTTCAATCTCGTTTGACTGGTAGATATAGTCCAATAATTGTAAGTAAGTGTGGATTTTTTCCTCCATTGTCTTGTTGGAAAAGTGATTGATTACCATAGGCTTTTACCCTTTTAATCTCTTTTCACTATTATATTACACCTTCTTTACAATTATATCAAGAGTTTCGATTGACCACTGGATCGGATAGTAACCGCATTTCTGCGCATTCTTTATGACATGGTTGTCATAATCGCCGTAGGGCGGACGGAACAGGAACATCTCATAACCTGTCAGCTCCTGCACCTTGGTATGTACTTTCATCAGCTCTTCCTGACACTGTTCGTCGGAAAGCTGGGACATATTTTTATGGTTCTCGCTGTGGTTTCCAAGATCATGGCCGTCCGCCAGAATCGCCCTCACATCCTCGGGGTAGGATTCTACCCAGCCGCCCGTCATAAAGAACGTCACCTTCACATTGTGTTTTTTGAGCGTCTCCAAAATGCGTGGTGTGTCTTCATTCCCCCACGCCGCGTCAAAACTCAGGGCCACCTGTTTTTTATCCGTCTCGACACAGTAGATGGGAAGCTCCCTTCCACCTACAGAACTGCTCACGGTGATGGAATCCGGCAAAAATCTCGCTATGCCCTGTATCAATGCCACCGCTGCCAGCAGAAAAGCGGCCGATTTCGCGGTCTGCACAGCCACATTTTTCAAAAACAGCTCCCGCTTGCGCTCCTTCTTGGTCTGTGTTCTCTGCGCCGCACTCACGGAACCGCAATACTGCCCGCATCCCCTCTGCCGCTGTCTCTCGGCATTCCACGCCTCCACTTTTTCCGGCTCGGGCCAGACTCCCTTATCCCGTCCCCTGCGTTCCCACTGTATTTTATTTTCCAGTTCTCCCATTGCAAGTCTGAGTTTATCATTCCAGCTTCTCTTTTTCGGCATCATAGTCTCCTCGCCAGGACAGTCTGCCGCGACGAAAACGCGCTCTGTTTTCCTGCACACTGTTTTTGTTAAGTATATGCCATACACTCCCTGTTTTTGTTATTTTTTCCAAAAAAGGACAACTTTCACGCCAAAAAGGACAGTCTCTTTGGAGACTGCCCTTACACCTTAATCCATTTGCATTTCATTATAGCTCTGATAACGCCGCTTCATCCGCTACCACGGTGACATCACTGTGAAGCTGCAGTACAGACGCCTGTACCTCCGGCGTAATCTCCCCACAGATCACCTTTTTCAAAATAGGCGCCTTATCTGCACCGCTGACCACTACAAGGATCTTTTTTGCCAGCATAATGGTCTTGATGCCCATAGTGTACGCCTCCTTGGGAACCTCATCCGCAGATGCAAAGAACCGCTGGTTTGCCTTGATGGTGGACTCTGCCAGTTTCACACAATGGGTCTGTGCCTTGAAAACCGGGCCAGGCTCATTGAATCCGATATGCCCGTTGTGCCCGAGTCCGAGAAGCTGCAAATCCACGCCGCCCGTTTCCGCAATCACCCTGTCATAGTCCTGGCATGCCTTCCCGCTGTCGGGCTCCATGCCGTCCGGCAGAAAGGTCCGCGTCAAATCAATATTCACTTTGCCGAACAGATTGTCATGCATAAAGTAATAATAGCTCTGCTCATTGTCCCGGCTGATCCCACGGTATTCATCCAGATTCACCGTCGTTATCCCCGAAAAGTCCAGATCCCCCTCCTGATAACGGGAAACGAGCTGTCCATAAACGCCTATGGGGGTGGAGCCGGTAGCAAGTCCCAGGACACAGTTCGGTTTCATAATCATCTGCGCCGAGATAATGTTTGCCGCCTTGCGGCTCATGTCGTCATAGTCCTTCGCCCTGATGATATTCATAATGTATTTATTCCCTCCTTTGCCATACCCGCATACAAGAGGCGGAGGCCCTAAGGACCCCCGCCCTGCCGGGTATCATACATTCAAAACCCTTTATTTGCCTATTTTCGACAGTTCGGCCTCTGATTAAAGCATCTTCTTCATCTCATCCGCCACAAACTGTACCTTGGTGCCTACGATAACCTGCACCGCAGTCTTGCTGGGTCTCATAACGCCCGCCACGCCCGCGGATTTGATCTTCTTCTCATCTACCTTCGTGTAATCGTTGATCTCCAGACGGAGTCTTGTAATACAGTTGTCGAGAGACTTCACATTTTCCTTACCGCCGAGACCTTCCAGAATGACGGAAGCCACTTCGGTGAAATTGCTGTTGGAGAGAACCGCTTTCTTCTCCGCCTCGATGTCGTCATCCTCTCTGCCGGGTGTCTTTAAGTCAAACTTCACAATCGCGAAGCGGAACACCACATAGAATACTGCAAATGCTGCGAGACCAAGAGGAATGATCATCCATGTATTTGCTGCTGCCGGCAGCGGTGCAGAGAACACAAGGTCCGTCGCGCCAGCCGAGAAGCTGAAGCCTGCACGGAAGCCGAGCAGTACGGTAATCGTCGTGAAGATACCGTAAAGCAGCGCATAAATGAGATACAGAGCCGGTGCAAGGAACATGAAACCAAACTCGAAAGGCTCGGTAACACCGCAGACAAATGCGCAGACAGCCGCGGAAGCTACAAGGCCGATCGCCACTTTCTTCTTATTGCTCTTCGCTGTGTGAACCATAGCAAGCGCTGCACCCGGGATACCAAACATCATACAAGGGAAGAATCCCGACATATACATACCAAGGCTCCATGATACATCCGCGCTCGTATTGCCTGCCCAGAAATTGGTCAGGTCACCAAGACCAACCGTGTCAAACCAGAATACATTGTTCAGTGCGTGGTGCAGACCTGTAGGGATCAGCAATCTGTTCAGGAACGCATAGATACCTGCGCCAACCGCTCCCATGCTTACAATACCATTACCTACTGCAAGCAGTGCGCCGTATACGATAGGCCATACAAACAGCAGAATCGCTGATGTAACAATTGCTACGACACCGGAGATAATCGCTACGCAGCGCTTGCCGCTGAAGAAGGAAAGCCAATCCGGAAGCTGCGTACCCTTAAACTTGTTGTAGCAGGTTGCGCCGATGATACCTGCCAGAATACCGATAAACGGATTCGCAATCGCGGAGAAAGCAAGAGTCTTATTCGCATCATCCGCAACAGAGGGCATAAGCGCTGTAACTGTGCCGACTGCCAACAGGTTCGTCATCATCAGCCAGGAAGCCATTGCAGCAAGACCTGCCGTGCCGTCATGGTCATCCGACATGCCAACGCCTACGCCGATTACAAACAGGATCGCCATGTTGTCGATCAGCGCGCCGCCCGCCTTCACAAGGAAAAATCCCAGCATATTCGCAAAGCCGTTCATGTCACCGCCCTGCATCGTCGCCGGACACAGCGCATATCCAATTCCCATCAGAATACCGCAGATCGGCAGACACGCCACCGGCAGCATCAGGGATTTCCCCAGTTTCTGTAAATATTTCATCATAAGCACTACCTCCCAATCATTTTAAATTTATAGGTTTTCTTCAAAGAATTTCACGAGCGCATCATGCGCGGCATCCTCGTCCTCGCCCTCAATCCGGCAGACAACTTCCGCACCCTGTTTGATTCCGAGTCCCATCAGCATGATCAGCTTCTTTGCCTCAGCGCTTTTACCGCCGGACTCGACCGTAATCCTGCTGGTAAACTCGCCCGCCTTCTTTACCAGCAGACCTGCAGGTCTGGCATGCAGCCCCACCGGATCTTTGATTACATAAGTAAAATCCCTCATTTCTTAAATATCCTCCCTCCTTAATTTTTATATGCACCCTCAGAACCGCTTCTGCATCCGAGAGTATACTTACGGCAGCGCTCTCACCGCCCCACGTACCTTGAGTACCGCAGATGACGCTACACTAAGCTCATCCACACCGATCTTCAAAAACCACTCCGTCAGTTCCGTATCGGCGCCAAGCTCTCCGCAGATACCTACCCAGATGCCCGCCTCATGGGCATTCTTCACAGTCATCTCGATGAGCCGCAGCAACGCCTCATGGTGGGTATCGCAAATTCCTTCCAGCTTCTGGTTCTGTCTATCCACCGCCAGCGTATACTGTGTCAGATCGTTGGTTCCTATACTGAAAAAGTCCACTTCCTTCGCCAGCTTATCGGAAATCACAGCCGCCGCCGGCGTCTCGATCATAATGCCAAGCTCTGCTTCCCCAACAGGATAGCCTTCCTTTGTAAGCTCCTCCTTCACCATCTCCACGATCTGCCTGATCCGCTTCACCTCGTCCACAGATATAATCATGGGGAACATGATGGCAAGTTTCCCGTGTGCCGCTGCGCGGTAAAGGGCCCGAAGCTGGGTGATGAATATCTCCTCACGGTCCAGACAGATACGGATCGCCCGGTAGCCGAGCGCCGGGTTTTCCTCCGGCTCCAGTCCGAAATAATCCACTTTCTTATCCGCCCCGATATCCAGCGTGCGGATCACGACTTTCTTTCCTTCCATCTTCTCAAGGACAGCCTTATAGCTCGTATACTGTTCCTCCTCCGACGGGAAAGTGGTTCTGCCCAGATAGAGGAACTCGCTCCTGAAAAGCCCGATTCCTCCGGCATCAGCCGCGCATGCCATGTCGGCGTCCGCCACATTGCCGATATTCGCGAAGACGTCTATCCGTTTCCCGCTCTTGGTGACATTGTCCTGCCCTTTCAGTTTCTCGAGCGCTTCTAAATCCGCCACCCACTGGTTTTTCCGCACAACCTTTTCGGAAAGGATCTCCTCCTCAGGCTCCACCAGAAACTCACCCTCGAACCCGTCCACCACGCAGGTCCTGCCGTGCAGTTCCTCCGAAAGGTCAATGTTCACGTTCACCAGAGCCGGCAGATTCATGCTTCTCGCCAGTATCGCTGTGTGGGAATTTGCCGATCCTTTCACTGTCACAAATCCAAGGATTTTCTTTTTGTCGAGCTTCACCGTCTCACTGGGCGTCAGATCCTCCGCCACCAGAACCACTGGCTCATCCGAGTTGATCTCCTCCTCCGGCAGATCCAGAAGAACGCGGATCACTCTCTGGGAGATATCCCGTATATCCGCCGCACGCCCTCTCATGTACTCGTCGTCCATCGCCGCGAACAGCTCGGCAAACTGCGTTCCCGCCTGATCTACCGCGTACACTGCATTGTAACCGTTCTCAATCTCCCCCGCGGCAGTATCCAGATAGTCCTCGTCTTCCAGAAGCATCCTGTGTACGTCAAAGATAGCGGCGTGATCCTCTCCCACGTTCTGCAGAGCCTCGTCATAGAGTCTCGTAAGCTGTGCCTTCGCGCGGTCCACGGCGGCGAATAACCGTTCCTTCTCAGCCGCCGTATCAGGCACCTTCTCAGCCGTCACCTGAATTTCTACTTTTTGATAAAGGTATACCCTTCCTATGGCAATTCCCCTCATCACGCTTTTTCCAATATATCTTTCCATTCAAACCTCCCCCGAAAACCGAAGTCAATCTTTTCTTTTTATGATATTTATAATAACATTCCCAGCCGTCACCTGACTGCTCCTTGCCATCCCGATCTCCGAAAATTCTTCCGAGTTGCAGATCACAACAGGTGTGATAATGTCAAATCCTTCGGCTTTGATCTGTTCCAGATCGGCTTCCAGAAGCAGGTCACCCTTTTTCACCTGCTGGCCTTCCTCCGCATGGATGGTAAAATGTTTCCCATTCAGCTTCACTGTGTCCAGCCCGATATGCAGAAGTACTTCCACCCCATCCGAAGAGGTGAGCGCCACCGCATGCCCGGTGGGAAATACTGTGGTGACCGTACCGTCAACGGGGGATACAAACTGATTTTCCGAGGGAATGACCGCCGCTCCCTGCCCCAGGATCTCATCGGAAAAGGTTGGGTCACTCACTTCACTGAGCGGAACAAGCTTTCCCGCCACCGGAGAAACGACCTGCATCCTCTCTTCCTTTGTTCCAAAAATACCTTTTAAAAGTCCCATGCCGCGCTCTCCTTTCTAATAAAAAAGCCGGGCAGCCACGCGCGCCCGATTGTTAAAGCCCCGCGTTCCCATCTATAAACTATGCGTCTGCCATTTTTGCAATATATACAATATACAGAACGCGAAAGCCCATTCCTTTTTTGCACTTTTGTCAATTATTCTTCTGTACGTTTCTACTACTATAGCATTTTAAACAATTTGTGTCAACAATATAAAATATTTGTCGCCCTTTTGCCTTTATTCACTTTATTTTTACCCCCTTTTTTGTGCATTTTAGACATTTTAATCTCGTTGTACATATTTTTCTAACAAAGTCAAGAAAAATCTGAAAATTTTTAGAAATATTTTTTTGTAAACCTCTTTACAAATCCATGGAAAAGACGAAATAATAGATATAAGAATAATCTGCTGTAAACACATATATGACATGGATGTCAACTACTAAGACAAGGAGGGTACTGACATGGGAATCAATTTAAACGGTTTAAATTCAGGAATGGCAGACACCTACTCTGCGCTGCTTGGCGGCTCGGGCGGCGGTGACAGCGCCGGCGGAATGGGTTCGCTGCTCAGCGATTATGCCGCTATCAAAAACGGCAGCTACGGTAAGATGATGAAGACTTACTACGCGAAACTGGAAAAGCAGGAGGCGGAGGAGTCAGGAAAAACCAGCTCGAATAAAGCGGGGAAAGTCAAGGACAACGCTTCCGCTTCCGCGGCGGCATCCCTTTACAGATCCGCTTCGGCTCTCGGTTCGTTAAACTATGACGACCGCAGCGAGAAAAACATCGACAAAATCACGGATTCCGTTTCCACTTTTGTCAAAGACTACAACAGCCTGATGAAGAGCGCGGCAAAGAGCGAGAACTCTACCGTTCAGAAGCAGGCAGAGTCCTTATACGACACTTACTATGCAAATTATAAGCTGTTTTCCAAAATCGGCATTACCATGAATTCCGACAGGACGCTTTCCCTCGACAAGGATGCGCTTAAGAATACACTCGCGGACACGGAAAAGGGACATGGCGGTACCGTTAAGACACTTTTTAGCGGCGTTGGTTCTTTCGCGGATAAGGCCGCCGACAGGGCAAGCCAGATTTACAGGGCTGCAGGCGATGGCGAGGCAGTGACTTCCTCCAAGGCCAAATACGCGGGTGTGGGCGGTTCTTCATCAAGCACCTCCTCCACGAAGGATAAAGACAAGGACAAAATTGTGACAGACGCTTCCACAGCCTCTGCCGCAAATGCGCTTTACAAGTCCATCGAGAACCTGGGCGCCACAGATATCACGAACGACAACAAGGAAAACGTCTACAAGGCATTTTCCGCTTTTATAAAAGACTATAACGAGCTGATTAAAAACACCGACAAGAGTGCAAACAGCAACGTTGCCAACCAGGCATCTTATCTCAAGAATCTGGTAAGCAACAACAAGAGCGCGTTTTCCCGGATGGGCGTTACCGTAAATTCTGACAAGACCCTTTCTATCGACGAGGAGAAGTTTAAGGACTCGGATATGAGCAGTGTTAAGAATCTGTTTAGCGGCGCATACTCTTTTGCTGAGAAAATGACCGACAGGGTAAACACCATTTACCGCTACGCTACTCAGGGTGACGCCCTGAATAACAAGACCTACAACAACAACGGCGGCGTGAGTGTACCGACCACAGATTCCATACTGGATACGATAGTATAACAAATTGTGCTACACCCAGACAAACAAAAAAGACGGAGCCGGATAACCGGCTCCGCTTTATTTTTGCACATTTACTGTTTCTAAATTATGCGAAAGGATTCTCTGTCGGATAAGGCAGGCTCTTCGGCTGGTTATAGCCGATCTCGCTCACATCCACACCGATATACTTGAACACTTCAAACAGCGCTTTGCCAAAGTGACCGAAAGCAACCGCGCCGTGGTGCGGGTAATTCTTCTCGATCAGCACATGACGGTAGAATCTGCCCATCTCAGGAATAGCGAATACGCCGATGCCGCCAAAGGATCTGGTAGCCACAGGAAGAACCTCGCCCTCCGCCACATATGCGCGCAGGATGTTGTCAGCCGTGCTCTGCAGGCGGTAGAAGGTGATGTTGCCGGGAACGATATCGCCCTCGAGCGTACCCTGTGTCACTTCCTCAGGCAGGGATCTTGCCATAATCATCTGGTACTCCATGCTGCACTTGGACAGCTTCTTGGAACAGGTATTGCCGCAGTGGAAACCCATGAATGTATCGGTAAACTTATAATCAAACTTGCCCTCGATGGACTCTTTGTACATATCCTTCGGAACAGAGTTGTTGATGTCAAGCAGCGTTACGATATCATCGCTTACAGCTTCGCCGATGAACTCGCTTAAGCAGCCGTAGATATCCACTTCACAGGATACCGGAATGCCTCTGCCGGTCAGGCGGCTGTTCACAAAGCAGGGAACGAAGCCAAACTGTGTCTGGAATGCAGGCCAGCATTTTCCGGCAATCGCCACATACTCGCGATATCCCTTGTGCTCCTCGATCCAGTCAAGCAGTGTCAGCTCGTACTGCGCAAGCTTAGGCAGAATCTCGGGCTTGTTGTTGCCGTCGCCAAGCTCCGCTTCCATATCCTTCACTACGTCGGGAATACGGGGATCGTCCGCATGCTTATTGAACGCTTCGAACAGGTCAAGCTCAGAGTTCTCCTCAATCTCTATGCCGAGATTGTAAAGCTGCTTGATGGGCGCGTTACAGGCAAGGAAGTTGAGCGGTCTGGGCCCGAAAGATATAATCTTTAAGCTGGAGAGCGCCGCAACAGCACGGGCAATCGGAATAAACTCATGGATCATGTCAGCGCAGTCCTCAGCATCCCCAACAGGATACTCCGGAATGTAAGCCTTTACATTTCTGAGCTTTAAGTTGTAGCTTGCATTGAGCATACCGCAGTAAGCGTCGCCGCGGCCCTGGATCAGATCGCCCTGGGACTCCTCTGCTGCAGCCACGAACATCTTGGGACCCTCGAAATGCTTTGCGAGCAGAGTCTCGGAAATTTCCGGGCCAAAGTTGCCAAGGTACACGCAGAGTGCGTTACATCCGTTGTCCTTGATATCCTTTAACGCGTTCACCATGTCGATCTCGCTCTCGATGATGCAGACAGGGCACTCGTAGATGTCCGCTGCGTCATACTTCTTAGCATAAGCCTCCACCAACGCCTTTCTTCTGTTAATCGCCAGAGACGCCGGGAAGCAGTCACGGCTTACCGCAACGATACCAATTTTTACTTTCGGTAAATTGTTCATTTTATTTTCCTCCTTTAACCGGGTTGACCGGTATTTTACTATGAAAGTCCCGGACGGCGGCTGTGCGGACTGCATGCAGGAACGTACAGACATCGGACGGGCAAGCCGGTACGCGCAAGTAGGTCGCCAGACCGGATTGCAAATATCGGCGGCGATTGCGAGAGCGCATAGCGCGCAGCAATCGGCTTTCTATAACTATACTTGTGAATTATTCACGAATGTCTAAATTTTTCCCTACCAGTCCGATATGCGCGCCCGCGTCAAGTCCGCCTTCCTCGTGACCGATAAGCCACTTGTTCTGCGCCGTAATCAGGGAATCCTCCCATCCTTCGTGTTTCTCCTCAAGCGGATAGTTCGTCCCCGCCGGAAGCACGATACCAACCTTAAAACCGCCGTCATCCGCACTGCAGGGCGCGTAGTGCAGGGTTGTCGCATAAAGTTCTACCGCCGTACCCGCCTCCACCAGAAATGCCTCCATCTTCGCGGTTTCATACTTGAAATCGTCCGTGATGTCCTGCTGCATGCCGACGATCAATACCGCATCCGTAGCCGCCACATTGATCTCGGAGCTCCTGTGATACTCTATCGCATTGAGCTTATAGTTATGACCGTTGCAATAGCCCACCTCAATCGGCAGTTCACCGTAGGTTCTCCTCTGTAATGCCTTTGCCGCCTCCGTCTCCTCCAGCGCCTTGATGGACGGCTCGTAAGCCACACCGTCCGGCAGCGGCGTCTCTCTCTTGATCGCCTCTACGAGGTCCGTAAAGTCAATCCCCTGTACAACCCTGCCATACTTGCGAAATGACGGGTCTGTCACTTTCTTAATCTCCATGCTCTCCTGCTCCTCCCTATGTGATTTTATTTATCAGACGGAGAATGCCCGTCTTATGGCATTCTCCCGCGTAAGATTTCGTACTTCTTAGCGAGACAGCCTCTGCCGCCGAGTTATAGAAGTACTTCTTACGCTGCTAGTGAATTTTTTTAAACAGCTCCTTACAGGTCGGATAAATCTGCTTAAACTGCTGATATCTCTTCTCGTATTTCTCAACAAGCGAAGCTTCCGGCTCTACCGTGTCCACAATCTTAACGATTCTTTCTGCCGCTTCCTCCACGTTCGCATACTCGCCGCAGGCAACCGCCGCCAGCATCGCGCCGCCCATGGCGGGGCCTTCCTCGCTCTCGATCACGTCCACTTTCAGGTTCATGATATTGGCGATCATCCGTTTCCACAGCGGGCTCTTCGCGCCGCCGCCGCAGATCTTCGTCCGCTCGATATGAATGCCGAGGGACTTCGCCACCTCCAGGGAATCTCTCAGCGCAAACGCCACACCCTCCAGTACCGCCTGGGTCATGTCCGCCCTCGTGGTGTCCATGGTCATGCCGATAAATGTGCCTCTCGCGTCGGGATCGTTGTGGGGAGAGCGCTCTCCCATCAGATAAGGCAGGAAATACACATGGTTCTCGCCAAGCTTATCGTCGGTGATCGCCTTCTGCTCGTCCGCGTATTTCTCCGTACCGATGATGTCATCCATCCACCACTTATTGCAGGACGCCGCGCTGAGCATGCATCCCATCAGATGATAGTGCCCGTCCGCATGGGCAAAGGCATGAAGGGCGTTGAACTTATCCACCCCAAACTTGTCGGACGAGATGAAAATCGTGCCGCTGGTGCCGAGGGAGATATTGCACATACCGTCTCCAACCGTGCCCGTACCTACGGCTGCCGCCGCGTTGTCGCCGCCGCCCGCCGCAACCTTCACATTCTCGGGAATGCCCAGCTCTTTTGCAATCTCCGGCAGCACGCATCCCACCGTCTCATAGCTTTCGTAAATCTTGGCAAGCTGCTCTTCCTTCACGCCGCAGATCTCGCACATCTCCTTGGACCAGCAGCGGTTCTTCACGTCAAACAGGAGCATGCCGGAAGCGTCGGAAACGTCCGTGCAGTGCACCCCTGTCAGTTTGTATGCGATATAGTCCTTCGGGAGCATGATCTTTTTGATCCTTGCGAAGTTCTCCGGCTCCTTATTTTTCACCCAGAGCACCTTCGGCGCTGTAAAGCCCGTAAAGGAAATGTTCGCCGTATATTCGGACAGCTTATCTTTGCCGATCTCGTTATTTAAATAATCGCATTCCTCCGTAGTCCTGCCGTCATTCCAGAGAATCGCGGGACGGATCACCTCGTCCTTCTCATCCAGAATCACAAGCCCGTGCATCTGCCCGCCGAAACTGATGCCCGCAATCTGGCTCTTGTCCACACCGGCGATCAGCTCCTTAATCCCCGCGATGCTCTGCTCGTACCAGTCCTCCGGCTTCTGCTCAGACCATCCCGGATGCGGGAAATAAAGCGGATATTCCTTCGAAACGATATTGACAATCTTCCCGTTCCCCTCCATCAAAAGAAGCTTCACGGCACTTGTGCCCAAATCCACCCCAATATAAAGCATTTTTACCCTCCAATTCTTTCTGCTAAAATTTTCCGTGCCCGTGCACGATCCTTCTGTTTCCATGATAAGCTGTCCCGCCCATAAAAGCAATACCGTATATTTTTTTCGTAACTTTATACAAAATGCAGCCGAACGCATTGTCTATTTCCACTTGATATGCTAAAGTGAAAAACGCGAGAAGTACTTCTAAAGCTCAGCAGCTGACTTGGAAGCACTAAGTCTCGCGCACCGCTATCAGCGACAACAAACTAAGAAAAGGAAATCCCGCCATGGCAACCATCAAGGAAATCGCCGCTCTCGCCGGCGTGTCCCGGGGTACGGTGGACCGTGTTTTAAACCACCGCGGCGACGTCAATCCCCAGACAGAAGAAAAAATCATGAAGATTGTCCGCGCTCTCGACTATAAGCCGAACAAGGCGGGCATCGTGCTTGCCGCCCAGAAAAAAAACCTGAAGCTGGGCGTCGTGCTTCTGGGCGTCGGCAACCCTTTTTTTGACGACGTTCTCGCGGGCGTGCGCGAAAAAGCGGAAGAACTCGCCGGCTATAACTGCAGCGTCCTCATAAAGCAGACGGAATACAGCTTACAGCAGCAGCTCGACGCCATAGACGCACTGCTTTCGGAAGGTATAGGCGGTCTTGCCATCTCCCCTTATAACGACAGCGCCGTGCGTGAAAAAATCGACAGCCTGGACAGCGCGGGGATTCCCGTGGTGACCTTAAATACCGATATTGAAAACGCCAGCCGCATCGCCTATGTGGGCAGCAATTTTTACCGTTCCGGGGAAACCGCCGGCGCCCTGATGCGCCTGATGACAAAGGGCGAAGTGCACGTCGGCATCGTTTCCGGCTCGCAGAACATCCTCTGCCACACGGAACGTATCGCCGGCTTCGCACATATCGTCGCGGCACACCCGAATATCCATATCGTGGATACCGTCAACAGCAACGACGACGACCAGGTGAGCTTCGAGCTGACGAAAAAACTTCTCTCGGACCATCCCGAAATAAACGCTTTTTATTTTACCGCGGGCGGCGTATACGGCGGCTGCAGGGCTATCGAAGTCTCTGCCCGTGAAAACGACACAGTTGTCATAACAAATGATCTCGTTCCCACCACCCGGGAATATATGGAAAAAGGACTGATCGCAGCCACTATCTGCCAACAGCCCTTTCAACAGGGTTCACTCCCCCTCGCGATCCTGTTCGCCTGTCTTGCCACAGGAGAAATGCCTGCCTCCGAAAACAATTATGTAGATGTTGACATCCGGATCAGGGAGAATCTGTAGTCTGCAAAAACTCCTTCTCAAACTGCTCCGCCGGTGAGGGTTTCCCGAAATAATAGCCCTGTATCATATCCGGCTTGGTAGCCATCATTTTGGAAAGCTCTTCCTTCTCCTCAATCCCTTCCATGCAGACAACCGAACCGAGACTGTGCACCATATCTATGATGTGGCTGATGATATTATAATCGTATTCATTCTTAAGTGCCTGTACCACAAAACTTCTGTCAATCTTCACCGTCTTGGCGTCGATCTCCTTCAGATAGCGCATATTGGAATAGCCCGTGCCAAAATCGTCCAGCGCCAGATCAATGTTTTTCGACTTCAGATCCCTGAACAGTTCCTTGATCCTGTCGTTCGTCTCGATATAACCGCTCTCTGTCAGCTCCAAAACGAGACTTTCCGGGTCAATCCCCACTTCCCGGATGCAGCGTTCCACATCCCGCATCATATCGCTCCTGTAAAGCTGTACATAGGACAAATTGACATTGACATGAAATTCGGGTATGTATTTTTTCCACTTCTTGCACGTTTTTGCCGCCTCCCAGAGAACGTACTGCCCTACCGGAATAATCAGACCGCTCTCCTCCAGGATCGGAATAAAGACTGCCGGGGATACACTGCCGAATTTTTCATTTTTCCACCGCAGCAGCGCCTCAGCGCCGATCAGTTTATAGTCGGTGGCCGATACGATAGGCTGGTAATACACCTCAAATCCCCGGAAATTATGGTTGACGTCCTGCCTTAAAAGTTTGCGGATATTGAGCCGCTCCAGATACACGTCATAGGCGTCCCTGTCAAAAGATACCATCTGGTTTCTGCCGTTGCGCTTCGCCTCATTCAGGGCAAATTCCGTAAGCCGCATAACTTCCTCCACGTTTCTGCCGGAAAAATCCCCCTCCAGCACACCCGCCGAAACAGTATAAAAGCGGCTGTATTCCTTATTTTTAACCATATCGGCTATGGTTCTTTGAATCTGTCTGTAGACTTCGCCCGGCTCCATCGACACGCCCTTCCCGGTGTCTGCAATCATAAATTCATCCGCCACCAGACGATAAACATCCACACTTTCATCCACAGTTTTTATAATACACTCCGCCAGCTCACGCAGTACTTCGTCGCCGGCTTCCACGCCTTCTTTCTCATTGATCTCCTTGAAATTGTCAATGCCGATACGCATCAGGTACCGCACAGACTCCGGCTGGTCCCGGAGCGTCGATTCCAAATCAAGGCGGAACCTTACTTCTCTGCGAAGCCCCGTAATATTGTCGGCTTTCGCCTTTGTCCCCATCTCAGTGACCGCACCGATCAAAAGCCTGTGACCCTCCGTACCTGTCACTACCGTTCCCTTGCAGCTGATCCAGACAACCCGGCCCATGCGGTCCAGCCAACGGTATTCCAGCGCATGGATATCCGTTTCCCCCGACCGGCATTTCTCCAGATCCGCCGCCAGCAGCTCATAGTCAGAAGGATACACCACGCTTTTTAGCGACTCCGAACAGTTCTCAATCACAGTAGACTGGAAGGGGAACCGCTTTGTAGCCTTTTCCGCCACCATGTAAGTATCCACAGTCAAATCCAGAATAAACATATATGCTTCTGAAGACTGCTGCATAATTTCAATTACTGACTGAATCTGTTCCAACGACAAACCCTGCAATGCACTCAGGTAACTCATCCTGGCACCAACGCTCGCTAACCCCTTTCGCGGCGTTGGTTTCACCCCCTTCCCCTAAATTTTTACTTCTCAATGAATTTGCACTTAATATTCTTTCATTATACTGCCCCGCCCATATATTGTCAAACTGTTTCTTGTGTACTTTGCATAAATTAGCACAAATTTTCTTTCGAATTTTTGTATAATACAGACAATCACTTTACATAATATTACCTTCTGTTTTATGCAAAACAGGATGATTCTTTGTCTAAAAACATCATATTTTCGCGCTTTAACCTCTACTCCCCTGCGCTGCATATAAGTTTACATAACATTTTATAAAACCATTCTATACAAAGCCCCGCCGTTCTGATATACTTGCAATATACAAAAAATCCGAAACGCGAAAGGATCAGTGTGAAATGAATAAAAAAAAGGCAGTCGTCTCTCTCGGACATGAGGCGCTCGGTTATACAATTTTAGAACAGTGGGATGCGGTGAAAAAGACCGCCGGAGCGCTTGCGGACCTGGTGGAAGCCGATTACCAGCTCACCATCACCCACTCAAACGGACGGCAGGTCAGCATGATCCACAAGGCAATGTCAGAGCTTCGACGGGTGTATACGGACTATACCCCCGCTCCTATGTGCGTCTGCTCCGCCATGAGCCAGGGATATGTGGGTTATGACATCCAGAATGCGCTCCGCGCCGAACTGGTGGGGCGCGGTATCGTAAAGACCGTCAGCACCATCCTGACTCAGGTGACCGTTGATCCCTATGACGACGCCTTCTACAATCCTACGAAGGTGATCGGGCGCTACATGTCCGCGGAGGACGCGGACGCAGAAATCAAAAAGGGAAATTTTGTGAAAGAGGAACCGGGCAAAGGATTCAGACGGGTGGTCGCAGCTCCCCGTCCCATTGATATCGTGGAAATCGACGCCATCCGCACGCTGGCTGAGGCCGGCCAGGTCGTGATCGCCTGCGGCGGCGGCGGTATTCCCGTGATTGAACAAAACCATGTTTTAAAAGGCGCATCCGCGGTCATTGAAAAGGACGCTGTGGCAGGAAGACTTGCCGCAAGCCTTCATGTTGACGAACTGATTATCCTGACAGGCGTGCCCTGTGTGTATCGGAATTTCGGAAAAACGGATCAGGCGGCGCTCCCTTCCCTCACCGTCCAACAGGCGAAAGAACTGTGCGAAGAGGGACAGTTCGAGGCGGGAACCATGCTGCCCAAAATTGAAGCAGCCATCACATATCTGGAGGAAAATCCACTCGGAAAGGTGCTGATCACCTCCCTTGGCAGCGTCAGGGAAGCCCTGAAAGGAAAAAGCGGCACAGTCATTACCGCCTAAAAATCTTGCACATACACAGAGCCGGGAACTGTTCTCCCGGCTCGTTTTTATCCCCCTATTTTCTCTTTGTCTCCCCGATTGCCAAAAGCAATGCCCCAACCATAATGCAGAAGTCCGACACGTTGAAGACAATCTTGCGGAAACGCTCGTTTTTCACGGGAAAACTGACGTAATCCACCACATATTTCCTTGTCAGGCGATCATAGGTATTGCTGTAGGCGCCGCCCAGTAGAAGGGCCAACCCTGCCTTAAGGGTAGAGTTCCCCCGAAAACTGAACGTGCCGAGAAAAATCAGGGTCATAAACAGCGTTAACCCGAGGGACAGCATGGTCACAACCCCCTGTTTCCCCTCACCTATGTCCAGAAATGCGCCTCTGTTATGATATTTCCTGACCAAAAGTCTACCCTTGCAGAAAGGTTTCTCCTCCCCTTCCACCATGCGCTTTTCAATCCAGTTTTTCAAAAGCAGATCCAACACAAAAATCCCGAATGCCAGAGCCGCAAATCCAATCAACGCCATACCATACCTCCTGCCTGATTCCATAGATCAGTCGTTTACCCCTTCCCCACCGCTGAAGCGCGGAGGGAAATCCAATTCCCCATCTTCTATCTGGTCATAATAATGGTCCATCGCCGCAAGGCGGTCCAGAACATACTGTTTAAACGCAGAAAGCCGCGTTTCATCCGACACATAACTGCCGCCGTCCCAGCGCCCCCTGTCCCTGACGTAAGCGCCGGAATCAAAAATCTGGGCCTCCAGGCAGTCCAGCTGCTCCAGAAGGGCTTCTTCCGACCATGCCCCCGCCCGCAGTTCCCGGTATCTTGCGAGATACCGTTCACGCACCTCGCGGTTTCCATTACTCAAAAGCTCATAGAGACAGCCGCTCGTCCAAATCACCGAATCCGCCGGCGCAAGGCCGTAAGCCACCGTGTAATTAGGCGCATCATGCACCCAGACGTTGCCCCATGTGATATCAAGGTCCCATGGCGTATAGAGATAGCGGTATCCGCCCTCCTCTGTCTTTCTCGCCGTGATATACATATTTTTGGTGAAAGGTCCCTTCGCATTGTCCTCACCCTGCACCAGATTCAGGAAAAGGTGCATGTCGATGCTATTGTCAAGGTCAATGCTGTTAAGAAGCCATTCATCGTCATCCTGATGCCAAAGAATACCCTCGTAAAAATCATACAGCTGCTGCCATTTTGCCGCTGTCTGCTCCGCATCTAGCTTCTTTGTGGAAATTTCGTAATCCGGGATGGTTCCCTCATCCGTCCATGTGACGGGATACTCACTGTAGTAATTTACCTTTTTATAGATACAGCCATTGTCCGCCTCAGCGCTGACTCCCATCTGCCTGTCATCAATCCGGTATCCCAGCGCATACAGCCCCTCGTACATGCCATTGATGAAAAGTTCGATATACCGGTACTCCACGCCGTTATCTATACCGAAAGAATTGTTCCCGGCACAGGAATTTTTCCAGAGATTGCAGGAAAATACATTTCGGATTTTCTCCTGGTCATTGTAACCGGCATACAGCACCCAGTCATCGTCCCGCCGCATGCCAAGAAGGGAAAACTTCTCCGACAGTTCGATTTTATATCCCGTTTTTGCATAGGTGCTGGTAGTGCGCCCTCTCCTCGCTATCGTCCCCTCCGATTCCCAGATGCTTACCCGGGTCTTTTCACGGTTGTCAAAGAGCGTCATTTCCATACGGACGTCCTCGTCGGACATATACCCCTCCGCCTCGATACTCATAAGGGGCAGCGTAGTCACCACCAGCGTATACGGCTCGTAAGCCTCTTCGTTATATGCCATACAGGTAATTTTTCGCCCGGAAGAAACCAATTCGTCCGTGATCCCTTCTTCCCTGAGAGAAAAATTTACCCCCCCCCCTGTATTTTTCAAGGTCACAACCGGGTTATATCCGTATTCATCGCCTTCCGGCAAAGAATAGTAAAACGTATGTGACATACGGTCGTAAAACAGGGATTCGCCGCCAAACATAATTTCCTTCAACAGTTCTCCGTCACATTCCCGGCGCCCGTTTGCAATCTCGTCGTAGACCGGTCCGTCCAAAACATAGTTTTCCAGCCGGTCCGATTCACCCACCCTTGTAAATACCCACAGAAAGACAACGGCAAACAGCGATAAAGCTGCCAATCCTACTTGTTTTCTACTCATTTCATCTCTTCCCAAACTGTAAAATCACCCGCAGGCTCCTTCTCAGCGTAATCCAGAGAGGATGGGAGACGCCATTTCTCCGAAGCGCCAGATATCCCTCTTTGAAGGACACCAGATAATTCTTAAGGCCCGCATTGCTTGTGCCGCCGTAAAACATGGCGACCAGAATTTCCGGCACATAAGCCAGCCTATTTTCCGGCTCTTTTAAGAAGCGCACCATAAACTCATAGTCCGCCGCGCAGCGGTAGGAAGTGTCATACAACCCGTATTTTTCATATACCGTACGCCGCAGAAAAAGGGTCGGATGCCCGGGCATCCAGCCCTCCGAAATCCGCCCCTGTCCCATACGCCACTCTCTGATAATCCGCTCGCCCTCCACATAAACAAGATCCGCATGAACGCCCACGCATCCTGCACCGGCCTTCCTAAGCGCGGCAACCGTTTTGCTGACCGCATTAGGTTTACATAATATATCATTACAGACCGCAACCAATTCCCCGGTACTCATACGATACGCTTTGTTCATCGCATCATAAAGCCCGTCGTCAGATTCCGAAACCCACCGCACCGACAGTGTCTGCCTTCCTTCCATCCGCGCGGCAAACGCTTTGATCAGTTCCACCGTACCGTCCGTGGAACCGCCGTCCACAATCACTACTTCCAGATTTTGATAATCCTGTTTCTCGATGCTATCCAGTGTGATTGGAAGCGTCTTTTTCACATTATAAACCGTCACTAACAGGGAAACTTTCATTTTATTCTCCCTCACCCGGCGCCGCCGCCCAGGACAATGCCTCGTCCAGACTGTCCGCGCCCAGAATATTTAGCATAAACTGCGTGTATTCTCCTGCCCTGTCCGTGTCAATATAGCGGAAAACATCTTTTATATATTTCCCTGTATGGTCATACTCATACACCCCGAAGGCAAGTCCCGACATCACCTCTTCCGGCGCGTCCGTCTGCCGGTTCATCAGAAAAGCATCCACGTAAGGGTTATTCTCCACAATATAATAGCAGTAAGCGAAAGCCGCCGCCTGCAGCCGCTCCCCGGAACCCGAAGAAAATCCAAGCTCCGTGATGGTGACGCTGCGCACATCGCCTGCCCTGTCCAGATAAGCTTCCTCAGACAGCACGTCAGTCAGCACATTCAGATTCATAATGGATAAATGAGGGGCATCTATCGTCTTATCGTACTCCTGCGACCAGTAGTTCACACGGGTAAGCGGTTCGGGGTAAGGATGGATCGCAACACCCCAGTCATAGTTCCCGTGCGCAAGCGCCGCATCATTGAAGCCCGCCAGAATATCCCTGCCGTTGAAAAAGCCGGAATTGTCGCCCTCGTTGCTGTTCCATGCATGGTCAATACTGAAATACACACGTCCCTGCGCATAATGGCTTTTTACAGCCTGATAAAAGATACGGAAAGACTTCTCAAACTCCTTTGTATAATGGAAGACATCACGGGTGTTCATGTAATTCCAGACCCGGTTCTGGTTGATCTCATTGGCGATCACCCAGCTATGTATCATACCGTGCTCCCCGCTTGAATAGCGCTCCGCCAGAAAGCCTGCCACAGCCTCAATGGTTCTTGTTCCTTCCCTGTCATCTGCATTAAACATATAATAATACGCGCCGCTCTCCTGATTGCGCGCATCCGGGTGAATTAATTCCGGGAAAGCCTCGTTCCAGTCATTTAACACCACCGCCGTGACACTCATCCCCATATCAGACAGATAGGTAAAAAGCCCGTCATAGCCATTGATCGCCGCCCCGTTAAAGGCGTAATTTCTTCCCCTGTAAGTGTAAGTGATGGTAGGGAAGGTCGGATCAGTGGTTTCTCCCATAATATGCGAAAGCGGAATATTATAAATTGCATGCTTGACATCCAGCTCCGTCAGTTCCGGCGTACCAAGCATCGTGGGATCCAGCAGAATCCCCTTTTTGGAGCCTTTCTCAGGATAAGGCTCCTGATTTCCCGCAAGCGCTTCCGGGTTTGATATATATACGCTCCTGCCTACCGGCACATAGTTTCCATCCAGTTTAACCGCCGGGATAAACCTTTCATATAAATAAGCGTCACGGTAGGGAAACCCGATCTCCCACTCCCTGTCCTTGCGCCCTCTTGTGACCGGTTCCTTCTCCAGGGCGTCCGCGTCCTCCTCCCAGGTATCTGCCCTGAATAAATACAGATACGCGTCGTCGCTGGACGGGATCAGCGGCATGGTAAGAGAATACCTCAGTTTTTTCAGCTCCGCGTCGTAAGTCAGGGCCACGTCCATTGCATACTCAGACAATTCATCCACCGACAGGCTTGTCTCACCCGCCGTCAGTTCCGTCAGCTCCTTTTCCCGCTCCTTGGCGGCATTTTCCACTTCCTGTCCTGATGGCGCGCTCGCGGGCGCCGCCTCCTCTCCACAGCCGCAAAGCAGTACAAGCGCCAGACAGATGCCTGTAAGCATGGGACGCCCGGAACGGATCTTGCTCATCTTCTCCTTATACACTTCCAAACCTCCCGCGCTCATTCATAATTTACAGAAACAGCCACCTCGGGCGGCATGTCCACTGCGTCCGACACCGTCCTGTCGCCTCTTTTCATCTGCTTATATATCTCAAAAAAGTGGGTCGTAGGAATTTCCTTAAAACGCCACTCCGTATCTACCACCGGAATCGCCGCACAGCCTTCCTGCACGCCGTAGCGTTTCACCTGTCCGGCGTCCTCCTCAGACCAGCCTCCCGCCGCATAATATTCGTCGAGGGCGTCCGTCACCGCCGAACCGATATTTTTAACCGCACTGGTCAAAACCCTGTCTGAAATCCTGCACTGGTCCACATCCACACCGATCATAAGGCCGTCCCTATTTTCCGCTGCTTCCAGCACAGACTCGTACAGCCCGCCGCCGCAGGCAAAAATAATCTGCGTGCCGTTCCCATACCAGAAGTCGGCTTTCTCCCGCACCGCGTTATCAGCGGCGTAAGTGTCGGCATACCAATAATTAACCGCCACGTCAGTAAGCGACAGATCCTTCGCCGCGGCATTGATTCCCTGCAGATAGCCGTAACCATAGCGCAGAACAGCCGGCTCCTCCCTGCCGCCTATGAAGCCAAGATTCCTATATCCCTCCCAGACTGCCATATAGCCGGCAAGGTACCCTGCCTGTTCCTCATGGAAAAGAACGCAGTGCACATTCTCCGCAATAGGGATTTCCTCACGGTCCCCGTCATGGGGCACGGCGTCCACCAGCAGAAAAGACGTCTGCGGATAAATTTCCTGCAGCGCGCCTACGGCCTCACCGAAAACATCTCCGGCACAGACAATCAGACCTGCATTATCCTCCACAGCCCGCTGTATAGTCTCCTGATAGCTCTCCGGCTTGTCGGGTTCAGCATGGTAATAGGAAAAAGAAGTGCCCGCCCCCAGCGCATACATCCGCACGCCGTTATAGATGGCTTCATTGTAAGCGCCATCCTCCACGGAGCCGTCAGTCAGAAAAGCAATCTCGCCGCCGGTCTCTTTGTAATCCCCGTACGGATCCTCGAACATTTTCTGCACCGACTCCCGCCATGAGGTCATCTCTACGCCCGATCCGTTCTCCTCATCTTCTTCGGTCTCCTGCTGCGTCTCTTCCGGCGCATCGTTCTCTGCTGACGACGCCGTTTCCTCCACAAATTTCCCGCAGCCCATCAGAAACAGAATCAAAATCAGCCCGGTCAATCCAAGCTTACGTATCTTCATTCTACTGTATCCGCCTTCCATGAACATTCAAATTCACTGAGTAAGCATAGTATGCCAAATAAAACGCTTACATATTACCTTACCACAAGTAGGGAAAATCAGCAAGTTTTGCGATTCCCCTACAGCCTCGCCAACGTCTCAAACGTCCCGTTGATGTCGATGCGTCCGTAGCCCCACTGTCTGTCGGGATAACGGATATCCCCCGGGCGCTGCGCCCCCTGAATCAGAAAGCTTTTTGTCCCCCGGCTGTCCACGGCAAAAGCATTGCCGTCAACGACAGCCCACTCCAGAAACTGCGCCACACAGCCTGCCGTCAGCGCGGCCGCCATACAGGAACCGTCCGTCTCCCCCAGCGCGGTGTGCACACCCACCCCCGGCGCCGCGAGATCCGGCTTTATGCTGCCGTTTCTGGTAAACCCCCTGCCTGAGGGCGCATACCAGCTGTCCGTATAGCTGTCGTAAGTGGAAACCGTAATGACCTGAGACGCGTTAGCCGGTTCCGTCAATGTCACATCGGGGCTCGGCTGCAAAAACGTGACGCTGTCTTCCAGAAACGCCTCAATCGGCAGCCATATGTGGTAGTGCCCATCGCCGCTTAGTCTCCGCACAGAAGCCGTAAGCGTCACCGTCCATATTCCCGGCGTCGGGTCCTGAAAGCGCAGAAAAATGAGCGGGTCCCCGGAGTCTTTCTCCACCAGAAGGATCCCCACCTGTATTCTGGTTCTCTCAAAAATAAAGGAAATATTCCTGTCCATTCCGTTCCGAAAATCAATGACAGGTGAAACCTCCCCTCCAGGTGAACGGATCGAAACCGAATAAGCGTCGGGGATGCTTCCCCAGATTTCCGCACAGAATCCCTTCATCTGGCCGGCAACGCGGATTTCCACATTGCCCGGCATAAAGTTTTCGTAATGGTGTTCTTTGTCCCCTTCGTTGCCGCCGCCCACCACAACAGCCCTGCTTCTGCGCCCTGCCACGATATTCAAGTAGGAATCCAGGGCGGAAGTCCCGTCGTGACTGCCCATGTTCGTACCAAGCCCTACCACAATCACTACCGGTCTACTAAACGCCACTGCCATCTGCTGCAAGTATTTCACAGCCTCCATAATATCATTTTCCTGATATGCCACGGCGCGGTCATCAATCAGATAGTACTCCCGCAGATAGGTCTTTGCCTCCTTCAATTTCACCACCGCAATATCCGAAAGAGGCGCAGCTCCCCGGAAGGTCAGCCCCTGATTCAAAAGACTGCCTGCCGCCGCGGAAGCCATCTTCGTTCCATGCCCGTTGGTGTCGGTACTCGGCACAACCGCCTCCGGGTCCCCGGAGGCAAGTGCCCTGTCGATATCCTCCCTGTGATATTCCGTTCCATACAGAAACCCCTCCGGCGGTTCCCCTGTCTGAATGGTCTGATCCCAGATTGATATAATGCGCGAGCTCCCGTCCTCTCTTCGGAACACATCTTCCCTATAATTGATTCCCGTATCGACAAACCCAATAATAACGCCGCTCCCCTGTAGGGAAAGCGGCGGGTTCTGTATTCGGATATTTCCCATTGCCGCCAGGGGGGAAGCGTCAAAAACCCGCTCTCCCGCCTGCATCAGCCCGTACAGCTTAGGAATCGTCGAATACCCGTAATATCCTATGGATATAGGCGCAACCTGACTGCGCCGCACGGTCGCCACACCATATCCGGCGTCAACGGCGTGATAGCAGTACTCTATATCCACATCTTCCAAAATCTGTTCTATCGCGTCATAATCCGCAATAATATCCGCAAATTCTTCCGACAAAATCATTTCTTTGCAGGTCAAGCCTTTTTATACATATAAATAACCCAAGTTATTTATATGCCCCTTCCACCCCGTCACTCCTTATCTATATTAAATGCGGTGACAGGCTGTCCTGACACTTACTGGTACGATATGCCGCTCGCTGCAGGTCGAAGACCTGACTGCAGCCTACGAACCGATCACCGGCTGCTGCACCACTTTGAGCCGATCCGGGTGCTCCGCGCTCCTGCTGCGGATGTCAATAATCGGCCCGCCGTTTCCTTCGATATATTCCCTCGTGATGGTAACCCGGCCGATGTTGTCATCTTTTGGCACCTCATACATGATGTCCAGCATAAATTCCTCAATAATGGCCCGAAGCGCCCTGGCCCCGGTCTCTTTCTCCATGGCCTTATCCGCAATAGCTTCCAGCGCGCCCTCGTTAAACAAAAGCTCCACTTCATCCAGCTCCAGAAGCTTCTGGTACTGCTTCAGGATGGCATTTCTCGGCTCCTTTAATATCTGTACCATCATGTCGCGGCTCAAGCCCTCCAGCGTAAAAACGACAGGCAGACGGCCGATAAACTCAGGAATCATCCCGAATTTCCTGATATCCTCAACCGTCACTCTGCTCAGGATATTCTTCTCTTTATCGTATTTATCCTTAAGCTCCGCGCTGTAACCGATGGAAGTCTTCTTGTTCAGTCTCTGCTTAATGATCTCGTCCAGATCAGGAAAAGCGCCGCCGCATATAAAAAGAATATTTCTCGTATTCACTGTGGCAAGCGGCACCATGGCGTTCTTGGAGTTTGCGCCCACCGGCACTTCCACCTCCGCGCCCTCCAAAAGCTTAAGCATCCCCTGCTGCACAGACTCCCCGCTCACATCCCGGGAATTGGTGTTCTTTTTCTTGGCGATCTTATCAATCTCGTCGATAAAGATAATGCCGCGCTCCGCCCGTTCCACGTCATTGTCCGCCGCTGCGAGGAGTTTTGATACCACGCTCTCAATGTCGTCACCGATATAGCCCGCCTCCGTCAGCGATGTGGCATCCGCAATCGCCAGCGGCACATCCAGCAGTTTCGCCAGCGTTTTCACCAGATAAGTCTTTCCACAGCCCGTAGGACCGATCATCAACATGTTGGACTTTTCTATCTCAATCTCGTCCATGGTGCCGGTCGCCACCCTCTTATAATGGTTATAAACCGCCACGGACATCACTTTCTTGGCATGCTCCTGCCCGACCACATACTCGTCCAGCTTCTGTTTGATCTTGTGGGGCGGCATGATATCCCTGATGTCAATCTCCGCCGCTTTTTCCTTCTTCTTTTTCTTCGGCTTCTGCTTGTTCGGAATGCCGCCGTCTCCCTGCAAGTCAGCCAGATTCACGAAACTGATATTGGGGAAGCCCTTTCCGTTCAGGTCGCCCATATTGGGGTTGTTCAAAAGCCCCTGATAGTCAAACTGGCTGACTGTATCCATTGTCTTATGCATACAGTCATCGCAGACGCAGATATTGTTGGGAAGCTTAAACATCTTCCCCGCCTTGCTCTCCGGTCTGCGGCAGATAAAGCAGACGTCCTCGTAATCGCTGCCGGAATCGTCGCCCTTTTTCTCCTCCGTACCAGATTCTTTCTGATCAAGCTCTGTCTCTTTGTATTTATCGTCTCTATGATCGTCCATACTTCTTATCTTCCCTCCATTCACCCGCGTACCCTGGTCTGCCCATAGTATAGCATACGACCAGTGGATTATCTATACTTGAATTTCCTTTCCATAAGCAATCCCCGGCAGCCATATCCTCACGATACCGTCCTGCCGGGGATTTTCGTCTCCACTATATTCCTTTCATTTACTCGCTCACTTTATTTCCAAGCGTCAGCGTCTTCGTCACTTCCTCGTATCCGGCAACGGTCATGGTCATTACCTTGACCTCCACCTGGTCTCCCTTGGCGTAAAACTCCAGTTCCTTCTGCAGTTCATCCATGGATCTGATCTTATTGCCGCCGAACTTAGTGATGATATCGCCCTGCTTAAGACCCGCCGCCTCTGCCGCCGTATCGGGGTAAACCTGCGCGATATACACGCCCTCCGGCATACCGTACGCCTGGGAAACTTCCTGTGTAACGCTGATGCCGGTAATGCCCAGATACCCTCTCTCCTCCTCGGCCACCTTGCTCTTGGTTTCGTTGAGCATCAGCTCCGCGATAATCGGGCTTGCCGAAGAAATAGGGATCGCATAGCCCATGCCCTCCACGGCGCTTCCGCCGATCTTGTTGGAATTGATACCGATTACCTCGCCCTTTATATTAAGGAGCGCGCCGCCGGAATTGCCGGGGTTGATCGCCGCATCTGTCTGAATAAACGTGCCTTCCACCGTATCTCCACCGTATCCGCTTCCTGACGACAGATTGATGCTTCTGTCAAGCGCGCTGATCACGCCAGTCGTGACAGACTGACCGTATCCGAGGGAATTGCCGATAGCGATGGCAGGTTCACCCACCTCAAGCGCGTCGGAATCACCCAGCGTAGCCACTTCTATTGCATCCAGGGTAGCGTCCGACAACTCTGTCACCGGCACCGCTATAACCGCCAGATCCATTTTGGAATCCTGTCCTTTAATAAATGCCTCCGCCTCGCTGCCCTCATTAAACTGCACCGTCAGCTTATCAGTGTCCGCCACCACATGGTAGTTGGACACAATCAGAAGCTCCGAATCATTAAGTCCTACGATAATGCCAGAACCGCTGGAATCCGCCTCGCTGTCCATGGACTGCCCGAACCATGACATAGTCTCTGTGTAATGGTTATTCACCGCCACGATGGAGGGCATCACGTTCTTCACCACGTCCGTCACATCGGTAACCACCATCGTCGCCGAGTCCGACTGTTTGATCGTCGGCACATCCGCCGGTGTCGGAATCTCCGTGTCGATCTGCGCCTCAGCCGTGGGAGAAGCTTCCGTCTTCTCCTGAACTGCGCTGCCCTTATCCTCCATCCCTGCGACAGCCTCTACGGCGTACAGTCCAAGTCCTGCAAAAAGTCCGAAGAACAATCCGAGCGACACTGCAACAAGCGCCTTTTTCCAGTACCCGCTGCCCTGCTTTTTCTCCCGGTGCTTCTTTTCCTTCTTTTTATCCATCTGGGCATAACCGCCCGGGTAAGCGCTGCCGTAGTGATAGCTCCCCGCGTTTCCCTGATAGGAAGCGCCGCCTGCCTGATAAGCACCGCCGTTTCCCGCATACGCGCTGCTGTTTCCGTACGTATTCTGGCCTGCGCCCTGGCCGTATGCACTGCCTGCCTGGCTTCCCGTATTCTGATTATGGTAAGACCGATAACCGATCCCCCTCTGCTCAGACTCGCTTCCCGACTGAAGCCCCGTCTGTTCCGAACCCGCATGATTGGAATAATCGTTTGGATAATTGTTGTCGTACATAATCTCGCTCCCTTTCCATAAATTACGGACTCACGCCCGCCTGCTTTATTTCCCCTCGCTGATTATGTCCTTAGTATATCTGTCATTTGTGTTTTAATTGTGACCAAATTTTATAAAAATTGTGTTCGCGTTACTCTACGGTCACGGACTTCGCCAGATTCCTGGGCTTATCCACATCGCACCCTTTGCCGACGGCCACATAATACCCGAAAAGCTGTAATGGTATGATTGCCAGCGAATTGGCAAAATAAGGGTTTGTCTCCGGGATATAAATCACATAGTCCGCCGCCTTCTCGATCTCCTTATTTTCCTCGCAGGTCACCGCCAGCACAAAAGCGCCTCTCGCCTTCACCTCCACCATGTTACTGATGGTCTTCGCGTAGAGCGCAGGCTGGGTGGACACCGCCGCCACAAGCGTACCCTCCTCAATCAGGGAAATCGTGCCGTGTTTCAGCTCACCCGCCGCGTATGCCTCAGAATGGATGTAGGAAATCTCCTTCAGCTTCAGCGAACCTTCCAGCGAAATCGCATAGTCGATCCCCCTGCCGATAAAAAATACGTCCTTCGCGCCTATGTAGCGGTTTGCAAATCTCTGAATCTTGTTTTTATTGTTCAAAAGCAGTTCTATCTGGTCCGGCAGGCACCGCAGGTCGCCTAAAATTGACGCATACGCCGCATCGTCGATTTTCCCCCGCACCCTGCCGAATTTGATCGCCAGCAGATAAAGCGCCACAAGCTGGGCGCTGTAAGCCTTTGTGGTCGCCACCGCGATTTCCGGCCCGGCCCAGGTGTACATGACATTGTCGGACTCCCTTGCAATGGAACTGCCGACCACATTTACGATGCCGAGCACCTGAAAGCCTCTCTTCTTGGATTCTCTGAGAGCCGCCAGTGTATCAGCCGTCTCGCCGGACTGGCTGATGACCACCACCATCGCGCCCTCCTCCAGAATCGGATCGCGGTAACGGAACTCCGAGGCGAGGTCCACCTCCACGGGAATACGCGCCAGTCCCTCGATCACATATTTCCCCGTAACGCCCGCATGGTAAGCGGAGCCGCAGGCCACAATATGAATCTTATTCACCGCACGGATCTCATCGTCGGTCATATTCAGTTCCTCGATCACGATATCGTTATCCTTAATGCGGGGAAGGAGTGTATCCGTCACGGTTTTCGGCTGCTCGTACATCTCCTTCAGCATGAAGTGCTCATATCCCGCCTTTTCCGCCGCACTGGCATCCCATTCGATAAAGACGGGCTCCTTTGTGGTCTCCTCCTCATCCACCGTGTAAAAATGCATGTGATCCGCCCGCAGACGCACCACTTCCTGATTGTCCACATAGTACACCTTGCGGGTATATTTCAGGATCGCCGGCACATCCGAAGCGATAAAGCAGCCGTCCTCATTCTGACCTACAATCAGCGGAGAATCCTTCCTGGCCGCAAAGATCTGATCGGGACAGTCCGCAAAAAGAATACCGAGCGCATAGGAACCCTCCACACGGTGAAGCACCTTTGTAATCGCCTCAAGGGGATTTCCTTTATAATAATAATCCAACAGATGCGCCAAAACCTCTGTATCCGTCTCCGACACAAAGTGATACCCGCGGTCAGTCAGCATCTTCCTGAGCTGCAGATAATTTTCAATGATACCGTTATGTACCACGGTAATCGTCTCCGCCTCGTTGAAATGGGGGTGCGCATTGGTGTTGCTCGGCACACCGTGGGTCGCCCAGCGCGTATGCCCGATGCCGCAGACCCCCGGCATAGTCTCCCCGCCGCGGGTGATATTTTCCAAAATCTTAAGACGGCCCACTGACTTTGTGATATTAATCTTTCCATCCCCGTCATAGATCGCCATACCCGCCGAGTCATACCCGCGGTATTCCAATTTGGACAGGCCGTCCAGTATAATGGGCGCCGCCTGTTTTGTTCCGATATAACCTACGATTCCACACATCCCACCATATTCCTCCTACTATTATGTTTATGCAGAGAATGCCTCTTCTCACATTCGCCAATATTCCCTGTTGGAGGAACATGCCATCACTAGACGCACCGGCAGCCGCCGGTACCGTTTCCCCATCAGGTACCCCATGTACTTAAATCCACTCTGTATAATAACGCCCGGTATTTTATCCCACATTCCCTTTTTCTTCAGATGCGCCACGGTGCTCTTCACTAATCGGATACCCTCCGACTCCGAAGGGTAAGCGGCGAATACCTCCGGGTGGTCAGCCTGTGAGACACCCAGGTCAAAATTCCTTCTAAACTGCTGCCTGTATGTGTAATTATGGGAATGGTATACCTTTGCCTGCGCCGCGTAGGCAATACAAAAGCCTGCCTCCACCGCCTTGGCTGCATAGAGCATATCTTCATTAAAGATCGCCCGGTTCACAAAACCGCCCAGCTGATCAAAAATATCCCTCCTGTATGCCGCGCAGACATTGGAGCAGAAAAAAGTCTTGACGCCAAGCTCAGAAAGATCCTCCTTCGTCTTTACGCGGGACTGCTCGGGATAGTTAAACCGCCTCGTGTACCGCTCCGCCTCACTGCTGTCCCTGTCGGGAAGCTGTCTGGCATATGCCGCCGCCACCTTCTCTCCCCGCAGGCTCTCCAAAAGCCGCTCCACCAGGTACTCATCCGCCGGCATGGCATCCTGCGTCATCATCACAAACACATCAGCGTCCGAGAGCTTCACTCCCTGGTTCCTCGTCCGCCCATGGTCAAACTCCCTCTTTGACAGATGCTTCACTGTTATATTATGATTCTCCCTTTCCAAGGTAGTACCGTAAAGCAGTCTGTCCAGATATTTCTGCTCCGTATTCATAAGAATAATACGGTTAACAGGCACTGTCTGCGCCTGTAATTTCTCTATCATCGTCAAAAACCTGCGATCAGGCTTGTAGACGGGAATAATCACGTCCACTTTCTCCACTCGTCTTTCCTCCGCCCTCTGACTTTGTTTATACACGCATTGAAGGGGCCTGTGAAACAAGCCCCTTTGCTTTTATTTCGTCAAATATCCATTTGTTTCCTCGTAAATTTTCTCACTGCACTTTTTGACTGTCTCGGACGGCTCGTAGTCGCTTGCGTCAAACAGGAACTCGTGCAGCCATCTGACATTGTCCTCCAGACTGGTCGGGATAACACATGACCCCTTCGATCCGATCGTACCCGTCTGTCTCATGCTCTCCTGCGGGAAACCATCTGTCTCCGTAATCTGGTAAGATCCCACATCGCCCAGCATATCCACTATTTCAGAAAGATCCAGAGATGTGTACACCTCTCCAAATACGGAGTTGGCTGTCTCAGTAAGCTTCGGCAGCGACGCCTTCTTTGCCTGGTCCGCAACTGCGGAAAGCACCTCCCTCTGCCTCTCTGCACGCTTAAAATCATCTCCCGCCGTATAGCGGATCCGGCAGTAGCCTGTGGCCTGTAAGCCGTCAAGACGCTGGTATCCTGTTTCCGTCACCGGCGTATACTCTCTCTTCAAGTCCTCCGCAATACAGAGCTGATAGTTATTCAGGTGGCTGATCTCCGACTCGTCCACCTCGATATCCACGCCGCCCAGCGCATCTATGGCATCCGTCAGTCCTGCAAATCCGACTGTCACGAAATCCGTGATATTCATATCCAGATTCATGTTTAACATGTTGATAGCCTGCTCGGGACCGCCCTTTGCGTAAGCCGCGTTACATTTATTATACGAATCGTTGCTCAGGTTCAGGTATGTGTCGCGGTATACAGATACCAGCTTACATTCTCCCGTATCCAGATTGATGGAAGCGATCATAATCGTGTCGCTCCGGGTATTCTTTGTCAGCGCGCCCGTTGTGGAATCCACACCGAAGAGGGCAATGTTCCGATACCCCTTCATCGTCGTTTCCTGCGCCTCCTGCACGGTCTTGTTGATAATAATATCCTTCTCCTTAAGTTCCACCTTTCCGCTTCCCGTACCGGCAAGAACCGCATAGAGCACTACCACCGCTATCAGCAGGATAATAATCTCTATGATAAAAAGAATGATTCGCCTGCGCTGCTTTTTCGCCTGCGCCTTCTTTCCTGATTTCTTTTTACTGGAACTCTTCTTCCCGGAAGAGCTGCCGCCTTTCCCGGAAGATTTCTTTCTGGGTCTTATTTCTTCATCATCGTAGTCGTCATCATATCTTTTCGCCATACTCTGTGCTCCCTCAGTCTCTGATCCAATTTCAAAAGTCCGTTTTTTCATTTTGTCACATATTGTCCAAAAAAGCAAGTTTTAGTGGACATTCTTATAAGATTATACTACATCTTGATATAATTGCAATATCATTCCCACTTTCTTCCGAAAGTCTTTCATAATTCTTAAGATTTTAGTATCTCTTCTAATAGGCATTTTTATTGATAAAACCTCTGAAAATCGTGAGAAACATAATCTTGATGTCAAAAGACATCGTCCAGTTCTCAATATAAAAAATATCGAACTCTATCCTTCTTTTTATGGAAGTATCGCCACGGTAGCCGTTGATCTGCGCCCAGCCCGTAAGGCCCGGCCTGACCTGATGCTTGACCATATAGCGCGGAATCTCCTCCTTAAACTGCTCCACAAACTGCGGTCTTTCGGGTCTGGGGCCCACCACGCTCATATCACCCTTTAAAATATTAAAAAGCTGGGGCAGCTCGTCTATGCTCGTCCTTCTCAAAAACTTTCCGACCTTCGTGACGCGTGGATCATCCTTCGTCGTCCATCCCTTTTTCTCCGCGGACGGTTTCTGTACCTCCATGGTGCGGAACTTGTACATGCGGAAGGGCTTATTGTGCAGACCGATCCGCTCCTGCTTAAAGATGACCGGGCCTCTTGATGTACAGCCGACGGCGATGGCGGAAACAATCATCACGGGCGACGCCACCACAAGTCCGATCAGGGACACCAGAATATCTACGATCCGCTTCATCCACCAGTTCAAGGTGTTTGTGAGCGGCACATAACGAATATTGATAACCGGCAGCCCCATCAGGTCCTCGGTGTAGGGGCGGCTCGGGAACAGACTGTTGTAATCCGGAATAAACTTCGTGTGGACGCCGGATTTCTCGCACAGATCCACAATATGTTCCAGATTGTCGTAATCCTTCAACGACAGGGTAATCGCTATCTCGTCCAGCTTGTTTTCCGGGAGAATATAGAGAAGGTTTTCAATAGACCCCACCACCTTTACACCCTTATATAGCGTACCGGCGGGCACATGGTCGTCCAGAATGCCCCGCACCACATACCCCCACTGGGGATTGGCGTTGATTCGTTTGATATATTCTTCCGTGGCACGTGAATAGCCAACCAGCAGAATATATTTCAGATTGTAACCTTTTTCCCGGAAATACTGCAGAAGAATACGGATAAGAGAACGCCCCAGCGTGGTCAGTACGATGTTGATGCCATAAAACATCGCCATCATGGTACGTGAAAAGTGGATCTGCGCGACCATGTACCAGCCCGCCATCAGCACCACCATGCCCACGGTATTCGCCTGAAAGATATTCAAAATCTCGTATCGGTGAACGGTCGCCCGCTTGGGCGTATAGAGATTAAATGCATAATACAAAATGAGATAGCCCGGCACGATGAAATAGAGCATCTCAAAATAGGTGCTCATGTCAAGGGCGCCGACATTAGGGTTGGAGTCCGAAAACGGGCTTGCAAACTTCAGATACCAAGCCAGCGTATAGGACGCCGCTATCACCACGGCATCCAGCACAACGTGCAGTCTGTTGAAATATTTCTGGTTATCTTTTATCATAATCAGTCTACGCTCTACGCGTTTTTAACACATTTTATCCATAATGCCATCTCATGGTTATCATACTCTGCTTACGCCATAATTATTTTTATTTTACAATAAACCGTCGAAAAATACAACCGCCACAATCCGACAACCGCCTAATGCGCCTCAGCTCCCCGCAGAGCCTGTCACAGTCGTACCCGGTCTCCTCTGCAAAAAACGCCTGATAAAGCGCTTTCTCCTGCTCCTCGCCAATCTCTGCGCCGCAGTTCTCCTTCATCCATGTGATCTGCTCTCTCAGGGTGCGCTGCGCTTGAAAATTCCCGTTTTTCTTTGCGGCCGCCCTCTGCAGCCGCCCATACTCAAGTTTCACGCGTTCCCTGCCTGACAAATGTCTCTCTTTCTCTTTTCGGATCATTCCGACTGCCATAAATAATGCGGCCGCGATGAGGAATGCTGCCAAAACTGCATAAACCATGACTCCCAGCGCATTTTCAAGATATGTGCCGAAAGCATTTTCTCCAAGAGAAAGCTCTGTTTCACCGCCTTCGCTCCCCATAAATACATCCCAGAAAGAAACGGTTTCCTCCTCATGGGACGCCGGCGTTGGGTCCACAACAATCCATCCCCTCTCGCTGTCGTATATCTCTACCCACGCGTGGGCGTAAGCTTCCGGAATCTCTATCTCAATAAGCGCCGTCTCTCCTATCTCAGAAAAGCCCGTATAATAGTCGTCATAATCAGCGCCTTCCACCAGCTCGCCGTTCTCGGCAACAGCCGCATATGAAAAGGCATATCCTTCCACATAACGCGCCGGAACGCCCATCTGCCTGAAAAGCATGGTGGCCGCCGACGCAAAATGCGCGCAGTACCCCTTTTTGCTCTCCAGCAGAAAATGTGATATATAATCGGGATTTCCATAATAAAACCCCGGTCTTAACGTATAATTATAGTTTTCTTCAAAATACGTTACAATCTGCTGCGCAATCTCCTCCTCCGTTCCCGCGAAACCGGCCTCCTCACATATTTGGCGGACTGCTGTTTCACAGCTTGCCGGCACATCCAGATACCTTATATACGGCTTGCCTTCAAACAGCAGCGTAGTCTTTCCGTTATCGGGATAATAGCGATAAGAAAACGTACCGTCCTCCTCTTTGATATTGCAGTAATCCGTATAATATGGCCTGTACTCGAACGTATCTTCTACATCGGCCTTCTCCACCTCCATGATGCCTGCCCCCTGGTATACTTCGCCGTGGGTCTCTTCAAACTGATGCTGCCTGCTGTACAGTGACATCTCCATATTTCCGTCTTCCGGCGCTTCCATTTCCGCTTCCGTCCATGAGGTCCCGATATAATCCACTCCCGTAAAAGCCTTCAAATATACGGGGTTATAGCTATACGGCGTATACCTGACAATCAGCGCCGTCTCATAGCCGGGCATGACGGCGGAGCCTTTGCTCAGCCTGCCGCCGTTTACCCCCGAACCCGCGGTATCCTGCGGAAACAAAGCCCGCATACCATACCGGGCAAAACTCTCCATCGCCTTTGCGGACGCCTCTTTCGCCCTGCTCCCTGGCACTGTGCGGGTATAGCCCTGTTCCGGTATGATAAACGTCACAGCCCCCACAAACAATGCGACTGCCGCCGCCGTCACGGGAAGAGTGTAACGCATCTGCCCTGAGATACGCCCCCTGCCGTAAGACAGCATCATGACCGACGCATACCCGGTCAGCAGAAAGATCATATACAGCAGAGGCGGCGAGCACTCAAAATACATCGGCAGGACATATGGCGTCAACGTCAAAAGCATTACCTTTGGAAGCGTACATTTGTTATGCAGTTGTATATTCAGTAAAATGATCCCTACCATACCTAAGAATATGGCAAAGGTCGTCACTGCCAGATATCTGTCCTCAACTACCAGTGCATATTCCATACCGGCAGACAGGCCAAAATAATCCCTTGCCACATCAAAAATGCGGTTGAGTATGTAATAGTATCCGTTGTTTATCACCCAGTAATTCGTAACCGCAATGTATAAATACAGCAAAAAAGCAAGCAGCGTCGTAAGATTGACAAGCCATTTTTTCTCCGTCTCGTCTATCGCACTGAATGCAAAGGCAAGCGAAAAAAACGTAAACATGCATAAACCTGAATGAAACTCGATCTCAAATGCGGCCAGAAATCCGCCAACCGATCCATAGACGATCAGAAACAGCAGAAACGTCCTTGCCAGCGCCGCGATAAAATCATACTTACCGCCATCCTGCGTCTGTGCAAGGCGCAGAGATTTTGTCGTTGTCCTGTCAGGAGAAGACAAGTCCCCGCTTCTCCCGCTCCCGATTAACGGCCGGCATAATAGATATTGCTCCGCGGGATGCTCAATGGCCATCTGCGCCTCCACGGTACCGGGAACGTGGATGCCGTCTGCACTCAAAATCTCTCCAAGCACATTCTCAAGCTCGCCGGATTCCGCGATATACCGGCTGCAAAGCTGCTGACTGCCGCCCTGCCAGAACAGTTGAACCGGATATTCCTTGGAGAGCAGAAGTCTGCACATGCCGTACAAAAACTCCATCAGCGCATCGTTCTCATCCGCATTGTCCCCCAGCGGCAGCAGCACGTTGACCTTTTCTTTCCCGGCAGCCATACGCTCCCGCACCATCATTTTGTCCTGTTTCGCCGATAACTTCCAATGGATATTTTTCAGCTCGTCGCCCGCCGCATACTCCCTGATCTCATAATCGGGATTGTACTCCACTCCCCGCTTCCTGCTCTCGTTCTCTTTCGGAAACCCTTCTATGCAGGAATACCGTTCTTCCGTTTCTTCCCCGTCCGCAAATACAGTCCATACCAGTACTTCCCCGTCTTCTGCCTCCCGGTATGTCAAATAAAACAAATGCAGGAAATCATATACCCTGCATTCTTCCACACTTATCCTGAGCAGTCCTGCGTAGCGGCTGTTTATGGCGCACCGAATTTTCCCCACTTTTCCGGGAGCTGCCCACAATTTTTCCCTTTTCTCCTCTATACTACCCGCGAAAACATTTTCGCAGCGGTACGTCACATCAAGCGAAAGCCCCGTAAAACGCAGCGGATTTGCAAAACAGATATCAATCTCAATATCCGTATTTTTTCCCACCCGGTGATGAGGCGCCGCAATCTCCGCCCGCATCCTGCCGCGGACATGCCATAAACTGAGCACGGAAATTATAACACCCGTTATCATTAGCAGTATCGCCACAAAAAGGAGATAGCTTCCAAAAAAGCGCCACATCCATATGAGAATGGCAGCTGCCACGAGAAATCCGATTGTTCCTTTTATGTTCAGCCGCAGCCTCTTATCCATCAAACTGCATGTATCCTTTCCGTAATCCTCATAATCATATCCGACACACCCAGGCCCTCGGCTCTCGCGTGGGCGCTCAGCCGAATACGGTGCCTCCACACATCGTCTATCACACAGAGCACATCCTCTGGGACAACATAGTCTCCGCCCCGCATCATTGCCATTGCCCTTGCCATCTTAAGAAGCGCTATGCTGCCGCGTGGGCTTACCCCGAGCGCAATACGCGGCTCTCTTCTCGTCTCTTCCGTCAGATTGATGATATACTCGTGAATCCTGTCGTCCACATGCAGCGTTTCCGTCTGTGCGCGCAGCTCCATCAGGCGATTCACCGTAATCACGCTCCCGACCCGGTCCAGCCCCTGCCCCACGCTGCCTTTCAGGATATCCAGGGCTGCGGCATGGGAAGGATATCCCATACTCAGGCATATCAAAAAACGGTCGAGCTGGGATTCCGGCAAAAGCTGTGTTCCCGACGACCCAAAAGGGTTCTCCGTGGCTATGACCGTAAACGGAAGAGACAGCGGATAAGACACGCCATCCACAGTGACCTTGGACTCCTCCATCACCTCCAGCAGCGCAGACTGCGTCTTCGAAGAAGTACGGTTCAGCTCGTCCGCCAGAAAGAGGTTACAGAATACCGCGCCCTTTTTATACTCAAATTCCCCCGTCGCGCTGTTATACATGGTAAATCCGACGATATCGCTCGGCAGCACATCCGGCGTAAACTGCATTCTCTTACAGGAAAGCTCCATGGCTTTCCCCAGGGCCATGGCAAGAGTGGTCTTGCCGACGCCCGGTATGTCCTCAAGCAGCACATGCCCGCCCGCAAGGATCGCGGCAAGCGCCTTGCGTATCACCCAGTCCTTGCCCTTCACGACCTTATTCACTTCGGCGACAACCTGTTCCAGCTCCTGATGCACGCTCATAATTCCTTTCTATAGGTAATTGCAATATGAAAATATGATTGTCTTTTTGCACATTGTATCATATAAAGTTCCCAGACAACCTACAAACGGATACGATACCACAGGTTCCGCCACAGTTCCCACTGGATCCTGCAATAAGCGGGAAAGCGAGATCGCACAAAACGCACCCGCTTTGCCCTGCCTTCCTCCGAGCCGGCAAGGCGAAGCCCCTCCGCCGTTCCCTGCAGCCAGCTCTTTACCAGTCCTTTTTTCAGAAAAAAGAGCGTCTTGACCAGAAAGCCCGCAAGCAGAAACGGGAAATTTAAGAGAATCTGCACAGGCGGCATATTCTTATAAACGAGATATACGCTGTTTTTTGCGGACAGCTTCACCTTAAAGTCGTTATGGCGGGAGCCGGAAACGCCGCTTCCCGCATGGCGCACAACCGCCTCCGGCACGTAGAGATTGCGATAGCCGTATATTCTGGCGCGGTAGCCGATATCCACATCTTCCAGATACGCGAAATGGTTCTCATCCAGCATCCCTATTTTCCCAAGGATGCTCCTGCGGTAAATACAGGCGCCCCCGCAGGCGCTGAAAACCTCCCGCGGCTGCCCATAGTCCGCCGCCGGCTTGTCCTTTCCCACAGCGAAAGCCCAGCCCAGCGCACAGTAATAGTCCCCCGCGTCGTCAATCATCTCCGGGCGGTACATATTCACCATCCGCGCCGCTCCCGAAAAGGCTCTTTTGTCCCTGTCAAGCGCCTTTTCCAGCGCACGGACGAACCCCGGCTCCACGGCCGTGTCGTTGTTCAGTAAAATAACATATGGCGTTTTATCTTTGCCGCTCTCCTCAATCCCCCGGTTCACCGCCCCGCAGAAGCCGTAATTCTTGTCCAGAGAAATCACCTGCACATGCGGAAATTTTTCCTGCACAAGCTCCCTGCTCCCGTCCGCAGACCCATTGTCCACCACGATCACCCGTGCGGGTTCCCCCGCCAGAGAAGCAAGGCAGTTCTCAATATATTTAATCCCGTTATAATTCGGAATGATAATCGTCGAGCGGACTCCGCCGTCCCCGATCTTATCCCGGCGGGGCTCCGCTTCTTTCTTATTTACATATGGCATTTTACTTTCCTCGTTTCAATACGTTCGCCACAGGTAAGCGCGAAACTCCTCATAATCCTATATCAGTTGCGCACTTACCTGTGCCATTCGTCATTACATACGAACCGTAATGCCGGGATCCCAGACGACAAGATATCCTTCTTTGCGCACCGCTTCCCCAAGCGCCATGCTCAGCTTCCGATAGCCCTCCTCGTCACAGGTAAGCCCTGAGACATCCGCAAGGCGGATTTCCTGCTTTTCCCGCCCTTCCTTCACCAGGAAGCATTTTTCACGGTATGGGAGACCCGTAATCTCAGAAAATAACGGTTGTAATTCCTCTCTCAGGCGCATACAGCGGATATCCACCGCGGCGCAGTCCTGACGCAGCACGGCAAGATGTGTGCTTCCCCCTGTAAAGTGCGCCGGAAGCCCCTCGTACAGGCATCGACCTGCCTCGTCATAACCGCCCGCGAAAAGGCGTCCTCTTCCGTCCAGAATCCGCCCGCCCATCATGCCCACATCCCGCCTTGCCCCCAGAAGGTCAGGCTCATAGACAATTCGGTAAAATCCCAGATGCAGGCTGTGCTCCACCTGTACCCGGAAGCCACGCCCTGCGCAAAAGTCTGCAAGCGCCCGCCTTCCCGCCTCGTAGGCGTAGGTTTTGCTCCCTGTGTTAAGCGCCGTGGAATCCCTGTGGGAACGCCAGTGATAGAGCACCTTCGGAATATGGCAGATACGTTCGGCCCGCGGGGCGAGGGCGTCTTCCTCCCAGAGGCTGTCCACCACCCGCAGCGTAAGGTCATAATCCTGTGCGCCGTCATAGTCGGCCCGCAGTTTCAGCCGCTTCATCAGCCCCGCTTCAACAGCCATAAAATGGCAAATATAATTGTTCGATAAAATTAAATCCAAATTAAAGTTTTTCTTTTTATTAGGAAACACAAAGGCTTTCGAGCCTTCGTCGTACTTGTCCTCGTCGGAGTATAAAAGTATCGGAGGGCATCCCTCCTGTCTGCCCCGGTGTATAGAAACCGCCATCTCATATAACGCATCAGGTGTTATGAAATCATCATGGTCGAGAAGTGCGATGTAATCCCCCCCTGCCAGGTCAATTCCCACATTGGTATTTTCTGCAATGCCTTTGTTTTCAGAAAGACGGCTGTAACGTATCCGCAGGTCTCCTGTTTCGTGAATTATCCGCCTTACCGTGCGCTCCACGGCATCATCCGCGCTCGCATCCACGATCACCAGCTCCCAGCGTGCAAAACTCTGCGCCTGCACGGAAGCGATCATCTCCCGGAGGTATGCCTCCTTCGTCTCATAAGCCGGCACAACAATGCTGAAAAAATACGGATAGTCCGCCGTTTCCTGCCTCTGCTTTGAAAGCGTCTCCGCGTCGGGGACCCGGTAGCTGTAATCCGCCCTTTTTTCCTCCTGCACGCGCTCCGCCGCCGCATAGAACGTGCCCGCCAGCCCGTTCTTCTTCAGATAATTTACGGTTTTTCTGACATTGTCGATTCTCAGTATCCGATTTCCCATTACGGTTCTCCCTGTTTTTCAATCGGGCGGGGAAACTTTTCCCTGCCCGCCGCACCGACCGCATGTCGCTGTAAGGGGCAATATCCCTTATGCGGGCGTGTGCATATAAGGTAAACCGCCCCGCACTTATATGCCGGGGCGGCTCTTTTTCCTTTAAATATTTTTCTTCACTTCTTCTGTCAGCCTCTCCAGTCTCTCCTGCGCGTCCTCAAGGCTTGTGCCCTTCACGCCCATATAGAACTTGATCTTCGGCTCCGTGCCGGAAGGTCTTGCACAGCACCAGGAGTCGTTCGTCAGGTCAAAATACAGAACGTTCGACTTAGGCAGCCCGGTCTCCCCTGATTCGCCTGTCTCCAGATTCAGCGTCTTTCCTGTATCGTAATCCCTGAATTCCTTCACCGTCAGCTCACCGAAGCTCTTAGGCGGATTCTGGCGCAGCTTGTTCATCAGATCCTCGATCTCCTTCGCGCCTTCAATACCCTTCTTGGTGATGGAATACTGGCTCTCTTTATAGTAGCCGTACTTCTCGTAGAGGTTGATCATCTGATCCCAGACGGTTCTGCCGTTCTTCTTACACCACGCCGCCATCTCGCACAGGCACATTACAGCCACGATAGCGTCCTTATCTCTCGCGTGTGTGCCCGCAAGGCAGCCGTAGCTCTCCTCAAGGCCGAACACATAGTTGTTGGAGCCGGTCTGCTCAAAGAGTTTGATCTGTTCGCCGATAAACTTAAAGCCTGTCAGCACCTCGATAAATCTTACTTTATAATCCTCCGAGATCGCCCGTGCCATATTGGTGGTCACAATCGTGGTCACCAGAGCGGGATTCTCGGGCATCTTTCCTGTCGCCGTCCGCTCACGCAGGATGTATTCCGCAACGAGCATGCCGGACATGTTACCCGTGAAAGGCACATACTCGCCGGACTTGGTATCCAGTGCGTAAATGCCGAGTCTGTCGGCATCGGGATCGGTTGCCAGCACGATATCGGCGTTTTTCTCCTTCGCAAGCTTAAGCGCGAGGGTGAATGCCTTGGGATCTTCCGGGTTGGGGTAGTCCAACGTCGTAAAGTCGGGGTCGGGCATCTCCTGCTCGGGCACAACATATACGTTCTTAAAGCCAAGCTCTGAGAGAATCCGCCTTACAGGCACATTGCCCGTGCCGTTAAAGGGAGAGTAAACAATCTTCATGTCCTCCGCCATCTCCGCGATCACTTCGGGATGGATGATCTGCTTTTTCAGCTCCGCCATGTACTTGTCATCAATCTCTTTGCCGATGACCACATAGAGACCCGCCTTCTTCGCCTCTTCCTTATCCATGGTCTTCACGGTATGGTAGTCGGTCACATTGTTAACTTCCTCGATGATTTCCACATCCTTGGGAGCCGTCACCTGCGCACCATCCTCCCAATAACACTTGTAACCGTTATACTCCGGCGGATTGTGGCTGGCCGTGATCACGATACCGGAAATACAGCCAAGCTCCCTGAGCGCGAAAGATAACTCGGGCGTAGGACGAAGCGCATCGAACACATAGGCTTTGATGCCGTTCGCCGCCAGACACAGCGCCGCCTCGTCTGCAAACTCGGGAGACATTCTTCTGGAATCGTAGGCAATCGCCACGCCCTTCTCCTCGCCGCCCTGTTTCTTTATGTAATTGGCAAGACCCTGCGTCGCTTTGCGCACAGTGTAGATATTCATACGGTTCGTGCCCGCGCCGATCACGCCGCGAAGTCCGCCTGTGCCGAAGGCAAGCTCCTTGTAAAAGCGGTCCTCAATTTCCTTCTCATCATTTCTGATCGCCAGAAGCTCCTGCTTGGTCGCCTCGTCAAAGTAAGAATCCTCCAGCCAAAATTCAAACTGCTCTTTGTAGCCCATTTTGAAACCCTCCTTTATTTAATAACATTTGTTTTTTCAATTATATCAGTAACCTCTCTATTTGTTACCACCTTTCGGTTTTCCCGCCCTTAAAAAGATTATAGTAAAAGCGGGTGATTCGGTCAAGGTATTTCGCACTTCGCAACATTTCAACCTCCAGCTTCCCGTTACGCAATCCCCCCATGTCTTACCCTTCCGTTTTATCTGCCTTATTTTCAGAAATCTTCAGCGCAAAGTCACTGCGGTCCAGCGAAAAATTCGGATTGTAATAGGGATCTCCCTGCTCCAGGAGCTCCTTCCACCGCTCTCTAAAAAGCGCAGCCTCCTTCTCATACCGCTCGGCGTTCGCGCCTGAAAGGTCTGCACCCCGGGAAGCCGACTCATAGTGATACAGCTCCGCAAACGGCGTAAAGACGTTCACCCGTCCCGTCTTCCACGCGCGGATGCAAAGGTCCACATCGTTCAGAGCCACGGCAAACTTCTCGTCCAGCCCGCCCAGCTCTTCAAACAGGGATTTTCGCATCATCAGGCATGCGCCCGTCACCGCCATCACGTTCTGCGCATAACAGAGCCGCCCCATATAGCCAAGGTTGCGATGGTCCACACGATAATGGCTGTGCCCCGCCGTCCTGTGCGCGCCAAGCCCCAGAACCACGCCCGCATGCTGGATCGTCCTGTCCTCATAATAAAGCTTTGCGCCCGCCGCGCCCACATCTTTCCTCTGGGCATACATCAGCAATTCCTCGATCCAGTCCGGCGTTATGACACTTGTGTCGTTATTCAACAAAAGCACATACTCGCCGTCTGCCTGCGCGACACCCAGATTATTGACTTTTGAATAGTTAAATTCGCCTTCATAGGTTATCACCCGGATTGCGGGATTCTCCTGTATTTCTTTATAATAGGCAAATATCTCCTCCGAGACGCTGTTGTTTTCCACAACGACAATCTCATAATTATCGTAGGTGCTGCGCTCCAATATGGAGGAAATACAGCGCGTCAGGTCCTCCAAATGGTCTTTATTCGGAATCACTATGGAAACCTTCGGATTTCCCAGAATCTCATATTTGATCTGGAAGATCGTCTCAAACGCCTTTGTGGAAGTAATCTCAAAGTTTTTATAACCCTGCGCCGTCAGATGCGCCGCAACCGCCCCTTTCGCCGCCTCGATGGCATAACTCTTTGCGCTGATGTCGGAAGCCACGCTGCCCGCATGGGACCGCCAGTAATACATCAGCTTAGGCACATGCACCACGCACTTTGCGCGGGCGGTCAGGCGCAGGATCATGTCGTGGTCCTGACTGCCGTCAAACTCGGAGCGGAACAGTTCCGTCCCGTCCAGAAGACGTCTCGCGAAGGCGCTGAAGTGGCAGATATAATTGTTCGCCCGTAGATTGTCCGGCGCGTAATCCGGCTTAAAATGCAGGGTAATCATGTCATCAATGGTACCGTTTCCCTTAAATGTCGCCTCGTCACAGTAGATATAATCCGCCCCTGTCTCGCAGATCACTTTCATATACTCATAGAGAACGCTCGGATGCAGCACGTCGTCATGGTCAAAGAGGGCGATATAGTTGCCCGAGGACATAGACAGGCAGGCGTTTGTGTTGCCGGAAATACCCTCATTCTTCTTAAGTTTCTTATATACAATCCGGCAGTAAAGACTGCTGCTTGGGCGCAGATACTGCTTGTCTTTCTCCATGTATTCCCGGCAGATCTGCTCCACATAAGCGTGCTCCTCATCCGACCCGTCCGCCAGACACAGCTCCCAACCCTCGTACGTCTGATCCATAACAGACTCTATCGCCTGCCGCAGAAATTTCTCCGGGGTGTTGTAGAGCGGCATGAGGATACTGAATTTGACCTCCCTGTCAAACTTATGCAGGCGCTGTCTCGCCGCCTCCGGGAGCTCCGGGAAACTTGCAGACCCGTGCTGCGCCCTCGCCTGCCGTTCGATCATCTTGGCATTCAGCTTGCGGGCAATCCCCTTGAGACTTCCGTAATAGCCCAGGCGTTCCTTTACGCGGGCAATCTTATGAATCAGCATACGCAGCGGTTTTGAAGCGCGCCACAGAAAGCTTTTCTTGATTCTTTCCAGTTTTCCCTCCGTCTGCTCCCTGTTATGCTCCGCCTCCGAAAGTTTTTGCGTAAGCGCGCGTCCCCGGCGTTTCTCCCTGCCGTAGGCTTCCTTATAAAAGCGGAGCGCCTCCGTCTCCGTCATCCCTTTTCTGTCCATAGGGCTCCTTTCTATACTATACAACCGTCAGCGCGCTCTCGGACCATGCCACAAAGGTCATTCCCGGCTCTGTCTGGCTCAACGCTTCCGTCTCTACAAGCATGCCGACCCGGTACTCCCCCTGCTCCAGTTCTTCCCGCCGCAGGCGCAGGACAAATCCCGCAAGCCCGACATTCTTTTCATGCGGCAGAATTGCCTCCACGTCCGCCCTGTGCCAGTCCGCCGGAACCGCCAGATAACCGGCACCGTCAGCCCTTTGCAAAACCACTTTCCGTCCGAACGCCGCGTTGTCCGCCCCGGGAATATAGTTCCATCCCATAATCCACAGAATATCCGGCTCGTCGGCCATAATCTTATGCTGGGGCCCGGCAAGGTCCACTGTTAACCGCAGTATATCCCTGTCCGCATTTTTCAACAGTTTCCTCAGAGAAGGTTTAGGCAGAAACGACACCTCCTGCACGCAGAGATGGTCCTCATGGGGAAACTTATAATTACACATGTAATTCGACGCATTGTCGATCAAATCCTTATGATAAAAGGGATCTTTGCCGCAAAGCTGCGGATGCTTTTTATAGAGCGCCTCCTTCTCCGCAAGAAGCCTTTCCCACTTCCCGTCATTCTGCTCGTCCAGTCCACGGCTTAAGGATTCATGGTGGTAGAGAATCGCGTCGTTTCTCTGCACATTGACATAGCCTGCCTCCAAAAGTTTAAAGCAGAAATCCACATCATTGTAAGCCACGGGCAGATTCTCGTCCAAACCGCCTACCGCCTCGTACTTTTTCCGCAGTACCATCAGGCATGCGCCCGTCACCGCAGCCACATTATAGGTGACCCGGTTCCTGCCGAAATAATAATCCTCCTCGTCGGGAAACGTGACCAGTTTATGGGAAGGACCGATTTTCAGGTTTGTAACACCCGCGTGCTGAATGTTTTCCGTATCCGCATACCACAGCTTCGCACCGACGGCCCCTACGTGGGGCAAAAGAGCCTGTCCCGCCATACGCTCCAGCCAGCTCCCCTCTATAATCTCTATGTCGTCGTTCATCAGAAGAATCAGGTCTCCTCTTGCCTTCTTCTCTCCCAGATTGCACATTTTTGAAAAATCAAATGGCATCGGCTCATAAATATAGGTAAAACCGTAAATCTTCTGCAGCGCTTCCATTTTCTCCCTGTTTTCTTCGCTGCTTCCGTTGTCCACCACAATCCATTCATAAAAATGGTACTGCGTCTTTTCCCTGAAAGAGCGGAGACATTTCTCCAGTACCTCGGGATGGTCTTTCGACGGGATAATCACGGAAACTACGCGGTGAGGCGCAATCGCCGTGTTTTCACTCCCCGACCGGGTGCACCGTTCTCTGCCGGAAACGGAAGTGTCATATATCAGATGGTAAATATCAGGGTCAGCCCCCTGCCAAAGCACGCCGCGGCCGCCGCGCCTAAGCAGCATATCTTCCTTAAGCGTCACATACTTAGAAGAGGCTCCCGTCAGGAAACGACCTTCGGCAAGTTCCTTTTTCAGCTGTTCCCGCACCAGAGTAAACCTCTCCTCCTCCGGGGCGTCCTGTCTGATTCCGAGAAAAGTCTCCTCTGCCGGGCAGTAACTTCTATGATAGAGAATAGAATCCAGATGTCCGATTGCCGCCTGTCTCCTTTTGAAATATCCCGCCGAAAGCTCCTCAATCTTCTCCTCTAAGCGCAGGCACAGCTCGTAAAAGCCAAGATCGGGATCTTTCATGCTCACCATGCGGTAGCTCATACTGTCAAGCACGCCGACCCGAACCGCCACAAAATGTCCCCAATACTGGAACGCAAGAAGGGTGTCCGGGGAATAAGCCGGCTTAAACCATGGCTCCATCCGCTTCGTCAGATCCCCCCAATAAAAGTCTTCATCCGCATAGGCGAGCAGACATGCGCTGTTCTTCTCAAAGAAAGACCGCACTGCAGAAAACACATAAGGCGCAAGCAGACCGTCCCCATAAGTCAGAATGCGAACGTCCGTCTCAGGCACGGCAATCTCCCGAAACCCCTGCACCGCAATAGGTTCGGGCGAATCAATAACATCCGTATTTTTATACTCGCACTCCGCAATCCATTGCAGATATGGATTCGCCTGCCGCTTAAGCGTCTCCCTGTAAACACGGTTTTTCTCCTCAGAAGCCTGAATCTTTGACAGACTTTCCCCGGACACCGGCATCCCCTTCATCCGTCTTACCATGCCGCGCAGAGGAGCCGACACCTTTGCCGCCATCCGATACAGCGGGTTGGAACAAATACGGTTCAGATTATCCTGCAGATCCGCCTGCCGTCTTTCCGCGTCCGCAATGTGCCCTGCCATCTGGGTATTCTTTTTTCGCTCCTCCTCATATGCCGCCATATAGTACGACACCCAGTCGTAGCGGTTCTTTCTTATGCTCATCAGTTAAACAATCCCCTTTTCTGCAAATGTCCCATGGTTTCCGACGGCACCGCCGTCACCTCCATAACCGCTTCCAGATGATTCTCCTCCTCAGAAGAAAGCCCCCAGAGAGAAAGCGTGATATTGGGGTCCTGCGTGGGAAAAGCATAGGTATCCTCCCCGATCTTAAACCCGTTCATCTGAATCTGTTTCCCTTTCAGGGGAATCTCTACGCCGTTCCAGCTGATCCGTTTGATATAAATCACACAGGCATGGCTTCCGGGATCAATCCGCACCGCACTCCTTCCTCTTTTGATGCGCACGGAAAGTTCCACCGTGCCTTCCCCGGTGCGCAGAATCTGCTCTCCGTCCTCCTCCGGGAAAAAGGACTGTTCCTCGCGAAATCCCTTCCCTGTATCTTCATAAATCTGTATGCGGTTATCTGAGGACTTATTTCTTAACCCCTCACAGAAATCTGTCAGCGCATAAACGGGCTGGCCGATCTCCTCCCTGATCTCCGCCATGGACAGCCGTTTGCCCGTCACATATTTCTGGAACTTCATCTCCTGTCTGCGATACTGTTCCGCTTCCGCCGGGTCGATTTTTAGCTTGCTCATTATTAAATCAGGATTTAAATTATTCCTTTTCTCGTCTCCGAGGAGATAACAGTACAGCGCGCGGAAAGCAATTTCCTTCGTTTCAACAGCCTTGTCAAAAGTCCACTCGCAGTCTATCAGCCCCCACTTTTCACTATCCAAATAACGGTCGATATCGTTTTCCCCATTTATGACCTTTTTTTCATGACGCATGTTACCCGCCTGTGGAATCAACAAATTCGCAAATATTAAGTCGTAATCCGCGACCTCCTTTTCCTCTCCCCAGGAGATCCGTTTCAGATACTCGTCAAACAGACGGTGAAAGCCTTCCAGATCATTTTTCTCCAGCCGTTCATCCAAAATTTCTTCCAGCGTCTTTCCTTCCAAAAATTTAATCGAAATATAAGGTATGCCGTCAGCCGTCCTTTCCAGCTTGCATTCATTGACTTCCAAAAGACTTCCCTCATACCGTTCGGTCAGCTTTTCACATGCCGAAACTGTGGCCTCTATATGTTTCCACGCCGCTTTTGATAGCGGGTGTTTTTCTATCTTCCTGCCAAATCCCGTGCTTCTCTGCAAGGTCTTAATCTGAAACTCTTCCCTTCTGTCATTGGAATACTTCACATATTCTTCCGACAGCGTCGGGCCAAGAAGAAGCATGTAGGAATTGGAAAAGAGCGGGAACTGGTTCTCTTTCAGAATCGTGTCGAAAACACGCTTTTCATCAAAGAGCCGTATCCTGTCGCGGTCAAAATTACGCATGTTATCTGATAACTCCCCTCGCTTTGGGAGCCTTCTGTCAGAATAGAGGGTCGTCATGAACTTGTAGTCCGGATAAGGATAATACATCTGCATTTCCGAAAACCCGCAGCGTTTCGCAATGGCGAGCAGCCCGTCTCTCGTAAAGGTGCGCACCACGCCGCCCTCCGGGTAATCCTCAATGCCGCCGAAATACGTGCCCAGATGATCTTCCCTGCACCCCGCCCAATATTTCAGTCCAAACTTATTCTCTATGGCGATGGCGATATGTCCCCCCGGTTTCAGGTGCTTCTTTATAATCCGCAGGAAATCATCAAAAGGCGTTTCGGAACCTATATACGCCTGCGCGTACTCAAAAACGCCGATCAGGCAGATATAGTCGTAATCCTCCGGCAGATCCGGCTCCACATCCTGAAAATTTCCCACATGGATCGTCACGTTGTCCGCCTCCATATGGCGGTAGGCGTTAATCATGCTCCGCTTTTTGGAAAGTTCCACACAGGTCACTTCCCCGGCACGCCTTGAAAGCGCCCCCGTAATCGCGCCGCAGCCCGAGCCGACTTCCAACACCTTCATGGCGCGGCTTATCGGCAGCCACTCGACGATGTTCTCACGAAGCGGGGAGAGGTGGTACAGAATCTCCCAGCTCTTCCTCTCCTCTATAATTTTCTGGTACTCCACTTCCGCACAGTCTCTTGCAATCGCAAGAAGCTCATCCTCAATTTCCCCGTCGCAGTACAGGTCCTCGCCGGGGTATTTTGTTAAATCCAGTTTTATTTTTCCGATTTGTTCTGTTTTATCTTCTGCCATATCCTGTCCCTTCCCATTCGGCGCCATAGGATCTTTATATTATATTATTTTCCCTATTTTCCAAAATCTGCCTATTTTCTACATTTATACCGCATGATATTTTATTTTCTCCATAAAATAACAGCATGTTGTGAATCGGTGCGTTCCGTCTGGTCAATTATTTGCTCGTCCAGTTTTTTAAAACTTGTTTCAATCTTCCAAATCAGACTTTCCTCACTAACTCGGGCACTTTGCAAAACATTTCGTTTATCAGTCATCTTTTCCACGTAATATCATAAGTTATTTATATCTTTCCGGCAATTTTTTAATTCCCCGGCCTTCTCCGACGACCCGCTGCCGCAGACAGCCATCCAATTACTATAACACCCTTTATTTTACAGTCACCTTCGAGTTCATATCATAAAACCCAACCGTATCTTTATCCGAAATCACCGTCACGCTCAGCACATCATACAGCCTGTGATACACCGTGAAATCATCCTCCTCATATCCTGTCACGCCGAGTGAGAGCAGATAATCCCCGCCCTGCAGGTTCATATCCTGCGTAAAGGTAATTTCCTTTGTCTCCCCGGCTTCCACGGAATCCAGAAAAGCCTTCTCAAACATGGTGTTCGTACCTGTGATCTCCGTCCCCCGCACATTCTTGATCGTAAACGCAAAAATAGGGGCGGCAATCTTCTCCGCCATCTCCACGCGCATATGAATCGTAAACGGGCTTCCTTTTATAATAGTGGAAGTTTTCGTCCCGTTCCCGTCCGTAATATAGTATTCCGTAATCTGAGCCTTTTTAGAACCGTACTCTAAAAGATCGGGATTGCATCCGTCGAGCTTGCTGCCGTCCACGCCTTTCGCCGCCATCGCCCGAAGCTGCTCGTCATCGAGCAGGCGCTCCCCCTCCGCTTCCGGCGCCGTATACTGACCCACAAGCACCTGTTTGTATGTGTCTATCATCTGCTTGGGCATGCCTTCCCCCAGCTTTATACCCTGATTTAAGAGCACCACACGGTCACAGTATTTGCTGATACTGCTCAAATCGTGGCTGACAAACACAATCGTCTTCCCCATCTCCTTAAATTCTTCAAATTTATGGTAACATTTTGCCTGAAAAAAGACATCGCCCACCGAAAGCGCCTCGTCCACTATAAGGATTTCCGGGTCGATATTGATCGCGACCGCAAAGGCAAGCCGCACGAACATGCCGCTGGAATAAGTTTTCGCTGGCTGGTATACGTAGTCCCCTATATCCGCAAAGGCGAGAATTTCATCCAGTTTCTGGTCAATCTCCTTCTTGGAAAAGCCGATCATCGTACCGTTTAAATATATATTCTCAATGCCGTTGTATTCCATGTTGAAACCGGCGCCCAGCTCCAACAGGGCCGAAATGCGCCCGTTAACTTCCACCTCACCGGCCGTCGGAGAAAGAACACCTGTTATTATTTTCAGAATCGTGGATTTCCCGGAACCGTTTGTGCCGATAATCCCCACGCACTCCCCCTGCCTTATGGTCATATTGACGCCCTTTAAGGCGCGGTGTTCCGTATGGTGCTTTCCCCTGCCAATATGCAGCGCCTCCTTCAGCCGTTCTGAGGGCTTGTCATAAAGCTTATACACTTTTTCCAGATCAGTGACCTTAATTGCGATGTTATTATCCATAACTCATTTCCCCGTATTATATAAGAGCATTACCGCAGCTCGAATCCGCGTCTTCAGCACTGCGCTCTTATCTGTACATATTTCGGCAATGCTCATAGCACATCCGCAAAATGACTGCGCAGCCGTCTAAACACCAGCGTCCCAATGCAGAACATACTGATGGTAAAGATCCAGAAGTATGTGGAAGAGTAAAAGTGCTCCCAAAACCATTCCTCCTCAAAAATCGCGCTTCGGTAACCGTTTACGATATAGACGAGCGGATTCAGCTTGAAGAGGGTCTTCATGTTGTCACTGGGCAGCATTTTGATATTCCACATGATAGGGGTCGCCCACATGCCGATCTGGAGCGCAATGCTGATCATCTGCTGCAGATCCCTGATAAAAACAACCAGCGCGCTTGTCAGATAACTGAGCGCAAGCACAAAGAATACCAGACACAGACTGTAATAGAGAAGCTGCACGGTATAAATTGTGGGGGTGTACCCGTAACAAACCGCCACCACCAGCAGGATTCCCACAAAAAATATGTGTATGAAGGTGGCTGCAATCACCTTGATAATAGGCAGAATGCTGATGTTAAACACCACTTTCTTAACCAGATAGGTATATTCCAAAAGCGCCATCGTCCCCTGGGAAATCGCCTCCGAAAAGTAAAACCACGGCACAAGACCCGCCATCAGGTACAGTACGTAGGGCGGCTCCACGCCGTCCGCCGCCACAAACTCCACCCTCGCCTGAAACACTTTGTCAAACACAATCCAGTACATAAGCACTGTCACCACCGGCTGCGCCAGCGCCCACACAATCCCCAGATAAGAACCCGCGTACCTCTTCTTAAAATCATTTTTCGCCAGTTTCCAGATCAATCCCCTGCTCTGGAAAAGTTCCACCGGAATGGTCACAATCCTGTCATAATAGATCGTAAACATGATACAGGTAAAGGTAATCAGCACACAGCCGCTTACCTTCTTCATCTGCTCCGTCACCTGATCGGCAAGCGGATTGTGATGCAGTATCAGCACGGAAGCCAGAAGAAGGCCAAGCCCCCAGAATATTGCTATCGCCGCGGACTTAGGAAACGCTTGCTTCTCTGTGAAATTTTTCTCTACCTGTTTATGTTTATTCATGTTATCGCTTTCTTAGTCTGCGGAGAATGCCGCAGGCATTCCCTCATGCGAGATTTTAGTAACTCCAAGTCAGCTTTGCCGGCTTTGCGCAGCCGCCTTTGCCGCTAAGCTTTAGAATTGCTTCTCGCATTGGTGAACGCGGACAACCCCTCCCAATTCCTGTCCTTTTCGGACATCACAAGTTCCATCCCCTCGGGAATGGGCCATTCGACCCCGATCTCAGGATCGCTAAAAAGGATGCCGCCCTCGTCGTTAGGATGATAAAAGTCCGTACACTTATAGGCAAATTCCGCATAATCTGACAACACCAGAAAGCCGTGCGCAAAATTTTTCGGAATGAAAAACTGTTTCTTATTTTCCGCTGAGAGGTTCACACCGTACCACTTGCCGTAGGTTGCCGACCCCTGCCGCAGATCCACAGCAACGTCAAAGACTTCTCCCGCGATTACCCGCACCAGCTTGTCCTGCGGATAGTTAATCTGGAAATGCAGCCCCCTGAGTACACCTTTCACAGACGAAGACTGGTTATCCTGTACAAAGACCTGATCAATCCCCGCCGCCTTATAGTCCTCGTAGTGGTAGGTCTCCATAAAATAACCCCTGTTATCCCCGAACACCGCCGGGGTAATCACCTTCAAACCTTCAATCTCACAAGTCTCCACCGTTATCTTTCCCATCGTTATCTCCTCCTTACTTATCGTTCAGCCCGCACCCATTCGCAAAATCGCGCTATTCTACTGGAACATTTCCCGTATCCCCGTTCACCACGCCGGAATAGCCTTCCGCACCTTTGGCGTGGTTGATCGAAGTATCTATATTCATATAGCACAGGTTCAGGTCTACATTGGTGGAAATGCCGTCCACCGTTCCCTTTGAGGTATACTGCCACATATGATAATAATATTCGTCATAAGTAGGTACATCCGCATATTCCGCGAGCCAGATCCGATAATCTGACAGCCTCGACATATCTAACCTGTCATTCAGCCAGTTGCGGGAAGCGTACACGCCCGTCTCGTACCCTGCCGCCTCCATGGTCTGCAGGAACGCCCTGTGCGCCCTTGTTCGCTCCTCGCTGTCAAGCCCGTCTGCCCGGCCCCTGCCTCCGGCGCTCTCACTGTCAAGGAATACCGGGTAATCCACATCATATTCCTCAATCAGGCGGATCACCATGGACGCCTCCTCCACAGCCTCCACCTCGTCCAACGCCTGTGTAAAGAAATAAACTCCCACGGGAATACCCGCTTCAATCGCGCCTTCTATGTTCTCTTTATATCTGGGGTCAATAACAAGCGCGCCAGTCGTTGCACCTCGGTATCCACAGCGGATAATGGCAAATTCGATGCCGGCATCCTTCACTGCCTCCCAGTCAATTTCCTGATTCCACTTGGATACGTCGATGCCGAGTTTTGCGCTGCCGTTGTCGAACTGCAGTTCCATGTTCTCCGTGCCGTCCGCATCTTCTTCGGCTCCATTGACAGCCTTATCCTCCTTCTCGGGATCAATATCGTCCTCGGTCACCATCAGATACTCAATATTGTCGATTACCCGGTACTCAATGTCCTGCCGTACCTGTATCGTAGTGATGGTGTTTGGCACGCGAAAACCCTCCATCTCGTTGAGGAAAACACTGTATTCCCCGGACCGCAGGCCGTCCACATAGATCACACCGTCCTCGTCATTGTCGGTGTACTCGCCCACGCCCTGAATCGTGACGGTGAAATCCGCGCCCGTCACCAGACGTCCGACGCTGTCCACCACCATAATTCGCAAATCCTTTGCCACGGAGCTCATCATCAGAGACACGTTTCTGCCCGAGTAGGATTCAATGCTCTTAAACTTCACCTCGGGGTCAAAAAAGGTTTCATCCCTCAGAAAAGCAGACAGATCGCCTCCTATCTGTCCGCCTTCCGTCTCCGCCCCTTCCTCCTGCAAAGGCTCTTCCTCCTGTACAGGCTCATCCGCGGCAAACCCGAGCTTACGCTTCACCGTATCAAAATTCACAATGGCGATCACCGCAAACACCGCCAGAAATACGACGATCATGCCGGCCATCGCCCGTCTCATACGCTTAGAGTCCATTTGCAACCTCTACTATATACTGTCCGTAAGCAGTTTTCATAAGCGGCTCCGCCAGCTTAAGCAGCTGCTCCTTAGTAATGAATCCTCTCCTGTAGGCAATCTCCTCGATGCAGGAGATATAAAGTCCCTGTCTCTTTTGGAACGCCGCCACAAAATCCGCCGCGTCTAGCAGCATATCATGGCTTCCCGTATCCAGCCACGCGAAACCGCGCCCGAGCGTTTCCACCCGCAGTGCTCCCCGCCGCAGGTATTCATTGTTAATACTTGTAATCTCTATCTCACCTCTGGCGGAAGGCTGCACATTCCTCGCAATCTCCACCACGTCATTGTCATAAAAATACAGCCCCGGCACAGCGTAGTTGCTTCTCGGATGCTCGGGCTTCTCCTCAATGGAGAGCGCCATGCCGTTCTCATCAAACTCCACAACGCCATACTCTCTGGGGTCTCTCACATAATAGCCGAAAATGGTCGCACCGCTCTTTCTCGCCGCCACTTCCTTAAGCACTCTGGAAAAGCTCTGCCCATAAAAAATATTGTCGCCAAGAATTAAGGCCACACTGTCCGTGCCAATAAAATCCGCACCTATGATAAAAGCGTCCGCAAGTCCCCTCGGATACTCCTGTACCGCATACTCCATACGAAGTCCAAGCTGTTCTCCCGTGCCGAACAGCTCCTGAAAAACCGGAAGGTCCCTCGGCGTGGAGATAATCAGGATCTCCCTGATCCCAGCCAGCATAAGAATAGACAGCGGATAATAGATCATCGGCTTATCGTATATCGGCATAATCTGTTTGGAAACCGCTTTGGTCAGCGGATAAAGTCTGGTACCCGAGCCGCCCGCTAAAATAATTCCTTTCATCGCTTCTTCTCCTGTTCCTTAGTAAATGTCAGTTACAAAGTATCCCCGCTTCACAAGGTCACTTCCCCGTCGTGGTCCACAAGGGACGCGGAGATGACGCTCTCCAAGTCCATCAGCTCTTCCACGAGTCTGCCGCCCTCCCCGGTTTTGACCTCAACCGCCATGTTTAACTTATCTTTTGTCAGATTCCGCGCCTTTACCTGAGACATGCTGCAGTGCTTTTCCACAATCTCCATGACACGCCCCTCCGTCTTATAATCGGAAGCGTTTACCAGAAGGATCACCGCCGGCACGCCCGAAGGCACCCTGTCAAATAATAATATTATCACAGTTATGACAATTGATGCAACTACCGCCACCACGGCAAAACCCGCGCCGCATATGATACCCACACTGATCGACCAGAACAGAAACACCAGATCCATGGGGTCTTTGATTGCTGTGCGGAATCTCACAATGGACAGCGCGCCCACCATACCGAGAGAAATCACAATGTTAGACTGGATCGTCAAAATCACCGCCGCCGTAATCACAGAAAGCGCAATGAGCGAAAGATTAAAATTGCGGTTATAAAAAGCATTTTTGTTGACCGTGCGGTAAATCAGAAAAATATAACTTGCAATCAGCACTGTGACCGCCATACATATTACAATCTGCGCCAAATCAATCCGAACGGACGCATAGCCTTCCAGAAACGATTTTTTAAAGATATCAATAAAGCTCATACCCTCACTCCCCCATAGCAGTTATATTTTCGGCATAAATAGTATTTGGAAAAGCTCGTCCATTGTAAGGAATCAAGTGCCATCCGCTCTCTGATATAGGACGGCAGAAGTTCGTCCCACTTTACTTCCAAAATGCTCTCTCCCGTTCCCAGCACACTCCGCAGCGGAATCCCCGGCTGTAAGAAGCCCTCAATATCATTGGAAGATACGATGGCTTCGTCAAAGGTCACCCGCACATTGCCCATGCTGCACACAAAAGGAATACGCGTATACTGCACAATCACCACCGGGCGGAGGCTTTTTAGCCGCATCTGCATGAACATAGCCGCCTGTTTCTCGGAAACGCCCCTCTCCGGCTCCGGGATCTCTCCCGCCATAAACCGCCTGCACTGGTCAGCCGTAATCGGGCATGCCGTTTTTCTCGTCATACCTCTTTCCTTCGCCTTACACTCCAGACTGATCCTTGAAGCATCACAATTGTAAAAACGTATGCGGTATTTCTCACGGGGATCAACGCCATCCTCATTTTCATAAAAACAGTCGTCATCCGGGCTGTCGAAGTAGAGGCTGCGGATCAGATATTCCCCATCCGCGTCCGCATGGCAATCCGGCTCCAGAACATCCTGCGCCCGAATCTTAAGCACTGCCTTCTGCCTTTCGTCTATCATATATTTATATTCATGTCTGTACTCTGTCACAGCCTTTGCACCCCGTCCGCAATATACGCCGTGCCTTCCGTCCGCACCTTTTCCTCCACGGCTTTGACATTGCACAGGCACTCGTAAAGATACAGGTCGGAAGCCGCACTGATGCCGGTCTTTCCCGCCACCACCGAAAGGCTGCCGCCTCCCACCTCTATCACTCCTCTGTCGTCCGCGCCTTGATTTACTGTGCGCAGCCCGTTTTTCTCACTCTCCACATCCACGGAAGCATCCCGCATATAGATGCCGTCATTGCCCCGGATGCCGTCCCCTTTGGCATGTACCGAAAGGTTGCCGTCCAAAAGTCTGATTCTGTCCTTCCCGCGGATACCGTCCTCATAATACGCAAACACCTCCAGCATGCCGCTGCCGTTGATTGTCAGATCGCAGACACTGTAAAAACATGCCGGCGTTTCCTCACAGTCCTTATAATCAGGGGAATCCGAAAGCACATTCTCCGTATCCGGCACCAGCGTCACAATTACCTTTGCCGCCTCCTGTATGCAGATTGCCGGACCGTTCATGGAGGAAATTTCCACTCCCGCCAGGTACAGATGCACCAGTTCGTCCTCCTGCGCGTCAATAACAACCTGTCCGTCCAGACTGCCGGAAAGCCAGATATCGCCGCTTTCCGTAAGGATCATGCGCCCGTCATGGTCATTCAGGCTGATTCGTTTTACTTTCTCTGCGTCCTGCGGCTTTGTCCTTCGGTCCTGACTTGTCCTTCTGTCCTGTTTTGTTCTCTCCGTCATCCAGTCCTCAGACTGTTGCGCCCGCTCTTTCGCCGGATCTTTTGCCGCGCATGCCATAAGAAGCAGCGACGCACACAGAACCCATACTGCACGGACCGCATATTTTCCCATTCTTTCTCTTCTCGTCATATTTCCGTCTCTACGCACCGAATCATACGCCTGTTCATACCGCCCGTTTTTTATTCAGAAGCTTCCCTGCGAAACGCTCCAGAACACCCAGCCCTGCCGCCGAAAGAAGCGCCAGCGCGGAATAGCGGAACACAAAAGTGATATCATAAATGGAGTAGTAGACCTCTTCCCCCAAATACTCCGTGGAAAAACTGACGGTCGTCGCCCCCTTAAGAACATAAAACGCCGCGTACACCAGGCATGCAATGATAAGATCATGCACCAGCCAGTTTACCGCCGCCTTAGCCGTGTCCTTCCAATCCGCAAGCTCCTTTTCGCCCGCAACCTTCCAGGTAACCATTCCCGGCACCAGCAATAGTAAAATAATAACACAGACCATATATACCTCCCCTTACGGTTCTTCCGGCACGAAAACTGCCCGCAGGCAGATGCCTTCCCCCGTCACAGGCACTTCAATCGTTTCCTCGTCGGACTCATACGTCCCCTGCCAGCCGCCAAATCGGAAGCCTTTTTCAGGTACCGCCGTGGCAGTCACGGGATAGTCGGTAAAATAAGTCCCCCGCCACTCCCCGTCTTTTAAGTCCGGGACGATGGTGTTTAACAGGATCGTCCCTCCCTCTGTTCCCGCCTTCGGAGTCGCTTCCGTGGATGACACGCCTGTCGTTTCCGACATATCTGTCATATAGACCGTCTCTAGCGTAACCTCCCCGGTTTCCCCGGAAAGTCCCAGCGCCTCCGCAAAATCAGGCACTACATACGCTGCCCGCTTCTCATAAAACTCGTCTATCACCCCGATATTCTCCCAGAAAGTATCCTGAGTATATATCCCGCCATTAAAGCGGTGGTAGCTCTTCTCCATGGGCACCGCGTAAAAGGCTGCCATCTCATATAGTTTACCATGAACGTCCTCATACGCAAAGTTTTTATTTACCATATCCATAAAAGTCAGGCTAAACTGCTGCCTGAACGGTTCATTTGTGATCAGGTGGGACATAATCGGAGTCGTTAAAGGAGTTCCAAACCAGTGTGCTTCCTCCGTAAAGGCATTGCACTCATATGTGCTCATGCCTTCATCATAAATGCCTGTGGACTCGTCGGTATCATACACGCCCCAGCGCCATCTGCCATCCTCGTATTCAGACGCCCCGTCTTCCCTCCGGCTCCGCCAGCAGCAAAGATTATTTAAAGGCCAGTCCGTATTGCCTATATAGATTTCAAAGCAGTAGTGGTCGATAAAGCTCTGTATATCCATCCGCCTGTCTATCTCCCCGTATGTTTCTGGAGCAGACATATCCGCCTCTTTGACATACGATACCAGTTCCTCATAAAGCGAAAGGTCCTCCTCCTGCCCTACGGATACCCGGTTATCCTGTTTCACTACAATGATCCCGTCCTCGTCAAGTCCATACTTTTCCTCGAAATATCCCGCACTAAAACGCGACTGCAGATTATATAGTCCCCAATATTCTCCGTTTAAAAACACGGCGCAAGGCTCTCCCGGCTGTGTCTCCATGGCGCGGTCTGACACCAGGGACTGGTTGAACACGTCCCGCAGCATGGTCACATTCGTGTCAATGGAGCCGGACGTCCGAAGCATTTTCGAGCGCAGCCCCAGCAGATCTTCCCCATACTCATCCCGGCTGTAAAAATTAAATCCTTTCTGGCGGAGATTTCTGGACGACCCGCCACGCGTCCTGATACCGATCCGTTCCTCGCCGACCAGCTTCTTTTCTACGTCAAACAATGTCACCGTAACCGGCCTTTCTTTCGTCTTATCAGGATGGGTATAGTTTGCCGCAAAAGAGCGCCATATCACATCCCCGTAATCCCATGAGCGTCCCCGCTCCAAATACTCCTCCTGTTTTCTAAACTTCCTGTAATTTTCCATCCATGCGCGGTAATCATCGCCAAGCACATAAATACCGCGGTCCTCAGAAAAAAAGTCCGCCGGGTCCGCCGTCACAGACAGCGTCAAAATATCCTCATATCCCTCTTTCCCATCAAATCCGACAAAATATACTGCCGACACGGTTTCACTGATCCCGCCCTCACTGTCTGCCGCAAACGCCTTCACCACCGTGGCCTTGTCAATCAGATTTTCCGGCTGATAGTCTCCGTCCCGCGAAATACCCTCAATATTGGCGTAAATATTTTCCCTGCAGCTGCCGTCTTCAATGAAAATCGGTTCCGTATAAAGAGTCGATTCCAGCGTCGGCTCGCTTCCGTCCGTCGTGTAATAAATGCGCTGTCCCTGTCCCGCCGCCACACTCAGTGTAAAAGGCTGCCCGTAAAAGCCGCTTTCTACGGAAAAAGCAGGCGTCTCCAGCGTCGGAAGCACACAGGATGCAAGATTTTCATTGCTCCTGCCGGGGCTCCCGTTTTTGACAATGCTAAACCCTTCTTTCCCATCCTTTTTTCTGGCATAGGAAATATCCGTGGAAAGAGGCGGAATTTCCACCTTGTCCACCACATTTCCGCTGCCGTCTGCAAGCGTCAGGGTTTCTCCCGTCTCGTTTAGCCGAAACCCCACATAATAGCAGATTTCCCCGCTATCCTCATCCTCGCTCCGCCCGGAAAAACCATCCGCAAAAAGCAGCAGATAGGAGCGCGGCCCTATTTCCATGCTTTCCAGACGGGCGTCCTCTGAAAGCTCCGCCCGGTCTGTCAGATACCAGCCGTCCAGCGACACCGTTGTAAAAGAAGGATTATACAGTTCAATATAATCGCTGTTCCTGCCCCTGTCATCCAGCACAAGGCTCAGATTATGGGCGCATACCTCGTTAATCACAATATGGTGCTTCGCATAATCGTCATAAAAAATTCCCGCAAGCAATATCACCCACAGCCCGGAAAAGGCAAACAGAATCCTTCGTGTCCCTGCTGCCCCGAATCCCTTTCTCCTGCCAAAGAACCCCAGAACAAACGAGAAGCCGTATGCCCCCGCCAAGCTGAAGGCATACAGCAACACGTCCACATGATATTCGGCCGAAAAAACATTGTCGTCAAACAACGCGTACAACATCCCGGAAACACCGGCAAGAATGAGCAGCGCACAGCACAGCGTATCCGCCGCCAGCTGCACTTTGGTCTTCTCCCCCTTACCCCCGCTTCGCATGACGGCCGCTATAAATCCCGGTATGATAAACAAAATAACTCCCGACATGAATTGTCCCATATCACACCCTTACCTCGCAGCAAGTGCAAAGTCCTAAACCGAACTTTTATCCCGATACATTTCTTCATAATATTTCTGGTAATCACCGCTTGTCACGTTTCTCATCCACTCCTCATGGGCAAAATACCACTCGATGGTACGGCGGATGCCATCCTTAAACATCGTCTCGGGCTCCCAGCCAATCTCTTCCCGAATCTTGTCCGGCGCAATCGCGTAGCGTCTGTCATGCCCCTTGCGGTCCTCCACATAAGTGATCAGGTCTTCCGTCAGGTGCTGCCTTCTTACATCTGTCTCAGGAAGCATCTCCCGAAGCGTCTCTATAATAATCTTCACGATCTCGATATTCTGCTTTTCGTTATGTCCGCCCACATTATATGTCTCAAAAAGGCGTCCCTTCTCCTGCACCATATCAATCGCCTTGGCGTGATCCTCCACATAAAGCCAGTCGCGCACGTTTTTCCCGTCCCCATAGACCGGGAGCTTCTTGCCCTGCAGCGCATTGTTTATAATTAAGGGAATGAGCTTTTCCGGGAACTGGTACGGTCCATAGTTGTTGGAGCAGTTGGTAATATTTGCCGGGAAATGATAGGTATCCATATATGCCTTTACCAGCATATCCGAACCCGCCTTGCTGGCGGAATAAGGGCTGTGCGGCGCGTAGGGCGTCGTCTCGTAAAAATACCCGCCGTCCTCCGGCAAAGACCCGTACACCTCGTCCGTGGACACGTGCAGAAACCGCTTGTCCTCCTTAAAACTGCCGTCGGGCAGCTCCCATGCCGCCTTCGCGCAGTTTAACATCACCGCCGTACCATATACATTGGTCTGTACGAAGACTTCGGGATTTTTAATGCTTCTGTCCACATGGCTCTCCGCCGCGAAATGCACGACCCTGTCGATCTCATTTTCGGCAAAGATCTTCTCGATGGCCGCCTTATCGCAGATATCCGCCTTGATGAAGGTATAGTTATCCCTATTCTCCACTTCTTTCAGATTTTCCGGATTGCCCGCGTAGGTCAGCGCGTCCACATTGATGATGCGGATCGCATCGCCGTACTTATGAAACATATAGTGAATGTAATTTGAGCCGATAAAGCCCGCTCCTCCCGTTACCAGATAGGTTTTCATTTTTTTGTCCCTTCCTCCTTATCCCTTATGGGTATTGATTTATTTAGTAACTTAAATAACTTATGTTCATATCCACGCTGGTACTGATGCCGCTGACCTTACCCTTGGAGGAATACTGCCACAGGTCGTAGCGGGTAGCCGTGTAGGTCGGCGCGCTCGCGTACTGCGCAAGCCACAGTTTATAGCTTGTCAGACTCGCCGTATTGATCTTCTCGGTAAACCAGTTTTTGTTTGCGTAAATGCCCGCTGTGATGCCGGAGTTCTGCACGGTCTGGCAGAAGGTCCTGCAGACTGCCGTTCTGGTGTCCCGGCTGATGCCGTCGGCCCTGCCGCCGCTCGCCTCCACATCGAGGAAAAGCGGATAGTTCAGACCATAGCCCTTCACCAGGTCAATCGCCATGGATGCCTCCTCCACAGCCTCCACCTCATTGACCGCCTGGCTGTAGAAGTACGCGCCCACTTTAAGCCCTGCCGCCTTCGCGCCCTTGATATTGCTTCTGAACTTAGGGTCTTCCACCAGCACGCCTGTAGAATAACCGCGGTAGCCGCAGCGGATGATCACGTAGGAAACGCCCGAGTTCTTCACCGCGTTCCAGTCGATATTGCCGTTGTGCTTGGACACGTCAATTCCCATGGCCCCGGAGCTCTTCGACAGCTTACCGTCGCTGCCAAAGCTGTATTTCGCTCCCTGAATGACCTGATCGCCTGTTACATAGTTTCCGTTTTTATCGTAAAAATAAACATGCCCGTCAATCGTCTGCCATCCTGTATACTTATAAGCCGATGAAGCTTTCACCTTTTTATAAAAGGCGTCCCGTTTCCCATATTCCTTGTAGGTTGCTTCGTCGTAGTCTCCATTCGCGTCTTTATAGTAAAGCTGGTTACCGTCCTTGTCCTTCAGCTTCGTATTCTCGTCGATAACGACTTCCGCTTTCAGCACCTTAACCTTGAAAGATTCCTTGATATCCTCAGTGTCATCCGGGTTCTTGCAGACAGCACGGATCTTTACCTCACCCTCGGCAACGCCTGTGACCTCGCCCTTCTCATTTACTTTTGCGATCTTTTCATCGTCGCTGCTCCAGGTAACCTTGCCCCCTTTTGGTTTTGTCTCTGCTTTCAGAGTTATCTGCCTGCCAACCTGTACTTCGCTTTCACCGCTTATGGACAGCTTCGTATAAACCTCCTGCCCGTCCTTGTCGTCATCTTTATCGTCGTCCTTATCGTCATCTTTGTCTTTGTCATCGTCCTCTTTATCCTGGTTATTTGAGTCCCCGCTCCCGGGATCATTCACAGTTACGGGACAGTTAAATTCCTGGACCATACTGCCTACAACCACCCGTGCCGTGACCGTGGTGCTTCCCGCCGCAACCGCCGTGACCGTGCCGCCATCCACCGTTGCGACAGAGGAATCCGCAGTGCTCCACTCCACCGAATACTCTACTTCACTGCTGCTGACAGATACCTTCAGCGAATCGCTCTTTCCCTTTTCAAGGGTCAGGCTGTCCTTGTTGACGGATACCTGTACGTTATCGTAGGGATTGTCCTCCCCATCCTCCACCATCCTTCGGAACGCGCCGGCGGTCTTCCACGGATCAGCGATATTTTCCATGGGCACTTTCTCATACTGTGACGTTTCCTCTCCGACCGGGGTCTTCGTGGACTCTACCCACTCTACTGTATCCTGCAGCGCTGATTCCACCACAGTATTCTGATGCGTCGCTTCCTCTTTCGCCACATTGATCTCCGCCTCAGTCTTCACCTCGTCCGTCACGTCAACCTTCTGGTAGGCGATCTTGTCCGTCACCTTGACGCTGCTTTTCTTCGACGGCAGCTTATACTTATCCGCCACCCCCTCCGGCAGTGGAAGAAGCTTGACTTCATAGGTTCCGGCCGCAATCTCAGTCTGATAAATCACACCGTCCTTATCGTCATCCTTCATCTGAAAGTTCTTCGGCCCGGAAACTTCCACTTCAAAAGGCACGCCGCCAATCAGCTTACCTGTCTCCTTATTGACAAACTTAACCTTCATATCCGAAAGAATCGAGGTCAGACGGAGCTCTACCTCCACCTCACCTTTCGCGTCTTCCCTATCTGTCTCCTCTTTCTCTTCCTCGGGTTCCTCTTCCTCCTCCATATCAATCATGCCGCCCAGTTTCGCAGACTCGGATGCCGCCAACAGGCCGCTCTCACCGATCACGGAAATGCCTTCTATCTCCTCTCCCATATCGGCAAAAGCCGCCACCTGCTTCTCCACCGATTTCGCATGGGCATAAACGCCGCCCGTGACAATTGCGCCCGCAAGCACCAAAATACCCAGGAGGGCCACTGCGACGTCCAGAGCGCTCATTTCGCTTATAAAATACATCAGACGGGCTGCAAAGCCGTCCTCATCATCATACTCATAATCGTCTTCATAATCCTCGTCGTCCTCGTAGTCGTCGTCCTCGTAATCCTCGTCCTCATACTCGTCGTCCTCGTAATCCCCGTCCTCATACTCGTCGTCCTCGTAGTCCCCGTCCTCATACTCGTCGTCCTCGTAATCCTCGTCCTCATACTCGTCGTCCTCGTAATCCCCGTCCTCATACTCGTCGTCCTCGTAGTCCCCGTCCTCATACTCGTCGTCCTCGTAATCCCCGTCCTCATACTCGTCGTCCTCGTAATCCCCGTCCTCATACTCGTCGTCCTCGTAATCCCCGTCCTCATACTCGTCGTCTTCGTAGTCCTCGTCCTCATAACGTACCGAGCCGGCTTTCGCAGCCCCGCTTTTCCCGGCTTTCGAAGAATGGGCGCGCTGGTAGGACTCAATCATTTCATCATCCAGACTCAAAAATTCCAGCGTGTCCTCCGTCACACTGTCAAAATCCTCGTCATCAAACCGGTCGTCCTCAAGCAGTTCCTCAAATCGGACCTGCCTGCGGCGGTTTTCCGTATTCTGTCTCTTATTTTTCTTATTCTGCATGCTAACTCCCATCTCAATTTTATGACAATCAGTCGCTTGAGTTTATGTAAACCTCAAATCCAAACAATTCTTTAGGATTATAGCATAAAAACAGCGTAATATCAAGATTTTTGTCGCGTGCGGAGCGCCGTCAGATTATGTAAATTGGCGGTTCCTGATATATTTACGCCTTTTCCGCGATAATTGCGCGATATTTTACACCCATTTTACGGCATTTCTCGCTAATATGCGCTTGACTTTGACCGCTTCAACTGACACAATATAAGGGCAACAGACAAACAGTTACCTTACAGGGGTTAATGGGAAAAGGGGAGTTTTTCATGATGTACATGCACTACTGTAAGCGTTGCCAACGGGTTCATATGCTGAATGGGCATAAACAGTTCTGTCCGAGATGTCAGGGACTGATTACCGAGCTGAAGCTCAGTTACATGGACTATGCGTCCATGGATGAATCGCAGAGGGTTTCCTTTTCTATCTGCTGTGCTGACGACGAGCAGCTCAGGAAACTGAGCACTACATATCGTATGTATAAGTACAGCAAATGGTACAAGAAACTGCAGCGACAGCTCGCGCAGCCGGTAATACACTCATATGCTGCGTCAGAACATGCCCCGCTGGAAAACGCCGTATCTATCCTATAGATACGAATGGCAGTGAAAGAGAGCGTTGTCAGGAATCTTAAGATTCCGGGCAGCGCCCTTTTTCTGCCCTCCGGCGGCCATGGAGTTATTAAGATTTTATGAGGACGCTTTTTTCTGTAGATTTTTAAAAAAAATCATAGTAGAATAAATGAGTATAATAAGTACTTAGGCAGTCAAATACATTCTGCCAAAGTGCATAAGACATTCAGGAAAGGGCATGAATAAAACCATGGGAGAAAATCAAGATAAAAATACATTGCAGGAAGAAAATACAGCGCGCGCTCCAGAAAACGGGGCAGAATCCAAAAAGAAAGGCAGCTTTCTTGTGAATATCCAGTTCATCCTGTTGGGCGCCATCGTTCTGGTCATCGGATTCTCCGTTTTCCGGCTCTATAAGTGGAACAAGGGTACCCCTTCCGACTATGATCCGAACTATCAGACCACGGATTTTGATATAGAAGTCATGGACAACCTGATCCCTCTCGCTCCCGATAAGCGCGAAGGATATGTGGATGACGGCGTGACCACCATCCTTTGTCTGGGGGACGATCCCTTCTCACTGGAGCTTGGCGAGAACGGTCTTGCCTCGCAGATCGCCAAAAAAACGGGAGCAACGGTCTACAACGGCTCCTTCACAGGCACCACCATGGCGGCACAGTTTGCCTCCTACAACGACGGCTACATCCTGGACGCGTTCTCCTTCTCCTATATTGCCAAAAGTCTTGCGAGCGGTGATTTTGACCTGATGAAAACGGCCGCCTCCTACAGCTATGACGAAAACTTTGCCAAAACGGCACAGATGCTCTCTGAACTTGACATGAATACCGTGGATATGATCTGCGTGATGTACGACGGCAGCGACTATGTCAACAAACGACCCTGCGACGATCCCAACGCGCCCTACGCGGAGATTACCTACACCGGCGCGCTGCGCTCGGGAGTGAGCGCCATTCAGGAGGCATATCCCCACATCCGTATTGTGGTAATGTCCCATACATTCTGCCACAGCATCAATGAGGAAGGGAATTTCCAGAACGGCGACCGGGCGGACTTAGGTCACGGCACCTTAAGCCATTATCTGCAAAAGGAGCGGGATGCCACCATGGATGTCGGCGTTTCCTTCATCGACAATTTCTACGGCTCCATCAACGAGGACAATTATCTGGATTATATGACGGATTATATCCATTTTAACGATGCGGGACGTGAACTCCTGGCACAGAGATTTACAGACTGCCTGTTCCCGGAACTGGCAAAGCAGCCGGAAGAATAACACCCTTAGTGCTTCTGCGCGAAATGCCCTCTGGCATGAGCGGCCAGAAGCACTTTTCACGCTAGTATTCCACCGAAAACAACTCCTCAAAGTCAAATCTCTCCACCATTTCCCGTGTCTCCCCAATCGCCCGGTCCATCTCCTCCGCGCTCTTCACCTCACACGTTCCATCCGCAAAGCACTCGGTCATAAATCGGTTAAATCTCGCGTGATAATGGGTATAATCCGCATAATTATTCAGGTCTGTCACGATTTCTTCCCGGTTTGGAAAATAAAACACACGCACGTTGTCGTAGGCGAGAAGTGTGTCAGCGATATGCGCATACTCACGCATGGTGGCTTCCATATGATTCTCCAGCCCGACGTCGTTCCAATAAAGGATACTGTATGGCGGGAAAAAGATATAAAAGGTAGTTTCCGGGTTCTGCTCGATATAAGGGCAGAGATTGGCCTGCAGATTTTTGTCCGTGCTCTCAAGAAACGCATCGGGCGGCGTCTCCTCCTCCACCCTTTCAGGCGGCGCATAATTGTGCATCACCCACTGGATATTGTAGTATTCATCCGTCCACCAGCTCTGGTAGACGGTGGCAAGGTCCGTCTTGTCGGGATCCGCCAGCGGACGCAGCACATAGTTTAAAAGCACATCCTTGTTAAGCACATACGCTGCGTCGTTGAAATAGTTATCGTCGTACAGGTAGGAAGGGATCGGATATTTTGTCTCATCCACGCCGCCGGTATAGGTCGTCACGTCAACTCCCAGAAAAACCGACTTCACCGTATGCCCACTGTCAAAGATAATGTCCATGATGTTCGCCTGGTCTTTCGGGTAAGCGCCGCTGTAATTGAGTTTGATCGCGTTAAGGTCCAGCAGCTCCTCAAACCAGCGCGTATTAAAATTCACCGTCATGGAGGAGCCAAGGATCGCACTGTCATAATCCATGTGTTTGGCCATCCCCGGATTCTGGGAAAGCTGGTTGTCCACCAGATAGGGAAAGCCCTCAAGGGGCGCGTGGTACTGGAAAAAGGGGTCCACCCATATTACCAGGGCCGCCGCCAGTATAAGCAATATTAAAGTGAGGGAGACTATGGAGAAAATCCATTTTTTAAACCGCTTCATCCCGTTCCTCCTCAAAAATTGAAATATAGAAACGTGCTTACCCCGGAAAAGCCGAGGATACACCACACCGCCAGAACCACCAGCGCCACCGCCGACGCCGGCCCGTACTTCAGACGCGCCACCCGTTCCTGCGCGTTTTTGCCCACCATGGAGAAATACAGGCCTGCCGCCAAAATCAGGAACATCAAAATATAGCGGCTAAAGGACAGATTGTCCAGATGCAGCACTTTGATCACATACCAAAATTCGTCCGGCTGCAGGCACTCCGCCAGATCCATGGAAATCTTTTTCACCTCTCCCCTGCATGCCGTCCGAAGAAGCGTATTCGCCTGTGCGATGTTTTCTGCCCGGAAATAGACCCAGGCGACGCTGACATAGAGGAATGTGGCTATTTGTGACATTACCGTCATAATTTTGCTGTCATTTCCAAGCCGCATATGCCGCTGCCAAAAACGGGTAGCCACATACAGTACCCCGTGCAGCATCCCCCATACAATAAAATGGAAGCCCGCCCCATGCCAGAGGCCGCTTAAGAAAAAGACAAGCAGAAGGTTCAGGTACATCCGCCCCGCTCCCTTCCTATTGCCGCCCAGCGGGATATAGACATATTTCGTAAAAAAGCGGTTCAGGGTAATGTGCCACCGTTTCCAGAAATCAACAATGTTGGTCGCTTTGTAAGGGGAATTGAAGTTGACAGGGATCTCTATCCCTAACATCCTGCCGATTCCTACCGCCATGTCGCAGTAACCGCTGAAATCAAAATAGAGCTGCAGGGCGTAAAACAGAATCACCAGACCCGCGTCCGCCCTTCCGAGAAGCGCCAGGTTTTCGTATCCGTAGTCCACACCCGCGCCAAACGTGTCGGCTAAAAACACCTTTTTGAAAAGGCCCAGCACAAAGAGGGCAAGGCCCGCCGCAATCCGTTCCCAGTCCGTCCTCTTTTTTCCAAACGCCCGAAACTGCGGCAGCATCTCGCCATGATTCACGATAGGACCCGCAATGAGCTGTGGAAAAAAGGAGACAAACAGCGCGTACTCGGACAAAGAACAGTCCGCCACCTCGCCCCGGTAAGTGTCCACAATAAAGGAAATCTGCTGAAAGGTAAAAAAACTGATGCCCAGAGGAAGAAGAATGCCCCGCAATACAAAATCGGTTCCAAACGCGGCATTCATCGTGTCGAGGAAGAAGTCAAAGTATTTAAAGTAAAACAGCACGCCCAGATTGAGCGCCACCGCAAGAACCATGACCGCCCCGCCGGACAGGGGCAGACTTTTCTCCCTCTCTCCCCGCGCGCCATCCCGCAATTTCCCCCGGGACAACAGCCTGTGAAACAGATAGTTTCCGGCAATGCTGCAAATCATAATGAGCAGATAAGACAAATTGAAATAGCCGTAAAACCACAGGGACATGGCAGTCAGGAACACTCTTGCCGCCTCGGGCTTCCCGCTTTTTAAAAAACCGTAGTACCCGACCAGGCATATGGGGAAAAAAATAAATACAAAAATGTAAGAATTAAATAACATGGGCTGTTTCTCCTGTTGCGCGCCTTACAATGTCATATCTTTATAAATTACAAACTCTCCCACCTGACCGTAGACCGAATAGCCGTAATCCGTCAGCGGCTCACGAATTTCACGATTTTCCTTTAAAATTACATAGGCGCACGGGTACTCTCTTGCCAGTTTGGCAAAAGCCGGGGTGTCGATTACCTCAGCCTCTTCCATTGCCTCATACATGGCATTGTAATAATCCCAGCGCGCGATCAGCATTTCCCGTCCGTAAGGCAGCTCGATGTCTGTGCTGTACTGCCTCACGTAATAGATCAGATCCGCAGGCACAAGCACTGTGATCCGCCCCTCCTCCGGCTCTATCATATCTACGATATCGACCGCCTCCTGCGGCAGATGATACACATTCTGCGCCCGGGATATATGCTCACTGTCATAGACATAGTCACCGCATGCGGCAATCGCCAGACAGGCAGCCGCCAGCCCGATCCGTCGGTGCTTTCCCATCAGCCGGATCAGCCCGTATGCGCTGACAATGCTCATCTGCAGAAGCCACAAAAGCCGGTAGTAGGTCTCGGAATCCTCCATAAGCCGCACGAACACCTTTCGGAACAGGGGGCAGAAAAACAAAAACAGAATCAGCGTCGGCGCGTAGACGAACAGCACACGCCTGCGCCTGTCCTTCTCCGTAAGCCACAGATAAAGGAGTGCAAAGAGATAAATCCCCGCCAGAAAATGGTTCTCGTGGTATCCCATGTAATTTTTAAATATAACGACGCTCTCTAAAAAAATGCCCCACATATTTCATTCCTCATCCCTGCAGCGTTCAGCGCACGCCCGTCATCCGACTGAACTGTTATAGTAAGTAGCTGTACGCCATAATCACATAAACTGCCATATATACCACATTCGGTATACACGATGCCCCCACCTTGAAAAGAATTTTCCAGTCCCGTTCCGCCACTGCCAGACAGAAAGTCGTCACAGCTGTCAGGATGCAGACAAGGAACACCGCAATGGAACTGCATACGCCTGCCGTCATGTTGACACAGACAAGCAGCATCCAAATTCCCGGCTCCGTCCGTCCATTTTTGACACCCTTGTCATAAATCTGCAGAAATACCCAGACCAGGGCCGGGATCACCAGCGCGCCCGCCACCGCCTTCCCCTGCCAGGTGCGGGTCAGGAAAAAGGTCTCATTGGTATAAATGGACACATTTCCGAAAATCTGAAACACCGCCATAATAATCATAAAGGTGGGCAGATTCTCCCTTCGGAACACAGTTTCATGTGTCCGTCCCTCTCTGCCCGGGCCGACTCGTCCGCTGTCGGCGCCGGTCTGCGGTGTTCGCAAAAAAAGTGCGCGCCCAATCTCATAATACAGCAGATAAGTCAAGGGAATCAGCACAAGGGGCATCACCACGTGGGAGACAATGGTCGCATGCACCCCGGCCCGCACCGAGACAAACGCTACCCACATGGGGAAAACCGCCATTGCATGACGCACATCCAGACCCGTGGAACCGCCCGTAAGCGGCAGAATGCGGTACATCACGCCCGCCTCCTGCGCAAGCAGGGACTCCACCACATAGTATGCGTCGTCACCGTCAAAAGAGGCAAACGCCGCCGCCTTGTAGAGCTGAAAACCTAGCAGTATCAAAAAGAGCAGCCATTCGACGCCCGTGCCCCCAAACAGCCCCTTCGCCAAAGCCTTTATGCGTGCCCCTGATCCTCTTTCATTTCTGACACATATGTCATCTTTGTTATCCGCACGGTCCGCCCGCCAACGGCTGCCCGTCCGCCAATTACCCTTGACAAGCCCCGGTTTTCCCGCTTTCATGTTCCGATACAGGAGCAGGGTCCCCGCCGCAGCGCAGACAACCGTGAGCACAGTAAACACAGCGGAAGCCACCTTAAAGTTATCGTACTCCACCCAGAGAACCGCCGGAACCGCCGCAATTTCAAAGAGCGCCCACATGCCGAAGTACCCGGAAAGCAGCGCAAAGCCCGGGCTTCTTTTTTCCGCCGATATAAAGTTTGCAGGGATCAGCCCGATACAAAAGGGGATGACCAAAAGCCAGAAAATACAAGTGATAACCGCCGTCATAATTTTTCCTTCTCAAAACTGAAAATAAATAAAGTTTGCCGCGTCATATCCCGCGCCCCACATGCCAAACAGCAAAATACCCAGCACCGTTGCGGCCACAGCAAGGCACTGCGCCCAATAGTCCTGTTTCGCCAAAACTTTCCGCAGGCTGATGCCTCTATACTTGCAGATATCCACCACGAAAAGCAGTAAAATACCCCAGATCATCAATGTAAAATTCTGGCGGCTCAATCCGCATTCAAACAGGGAACCGTCAAACCACACCCAATGATTTCTGGCCATAAACATCCTCTTAATGATCCGAAGCGCTGCAAATGCTGAATCCGCGCGAAAAAACACCCATGCAAGATCAACCAGAAAGAAAGTGGTTACCACCCTTATACATTTATGGCTCAGACTGTCTTCCTTTATGTCCAGAAAAACGGCCGCCTTTTTCTTAAAAGGTTTTAGCAGATCGCCGATAATCTGCCAAGCGCCATTCAAAAGCCCCCAGATCACATAGGACCAGTCGGCTCCGTGCCAAAGACCGCTTACTCCGAAAGTGAGCAGCAGATTCACATACTTTCTGGTTTTCCCCCTGCGGCTGCCTCCAAGGGGAATGTATAGATAATCGCGGAACCAGCTGGAAAGGGAAATGTGCCATCTGCGCCAGAACTCCGCCACAGAAACCGACAGATACGGCGCGTCAAAATTCTCCATCAGTCCAATCCCCAGTATCTTAGCCGCGCCCATAGCGATAACGGAATACCCTGAAAAGTCACAGTATATCTGTACCGCAAAAAGAACTGTTGCCACAATCAGGTAAACGCCCGTATAAGTCTCAAAATCCCCATAGACAGTATCGACAAAAACAGCGATGCGGTCCGCCAATACCACTTTCATAAAATATCCCCAGAGCATCAGGAAAAAACCGTCCCTGAGACTGTCAAAACATGGCTTTGCCGGTTTGTCCAGCTGGCGAAGCAGATTTTTCGACCGTTCGATTGGTCCCGCCACCAGCTGCGGAAAAAAGGAAACAAAAAGCGCATAGCGGAAAAAATTTTTCTCGGCGTAAATTTCGCCCCTGTAAACGTCCATCGTATAGCCCAGTGCCTGAAAAGTATAGAAAGAAATACCGACAGGCAGAAGGAGGTCATATGCAGGAGCGTTGAGCGCAATATGCAGATGCCCCATAATCTGGTTTAAACTGTCTATACAAAAATCCAAATACTTAAATACAAACAAAATGGACAGATTCAATATAAAACTTGCCGCTATACACAGTTTTCGTTTTACCCCCCCCCCTGTATTTTTTTCGTTCTTCGCAAATTTCTCCAGCAGAATTCCCGACACATACGTCACAACCGTGGAGAACAGGAGCAGGAGCACATATTTGGCATTCCAGCACATGTAAAAATAATAGCTTGCCGCAAGAAGCCAGTACGATCTGATTTTCTGCGGTATCAGATAGTATATCCCGACAACGATTGGGAAAAAAATCAGAAAATGCAGCGAATTAAAAAGCATAAAACTCCCTTTCCACTATACTTACGCCAAATACAATAACAACACTATAGCATACCGAAATTTGTTTTTCCATAAAACACCTGAAAGCTTTTATGGCAAAACTACCGTTTCTGTCATTTTCCTTCCGTCATCTCGTCACCTTTATCGTCTCTTCGGCAGCAAAGCTTTTCGTCCAAACCGTCCCGTCGCCCTGATTGTCCATCACAAAAATCCGAACCGCCTCAGCGCCCGGCTGTGAACTTTCAGGCAGTTTTCTTTCCTGCTTGTCCCTTAGGCGCAGCCGCCCCTCACCATTTTCATCAACGTCAAAAGATAACTGCCCAAGAGAACACGCTCTTGAAAACTGCTCTCTATCCACACTCTCAAATACCCCCTCTTGATTATCAACAACCAGGAGATAGTCCCTGCCCTCTGCAGCCGCCTGCCTTAGCTTCTCCGTCTTTCCCCCGGCAATATTTTCCACCAGCGGCAGATACATCTCATTTTGCCTCCATAGATCCGCGTCCCCATTCACATAAATACAGCAGTCAAAGGATTGATCCGCAAGCATCACAAGCGTATTGTCAAGAGACTCAAGCTGCTCCAATGTTTCCAGTTTATTGTCCGTATACTGTCTGTAATCTTCATCCCAGTCGGCATATTCTGCCTCTCCCCTGTGGTCCTCCAGATCATAATGCTCTACAAGATACTGTCCCAGATATTCGGTGACTTTTCTTCCCCCGGACCCGTTCAGATGGGAATTTTCATCATAACAGTCCGTCCCCAAATCAGCTATCTGCAATTCCAGAAAATTGATACTGGCTATTCCATATTCCTCTGCAATCTGCTCCATACAAAGCGCTTCCTGCCATTCCTCCTCAAGGGCCGGAAACGGAAGGTATACCAGCAGGACCTCTATCCCGCGGCTTTGGCATTCCTCTATCATCCTGCGCAGATATTCCGTCCCCTTAGATGTAAAAGCAACTGTTTCAGCCGGCCTTTCATCCATTTCTATCGGCGGCGCCACATCGTAAAAACCTGTATATCTGCTTTTTGCCACACCGATTTCCGGCTCGAAATCTATTCGGTTCAATTCCTGCCATCTTTCATGATACACCGCAAAACTCCATGCAAATTCCAGACGGTCATTGGGGCTTTCCAGCAGATCACATATCATCCGCATTTTATCTGCAGTGAGAGGAAGCGGATCCGTCTGTGTATGCAATGTTCCCTTATTCACATCTATCATTGTATTATATCTCAGCCTGTAACAGTCTATCACGATCACCTTGGGACTTGCATTATGCAATGCATTTTTCATCATCCAATAGCTGGAAGGCATTGGGTTGCCCGCTCCCGCCATATTAAACGAAGTAATCCCCTGGTCTCGCCACAGTTCCATAGGATATGCCGCACACCCCATGTGTGAATTGCCAAAAAACAATACCTCACATTTTTCACCGTACTTCATGAACTCACTGTGTCTGCCATATCCATATTTAGGATCTGTCAAATTTGTCAAAAAACAAATGCCCATCACAAAAAAGGCCACACACAGAAAACTATAGAAAAAAATCTTACCTCTTTTCCCCATGTACTTCCCGGTCCTCCTTAAAACAGCAAACAATATTACTATAGCACACACATTTGCATTTTTCCACATTTCCGTGTACATCCCCGGCCAAACATGGTAAACTAGAAAATATAGTCGGGCAGCAGACTGCTCCGACATGGAGGTATTGCATGAAAAAAGTATTTGTGATCGGCGCCGGTCCGGCAGGTCTGACCGCCGCTTATGAACTGCTCAGGCAGGATAAGAATAAAGAATATGCTGTCACGGTTCTGGAGGAGTCCGACGCCATGGGCGGCATCTCCAAAACCGTCAACTATAAAGGAAACCGAATGGACATGGGCGGGCACCGCTTTTTCTCCAAAGTGCCCGAAGTGAACGAATGGTGGGAGCATATGCTGCCCACGCAGGGTTCCCCCACCTACGACGATATCGTACTGCACCGAGAGATGACGCTTGTTCCCGGCGGTCCAGACCCTGAAAAGGAAGACCGCGTGATGCTTCGCAGACACCGCGTATCGCGCATCTACTTTAACCAGAAATTTTTTGACTACCCGATCTCCTTGAAGCCGGAGACCTTTATCAACATGGGATTTCTCGCCACCATGCAGGCAGGTTTCAGCTATCTGGCCTCCATGATCCACAAGCGGGAGGAAAACTCCCTGGAGGATTTTTATGTAAACCGTTTTGGGAAAAAGCTCTACTCCATGTTCTTTGAAAATTACACAGAAAACCTATGGGGACGGCACCCTTCCGAAATCGCTCCCGACTGGGGCGCCCAGCGGGCAAAAGGGCTGTCCGTTGCCGCCATCATAAAGGACGTCTTCTCAAAATTGCTTCCTGGGAAGAAAAACCGGGAGGTGGAAACCTCTCTGATCGAAGAGTTCAGCTATCCGAAACTTGGTCCCGGGCAGCTCTGGGAAGTGACAGCAGAAAAAATCAAGGAGCTCGGCGGGGAAATCCTCTGCCACAGCAAGGCGGTCCGGCTCCACAAGGATGAAAACAACCGCATTACTTCCATCACCTACGAAACGCCGGAAGGCGAAGTGACGGCAAAGGGCGATATTTTCATTTCCTCCATGCCCGTAAAAGATCTGGTGGCAGGCTTAAACGACGTGCCAAAGGCCGAAGCCGAGATTGCCGCAGGGCTTCCCTACCGCGATTATATGACCGTGGGACTCCTGCTGCCGAAGCTGAACCTGAAAAACAGGACAAACCTGAAAACCATAGGCAATATCGTGCCGGACTGCTGGATCTATGTGCATGACAGGAGCGTCCGCCTTGGGAGATTCCAGATCTATAACAACTGGTCCCCCTATATGGTGCGCGACTTAGAGCACACGGTATGGATCGGTCTTGAATATTTCGTTTCCGAGGGGGACAAGTACTGGACCATGTCTGACGAAGACTTCTCCCGCTTTGCGGTGGACGAGATCGTCAGCATGGGGCTGATAGATAAGCCCTCCGACGTGATGGATTCCCATGTGGAGCGGGTAAAGAAAGCTTACCCCGCCTACTTTGACACTTACAAAGATATGGACAGGCTCACCGAATACCTGAAATCCATCGACAATCTCTACTGCGTGGGCAGAAACGGCCAGCACCGCTACAACAACATCGACCACTCCATGATGACTTCCTTCGAGACCGTGAAAAACATTTTAGGCGGCATTTCCTCCAAGGACAACATCTGGAATGTGAACACAGAAAAGACTTACCACGAGGAAGTGCAGAAGGAAGCGCCTTCCGACCAGATCGAGGTCGATTGAGCCGCCGTATTAAAAAGGAGCGTTTTTCATACGCATTTACCATACCGCGTCGTAATCAGCGCCGATTGCTCTGCAATCGCTGCAGCAGTGCGCTGAGCAGAACCATTATCGCTGTGTAGGCAGCCATCTCATATAAGTAACGTGCGTTATGAATAGATTGCAGATAATACCAGGGCGGGAGAAGCAGTTTCCCCGCCCTGAAATACTGTAAATTCACAAAAACCGGGCAAAGCGCCAGCATTGCCGCCAGAAGCGGCAGAAAAGTCATGCTGAGTCCCCGGGGCGTGCGGCACAGCATCCGCAGCAGATTCGCAAAGGCTAGCACGCAAGCTGCAAAAACCGCACAGCATACCACTTCTTTCTTCCAGTCCGTAAACACCCCCGCCAGCTTACAGGACAGCAGCAGCACAACCGCCGCGTCCAAGAGATACGCCGCGCCCGAAATGTACGATACCGAAAGATGTTTCGTCACAGGAAGTCGCCCATAGACGCCCCGCTCTTCATCCCGCATGAACCAAAGCGCCGCCGAAAGTCCCACGAAAGTAAGCCAAATGGCGAGAATCCCCCGCAGGGGCGCCTGCACATAGGTAAAATCTTCCGCTTCCCCGGGCGTCTTGTCCGGATACACCATCTGAAAAAGACTTCCCTCCACGGCTACGCTGTCGTAAACGCGTCGAAGTTCCTCGTCAGTCATTTCCGAAAGTCCCAGCTCACCACGCACATAACCCTCATATACCCTATAGGAAAAGAACGGATAAATGGCGGATGCCAAAATTTCCCGCCCAAGTATAAGAGGCACACTGTCCCTGCGCTCCACCACTGTCACCACGGGGCGTACCCTGCGCTTATTCCCAAGTTCTTCCAGACGTTTTGACAGATCCTCCGGGAAAATCCATGCCGCGTCCGCCTCCCCTGTATCCACCAGTGCCCGCGCTTTTTCTCCGTCCCCGCAGGGCAGATAGCGAAGAACGCCTCCGCCGTCCAGAAGCCTTTCGGAAATCTCCTGCGAAGCCTCATCCCCCTCAGGCAGATACAGCGCAATCACGGCAATCCCGGCAGGTTCTGCAGAGAGCCGGCCGACGCCGGCCGAAAGCAAGGGCGCCAGACAGAGCATCAGAAGGAAACCGCCTTTTTTGAGCAGCCTCTTTTGTAACAGTATAAACCTCACAAACATCTGTCCCACCATCCGCTTATCCTTCACCTCATCCTGTTCCGTCTGACCAAAGCAGTCAATGCCAGAAACACCGCCAGCCAGGCGAAGACCGTCATCCAGGCTGCCGCCGGAATTTTCCCAAGCGCTCCCGCCTGCGCGAAACGCTGCGCAGCGCCGGAGGGCAGGAGCTCACCAAACGCCCGCATTTTCTCCGGGAAAAAGGCGGAAGGGTAAAAAAATCCCGAGAGATATCCCATGCCGATCCCGCAGATCAGCTGCAAAAGAATCCCGTTTACGATCCCATCCGCCGCCTCGAAGAGAAAGAGCTGCAGCGCCGCAAACATTGCCGTCACAGGAAAAAGAACCGGCAAAAATGCAAGGAAAGGCGCCGCGCCCATTCCCTCCCACTCCGGAATACCCACAAGCTCCCGCTCCAGCCCGAAAGTAAGGGGCAGACACAGGACAAAAAGCCCCGCCATCACAAGAAGCAGATAGGCAAAATACTCTCCCAGAACCTGCCGCAGCGCCCCCACGCCCCGCGCCTTAAGAAAGCAGGAAAATGCGCCGCCTCCACGCACAAAAAGAGCGCTGTTTAACAGCCCGGAAAGCAGGAGGAAAAGTAAAATCATGCCGCAGAAATAGTACAGTTCCAAAGACAGTCCGTCCCCATAGCCCAGAACTTCCACCTCGCTAAAACCGCCCCGCGAAAGTACCATCTGAATCAGGGCGAGATTCAGTTTATCCGTCTCCCATCCGATCTCCTCCCCCCTGCCCTGATCGGCGAGCGTCCGCTGCATGGCGTAGATCGCGCTCTGGGAACAGGTCACCAGCGTGGAAGCCACATCCGTAATTTCCCCCATCACCATGGTTCCCAGTCCCTGCTGCCCCTGTGCCGCAGTATAAGTGACAAATTTGTCATTTTCTCCGTACACAATGGACTCCATCAGCCCCTCGGGCACCCGCATCACGGCATAGAGTTCCCCGCGCGCAAACGCTGCCTCCGCTTCCTGCTCCGACATGGGCAGAAGCTCAATCATAAAACGGGAATCATCCATCTCCTGCACCGCCGCAATGCCGAAACCCAAATAAGAATCTGAAAGATCTCCGACCATGCCGATTCGGTATCTTGTTCCCTCCGCCGCAGATGCCCCCTGCGCAATCAACAGAAAGGCAAGCGCGCCCGCACAGGCACAGACAGCGAAGTCTGCCAGTATCTGTCCGGGAAGCAGCCTTGCCGCCCGTTTCAGTTGTGCCAGAAAATATGCCCCTGTCTGCTTCATCTATAATGCCTCCGCCAGTCTGTGGAAATCTCCGTCATACCGCCACGGGTGCAGCGTCCCATCCCTCAAAATATAACACGCGTTACACAATTCCAGATCCTGCGCGTCATGGGTCGCCATCAGCACGATACCGCCCCCTCTTCTGTAGGCATCCAGAAACTGCCGGATATTCTCCTTGCAGACCGGGTCAAGCGCCGCCGAAGGCTCGTCAAGCACAAGGATCCCGGGATGGGAAACCACCGCACAGCCGATGGAAAGGCGCTTCTTCATGCCGCCCGACATGCGCCGCACAGGCGTCTTTAGGAAACTGTCAATCCCGAGCATCTTAAGCGCCCCCTCCGCAAGTTCCCGTTTCAGCGTCTCCCTGTCGTACCACATGCGAAGATTGTCCCATGCGTTCAGTTCCTCCATCAGCGGGTCTCCCTGCGGCACATAGCCAAGCGTCCTCGGAATCTGTCCGGGCTCACGCAAAAGATCGGTTCCCCGATAAAAAAAGGAGCCGCCGTCCGCCTTACGCACTCCCGCCAAAATGGAAAGCAGCGTGGATTTCCCGCTGCCGTTACTTCCAAGGATAGCCGCACAACTCCCTGCCCCTATCGAAAACGATATATCTGTAAGCACTTTTTTCCGGGAATATGCCTTTTTGATCCCCGCTATCTCCACATCCATGGACATCCTCCATTTCCGCATCCTTACGCTGCCCATATATGGGACCGGCGCGTCAGCCTACTGCGCCTGTCCGGCGAAAGCCTCCTTTACCGCCTCAGCGATACGCTCCATGCCCGCGCTGGTCGGATGCACCCCGTCGCTTGTCATCTCATGCAGATTTTCTACGGTGACGCCGCAGGAAGAAAGGTCAATCACAGAAAGCCCCCTGCTCTCTGCAATCCTGACAATCGCCTCCCCATAATCCGCAGAGATCAGCTCCTCGCCGTTGACAAAGTCCACATAGGGCGTTTCTGTCCCATAATCTCCTACCGGGAGCAGCGTGCAGCAGTAAATTTCCGCCAACGGGTAGTTCGCCTGCACCTTATCAATCATAAGGGTATAGGCATCGCTGAAAGTCGCCACTTCTCCCTCCTCCACTAACTCGGTGCCGTCATTGTCCCCGAGCGGAATGGCTTTCAGGAAATCGTTGGTCCCCAAATATATGACAACCCTGTCAGGACATGCCCCCTCAGGGCCAGACAGGTCGTTGGTGCGCAGTTCGTTACAGCCGCACTGGGGATTCTCCGTTCCCGTAGAGTCTCCCGCCGCGGTCGCCCCGGAACTGGAACCATTCACATAGAGAGTAAGCTCCAGATCATCAGCCACCCGCTGCCACCACGTTTCTTCCGCCTTAAGCACCTCTCCATGTTCCGGGAAAAAGGCATAATACCCCACCGGATTGTACCCCTGGAAGGTAGAAATGCTGTCCCCCAATACGGAGAATGAAGTGCCCGCAAGCTGCGCCGGCGTCTCTGCACTGCCGCCCTGTCCGGCTGCCATATCCTGCCCCGGGGCTGCCGCGCCAATGTCGCCCCCTGCGGTTTCCTGCCCTTCTTTGCCATTCGCTGCGCTGTCTTTTTCGCTCTGTCCCGCCGCCGCGCTCTCCGCACCGTCTGCCTGCATATTTACATCTGCTGCGCCGTCTTCTTTTCGCGTGTTCGAACCGCCGCTGCAACCCCACAGAAAGGCCGAGACTGTCAAAGCGCAAACCGCCGCCAAAACCGTTCTCCTCATTTGTCCGCCGCCCCTTACTTTTTCTTGAACATGGACTGCCTTGCGCCGTGCATTGCCCTGTGCTTCAGCACATCATCCACCGCGTCCATACGAAGCCCCGCGTCGATAAAATCACAATACTTGCAAAACGGATAGTTGTGCCTTCCTGTGGCGATGGCCTCCCTGAGCTGTCTGTACTTTTCACTGTTCCATCCTTCCCTGAGGGAAGTGGTATTTAAATCCGCCATCTCAGTGACTTCGAAATTATCGCAGCAGCAGATACCCAGCTTGCCAAAAGGCGTAATCCAAAGATCCGTAAAAGGCATCAGGCACGTCTCCTTTACGATTTTCCCCTTGGACTGTTTGTTGGGCGCGCTGCCCGCACGGTTAGTCAGGACCTCCTTCAGATAGCGGATCTGCACGAGAATGTCAACATCCCGAAACTCGTCCGGGTGCGCCTTCACATAATCGTGAATCACCTGTACATTGTCGTGCATCTTCATCTCCATACCGTAATTGTTGATGATAAGCTGGTCCACATAGGGAATAATCTCCTTCACCCTGTCCACATCAAGAAGCAGACCGTTGGTGGACATGAAGATAAACGCATCCGGCAGCTTTTGTCTGGCATACTTGTGAAACTCCACAATGCGCGTGTCAAGCCATGGCTCATTGTTTCCGTATAGAGTCAGATGCCCTTTGTAATCCCACTCGTGAAGCTGGTCGATCACGGAATAGTATAGCGCGTCGTCCATCTTCTTATAAGGACGCTTCTCCGCATGGATATTGGCGGTGCAGAACTCGCATGTACTGTTGCAGCGGTTCACCGTCTCCAGATTCACCACGAGCGGATGCGGCGCCTCCTTATGGCTCATAAAATAGTCGATATACCCTTTCTGGGATCTCCTGCGGCTGATAAACTGCAGTTTCAAATAGCTCTCACTGGCAACCCAGGGCAGATATTTTTTTGCGTTCCACCCAATCACCCCGCCGAAATTGTGTACTCTGATAGGCATAATTACGTCTCCTTTTGTCTTTGCCCGCCGTACTGCTCAAAAAACCTTCGGTTTTCCTCGCCCGCGGGCTTTCTGCGCTCCGCTTCGGTTCACTGCTTACGCGCATATACAAAAACCGTCATGCTTTTGTCCTGCGCCGTGTATTCCCCGATCAGGGACAGCCCTACGTCCTGCGCGTTGGAAAGTTTGATTCTGGAAAAAAGATACTGCCCCCCAAGCGCCCCAAAAGCCTCCCCATCCATATAAAGCCGGTCGTCTGTGGCATACACCGTCTTTGTGGCGCTTACTATGCTTAAATCCGTCCCCGAATACAGGTAAGCCCTGGCGCCCCAGTCGTCATAGTAGATTCTGGTCGCCTCCACCCGTTCTAAAGCCGGGGCTATGATTTTCCTGAAATCCTCCTTGTACTGCTGGGAATAGAAGCCCAGATATCCGTCCAGCGTGGCGATCCCATTATACTCAAGCACTGCCGGATGGAATCCGTAGGCCGCCGCCCACTCGCCCTCATAGCCGATATCATCCTTGATCTTTTCAAACAGGTGGACAGCGTAAAACTGCTCATAGGAAAGCTCGTCCACTTCCTGTCCGTGGAAATACGCATAAGCCCTGTTATAGCAGGTGCTATACAAGTCATTATAGCGGGTCGGAGTCAGGATCACCGCCAGCACCGCAATGCAGATGATGCCGTTGGCAAGCCACGTCTGCCATATACCCGCGTCGTAGAGTCTGCGCAGAATCAAAAACAGCGCCGCGTACCAGAGGAACGGATTAAAAAAGATCGTCCGGTTAAACTGCCAGCCCTGAAGCGGGGGAATCATCCTCTCCACCAGCGCGCGCAGCGGTTCAAAATCATACAGACCGTACACCACACAGTTAAACAGGATAAAAACCATCAGCAGATTGAAGGGATCCCGCAAAGCAGCCCTTCCGTCTTTTTTCCGCACATAAAGCGCATTGTTTACAACAAAATATATAATACACGCCGGAAGCACAACTTTTCCGTGTACCCCGTCTGCGTGGAAAATACCGTCACAAAACACCTGACCGATTTCCATGAAAATCTCCGGCAGGGAAAGGCTCGCATTCACAATGGAAGAGCGGATCGTCACTTCATCGCTAAAAAGCATCTGCCCAAACAGGCGGTACTCGCAGACCACAAATCCGATGGCCAGCACAAGGAGTGCGCCGGACAGCCGCCACGCGGCTTCTCTGCTTTCGCGCGCCGCTTCATCCCCCGGTCCCGCACATATGCCGCGACCTTTGCGGGCGCCCGAACCTTCTTCCGTCCCAGAACATTTTTCCCGCCTGCTGCTCCTGCGCAAATATGCCCCCCTGACAAAAAGCCAAAAAACCGCAAGCACAAGATACCCCAGAATAAAAATACCGTGGTAAGAAAAGTAGGATACAAGCGGATAGGCAAACAGCGCCACATACCAGCCATACCACCGTCCCTGCCCTTTATATATTTTGAGAAGCAGCCAGACACACAGCGGAATGGAGGCAAAGGCGAACCCGAAAGCCGGAAAGAACCAGCAGATCCCGTAGGCAAATCCCGTCATATAAACGGCGGGACGGTATTTCCCATATGTCTCGCCGAGCAGTTCTCTCGAAAGCAGGCGAAAAGAAAACATGCCTATCAGAATCTTTCCCAAAAGCCCCAGCACATAAGCCGTATAAGTCGGAAAAATCATAAAGAGCAGACTGTAAAGCGAAAGTTCCGAGGGAAGGTTGTCCCTGCTGACGCCGCAAAGAAACGGCACGTCAACCCCGTGTTTCCAGAAAGAATCCGTATTTTTAAGCATCTGGAACTGCGCCAGAAACAAGTCCATATTGTCGTGGACACCGATATAGCTGCGCTCGCCGTAACCGAAAAGCACCGCTGCCATAAACACAAAAAATCCGATGATCGGAAAGAAAAACCAATATTTTGTTATCCACAGAAACCATTTCCGCTCGGTCAATTTATTCATACATTTATCCCGCTCTTGTTCCGCTGTCATACACCGCATATTATGACACGGTTGTCGTATTTCCTTCTCCTTTATGCCTGCCCTTTCGAAATACAAACAGCTTCTGCCCGAAAAAGTTCATCACAATAAAGATGCCCATTCCGAATATCATGGCGACATTGTCAAGAAGCGCCTGTGAGAATGCGCCGCCCGCCGACAGCCCGGACACACGAAACAGCCAGCCCACAAAAGGTTTCGCCACGCTAAACGACACGAGATAGCACACGATAATATTCAGGGCAAACCGCCAGGGCAGCCACTTATCCCTATTTTCTACCTTGAAGGTCAGCTTCGCGTTCGCGTGATAGGAGAAAACGCTGCCGATAAAATAAGAAATACCGCTGGAAACCCAGTAGTTCATATGAATCAGGTTGTACAGCACCGCCATAATCACCCAGCCAAGGAACGTGTTGATAACGCCCACCATGCCAAAGTGTATGACCTCCATAATAAAATCCTTATATTTCAGATAAAGCGCTTTCATCCGTCCAAGTACTATCCTTTCCCCTATATACCACTCCATTTTTATAATGTTTTTTCCGCTGTTATGTGCTATGATTAACCCACGCGGATATCCTTCTTCCGCATATGATAACCCTTCACCGCACTATATAAAGGAGCGCCCATGACAACATTAAAAATACACCATATCGGCTATTTAGTCAAAAAAATCGAGAAAGCAAAGAAAACATTTGAGGACCTTGGCTATCAGGTCGAACACGACACCGTCTACGACGATATCCGCAAAGTGGATATCTGCTTTCTCATAAAGGACGGTTACCGGGTGGAACTGGTCGCCCCCGCCTCCGAGGACTCCGTGGTTTCCGGGCTTCTGAAAAAATATAAAAATACGCCCTACCATATCTGCTACGAAACCGACGACGCCGAAGGGGCATACCGGGAACTGACCGAAAACGGCTTTGCCGCCATCGACACACCCACACCCGCACCCGCCCTGGGCGGCTGTAATGTAGTCTTTTTGACCAGCCCCGTGATCGGCATGGTGGAACTAAAATACTGACCACACGGAGAAACTTAGTCCCTCCTGGCGCTTCGTCCTATGGCGGAGCATCTTTTGAGGTACTTTTCGCATTGCGCACATACATAGTGATGGTGCCGCACTTTTCCTCCGTGAAATCTGACAAATCCAGACTCGGTTCGTAGCACCAGTGCCGGTCTTCCTTATTATACATGACAACCACATCCATATCCGCAAGATCGGCCTTCTCGTCCTCTCTTGGCCCGTAGGAACGGTTAATCCAGTTTTCGTCCTCCTCCCAGTAAAACACTTCGTCATAGCCGTGGATGCGGAACCAGTGGTACATAGTCTTGTTTCCCTCCCCATTAGGCGCAAAACAGGATAACACTTTTTTGTCCGTTCCCTGCACCAGTGCGAGGGTTGATTCCAACATTGTCTGAATACTCTCTCCCCGATACGCGAAATACCGCGCCTCCCTAAGCGTCACCCTCCCGTGCGCCGCCAGCATCAAAAGCAGGCACAGCATATAAGCGATACGCCTTTTGCCGCTAAGGGGCCGGAACCTGCACCCCACAATCACGAAAAAGAAGGCAAATCCCAGCACGCACGGCAGAATATACCGTTCCTCCAGCGCTGTCTTGCTGTAGGTAACGCACTGCGGCACAATGATCGCCGCCGCAAGCAGAATTTCCCAGCCAAGCTTCTTAAGCTGTTCCCAGTATGTCAAAAGAATCAGCCCCATCAACACGCCGAATCTGACATACCACTTCAGATTGTTCCCCGCCGCGTTCTGCCACGTCTGCACATACTGGTCAAAGGTCACGCTCTCATCCAGTCCTACATAGGAATAGTTATTCGTTCCCACCACAAACAGGATCAAAAGCATTTCCGTCACAAAAATAACACCGATTGTGAGAAGATAGGGGAGCCTGCGCCTGACCGCCTCCCACAAATGTTTCATCGTAACCCGCTTTCCCCTCATCCCGTCATACAGAATATAAAGCCCCACAAAGGGCAGAAGCAGGATAAAGGGTTCCTTGTAGATGGACATCAGGAAAAACGCCGCCACGCTGACTACCGCATACCGCTTTTTTTCCGTGGAAAGCCATCTCAGCAGGAAATAGAATCCCACTGCAAACATCATGATATCGTAGGATTCCTGCGGCCCCAGTTTCCACCAAACCGCCGACTGGTAACCTACCATGACCGTCAGGGAAAAGAGCGCGGCATAGACCATATTGCACTTCATCTGCCTTGCGCAGTAATAGAGCGCCGCAAGCGCCACCACAATCTCTGCGGCCTTCACAACTGACATTGCCGTCAGATTTATGCCAAACACATAAGCCATCAATATCCGATTGATATAGTAAAGCGGCCGGAATCGCAGCGTCAGGTCAAAACTTATCGTATCGCGCAGACAGTCCCACAGGCTGAGGTGGTCCAGCGTCATCCAGTCGATATACTGGGCAAACTCCCAGTCATCCACCAGATGGAAACCTGACGTCAGCGTACCTGTGGCAGTCACTACACCGAACACCAGCGCGGCAAAGAGAGCCCATACGAGAACGGCCTCTCTCTTTTTATCCATTTTTTCCAGTCTTTCGTAAATACCCTGCACCCTGTCAAGAAACCTGTTCACCATGCTGCTTTCCGCTCCCTCATCCGGCTGCCCCGGGACATGTTCCACGCCCGTTCCTTATCCGATCTGGCTGATAATGATATCTGCCATCTCGCCTACATTCTTCATGGAAACCACCTGTCCCATATTAAACTTCATGCCAAACTCCTGTTCCACAGCCGCCAGAAGATTGATGTGCTCCAGAGAATCCCACTCCTCGATATCGTCCGCCGTGGTGGCGTCCGTGACAGTAATCTCCTCATCATCAAACACATCCCGGAATACCTCGTTTAACTTTTCAAACACTTCTTCTCTGCTCATATGCCTGTCCCATCCTTTCTGTTTTCCTGAGAATGCCCGTATTTTGACATTCACACACTAATCACTGTATTTTTCTTTTTATAATCCTCCGGGATCGCAAACCGCCATATTGTGACACCCGTGTCAGTCTCATCCGTCTTCTCAAAACCCATTGTCTGGTAAAACTCCCTCACCATGGCATTCTTCGCCGTAGGATAATAATATCCCATAATCGTCCCGATGCCGCAGTCACGGCAGGCTGCCACCACACTGTCCATCATGGCATACTCCATATCCCGCTTTAACACGCGGCAGCTCATAAGCCACAGTTCCAGATGCAGCACGTCCCCGTCTGCTGCCTCGCCGCCTTCCGCCGCGCCCGGCGTCTCTCCCCGCCTGTATATGTTAACATCGGCCATCGTTCCTTTTCTGCCGATCACCACGGAAACCACACCGTTATCCCCGAAACGGTCAGTCAGCTTGCCATAGCGGGTCATGTAAACCGGGTCCGCCGCAAACGCCTCAATCTGCGCCTGCGTGAAACGTCTTGTGGTCAGGTTAAACTGATTGCTCTTATTCGTAAGCTGGGCGATCCGCGCCATATAAACCGCCTCAAAGGGGTGAATCACCCCCTCCATTTCCAGAGAGAGCAGATACTCCCGGTAATCCGTGAAACGCTCCTGCTGTACTTTCCTCTCTATATTGGCACGGTACATCTCGTTTCGCTTCCTGTCATCTTCTGACAGACTTGTCACTTCAAAAAATCCGCTGTGGTCCAGCACCCGGATATACTGCTCCGGCGTACCGATCTCGGGAACTGCCACCCCGGCCGTCTGGGCGCTCACGATCTCCCGCTCCGCCGGATTATCGTCCGCAAAGACCAGACTTTCCGGCAGAATATTCAGTTCCTGTGCAATCGCTGTGATGTTGCTGCTCTTCGGCTCCCAGTTCGCCTTAATCAACACAAAGTCATCCGGCTTAAGTGTCCCCTCCGGGTGATTTAAACCCGCAATGGCATTGTCATACTCGTTCTTGGAGTTCACGGCAAGCATGACGCCGATCTCTTTCTGCGCCTTCACATAGCCCTGAATCTCGGAATAAACCTGTCCCATCGGCGTCTCCTGTCCGATCTCCAGATTTTCCGGGCCGTCATCCCCCACAACGCCGCCCCAGAGCGTGTTGTCCAGATCCAGAACAAGCGCCTTCTTATTTCTGCCGAAAACAGACTTGATGATATTCGCCAGATTGTGGGCAAAGACGGGGATCGCCTGCATACAGCAGGCATATTTGTACATATGCCAGTACAGTGAATCCGCCCACCTGTCAAGCCCATAGGAAGCCGACAGATAATTGATATCGTGGATATAAAAATTCCCGTGCTCCCTCGCATACTGATAAAACTTCTCATTCAGCCTGTTTACAAAGCAGATCCGTCCCTGTGGGTACACCCCCTCCTGATTGCCCAGAAGGCGGTAAAAAGGATAGTCAAAGTTATTTTGGATCACGGGACAGCGGTACACCTGTGCGATTTTTTCCCACATCATTTGAAAATGTGTATACTGCTCTAAAAGCAGCTCTTCCACCCGCTCCTCAGAGTCCGAGACGGCTGGCCAGACAGTGATATTGCGGTTGGTCGTGTGTATAAAAATAAGATCCGGCGCAAAGGATCGAAGTTCCGAGTGGTCGAACATCACATCCTGCCAATACTGCGCGTACTCCGACTCATAAAACACCGGGCGGATACCCTGTTCCAGCAAAAACAGCTCCAGCATACGGATGATGTCATGGGTCGTGCTGCCTCCCAGAACCGCGATCCGTTTCTCCGTAAAGTCAGAGCGCTCCTCGAGAAGCGCACGTCTTATTTTTTTTGATTTTTTTAATAAAAGTTCCCCGTCGAAAGGGTATTCCAGTTCGCGCATAGGTTCTCTCCCCATATATTTTACCGGCGCATAAGCAGACTCAAGATGCTTCGCTTACGCACGCAAAGGGCAGGTTACACACCTGCCCTTTATCATACCATATTTTACCCGCTCTATGCAATCACTCCTCCGGCGCATAGTCATTGTGGATTATCTTTGCTATTTTCTCCGCGTATACCCTTGCCCCCAGAGGCGTCATATGAATCCCGTCAGCCAGATAATCGTCAGCCGTCTCCGCATCAATCCCACTGTCCTCAAATGCGTTGAAGAAGAACACGCCTTCCTCCTCAAATTCCCCTACCACATAACCGGCTCCCCGCGCGTAAGTAATCAGCGGACCATAACCGTAATCCAGGGAATAGCCGTCGCCGATAAAGGTGCTGCCGTTAAAAATCTGACAGTAATGCGGCGCAACTACCAGAATCCCCGCGTCCGGGAAACGGTCCTTAAGCCTGCTGATCGCGTCCTCCAGCGCTCCCGTGTAGGTGTGCACGGCATCCACCGCCAACGTGTCCCCACCTTCGAGATATCTGCTGTTCGGGATCTGCCCGGTCAGGAAATCGTTCACCCCGTACTCTATGATAAAGTAATCTGTCTTGTCAAAGTCACAGGTTTTCAGCACTTCCCCCGCCGCATAGCCGTCAAAAATATCCGTGTTGATGTTGCCCAGAATCCCATTCACCACACCCATCAGGCTGCGTGATTCCCATGTCGCGAAATTGTACTGTTCGTTTGGCAGAAGCGCCGCCGTGGTGCCTCCCATGGACATATTATATACCTTTGCGTTCAACTGCTGGCTGATGATATCTGACGCGCCGCTCTCCGTTCGGTCACCGTCCATAATGCTGTCGCCCAGAATGACAATCTGCATGTCGTAGTGCCTGTTGTCCTCCTCTTTGGGCGCAGGATTCTCCTGCTTTTCTTCTGTCTTTTCCTTTTTCACCGTCTCCTGCTTTTCTATTTTAGCAGGCGCGTTCTCCTGTTCCGCCCCGCTGGCGGCGGGAGCGGCCTCACTCTCAGCGGTCACCACGCTGGAGCCCTCCCTCAGGCTGCGCCATTCTTCCTTTAGCTCCTCCACAGCCTGACGGTTCTGCTCCTCAAGATCAAGCCTCTCCCGCTCTACCTTCATCTGTGCCTGTCCGTATACAATCTCAATAATCGCCAGAACACAAAAGCCGATCAAAACCACCAGGAGCATATTTATATTCTGTCTTCCACGCCTCGTATTTCCCATCTTCTTACCGACCTTTCCTCTATAAAATAATGCTTACGCCCATTTCCCCCTGTAATCTGTATTTACCTTACCACATTTTTTCCGATTTTCCTATCACATGCGTCTGGAATTAAAAAAATCTTCCATAAATCTTAATATGTTATGGTATATTATAATAAAGACAACTTTAAAATATGCGAAACAATTCATACACGAGAGGATACGGCTATGCCATTAATCAATCCGGGTGCGCAGCCTGATGCGCCCTCTTTCGGACATAGAGACAGAAAAAACCAACACGGGAAAACACGCTCCCCTTTTAAGGGCGGTCTTCTTTTCCTTCCGCTCCTGATTGCCTTTTACGCAATTTTACTGTTCTACATAAAGCCTGTGGACGCCATCAACGACGACTGGGGAATGTACAGCATCCTCTCGGGTGCGTATACAGGAACACCTGACGCTCATGTCATGTTCTTCCTCTACCCCCTCTCTTTTCTTCTATCAAAGCTCTATACCATGTGGAGTTTTATTCCATGGTACGGTCTTTTCCAGCACGCCGTACAGATTCTCTGCCTCTTTACCGTTTACCGCCGCATTCTGCGGATCCGCAGGCGACACAACCCCGAGGCCGCTGTCTGGCCGCCTGCACTGGCTGCTTTTCTGCTTCTGTTTTTTATCATAGATCTGAATGTGCTCGCCGAAGCACAGTACACCACAACTGCAGGGCTTGCCGCGGCCGCGGCGCTTTTTTGCTTTATCACTGCCCGCATCAACCAGACTACTCCCGGATTTTTTCTGGATAATATACCGACCCTGCTCTTCGCCTGGGTCTCTTACAGCATGCGCCAGAATATTTTTTATCTCATGCTGCCCATGGCCGGCATGCTCTGGCTCTCCAAATGGAAGATAGCCAGCAAAAACGAATACGAGGGAGGCGCTGTCAGGCTGCTCGGTTTTGCCCTGCTTCTGGCCTTAGGCATGGGACTGCTCTGGGGTGCGAACGCCGTCGCCTATTCTTCCCCCGAATGGTCTGATTTTAGAAAAATCAATCACTACCGCGAACGGGTAGGCGACTTTTACGGCTGGCCCGAGTACGAGGAGTGCCGGGATGATTTACAGGCCCTTGGTCTGGATGAGGAGGCATATATGTACCGCAAAAGCGGCGCGCCGCATATCGGATATGATATGTCCGTCTCCGACTGGAAACAGATGCACGATCTTGCCAGACGCTGCTATCTGGCACGCACGAGTCTGCGGGAGCGGGTGAAGAATATGGCGATTTCCGCCGTAAACGTCTTTTTTTATCAGGACGGCATGCAGCCTGCCAATCTGCTTGCCGGTCTGCTGCTGCTCCTGACTCCTGTGCTGATCTTTTTTGAGCGCAATGCCAGGGCCCTCTTCGTCTACCTTATGTATCTTTTCGGGCGGAGCGTGAGCTGGGGGTATGTGCTCTATGAGGGACGTTTCCCCAAACGCATTGTCCAGCCCCTCATCACCGTGGATTTCCTGATCCTTCTCGGAATTATCCTCGCCTTTAACCTGCTGCCCACAGAAAGCCGCAGACAGTATTATGTGCTGCTTCCCCTGCTTTTGGGTCTCAGCCTTCTTTCCGTGTGCGTCACACAGCGTGATGTCGCAGGGAACTACCGCATCCACGAAGAGACATGGCATGATCTGCGGGAATACTGCCGCACACACCCGGACAATTTTTATATCTGGACCTACGGTTCCGGGACGCTGGAGCATTTCTATGAAACGCCTTTCGGGCGCGGGCAGGATGTTTACCAGAACTTCATCTACACGAACTGGGGCGTTATCTGTAACCCCAACACGCAAAAAAAACTCGATGCCCAGGGAATCGGCAACTTCGGCCGGGATCTGGTGGACAGCGAGCACGTATACTTTATTCTGCAGGACGCCCCTTACAATGAGGAGCACCCTGTCATCATGTATTTCCGGCATACCTATCAGGCAGGGCTTACCGTTGCCGATACCTTTACCGCCGGGGATACCACTTACATGGTGTACCAGCTGCATCCGCTGTGATCACATCTGCGGTTTATCTGCCGGCCTGACGCAAGTGACATATCTGTCACTTTCTTGCTGCACGCCCGAATAGAAGCAGCGCCAGCACCGTAACCGAAAGCATCAGCGGATAGAGATAGCGGGTCAGCACACAGGGGCCAAGGAGCAGCGTCCCCGCAAGCGCCAACAGATACACCGCCGGCAGCAGAAGGGCCGGTCTTTTCAAACCGATGCAGCAAAGACAGCAGAATACAAGCAGATAACAGTAAAACGCAGGCTGCATCACAAGCGCCGCGGGCGGACAATACCGCCACAGTTCATCCCCCGCCGCAAAATACCGGTAAAGGGCCTGTAAGAGCTGCAGTTTCTGATGCCTCACATAGCCCGGTGCAAGCGCTTCCATATAGGGCTGCTGGTCACTGGGGTAGGTGATCTGCAGATACCCTTTCGCGTAGGTATACACATCATTCAGATACGTCACATCCGTCAGATCCCACATTCCCTTATTTTTTAAGAGAAAAGCCTGCAAGTACTCTCCGGGATAGCGAAGCCCCAGAGAAACCCACTCCCCGGCAAAAATCCGAAGCGTTTCCCGGTCACCCGCAATATCCTTCTTGCTCCTGTCCGCAATAGCCGACTCATATTCCGGCAGATTCTCACCCCATACCGCGGCAATCGCCTCCCGGTCCTCCCGCGTCAGTTCGTCCTCATGGTACTGCACCACCCTTGCAATCTGCTGCGCAGGGACGCTTAACATCTCCCGCGCATAGGTGTCGCTGCTTGCCGAAACAGCCTGCACCATCAGCGTATTGATGGCCAGGTACAGCAGAAAGGCCGCCGCGTGGGAAATACATACCATTTTAAAATAAGATTTCCTGCGAAACAGGGAGACAGAAACCGCGAGCACATACAAAATCCACGCATAAACACTGTTATTGCGGAACAGAAGCAGCAGCGCGGTCAAAATCCCATAGCGGACAAACCAGCCGTATCCCTGATTTTCCTCCCCTGCCGCCAGTTCGTATGCAAAAACCGTAAAGACCATGACAAGAGCCGCATATATGGTGTCTTTTGTGATAGAGACAGCCAGCATCCCGTGGGTCGGAAATACCGCCGCGCACAGGACAAAAGCATAACAGAGCCACCTATGCACACCGCGTCTGCACAAAAGGCAGTAGACATACGCAAAACATGCCGCCACTGCGGCCATCTGTATCAGGGAATACAGCGCAAGCCCCGCCCTGTCCGCATTCGGCAGAAAAGAGAGAAGCTCCCCCACTTCGAGACAGCCCTTTAACAGCAGTGTGTGGATCAGCGGATGGTGCGTGGTCAGACCGCTCGCCCGGATCTGGTCCAGCTGTGGAATGACATCATATGCCATAATCGCCGGATAATAGGTGGCATAAGGGACGCAGAATCCTAAAAATACCAGCGCGAACGCGCCGGGAAACGAACCTTTCCGGCCATGGCCCATCGGCCCTGCCGCCGCGTCTGCCGGCACTGCATCCCTCCTCTTTGCCGCGTCATCCCCGGCAGAACGCTTCACCAGAAAAAAGAGCATATTCTGCCCCGCAAAAGTAAGGGGCGTAAAGCAGGCCACCCACAAAACAGCCTCCGACACGCTGCAGATTCCCGGATGGCTAAAAACAAGCCCCAGCACCTGCAAAGCGGCAAAGCACGCCGCTAAAAACACCCGCACGGGCACAGCAAAGAAGACCTCCTCCAAAAACAGCGCCCCTTTCCAGAGGCAGTACATTCCAAAGAGCAGCGCAAGCGGAAAGATTCCCATTGTATACACGTTCCCCTGCGCGCGGAGAAGGAAAAAAATCCTGCCCGCACAGACAAACGCCAAAAATGCGGAAATTCCTGTGAGTACAGCTTCCCGCGTCCCCATACCTTTTCCAATCCTTTTCATATCTGATCTCCCTGTCCAGAAAAGTTTTTCTATACACAGTCAGGGGCATGTCCATTCACCGAACATGCCCCGCCGTTTTATTTTTCCCGCACACGCCTCGTCACAAGAGACAAACGATATTCGAAATCTCGCCTGTTCTTCAGCGCCATATTGGATAATATCAACCCTGCAAACAGGGACTGTAAAGCCGCCAGACCGATAAAGCCACAGACAAAAAGCGTGGGGAACCGATCCACCAGTCCCGTCTCTATATACGTGATGAAAATAGGAATAAAAAGCACCACTGCAAGCAGCGTCAGAATAACCGCGCACAACCCGAAAAATCCGAAGGGCTTGTAATCCCGATACAGCTTCAAAATCGTGTGGAGCACCTTAAATCCATCGGAGAAGGTATTTAATTTCGACTCGCTGCCCTCCGGCCTGTCCCTGTAATCCACAACCACATTCTCAATCTGCATATTGTTGTAGACCGCGTGAATGGTCATTTCCGTCTCAATCTCAAATCCCGTGGAAAGCACGGGGAAGGTTTTTACAAAGCCATAGCTGAACGCGCGATAACCTGTCATAATATCCTTTATATCGCAGTGAAACAGCCTGTTGATGCTGCCGCGCACGATGGAATTACCAAAATTGTGGAAAGGTCTCTTATTCTCCGTAAAATAGGTGGAGGAAAGCCTGTCTCCCACCACCATATCCGCATTGTGGTGAAGCACCTTGTCCACCATCTCCCTCGCGTACTCCATCGGGTAGGTATCGTCGCCGTCCACCATGATATAGCACTCCGCCTCTATCTCCCGAAACATTCTGCGCATCACGTTACCTTTTCCCTGCATGTGCTCATAGCGGATCACGGCGCCGGCCTCCTTCGCAAGCTCGACCGTGCGGTCACTGGAATTATTATCATAGACATAGACCACCGCTTCCGGCAGGGCCTCCCTGGCGTCCCCCACCACCTTCGCTATTGTTTTTTCTTCATTATAACAGGGAATCAATACCGCAATTTTATCCATTCTCCGTCTCCCGTACCATTAATCTTACCTTTAAGTTTACCACAGATTTCCAGTCTTTACTATCTGATTTTCTAAAATCCCTGATAGATGAACTCCGCCGCGCTGTACCCCGGTCCGTAATACCCAAGCAGTATGACCGCAAACAGAAGCGCATACCACAAAACCCACCGCAAAGGAAGCGGCTTTTTCGCAATGGATTCGCGCACCGGCTCTTTTCTCTGTTTCAGGGACAAAGCCCACAGAAGAAGCAGGGAGAGAACCGCTGCCCCCGTCTCGATCCCGTCAAGGCCAAGCTGCAGCACGGAACCGTCCCATAGAATCTGCGGATTCCACACACGCACCGCGCCTCTTAGCATGGCAAACGCGTCGCCTAAGGAATCGGCGCGGAAAAACAGGTCGCCGACACACACAAGAAAGAATGTGCGTAGGATACGGACGCCGCCTAAGAACCGGCCGTCCCCGTTTACATGCAGCCGCTCGTTCAAACGCGCAAACGGCGGCGCAAGCAGTTCCTCCATCACGATATAAAACCAGTGCAGGAGGCCGGAACCGATCACAAACTTCCAGTCTCCGCCGTGCCATATGCCCACCGTCAGCCACAGGACGAACATGGCGGCAAACGTGGCGTACTGTTTTCCGCGCTTTTTACCAAATCTCCTTTTCAGGGACTGGTTCAGGTCTGTAAAGAGTTTTGACCGAAGAAGGGGGTAAAAAACATAATCCTTCATCCACACGCCGAGCGTAATATGCCATCTCCGCCAGTACTCCGCAACGCTCTTCGCAAAAAAGGGCGTCTTAAAATTTTCCGGCAATACGATGCCCAGACTTTGGGACAGTCCAAGCACAATATCCATACAGCCGGAAAAATCCGTGTAAAGCTGAAGCGCGTAACAGACGGTCGCCAGCCAGATATAGGCGCCCGGATAGCTTTCATAGTCCCCATAAACCGTATTCACCAAAACACCGAGCCGCTCGGCGATCACCAGCTTTTTGAAAAAGCCCCAGACCATGCGCTGCAAGCCCTGCGTCACCTGTTTATAGTCAAAGTCATGCGGCGCAAAAAACTGTTCTGCATGCTCCCTGTACTTTAAGATCGGCCCTGAAATCAGATTCGGAAAATACAGCCCGTATAGGGCAAGCTTCCCGAAATTATTCTGTGCCTTTGCCAATCCGTAATAGACGTCGATCACATAGCCAAGCAGGGAAAACGTGTAAAAACTGACTCCCAGGGGCACCAGAAAATCCACACCGGCGATCAGCCTGTCGGGCCCGCCGAAAAGGGCAGCCATGCCGTCCACCGTGTTAATAAAAAAATTCACATACTTGAGGGCAAAAAGGATGCCGATATTGACCAAAATAGTCACTACCAAAATGCCCCTGCGCTTCCTCTCTTCCTCCACAGGCGCTACGGCAAGCAGTCTTGTGCCGACATAACAGGCACCCACAGACACAAGCGGATACAGAATCAGCGCCCCCTGCCCCGCAAGTAGGCAGTACGTGACGCTTCCCAGCAAAAGAAAACCCCATTGGAGCTTACGGGGAATACAGTAATATACGACTAATAAAATGGCAAAAAAACACAAAAAATAAAAGGAAGTGATACCCATGTTCTTCATCCGCCTCCGTTTTCACTATAGCACATGGTTGTAAATATTTCCACAATACAGTAAAATAATTAGCAGAAACAGGGGATCGGAGGCCATCATGCTTTTTAATTCCATTCATTTTGCCGTCTTTTTGCTGGCGGCGTTTATCATGTACCATATTGTACCCGTCAGGTTTCGGTGGTGTTTCCTGCTGGCGGCCAGTTATGCCTTTTACATGAATCTGCATGCCGCCTACGGTCTTTTGCTTTTTTTCACCACAGTTCTTACCTACTTTCTGGCCCTTGGACTGGAAAAGGCTCCTCAGAAGACAAAAAAGCGGCTCTGCCTGCTGGGCGGCATTCTGCCGCTTACCGGCATCCTTCTGATCTTTAAACTGGGAGCTCCCGTCATCGACAGAGTCAACGCCATGATCGCTGCCGGGCGGCTTACCCTGCAGCCGCTGACCTTGAAAATCCTGCTGCCCGCAGGCGTTTCCTTCTATTTTTTTCAGTCCATGGGATATCTGATCGACGTTTATAAAGGAAAAATCCGTGCGGAACGGCACTTCGGTTATTACGCCCTCTTTGTCTCCTTCTTTCCGCAGCTTCTGGCTGGCCCCATAGGCCGGGCGGACGCCCTTTTGCCGCAGTTTAAAAAAGAGCGGCGCTTTTCTTATGAAAATGTGACCTACGGGCTCAAACTGATGGCATGGGGTTATTTTAAAAAGCTGGTGATCGCGGACGTTTTTGCCGTCACCGTAAATAAAGTTTACGACAATGCATACAGCTATGTAGGCCTCGTTTTTATTGTAGTTACGGTGATGTTTGCAATCGAAATTTACTGTGACTTCTCGGGCTACTCAGATATCGCCATCGGCTGTGCAAAGCTCTTCGGCATTGATCTTGCGGTAAACTTTAAAAGCCCGTACCTCTCCTTTTCCATCCGGGAATTCTGGAGCCGGTGGCACATTTCGCTTTCTACCTGGTTCCGGGACTATGTTTATATCCCCCTTGGGGGTAACCGGGTTCCGAAATGGCGCAACTGCCTGAACCTCCTTCTCACCTTCCTGGTGAGCGGTTTCTGGCACGGAAGCAGCCTGACGTATATCCTCTGGGGCGCAATCCACGGCCTTTTGCAGATTGTTGAAATCTTCGTTTACCCAAAGACGAGGCGTGGCGTTCCAGTCGTCAGGAAAAAACATTGGTGGCAGCTTTCCATAACCTTCATCCTGCTCTGTTTTACCTGGATCTTTTTCCGGGCAAACACCATTCAGGACGCCTTCTGGATAATCTCTAGGCTGTTCTGGGATATCGGAAGGCCCATGAATTATTTGAAAACTGCCGTGATCTGTCTGGACATGCCCTATTTGTCCATGTGCGGCATGCTGCTGCTGGCGGCTGTTCTTTTCCTCTATGATTTGGTTTCCCTGAAACAGGACGTGATTGGGCTTGTCTCCCGGCAGAAAGCGCCCGTCCGCTTTAGCGTTTATGTCCTGCTTCTGGTGGTGATCGCGCTGTTCTCCCATAAGGGGATCGCGACGGAGTTTATTTATTTTCAGTTTTAAGACAGCATACATGCAGGCTATTGAAGTTGTGCAGAAAAATAATTAATCCAAGTTATAAAATATTTCACGGTCAGTGGAAAGGAATCTTGTATGAACAGAAATAAATCAGTCCCCGTTTTTATAATAAAATGTATCACCATCCCCGCTACGGCGGTCCTGATTCTATTTCTTTTGAATATCCCGTATCGTAAGATCGACGATGCGAAGTATATGGACATGTGGAATCTGCGGATGCTGGGGAACCAGATTAATGAAGTGGAGATCGCCAATGTGGGCAGTTCCCACGGGGCATACGATTTTGTTTACGATGCGCTGACGCAGGACGGGTATTCCTGCTTTAACTTCGGCAGTGTGAGTCAGACTTACCAGTATGATCTGGCTTTGTTAAAAGAGTACGGGGAGCATCTGGACGAAGGCTGCGTGCTGTTTATTCCCGTCTCCTACTTTTCCTTTAACAATGAGACGGTGAACGGGACGGAGGCGCAGGCATTGTCCGTGAAATATTATCACTGTCTCTCCCCCAAAAATATACCCGACTACGACCTCTACACGGATATCGTGACGACCAGGCTTCCCATTCTCTCCGCCGGGGAGGATCTGTTAAAGCTGCTGCCGGAGTTTTCTCCCTCACTCAAGGTATTCGCCGCGGAGGAGGAACCGGCCGGAGCGTCCGCAGAAACGGATCAAAATGCCGCGGAATCTGTGACAATGGACGAGGCCGCAGTCGCGGAATTTGCAAACCGGGCAGCCATGCGTTATGACCGCCACTTTAACAACAAGGAAGACCTCTTTTTACCCGAGCGCGAGGAACAGCTCCTTGCGCTGATCGACTATTGCAAAAAACACGGGCTTACGCCCGTGCTTATCACCACGCCCTTTTCCTCCTACTACAACGCGCCGGTATCCGAAGAGTTCTTCGACCAATTTTACAGTACAGTTAACCGCATTTCATCTGACACAGGCGTCAGTTATTATGACTACTCTCACGACGCGCGTTTCAGCGAAAATCTGACTTACTTTTCCGATTCCGACCATCTGAATTCGGAGGGAGCGGCCTATTTCATGGAAATCATCGCAGAAGAAATACCGGAGCTGCGGGATGCGCTGTAGCTCATTCCCCCCTCTTATGTGCCCGAAACCAGTATCGCACATTTTTCCGGGGTTTTCAATTATGATTTGCACATTTTTCTGAGTTTTTTGTCGCAGATTTACACATTTTTCTAAAGTTATCTATATAAACCTACACATTTTTCCACAATCACCGTCGTGTCACTGCCATCTCACGCACAGACACTTCCACAAACACAGATGTCACTCACCCGGCTGTCACCACTCCACGCCGAGCACCGCCTCTTTCTCCACATGCCTGTCTTCACAAAGATAAAAATCATCCGCCGCGTCTTTCGCGATCTCAGGCGTAACCTCCTCCGGCAGGGTAAGGCCCGGATGAAAGAGAATTTCCAGCGTTCTTCCGTCCTTCTCGGCTTTGCGCTTCATTTTCCCGTATAGTTTTTCTATCCTCACCCGGTCCATCCGGCCGCTCATCACAAGTCCCCAGAGATACATCTGCTTCATGCCGTTCGCTTTACAAAAACGGTCCGCATTATGGGAGTAGAGGGACAGAAGCCTGTTTTTCACAAAATTCACAGGACGGTATGTCTTATATAGCGACACATCCGTCAAAAATACACCCAGCACCTCCTTTGAGTTGCGGATATACTCTAACACATACCCTTCCTCATGCACGACCTCCAGAACCGCCTCCCACACCACGGGAATCATGTGGGCGTGTTGGTGGCTGTCGATCCGCAGTCCTCTCTGTCCGCAGGAAATCCCATTCCCCGCGGCAATTTCCATGCACTTTTCGATGGCCGGCTGCGCCTTTGACAGCTGGGCCCTGATCTCACGCTTTAGCTGCGCCTTGATCCTTTTTCTCTTATGCGGCAGATAGGATGCCGCAAAAAGACCGCCCCAGCCAAGTCCCATCAGGTCACTGTCCGCCTTTACCAGATCGGGGGCCGCCGCCTTTCCCGCCAGACTTCTTCCCTCCACAAAATCAAGATGCACCGATAAAAGCGGCAGAAAGGGGAGATGCGGTATCTCCCCGTAAAGCAGTTCCATACATTCCTCAAAGCAGCTCATATTCGGCACAACACTGATGCTGTCAAGTCTGCCCGCCCGCATACACTCCAGCATATCCCGGGAAGTGTTCCCTGTCAGCGCGTAGTCATCCGCGTGAATATCCGGTTTACCCATGTCAAAGCACCTCCCCGTCATCCTCTCGCCATACAAGCGTATCAATAATGTATCTGGGCCTGTGCTTCGTCTCCATATAAATCTTTCCGACGTATTCCCCGATAATGCCAAGCGATAAAAGGGTGATGCCACCGATAACCAGGGACACGATCAGGGTCGTGGTATATCCCGGTACATTGTTTCCCCTCGCCCAGTCCACCAGACCGATCACACACATCACCATGCTGAACAAAAACATGAAAAAGCCGAGTCCGCCGATCAGCCTGAGCGGGCGCACACTCATAGAAGTAATGCCGTCCAGCGCCAGCGTCATCATCTTGTTGAGCGTATACTTGGAATGTCCCGCCTCCCTTGCCTTTACATCAAAATAGACCACGTCGGAAGGAAAACCCATAGTGGGAATCAGGCCGCGCAGAAAAAGATTCGTCTCCTTGTACTCCGACAGGGCATCAAGTGCCTTCTTCGACATCAGACGGTAGTCCGCGTGGTTCGTCATAACCGTACTTCCCAGCATGTGCATCAACTTATAGTAAGCGGTTGCCGTGGCCTTCTTAAAGAAGCCGTCGGAGTGCCTGTCGTTGCGGACGCCGTATACCACCTCACAGCCCTCCATGTAACAGGCCAGAAACGAATCCAGCGCCTCGATATCCTGCTGCAGATCCGCATCAATGGTCACCACCACATCCGCATACTTTCTCGCCGTCATCATCCCGGCTAAAATCGCGCTCTGATGGCCATAATTTCCCGCCAGACTCACCACGGAAAACCGCCTGTCCTTCGCCGCGATCCCATGAAGCAGCTGCAGGGTTTTATCCTTGCTCCCGTCATTTACAAACATAACTTTGGAGCCTTTTGCTATCTTTTGTTCCCCCTCAAGCCGGGTCAGCTTTTCTCCCATAACGGCGGCGGTTTTCTCCACCACTTCCTCCTCGTTATAGCAGGGCACTACCAAATATAAAACCGGAATTTCTCTCATCGTTTCAGCCATTTTCCTCTCCGTAGTAACTGCGGTACCAGTCCACAAACTTCTGCAGACCTTCCTCGATGGAAGTTTCCGGCTTAAAGTCGTAGTCCCGCATCAGATCCGTGACATCCGCGTAGGTCTGGTACACGTCGCCGGGCTGCATGGGCAGATACTCTTTCTTCGCCTCCTTGCCCAGACACCTCTCCAGCGTCTCTATATAATCCATCAGCTTCACAGGTTTATTATTGCCGATGTTATAAAGCTTATAGTACGCGCCCTTTTCATTTTTTTCGGGCGGATTGCAAAGAATGTTTTCCACGCCCTGCACAATATCGTCAATATAAGTGAAATCCCGCATCATGTCGCCCTTGTTATACACCTGAATCGGCTCTCCCGCGAGTATCTTTTTCGTAAATTTGAAATACGCCATATCCGGCCTGCCAAACGGTCCATAAACCGTGAAAAAGCGAAGTCCTGTAACGGGAATGGAAAAAAGCTTGCTGTAAGCATGCGCCATCAGCTCATTGGATTTCTTGGTGGCCGCATAGAGGCTTACCGGCTCGTCCACCTTATCCTCCGTGGAAAAAGGCACTTTTTCATTGCCGCCGTATACGGAGCTGGACGAGGCGTACACCAGATGCTCAACAGGAAAATAACGGCATCCCTCCAGTATGTGGAAAAATCCCATCATGTTGGATTCCATATAGGCGGACGGATTGTCTATACTGTAACGGACGCCCGCCTGCGCTCCCAGGTTCACCACAATATCAGGCCTGTATTCCTGAAACACCCGGAACACATCCGCGTTGTCCGCCAGATCGCCTTTGACAAACGTATATTTGTCATAATAGTACAGCTTTGCCAGCCGGTCCTCTTTCAGCCTCACGTCATAATAATCGTTCATGTTGTCGAAACCGATCACCCGCGCGTCCTTCTCCAAAAGGCTTTTGGATAAATGAAATCCGATAAAACCTGCGCCGCCGGTAATCAGATATGTCTTTGAGGGATCTAACTCTTTCACAGCCGCTCCTTTCCGCCGCTTACCGTCCTATACTGTAATACTCAATTCCCGCTTCCTTCATCTGCTTTACGTCAAAGACATTTCGCCCGTCGTACACAAGCGGAATGCGCATCCGCTCCTTAAAGGTTTCCGGCTTCAGGCAGCAGATCTGCTCCCACTCCGTAAACACAAAACAGATGTTGGCGTCGTCAAGCGTCTCCTCCGGCGTATCCACATAGGCAATAGAGCCTCTGCCCGCCGTCCCTTCGGGATAAACCTTTCGGAAGTTATCCGCCGCCACGGGATCATAGGCCGTGATCTGCGCGCCGTGCTCCAAAAGCAGCTTCACATTGTCGAGCGAGGGCGCTTCCCGCAGGTCGTCCGTCCCCGGTTTGAATGCAAGCCCCAGCACCGCAACCTTCAGTCCTTCAAAAGTAATCATCCGCTTGCACGCCTTCTGGTAAAGCCTTGTTTTCTGCGCGGCGTTCACATCCACCGCCGCCTCCACGGTCTTAAGCTGGTAGCCGTACTGACCCGCCAGATATTTGAGCGCCTTGGTGTCCTTGGGGAAACAGCTTCCGCCGTATCCGATACCCGCTTTCAGGAAATTCGCGCCGATACGCGCGTCGTAGCTCATGCCCTCCGCCACCGCGTCGATATCCGCCCCTACCAGTTCGCAGAGGTTTGCAATGTCGTTCATATAAGAAATTTTCAGGGCAAGAAAATCATTGCAGGCATATTTAATCATCTCCGCGGACCGCCTGTTCACAGATACGATGGGAAGGCCGAAAGGCTCGTATATTTTCTTTAAGACCGCCTCCGCTTCCCTGCTCTCCGTGCCGATGATAATCCGCGCCGCGTGCAGGGTATCGTGCACCGCTGATCCCTGCGCCAAAAACTCCGGGTTGGAAGCCACTTCCACCTTCACATCCCGCGTCAGGAAATCATGGATAAACTGCTCCACTTTATCGTTTGTTCCCACAGGCACCGTGGATTTTACCACTACCAGGCAGTCCCGCTCCACAGACTCCGCGATCTGTCTGGAAACCGTTGCGATATAATTTAAGTTGGCGGAGCCGTCCGGCTGCTCGGGTGTGCCCACCCCGATAAAAATGGCGTCCTTGTCCCGGTATGCTGCGGCATAATCCGTGGTATAATGGAGCCGTCCCGCCTCGTTGTTCTTCCGCATCAGCTCCTCGAGACCTTCCTCAAAGATAGGGCTGTTTCCCGCCTCCATCATTTTTACTTTCTTTTCGTCCACATCCACGCATGTTACGTCGTGCCCTTTTTCCGCAAAGCACACACCCGCCACCAGACCTACATATCCGGTTCCTGCCACCGCAATCTTCATAATCCGTTACCGTGTCCCTTTCCTGTTTTCCCTTCTTTTATGTCCCAAGCCGTTATAACTTTTCCCTGCTAAACAGTTTTTTCACTTTCCGCACCGCCCGCTGTCCCAGAGTCGGCCCATGATACCGGCGCGCCTTTTTTTCGTCAAACAAATCCTTCAGGTCCGGCTGCCCATTCACATAATCCCACCAGAGACTCCCCAGATTCGTGTCATAGCGTTTCCACGGCTTGTCCCCCGCGTAATGGATAACCGCCGGCGACTCCAGCGCCTCCTGCATCTCTTTTTGCGTGTAAATGCCCTCCGCGACAAACTGCCCGAAATCCTTCTCTTCCAGATAGGCCAGCCTGTTATATTTCGGCGGAAGATAAGCGACAGCACCCTGACAGGTGATATTCAGAATGTCCTGGTCCTGATAGTAAAACCGTTCTCCCGTCATTTTGTGCCAGCGCGCGTCAAGCCCTCTTTTCCTCACCTCTGCAAGATGAATCAGCGTAACGCCTGCGTTGATATAGCCGCCCTTCATACCCGACAGCTGGTGCCAGTATGGCCTGCCGCAGTTCCACTCCCATTTGTCGGAAAGGTTCACCGCGCCTTTCACGGCGGCGAGCGCCATTTTCTCCATGGGCGTTTCCCAGAGCGGCGCAAGGCTTTCCCTCACCAGCACGTCCGCGTCCATATAGAGAATTTTGTCTGTCTCCGGCATAAGCCCCGGCAGGGCAAGCCGCAGATATGTGCCGGCGGAAATATCCCTCACCTGATATGCATTCCCATATGGATTTTCCATGCAGTGCATCACGAGAGAGGAGGCCGGGTCCCTTCTCTTTATGAGCTGTTCCAGCGGCGCCCCCGCAATCTCGGCCTCTTTCGTACAGACGCAGTGAATTTCAAAGTGATCACCCGGACCGCGGCTGTCAAGAAGAGATGCTGCAGCCGCCTGCACCTGCGCCACTAAATTTTCATCAAAACAAAAAACTACCCTCAGTGTTTCCATACCCCTTAAATTATTCTTTCATCTGCGCCCCTTATTACGTCATAAGTATATCACACCCCAAATGCAAAGTCTATCCGATTAAAGGAGCTGCCCTCACACCAGTGAACGGCTCCACGCAAACCAGATAAAAAAGGAAGCCGCCCTGCACAGGTACCACAGCGCTTTCTGCCGGGTCTTTTGCCTCAATTCTTTCGCGGACAGCCCCGCAAATCTGCCGTAAACCTGATACAGCAGCATCATTTTCACCTTCACCTTTATTTTGACTGCCGGATCTTCCAGATATACCCGGGAACGCAGTACCATCCCCCTTGGAGAATGCACCTTCATCCGTCTTCCCGTGTTGGTCAGCCCGTCTTCCAGATAGTCGCAGTAATAAATATTTTTATTAATGTGCACCATCTGATACGGACCAGACATCTGCATCCAAACCGTATCCTCCGGCATAAATTTTTCGCCTGGGAACACGGGAAACGGATACTTTTTCAAAATTTCCGTGTAAAAAACTTCCGCCTTATCGCCCCCAATGCCGCCGTTGATGCGCACCTGCGCATAGGACCCGACCAGTTCATCCGAAGGGAAATAGGCGGTATTTACCCGTCCGTCGCTGTGGCAGCGCAGGAAGCTGTAGCCGCACAGTCCGGGTGTTTTCCTGTATTTTTCATGGTAAGCGAGAATCGTTTCCACCGCATTTTCCGGCAGATAATCATCACTGTCCACGATGAAAGTAAGCTCCGACTGAATTTCCGAAATTCCCCTGTTTAGCGCCGTGTGCTTCCCTCCGTTTTTTTGTCTGATATAGCGTATCTCCACATCTTTTTGCCCGTAAGAGGCAAAAAGCGCTTCTGTGCCGTCCTCGCTGCCGTCGTCCACAACCAGCCAGAGGAAGTCCCTGTTTGTCTGGGCTTTCAGGCTCTCATAGAGTTTGGGCAGATACGCCGCCCTGTTGTATGTGGGTGTCAAAATTGTTACACTGCTCATAAAATGCCCGCCGCCTCCAAAAAACGCTCCGCAATACTGCCCGGAGAATACTTTTCCCTCACCTTTGCCCCATTGACGGAAAGCCGCCCGGCAAGTTCATCATCCCCGGCAACCCGGAGCATGGCCTCTGTAAGCGCCTTTCGGTCCCCTACGCGCACTAACAGGCCGCTCTCATTGTTCTTCATATAGACTCTTGCCCCGCCAATCGGACAGTCTGTGGATATCGTGGGAATCCCCATGGCAAGAGCCTCCAGCATGGAGTTGGAAATCCCTTCGAAATCAGAAGAGAGCACAAACATGCGGCTGTCCGCAATCTCCTCTTTCACACGGGCGGAAAAACCGTGCCACACTACGCTGTCCCCAAGCCCCAGCTCCTGCGCGTACGCTTTCAGCTTCGCCTCCAGTTCTCCCTCCCCATATATATGGAGCGCATAATCTGTCCGCTCCTTGCAGAAATCTGAAAACGCCTCCAAAAGCAGCGCCTGGTTTTTCTGGCTGTGCAGCCGTCCCACCGTCACAATCTTTTTCGTCCGTTCTCCCTCATAGCGCTGCGGAATCGCCGTGTCAATGGGATTTGGTATAATCACCGCCTTTTTGGCAATGTCCGCCGGGAAGTATCCGATGCCGTCCGCCGTCTGAAAGGTAATCACGTCCGCCCTCCGATAAGCCCAGTTACGGATTTTTTTCTCCTTGCAGCTCTCCGGGCTGTTCCTCTCGGCAACCAGAAAAGGGCGCTTCATGCCGAGCGTCGCAATGGCTGAAAACACGGCGCCGTTTACGCAGAAAGCAAAAATATGACAGTTCGGATTGTTCTTAAAATATCTGCGCATGTCCCTGATCCGTCTGATCTGAATCAGCGGATTGCCGCCTGACTGTTCGGAAACGGCAAAGTCCTCCACCCGGCTGTCCAGCTCATAAGCATGCCGGTACCCGGCAAACTGCATAATCGCAACCTGAAATCCTCGTTTGACATACTCTGTACTCAAAAGGGATATCACCCTCTCCGTTCCCCCTCCTGTCATATTGGGAATAATAAATACAATTTTTTCCATCACACATTTCCTCTTCTATAGCCTCTGCCATTTCCGTTATGCTATAATATAAAAGATACTTACATAAATCAGTCTCTAAAAGGAGTTGCATCATGCCTTTTTTAAGCATCATAGTCCCCGTATATAACGTAGAATCCTATCTGGGCGCATGTCTGGACAGCATTCTCGCCCAGACGTTCACGGATTTCGAGGTTCTTCTCATAGACGACGGCTCCACAGACGGCTCGTCCGCTATCTGCGACGAGTATGCCGGCAGGGATCCACGCATCCGCTGTTTCCATAAAGAAAACGGCGGCCATATGTCAGCCAGACAGGAAGGTTTCAAAAAAGCGGCCGGCGCCTATATCGCTTTTGTGGACAGCGACGACTGGATTGATTCCGCCATGTACGAGCGCATGTGCGGCCGCGCCATGGAATCGGGCGCCGATATCGTATGCTGCAATTACACTGCCGTTACCCCCGAAAAGAAAATTGAGCGGCAGGACATCTGCAGACCCGGATTTTACGGCCGCAGTGAACTTGAAAAACAGGTCCATCCTGCGATGCTCTTTTCCGGCGTCTTTTTCCATTATGGGGTTTCCCCCAGTCTCTGCAACAAGCTGTTTCGCCGGACGCTTCTGGAAAAGCATCTTTTCCATGTCCCCCACTCCATTAAGCTGGGAGAAGACGGGCTGGTAGTTTACCCCTGCCTTCTGGAGGCCTCCTCCGTCTATTTTCTCTCAGAATCCCTCTATTATTATCGAAGCAACGGCAGTTCCCTCACCCACACCATGGACCGCGGGCGGCTCGCGGAAAACCGTCTGCTTTTCGATACTTACGACAGAGTCATCGACCTGTGCGCACATTCCTGTATGGAAAAACAGCTTCTGTATTATTATGCCTACCAGTGTCTTTTGACCTTTCCGCCCGTGTTTCGAAGTGACCAGGACGCTGGAACCGATTTCAAAAAGGCTTTCTTGGAGGAGTGCAGTTATCCCCCCGTCAGGCGGGCTTTTCGCGCCGTCAGAATAAGTGATATCTCAGGACTGCACAACAAAGCTTATGTCTTCTGTATCCGCCACGGACTGTACGGGCTGTTCCGCCTTTTTTTGACGCACTAAAAAGACATCCTGCCCAGCCAGACAGCGTTTTGCCCTCCTCCGTGCCACTATATTTTCGAAAAATCCACTCAATACGGAGTTTCCCAGTCCCCCGTGTGGTAAAACTGCGCGCCCGCGTCAATGCCCTGCAAGTCGTCGTTTAGCGCGAGCGTTCGGTGAAAGAGGTTTGTCCGCGTAAATGCAAGGACAAGCAGGCAGAAGACAAGCGCCGCTGCCAGAGCGAAAACCCGGCCCGGTTTCTTTCGCCATCCTGTCAGGAAAGACCATTTCCCCGACTCCCCTGCGCCATTCTTTTCACTCCCGCACAGTCTGCCCAATATCCCTTCCAGAAACAACGCCCACTCCGCCATACCGCATACCGCATAGGGAATCAGCAGCACGAAATATGGTATGGTATAGGAGGAGCTGGACTCCCAGAACAGGTGGAACAGATATCCTCCCAGAAAAACCACCGCCCCCATCAGCTCATAAAGACTTCCCTTTCTCCACCGCAAAAAGAGATAGAGCAGCATCCCGAGAAGAATCAGCGTCTGCATATAATTGAGCAGAATCGAAAGCCCCACGCTGCCCCTGCCGTAAATTACACTTTTCAGCCATTGCGGCATCTGCACCTTTGACTTTCTCCCCCGGGTACGGTCCAGACAGATAAAGGTGGGATCATTCCATTGAAACGCCGTCTTTCGCGCCAGAAAGGGAATCCCTTCATCCACAGGATATTCCAGCATCTTTGTCATAATTTTCGCGAGATCCTCCATAGATGCCTGCGTAACCAGCTCCCTGTCATAATGGTTCTCTGTAAATACATTGCTGATATAACCGTTGTAGCCTCCCGGCCCAATCGGCGCCTCCTGCATCCCCATTACCACCCATGAGAGCATAACTTCTCCCTCCGGCAGTTCGCGTCCCGCAATCTTTTCAACTGCAGCGTTGGAAATCCCCGTGCAGCACACAACGCTCAGCCCCATACATACGATGAAGAGAAGGGAAACTGCACCTTCTTTCCACTTCTTTTTCCCGGAAAACCAAAAGAGAGTAATCGCGTCGTAAAGCAGAAAACAGGCGATGGCGATCAGATAAATCAGGCAGTTCATCTTTATGACAGTAGCAAATCCCATGCTAAGAGACGCCGCCGCCATATAGCGCAGCCGCCTGAGAGCCAGATACCGCTGCGCAAAATAGACCGCCCCCAGCGACAGCGCCATACCCGGCAGAATGCCATACAGATATGTCACATAAAAGGCAAGCGGCACCCAGACGATAAGCCCCAGATACACCGCCGCCTGCAATCCCTTTCTCTTCTTTTCAAATCCTTCCGTGCCCTCGCCGGCAGCCACGCCAAAAAGCCCGGAAAGCTTTGCAAGCAAACCGTAAATAACCGCCAGAAAGACCACGTTCACCAGCTGGATTCCCACAAAATTTCCCTCGCCGAAGAGAAAACTCAACAGATAAAAGAACAGCACGATTCCCGACTGAAACGGATAACAGAACAGATAGGCCTCCTCCTCAAAGGAAGAGAAATCCCCCTGTCTCCACTGCATGGCAATCCCATACACCTTCGCCGGGTCGGAACCCGGATATAACTGCGTCATGCCCACATAGGAGACGGCAAGTATCACTGTCAGAAGCGTCAGCCCCCAAAATATCATATTCCCTTTCCGACTATACACGCCTGCACAATCGTCTTTTCCGTCACGTACGTCCGCATGACCACCTTTTCGCACGCCGAATGCGCGCCACAATTTCCGCCCTGCAAGAACCGCCGCCGTAAAAAGGATAAATACCAGAAGATGGCGCAGCGGGCTGTCCGCTATATTCAAGGTTCTCTCCTGTTCGCCTCCGTCTTCCAGAATCAGCCTGCCCACAAAACTGGTGCTGAATATACTGTGCAGAAACAGGAGAAACACCGCTCCCGCAAGCAGCAGCCGGACCGCAGCGTTAACGACCCGATAAAATAAATGATCTTGCTCCGTATAATTTACCATTTTCGCGCTCTTATCCTCCGCTTCCATCTTTTTCTATTATAGCAAAACTTATCGCTATTTACACGTTAAACTTTACCCTCTTTTACTTCCTGCCATTGTTTTTTCTTCCATTTCTTTTCTTTTTGTAGTTTAACAAATTACAACTTCTCGTTGTGTGTTAGCATTTATAACAACATTTTTGGCAATACTGACATGGAAAGGAACTTGACAGGGAAATGAAAGAACTGCATGTCATCATCCGGGGGTTGCGGGAAGACCGGGATCTCAAGCAGAAAACAATCGCGGAATATCTGGGCGTGTCGCAGCAGACATACTCCAACTACGAGAACGGCCGCCGCGATATTCCGCTCTGGGCCATTCTGAAGCTTTCCAGCTATTACAAGGTCAGCACAGACTATCTCTTAGGCGCAGACAACGGGTATCTTGGCAGCCCTAATCTGAGCCGGAAATATCTGGACGACGTCACCATGCACGACGTTCTCTTCCGCATCCAGAAACTGAATGCCGGGAAGCGCCGAGAACTGCTGCATTTTATTAAGTTCCTGGACGAAGATAATTTATGACAGTTTCCAAAATAAAGACAGCGCCCAAATGCAGCGCTGTCTTTCTCTGTCTCTTCTTCTGTTTTAAACGGTTTGAATCAGTTTACCTTTATCTTCATACTAAAGGTCGTTGCCGTTTCCGAAGTTTTTTCTCCCTGTCCTTTATATTTCACATACATTTTCACTGTATTGGTAGAACCATTCGGATATTCAACGCCCTCCTTCAGATGTACCGTCACCTTCATGGAGCCGTCCGCCTGTGCTTCCTGTATCAGCTTAAAGCTTTCATTTGCTTTATCATCTTTGGCTCCGAAAGCAACTGACTCAATCTTTCCTACAGAACCGTCCTTGGGCGCCACCACAAAGGAAGCGTTATAATTCTTCGTAGAAAGGTACGTGTTTATCGTAGACTTATCCGTGGTCACTTTGGGAAGCACCTGCAGGGCCCTGATACTAAGATTGTCTGTCAGAACGCCATTATTATAATTTGCTTTCCCACCATATCCTTTTACCTTTACCCATATTGTCACAGGATAGTTCTTGTTGTATTCCAGTCTCGCGTCCTCTTTCGGTGCGACAAAGAACTTCCCGGCGTCTTTTCCCTCTTCAATCATCTTGATCGTAAAATATGCGCTTTCCGTCTCCAGTTTTCTTGCGTCATATATTTTTACATCTGTGATCTGTCCTTTGAGGTTCAGCAGAGTCGGTGTATACACGATGCCGTTCTTATCGTTTGCCTCTCCCTCTCTGTTCAGAAGGTTAATCTTGCCCTTTGCCACTACTCTAAGGCTGATATTGCCGTTGTCATACACCTTTACGGTGAAGTTTACAGGTTTCGCCTCTAACAGCGTCGCCCCGTCCTTCTTATATTTCGGCGTCATGGTAAACTTATAATTAGCGGCCTGCAGGTTCCTGTCTTTCAGGGAAACTGCCAGCGTATCGCCGCCCTCGCCTTCTGTCACGCTGAAAATGAAGTTGTTTTCCGCTCCTTCTTTACCTCTGGTTGTACACTTAATCTCGGTATTCTCTGCATTCGTACCCACAGGAAGTATATGATACCCTTCCGGCTTTCCGCTCACTGTGAACGGTACTTCTGCCACTTCACGGTCCACATCCGCCACATCTGCATCAATGCTTTGAACCGTGCTGACTGCCGCCTTGTTTAACTGCAAAGTGCCTTTTCCAAACTTAACTGTCGGCTTATTGTCTACCACCTTAACAGTAAGGGTCACGTCCCTGAGCGTCTCCGGGTAGTCGGCCTGCGGCGTGCACTTGAAGCTATAACTTCCTTTCTTCACTGTCTCGCCCGGCTTGATCCTTGCTGTCCCCATACCGTTTTCGTATGTCACTTCCAGCTTATTGATATTTTCCTCATTCGCCCTGTTGACTACCGGGTTGAATGTCTGCGTCTGACTGATATTCAGTCCTCTCTGGTTCGAGGTCAGTGCAAACTGCACCCCCGTCTCCGGATACCACACGTTCAATGACAAGTTGTTCTGGCTGATCTTAACAGTCGGCTTTACCAGGCTGACCTTCACCTGGAAGTTATAGGTAAGTGTTCTCGCCGCACCGTTCTTGTCCAAGTCCCAGGTATCATTCTGCAGTGTAAGCTGAATTTTTCCGTTCTCCGGCACAAACGAGATGGGAATGGCGCCGCCTGCAATTGTTATATCGCTATCCAGTCCCACAATTCTATCCGAACTCGCCGTAACATGGTCGTTTTCTCCCAGTACAACCTGTTCCTTCGTCTTGGATTTCTTATCATACAGCACAAGCGTCTCGCTCTGCTCTCCAAGATCCCTGCAGTAGGTAGCCGATGTCTCCCTCAGTGCGTAAGTCGGCGCTATGGTACAGGTAGGCATGGTCACCTTCATTCTCTTGACCGCGCTGTCCTCATACCCCTCATAGTAAATAGCCAGATTACCCGTTACCGCGGGCTGCTTCCTGCTCGTATAGCGAAAAGCCCCGTCTTTTCTCTTGATAATCACAATACCTGATGCGAAATTGCTCCTGCTGCTGTCAATTTCGAAATTTTCCACAAAAAGTCTGTCATCGTCTTTGGTAGACAGCGGCTCTAACTTCACATCCCTGATCCGTGCATCGCCCAGTCTGGTGATCTCCGTAGTTACAAACGGGGCTTCGCCGTCCGCCGTATTCCGGCCGTCCTTATAAAATAAGTTAAATTTCGTTTTCTTTGAATTAAACTTAATCGTCGGGGCGGGAGCCGTATTTTTCACAGTAATGGTGAGGGGAAGCCAATTCTCCTCATTGCGGTTATCATTTATACAAACCCTCACCTTGTAGGTGCCGTTTTTGAGAGTAGACACGTGGGGCCTGATATAAAATTTCTTGCAATTACTGTCATTTCCGCCCGTCTGCTCAACTGCCAGCGCTGAAAACGATGTAGTCGAATGAGAATTATTCTCATAAAGTGTGATCGTTGCGTCGCCAATACCCGTGCCGCCGGTAGCGAGAAGTTCCACGATTCCGCCGTTTGTCTGCAGGGGATTTACCGTTACGGAAGAGGAAGCCAGTTTATATCCCTCCTGATATACCCGGACCACAAACTTCTGGACAACCCTTTCCTTCTCCGCCCCCGCTGCGTTGGTCGCCGTCACCGTGATTGTCGCTTCACCCTCGCAGCCCTTCTTCACAACCACCCCGTTAGTCGGGTTCTTCGCATCTGTCGTTTTGTTCGACACCGTCGCCACCTTCGCGTCGCTGGTGGTCCACGTCAGATTTTTACCGATTGCGTCCTCCCCGTCATAGACATTCGCTCTCAGGGTAAACGTAAAGTCGTTGGCTTTTACATAGTTCTTCTCAATAGAGGCAGTCTGTATCCCGCCTTCTCTCTCAACCACGTCCATCTGTGACTCTTTGTAACCGGACGCCTTCAGAATAATGGATTTCGCTTCCGCGGCCCTCACGCTGACAGTTCTCTTAAACTCAATTTTCCTGCCGTCCCCGCCGACGACCTCCACCTTGATCTCCGTGCTCGCCGCTGCCGCCGTTCCTGTGCCCACGGCAGTGATAACGCCCTTGCTGTCAATCGTCGCAACCTTGGTGTTAAGGGAGGTAAGTTTCAGTTTGGATGCGGGAACCGACTCGCCGTTCACATCCAGGACATAAAGTTTTGTCGTCTGTCCCAGCTTAAGTTCCACACCCAGATATCCGTAATCGTCCTCTCTTCCATTCTGCAGGGGCACGCCGGCCGAGAACTCCACAGCGACCTTCTGCCCCGTTATCATGCCGGGCACTGCCGATCTGAATTCCGCCGTAATCACCGCGCCGCCTTCCGGCATAGTAAAATAATATGCGCCATTTTCCCGCTGCACCGGCTGACCGTTGCATTTCAGGGAATCTGCAATAAACGAGTAACCTTCGTCTGCACTGTAGCAGATATAATATTTCGTATTGTCACTCTTGACGCCCTTTTTATTGTTCAGGGTGTTAATGTTGCTCTCATATCTGCTCCCGGGCGCCGTCCCTACCCAGAGCTTTCCTCCGGTAAACTTACCGCCCTCCATCGGGAGGCCGCTTATATCTTCCACCGTATAGGTATAATACTTATCCTTGTCTGCCTGTTTCCCATATTTCGCCGCATAATCGTCGCCCTTACTGCCCGGTGTGGCAATAATCACAAGTTCCCTGTTTTCCACTGGGAAGGCAGTCTGTGCGAGCTCTATGCTGTCGCATCTTATTTCTATTCGTGTCAGATTCGTACAACTCTGAAATGCATTCTCATCCACCGCCTGCACAAACTGGGGCAGCACCAGCTGCTTTAACCTGAAACAGCCGCTGAATGCATATGCGCCAATGGTAGTCCTGTTTCCGCCCACAACCGGGAATGTGATAACTGCAAGTTCTTTACAGTCGGCAAATGCCCTCTGCGGAATCGTGGAAAGCGTATTCCCAAAATTCAGGCTCGTTATCCCGCTGCACCCCTCAAACGCGCTCTCTCCCATCGTCTGAATCTTCGTGGCGCTAAAATCGACCGCCTTGATCGCCTTACATCCCTTAAACGCAGCGTCCCCAATGCTCTTTATCTTATTGGGCATGGCGAAACTGGTATCCGAGCAAAACTCCGAAAGCACGGCACAACCTTCAAATGCGCTGTCGCCGATTGTCTCTAATTCCGAATAATCCACATCTTTGATATAAACCAGATGCAGCCTCGCATCATTTTTAAACGCAGTGCCGCCAATAGCTGTCACAGACTTCGGCACGGAAATCTGGGTCATGGCCGTACAGTTCTCAAATGCGCCCGCCTCTATCGTTTTGACAGTAGATGGCAGATAGACGCTCTTTAATTTCGTACATCCCTTAAAGCCGTTCGCCGCCACAGCATTTACGCCCGCCGGCAGCTTCACGTATGTAATATTCTCATTGCCGCTAAACACGGCTGCCGAAACGGAAGTATACTGTTCGCCCTCCTCCGGCTGCTTCAATTCCACATTGCCTTCAAAAGTCACTGCCTGATCCGTGTCTTTGCTTTTTACGGACGTAAGCACACCGTTCTCAACCACATAGCTGTACAGCTGGGACGCGTTGGCATCATATGTCACGCGCATGCCTATATCGTCTGTAAAAGTCACCATTCTGCTGACATAGGGCTTCGCCTCAACCGTTTCCTCTGTTTCTGCATCCGCATCCACATCATTCTCGGAAACAGTAGGCTCCTGCTCCTCTACGTCCGGCTCCCCGTCCTGCTTTTCATCTTCGCCGTCCTCCGCAGCGGGCTGGTCGCCGTCCTGCACGGTATCGTCCTCCTTCGGTACGGAAGGATCGCTCTCCTCAGGTTTTTCGGGAGTCTTGTCCCCCTCCGAAGGCTTTTCCTCTACAGAAGGCTCTTTTCCCTCCTCCGATTTATCGCCCGTCTCCGGGGAATCCTGCGTATTCCCAGAAGTGTCCTCGTTCTCTCCCAATTTATCGTCAGTCTCCTGTGACTCTTCCTGAGACGCTGAAACAGGCATGTCCGCTCCCTGCTCAGACGCAAGAACCGTCATGCCGTTTCCGCTCACCACAAGACTAAGCGCCAATAATAATGCTAATACTCTCCTCTTTCTCATTACTTTCCACCTTTTCCCATGCGTACATTAACTGTTTCTGCCGTGCTTCATTTTACTTTCTGCATAGTGAGTTGCATAACATTCTATTATGTCACCCTATGATGGTTTTGATTATAACATCTGTAATTGTATTATGCAAGAGAAAAATACACTACATCTTGTGTTTTTAAGAATTTCTTAAGCTTTTCTTTCCAGAAAAGGAACCTTTTCCCTCCTTCTGTGACACATTTTATGTTCACCTTTTTATGTCTACTTCACCCACCACAGCAGCTTCTTCGCCCCGATGGTATAGCTGATCGTCTTCTCGCCGCCGTAGTTTCCAATACCCCGCAGGGTTACCTTTGCCGTTCCCTTTTTCGTGTTGTTTGTATAACTTTCTTCCACAATCACATAATCTCTGCCAAGGGCCAGAGGTTCCTCCACTCCGCTCATTGTCACGGACAGGTCTCCCGCCGTCAGGGTGACCGGCCTGCCGTCCTGATAATTCTTCGCCGCGGCCTTTACCCTCACTCTGGATAGATCCGCCGAAACGATGCGGTAAACTGCCGAAATTTCCGGCCGCGTCTCTCCCGCCCCGGCGTAAACGCCGATTCCCTGCGCCGTCACGCGGATGGACGCGCCTGCAGGCGGAATGTCCATCTCTCCCACGGGGTCTCCCTTCTTCCGCTTATCTTCCACCTTTGTCCTGTTCACCAGAACCAGTATATCCGTGTCCTGTTCGTAGGTATACTGCAGATCTCTGTCATAATCCCTGCCTGCAGCCAGCGCGGAACCGCTCACATCCCGCAGCACCGCCTTCGTCCTGTAAGCGCCTTTCCGCTCCTGATAAACCATATCCTTGAGTGTCATGGTGATCTTCTGGCTGCCGCCGGTCTTTTTGTCAAACTGCCCGTCTGTAATGGTAAAGCTGCCGGTCAGCCTTCCCTTGAAATTGCCCCTGCCCGCAACCGTAAATCCCGGCAGTCTGTTCTCCGCCGTCTCTGCCGTCGTCAGCGCGTTATTATTCCGATAGCTGATACTGTAATCCTTGCCTGGGATCAGCTCCTTCCCCCGAAAGCTCAGCAGAAGCACCGGCTTGCTTCCCCCTTTTATATAAGGGGTCTCAATCCCGTTCAGGTCCGTCAGGGGTTTGACCACATCAGGCTCATCCTGCGTATAGTAGGAAAGGGTGATGTCCTGCCCGTTCCCCACTTTCTCCAGACTGAACTCATAGGGCAGGATCTTATAAGTTTTTTTAATCTGCCCGCTGTATTCGTTGATACCCTTAAACAGAATCGTCGCCGTTCCGACCTTGTCCGTCTTCTGGTAAGAGACGACATAATCGCCTGTTTTCCCGTCATCCCGGCTTTCCGTCAGTGTCTCCCCACCGATTATCAGCGTATAGCCATCCTGCCATACATCCGCCTCCGTTCCCGTATACTCCTTATTTTCCAGTCCCTCTACCTTCGCTCTGGTTATCGGCGTTCCGACAATCTGGTATGTCATGCTTCTGCTTCCGGCATAACCGCTGCCCTCCACCGCCGTCATCGTGACCGTGGCCTTGCCGACCGTCTGGTCATTGCTGTAGGAGAGCGTATAATGTTCGCCCTCCGCAAGCGGCTGCCTCTTGTAAGTCACCGTCAGCGTCTCCGGCCTGATTCCCCCTTCTTTCTCCATCTGCGCATTGCTGTATGTCTGGTTCGGAATCTTCGCGACACTGACCTTACTGAGAAGTACATCCGAGGTAATATTCTCATATATGGTAAGCTGTCCCGTGTAACCGCCCTTCCCCGAAATTATGATCGGATAAGTGCCTGCCCTGGTGTACGCCCCTGTCCCGGTCCACGGATAGGTCAGGGTATAGTCCCTGTTCGCCGCAAGCCTTTTCCCGTTTCGGTAGATAAGCGGCGAAGACTTGATGACTCTTCCGCTGTAGGCCACAGTGACGTCGTCCGCCGTGATATCGTGATCTGTCAGAGATTTCGGCACGATATCAAAATAGACATACTCTGTTCCCGTATAATTCCCCTTACCTTTCACGGTAATGGTCGGGCGCGTCTTACCCTCCGCGTTCACGTTCAGATTATTTCTGTAAGACAGCGTATAGTCCCTGCCTTCTACAAGTTCCATCACCTCTTTGTCGTCTTTCCCGATCAGATTTCCTTCGGGGGTTACTGTGCCGTCGTACACGCGCACCTTCGGCTTAATCACACTGCCCGTATAAGTCTGGTCGCCCACGGGAACCACATAGAAACCCTTTTCTGTCCCAGTCGCCTGATAGTGGGGATAAACATGGGTCTGTTCCGCATAGACAGGCTGGTCTGCCGTAAACACACTGCCCTGACCGTCCGCTTTGGTATACCACCCCCGGAAGATCTTTCCTGTAATCTGTTTCTCCTCCGGCATATTATCCTCGCCCACGCTGTCCCCATACCCTAAGGACAGACTCCTGCTTACTGTACCATTCTCATTGTGGAAAGTCACATTACAGTCTTTCACTGCCACATTGTAGGACGCCGAATATCCCGGCACCGATGCCGTAATCTTCGCCGTTCCCGCTCCCTGCGCCGTCACTCTGCCGCTTTTTACCGTGGCCGCTTTTGTGTTTGAGCTTGTCCATGTAATGATGTTGTCAGACGTAGTATCTTTGGGCCAGTATTCCGCGTTCAGGCTGACGCTCTGTCCTTTAAACAGATCTGTCCTGCCGGCTCCCTCCGCGCCGGGATCGGATAATTCCAGTTTATAAATGGGCGCAATTACCTTTACCACGCAAACCGCGGTCTTATTTCCCGCCTTCGAAGCCTTCGCCGTAATTTTCACTTCCCCCGTACCGACAGCAGTGACTACCGCCCTGAAAGGATCTGCCGGATCAGCCTTGACGGTGGCGATCTTTTGGTTGGCGGACGTCCACACAACCGTTTTGTCCGACGTGGTATCCGCCGGCTCGAAGCTTACCTGTAAAACCGCTGTAGAAACATTCTCCGCCTTTTCCTGCGCGCTTAAGTTCTTCGTATCCTCCACCACCGTGTCCGGCCTGCGCAGGGTAACCGTCTCTTTATCCAGTGTAATACCCTGTAACGGCGCTTTTACCGTGACCTTGCAGGAAACTTCCACAGTCTGGTAGGATGCCGTGATAACCGCCTCTCCCGGTCCCACCGCTGTGACCAGCCCGGCCTGCACCGACGCCACTTTCGGATCGCTGCTCTTCCACTGCGCTATTGCCGGATCGGAAACCGCGCCGTCCACGTAGAACTTAAGCTGCTGCGTCGCAGGGCTTGCCGGATCGGCGGACCTGTTCATGGCAATACTCGTCTTATCCAGTTTCAATGTGGGATCATGGCTTTCATCCGGCGTAACATCCGAACTCCCGTTTCCCGGCATATTGTTATAAACCGGAATCTTGAATACAAAGGCATTATTCAGGGAGCCCGCATTGGTATACATCTTCTTCGTTGTGGAAGATTCGCTTCTGGGCGCCTGAATGTTCTGCATATACTGGTGATTGTAGACGCCATAGGGACTGTTCTTACTCACATTGAACTTTTCAAGGTAAATGGTGTCCTGCTCCTTTAAAATATAATTGTTTCCGATTGTGCCGGCGCCGCCTTCCAGCGATTTATACCGGGTATTCCACCCCTTGCTCTTCGCGTACTCCAGACCTTTTCTGATCTTCTCCGCCGTGGAGGAACCGTTCACGCCCACGTTGAAGAAATTATAATATCCCACATAGCCGGGATATGTGCCGGATATCAGCCCGGATGTCCCCTGTCCCTGCTCCTGGTAGACGCGGGACGCCAGATGGATCGGGCTCAGCTTCCTGCCCCTGCCAATCTCATAAAATGCTCTTGCATAGGTGCGCCCTGCCGAATCATCCGGCAGTTTCCCCTTCATAAAAGTGCCGTTTAAGAAAGTCTGTACCGCAGATTCCGTATGATAAGACGGGTTAAACGTCAACTGCTCAAACTGGAAAATATAGGTCTCTGTCAGGAAATTGCGCGGGTCCATATGGTACGCCACCGCAGGCTGCGTCGCATAATACCAGCCGCTCTCGGTGGGACAGGGTTTGCCGACCCAGCCCTTGGATGTATTGTCCGTCGTTTTCTGAATCAGACTCTTGTCGCCCATCTCCTTAGACACGGACGTATTAAAATCAAGCCCCGTCTTCATCGGCACAAAAGTCCAGTTCGGATGGGCATTTTTCAGACTTCGCAGGGCAGACTGGTAAGACCCCGGAAAAGCGCTGATATCCGAAGTGTCCACCGCATAAGTCATCATGGAAAAGCTGCGCATTCCATAAGCTGTATTTTCATATGTCTCCGCTCCCAGTTCCAGAATCGGAAACAGGTAATCTTCCTCCCAGGCTATCCAGTCTTCATCGGAGTAGGCAAGGTAGTAGCTCTGCACATACCCCGCGCCCTCCGCGCCGTCCAGAAAATACTGCACCTGATACCAGACGTCATCCTCCGTGATCTCAACGCCCTGTATATATAATGTCTGTCCGATCTCAAGCAAAGCACCCTTCCCGCTCTTTTCATCCGCCTCTCTGCGGACGTCATACCGATCCGTATGGTAGAGTAACGCCATCAGGGGTTTTACCGAAAGCAATTCGTCAAATGCATCCTGCGCCCGCCCTATCAGTTCCTCCAACTCTATATCCAGACTGTTCTCCGACACGGAAGACAGGTCGTTTTCGGAAACAGAAGATAAGTCATTGTCAGAAACCGAATCCACATCATTCCCGGAAACCTGTCCCGGCTCCTTCTCTTCCTCCCCGCTTTCATTTTCTCCCGGCGTTTCCTCTTCCTCAGGATTTTGCGCCTCCCCGGGTTCTTGCGGCTCCTGCCCATCCTCTGTGGGTTCTCCGCTGTTTCCCGGTTCTTTGTCCCCATTCGGTCCCGGCGGCGTATTTTCCCCGGCGCTCCCGTTCTCTCCCGGATTTTCCGGCTTATCTCCCTCGGAATCCTCATTGCCCGGGTTCTGTATCTCTCCCTCTCCCGGTTCTGCGCTCTCCCCCGGATTCTGCGGCTCCCCGGGTTCTCCCGGATTTTGCGCCCCGCCGCCTTCCGGCGCTTCGGCTTCTCCCTGGTTGTGCCCGCCGTTTTCTTTGTCCTTTGTCTCCTCTTTCACACCGCCCGGGTTTTCTTCCTCGGAAACTATCGTCTGCTCCAATTCGGGCTGTGCCGCCAGAACCGGCACGGACGCACTCTCCGCACAGAGCGCCAGACTGAGAAAAAACGCAAATGCTCTCATATGAAACTTCATACACTTCATCTCCTGTTAGTTATCTATTTGTCCCACGCTTCCTCCCGCATCCGTCATATCTTTCCGTATCGGCGAAGAGTGGTTGCAATGTTATGTCTACCAATCTGTCCCTAATCATAACATAAAAAAGAGAATTGATTCAAGTAAATACTTGTCAATTCTCTAAAATTTACTTTCCACTATTTTCCGACGTTTCCAAAAGATACTGTTTCCCGCCAAACTCAGTTATACAATCATAGACCCTGCCGCCGATTTCAACCGGCTCCCCGGAAAGCTTCCCAAACCAGATAATGCAGTCCGGCACAAAATTTTCATCCGCATAAACCGCCGTCTCGTTGTCTACCAGAATATGCTCCAGACGGCACCCGTCCAGTATCTCCCAAAAAGGATATTCGAAGTCATCCGCTTTTTGCAGATACAGTCCCACCTCGTCATATTGGCGGGATTTTATTTGATCCGCCATCGGGAAATAGACGGCCATCTCATCATATCTGCCGGCAAAATAACCGTACGGTCTGGTGCGGGCAGGTCCTTTCCAGATGTCGAAATGATACCGGGAAAGATTAACAGCCTCCGCCACACACAGCAGACTCACCAGCCCTACAATCCCCCGGCGAAAGTACTTTCCCCGCCTTCCGCCTGTCCCCATCTGAATCCCGGAAGCTATCATGGGACACATAAGCGCCAGATAAGCGATCATATATCTGCTCACAAACGGTTCCCAGCGAAGAATCGTGCAAAAAGCCAGAAAGGAAAGCGTCGCCGCCACAAAGTAGCCCCGGCAGCACCCTTCCCACCGTTTCCTCGCAAATCCCAGAACCGCCCAGAGGACGCAGAAAAGAAAGAGCCAGAGCACCGTCGGATTCACTGCCGTATCACAGCTGTAATTTACCGCTTCATGAAGCATATACTTCCTGCCAGCCTCCGAGATGACCTCCGCATCCAGTTCCACCTGTAAAATCGCCGCCGCCTTCCGCGCAATCTCTGCAAAAATTTCATGCCCGTTCTTTACAAACGGCGTCGGCAGATTAAACGAAAGGTTTTTGACCATATTTACAAAAAGGTAGGCCGGCTGCATCGTTCCCACAATCTGGGCCGCGCCTGCGGCAGGACTGGCATATGCGCCGAAACTCTTGAAATTTCTTAAGATCTCCGGTGCTAACGGAACCGCCACGCAGGGCAGGGCACAGAAAAAAATCCCGGCAAGGTCGCGCAACCTGTCCCTTCTCCTTATACACACGATCAGCAGCCACAGGGCAAATACCACCATTCCTACACAGACCGAAGGCTTCGCCAGATATCCCCACGCCACGCACAGCCCCATCGTACCCACACGGCAGACCGTGACTTTATCAAACCGCATTGCCTTTTTTACATCCATATAGTCAAGCAGCCGGTACACAAAAAACAGCATCCAGACCGCCGCGAAATTATCTACCTGTGTTGTCAGCGCCTCCGCGTAAGCAATCGGCATGGACATATATAAAAGCGCCGCCAGAAAGCGCAAAGGTCTGCCGCAGAAAAGCCTGCCCGCAATGGCGCCTGTCAAAACGGCACAGGTCACATACGACGCACCCTGCAGCAGATTGAAAAACCAATCATGTCCCCTGCACAAAATGAAAACATGCAAATTCACAAACTCCGCCAGCACAGGGCTGCATACCTGTCTGATGGAATTGGTGGCATAATGCGCCACCGAGCGGTTCTGCGCCCAGTAAGCAATCCTTGGCAGATGATAGGTCATGGAATCCCAGTTATACGGCGTAGTGAGCAGGGACAGGCTAAGCACCGCCGCGCCGATTGCCGCAAGGATAACGTAATACGGCGCCTCCCTAAACGTCCGCCATCCACGCGTGCCTGCTGCCCTTACAGACTTAAGGGCAAGCTGCCCCGTAACCTCCATCTTCTTAAGCTGGATTGCCAGAAGAACCAAAAGCAGCACACCAAGCGACGCCCAGACTGCAAAGAGAAAGCGGAAGCGCATGAAATGCCCCACAGACAATATCTCCGTGAGCGCAAAAAGAAAAAGCATCCAAAGACAGCATGCCTCAATGTATGAACCAAGATACGCGTCCTCTATGCCCTTTCTCTTTTTGTAGATGCAAATATTCCCAAACAACGCAACCAGCGCAAGCAGCATATCCGTCTCCTATACCCTGCATTCTCCGTCATGGGAAATACAGTTAATCTGCGTCAGACATTTTATCCCGGAAAGCGCACCCAAAAGTTCTTCCTTCTTGGCTGTTCTCACTTCAATAATCAACTCTGCTTCACCGTTTTTGATGCACCTTGATTTTTCTTTATGGTATTTGCAGCTCCCTTTTAAAAGCTTATCCAGTTCATCATAGTCGATCTCCGCAGCCAGCGCGCGCAGTACAAGCAGATCAGGCGCTTTGGCATTTGGCACAAAGTCCAGCACCAGAAGCAGCAGCGTCATCACAATGCACAGCACAAAGGAAAGGAGGTATAGCCCGACGCCCACGATAATACCCGCGCTGATCGACCAGAACAGATACAGAAGATCCATCGGATTCTTCACCGCATTGCGGAAACGGACAATGGACAGCGCGCCCACCATACCTAAAGATACCAGAAGGTTAGACTGCATCGCAATCATAATCGCCGCTACGATAATCGGCATCCCGGCAAGCGTCACATTCAAGTCCTTGGAATAGAAGGCTGATTTGGAAGAAAGCTTGTACACCATAAAAATATAGATACCTACAAGCGCCGCAATAACAAGCAGCAGCAAAATGCTTTTGGCAGATAAATTCGTCCCGCCTCCCAGACTCTCATATACACTATTTTTGATTACATCCTTAATTGACATGGTATCTCTCCTTTATGTATAGTTTATGAAACATTAATCTTCCGTCCGCAAATCCGTACACTCGCGGCACAGCTGATACTTAGAGTATGCAGACTGCCGCATACTGCCTGTTTCCAGAAGCTGCAGCAGAAAATTCGGTATGAACTCGTCATACTTCACTTCTAACACTTTATCATACTCCCGCAAAAAATCATAGCTGATATTTTTCTGTCCAAACGCTTCCACGCGACCGCTTGCCCGCACGTTGCGGTCGAACGTAATGCGCACATTGCCCGGCCCATACACATATGCCTTTCGCTCATAAGCCACAATCACCTTAGGCTTAAGCCCCTGTGTCCTGATCGCAAGGTTAAAAAGCGTCGCCGGATCTTCTGAAGATGCGCTGTCCTCAATGCAGTCTCCCCGCATCAGGCACTCCATCTGTGCCCTCGTGATCGTCTTGGACCGTTTCCAGATCCGGTTATCCTGCTTTGTTTTTACCTCCAGCTTAATCACATCCAAAGAGTCGTTATAAATTCTGATCCGGTATTTGCTCCGCCTGTTCACGCCGTCCATCGTATCCTGCAGGCAGGAATCCTTAAGATCATCAAAATAGAGACTGGTAATTCTGTAGCCTTTCGGGCCGCCCTCATTCACATCCGGCATTAAAACAGCCTCCATGCGCGATTGAAGTGCCGTAAGCTGCATATCCGTGCAGTTATATTTGTCTTCTACCCGATACATCGTTGTCCTTCACCCGTCTTTCCGCTCTTGTCTGAATACAAACAGTTTGCCCAAAATAAAATTAAGCACTGTAGTAACCGCAATCATAAACAACTTGCCGATCCGATCATCCACCGCCAGTACATTTACGAGAAAAATAAGGCCAAAGTAATCGACCACGCCAGTAAATCCCCTTCCCAAAATGTACCTTCCGATCTCAAAAATCTGTTCCCGGAATCCCGTTTTCGTCCGAAAGACAAATTTTTTGTTTGCACAGTACGCCGCCGTCTTTGTAATGATCATACTGAACAAATTTGCAATATGGTACGCCAAAAACTGCTTCAGGAGCAGATAGCTGAAATAGTTCAGCAAAAACGTCATTCCGCCCCAGAATAAGTATCTGACAGCCTCCTTTTTTTCAAATATGCTGTTGATTTTCAACTGCCGTCACTTCCCTGCCTTTTAATCTTTCACTGACTTTTGTCAAAATAGGAAACGGAAGAATCTGTATCGCCCATTTTCCTGCCCGGCTCTTGAAAAAGCATAATATCATATACAAAACCATGCCTTTTATCTGGTGCTTCCCTCTGCAGCGCGCAAACTCCACACCATATTCCGGGAAATGTTTCATTCTCCCTTTTCTTATTCCGATTTGTCCTTTTTTGTAAGAGACTACCTTTTTCTGCGTTTTCATAATCGCACTTTCGTCACATGGCTCCACATACATGGTTTCCCTGTCCGTCAGCATCTCAAATATCCCTCTGCCGACCTGTGTCCTGACGATCACCCTCGAAAACCCGGCCCCCTTCTCCCACGCATCGCCTACAGAAATATCCGCAAATTCTCCACTGTAGTCAAAACATTTCCAACATCTTTTCGGTGAAAACAGCAAATTCATAAATGTATAACCATGCTTACTTACAAAAAACTCTTTCCCCTGTTTTCCCCGGATATAGAATCCCGTCCGATCCCCTTTTCTCTGACGGTATTTTAACATTTCTATTTCAGACTTCTTTATACGGCTTTTGGCTATCAGGTACTCCGTCGCCTCCTCCGTCATATTAAAGCCACAAAAAAGCGAAATGAGAACTACAATCTGACCGGCAAGCCCCGCGTCTTGCTTCATCGCCTTTCTCATACCGTGTATCTGACATGGCAGCCCCACATACGCGATCCTCTTTCCGCTTTGCCTGATCTTACGTATCACCTGATTTACCGGTATCAATACGTATTTTGACTGGGCCGCCGACAAAATCTGCTCCCTGTCTACAGCGATAAACGATTCAAACCGATACGGTTCATCCTGTTTTTCACGCACTGCCACAGCGCCGTCAATACTGCCCGCCTCCAGCAAAGCCGTCAGAATATGAGTTACCATTCCTCCCGAGGAACCTGCCGCACGAATTTTATCATCCTTCGGACACGCATTATAAATGCCCTGATAAACGCCAAACAGCCGCCCTGTGTCATAACCTGTCTGAAAAAGCGCCTCCATCCATTCATCCATGGGAAACGCTTTTCCCGGACAGACGGCATTGCAGCTGCCGCACTGCACACAGCGCCCTCCGACATCCTTTACTTCCCCGTCCGCAAAGCCAAGCGTATCCACCGGGCACACCCCGATACAGGTGCCGCAGCATGTACACAGTTCACGGTCTATCACTTCGCTTTTTAATTCATATAATCCCTTCATAAATCAGATTACCTTTTCTTCCAGCCGCCCCTCCTTCCAATCAAATGTCCTACGTATCCGAATTTGATCTGTCTCAGGATATTGTGCACGGCTGTGTTGTACAATATCCGCCAGGGAGAAAAACTTCCCCGAAGCCACATGGCGGAGCGAAAAGCTGTCCGCACATTCCAGATTCACTTTCTTCGGACTTTTGATGGAATCCTCTATTACCAGTTTCTCATGATCTATGGTAATCATTCTCTCAAAATGTATATCTGTTTTCTTATCTACAAGAATGATAAGCCTTTTGAGCATACCGATAATCCTGTTGCCCACGACCGCGGATACCACCCGCAGTCCCGCAAGCATAATAGGCGTTGCGACCTTCTGTTTCACCAGGTTCATATAGCCGGTTATCTTAATCCGACACGGCTCATACTCGATCTGATAATCTGTGCTTTGCCAGTTAGTTGTCTCACCCCCCCCCCTCAATTTTTACCCTGTATCCATAATCGCTGAAACATTCTTCCTGCCCGTTAAACACCCGGCACACGCCGCCCTTTGAGGCGCCGACAATCATGTAAATGCTCCCCCGCGTAAGACTAAAAAGCCCTGCTTCCCGGAAATAGCATTCCTGGTCACGCTGAAAGGGAAGCTTATATTTGACGCTGATTTTCTCTGTTTCACCATTTTCCTTTTCCACTGCCCGCAAAAACGAATGCAGCAGATAGTGGGACCAGTATCTGTCATCCACCGCATCCAGAAAATAAAATTCTTTTTCGGTGTCCGTATACAGAAGCTGCCGCATTGCCTCCGCAGCCTCATCCCCCAGAATACTCATTACCTGAAGACCGTTCGGCAGAAAATAGACCGTGTTTCTCGACGCATATTCTCCTCCCACGGAGGCGTCGGGATGAACAAAATACTGCAGGAAACCAACCGCCCTATGTAATGGCTCCAAAACCTTTTTGTCCTTACTCATCCAATAGTACTCTGCCAGCATATCAAGGGAAACGCTCAGATAACCGATATCGGCTCCCCCATATTCAGAAAACCATCCCTCCCCGGACTGCAGTTTCAAAATCCGATCAAGCTTTCTGTTGAGTCCTTCCAAAATCCAGTCTTCCTTCAGCACGGTATATGCCGAGTACAGCGCCGTAATGGAAGCGAGCTCCTGATTGTATGCTTTTTCCTCAATATGTGAAACGAGATACTTCGCCGTTTTTCGAAAAGCGCCGGCGATGCCTTCGTCCTGCATGCCCAGGCGCCTGTACACTTCGCACATGGCATACAGTGAAAATGCCGTGGGCGGAAATCCGTGTTCGTTGGGATAATACTCGTTGAAGCTGCCGTCCCTCAGCTGAATGGACTTCCAATAATGGACCGTTCCCTCCGCCCATTCTTTAACCACTTCTTTTCCATAAAAAACGTTTCCCGGAAAATCTACCGTATAAAGAAGTGCAATCGTAAGCCCTGTCTGCTGCAATATGGCGGAAGAAAAGTCCCGAATTTTTAAATGCCAGTGATTTCTGTCACAGTCGCCAAATGTTTTCGAATGCTTGTCCCTGTCAACCTGAGACAACACTTTCGGCACTGTTTTCAAAATGTATTCCGTGTACATCATGCCTGCCCCTTCCCGTCGTACTCCATCTTTTTCACATGGTATTTCACTTCCTCAATCAATTTGCGGTTTGCCGCCATCACGTCAGCATGCAGGCCGACAACAAATGTCTGTACCCCGATCAGTAAGAGAATCGCCGCAAGAATCAGCGACTGCACATGCCCTGCATGGGGCTCCAAAAACATATAAACCAGATACCTCACACCAAGAATAAAGCCAAGCGTAAAGGGAATCATGCCGATAATGCCGAAAAATTTGAGCGGCTTATACATCATAAACGCCCTGATGATTGTCATGGCCGATTTCTTGACATAAGAGCGCATACTGTGAAACAGCCGGGAAGGACGAAGCTCCGCATTCGTCCGAATGGGCACGGAAGTGATCGCTATCTTCTCCCGTCCCGCCTGAATAATGGTTTCCAGCGTATACGTATATTCATTGATCACATGCAGGCGCATTGCGGCGTCTCTGGAAATAGCGCGGAATCCGCTCGGGGCATCCGGAATATCGGTGTCGGACGCAACTCTGACAAACCATGATCCCAAATGCTGCAGCTTCTTTTTGATGAAAGAAAAATGCGAGATGGAATCAATGGGCCGCGCACCGATCACGATATCCGCTTCCTCCGCCAGAATCGGCGCAACCAACGCTGCAATGTCCTCTCCGCAATACTGGTTGTCCGCATCTGTGTTGACAATAATATCCGCCCCCTGCCTCAGCGCTTCATCAATTCCCGCCATGAAGCCGTAGGCAAGTCCCTTATTTCTTCTGAAATTCACAACATGATGCACGCCCCAGGCTTTCGCCACCTCGACAGTTTTGTCCCTGCTCCCGTCATTAATTATCATATATTCGATGATATCAATACCGTCAATCTGCCGCGGCAGCGCGTCCAACGCTATCTTTAACGTCTCTTCCTCATTGTAACATGGGATCTGTATGATTAACTTCATCTTAACCCTCCTTCTTCTGCAGGATGATATAATCCACCGCCCGTAAACATTCTGTATATCCCGGATAGGCAAGGTCTGTGTATGACTGTTCGGACACTACAAGATACTGCGAATCCGCAACATGGCTGATCTGCTCCTCGTCAACACAAATCACCATTTTATCTACCAGTCTGGTCTGCAGATCGTAGGCGAACTTCTTGTCTGCAATTGTAAAGACAGGTCCTTCCTTCTCAGCATTTTCGTTCAAAAACTCATATATTTCCACATACTGCTGCGTATAATCATTCTCTCCCCTGATCGACAGACGCATACACTGAAAGGCTGTCACAAAAAACAAAGCTGTCAGCAGGCCGCAGAGCAAATAGCTGTTTACTCCTTTCGGCAGCTTCACCGCAGAAAGGGCGAGGCAGATTCCGCTGACTGCCAGTGCAATCAGGGCACATTTCCAGACTGCAAACTGTCCCAGCCAATGAAATATATGAATGCTTGAAGCGGAAACAATGTTCAGGTAAGAAGCTCCGATATCCTTTAACGCCAGATACATGATCCCGGATACAGCCAGATATACCAGGTAGACTAACGGAAGCATTTTATAATACGCTTTTTTGTTCACCCTGGCACACAGCATGAACAGTGCCGCCGCTATCAGTACGCCCAAAAGTACATCATTATATCTCCCGAAGAAAAGCGTGTCAATCCGTACCATTTCCCCGCTGCCGCTGCCGGCATCCTCCACAAAAAACAATGCCGCCATCAGTACTGTAAATAGCAGCGCTGTTACCGGGAAAAGGTACAGGCTGACTGTCCCCTTTTCTTTTACGGCGTCGCGCGCCTTTTTCACACAATACAAAACCCCCATCCCCGCCAGAAGATAAGTGGATGACAATACCTGCCATACCTGGCCGCACAGATTCAGCACAATCTTCTTAAATCCGTCCGGCGTAAAGATACGGCCGATCTTCATGATCTGCTGCGTCAGCGTATTCGCCTTGCCAAATTCCGCCTGAATCCCCATTGACAGCAGGACGCTGTTTTCCGTAAGCGCGTGCCGGAAACAGCCTTTCAGGACAGACTGCAGAAGAAAAGCCGCCGCAATCGAACCCGCCACACATAGCATATGGTTCCATCCGATTTTTTTCTTCCATGCCAGAAAACATGCAATCACCAGAACCGCCGCAATCAGTGCCAGCATTCTGTTATGGACCATATAGCTGTACCCTGCGGTCGCCCCAAGCAAAATTCCTTTCCAGCATTTTGGATTTTCTTCCAGCACAACAAGCTCATATAAGAGAAGCCAGACAAGAAAAGCGAGAAGGGTCTCGCTCCAGGCGATGAATGAATTAAATATATACGCTGAAAAAGAAACCGCCGTGAACGCCAGGACAGCCGTCCCGGAAGCCTGCTCGTCCTTCCCCTTCATCCTAAGCAGCAGACGGTACGCAATCAACAGGCACAGCAGCCCTAACACGGCATTCAGAATAACCGCCATCCGATACATCATAACAATATCTGCCGTGAAGAAAAAGAATGGCACTAAAAGCAGGCTGTAGCCGAAAGCATACCACGGCATACCGTTCATCACGCCCGCCCAGTTATGGCCGGTCAGATTAGCCGCATGCCCCCAGTAGCCTAGCTCATCCGTATATACAAACGGACCCTTAACCTTGCTTATATAAAAAATGCGCATTAAAAAGGCTGTCACCCCGAAAAGAATCAGTATGTACCTGTCTTTTTGTCTGGCCAAGATCCCTTTCCCCCTTAATCCATTTCCTGATCATAAAACTTCTTTTTGATATCAATTCCCCGTTCCAGCGCTTCCTCAATCACTTCGACAATCTGCTTTGAGGTGTGCTTACCTTCATAAGGGTTTACCGTACCGCGGATATTATCTTTAAAACCAGGAGACATTGCCTGTATAAGCGCGCGCTCAATATCCGTCTCCTCGTTCCCGCAGTGAATGACAGAGTCCGCACTGACTCTTCCCTTCTGCCTGTCTCCGATATTGACAGTCGGAATGCCAAAGGACGGCACCTCGATAATGCCGCTTGATGAATTGCCCATCACCAGATCGCAAAACTGCAGCGCGCTCAGGTACCGAAGCTGCCCAAGCGAAGTGTACACTGCGCATCTCGTACGGTTCTTTTCCACATAATCGTCTATCATCTGATTCACGATCCTGCCGTCCGGGTCGGCATTGGCCTTCGTAAAGATTACCTGCAGCTCCCCATGCCGCTCGATCACATGTAACAGATTGCCAAACTGCTCCGCCGCCGTCTTATTTTCCAATGTAACAGGGTGATACGTGACCATAACCGTCGGCGGGCGGAATGTAAACTGGATCGCGTCCTCCAGCGCTTTCCTGTCAAGCAGGGAAACCGCTTTGATATTTTCCACGCCGAGAGCCCCGACACAGTAAACATTCTGCGGCTGCTCGCCCAACTGGATCACCCGGTTCCTGTACTCCTGTGTCGTCGTAAAATGCAGATGACTCATCTTTGTTATGGAATGCCTGATCGCCTCGTCCACCGCACCCTGCGTGGTCTCCCCGCCGTGGATATGCGCAATCGGTATCCTTGCCATCATGGCCGCCGTGGCCGCCATCAGAGCTTCATAGCGGTCCCCCAGAATAATAACAAGATCCGGCCGTTTTCCTTCAAAGTAATCGGCAAACCCCAACAGTGCGACACCCATGGATTTGGTCGCACCCGCGCCTGTATCCGAAGACAGAAGCATCTCAATCTTTGCGCTGATCGAGAAGCCGTCCTCCTCTATTTCCCGGTACGTCAACCCAAACTCCGGGGACAGATGCATCCCCGTCGCAACAAGCTGCAGTTCCATATTTTCTGCATTATTTACTTTTTCAATCACAGGTTTCAGCAGACCGTACTCGGCGCGCGTTCCCGTCACGATACATATTTTTTTCATAATTCTATCATCTCATCCGCCGCGAAATCCCGCTTCGCCGTCTGACCGATTACCTGATTCCATAACATGGGCGAAAGCCCCGTTCCCGGACGCTTCGCCGTCAGGTTATCTTCGGTAAATTTTTCTCCCGCTTTGATACAGCATCCCGCTACGATGCTCTTGCGCGCAATCGCCATATTCTTCTTCTCTGACTCCGAAGCCCTCTTTTCTCCATCCCCCAAAGCCTCTCCGATATGCCTGACCTCTTTCACCAGCCTTACCAGTTCATCGGGCTCCAGACTCGCCTTGTGGTCCGGTCCTTCCATATTTCTGTCCAGCGTAAAATGCTTCTCTATGATCTCAGCCCCCAGCGCCGCCGCCGCGACCGCCGCTTCCGTTCCCGGCGTATGGTCCGAATAACCCACTGAGACTCCGATCTCTTCCTTTATCGTCCGCATAGCCAGCAAGTTCACATCGCAAAATGGCGTCGGATATTCCGTATTACAATGCAGGACCGTAATATCTGTACCCCCATTTTCTTTCAGTACGGCAACCGCTTCCCTGACTTCATCCATTGTACTCATACCGCTGGAGAGAATGATCCGTCTCCCTGATCTTGCCGCCTCCCTCAGCAGCGGATAATTGGTAATCTCGCCGGAAGGTATCTTTATGATGGAGAGCCCGCAGTCGACAAGGTAATGAAGGCTGTCCACATCAAACGGCGTCGAGAGAAACATGATATCTTTTTCTTGGCAGTAACTGATCAGCTCTCTGTGCATATCCGGCGTAAGCTCCAGTTTTTTGAGCATGTCAAACTGCGATTCCTCCGCATTAGTAGTCTCCATTTGATATTCCGCCTTAGGGGCCTGCTTACACACCAGCGATTCCGCTTTAAAGGTCTGGAATTTAACGGCGTCAGCCTCAGCCGCAACCGCGGCATCTACCAGTCTCTTTGCCGTTTCCATATCTCCGTTATGATTTACGCCCGCTTCCGCTATAATAAAAATTTTATTCATTTCTCTTCAACCTGTCTCCTATTTTAATTTTACCTTCATAAGTGTATTCTGTGATCTCAAGCACAGTATCTCCCGTTTTCACCAAAAACCCTTCTTCTGTTTTTCCGATGATCTGTCCATTATTGTTTTTGTAGCAATGCGCCCCGGGAATCATCCTTGACTTATTGATACTGATTTTATTTCCGTTTATCCATGACGTCGCCTGCGGCCCCGGTCTGCTGACCGCGCGGATAAAATTAAAAATTTCTCTGCTGGTCTGGTTCCAGTCAATTATTTCATCCCCTTCTTCCCTTGCCCCGCAGTACATCCCAACCGGGTCAATGTCGATCTGCTTCACGCGTTTTACTTCATTGTCCTGAATCATTTTTATCGCCCTGTAAAGCACGTCAGCGCAGTACTCATGCGCTCGTGAAAGCAGTGTTGCATAGCTGTCCTCATCCGTTATGGGGTACACTTCCTGCAAAATGATGTCCCCTGTATCAATGCCCTCATCCACGTAATGGGCTGTCACGCCAAATTCCTTTTCGTCATTGATCAGCGCCCAGTTCAGAATATTTCTGCCCCTGTAAAAAGGCAGTTTCCCGGCATGGCAGTTGATCGTCCTGTGTCTGGGCAGATTTATCATTTCACTCTTAAAAATCTGGTTAAACGACATGGACACAAACAAATCCACATCATATGTTTTCATTCTCTCAACATACTCTTTTGAATTAATATTCCTGCTTAGTTCCAAAGGGATCCCGTGCTCTTTCGCCCGCTTTTCCAGTTCCTCGTCCCGCTTCCCATATCTCACCGCCACAAATGCGATCTCCAGCGAATCGTCTGCAATTATCTTATCAAACGCATTCCACGCCCAGGGGCCGTCGCCAAAATAACCAATTCTCATATATTTTTAAACCTCCGTCACCGTGTCATTCCTGAACCAGTTCCCCAATATCCCGCTCTATCGCCTTCCCACCGGCAATCTCATAAGCAACGTCGCAGTTTCTGATCGTTGAGAGTCTGTGCGCAATAATAATAAGTGTTTTTTCTCCCTGCAGCGCGTCGATAGCCTCCATAACCGCGGTTTCCGTACCCTCGTCCAAAGCGGAAGTGGCCTCGTCCAGCACCAAAATCTGCGGGTCGAGATACAGTGCGCGCGCTATCGCCATACGCTGCCTCTGTCCGCCGGAAAGACGGACTCCTCTCTCTCCGATCATGGTCTCCAGTCCCTTCGGCAGCGTTTCCACAAATTCTTCCAGCTGCGCTTTCTTTAACGCCGTATGGATCTTTTCATCATCAATGTTTTTCTCATCTATACCAAACGCAATATTGTTTCTGATCGTATCGTCTATCAGGTAAATGCTCTGGGGTACAAAACCGATCATATTTCCCAGTTCATCCCCTATGTCACGGATATCCGTACCGTCAATACAGACTCTGCCCTTCTGCGGTTCAAGCAGCCCCAGAATCACATCTCCCAGCGTGGTTTTCCCTGCGCCGGATTGTCCGACCAGCGCAACCGCCTGGCCTTTTTTAATTTCCAGGTTCAGTCCTTCCAGCACGTCTTCGCTTCCGCCCTCATATTTCCATACAACATCCTCCACCGTAATATTTCTTTCAAACGAATAGTTTTTCTTTTCTCCCTTTTCCCCTGCCTTCTGTTCCCGGTCTGACTGACGCTTCTCGTACTTCTTTAGCTCCAGAATATTCTGATAGGTTTCATCTGCCGCCGTCAGGTAAAATATGCATGTGTTAAATCCGCTGGAAATCCTGCCAAGAGAAGGCATAATCCGAAAAGCTGCCATCGCAAACGCCGCCAGCTGTGGAAGATAGGACACCGCAGACTCCATTCCTCCCATGCGGATACAGACAGCTACAATAATACCCGCCACGCAGGTACCCTCAATAATATAAGCCGGCGAAGCCGCTGCCATGGTCTGGCTGACCGTCGCCTTCTGTTTATGGACATAGGCCCCCTCATACGCGCCTAAGAAATGTTTCACCCGCTTCATGACCAAAACTTCCTTGATGCCGTAAAAGAGCTGCAATGAGTTCTGGTTCACAATAGAGTTATACTTAAACTGCTCTTCCCCATAATATTTTACTCTCTTCCGAAAGATCAGCAAAGTCAGCACCACGCAAAACAGCGCCAAAACAATGACTGTTCCCGCCAAAACCGCGTCCTCTATGAATAAATATCCGCAGATACAGGCAATCGTCAGCATTTCTGCCAGAATGCTAAAAAACTGGTTCAATATCATATATACGCCCGATACGCTCCCGCCAATTCCACGCAGCGCATCCCCGGCATTCGTGTTCAGAAAGAAGGAGTACCCCCGCCTTACATAAGAATTGATAATTCTGATGGAAAGTTCTCTCTGTACCTTGCAGGAATACTTAATCCTGACATAGGCGAGACCTGACATATACACATTCTTGAAAATATAAACCACTATGACGCCCGCCGCCGTCAAAAACATTATTTCCTGGTCGGTAATCTCCCCAAAAGGAGCAAGCAGCTTCGCCCCGATCTCATGGTTTCTCAGTGCATCCGGGTCTATAATCACATTGATTAACGGCAGGACCGCCGACACGCCTACCGCTTCAAATACCGCACCGATCAGCGTCATCACAAACAGAACCGCCGCCCACGATTTCTGTGGTTTCGTCAGTATCACCCGGAATTTTTCAAATAATATTTTTACATTTTTCAGACTGTTCATATGATCTCCCTGCCCCGCAAGGGCATTTCTCTTACTGCGCAAGCCGCGCCTGTAAAGCTTTCCTGTCTATCTTCCCGTTTTCATTAAGCGGCAGACGCGCAATCTTCTGCAGTTTCTGCGGCACCATGTAGACGGGAAGCCGGCTCCTCATAAATTCCCACAGCTTCTCTTCCTCGCATTTCTTCCCCTCGTAAAACAGGACAATATCATCCTTCTGCGAGTCGTAAACCGCCACGCATCTGTCAACTCCCTGAAACGCCCCGGCAGCATTTTCAATTTCGCCCAGTTCGATACGGTAGCCCATATGCTTGATCTGGAAATCCTTTCTGGAAACATAAACCAGCTCTCCAAACTGATTCCACTGTACCAGATCGCCCGATTTATACACAATTTCCGGGTAGGCTGTATTTAGCGGGTTCTGTACATAGGCCTCATCCGTCTTATCCCAGTTGTTATAATACCCATGCGCCAGATAGGACCCCCGGTAATACAGTTCCCCTGCAATTCCCGGTTCCGTAATCTTTCGATTTTCCTCATCCAGGACAAAAACATCCACATTCCTGCAAGCATTACCGATGGGAACCGGCTCGTCATCCTCAAATTCCCTGTCCACAATATAGTAAATCCCAATATCCGTGATTTCCGTCGGTCCGAAAAGGTTCGCGTACAGGGCATTGGGAAGATATTTTCTCCACAGGTTCAGATGCTTCGTCGGCATCACTTCCCCTGCAAACAGGATTTTCTGCAGGAACGGAAGTTCCACCGCGGAGAGCATATTAAATTTGGTGATCAGGCATAACGCTGACGGCACCCAGTAAATCGTATTTATTTTGTGGTCATTCAAATATTCAAGCAAATCCATCGGGAAAGTGAACATGGCTTTGGGAATAATGAAAAGCGCCGCCCCGCTGCAAATCGTCGCATAAATATCTAACACCGACATACTAAAATAAAACGGCGTTTGATTTCCAAAAACCGTTTCCGCGCTCAAATCAAAAGTAGCCACACACCATCCCGCATAGTCGATAATGGACCTGTGGCAGACAATAACCCCTTTTGGTATCCCGGTGGAACCTGACGTAAACAGCGCGTACACCGGGTCCGTGTCAATGGCTCCCTTTCTGATCCTGTGAAGCAGCTCCTGATTTTTCTCCTGCGAAACCAGCTCCTCATAGCTGCATTTCAAATCATTATATTCGCCTAAATCCGTACCCCGGGTCGTATCGTCCACGATAATCCGTACGGGATTCAGTGTCTCAAAAATCAGCTGCATCCGCTCCACCGGCATTTCCGTGTCGATGGGCACATAAAAATTCCCACTGTAAACAACGCCGAAAAAGCTGATCAGTTCCTTCACGCCCTTGGGCACCAGAACCGCCACCGCCCTTCTTTGCGTGCCGCCAGCCGCCAAGGCGCTTCCTATTTTCTGGGCAAGATCGACTGCTTCCGAATAGGTCGCCTGCATCCCACTGTCCGCAAACGCTGTCTTACCCCCATATTTATCTGTTGTTTCTTCCAGCATTTCCAATACGTTAATCATGCGTGCCTCCATACCAAAGCCGTCCGCCTCTCTGCCCCTATGCCGAGGGCCTGTCCTGGTCGCCATCGCCCTTCCAGATAATCGGATGCATTTCCTTTTCCCAGAATATTCCAATGTTGACATTCTTCCTGCAAAATGGAGAAAAGTAATTGGGTATTACATTCTCGGAATCTTTCGCTTTTTTGCTGAACCCTGCCTGATATAGAACTTCATCCGCAACACCATGCACATAAACATCCGTGTACTCAAAATCATTGTCCTTCATCAGACGGCGGATCGGCGCCCCGATATGCGCAAGCAGTTCCTCGTCGCCCACAAAATCAATCAGCCGCAATACCTTGCTGCCCTCCTGTTCCTGTACTCTGGCAACGAGAAAGGAAGATGTGCTTTCTCCCTCTTTTTGGATCTGATACACCTGATACTGGTACTTCGGATTCTCAAAATATCTCCGTACCATATATTCCGGCGATTTATATATCTTATCCGCCCTTTTCTCCGGGCAGTAATCTGCCAAAAAATCGTTCTTATCTTCCACCTTATACAGGGAGACGCAGACCCCGCTGTCCCGGTAATCCGTATTTAATTCCGTCTCGTCGTTGATTGTTGCAATCCGGCTTTCACAGTCCGCGTTCAGCATGTAGTAGTGCTGCAAATCTCCTGTGCAGAAACCAAGATATTTATAAATATTCCGTGTATTCTCATTCAGTCCGCTTGTATAAATATGACGGCATCTTCCATGGTCTATCAGATAATAGAACAATCCGACTCCCGCAAACATCTGCCCGTTATCCAGAACCTTCCACATCACGGTGAAGATGTCGCGGAGCTCCCCTCCATAGGGAATATACCCAAGAGTCCCCTCTATCCCGTTTTTGTCGTTCAGCAGAAGAACCATACATACCTCGTCGCCGCGGCAGAACTCATACTCAAAAAAAGCCCTGTCTGACGCAAAAATATGATTCTCGTTCCAATGCTTCTTAAAAAAGAGCATAATGTCAGAAATATCCTCTCTTTTTGCAAACCGAATCGTATACCCGGCCGGCAGTTCTATCGGTATTCTCCGCATCTTTCTCCCCTTTGCCCTTATGCCTTCTGCATGATTTCCTGAATCATGGCTTCTATCTTCCCGATGCTCATAAAATTATCCATTCGCATGTAAACAGGCTCAATCTCAATATCAAAGGCAGTCTCCAGACTCATCACCACATTAAAAATATCGTGGGAATCAATTCCCAGGTCCGCACACAGATTATCGCCGTCATAATTCATAAATCCCGGATTAATTTCAGCCAATGCCTCTCTGATCTTCTGTTCCATTTTCTTCTCCCTCCGCCTCTTTCCGCATTATCGGATATTCAGATAATTGCTGCTCTTAGGCGGAAAATCGTTACAGTCAAGTCTTGGCAGCTCATATCTGCCATGCGCTTTCGTATCCGCCACCGCCACCTTTGTTACCATACCCGCCCTGCATCCTTTTGACGCAATATATTGTATCACGTCAGAATTGTATGAGCCGTAAGGGTAATTTAACACCCAGTTATCCCGGTCTATGAATTCGTCCATCACTCCCAGCGCTTTACCTATATCCGCCTGCATTTCCTGCACGTCGAGATTGCCCAGCCAGTAATGGTCATAACCGTGCAGACCGATAAACATGCCTTCCCGCTTCATACACCTGATCTGGTCGCGGTTCATATAAAGTTCCCGCGCAAAAATATCCTCCGGAAGGCCCACATACTTCGTAAATAGTTCACTGGATATCTGATTCCGGATTTTTTCGGGAATAGCTGTCTGCAGGATTCTTTTCACAAAGATAGTCTCTTTATTATCAAAACGGTTTGCCACGGCATATTTCTCAAACAGTTCCTCATTGGACGGGAACTTGTCCCCCATCCCTTCGCCACGATACTTATCCAAAAGCGCATAAGTATCTTTCACCAGTGAATGAATATCCGCGCTCGCCAGTATAAAATGGATTTTATTCACGTCCAGCAGCACATTTTCCGTAAAAGTCTTCCCCGGAATAAAGAAGGAACCCTGCACATTATGCTCCTTTAAAACAGGAAATACTGCCGTAAAATTGTCAATATACCCGTCATCAAAAGTCAGCAGCACCGCATTCTCCGGCAGCGTACCATTCTCGGAATTGCATGCCTCTATCACATCCTCCATGGTAACGACTGTAAAATGTTCCTTCAGAAAGGCAATCTGTTCCTTAAACAGCCCATAATCCAATCCTTTGATATTCGGGTATCGGCTGTTTCCCAGATCCCGGACGTAGTGGTACATGATAATGTGCACTTTACTCATTATTTATTCCTTCCCGCATACAGCATTCCGCTATTTTGAAGTCAAATTCCGTATCAATGTCAATCGAACGCTCCGCCGGCATAATGTACGCATAAGATTTGTGCCGCAGCATCTGCGGCTGCTCAAGTTCCTCCCGCCTTACGAGAAATATCACGCCGTTTAGCCTGTAATATGTCGGAAGCTCCTGTCGCCTGTCGCAGTAATCCTCCCGTCTGAAATTGTCCATGCACAGATCCTCTCCCAGCGTATTGATCCACAGGGGGGAATGTTCCATTTCGCACACGGACACAACCGAGTTTGCATCTTTCTCTTCCAACAGCGCGAAACTGTTTCTGATATCGGCTGCAGTTCTAAGCGGCGCAGTCGGCTGCAGGAGCATGATGCGGTCAAAGAACTCGCCTTTTTGCTCGAACCGGCCAATCACCTCCCTGACGACATCCCAGGAACTGGCCGCGTCCCCCGAAGTCTCCTCCGATCTGAGAAAAGACGCGTCCGCACCGAAACGCGCCGCAATCTCCGCATACTTTGGAGAGTCCGTCGAAACGAATACCTTGTCAAACTGACCGCTGCGCAATGCGCACTCTATGGTATAAGCTATCAGCGGTTTCCCACACAGTTCTTTGATGTTTTTATCCGGCAGCGCCTTAGAGCCGCTGCGGGCCGTAATAATCGCAATATTTCTCATCCGTCTTTTCCCCGAAACCATATCGTCTGCAAACCCTGCTAAATAAAAGGATCAAAATACCCCGGCATCGTCTGGTTGATATGGTTGATAATGTTGTTATAGGCCATCGCGCGGCAGTTTTTGCATTCGCCGTTTCGCCACTTCTCATTGGAGAGCTCTTTGACTTTCTGATGTCTGGGTGAGTTCCACATCTCCTGAAGCGTCATTTCGTTCAGATCCCCTATACAGAACTCTTCCTTGTCGATCTCGACAATATTCGGATATACTTTTCCGTCCGTGCTGACATTCGCAATCATGCCAAGCTGGTTCGTCCAGCACTTGTTCACAAAATCAGGGAGTTTCCTGTAATTGAAAATAGATTTCAGGTTTGTAAAGTTTTCATCGCATCCCTCGCACTCCTGAATCTCCTTTTTCAGGTATTCCTCCTCCTCTTTCGTAAGTCCCTGTCCATTGTCCTCGTAATCACGGACAATCTTAAACAGGGCGTAGTCAAATTCCCGCTCCTTTATAATCCGCAGAAAATCCTTGACGCACTTGTAGTTTTTATTCGTCAGCACAATCCGGGACCCGATCACCGGGCTGTTCTCCCCATGGTATGCCTTGATTTTTGCCGGCACCGACAGCGCTTTCTCCATATTGCCCGTGCCCGTAATCACACGAAAAGTTTCGTCGTCAATACCCGGTACGGATATGGCTATATAATTAAATTTGTCCGCAATCGGGATCAGCCCCACTTCCTCAAAAGCGGTGGCGTTCGTGATCATGGCGCACTCGACGCCATGGTCGTAAAGCTTCGCAATATAATCCGCTATGCCCGGATACAGAGTCGGCTCCCCGCCGCCCGAAAAATACACCGCACGGATATGCATCGCAATAATGGAATCAACCAGCCGGTCCATCACTTCTTTGGACAGACTCGCCCGGTTTTCATTCCGCTCTTTATAGGAGCAGTGGATGCAGCTATGGTTGCAGACCGCGGTCGGATGTACTTCTATCGCAATCGGATTGAAGTCTTCCTTTCCCCTGCTGATATCTTCCAGCATTTTTCCGTAATGGAACAATATCTTGGATGAATTTAACAGATCATGTGACAATGCAATATCTTTCATGGTTCCTCCCATCTAACCGTTCAGCTTTAACGCCGTATACGTTTTTTCCAACTCTTCCATCTGCCCGGTATCGAGCCACTGCTCTTCCTCAATCAGATAAATTCCTACTTTCTCTTTCTTTCTGATACAGTCGCCTATCAGTTCCGTCATATCCACAAAGGTGTCCTGAGGTATCATCTCCAAAAATCTTTCATTGATTACATACAGGCCGGTGTTTATGTTGTAGGACAATACCGGTTTCTCCTGCATATTGCAGACGTACCCCTCCGCATCCCCCTCAACGGTCCCGTAAGGCATCTGATACTTCTTGTGTGCGCAGACTAATGTGATGATGCACCGTTTACGGACGTGTTCCTCCAGAATCGCCTGATAATCGGCGTCTATCAAAATATCGCAGTTGGAAACAAAAAAATCGCCGGCAACCTTTCCCTGCACCAGCTTCAATCCGCCGGCGGTTCCCAGAAACTTTTCTTCCTCCACAAACTGAATATTGTATTTCATCTCATTATCGGCAAAATATGCCTTAATAAAATTCTTTTTATAGTTGACGACCATGTAAAACAAATCGCAGCCATACTGCTGGAACTTGGCGACAATCCGCTCCGTAACGGTCTTCTCCCCCAGCGGGATCAGGGGTTTGGGTAGTATATCCGTAAAAGGTTTCAGTCTCTGCCCTTTACCTCCCGCCATAATCACCACCGGCACACGAAGGTCGGCCCTTGTCTTACCCGTATCTTCGTCATCAAAAAAAGTCAGGAAAACAATATCCGTTATTTCCAGATCATGCTTTACAATCGGCAGGGCGGTAACACCCTGCTTAATCATAATATCTTTCGCACTGCTTCTGTCCTCCTGATAAGCAAAAACAGGGGAATAGTGCGCCGCTCTCGACACCTCCCCCTCTATATCCCCTCCGGCAAGTATATATCTGCGAATGTCTCCGTCTGTCACAGTGGCAAGCAGTTTCCCGTCTTTACAGACGAAAACCAGGCCTTTTGCATTCTCGGCGATTTTTTTCATAACTTCCCTGATAGAGTTTTCTTCAGTTGCTGTAAATATTTCCAGATTCTTCATTCCTATACTCTCTATATACAATCTAAAACGAACTGAGCAAAATCAATTCCTCTATTCGGTTCGTAAGTATCTTTCACCGTCCCCGCTTTCTTCGCGTCCGCCAATTTCGCCCGAAACTCCCTGACCATATCGTCGCTCCACTTTTCCTGCATGGAGTAACTCTGATATGTCACCTTACCGATGTGCAGCCAGTCAACCCATCTGAAAATCGAAGATATATCCGCATATACAATCAGGTCCGCCGCCCCTATGATTTTGCGCAGCGGCTCCTCGACTATATGACATCCCTCATAATCCTCCAAAAATCTGTTTTCATCCAAATCCGACTTGGGATGCAGCGACACGAGAACTTCGTCAAAGGCGCTCAGAACGCTCTGCACAATGACGCCTTTATTATACAGATCGTTCTCTCTTGACCACTGCTGTACCCTCTCGGAAAATGCGATGATTACTGTCGCTTCCTGATGCAGGGCATACTTTTTCGCAAGCATGTCTTTCACGGATTCCCGGTTTTTATACCCTTCTATAATAATCCCATCTTCCACCGATTCTGTCAAGAATAATCTGCCCTGTGCGCTCTGGCCCAGCTCGCTCACAATTTCGTCATACTGTTCCCTATACGCCGTGCATACAACATCCGCCAGGCTGCCCTGCACCCATGGATTCGGCACGCCAAATCCCATCAGGCGGTCTATGATTTCCACAAACGGCTGACTGAAAAATACGATTTGATCCTGATACTCCTTTTCCAGCTTGGGATTGATACGCCTTACAATTTTAGCCGAAATCGGAAGCTTATCCGCCTTTTTCTGGCGAAAACCATTGGAAGGGTTCAACAGTACCCCCTCGATATCGGACAGGCAGATCGGCGCGATCACCGTCTTAATTCCCTGCCTTTTCGCGCAGTAAACAAAAAATTTCTCCAGCTCCGATTTGTTGTCGGCATAGAGTAGTATGATATTTGGTTTCTCGTTCTTTATAATATTTTTTGCCCTGTGGAGTCCCTGCCTGTTTTGCACAACAATTTTTGCCGTATTAAAAACCGCTTTGCACGCGGAAACATAAAGCTTATCCCTGACATATTTATAGTCACGGTTCACTTCTTTCTTACCCTTTTGTCTCTCCTTTTCGTCGAAATCCAAAATGGTCAGATACCCTTCGCCGAAAATCCCGGCTTTTCCCCTGATTACGCCGATCTGGACGCGCGGGTGGCAGACCATGACAAGCCGAATTTCTCTTCTGTCCTGCAGCCGTTCCGCAAAAGACAAAAACCCGTTCGCCCCCGTATCACTGTTGGCAATCATCAGAATCGTTTTTTTACTCTCCATTCGACTCCCTCTCCATCAGCCACGCAGTCAACTCCATGTCATATTGGGTGTCAATATTCATGGAACGCTCCGCAGGCATCACATAAAGAACCGGCTCGTCACTGATCACCAGCCGGGACGCAAGGAGATACTGCACGTCCGTAATATAGACAGCGCCGTTTCTCACATACAGTTCCGGCAGGTCCTGTCTTCTTTTCCCTTTGTTGTGATCCGGGTGGAGCGCAATACCCATATCGTCTTTTCTGTGATAGGAATTGTACTCACTGACGCTCTCTTCCCTGTAGCAGCTTACCAGCGACGTCCCCTGCTTCCTGTCATACAGCGCGACAGCACCGATAATGTCCTCCCCTTTTCGAAGCGGTGAAGTCGGCTGCAGTAAAACGATATCGTCGTAGCATTCGCCCTGCTCCCGGTAGAAATTTACCGCATGGATCATCAGATCCGCGCTCTTTGACTGGTCGGAAGAAAGCTCGGCCGGCCGGATAAAAGGCACCTCAGCGCCACACTCTCTCGCAATAGCGGCAATTTCCTCAGAATCCGTCGATACGATCACCCTGTCAACAGCCCCTGCTTCCTTCGCCGCCTTCGCCGCCTGAATGGAATAATAAATAAGCGGATGTCCTGCCACATTGTATATATTCTTTTTCGGAATCCCTTTCGAGCCTCCCCTTGCGGGAATAATTGCCAGTCTCTTTTTCATACGTCTCACCCCATATCCTAACTGTTTGGCCTTACCTAGTATGTCATTCTCTTGTGAATGGAAAGCGCTGCTTTAGCCAGATAGTCCGCAATGATCTCTCCTGCGTTTCCTTTTCCGAATATGGTCTCCGACTCATATCTCCCATGGGCAATCTGCGCTTCCAGACACCTTGCGATCTCCTCCGTGTCGTAATCCGCAAGCACAACGTTGCCGCCGTGCTCCCTTCCCTCCTGTCTGTCTCCGACAATAACCGACGGCGTTCCAAGAAAAGAGGCTTCCCTGATGAAAGAACTGCTGTTTCCCACCGCGCAGACTGCGTTTTTTAAAATACAGTTATAAATCTCCGGCGGGAAATTCTTGCAGTACGCAAAATTGGAATGGCTGTTATTTTCCCTGAAAATACGGATGCCCCTCGACACCAGGTCGCTTCCGGCATCAATGTTCGGCCACATGACTATTTTCTGTTCTTCCCTGTCCTTCAATGCCGCAAGCGTCTTCTCCACCTGCACGCGCCCCTCCTCCGGCGTCGTCGTCACCGGATGCTGCATCATCAGGATATAAGGCTTCGTAAAGTCAATCTGGTATCCGACACCACTGTTATATTCGTGCATCTTTTCATTGCTGATCGTAAGATCCTGATGACACAGAGTGTCGATAGAAGGGCAGCCGCTGTTTACGATACGGTAGGGCTCCTCCCCCATCTTTATCAGTCTCTCCCTGCTCTGCTCCGTGGAAGGAAAATGATAGTGGGACAGCTTTGTGATCGCGTGTCTCACCAGCTCGTCAATATTTCCCGTGATCTCTCCTCCCTGAATATGCGCAAGCGGAATGTTCAGGTAGGTTGCGGCAATCGCCGTGGCCATCGTCTCATATCTGTCAGCGACAGTCACCACCACATCCGGCCGGATGTCCTCAAAAACTGTGGACAGTTCTATAATACCCAATCCCGTGGATTTCGCCTGCGTTTCCAGATTCTCGCCTTCTATCACATAATAAATCTTTCTGGTGGGAGTAAATCCGTCCTTTTCTATGACGCGCAGCGCGTTCCCGAAGCGGTCCAGCAAAACGGACGCCCCCACAACAAGCTGCAGTTCCAGATCCGGGTGCTCCTGTATCGCCTTTAACACATATTTTACTCTGCCATAATTGGCTCTGCTCGCCACTACCACACATACTTTTCTTTTCATTCTAAACCGTGTATCCCCTTTCTAATCTGCCGCTGCGCCGCCCTCAAGGTCGGACCAGTGCAGCGCAGCGCCCGTTTTCAAGTCCTTCACCAGTTTTTTCCCCAGCACTTCCTCATAGTGTTCCCCGGAGATACCGTTTAAAGGTTTTTTGAAGGAAAGCGCTTCCAGATTAAGCGGCTCCCCCTTTGCGACATCACGCTTCAGGTAAATGCCTTTTGCGAAAATGCGCTTTAATTCCTTCTGTTCCTCGTTCAATGCCGTCTTATCAACCGGCGCGTTGCGCATGGCGGTGATCATCCGAATCCCCTCTGTCATTTCCCGCAGCTGGTCTATCGTCACAGAAGCTTTCACATCGGGGCCGAACATATAGGGGCTCATGGTCACATGCACTTCTACTATCAGCGCGCCGTTCGCAACGGCGGCCAGTGACGGAAATATCGTCCCGGAATGATCCGAGAGCCCAATCGGACATCTGTACCTGTGTCTCATTTCCGAAATGAGATTCAGGCCAATCTTCTCCGGCGGACACGGATATGCCGTCGTACACTGCATTACAGCGTATGGATTTGCTTTTACCATCTCCACCTGATGGTCAATGTCCTCATAAGAACTTAACCCCGAAGACAAAAGAATCGGCTTTCCTGTCTTTACCATTTTCTCAACGAGACAGTTGTTAAAAACCTCTCCCGAGCCAAGCTTCCACGCCGGCATGCCGATAGACTGCATCATCTCAAACGCTTCCACGGAAAAAACAGAGCTCAGGAAGTCAAGCCCTGCCTCCCATGCATGGCGGTGCAGCCCTTCCCACTGTTCATAAGTAAATTCCATTCTTTTCCAGTAGTCATACCTGGTCCTGTCCTCGTAGCTGAATTTGACACGAAAAGGCTCCTCTCTCGTGCTTTCCGCCTCCGCGATATGCGTCTGGAATTTGATCGCATCAACTCCTGTGCCCGCCACCGCGTCAATAAACGCATGGGCCTGTCCCAGACTGCCGTCATGGTTCTGGGATATTTCCGCTATGATATATACTTTGTTCTGTTTTATCCCTTCCGCAAACCATTTACCGATTTCCATTCTTCCGTCCTCCGCCTTCCACTAAACCTTTGATCTTTTGAATGACTGCATCCACTTCACCGTCTGTCTCCGCCTCTATCAGGTTCATCTTCTTCCACTTCCGAAATTCCTTATCCTGATAGCTCTCAAGCCACTCCCTTCGCTTCCTGATGAAAGGCAGCGGAATATTGACAAGCGCCCATCCGTATATTCGGTACAGAAATGTCATGCGCATAAAAGTGATGACAATTCTCTCCCTGACTGAGTACAGTCTTCTATATTCCCGCCTCTGCCTTCTGCCAAACGCATATCCTGCGTCCCGGTAAACTTCTTCAAAGGCATCCGCTATCTTTAAATAGCTCGCGCGCTCCTCGTCCACCAGATAAAAAGGATTTACCATTTTCTTTGTAAGTCCGATATCCGGCAGTTCTCCCGATATCGTCCCCTTAAATGTTTCATAATCCTTAACTTTATTCATCTCCATCAGCAGCGGATGGTCCTGATCCTCCGGTATCTGGTAGGGGCAAAGATAAATCGGATTCTTCCCTGCAAAAAAAGCCTCCAGAATCGCCGTACTGTTCCAGGCGTAAACCAGATCGCTGACCGCAATCCACTGTTTCACCGAAAGCTCTGAAATCACTCTGAAATTTTCATATTCCTGCGCTAGTTTCTCCGCCCGCGGGGATGCATCTCCCGGATGCGGACGGTAAACAATAACATAATCCTGCGTTTCATCGAGAAACTGCCGGAACCACTGCAGGATTGTGAGCTGTTCCTTTTCCGCCACCTCAAGATAGTGCCTGCGGCCCTCCCCGAAACGGGCGATGGTCGCCCTCTTTTCCTCCGCCGACGCTTCCACATATTTAAATCCCGCGATAAACAGGCAGAGTTTCTTTTCTGTGGGCAGGCCATACCGCCTGCATATCTCTTCCCTGGAAGCATAGAATCCGCGAAACTCCGGCCTCAGCAGATCCATGGTAATGTTCCCGGTCACCTTTACGTTCTTTTCAGCGACGCCCGCTTTTTCAATCAGTCTTTTCTGATTCTTTTCTCCCCAGGATATGTGTACGATTTCCTTTGCAAGGCCGGACAGATTGCGAAAACTGCCGCTGTCTTTCTCCTGCTCATTGGTCGTCACCTGTTCCCACTGCAGATTAATCACTTTGTCAAATTTGATCCGATAGCTGGCATAATCCTTAATGGAACTGCCGGTATAGCAGTAACCGACCACCAATACTTTGGTTTTATATACTGGCGTATGTGATTTTACCAGTTCATAATCGTTCTCATACAGGATTTTCGTCCTGTAGCCCCTTTTGTCCAATTCATACTTTAATAAGCACAGATTGTCCAATTCCCTTACTTTATGTTCATACATGAGCAGGAAATCATATTCTTGCATTCGAGATTCTCCTAGTTTGTCTTTCTGATGTAGTACCGCTCTACCTGTTCCAGACCCTCGTTAAACCGCTGCAGCAGATCATCCGGCTGGTCAAACTCATATGGCGATAACTTTTTAGGCTGGACCTCTCCCTTCATGATTGTCCGCAGTAAAGGCTCAAGTTCCGAATCATAATCCTCTACCAGCCATGTATGTTCCCAGACATAATCCTTAATATACTCAGGATTGAACGCGATCTGTATGACATAATTTCCGATAGCTCCGGCTTCCACAAGCGCAGACGTCCGTGAACCCATAACAATATAATTTTTCCTCAATTCCCCGTAAAACTCATTCACCTGCTCCATTTCCGGCAGCACATATCTGCTTATATGTTCGGCTTCCTTGTCAGGGGAGTGCGGCTTAAATTTAAAAGGGATTCCGATTTTCCGGCAAATCAGATAGACGTCGTTTACCATATTGTAATATTTGCGGTATTCTTCTTCCTCGTCGAATATCAGCCGGTCCCCCGCAAACAAAATTGACATACTTCTCTTCTCAATATTTTTCTCAAATGGCTTCAAAGGATACCCTAATACAAACGCTCTCTCTTCGCCTGTCTGTTGTATTTCAGTGTAAGTGTCACTGTTCTTTTTATTCCAGAACCAGAAAAAATCAAACCATTTCGGCGCTAAAATCGTATGTTTTCTCACCCCATACTCGTAAATAACCGGCGCAGCCAAAAATCCATGTTCCAGAAAGACAACCGGAATGCCGCACTCTCTTGCCGCCTCATAGAGAATGATATCAAAAATGTGAGTAGGCCTGAACGATGTTGTCAATAACAGTCTGGGTCTGGCTTTCGTGAGGTATCTCTTTAGTTTTCCCTTTATTTTTTCCAGACGCTTTTCATCGTCAGAAATAAGGGCAAGTACGGCGTCTTCCGTATACGCCCTCAGATAACACAGCATGGAAAATCTGCGGTTAAAACAATACTCTTTTATGGCGATTCCATTGGCGGACACCACAAAGACATGATATTGCTCCGCTAAAGTCCTGCACAGATACCCCAGCTTTTGTCCATGAACAATTATGCTTTCTGCCCTGCGGTCCACAAGCAGCTTAGACAGATCGGCTACAGAAAACATCTCCTCCCGCATCCTTTTTAGGCGGTCCCAGACGCCCGCTGCCCCCTTCGGCACATTCTGGAAGCCGTAAATCTCCTTCAGTTCTTCTTTACTCGCCCAATCCCTAAATATATAGTCATATTTCATCAACCCATTCCCCCGGACCATCCGCATTTCCCGCTATTTTCGTATACCTGAAAGCCAAAACTCAGCCATATCGAAATCTTCCTGCGTGTTTATATCCGTCGCCTCCCTGCTGTCAACTTCACATACAAACGGGTTTATCCCCACCCGTCTTTTGTACTTATCAAACACCTCTCTCGTAAATACATAGACGCCTGACGTCTCCCTGTATATGCTCTCCAAATCCTGTGATCTTGGTATATTTGCCGCATCAAAATTCAAGGGTCTGCCATCCCGCCATAAAAAATCCTGTATTTTTGCCGCCGTAAAGGCGGAATCAAATTCCCCTCCGATCACCTTTTCAATACAGGAATCTATGGTCTGACTTTTGATCAAAGGCGCCGTCGCATGCGTATACACATAGACATCCGCCCTGACTTCACTGGAAAATGATTCAAAAATCTGCGTGAAGTTTGCCGTCGGCTCATCCAGGCTCTTCGGTCTTTTCAGGAACGTAACGCCTTCCGGCAGATATTCCACAACAGCGTCGTCACTGCAGTAAACATAGATGTCATCTATTCCCCTGCATTCCCGCAGCGTAGTCAAAATATACCGGATCAGCGGAATCCCGCACAGCAGCTTCGTATTCTTTCCCGGCAGTCTCTCATTGTTCAGCTTGATCGGTATCACTGCAGCCACCTTTTTGGCCTGACATATATCATCGTCCCTGACGGACGCTTCGCCATTGATATTACTACGGTTTTCTTTTCCGGCGCGCCCTCTCTCATACTCGGCATATTTTTCCAGAACATACGGCTTTCTGCATTTTGTCTTCATATCCTCGGGAATCGTTTTCAGAAAGTAGGCAAACTCTTCCACGGAAACCTTTTTCTCTTCCAGAAGATACGCCGCATAATTGGGATGATAATGTTCCCGTCCTGTTATAAAGTAATATGGGTTATATCCCCACTCCCTCTTTTCATAGACAGGCATGATATAATCGCTGATCAGGGCCACTATTTCATTCAGGTCGTACTTGTCCCCCAGATTCCTATTATAGTAGTTGGCTATCAGTTCCGTATTTAAGTTTCCGGCGCCGCGCCCCATTCCATACAGCGTAGAGTCTATGATAAGCCTTCTGCTCGTATTGTACTCCAAAATATCCTCCGCCGTGACAAAGGCCAGATTCATGTTATTGTGGGAGTGGAACCCGATCAGCGCGTCCTTATCAAGAATATTGTCCAATATTTTATAGTAGCATCTGAAATCGCTTTTTAACATATAGCCAAAGCTGTCTACAATCGAGACAGCGTAGGGGTGTAACGTGGACGCCATTTTTCTTGCCAGTTCGGCGTACTCATCAAGCGAATAGTCTATCGTTACCATCGGCTGCATAAACAATTTATATCCGTTCTCCACGATACGTTTCGCCAGCGCTATGGCCTGGTCTACCTGATGCTTATAAAAGACTACTCTTATTCCGTCTACCCCCCCCCCGTTCTTAAAGGCGGTTACCGCTTCCGGCGGGAACTGGTCGACATCCGCCATGGCCAGTACCGTACAGTTTCTTTTATCATCGGGTATATATTCGGAAACCGCTTCAATCGAAGGAAACTGGGCAAATGCCTCCGCGTCTTCATTCTTTACGTTCAGATACCCGACTTCCACGAAATCCATATTGGCTTTTATCAGTCTCTTAATAATATCCTTTACGTCCTGTTTGGGAAATCTCCATTTATTGATATATCCGCCGTCTCTTAACGTACAGTCCAACAAGTTATATTTATCCATTTTCTCTTTCCCCAATCAGTTCGTTTATCCTGTCCTCGAGATTCTTTATTTTGGCGTCGCTTTCTTCAAAGTACGCCCTGTCCGCATCAAGCGGAACTACCTTTTCATTGGTATTATGAATACAATTATAGCACAACGTATCTTTCAGGTCCCCCTTCAAATATCTTTCCCTGAAGGCAGTAAAATCAGGACAGTTCCATGCGCTTTCTACGTCAGTTTCGTTCAAGTCGGCTACTACTGCGACATTTTCAAAATCCTGGCAGCAAATATTTACAAAACCTTCCGCGGAAACATACACATTGTTAAACAACTGCGAACATGGATACTGGTACGTATACTGGTCGTCCCCATTGTACAGGTTTTCGTCGATCTCGCTGATCGCCCCGCCCCGCCTGTTTGCATTCATGACCATCGTCTCATCCACATACCCGGATATCCTGCTTTTCAGCTCCTCATATTCCTTAGCAGTCTGTCGGACCGCAACGTAGGAGACATAGATCTTGCAGGCTGAACCCAATTCTTTTCTCGTCCTGGCAAAATCCTCCAAATTTTTCAGGACTGTCTCAAAACCGTCCATCCCATGCACCAGCCGGTATGTCTCTCTCGTGCCTGCGTTTAATGAAATTTTGACGCTGTCAACTCCGGCGCTCAATATTTTTTCGGAGCGCTCCCTGTTTAGTAAATATCCGTTCGTGTTAAAAAAGATGTATGTATATCCGATCTTTTTTGCTAACGAGATATATTCCTCCAGACGGGGATTGAGCAGCGGTTCTCCCGTAGAGGAGAGACAGATTTCCCTTGCCCCCGCCTCATAGGCGTCCGAGATTATCTTTCTGCACAGTTTATCGTCAATAAACCCTTTCTTATTTGTCTGCTTTGACTGCGGGCAAAAAATGCATGCATAATTACACGTATTACAAATATCTATCTTTATTATCCTGGGAAAAGGCGGCGTTGCCGACAAAGAGGATAAATCTCGCTGCTTCCGTATATATTTTTCTTCCAAATTCATGTTGTCTCTCCAATCTCGGTTTAAACCTGTTAAACCGCACTATACTTCGCATTATAGAGTAGCGCATTTCAATCTGTCAAGCAAGTCCCGCCTGTCAGTCTCTGTCCCGGAATCGCATAACACACCGTCTCTGTCGGCGTGTATCTGTACTGGCGGAAATAAAAGTGATAGCCGCCGCAGAGCCCTTCCACAAAATCTGTCAGTTTATAGAAGTCGTCTCTCCTGTGATACACGCACATTGCTATAATCGGCCTGTTTTTCCTGATGATTTCCCGCATGCCCGCCAGCGCATGGATCTCCGCGCCCTCTATATCCATCTTTATAAAAGTAATTCTTCTGTCTCCCAGCACCTCGTCGATTTTTCTGCCGGCCACAGCATTTCCGGCGCCGTTCTCCGCCCTCATTTCGCTGGACCCGGGATTTTCGTCAAAATGAAGTTCCGTATTTTCGTCCCAGGCCGCTACATTATAAATATGGCATTTCCGGGCGCTGCTTTGATATTCTTTGTCTATGCGCGCCAAAAACCTGTCGTAAATTTCCCTGTCCGCCTCGAAACCATAGTAATCCTCAAACGCCCCCTCATACACTTCGTAAAACGCGCCGAAGGTATCTCCCGTGTATGCCCCTATATCCAAAAAGCACTCGTCCTGCCTGAAGTCAAATAATTCCCCGTCAAAATATTGATATTTCTCGTCATCCACATCGGCATTCATCTGTTTTAAGTATGCCTCATCCTTTGAAATCCGATAATTCAATATATTCACGAAAATCCGCCTTGACTTGTCGTCGCCCAGCCGGCCATACGCCCTCTGGAAATCCGTCAGATGATCCCATATAAAATTTTTGTCCGTATACTTAAGATCCATGAACGCAAAGTTGAACAGCCGGATGTTTTCCGGCATGAACCCATAGCCGAGCAGCTGCTCCTTTATCAGGTCAAATGCCGAGGAAGCAACAAGAATAAGCAATTCGCCGCCATATTTTCCATACAGGTCATTCGGGGGAATTATGCGGAGCCTTTCATCCATATACCAACGTCCAAATTTCAAATGGTTGTTGTCGCTCCACGCCAAAATCCTGTCTTCCAATCCGTTGTCCATTAATAACCGATATAACTGTTCTCCTCCCACTCCGGCGCCAAAAATCACCAGTCCTCGGCTTTCTGCAGCCGCCTTCAGGCATTCGTCAACCATCATGCCTGTGCCGTCCAAAGTTGACAGCAGGCTTCTCAAATCTTCCACCATACGCTCCTCCCAGTCATACTCTAATTGATTTCCATCAGACTCATGACAAACTTCTCTGCATTTTCCGCAGCATTGAATTTATTCTCCCACAATGTCCTTGATTTCCTGCGCATTTTTTCCGTCTCCTCATCCGACATATGATACAGCCGGTTTATCGCGCCGCAGACATCTTCCGGCCGCGGATTTTCCGGCAGCAGCATACCGTTGCCGTCTATCATATGCGGAAGTTCCCCTACCGCCGTGGCGATAACCGGGACGCCAAACGACATCGCCTCCTGAACGGAAACCGGGCTGCCCTCCGTGGATGATGTCGTCAAAAAGCAGTCCACACAATTCCTGACATAAAACTGCATAATCTCTTCTACCGGGACAAAACCCGGCATCTCATAAGAAATATTTCTTTTGCCGCCCAAAAGTTCTTCCGCATATTTCGCGGTTTCCTCATAATGGCTTCCCGTTCCGAAATGCGTCCACCGAATTTCTTCATCCGTGATCCGGGACAGCCCTTCTATGATAAGCGGCACTCTTTTTAATGGGATCACATGTGAACAGCTTACAATGTGAAACGCCTCCCGCTGTCCACGGTCCGCCCTCGCCCCCGCATAACCGTTATCCTTCGTCCCAATCGGCGCCACCATATATTTCTTCCCAAGGCCTTCTCTTTTTCCCCAATGTGCCAAATAATATTCCAGTCCCGCATCCGCCACAAAAAAGAGCCTGTCTACCGCCCCATCCATATATTCGCGGAAAGGCTGCCTGTTATGCGGATTTCTTTCATTGTACAAGTCATATCCGTGTATTCTGGAAACTACTTTTCTATTGGGATAAGATTTTCTGTCCATAAGAAACGCCAGACAACTGGGATTAAACCAGTAAGAATAAACCAGCGCGCCATCATCGGCAATGTGGTTTTTTTTCACATATTTTCTCAGCTGGTCCGCCATACTAAAATAAGCAATAGAATCGTATAGACGCCCCGAAATGTTTTCCCCCGCTTTCAAAATCTGCTTCATTTCCCCGTGCCTGCATCCAAAAAAGAGAAATTTCACAACCGCTTCCAACTTCTCCCAGATGCCGAAATTCCTCATACAATGATAGACCAGAATGCGTTTGTCCGTCGTCATTTCCTGTTCTGCTGCAGAAGAGACTGACAAAATGCTTACGTCAAAACACTCCAGCAGCTTTTCCAACTCTGTACGGATAAAGGGATATTCCCCCGTCCTAAACGGATACTCGTCCAACAATATGATCAGCTTTTTTTTCAAGTCCCCTTCTCCCTAAAAATATAACTTTACGGCACTGAGTACCGTAAGTGCCATACTTTTTTCGGTCACATTTCCCTCTTCAAACAGCAGGGAAATATCTTTGCCCAACGCCCCGCCGATTCTGCTCCTGTTACTGTCAAAGTATTCCCTGCAATACGCCTGTATTCCCGGGCTTTCCTGATACCAGAAATCCAGGGGGTTCATGCTGTCTTTGTCCGGCAGCTTAAAAGTCCTGCAGGCGGCCTGCCATAAAAGCTTCTGCGCCGTCCTTACTTTTCTCAAGAAAATCTGGTCTTCCCGGGGCTTGACACCGCCCCACTTCTCCCAGCCAAACTGTGTCGCCCCCGGATACTTCTGCAGCATCCACTTCAAATAAATGTGATGGCTGTTTCTATACGCAAAAGGAAGGGAAAACGCTGTCTCCAAAAAATCCACATCCATAAACGGAGATGATGTCTCCATATAATGCTGCCGTATCATATAAGAAGACTGTGCTCCCAGAATACCTCTTGTATAGATCGCAAACATCTCCTGACAGGGATATTCCTGCACAATCTCATCCGAATAGGTATAGGAAAGGCGCTCCGAATACTTATGCAGTCCCAGCCGCGGCTTCCCGTAATTAAATTCCCTGTCATGATAAAACGTAGACAGGACGGCATCTCCTATCATACCTGTGTGTTCCATGCCAAACTGACTTGTATTTAGCGTTTTAAGAAGTCTGTCCCCTCCTGTAATCCCTGTATAAAGAGCCGCCCCGTTATTTTTCAGGACAATTTCGTCAATATCGTACATCCATCCAATGTCATCCAGCGACTTAAACATATATTCATGTCCCAGATAACCGGCTATCCTGCCTGATATCTCTTCGTCCAGATATCCGAACCTGCAATATGTCACATTCAGCTGATCCGTATATCCCATGTCATGCGCTACCCATGACACCATCCGGCTGTCCAGCCCGCCGCTCAAATCCACCAGATGCCTGTATCCGTACTCCCTGTCTTTCTCAAATTCCCGTCTGACCGCCTCCCTGAACGCACCGTCAATCCTCTCGACGGCCTCCTGTTCGGACATCTGCGTCTCCCTGTCCGGGATCATATAATACCGCTCTACCCTGGCGCTGCCGTTTTCTATGTGCACAAGCTGCCCCGGAAGCAGGCGGTGAATCTCCTTTATAAATGTGCTGTCATCCAACATATATCCATATGTCAGCATGTATTTGACCGCTGTCTCATTCAGCTGATACCGAACGCCGTTAGCCCGCAGTACCGCCGCCATGTACGGAATATGACTGGACACCATCCACTGGCTGCCATTCGCATAGTAATACAATGCCTTGACCGAGACCTGGTCTGTGTACGCCGTCAGCCCGGCGCCCTTTCTGTCGTATACATAACCGCAGAAGCCGCCTCTGAGCGCGCGCAGGCATTGGACCGCGTCCTCCCTCATAGCCTGCGCAAAAGCATGCTGCCAGTCTTTGTCGCCGTCCGCGCAGAAACGCGCCTTATTATGGACATATCCGTCCAAAAAGCTGATCTGCTCCTCTTCGTTTAAAAACACCCCGTCTTTCGGAAATTTATCAAGGAGATGGCTGTACTGCTTACACTGCCCCATGTCTGCGTACGGTCCCAGACATTCTATATTCATATTCCCCGCCGCCAAAAATCCATGCATCGCTTACACCCTCTTCCTGATTCCCTTATAAATATCTTCTCTCAGTCAGGACAACAGTGCGCTGCAGACTGTCTCAACTTCTTCCTTCCGCAGATACGGGTGCATCGGTAGCGACAGACATACGCCGCATATTTGCTCCGTGACAGGGCATGGTATACCCTCCTTCGATATATCCGCAAAAGCCGCCTGCATATGCATCGGTTTCGCATAGTAAACGGCGCTGGGAATCCCGGCCGTCTCCAGTTTTTGTACGGCCTCTCTCCTCTGCCGCTCATCCGCAAACTGCACCGTATACTGTGCCCAGCCGGAGTAATAGCCCTGCAGGATGACCGGCGTCTTAACTTTCCCCTGCAGCAGTTCTGTGTAGACTGCCGCCACTCGGTTCATCTCCTCAAGCTCCCCGTCAAAAAAGCGAAGCTTCTCAAGCAGTACCGCCGCCTGTATCGTATCTAATCTGGAATTCATGCCAATTCGGACATTGTCGTACTTGTCACAGCCTTTTCCATGTACCTTATAAGAGCGGACAAGCGCCGCCCACTCGTCGTTATCCGTAAAGACCGCACCGCCGTCCCCATAGCAGCCAAGCGGCTTTACAGGAAAGAAGGATGTGGTGGAGATATCTCCGAAACTGCACGCCCTTTTCTCGCCGATTCTGCCGCCGAATCCCTGCGCGCCGTCCTCTAACAGGAGCAGATCATACTGTGCGGTAATCTGACGGATCCTGTCGTATTCGGCAGGCTGCCCGAAAAGGTCTACGGCAATGACCGCCCGCGGCGTCAGCCTGCCCTCTTCTTTCACCCTCTCGACGGCCTTCTCAAGCGCCTGCGGCGACATGTTGAAGGTATCCGCGTCAATATCTACAAAGACCGGGACCGCGTTAACCCAGGGCACTACCTCCGCTGTGGAAAAGAAAGTGAAATCCGGGACAAAAACGGCATCTCCCTCGCCAACGCCCCACGCCATCAGCGCTAGCAGAAGGGCGTCCGTGCCGTTAGCGCAGGAGATGCAATGCTTCACTCCCACATAGTCCGCCAGACTCTTCTCCAGACGGCTGACCGGCTCTCCTCCGATAAACTGGCCTGCCTCCATATTTTGCCTGACTGCCCTGTCAATCTCTTCCCTGTGCCTTATATACTGTGTCTTCAGATCCTTAAATTCCATCCTGTCTGCTGTCCCTTCGTTTTCTAATCCCCAATCAGGAAAATTTACCTTTAAAATCTATCGTCGCGCACTGCTGCATGGGAAACGTTACCTGCTGCCCTGTGTATGCGGACTGGTAAATACCAAGCACCAGCTCCAAAGCTCTTTTGCCCGCAGCGGCATCCACATAGGGAGGCCTGTCATCTTCGATCGCCTCGATCACATCTGCATAGAGCGGCGTATGCCCATACCCATATACATTAGGCGGATTCTCATGAAACTGCGCCTTGATCTGCTCGGGGTTGTCCAGCGCATCTGAAAACCGCCACTCCTCGATCACATTGACCGAACTGCCGCCCGCCTTCACAGTCCCTTTCTCTCCAAACAGATATAACGTTTCTTCCAGATTGCACGGATATACATTGGTTGTCCCCTCAACGATACCGTAAGCGCCGTTTTTAAATCTGACAAGGGCAATCCCCAGATCCTCCGCCTCGATATAGTCATGTTTGAGTCTGTCCGTCATACCCATGACACAGTCAATTTCGTCGCCCATCATCCAGCGCAGAAGATCAATGTTGTGAATACACTGGTTCATCAGCGCGCCGCCGTCCTGTTCCCATGTCCCGCGCCACTTTGCCCTGGAATAGTACTCATAATCCCTCGCCCATCTGATATGTGCCGTACCGTGGAACATTCTGCCAAAGCGCTCCATCTCCACGGCCTCACGTATCTTCTGGATCGACTTGTTAAAGCGGTTCTGGTGACAGGCGCACACTTTCAGATTCTCCCTCTGCGCTGTCTCAATTATCGCATCAGCATCCACAAGTGACAGGGCAATCGGCTTCTCGATGATCAGATTGGCATGTCCTATCGTCATACAGTCCAAAGCAATTTTTGCATGCTTGCCGCTCTCCGTGGCTATTGCCACCAGATCCGGCTTCTCGTTTTTTAACATCTCCCGGTAATCCGTGTAACACTGCACGGTATTCGGAAGCCTAAACTTCAAAAATTTGTCTTTCATATTGCGCGTTTCCAGATCGCAGATCGCCACGATCTCTAACCCGTTCTTCTGCGCCGCCACAATATGGTTGGGGGAGATTCTCCCGCATCCTATCAAAGCATATTTCATAGTTTCCTCCGTCATTTAAATAAACTGCCTCTCGCGCAGCGCCTGTACCATCTTTGCCGCCGCGTGTCCGTCCCCGTAAAATCTCGGCCGCTCCTCCACGGCCACGCGTTTCGCTCCCGCGGCAAAACGCAGCGCCTCCAAGACACTGTCCTCATCCTGCGGGTTTACCCTGCGGATCCACTTCTCACGCACCAGATCCTCCCACACGTCCGCATCCAGCATAAAAAGGCATTTCGCTCCCGCGAAGGATGACTCCTTGGACACGCCCCCGGAATCTGTCAAAATCAGCCTTGCCCTCTGCATGAGTTTTACCATCTCCACGTATCCCAGGGGATCTGTCATCTCCAGGCCGGGAATCCCCTTGGCCCGCTCCATCAGGCCGTACTGTTCCAGACACTTTTTTGTCCGCGGATGTACGGGAAAGATCACATGATCCTCCAGACGTTCCACCAGACGCAGGATGCTTTCCATACGCGCCCTGTCAGACGTGTTCTCCTGCCTGTGCCATGTCATCACTATCGCCTCTTCCTGCGGCTTCTCGCCTTCAAGACTCCCGGCGATGGAAAGATAGGTATCATACATGATATCACCCGTCAGGCATGCGCGGTCAGAAAGGCCTTCCCTCTGCAGATTCTGCATGGACACATGGTCAGGGCAAAACAGAATGTCTGACAGATGGTCCGCAGTGATTCGGTTGCATTCCTCCGGGTTGGATTTGATGTTTATTCTGGGCCCCGCCTCCACGTGGGCCATCGGGATACCGAGCTTCACCGCCACCAGCGCGCCGGCCAGCGTCGTGTTGGTATCCCCATAGAGGATAACCAGCTCCGGGGCGCTTTGCGACAGCTCCTTCTCCAGCCCGACCATCGCCTTCGCCGTCACCTGCGCATGGCTTCCGCCGCCGGCCGACAGATTCAAATAGGGCGCCGGTATGCCCAATTCCTCAAAAAAAACATCGGACATATTCTCATCATAATGCTGTCCGCTGTGAATAATGCCCTGCTGATAACCCGAAAGCTCCAGCGCCCGGTAAAGCGGCGCCAGCTTAATAAATTGGGGCCGGTTCCCCACAATATGCATAATCATAATAATCTCCATCCTAAATATGGCCTAAATAATTATCCTAATAATAGCATATTCCCATTTTCAATGCAAATATATCCAAACCCCCGTTTTGCTTGTCATTTCATACATTATTTGCTATACTGATTTGGTATTCTGAAAATACCAGCTGGTAAGCTGTCAATAACGGTTAAAGAAAGAGCAGAAAATGTTAAACATCGGCAACAGCTTTTCTACATCTGTCACTGCAGAGGAACAGACAATTCAGGAGATTGCCAGACTGTCTGGAGATATAAATCCCATCCACCTGGATGAAGAGTACGCAAAGCAGACTGTATTTGGGCGCAGGATCGCACATGCGCTTTTCTGCCAGAATATCATTTCCATGATTATCGGAAATCATCTGCCCGGTCCCGGCGCCATCCTGCTTTCACAGAGTTTCCATTATCGGAAGCCTGTGTATATCGGCGATACGATTGAAACCACCGTCACTGTAAAGGAGATTCGCGCGGGGAACAGGTACGTGCTGAATACAATCTGCAAAAACCAGGAAAATGAGCTTGTTCTTGATGGAGAATCCGTAATAAAATGGACCGATTGATTACCGTAAAAGAGATTACCACATATCTGGAAGAAAAAGGGCTTCCTTTTGTCATACAGGGAAATCCCGAGGAAACCGTCTGCGGTTTTTCCTCCCTGTCCCGCTATCGTGAGGGGACAATAACCTGGATCAATTCACCCAAAAAAAACGTTCAGACATCCCACCCCATTTCTGTATGTGTCGTCCAGGAAGAGGCGGACATAAATGCAGGCGCAAAGATCATTACCCCGCAGTCCAAGGCGGTATTTTTTTCTGTACTGGAACATTTTTGGTCTGATCCCTGCGGCGGCGATATGCCGGACATTGGCCCCGGCTCTGTGATCGGCCCTGACGTTTGCATTGCCGAAAATGTAAAAATCGGCTGCAACTGTTCTATCACCGGCCACATCTCAATTGGGGCCGGTACAGTCATCGCGGACAACGTTGTTATAAGAAACCGGGTAAAAATCGGCTGTAACTGCGTCATCCAGTCTTTAACCGTGATCGGCGAAGACGGATACGGCTATTCCGAGGATGATCTCCACATAAAAACCATGGTCAGGCATTTCGGGGGCGTGACCATCGGGGACAGTGTTTTTATTGGAAGCCACACAAACATAGCACGAGGCACCATCGACGACACGGTAATCGAAAGCGGGACGAAAATTGCCCCCTCCACACACATAGGCCATAATAATTACATCCACAAAAATGCTTCCATCGTATGTTCCAAACTGTTTGGCAGCGTGACCGTCGGCGAAAATGCTTATGTGTCCGCAAGTACAGTCCGAAATCAGGCGAACGTCGGGAAGGACGCCATCGTTGGCATGGGGTCTGTTGTTACGGCGGATGTAGGAGAAAACAAGGTCGTTGTCGGCTCTCCCGCTAAAGTCATCAGAGAAAACAGTGGAAAGGAAAAGCTTTAGGGACATATAACTATGCAATTTACCTATGAATCCTATACAGCGATGCTAAAGCACCTGCATACTAAAGGCTATCATTTCAAAAACTATTACAGCTGGGAGGAGACTGACCGTTCCGTCATTGTGCGGCACGATATAGACTACAGTCTGGAAAAAGCTGTCCATTTATCAGAAATTGAGAAATCCGCCTTCCCCGAAGGCGTGCAGGCAACCTACTTTGTCCTGGTATCTACTAATTTCTACAATATTCACTCCCGGACTTCCAAGGAACAGATACGGCAGATTATTGACAACGGCGGAATCATCGGTCTGCATTTTGACGAAACACAGTACGACATTTCATCAGAGCGCGAAATGCAGAAATATGTATGTGAAGAAGCCGCGATTTTATCCGCCGCTGCCGGTACAAAAATAGACGTAGTATCCATGCACAGGCCTTCCGAAAAATTTTTATCCGCTGAGATGGCGTTCCCCGGTATGGTCAATTCCTACAGCGGCACCTACTTTAAGAGCATGAAATATCTGTCCGATTCCCGACGGCATTGGCGCGAAAACGTGGATGAAATAATTGCGGACGGTCTCTATCCGAGACTTCACATTTTAACCCATCCCTTCTGGTATATGAAGGGTCTGGAAGTCTCTATGAAAGATACGCTGCGAACCGCCATATTGCAGGCTTCACTGCATTGTTATGACAATCTGAACAGTAATTTCCGAGATCTGGACCTGGAACTGGGCAGATCAGAAATCGAACAGGTCATCTATAAAACATCCGATTAGGAGAAGGCATGAAAAAAGGATATTATATACATTTTGAGGGAAGAAGTTCCATCGGGGTCAGTAAAAAAATCGACATGCAGACAGCGTCACTTTCCAAGCATTTCGACATGGGGGAAGTGGAGGTTCATACGGTAAAAAGATCGCTTCTGCAAAGAATCCTTGGGCTGTTTCCCACCGCTTCCATCAAAAGAGACTATGAAAGCGCCCTCACGCAGCTGGAAAACCCGGATTTCCTATATGTCCGCCGGGCAGTGGCAGACCGCGCCTACGTCAGTTTCTGGAAAAAGGTAAAGGAAAAATATCCGAACTGTAAGATTATCATAGAAGTGTTCACCTATCCTTACGACAAAGATGATTTTGGCCGCTGGGATGCCTGGCCTTTCTATATCAAAGAACTGCTGTACCGCAAAAAACTGAAAAAATATGTGGATACCTTTGTAACGTATTCGGAAGACACAGAAATTTTCGGTGTTCCCACAATACGCACAATAAACGGTATTCAGCTTGAAAACATCTCCCCCTCAAAGGGAACTTATCAGGAAAACAGGATCACCATGATGGCGGTTGCCTACATGCAGAGCCACCACGGATATGAGCGGATCCTTGAAGGGCTGCATCAGTATTACAAAAATGCTGCCAACAAATATGTGGTAGAGCTGCTGTTGATTGGGGACGGCCCCGAGAAACCGCTTTACCAGTCTTTGGTCCGTAAATATCATTTAGAAAACTGTGTGCGGTTTTATCCTACCATGTCCGGGAACGCGCTGGATGAAATGTACGACATCAGCGATATTGCGCTAGCCTCCTTCGGCACCTACAAGAAGGGCGTGTACACAAGACTTTCCGCGCTGAAAACGCGGGAATACCTTGCAAAGGGCATGCCTATCATCACCGGCTGCGAAATCGACGTCCTAGACAGCCAATATGAATTTGTCAGAAATTTTCCTAACAGTGCGGAGCCTGTCAACATAGATGAGGTCGTGGCATTTTATGACAGGATAAAGCAGAAAGAAAAGAGCAAACAGGCAGTCATAAGCACCATACGGCAATTCGCGGAATCGCACGTGAGCATGGATTCCGCCATGAAACCCATTATCGACTACATTGATTCCTCTCAGCGGTAATACGCCGATCTGCCAAAGCGCCCCTTTCGGTAATCCCCGATTCCCCGCAGGGTCGCCCGGACTAATTCCCTCTTTCCGTGTGCCAGCCACAGCAGGCAGCATGCCGTCCGATTCAGCGCATAGTAAACGAGAAACGGCGGATAACGGCGCCCCAGGTGAAGCCTGTTGCACAAAAGCCAGTTGCGGGCAATATAGTAGGCGCAGAGCGGACTGTCCGCCCCCCTTGTGCTCGCCCCCACTTTGTGATACACTACCGCCTTCGGGCAGTAATAAATGGGAATCCCCAGCTTATGCAGGCGGAAACTGTATTCGGTGTCCTCGTAGTAAAGAAAAAAGCGCTCATCCAGTGTACCCGCCTTCTCAATCACTTCCATCGGAATCCACAGGCAGCACCCCGTGGCAAATCCAGTCTCCATTTCCCGGTCGTACTGTCCTTCGTCCGTCTCATCCAGACCGATATGCCTCACCTTTTTGATCACCGGCGAGACGCTTCCCCCCGCCGACCAGATCCGCTTTCTGTCGCCGCTGTAATAAATCTTCGGCGCAATCATGCAGTCGGGATGTCTCTGTGCACACTCCCGCAGCCGTAAAAGCATATCGGGCGCAATTTCCGTGTCATTGTTTAAAAGTATGACCGCGTCCGCCCCCCACGCCTCCGCACAGCTGATCCCCACATTATTCGCACAGGAAAAACCGTAATTATCATCCAGCTGAATGATCTCCACCTGCTCATTTCCTACATACCGTTCTTCCAGCAGGCGCACGGAATCGTCCTGCGACGCATTGTCCGCCACGATGATTTTCACTTCCCCGGCGCCGTCGTTTGCCAGTATGGAATCAATACACGCCTCATTATAGTTTTTGCCATTATAATTTACCAGTATTACCGCAAGTTTCATATCTGCACTGTTCCCGCTCTTCTTTCCCCATTGCCTTTTCCGCGCTGCTTAGATGAAGACAGCTTTTCTATTCCAGATGCTCCTGTAAAAGTGCAAAGTATTTCCTGCTCAATTTCATCTGGTCATACCGTTCAAAGTCCACTTCCCCAATCCTGTCAGCCGGGTTTTGCATCATTCTGATCCATTCTTCCACATCATAGGGGTCCTTCACATAATTTGCCTTTCCCTGTGTCACTTCAGGAATACACGCCCTGTCCGTGGCTATCACCACCGTTCCAAAAAGCATCGCCTCAATCGGCGGCATGCCAAATCCCTCAAACACACTTGGAAAAAGAAAGGCGCGGCAATATAGGTACAGCGCGTTCCTCTCGGCGTTCTCCACAAATCCCGTGAGCGTCACTTCCTGTTCCAGCCCTCTCTCCTTAATCTGTCTTTCCAGTTTTTCCCTGCTCTCCCCATTCACCCCGGAAATCAGCAGTCTGCACGGCAGGCCTGACACGCTATTTTTTATCCGCTCCATCACCGCAATCAGCGTATCCAGATTTTTATGCGGAATCAGCTGCGCCACGGTATAATAAAATTCCTTCTCCTTCACATGGTATTTTCCCGCAAGCTGTTCAAACGGCGCGACTTCCCCCCTGTCCACCGTAATAGGATTGTAGATCGTTGTAATCCTGTCATCCCTGACGCGGTATTTCTCCCGGACGTCATCCCTCACCCAATCGGATATCGCCACGAGATGTTTGGAAAAATGCGCGTCAAGCCACCAGCAGAGTCTGGAATACGCTATTTCGTGAAACGGGTGGTATTCGGGATAATGCGCCGCCTGCAGATCATGGATCACATTGACATAGGTAATACCGCCGTTAAACAGCGGGCGGCAGTACACCGGTATAAAACATTTGCGGATTCCATGTTTCTTAAGGAAACGGTTCTGGCAGAAAAAGTTCCACAAAATACGCCCCGCAATGTTCGCGGAAACCACTTCCGTATCCAAAAGTTCAATCCGATTATCCTCCTCATAATGGCGAAAAGTCTCCCGGTTATCCTTCGATACCATCAGATAAAGATGAAAAGGCTCCTTAAGCCGCAAGAAGCCATCCAGTAAATTCCTGATATAAAATTCTGTTCCGCCCACCTTTTTAGGGCGGAGCCATAATAAATCAACCGCTGCGACAAGCATTGTTTTCCCTTCTCTCAATCCGCCACCGGGACTTCATGGGTCCTTTCATACACCATAATGTCCTCCATAACAGGAACCGTGCCGTCAAAACAGACGCCGTCCTGTGTGTACCAGCCGTCAAATACCCGGTCCCCGTCCTTCGTCCCCGGCTCGCTTCCCGGCATCCCCTGCATACGCGTTCCTTTGATCACACTCACATAATTATCAATCCGGCCGTTTTCCGAGACGAAACATACCGTGCATATCTCCTGCCCGTCTGTCCAGACTGCATCCAGAAATGGCTTGCGTGCCGCCAGAAAATCCCGAATCCTTTGCACTTCACCCTCATAGTCCACCGCTTCCCCGTATATTTCCTTCCAGCGGATCAGATCCATATCTTTGGAGGCGTATATCTCCGATATGTATTCGTCGATCAGTTCGTCCTGAATCGTCTGCATATAGTCAGAAAAAAATTCGTTATAGCATTCCGACACCGCCTGCCGGAACTCAGGATGTTCATTCAAGTGCCAAAAGAGCGTGGTGGGATCTGTACTCCTCTGCATCAGATAACACAGATCCGCCGTTGACTCGTTTATCCCGTCAAGATTGGCATAAGCCTTATCATAATCCCACACGGGCCCGGCAAACAGCTTTTTGCTGACTGTATCATCCGGCTTATAGAAAAAAGAACTGGTCGCCCCCGCCCCGTTATTTTTACATAGTTCTTCAACAATATATTTCTGGGCAAAGGACCGCATGTCAATGTAATCGCTATAGTGCATCCCGTTCTGGGGATCGACGCCGTCCCCGGCAGTGACCGCCCGCTCCATCCCGTTTACCAGCCCGCTGATATAATCCACCTGCGCCTCCGAGGCATATGACGGCGCTTTGACCGTATACAGCTCCTTTAAGGTCTCTGTATAAAATCCGCTGATCTCCTCGCGGTATTTTTCAGCCACGTCTCTTTCCAGCAGATACCCTCCAGTCAAATCCGGGGGCTCGACGGGAAGCACCACCCCCTTCTTCCGTTCTGTCTCAAAACGCCCACAGCTTTCAATATCCCTGTTCAGATTTTTGTTTTGCGCTTCCAGATCCGCAATCGGTACCCTCTCAGGGTCAATTTCCACCTTCTCGCACAGTTGGTACATACCATGGTATCTGTGATTTATATAGAGATCAATATACTGCGACTGCGGCGATCCGGCCATTCCTGCCGCCACGCCCATATCATAGGTAATTTTATTTCGAATGTAGGAGCGGTCCTCCACATTGCTCAAAAGAATCCAGTTGTCAGCGCTTCCCATACCGAAAAGATCCGCCCGGTTTTTCAATCGGATCCCGTAGGACTTTTTCGGGTGAGCCCAGGTGGAATTTCCACGCCCGGAAATGCGGTCCAGTTTGTCCGCGCACACCACATTTCCCTCAACGTCAAGCAGGACAATTCTCCCTTTTTCCGCATAGCTCTTATCTGCGTCCAGTTGTTTCATGGAGCCGCTTTCCGTCTCCAGAAATACCGTCGGAAGCCCGGAGGAGTGCATAATGACTATCTTCTGTCTATGCAGGCGCTCCCCTCCCCTGTCACAAAAATACAGATCGTAACTCTCCCCGCAGCGCAGTGCGCTGATATCCCCACCGTTTCTCAGCGTAGTCTCTCCATTTTCCCCTGCAAAGACCACACTCTCGGCTCCCGCAAAGGAAATCTTCACATCGCCCGGCTCCACATAGGATGGCAGAAAGAGATAGCTGACCTGTTCAGCCTGATCCGTAAAGCAGGCAACTGTCTGCTCCGATGAGGAACTGCCCAGAATAAAGCCAAGCGACTCCATGTAGCTGTCTTCCCTCTGTATCAGATATTGCTCCTCTTTCTCCATAAATACTACGACCGCCATGAGGAATACAGCCAAAAAAGCAAGTGTACCACGCCGTCTCATTCCGTGTCCCTCTTCTCCAATTCCCTCACCCGCTTGTCCAAAATCGCCAGCTCCTGCGTCAGCGTCCTTATCTTCCTATTCTGCCGTGAGGCAATCGAAGTCAGGGACAGCAGGATCATAATAATAAATCCGATTGCAAAGATAAACAGACCGTTCATATTATCCTGAATGCCAAATATATGAATAATCGACACCAGAAGCTCCGGCACAGCGACCAGAATGCCCATCACCAGACCTGCGACCAGCCAAAGCAGCGTATATTTCAGGTTAAGCGCCTTTTGTTTTAAAAAGTATAAGATAATGACAAAATAACAGATCACTGCAACGATCAATGTCAATCTGAGTGTAGCAGGTATCATGCCCCTTACTCCTTCCCGCGCGGATTCTGAATATCCTCCCGCTTTCCTCTGCGTATCCCATATCCCATACGGCATATCAGAATCGCCAGCGTCACTTTAATCATATAATAGATGGATTTTTTGAAGGTGATAGAACTTATCCCGCCTTCCCTGGCGCGCATCTGCACCGGCACTTCCTTCACTCTTCCAAGGTGCATGATTGCCGCCACAATGGCCTCCGGCTCAGGATAGTCCATGGGGTAATCCTCGCTGTATATTTTGATAAACATTTTGTTCACCGCGCGGTAACCGCTGGTCACATCCATAATATGCCTGCCGGTAACCAGCCAGATCAGCGCGCTCAAAATATTGATCCCCATCCTGCGGCCCAGTGTGGACTGAAACCCTTCCTTTTCCAGAAACCGGGAACCGATAACCACATCCGCCTCACCCTCTATGATCGGTTCCAGGAGCCTGTTCAGATAAGAGACGTCGTGCTGCCCATCCCCGTCCACCTGCACGGCAATGTCATAATTGTTTTTGTAAGCATATATATACCCGGCCTGCACCGCTCCGCCAATGCCCATATTGATCGGCAGATCCAGATAGGAAAAATCCTCCTGCTCACACAGGGAGCGCGTCGTATCGGTAGAGCCGTCGTTGACCACCAGATAATCACACCACGGCGCCTGTTCTCTCATGTGACTGACTACCTGTATAATACTGTCCGCCTCATTGTAGGCCGGTATGATAATTAAAACTTTATGTTCCTTTTCTTTCATTCATCTCACCGCCTTGCACTTTTGCTTACACATTTTTCTTCTCCGGCGAAAGCTTTTTTCTTAAAATCCCCCGTATACGCACGCACCACAACTGTCTCAGCAGAAGATAATACGCCATATAAAAGGGGCCAAAGGTATATACCAGATACCGCTGCTGTCCAAAAAAAACCAGGGATATGATAAGCACAATCACCACATTTGCCGCCAGGACAAGCGCCATCATCTCGGCTCCTTCCTTTTTTACCCTTGCATCCGCATAACCCCAAATCATCAGAGCCACCGCCGACAAATACAGGAACGCCGTCACTATATGGCAGAACCCGTAAAGCGGAGCATACTGGAAAAAGACCGTACTGATGAATGCCTGGGGCATCAGCATCAGCGTGTGGTACAAAAACCTTCCAAAATGCGCTTTGATCAAAGTTAACCCTATCGTCTGCAGATGACTGTGCCTGATCGCACCGAAATCATCCGACATGATGATCTCCGGGGCATAATCCACATAATACTCCGACGGTACAAAAATACAGCTCATCCCGATACTTCCAATACCGCCCACGATGTCCTTCCACATCCACAGACCCTCATTGGCATAGGCATACCGCTCCTGTTTCGCATCCACCACCTCATACAGGGCAAGATACAGGCCTCTTTGCAGCTCGTCCTGAAAAAGCGCTGCATCCTCATAGTCCGCCTCGTACATACCCCTTGAAAAGATCAGCGTCAGGTACTGGCTGGTGGCAAAACTTTTTTTAATAAGCTTTTCCCTTGCCTCCTCTTCCGTCTCCGCCGCCGAAAGATCACGCCCGCTCTCCGGCTGCTGCGCCTTCTCCCGGTCCGGTTCTCCCTGTTCCTCTCCCGCTGCCTGATATGCATCCGGCACCTGTATGCGCGTCGCAAACGCAGTGAGGCCATCGTCCGCGCTCATCACCTTTTTGTATCCTCTGACAAGTCCGGCTGCCAGAAGCACCCCGGCAAGGCTGACTGCGACACAGACTGCCATCCCCGCCAGAAAGCGAACCGTTCTCTGCCCTTTTCCCACTTTCCTTTCCCGCGTACAGATCAAATACCAAAACACGACCCCACATACGGCAAAAACAACCTGAAGTTGAGAACGAACCGCCGTCAGCAGCAGCGTCATGCCAAAAGCGCCGATCAGTCTTGCGTAACTTTTGTCCCAAACCGCCAAAAGAATACACGTCAGAAATATATAAAAAAACGAATAGGCGACTCCTTCCGTCAAAATCGCCTGCGTCATCACTGCCGCCGGCATCTCAATCGTATAGGGATACAGCAGGAAAGCACTTAAAAAGACGCCCTCCACCGCATGAAGACCCATTCGTCTCCTGACTGTCTCCTCCAAAAGTACAATGGAACATGCCGCCAGAAGAGCCTGCTCTGCAACCACCGCCCAAAGATACAGCCCGCCTCCAAAAATACATTGATTAAGTAGCAGAAAAAGCGGATAAAAGGGCATAACCCCTTCCCGCCAGGTAAGCCTCATATAGCTGCCGCTGTCATCGAACAATACCGCTCCGCTTCTGCCGGTAATAAGAAAAAAAGCCAATACCAGAGCAAACAGAAACAGCTGGAATCTATATTTAGTCAGAAAGTATTTCCCTTTTCCCAACATTACTTTCCTCCCTGCTTTAGCCGTATAGCAATATGTGCCTGGTAATTTGGCACGCATTTAGAATGACGCCCATGAGCATACAGAGGTATATAAAACGTCTGCTCACTGCCGGCCACTTTCCAGCCTCATTTTCCGCCATAATCAAAATCAACAGAATCATCGCCATGTATAAGTAAATCATAGTTCTCAAAATGGAAGCAACCACTGTCGGCGTAAGCCCCACTGCCATTTCAGGAAGGCAGGCCAGAATCAAAATGATAACAGCGAACCATCCCTTCTTTACTTTCGTGATTAACGTATAAAGCACAACAGCAAACCACAGCGCTACCGTCACAAGTAAAAGCCCCTGTTCGACCCATTCTGAAAAGCGTTTCGGAAGAGGCGTCGGCACCTGGTAGGTGAGTGTACGCCATCCCAACAGATAATTTATCATAAACCAGCCTGTCCACGCAACATCCGTGAATACAGGCAGTGCAGCCATGATCCGCTTCCCTGCGGACTCCCCCTTCCACATCAAAAAAATAATGACATTGAAAATGAAAAATACCGGGCTTGGCAAGGACACAAAATGCATGTAGGAAGAAAGAATACCCATGCGGAGTTTGTCCAGCAAAGTTAATTCAAAATAATCCGGCATCCAATATTGTGCATCCCTGATAGGCCGCAGACGGTTTCCGGGACAACAGAGGATATATACGAGGAAAATCGCCGTCATCCCCATGCACATCCACACAACGGCCGGACATTTCTTCCCGCTTTTTTTACAGTAAACCAACAATCCCATCTCTATCAGAAACAGGATTGCCGCCATAGACTCAAAGCTTGCGCTGTAGCAAACAGCCAGGGCAGCGCAAATCATTTCCTGTCTGGACAGACGAATCCCCAGCAGTCCTCCCTTAAGCATCCTGTTTATCGCGTAAAGCCCAAACGCCAGCACCCAAAGATAATTAGTCGTAGTGGCAATCCATCCTGTTTGCGCCATGATAGAAAACGGGAACGCACACAGCAGAACCGCCGTAACATAATAAACACTATTTTCCCGCAGCTCAAAAATATGTTCCAGTATCCAGATAAGTTCGCGATACAAAAGTACTATTACCAATAAATTCAGACATTTCCACACAACAGAAGGGAGCATTGCCAGAATAGGGACAACCAGCTCGATGGTAATTCTGGAAGACCAAATACTGTATCTGGCTATCGTATACTGAACCAGGCTGTTGTCATACTTGCTTAAAATCTGTGCAAATCCCTTATCATCCCAATAATTGGGAGACAGACAAATATGAAACGGAATATAAAATATTAGAATCCCCAGCAACGCCCTGTATTTTATTTGCAAACGTTTCATGATCCTTTCGCCTTTCTATCCTATGAATCCGCAAATATCTCCTCTTTTTTCCTCTTTTCCACCTTTCCGTCCCCCACCTCGTAAATCACATCCACGTTGCGGATCGTGGTCAGCCTGTGCGCTATGATAATCATGGTTTTCATGCCCTGCAGATGTTCAATCGCCTCCATGACAGCCGCCTCCGTCTCATTGTCCAGTGCGGAAGTCGCCTCGTCAAGCACGAGAATTTCCGGGTCATGGTAGAGCGCCCTGGCTATGCCGATCCGCTGTCTCTGACCGCCGGATAACCTGACACCCCTGTCACCTACAATCGTATCCAGTCCGTGCGGCAGACTGTCTATGAAATCCCGCAGCTGTGCCTTTTCTACCGCGGCACACACCGCCTCCTCGTCAATCAGTTCCTCCCGTATGCCAAAGGCGATGTTGTTGCGGATTGTATCGTCCGAGAGATAAATCGTCTGGGGAATGTAGCCCACCTGCGCATGAAACGTCTTTGGCTGCTCATGCACATTGAGCCCGTCGGCAAGCACCCTGCCCTTTACAGGCGCCAAAAGACCGAGGATAATATCCACCATGGTGGTTTTCCCCGATCCGGTGGAGCCGATGAAGGCTACGGTCGTGCCCCTTTTGATCGCAAAATGCACATCTTCAAGCACCCACTCCTCCGTGTTCGGATAATGGTAAGACACCCCCTGCACCTGAATCTCTTTTTGCAGCCTCCAATCCTCTTTCCGCTCTTGTTCCCCATCCGCAGTCAGGCCCTCAATCCCCACCAGATCGTGGTACACGAGTTCCACGGACGGGAGGGCATAGATCATGTTCGAAGCGTGCTCGTTGATCCGCCCGACACTGGGCATCAGCCGCATAGCCGCCACTGCAAAAGCCGCAAGCTGGGAGATAAAGTAGACCGAATCCGCCTCGCCAAAAAGGAGTTTTACGATCACGGCAACCAGAAGTCCCGTCATGGAGACAGCCTCCACGGTATATTTGGGCAGTATCGAAATGGTTCTGGCAATGCGGAGCCCCCTTGCATATTTTCCCCAATATTTCTGAAATTCGTCGGTAAAATATGCCTCACGCTCCAGAATCCTGATCTCCTTAATCCCGCCCAGCGCCTGATTCATCCACTGGAAAATCTTGCCCTGATAGCCCTGGTTTTCAAACCCCAGCCGACGGCTGTATTTCCTGCTTATCACTAAAAAACTGCCCACAAAAACCGCAAGGAACCCCAACACTATGATAGTGATGGACTTGCTGACAACCAGCAGATAAATCACCAATACACCTGATACCGTAAGTTCAGCGCCCAGCTCCAGCGCATAGAGAATGACCTGCATAAACCGAGACGTATCCTCATGAAGACTTCTCTGTAAAATCGCAATATTATGATTCAGGTGAAAGGTGTAAGGCTCTTTCATATATGCGGCAAGCAGTCTTGTTGACAGCTTCATCTGCGTATTGTAAGAAAAGCGAAAAATATAATCCTTCTCCAGAATAAGATATACATTCTTAATTACATAAATCCCGATAATGCCGACGGAGAACAAAATGATAAAACTCCTGTGGGAACGGAAGTGGAATAAATCAACAACCGCTTTCAGATACCATCTGTCATAAATCACGTTAGGATTTTGCAGCACATCAATAAAAGGCACAAACACCATGACCGCAAGAAGCTCGAGGAAACTGCCGGCCACAATGGCCGCCGCAAGAAGGGCAAGTTTCCACTTATCTCTCTTATCAAATATATATCCAAGCATGGAAAGCAGGGACGCCTGCTTTTTTTCTCCTGTTTCTCTCATAACGCAGCTTGCCTTTCTTTTCGTTTCTCAATTATCCGCTCACTTAAACAGCTCCGTGCACAGATTGCTGTGTGAATCCCGTCCGCTTATCTTCCTTGCCGGTATCCCGGCCCAGGTAGTTCCGGGTTCCACGATATCCTTTGTCACCACGGCATTAGCCCCCACTGCCACATCATCCGCTATATGCACCGCGCCGATCACCTTCGCGCCGCTCCCGAAATAACAGTTATCTCCGATTACAGCTGCCTCATGGCCTCCGTTCGTCGCGCCGATGGTTACGCCTTCCTGCAGACGGCAGTTTTTCCCGGCACGCACATTTGCGTGCACCACAATCGTCCCGTAATGCGGTATGGAAAGTCCAGGTCCGAACACGTTCGGCGGAATCGTAAACCCAAGCCGCACACTCAGACGGTGAAACCGCATTTTGTGCCATTTTCCAACCAGCTTTCCGACAGCCCCATGGCGGCAGTTCAGGCCATACTCCACCTTGCGGAGCAGAATCTCAAACTTCCAGATTTCATCCCCAAACAGCCGTGGGCGCGCGTCCCGCTGCCGCCCGAGGGCGAGCTGATCCTGTCTTATATATTTTTGATATGTTTCCTTACTGTTAATCATATCCTCAACTTTTCCCCCGTCCCGTTATGTGCATATTTGCCGACACACAGCCCGGACAGACGGTAATTTCTCAAGAAGCTTAGTGCCCGCTTACTCTAACTTTAATCTGCTCCAGGTACGCCGTATACCCCGCCGCCCGGTTTGCCTCCTCACTGACAAACTCATGCTTCTCCAGTTTCATCTTCCCGGGCGAACGCCTCACAAACCACTCGTACTCCATATCAAGATTCCCGATATCCAGCACGCGATATCCCTGCTCAAACAGCTTCACCGCCAGAAATTTTGCCGCCACACCCACCGACAGCAAAAACAGCCTGTCCCTGCCATAAGCCGTGCAGGCATCCAGAATGGCCGGAATCGCTTCATACGCATTGCTGGGAGGACAGATAATGCGCTCTACACTTCGCGCCGTATCAAGCAGATCGTTGCCAACCCCATTGTGCGTCCTCTCCCCCTCCACAACGACAATGTCTCTATTTTCCCATATTTTTCTAATTTTAGCAAACTGCGCGCCGCAGCCGCTCCGATCCGCGGCATAATAATAGCAGCGGGAAACGAAAGTGCTGTAATATACTCTGCCGGGATTGCAGTATTTCTCATAAGTCTTTCTGTTAAAGAGCAGATGGTCCCTCCAGAACTGCCTGCTTTTTTTGTGATGGTCAGAAAGGGTTTCAAAAATATCAGGTATCGTCACAATCAGATCATCGTAAGTGTAAGCGAGTATTCCGGCAAGCCCTTCCGCGATCTTCGGATCCGCCTTCTGCAGCATCAGGTCGCCGCCCTTTATCATCACGATCTCCCCATCCCCGAAACGGACCATGCTCTTTTCGGTATTTAAAAGTACGTCGATGGTCTCGTCTATGGAATGCACTTTTATTCGGTTGTGCAGAATGCCCTTTTCATGGAGAAAATAGGCAATCGCCGCTAAAATATCCTTTATTTTCTGTTTCATTTATTTTCCGTCTGCTCCGGGTTTCGCTTCCCGCCTTTCCAAACTATCATTCAGTACAGATTCTCCCGCAGAATTTTCTCCCGCATCCCTGTCACCGTATCATAATAGCTCTTAAAATTATACTTTTCCACCACCGCGCGGTAGCCCGCTTCCCCCATGGACAGCATCCGTTCACGGTTCGAAAGCATGGCATCCAGCCTGTCCAAAAAATCCGCCTGATCGCAGTCCCTGAAAAGGTACCCTGTCACGCCGTCCTCCACATAACATGCCGTACCGTTCGTGTCGCTGCAGATCACGGGCAGGGAATAGCTCATTGCCTCCAGCTGCGATACCGACGCCATCTCAAGCGTACTCGGGATCACATACAGATCTGCCGCCAGATACTCCCTCTCCATATCGCGCTTTGCCACGTTCGTTTTCACCGTAACCAGATTTTCCATGCGGTGTTCCCGCACATAATCTTTTACCTGTTCACAGTATGCCTTCTGAAAATGGTTCGTTGCTTCTCCCACCAGCGTCACCTGGATCTCATATTTATCCCTGAGTTTTTCTGCCGCCTGCAGAAGCTCCAGGTGGTGTTTCCTGATTTCATACTTACCTATACAGAGGATATGTATCCTGCCGCCCTCAAAATAAGTGCGCTCCTTTGGCGCCCTCTGCGGATTGACCACAAAAGGCACAAAATAGTCATTCTCCTTCACAGTCCTGCCCGGTTTACTCTCCCCCATCACGGGCGTCATGCGAAGCGCCGGTGTCATACGGTCCACCAGACGGTGCGGTAAATCCGTCTTTGCAGGCTCCGACCAGAGCGGATTCTGGTTATAAAGAATACAGGGATATCCCTGCCTTTTGCAAATATAGTATGCGGCCATGGAATACACCGAACGCTCACGCAAAATGACCAGGTCCGGCGCAAAGCCGCATATCAGCTTTTTCAGCTTCCCAAATGGCGGAAAACCATGTTGTATTTTGAACACAATGGCGGTCGGATCTTTCCTGTGAATCACCTTCACATACAAAAAATCAATGAGTTTATACAGCCGCGAATATCCAAGCACGATTGGCGTCACACAGGAATAGTCCTCGATAATGGCGGCATAGTGGCTGATAAAGCGCACCTCATGCCCACACTCTGTCAGGCCCTTCATAATATCCATCTGATTGGTATGATAGCGCGGCGCCACATACAGAAATTTCATGCAAACCTCCCAAATCTATTTCTGCCCGATATATTTGTTTTCTTTCAGGCTGTACTTCCCGCCCTTTAAGAATTTATGCTTAATCACCCACCAGCCGGGCACCCAGATATACTTATGCATCGCCGGGGACGCGGAACCGATCATCCAGCAGTTTCTGTCACACTTTCTCGTACACTCCCTCACTTTCTGCGCCTGCTCGGAGTTCCAAAGTTCCTCCCAGCTCTGTTCCCGCAGATTTCCCATAACCGCCTTCTTCTCCATGCCGTTGCAGGGAATCACATCGCAGAAGGGGTCTATAAAAAAGGCATTTTTAGACATATCGCAGGGCAGAAGCCGTTTATTGCCGTAAATATAATTGATTAACCCATGGTTAAAGTAGGCGCGGAACCACTTTTTAGGCGATTTACTCTTTAGCAGCTCGTTGATCAGCTTCTCAAAATTCTGCGCTACCTTGTATTTATCGTCGATCTTATTGTCCGTTTTGCGAAAATAAAAGGAATTGTGCAGGGTCGCCGTGGCAAACTCCATTCCCATGTCGTTTGCGATATTGTAAAGCGGCACCAGATCCTCACAGTTCATATCCTGCACCGTCATGCCGAAACCCACGTCGGGGTGCCCCATCTCCACCAGCGTCTTGAGGGTTTTATAACCCCTGTTAAAGCCGTCGGGAATCCCGCGTATCTTATCGTTCGTCTCCTGCAGACCCTCGATGCTGATGCGGATACCCACCTTCGGAAACTCCCGGCACAGCGCGATGATGCGGTCCGTAAAATAACCGTTGGTAGATATGACAATCCTATCAGATTTCTTGTAAAGCTCCCGCACGATGTCCGGGATATCCTGCCTGATAAAAGGTTCCCCGCCCGTGATATTCGTAAAAGCCATCTCCGGCAGCTTCTTGATCTCTTCCAGCGTAATCTCCTCGTCCGGCTTCGTCGGATCCTTAAAACAGTCGCACATATTACAGCGTGCGTTACACCTGTATGTCACTATGACCGTTCCATATAAAGTTCGTCTGCCCATTATGCCATATCTCCTGTCTGATATACATTCCTCACTATTTTATCACAATATTCCCCAATTGTATCAAATTTTATCTCTTTACAGTTTTCCCGGTATTCCAGACATAACTCCGGCTGTTCCCAAAGTTCCCTGATGTGGGCAGTCAGTTCCTCCGCGTCCCCGCCCCGGAAAAGTTCCCCTGTACGTCCCGCCTGCACCAGTTCCGGCGCACCGCCGAGGTCTGAAACAAGGACCGGCGTGCCGTACATCTGCGATTCCATCACGGAAAACGGGCAGTTCTCATACCACTCGGAAGGATAGACGGAAAACCGCGCCCCCGCAATCAGACTGTGAAGCGCCTCCCCTGTGACAAAGCCCTTATTCTCCACATTTTTCGCTTTTGATACCCGGTCCTCCAAAGGACCTGACCCGGCAAAAACAAAGGGAATCTCCGGCAGGGCTTCACATGCCGCAAGGAGCGTACCAATCCCCTTCTCCTCGGAAAAACGTCCAAAATAGAGCACATAATCTTCTGTCGGCGTATCGCCCGGCGTGCCCGCTGCTGCACTGTTTTGCCGTCTCCTGTCAGCGCTGCCCGGCTCCCCCGCACGCCCTGCACCTGCATCCGCCGCCCTCTCCACGAAATTCCGCATCATCACGGTTCTTTCCTCCAGAAGGGGACTTGTATCAAGCTGCCTTTTCATAAACTCGCTGGGGCAGATAATGACGTCAACCATGCCGTAGGTCCTGCGCCACATATAATACTTTGCCTCTATCGTCCCAAGGAGACTTTTTATGCGCGAATTGTGAATACAGCGGTTTTTGGTACACATGCCGAAATACCCGCCCCGACAGGCAAAACAAATTTTTCCCGTGGCGGGAATGCGCATCATATGGTTGGGGCACACCCACTGGTAATCGTGCGCCGTATACACCAGCCTCACTTTTCTTCCGACCCTTTTTTCATAAGCGCGCACCGCGTAGATCACGGATGGCGTAAGCTGGAAATTGATGTTATTCAGATGCACCACATCCGGGTTCATGTCCTTTAACACCTTGCCCATCCTGCGCTTCGCCTCAGCAGAATAGATAATTTTGAAAGGATACAGGAGCTTTTGCAGCTTTCCCGTATGGAAATCCATGTCGGACGTGTAACAGTCTATCCGGTTTCCCACAATACGGCCTTCGTGCTCCATACCGAAATACTGTACCTCGTGCCCTCTCCTTCTTAATTCTTCCCCCAGCTGAAAAATATAAGTCTCCGATCCGCCGTTGGGATGTAAAAATTTATTTACCATCAGAATCTTCATATGTCTTCCTTTTCCCTGCCGCCTTCTCGTACACGGCAAGCGTCCGCCTCGTCACGTCTTCCCAGTCATACTTTCCGCAGATATAGTCCACGCTCTCGTCCCCCATGCGGCGCGCTTCTTCGGGGTGCGAAAGCAGCCAGGCAAGCTGTCTTCTCAAGTCCTTCACATCGCCCTTTTTAAAAGTCAGCGCCTTATCTTCCACCACTTCCGTATTTTCGCGGATATCGCTGACGAGACAGCACGCCCCGTAACTCATTGCCTCCAGCAGTGTGAGCGCCATTCCCTCCACGTCGCTTGGCAGCACGAACGCATACGCATTGGCGTACAGTTCTTCCAGCACCTGTCCCTGCACAAAATCCGTCATAAGGATTCTTTCATCCTTCGCCGCCATTCGGTGGATCCGCTCCATATAATCCATCGCCTGGGAGCTCCCCCCGGCAATCACCAGTTTTTTATCCGTTTCCAGTCCGGAAAATGCCTCGATGAGATAGTGCAGGCCCTTCTCCGGCACAATCCGTGCAAGGAACAGGAAATAGCCGTCCTTTTCCAACCCGTACTTCTCCCCTATCATTGCCGCGCCCTGGGGCTTTGGACGGTTAATTCCGTTTGGAATATAGGTCACTTCCCTGTTGTAAGTATCCGCAAAATACTGCTTAACATTGTCAGAAAGCACAATCACGTCGTCCGCATACTTCGCCGCCATCCGCTCGCCGAATTTGATCACAAAGGAGGCAAAGTTTCCCCATTTCGCCCTCTGCCAGTCAAGACCGTGAATGGTTACCACGACCTTTCTTTTCAAAAAGTGTGGCAGCCAGAGCATGGCGCAGGGACCTTCCGCATGATAGTGAATCACATCATAATGGTGAAAGAGCGCCATAATCGTCGCAAAGAAAGTATATACAATCGCGTTCAGGCTGCTTCTTCGAAAAGTAGGCACAATATAGATACGCACGCCCTTGTAAAATTTCCGCCCTTTCCAGCCGTACTCCTGGTCGTATTTTTTCCCTGAGACATGATGCCCGAAACGGTTGTAGGCCTCCACATGATGCCCAAGTTTTGCCATGCGCACGGAAAGTTCGTCAACCACGACCTCAACGCCGCCTTCCCTTGACGGAATCCGCTTATGACCGATCATGGCGATACGCATTCCCTTCTTTTGCGCATGCCTTAAAGCTTTTCCCTCACGTTTTACATAATATATAAATGCGAAGTTCGTGTTCAGATACCGGGGCAGCATACGTTTTGGATCCCGCAGAATCCGAAATACCCATTCCAGGCACAGTCTCTGCATCCACATAGGCGCGCGTTTCACTGTGCCAGCCGTGAAGTCAAATGCCGCGCCCACACCGAGCATAAGCGCCTTTATCCTGTGGCGGTGCTCATACATCCACCACTCCTGCTTCGGCGCGCCGAGCGCCACCCACACAAAATCCGCGCCGCTTTCATTGATCTGCCTGACGATTTCTTCATCCTCTTCCTTCGTCAGTTCTCTAAAGGGCGGGGAGTACATACCCGCAATCTGCAGCTTCGGATAACGCCGCAGCAGCGCCGCCCGCAGCGCCATAAGCGTTGCCTCCGTACTGCCATAAAAATAATGCCGGTACCCCGTCTTCTGTGACAGGTCAAGAATCGCCGGCATCAAATCCGGTCCCGGCACTCTCCTCGCTTCCGAAAAGCCCCGCTTTCTGCTGACAATAGACAGCGGCTGCCCGTCGGGAAGCGCCATCGCCGCGCTGTTCTGCACCCGCCGGTACGCCTTATCCCGGTAAGCCATCACTGTGGTATGCACATTGGAGACGCAGATGTAGTCGCCCTTCAGCTGCTCCAGATGATCCGTAAGATAGGCTATCGTTTCATCCATATTTGTGACATTGATATTTGTTCCCAGAATTTTACAGTAAGTTAATTCGTCTTTCATATCGCTCTCCGTTTCAGCATTCTACCGCCGGTTTCATATTCGGTCACACTTCTAATGCGCCGCGGTCTTCATCTGTCATATCCAGAAATTTCTGTGGCCGCCACAGCCGATTTGCCCCGCCGGCCTGCCAGATGCCAAAATAACGCCGCTGCCGCGCCAAGCAGGCCCCCGATCAGCGCGCTTCCCACATAGTAGCGCACCGTCTCCAGTTTCACGGCATTTCCCGACACGATCTGCATGGGTGTTTTTGCATCTTTATAATTCATAACCCGGTATCCCTCAAAAGCCGGATCTTCCTCACTCTCCAGATAGACGCTCGTCTCCTGCATCCCGTCCGTGTAAAACCGCTGCACCACATACCCTTCCGGCACCTGATACAGCAGGGCGCATAGAAGGACGCCAAACACCACGCCTGCTGCCGCCGCACACCGAATCCTGCCTCTTTTTATCATGTACACTGCCCTCACATGGATAAGCATCCGCTCCGGCAGTCCTAAAAGCGGAACTTTCACATACTTCCATCTTTCAGGCATCCGGGAAAGCAGACAATACTCACGCTCCCCCTCCTTTTGCATAAACAGGAACGCCCCCAAAAAAAGCAGCGTAATGTTTTTGAATGAGGTATTGAACAGCAGCGGTTCTGTCCACCCAGCTCCCAGAAAGCACACCAGGATTACCAGCTCTCTCGTCCGCTGTTTGTAAGTATCATAAAACAGCAGGATGAAATATCCCAGAAGAATGATCCCCGTCGGGATCAGGCCAAAGTTGATATAGCACCAGACATAGGAATTATCCAGCGTCATGGAAGACTTGACAATCTGGGAAATATCCGCCCCGAACAGACTCCTGTACTCAGACCGCAAAAACTGCTCCGCCAGCCAGATTCTCGTATTCAGCATAAAGTTGAGTTTCTGTACATAACCGCAGATTGGATGGTCATAGAGATAGAACGGCAGCACAAAGCTCAGAATGAGACACACAGGCAGCACCAGATTTGCCAGTGCCTTCTCCAGAATGCAAAAACGGGGGCGGAATTTTACGTAGAGCGCCGCCGTCAGTAACACCAGTGTAATACCAAACCCCGTATAGCTGATAGAGTAGAGAAACACCAGAAAATTACCGGCCAAAAGCAAAAAATACTCCTTAAATCCGTACTTTTCTTCCCAATTCAAAATCACCAGCGCACATAGAAGCAGATACGTAATGTGCAAAATATTCGGATGTGTAAAACCCAGGCTCCAGCGGAAAATATGCCCGAGCCCCATCTTGGCGTGAACCCGGTAAACGGTATGTTCCAAAAAGAAGAAGGAAACCGCGGACAGCACCACGGCACAGACAGCCCACACCCAAAGCGCGATATAAAACACTTTTTTCACCGAAATATCTTTAAGTCCAAGCACTGTGAAGGCCACGAAGAAAATGGCGATCTCCCTCGACTCATAGTAAACCACCGCCACAAGCGCCCAAAGTATAATCTGCAGGGCAGCCTGTCTTTTCGTGTATGGCGTCAGCAGAATTTTCAGAAAGCCCAGAACGAGCGCGGGCGCAACGAGTAAAAGGAAGAGCTTTTGTCCTTCATAAAATCCAAGCCCTTTTGCCAGAGACAGGAGGATAAAAAATCCATAGTAACACGCCTCCTGTATGGTAATCTTTTTTCCGTACTTTTCATATCGTTCCATTTTCCTGTTCCTCAAAACCGCTATTCGGACCGCCGCCCACTTTTTCTGCCCCATCCGCCCGCAGCGCCTCAAGCGCCGGTCCCAGTGACCACGGATACGCGCCGTAACGCTGGGGATACTGGGAAAAACCTTCGCACTCCCCGGAGCACTGGTACACCAGCCCCTCCCGGACAGACCGTTCCAGCGCGCGCCTCCCCGCCGTCAGGGCATTCTCATATGTCCCGCCGGCGAGTACACCGAGCTCCATTCCCTGCCGTAAAGCGGCACAGATCATCCCCGTGGCGGACGTGTCCGCAGGTCCCTCCTGTGCCTCAAGCTGCCAGGAAAAAAAGCCGTCCTGCCTCTGGCAGGCGATCACTGCATCCACAAGCAGGACGCAGGGCGCGGCAAGTCTTTCCCTGCCATACCCGGATACCATGCAGCCCATCATGCCCCGAAGCAGCCAGCCAACCGCCCTTCCCCAGCCGATAATCCCATATTTACAGCCGTCCGCCATGTCATAGCCGTGATAGGGAAGCCCCGTTTTACCGTCCATCCCATAAGATAAAAAATTTGCGATCTGTAAAACGGCCTTTTCCTTATATTCCCGCCTGGCAAAAATCTCGCCATACTGATAGAGAAACGGACATGCAAGGCCGAGGCCGTCAATAAAAACCGTCACTTCCCCGTTAGCCGGACGGTAGATCAAACTTCCCGCGCCGTCCGAAGGGTGGCCTGCCCCATAGGAAGCCATCCGGTCTAGCGCAGCCCTAAGCTGCCCTTCGGACATGCCCTCCCCAAAATCCGCCTCTTTATCCCGCACTTTCTCATAAATACGCAGCAGAGTTTCCCCCGCAAGCAGATCGTCCAGAACCGCAAGAGGCATCCCCTTCTTTAACCATCTCCCATAATATGCCGCAAGGGCCCTGTCTATCCCCTCTATTCTGACAGAGGCATCCGCGCCCTTTTGAACCGCTGCGCCCTCCTCCCTGCAATGCCACAGTCCCGCCGCCAATAACCCGGTGGGCCAGAAAATAGGATCTTCTTTCGGAATCTTCCGTTTCAAAAGCAGCCGTTTCAGCAGGTTCTTACACTTTTCCCGCCTGCCGCGGACACCGTACTCCATCAGCTCTTTACAAGCATTCTCTATCAGAGGAGTCTTATTCATACGAACCTCCTTGATCCCTCCGGATCTCATTTTTTCCTCGCGGACACCACGTTCCACAGATAAGAAAATTCTTCCGTCCTATGGAACACCGCCAGAAATACCAGATTATAAACCAGCGTAATCAGAACCACCATCAGTGCAAACGTAAAAATGGTAACCTCTTCCATAACTGCCAGGCGGATCGGCGTAACTGCCACGCCCACCGCCAAAATCACCCCGATATATTTCAAGGAATCCCTGAAATATACTCCCGCCCTTTTTTCAAAGCAGGCGTGGTAGATAATCCCCGGACGGATCAGATTGGCAAGAATGCCTGAAACCAGCGTCCCCACATAGACGCCCGTCACACCAATTTTTATCACCAGCGCAATGGAGACCACCAGATTGACGATTCCCTGTATTAACGGCAGAAATCTGTCCTGCTCAAAAAGCCCCGAGGCGATCTTGAAATTTGCAAGCACTGTACGGCCGCCTTTCAGGTAAAAGTCCATCACCAGAAGGGCTACCGTCACCTGCGGCAGCGTCCATCCGTCGTCCCGCAGCCACACCCCTCCGATAAAGGGGGTGAGCAGATGAAAGAACCCCACCGCGCCAAACCCGAAGAGCCAGCAGGCAAAAAAGCGGTATACCCTAAAAAGCAGATACTGTCTCTCCTTTGACTCCGTGGCCACCACATTTCCAAAACCCGATATCACGGATTCAAATATGATATTCACAAAATTGCCCACATAAGTAATAATGTAGACATAATTGCCCACAATAGCCGAAGTATCCACATTGACAAAGGAGGATATCACAAGGATATCTGTCTGCAGCCTTGCCACGTCGCCGACCTTATGGCAGACCAGCGCCTTCGTCTTGGTGGCGACAACCTGCGTCTCCTGCGCCGTAAGTTTTTTCACATCCTTATCTCTCAGATAGGGATATAGCCTGTTCATATAAACCGTTACGAAAATTTTCTGCAAAAGCTCCACCGCCGACTGTGCCAGCAGATAAAACAGGAAATTCCTAAACAGAAGCAAAACCGTAATCTGTACCGCTGCCGTCGCTATCTTTGTCAGAGTGACGATATTGGTCTGGATATAGTTTTTCTGCTCCGCATTTGACAAACTGTATTTATAGGCGACGAAATAGCTGATCACCGTATTAAACAGGAACAGATAATAGTAAAGCGTCAGTTCGCCCACAGTCAGATCGCCCGGATTTTTCAGTATATATTTTAAAAACGGGGAAATAGCGATTCCCAGAACCGCGATCACACCCGCGATCGTCAGATATGCCTTTTTGTAGAAGCGCATGTACGACTTGATCTTTTCGATATCACACTCCGCCACCGGCTTGTACAGACTGTAGTTTAAGGCCGTGCCGATCCCAAGCTCCGCCAGGGACAGAACACTCAAAACATTCGTATACGTTTCGTTTACGCCTGAGAACGTCCTGCCCAGCACATAGATAAAAACCGTTCGTTGAATAAAATTCACCAACAGGATCACCAGCGTGCTGATATATCCGAATATGATATTTTTCCCGGCTTTCTGTATTCTGCCCATAATTCATTCACTTTCATGCAGCATTGCATATCGGCTGTTACGCCTTCGAAACATCGTGCAGCTCATTCCACAGCCTGCGAAGTTCATCCCCCGCCCCGACTGCCTTTTTGCAGTAATCCGGCATAATCTCCTGCAGCCGCCCCCGAATTTCGTCTTCCCTCTGCATCATCCACTCAAAAGCGCCGATCAGCTCCTCCGGGCTTAAAAGCGTCTGCACGGGCAGCACATATTTTTCCCATGCGCCAAAAATATCCTGCGCAATCCCTTTCGCCTTCACGGAATAGCCCACCACAAGCGTAGGCACCATCGAGGAATATGCCGCAATGGTCGCGTGCGTTCTCGCCCCGATAAAAGCCCGGCACTTCGAAATCACATATTTTATCTTCTGGCAGGACATGTCCTCGAATTTCACGACCCTGTCATTTCCCTGATAGACGCCGTAGAGCTCATGTATGGTCAGCCTGTCGTCATTGTTCTTCCACATGACATGGGGAATCAGCGCAATATGACAGTCCGTCGTCTCCAGAATATGATCTATCAACTTCCTGTAATTCATAATGGTAATGCCGCTTTTCTCCTCATATTTGAGAATCATGGGGCTGATATTGATACCGATGGTGTTCCCCTCGCTGAAACCGTAAGGAAGTTTTGTCTCTTCCGGCTCCAGTGCAAAGGCGGGATCGGGAAACTGCTTTACGTTCTCCGTCACCCCTGCTGCCGCAAGCGCCTTTGTCGTAATCGACTCCCGCGGGGTAATCAGCGCATACCGCTTCATATCCTCCACCACTTCCGGCTTCTCCAAAAGCTCCGGCTCAAGGGAGCAGCCCCAGAGAACTGTCTTCGCCCCCGCTTTGTTAAACGCGCTGTTGGCCGTAATCGCCTCTCTCATCGAAAGCTCATAGCAGTACATATCTCCGCCGATGGAGAGATAGAGCGGCGACAGATTCTTGCCCATCACCTCGCGGAACCGATACCGCATAAAGGATTCGGGATCGCGAAAAACTTTCCGCCAGACATAATACCACACATGGGCAAAAAAGTGCTCCGCTATCTTGCGCTCCTGTAAAATATCGCAGAGAGGCTCCACCGAGTAGTGTCTGTCCTCCTGCTCGCTGTTGGTCACAAGAAGCTTTGGGATTTCCTCTATCATATGGCAGGTGCTGTTGACAATCGCCTCACAGCCATGATTCCCGCTGCCGCCATGTAAATACATTACAATTTTGTCGTTGTTGTAGTTCATATAAATGCCTTTCCCTTACTTCGCACTGCACGCTCCCCGCTTCGTTTACCCTCTGTCTGCGCAGTGCTCATTGCCATCGCGGACATTATACCATCATTCACCTTTCATATCAAATGACTGTCCCGGCCGGGGTGACGAGGGTCCACCCCGCCCACAGCTTTTTCATCTGTTCCGGGACACAGGACTGGGTATTTTTGTGAATGGACGGCCGCAGCGTGATCTTATCGGGATTTCCGTTAAGACGCGCCCCCCAGAAACTGAAAGTGCTGTTGGCGCATATATTGTGTTTGCAGCGGCTCATCAGCTGCATATCATAGAAGCTGTCCTCTCCCCTGTTCCAGTCCACAATACGAAACTCCCCGCCGGAGAAATGCGTCCGCACATAATCCGCGTCATCCGAAAAGACATAGAAAACCGCACCGGGACACTTTTCCTTTAAATATCTGATGCAGCCCTCATAATATGCTTCTGTACAGATACCGCCGAACATAGCCGCGTTGGCGGCGTCCAGATAATCCCCCCTGCGGACATGAATGCTGACGGAAGGCTCCGCCGCCATCTCGGCCATGACCTCCCTGTTTCTTGTGTCACTGCTCTCCGGGAAACGGATCTCCTCCCGGAGCCTGTCCAGAATATCCGCGTAGTATGCCTCGCAGGCCCAATATCCGGCCAGATAGCGGTTTTGCCACGAAAATATCCGGGGGTGGTACATCTCCGATTCCTCAAACAGCGGCGCTTTTTCCGGCATAAGCCGCTTCTTAATCTTCTCCGCAAAGCCTGCCTCTTCCCCGTAGGCTCTCCCGAGAACCGACCGCACTTCCTCCGCGGAAGCCTCCTGTAACGGCAGCCCCTCAAAAACTGCGAGCGCAAACTTTCTTGGCGCCGCCGCAGACTCCTGCGATTTTTGTGCAAACCATGAAAGATCCAGCTTGGCCTCCACACCCAGACTCTGAAATTTTCTAAACAGCGCGTACTGCTGCAGTTGATTGCCCAGCCCGCCCATGACTCTAACAATAATCATGCCTGTCTCCGTTTTTCCCCACTGCTTCTCCCATAAAGCGCATCGCTGTATCGTTTCCTGCCCAGTCACTTTCGGTCATAGACGCGCAATATCAGCCGCAGCACCCGCAGCAGCATGCCGCCGGGATACATCATGCCCAGATACAGAAGCTGGTTGGCGCGCTCCGTAACCGCAATCGGCGTATTCTGCAGCATTGTCCTGATCTTTTCCTCACCGAAAATCGTCTGAATCCGTTTTTGGTAATCCTTCCCGGGGGCCCGCAGTTCATTCTTCATCACATATAGAAGCATGTAACAGTACTCGCGGGCAACCGCCTCAGCGGCGTCCGGCGCATTTTTCTCTTCCGCCGTCCGTCCCACAGCCGCCATCAGCCGCTCCACGCCCGCAAACAGCCCTTTGTCATAGCCGTGCACCAGCGATCCTTCCACATAGCGGTAATGATAGTAGAACGCATCCTTCATAATAACGACCCGGCTGCTTTTAAGCAGGGCCGGATACATCAGATTCGTATCATCCCCGAATCGGAGACTGTAGTCATAATATATTTCATTGCCGTCAAAAAGGGATTTTTCACACAATTTCATGCAGCGCGACAGGGGAATGACTTTCCTTTCCTCCCCGATCAGTCTCGCCTTAATCTGCTCCCGCAGTCTGTCGCCTTCGTAAATGCCGGGAGAAACGCCGCTCTTTACCCACTCTGTACCCCGCTGTTTCTCCACCAGATGATCGCAGCAGACAATCTCGCCCGGCACACCCGCCAGACGGTCCGCCATCTGGGCAAGCGTCTCCGGCTCCAGATAGTCGTCGCTGTCCACAAACATATAGTACCCGCCGGACGCCGCCGCCATGCCTGCCACACACGCCGCCGTGGGTCCGCCGTTCTTCTGGTGAATGACCCGCACATGCGTATCCGCCTGCCCAAATTCATCGCAGACTGCCCCGCTTTTATCCGTGGATTCATCATCCACAAGAATCACCTCGATCCGCCGATAGGTCTGCTCCAGAATACTGTCCACACATTCGCGCAGATACGCCTCTTTATTGTATACAGGTACGATTATGCTGATTAACGGATTCGTCCTCTTCATACGCTTTCCCGCTTTCTCTGTTCTTTGTATCTCTTATCTTTGCCACATACAGCCGCTAATTTCGAAAGAATCTGCGACAGCCGTATAGGAGCGCATAAACCCGCGGCATCCATGCGAACATCTTCACCTTGATTTCATAGCCGGCAGGCAGATAGGGGTAGCAGGCCTTCTCCTTTACAATGCCCTTCACTTTCCTGTGGCACACCCCCAGATACGCTTTGGCCTGCCCGCGCTCTCTCCCGGAAAGCAGGGCGATCTTACCCACCGTCAGCATAATGGCCACCATGATCTGGGCGTCCGCCTGCGCCGCCAGGGAGGCGTCTCTTTTGACAATCAGTTCGCGCGCCATCTCCCAACAGTAAATCTGGTCCATGTAAGCCGGGGTGAAAGACCTTTGCATCGCGCCGCCGGGGTTCCGATAATACCCGTACCCGGGATAAGCCGTCTCCACAGCCTGTTTCAGGCGCGGCAGAAGCTCCACAAGAAACAGCATATCCTCACCGATCGTCAGCCCCTCCCGAAACCGCACCTGACCGATCAGCTCCCTTCTGTAGAGCTTACTCCAGCAACGGGTATTCCCCCGCAGAATGTTCTCTTTTAAATAGCTTCCGCTGTCGTATGTTTTTCCCGCATACGCGCCTGTCAGTTTCTCGGGCATTTCTTTCCCAGACCGAAGCTTTTCCCACTCCTCGGACGTCCCCCATGCGGCAAAACAGCAGCCCGCCATGTCGCTGTCCGTCTGAACCAGCAGCCTGTGCAGACTCTTAATCACCCCCGGGCGAAGCCTGTCGTCAGCGTCCACAAACATGACATAGAAACCCTGCGCCAGCTCCAGCCCACGGTTGCGTGCCGCGGAAACGCCCAGATCAGGCAGCCCGATCACACGCAGGCAGTCATTCTCCTCACACAGACGCCCGCAAATCTGCGCCGTATCGTCCGTCGAACCGTCGTCTATGATAAGCACTTCCAGCGCCTCATACCCCTGCGCCAGAATGCTGTGTATACATTCCTCCAGATAGGCCGCCCCATTGTGAACCGGGACAATCACGCTGATCTTCTCCTCCATCATTCACTCCCCTGCCTCTTTTCTTTGGCACAGTAAGCATAATCCCTCTTCACGCAGGATTCCCTCTTCTGGTAAAAGAGGCTGCCGGCAGGCACTTCCCCCTTTACCACGCTCCCCGCCGCGATCACACAGTCGTCCCCGATCCGCGCGCCTTTAAGGATGATGGCATTTGCCCCGACCCAGACCCGGTTCCCGATATGGATTTCACCCGCCAGATACTCGCCGCTGTCATCCATATAATTGTGGTCATGATCCACGATAACTGCATTATTGCCGATTTTACAGTAGTCGCCGATCTGTATCCTGCCCATACATGCCACGCTGCAGCCCGAGTTGAAAAAGACGTGGCTGCCAACCGTAAGCTGCCCCTGCGGTCCGCACTGCATATAAAGATGACCCCGATTCTGATTTCTCTCGCCGAAAATTACCTTCCCTCCGCGCGCCACCTCCAGCTGTAAATGGTCGAACCCCTCCACAAGGGGCGCCTTTACGCCCGCGCCAAAACGGCATTTCCAATATACGCTTCTCGCTGCGCTTTTGATCGCACGCCATACGATACCCATCTGATGTTACTCCTTTGCACCCGATTTAATCTGCCCGGGAAAGCGCCTCCTCACTGCCCCCGACGTTTCTTCCTGTCCTGTCTGCCATCCATATACGCCTTCTCGTAAATCTCTCCCAGTTTCTCCAGATGCCGCTCCAGACTGTATTGTTCCTGCGCCTTTTTCCTTGCCGCCTTCCCGCAGGCATCCCGGTAAGGCTCGTCAGTCAGGAACCGCTCCAGTGCCGCCGCCATCATCTCCGTATCACCGGGAGCCGCCAGCGCGCCGCTCTCCCCGTTTTGAATCAGCTGCGGGATTCCGCCCACCGCAGTTGTGACAATGCCAAGGCCGTAAGCCATGGCTTCCAATACCGCCATGGGCATTCCTTCATGGTAACTGGGAAAAAGGAAAATGCCACTGCCTTGAAGAAGCCGCTCTTTCTCCTCCCCCCGCACCCAGCCGGGAAAAGAGACGGCATCCGCTAGTCCTTTACGGGAAAATGCCTCTTTAACACGCGCCATCTCACCGTCCCCCGCCATCACAAGCGATGCGCCGGGACATTTCTCCTTCACCCGCTCCCATACCGCAGGAATGTCAAAGCACCCTTTTCTCTCTCCCAATTCTCCCAAAAACAATACCTGTCTTTTATTTCTTCCCGTGTCGAACGGTTCCTTTGGAACGCGGCAGTAATTTTCCAGAATATCAATTCTCTCCCCTGGCACGATCTGCCCAAGCCGGGCCGCCCACTCCTTTGACAAAGCCACCAGCCGCGTACATCTGCCGTATACCTTCCGCACCCGTTTTTTCTTCGCCTCAGAAGCCTTTTCATAAAACGAGTCAAATTCCGCTCCGTGAATATGGTTGACCACAGGGATCCTTCTCGACGCGCTCCACAGGATAAAGGGCATTTTCCGATAAAAGCTCGGTCCGAAGGAAGAATGGATATGCACCAGATCGGGGCGGTCTTTTTTAAGGAGCCTGAGAAACGCTGCATACCCTTTCAGCGCCTTCATAAACTTGTCCCACTTGCTGCCGTCCTGATAGGATTCGATATAGGTGACACGATAACGTTTTTCCAGGCCGCTCCCCCGGTAGCCGTTCACCACGGAAGCAATTCCGCCCTTCACCGCCTCGCTTGGCACAATCATACACACATGCACTATTTAGACCCCCTGCCCGTGAGCACTACCCAGACCGTCTGGAACAGAATTTTAATATCCAGTCCCAGCGTCCAGTTGTCGATATATTCCAGATCCAGCTTCACGACCTCGTCAAAATCCACGATCTCGCTTCTGCCGCTGATCTGCCAGAGCCCCGTGAGCCCCGGCGTCATACTGATCCTGCGCCTATAGTGGGAATTGTACTGCTCGAACTCGCCCTCTGTCGGCGGCCTCGTCCCCACCAGGCTCATATCTCCCTTTACGATATTAAAAAACTGCGGCAGCTCATCTATGCTTGTCTTTCTGATAAACCTCCCAACCTTCGTGATACGCGGGTCGTTCTCCATCTTAAACATAAGCCCCTGCATCTCATTCTGCGCTTCCAGCTCTTTCTTTCTTGCCTCCGCGTCCGTATACATGGAACGGAATTTGTAAATCTTAAAGCGGCGCCCGTTTTTGCCGATGCGGGTCTGCGCGAAGAGAACGGGACCCGGCGAGTCCAGCTTGATGGCAATCGCCACAAACGGAGTGATGACAAGCGTTATTAAGCATCCCACCAGACCGCCTGCAATGTCGATCAGCCGCTTCACCACCATGCGCCTGTAATCAAAATGATTGATGGAATACGTCACCACCGTAAAGCCGGCGAAGCTTCCCACCCGCACTTCCTTACTCGGCCTTTCTATGATATCAATGTTATAATGGCACGCCACGCCCATGGATTCCAAATCATAGATAATATGCTTCACATAGGCCATATCCTCGTCCGGCAGACTGATAAACACTTCGTCGAGCGGCATCTGCCTTGCCATGGGCAGCACATTATCCCGGTTCGCGTTTACTAAAACGCCCTCTACCGTTTCGCCTTTTCTATCCTTGTCCACACAGGCGAGCGCCACAATCTCATAGTTGATATCCATGGATGCCTTCAGCTTGGACAGCGTCTTTTTCATCACCGCATCTTTCGTGACGATCATAATTTTGACAATGTTGGACTTGGCTGTGAACCAGACCCGCAGCGCCTTTTTCATGGCGAGTCTTACAAACCATACGACAAATATATTCAGAATGGCAAAATATCCCATGACCAGACGGGAAACGTCCGCACTCTTTTGCAGCATGAAAAGAAACGCCATTACGGACAGTTCCATAAAGACATTGAATTTGGCGACCGCTATAAATTCGACGAGGACGCCTCTTTTAATAAACTCCCTGTTCCAGTCAAACAGGAAGCTGTAAATCGTACAGAACAGCAAAAACCCGATACATACCACGAAGTGAAGCTCCGGCTCCATGACCCTGGAAAACTTCCCGTACCGTATCAGGATGGCAATGATATAGGTGAGGGCGATACTGCACAAATCCGTGAGGAGCAGCAGATAACTCTCAATCAGTTTCATTCTACGATTCATAAAAATACCTCAAGTTTTGATTTCGGTATATATTATATTCTCAAAAGCTGTAATCCCTGGCAATGCCAACAAGAATTGCGAAGTAATTCTTGCAGCGCAGGCTGCTGAGCCTGCGTTTATTTTACCACAAACTTCCTTTTCCCGCCACCGGCGGTTAAAAACCCGCCATCCTCAGCCTTTGCCGTTTTCCGAAACCACCGCTTCGCACCCCATCATCATAAGCAGATAATTCCTGCCGATATACACGGAGACCAGATGCGCCTCCACTACCGTGTACACTGCAAACATCACAAAAAGCACAAGCCCGCAGGCATCCCGCCTGCGCCAGAGACGCCACAGAAGAAGCAGGTTTGCCGCCACATACAAAATACCCGGAATCACGCCGTAGCGGTAAAATACCTTAACCCAGCCCATGTCAAAATAATAATTCATATTGTTTTCACAGGAAAAAGCCGACCATGTATGAATCATGCCGTCGTTGTTGTCAGAATCCGTCAGGGAAATAATCCTGCCGTTGATATGGCGGTCGATCTTACCGAGCAGTACGATATGCTCATTGTCCCGTGGATTACAATAAAAAAATTCGTTCCACTGTGCCTCCCTTACCCGCTGGGCGCAGACCGCCGCATCCACAGAAAAGGCGATGCAGAGCGCAAAGACAAGCAGGCCGCACACATAGAGAATCGTCTTCTTCCGTAGGCATTTCACAAAAGTCAGCAGACAGGCCCCGCAAAGATACGTTGTCGTAATAAGCATACTGGTCTTGGAGCCGGTCAGCAGATATACGCCAGCGTTTAAGAGCATCAAAAACAGGTAGCTGTACCATTTCATCCGGTCAAACCAGACATAGACGCCAAGCGCCGCCAGCATAAAAAACATGCATGAGAGAGCGTTCGGATGCCCCATCCCTAAGGTATAGCGGGTTTCTTCCGCCGCCTCCTGCCCGATATAGCGGGTTTCTTCCGCCGCTTCATGCCCAAAAGCCTGCGTCAGGCTGATGTCCCCGTAAATTCCCGTCACGGAAAGGGCGACTATGGCAAGACAGCCCGCCAGCGTCACATAAAACGTATACTTCAAGGCTGCTTTTAGCGAAATACCCTTGCACGCCGCCACAAAAGTTACCACGCGGATGATATCGTTGGCCCCGGTCACCCGGTAGGAAACAAAGCCTACCGCCTCCATCAAAAATATAAGCGCCCACTCACGCCGCTCATAGCGGGTAAGCAGAAGTTTGCACGCAAACAGAAGAAAAGTCAGCCGGAACAAATATCCTTCAATGGGATTGATATAATTGCTCTTGTCGATAATCACCATCAACAGCTCTATCGTCAGCCCGATATAGAAAGCAAGACGGGGTACCGGGCTTTCCTCCCGCAGCCGCCTGTAGAGATTCTTCAGCATATTTCCTTCCATTCCGAAGCGTTCTACACTGGTACATGTACCGCTTCTTTCACCCTGGCCGCCGCAGTACCTTCACGGCCATGCCGTGCGCCCTGCGCAGCCACTGTTTTCCCGCAAGTTTGGTCCTCTTCCACAAAATGCCCGCCGGGCTGACTTTCGGAGCTATCAGGAAGTCGTACTCCTCCCGGTGCCTGCGCAGATACGCCGGAAAACTGTCGTCAATCGGAACCCGGACAAACTTTGCATCCCTGTCAAAGATATCCTCCCCGCATAGCAGCCTGTCCACAGCCTCATTTAAATAACGTTTGCTGTTGTATTCCTGGTGCGCCGCCGCCTTCACTTTCACGCCGATGCGCTTCGCCACATCCCGTTCGCCGTCGCCGCCCATATAGCCAAAATGCCACCCGCCGTCCGCAACACGCACGCTGCGCGGATCCGTTGGGGATACCTCCCTCAAAAATACGATGCCCTCTTTCGGAAGGTCGGCAAAGCTGCATATTTTTGTGCCGAGCCACTGTCTCTTCTCCACACCCTGAAATTCTCCCGTAATGGATAAAAGATTACCTGAAACTTCTTCCATATTGAGGAAACAATAAAACATCCGCTGTGCCAGATGATAAATTTTCCCGGATTCAAACTCTTCTATCAGCTTTACCAGTATCTCAGGATTCGGAATCTCGTCCACATCGCTGAAAATAATGATATCCTCCGGCTGACAGCCGGAAAGTCCCCGAATCAGCTGGTTCTTCTGAAATTTATCCCGCTCGTGGGTAGTCACCCCTTCCATGGGAGAATTGTCCACCGCCACATAGCGGATCTTTTCCTCAAATTCCTCAAAAAGCTTCCTGTTTTCCGCAAAAATCATTCTTTTCGGCTCCCCGGAAAACGTGACCGAAGACTCCTCAATCACAAAGCAGTCCACATAGGGCGCCATAATCTGCATTCTAAGCTTCAAGATATCCAATTCGTTGAAAAAGGGGACGCAGTCATATATCATGTGTTATTTTATCCTTTCATCCTGCCGGGCTATAGAATCCCTCTTTGTCCTCACCGCCAAAACAGCAGCGGCCGGACACAATCCTTACACTTCTGCCATCTGCTCTTCCACGGGTTTTTAAATTGTGGATACTGCGCGTTTCTGCCCCGCCATTTGTGGAAGAGAAACGGCTTGTCCACATCCATGATCTCGGGAATCATATGTTCATGCCCAAAATACTTTGCAACCTCTATGGGCGCAAAACACATTCCCGCCGCCTCAATTACATTGCGGTATTTGCAGCAGAGGAACGTATCTTCATTATAATTGTCGTCCTCCTCCATCTTCTCCCACTTAAGCCCTGCTTTTTTCGGATAGTCCAAAAGTCTTTTGCTGCGGATTGACACACTGTTTCCTACCCGTACAATATTCCCCCCGGCATCCCGGTAGGCGTAATCGTTCTGCGGCAGGGGCCATGGGGAACCGATATAGTCATAATTCAAAAATTCGTCCCGCCAGCTCCCGGGGTTCACCACAAAACCGTCCGCGTGCACAATCAGCGCAAATTCCGTACGAATATGTTCGCCGAGTTCATACACCATTTTATAGTTGAACTTGTCGATATCGTCCAGTTTGGACGTGTGGGAATACCTGATACCACCAGGCAGCGACAGCGGCTTTCTATGTGTTATCAGCACAACATCGCCAAATTCGATTCCACGCATGCTGTATTCCATAGCGCGGATTGTCTCATATATATTCACACTCGTCATAGCTGCCAGCGTCACATTGGGCAAAGACAGCTTCGCCTCACTTCTCTGTGTATTCTGTTCCATTTCCACCCCTTCTCACACTATCCTTATGGTAATACCGCGCCACCGCCAGATTCAGCCAGTTTTCCGAATCCTCACTCAAATCCTCAAACGAGAAGAGATACGGCTTTTCCCTGTACGGTAAGACTACCACATCCGTCGCCGTCTCATCCGTGTAGAGCGCGTAGCGCGCCATGGAGTCCTCATAAAAAATCTGTGCCTCGCCCTTCACCAGCGACCTCGCCGCCGAAATACTCGTGTACGTGTTCTTGTCAGCAGTAAGCGCCCACACCGAAAGCAGCAGGATCATGCACACCGCGCTCATGCGGCCTCCAGCCCGCTCCAGAAAAACACCCAGGGCCTCCGCCGTACTTCCGGCGCCCTCCTCCTGCTTCCTGTGGGAAAAGTATCCCAGCCAGTAAACTGTGACCGCCAATACCGCCACATAGTAAGTCATCTGAATAATATTATCCACCCGGGACAGCCCTGTCATACCAACCGCGTAGAGGGTTGGGGTAAACATTGCCGAAAGCACACAGTATGCCCCTGCCGTCACCCACGCCGGATGTGGAAATTCCCGCTTTGAGGCCTTTGCCATCTTCCACAGAAGAGGCAGAAGCGCCAGCCATACAAGCACCGCAAACACCGGCGTCCAGCGGACCGCAAATACCGGCGCGCTGTAAAATGACAGAAAAACCGACTTTACCGCGGAATATCCCTCATCCACATCCACACTCGCCCGCGCCAGATTACCCGGCGCAAGGACATTGAAGAGAAAACCCGCGCTTCCGGCCAGGAACGGTATGATAACATACGCTATTCTATCCCGCTTCTTATAGAACGCATACAGGACAAGAAAGGCCATGATAATCTCCGCCTGCAATCCCGTGACCAGATTGCCGCCGCCCACAATAATCCCCAGAACGGCCGCCGCCGCACAGCAGAAAACAGCGCGCCCTTTTCCCTCCGCCCAGAGGGTTTCCGACATAAGGGCCAGAAGAAAAAACCACACTGACTGCATGAGCACATAGTGGGTAGAGCCATTATACCAGTAAATCCCCTCAAACGGCGCCTCAATCACCTGATAGAACATAAAAAGCAGAAGCAGCACAGCCACGGAAGCGCCGCCGCCTTCGCATCCGAGCCACTTAACCAGAATATGTTTTCCCAGCACGAAGGTAGAGACGGCGAGCATTCCGATCATCAGTATGGGCACCAGCCATGCCGCGCCATACCAAAAGTTCATAGGGCACATGGCCATCAGGAAGCAGGACACATAAGTCCCCTGCCAGTCCCGGTAAAAATCCATGTTCTGCCGCCACGCCTCCTGTGCGCAGGCCGCAAAGGAGCCCGTCGCCTGCCAGACATCGTGTACCCGCCTGCCGTAATCATAATCGTCAATACACATCACATTATATCTGCCCAGCAGAAAGAGCGGGAGCAGCGACAGAAGCAAAAGCCCCGCCGCCAGAACTACCGCCCGTCTGCCACCAAAAAAATTCTCTGCTTTTTCCCATACCTTCATTGTCTTCTCAGCCTTCTCATCACACCTCTTCCAATTTTGCACAGGTACGCCTTCTTATATATATACCACGCGTGGAGTTTCATCATTTGCAGCCTCGCGCCCACAGGTCTTATGTTTACGCCGGCATACTTTTTAGACCGGCCCTTATATGCCGCCAATTCTTCCCGGCACTCCTGATCCGTAAAGACCCTGCCCTTCCGGTCCATATAATGCCATCCCTCGTAGATATTCTGCTCAGAGGCCCAGTAACCGTCGGACACATTATGTCTCGCCCAATATTTCGGCGCCAGGATATACTGCACCGTGTCGCTTGTAAACGCCGGAAAATACGCGAAGGACGAATTTGCCAGCAATAGATAACGTGCGTTTTTTAAAATAGAGTAATCCTTGGCGAGATCAAAATTATACGCGGGAATACCGGGGAGGAACTTGTGTGCCTCCCGCACGTCGTTCGTGATAATCATAAACTTCATGTCAGGATTGACCCTGCGCATCTGCCGCATCCCCTGTACCCAGTAGCGTTTGCGCAGATAGAGCTCCGGGGATCCCATATAATCGCTGCAGCGAAGATGCAGGATGCAGAGGTTTTCCTGACTGTACTCTTTGCAGTCATATTCCGGTTTTACCTTAAGCCACTCCTTTATCTCCTCCTTATGGGAGATAAAATATTCTTCCGCCTGCAGATTGCCATAGAGAAGTGTGCCGTCCTCCACCTTAAAAAGCTGCCTGTCCGCATCCGTCACATAGACGCCGTGGGTCAGATCATGCGTAGAATTTCCCGCAAAGAGCCGGGTTTCCTTCTCATAATAAGTCTTTTCGTAATCTTCCTTTTTCGACGGGACTCCCATATCCAAATCCATAAAGTACAGCCCGCAGTCGCTGTGCATATTGTTGGCAAAATGCTCCGGGTCAAGCACACTGAACTGGTAGCCCAAATCCTGCGCAATACATCTTGCAGTCACATAGAAAAACAGTTGATTGCCCAGCCCGAAGCCTTCCTGTGTCTCAATTCCTAACATTTACTCCTCCAGATTTGTCCGCATGATTTTCCCGTTTTCCACCTTATATATAACGTCGCACTTGGCAATGGTATTCAGACGGTGGGCAATAATCACCATCGTTTTTTTGCCGTGGAAGCTGTTGACCGCCTCCATCACCGCCGACTCCGTATCTCCATCCAGCGCGGAGGTAGCCTCGTCAAAGACAAGAATCTCCGGGTTGTGGTAAAGCGCCCTTGCAATTCCCAAACGCTGCCTCTGTCCGCCGGAAATCCTGACGCCCCTGTCGCCTATCGTCGTCTCCAGCCCCTCCGGCAGTTCCTCCACAAAGCTCTTTAGCTGCGCTTCCTCCAGCACTTCCCATATCCGCTTATCGTCAATCTGATCCGCGTCAATGCCGAAAGCAATATTATCCCGGATGGACTCGTCTATCAGATAGATGGACTGGGGAATATATCCGATCTTGGAAAGCCAGGAGGGATAATTCTCAAAAATATCCCTGCCGTCGCAGGTGATGGTTCCCGCCTGCACATGCAAAAGTCCCAGCAGTATGTCCACAATGGTGGATTTCCCTGCGCCCGACGGCCCCATAATACCTACCGACTGTCCTTTTTTGACTTCCATGTGGGCGTCCGTAAAGATAGGTTTGTCCGTATTCGGGTAAGTAAAGCTGATATGATCCAGCACAATCTTATCCGTCAGCGCAAGTTCCGCTTTTTCCTCCTTAGTCTCTCCCGTAAGCCCCGTCACGCTGCCGTTCACATCCCGCTTCATATTCTCCGTCAGATTCTCATACAGGTAATCCAGACAGGGCTGCGCGTATGCAATCTCCGACAGATAGGTATTGATACGGTTCGTTGCCGGCATCACACGCACCGCCGCCGCCGCAAACGCCATAAGCTGGGGCATCAGCACCGTGATGTCACCATCCTCCAGCATATAAACGAGAATGAAGGAGAGCATTGCCGCGATAAAAACCGTCTCGATCAGAAGTCTCGGCGTGTTGTTCATCACCGCATAGTTTCTCGCCACATTGGCACCAATCGCGCCGCTCTCATAGTAATTGCGCACAAAGAACTCTTCCCTGTGCAGTACCTTCACATCCTTTAATCCATAGATGGACTGGATTCTCCATTTGGCTATCCGCGACTGAATCGCCTGATTCTTGCGCCCAATGGCATTGAGCCTGGGTTTTAACACTCTGGTAATGAGCAACGTCATGCCAAGAAAAAGCACGCCGCAGCCTATGGAGATGAGCGGACTCACCCACACCAGCAGCACAATACAGATCGAAACCGCAACCACGATCTCCGTGGTCATCTGGATCAATACCAGTACCAGTTGGAACGCATTGGGGATATCGCTGTCCGTCAGCCGGAACACCGTGGGAATATCGGCTCCCAGATAGTCCTCGTAAGGGCGGTTCAAAAACTCCCGCATCACCCGGCTGATCATCCGATTGCGGTTTCTCGTGACAAAAGTGTTCTGTACAAACGTTAAAAACAAAAGGTACGCATTCTTAAATATAAAAATTGCAATCAGAATACCAAGCATCCATACGATGAGGCTCCTTGAAGAGGTTATCCCCAAAAGGGCGGTGACTCTGCCAACTAACTCATTCTCCATGACTTTATCCGGCGCCATAACCGCCTCCGCCACAGGAAGCATCATGGAAACGCCGAGAGTCTCCAAAATACCGCCGATCAAAATGAGAATAGCAAGGCCTCCCAGCTGCCAGAGCTGCTTTCGCTCAAAAAGGTATCCGATCTTCTGCAGCAGCCCCACCTGCGTCTGACTCTGTTTCTTCATATTATATATAGATTCCTTCCAAAATGATGTTACGCTTCCTGTGAAATCACGATCCTGTGCATGTCCGCCCTATAAAAATCACTGTCGTCCGTCCCGTTGAGCCATCGCTGCGGCGCAAAAACCGTCTTCTCCGGGTTCCTGTTCAGATAGGACGCCCACCAGCTGAAACTGCTGTTTGCAAGAATATGATGTTTGCAGCGGCTCATCAGAACAAATTCCGCATAGTCGTTGTCCCCTGCTCCCGGCAGATCAATCCACGTGATATCCTTAAGCATACCGTCCGCCAATATCTTTGCCAGCGCCCCCCTTTTTCCATCCTCTGCAAACTGCCGCGCCGCCCATGCCTTGTCGTTTGTAAAAAGGAAGAACCGGCACCCCGGAAATCTCTCCCGCATCCGACGGATTCCTTCTATATAATAGGCGTCCGTGCAGATACCGCCGAAAATGGCCTGGTTTTCAGGCGTCAGATAATCTCCCCTTCGAACATGCAGGCTTACGGAACATGTGTTATCTATTTCTTCCAAATAGTTCTGCGCCGTCCTGCGCTTCCCGCTCGACCCACTCATCCCCCAGCAGCCCGACCGGCGCAGATACGCCGTCAGCCTGTCCGTGTCATAGGCCTCCCGGACTTCCTCCTCCACCTGTTGAAAATATTTCTCTGTCTGCCAATAACCCTCCAGATAAATATCGTCCCACGTCAGGACATTCGGTATAAAGAGTTTTCCCTCCTCGAAATAAGCCTTTTTATGTCTGCCGAAAAGTTTCCGCCTCACCCTGTGCCATAAGAGGGGAGAGGAATCCAGCATTCGCCGGAGTTCTTCCTGCGAAGGGCGCGCATAGGTAATCCCAAAAGGCGAAAGCGCAGGCGTTCTCTGCTCGTCTTCCACAAATCCCGCCACATCGTCGATCTTCACTTCCCTGCCCAGACTTTTCAGTTGCAGATACAGGGCGTATTGGAACATCTGATTCCCCAGGCCGCCCGCCAGCTGTATAATAATCAAATTCTCATCCTGCCCTTTTTCGCAATCATGCGTTATTGTAATCCCTTAATGCTTTATCCATTCAGCGCTCTCTCAGCCGTTTGACGACTCGTTTAACCTTCACTTTCGCCGGAATCACAACCTGTTCTTCCCAGCGCACTCTCCTGACATAGGCCGCAGGAGATTTATAGAAAAGCCGGAGCTTCTTCCGATCCCTTGGATCAGCCGCCGGTGACTGAAACGCTCTCAGCGCGCGTTCCCTGTCCTTACCCAGAATCTCCTCTATCCGAAGCAGATACGTCGCTCCATCCCCTGCTTTCTCCAAATCAGAATAAAATAACAGCAGTCTCTTATAAAAAAAGTAATCGTGAGTCTGCGCCAGGTCTTCCCTGCCCAGCTCCTGCAGGAACTTCGTCTTCTCGTAATAAGCCGGTATCTGATCCGTAAAAGTCCGCGGATTGATCCGCCGGTTCATGATACTACCCTCTCTGTCTATTATATAGTTATACAAGGCAGTGTCAAGGTAAATACAGCGATTGGCCCGGGCGAGAGCCGCTGTGGCAAACATGATATCCTCGTACCACTGTCCCGCCGGGAAAGACACGTTCTCCAAAACCTCACGCCGGTACAGCTTGTTCCACGCCGCATTCTGAATCTCACATTCCTTCCGCTCCTCCACATAGCAGGCCAGAGCCTCCTGCCCTTCAAAGAGCACCGCCCTGTCCACCGACTCATCAAATGTCTGTAAACGGGAAACCTGGCGGTAACGGCATATGGCAATATCCGCCTTCTGATCCAACAGCGCGCCCAGGAGCTTTTCATACATGTCGGCGTCAATCCAGTCGTCCCCGTCCACATAGCCAATATACTTGCCCTTCGCTTCTGCAGTCCCTATGTTTCTTGCCTGGGCAGGTCCTTCATTTACCTTATGGATTACCCGAACCCGTACATCCTCGGCAGACAGCTCGTCACAGATTTTTCCCGTGTCGTCTGTGGATCCGTCGTCCACCACGATAATCTCCAGATTCGTATAAGTCTGTTTACAGACCGAGCGAATCCCCCTCTCGATATACGCCTCTATATTGTAAGCGGTAACGATCACCGAAATTAATTCCGCCTGCTCCCTCCCATGTAATTTGGGTGGCCGATACTTCTCTAAAATTTCCACTGCCGCTCCTCCTGTCCCTCTTCGGTCTATCTATGTATCCCTTCTTCAACCATCTCTCAACACGCATTGTATTTCAGTTGGTATTCTTTATTCCGTCAAATTAATTTTATTTTTATCTGCAATAAATAACGCTTATCACCTGTTATGCAATATATGCCAAAAAAGGATTATTTCCTCATAACAACCGTTTCTGCAATCCTTTTTATGGCGCATAATTAAATCATTATTTAATTTTTCTTGCATTCTGCCACTCCTGAAACATCAGAATGTACCAAATCTGCGGCCTCCAGAAGCCATTCATAATATAATCATCCCATAACTTCTTTACAGCCGACGCGTCAAACACCCCCTGCTCATCCAGCCGCGCGGGTGACAAAAGACTCTCCGCCCACTCCCGCAGCTCCTTCTCCCTCAGCCACTGGTAAAGCGGAATCGAGAACCCCTTTTTCGGACGCTCCATCAATTCCCGGGGCACATAACGGTAAAGAATATCCCGCAGAATCCTTTTGCTGCCCCCGCTCTGCCGGTAAGACAGCGGCAGCGTCCACGCAAATTCCACCACGTCCTTATCCAGCATCGGCACGCGCGTCTCCAGCGACACCGCCATCGCCGTCCTGTCCACCTTCGTTAAGATATCGTCGGGATGATACATCAATAGATCCATCAGCATCAGGTTGTGCTGCCCGTCCTTAAGAAGCCCGGCAGGATAAGTGTCCATCCATGTCTCTCCCGCCCTGCGGGGCTGTATGGCATCCCAGACGCCAAAATCCGGGGAACTGTCCTTCAACCCCTGTCTGACCAGCTTCAGCCCCTCGCCGATCTCAGAGCGCAGATACATGTCCTCTATGGACCTCGCTCCCAGAAGCCTTGCACGGGTAGCCGTGAAAGGCTTTCCCGACGCGGCAAGTCCCAGCAGGGCGCTTGCGGGCGTGCGCAGGGCACGCGGTATTTTCCTCACTTTATTCCAGATACGGTCAATGGAATAATAGGTGTTATATCCGCAGAAAAGCTCGTCACCGCCGTCACCGCTCAAGGATACCGTCACATGTTCTCTCGTAATCCGGCTCACGAGATAAGTAGGAATCTGGGAAGAATCCGCGAAAGGTTCCCCAAACATCCCGGCAAGCTTCGGGATCACGCCCTTGGCATCCGCCTCCGTGATATAGACCTCTGTATGCTCCGTCCCCAGATGGGCCGCAATCTCCTTGGCCACAGGCGCTTCGTTATACTGTTCATCCCACATGCCCACGGTAAAAGTCCTGACCTTCTGCCCGCTCTGCGCCTGCATCAGTGACACCACCGTGCTGCTGTCGATCCCGGCTGACAAAAAAGCGCCCACAGGCACATCCGCCACCATCTGTCCCGCAATGGACTGCCGCAGAAGACGCTCCAGTTCTTCCGCCGCTTCCGCTTCACTTCCCTGAAAGCGGTTTTTCTGTCCAATAACAGCCGTTTCTGTCATCGACCAGTAACTCTCGATCTCCGGTTTATCAAATGGTGCTTTAATCTTTAATATCTTTCCCGGTTCCAGTTTCCAGATTCCCCTATACACGGTATATGGAGCTGATATATACCCATAACGCATGTAATCGCCCATTACATCTACATTGACCGAATTGGTAAATCCGTCCAGGGAAGCAATCGAACCGAGGTCCGAGGCAAAGACAAAACTGCCATCATTCCCCCCGTTATTTATATCTCCCTTTAATTTCCCGTAATATAACGGTTTTTCTCCGACTCTGTCCCGCGCGAGAAATAGCACATGTTCTTGTTTGTCAAACAACGCAATCGCAAACATTCCTTTTGCCATTTTCAGTGTTTCTTTCAGGCCGTATGAAGCAACCGCCTCCAAAAGTGTTTCTGTGTCGGAAGTGCCGCAAAAGGCCGCCGCCCTCCCTTCCGCTAACATCTTTTTTCGGATGGAAGCGTGATTGTAAATTTCCCCATTGAAAGAAATCACATATCTGCCGTCCCGGGATATCATGGGCTGCGCCCCGGCAGGCGAAAGGTCTACAATCGCAAGCCGTCTGTGCCCCAGCACTACCCTGTGGTCATCCGATGACCATACGCCCGCGCCATCCGGCCCCCGGTGATACATTTTGTCACACATACGCTCGATATTCTTCCGCCAGTCCCCCTTAAAATTACAAAAACCCGCAATTCCACACATAAGCTGCCATGTTCCTTTCTAAACTCGATAAAGCCTACTCTTCGCGCTGCGCATACTCTTTGTTTGCAATCCGCTCCCTAATCGTCTCGACAGCCTCATTCTGCCTCGTCTGCCACAGCTTATATGCCTCGTCCCACGATTCATAGGAAGCGTCTCCACGGTGATCAGGAATCGTATAGTGTTCCGCCAGGTATTCTCTCAGGAAATCCGTGCATTTTTCTGCCCCGACAGCATTGGTGTGACTTCCGTAATCCGCGAAGTCCTCCTCAAAGACAATGCCGATCTCCTCATAATAGTCATTCATATTTAAAAATGCGTAACCGCTTTCCTCCACGATCCTTGCCATATAATTGAACATCTGCTGCTCCTCCGGGGATTCCCCATACGGAGAGACGATAAACAGCGCCTCCTGCCCATTTTCTTTTAAGCAGGCCAGCAAATCATGCAGATACGCCTCCTGCTCTTCGGAAATCGCCAGAACGCCTTCCATACCGCCGCAGGCGGGCATAGGCTGCGGTCCCACCTCGTCCCGGAAGGTGTAGCCCTTTAGCGGATGGCTGTGGCAGTAAAACATATTCGCCCATTCGGAGGGAAGCGCCAGCATCTTCCAGTTTGTGTGATACTTCATAATATCTATATAGTAGCTTAAACGCCCTTCCTCGTCATCCTCCGGCACCAGCCCCCGTATGGTCCTGATCCGCTGGGGCGAATATTTCAGATTGTCCGTCACGCCCCGGGTATATGCCATATTTTCCATCAGTCCCGCCTCATCCATGGTAAACATACGCATTTCAAAGATATAGAGAGCGGGAGACTGGGTTTTCTCCGCTTCTTCCATCAAATAGCGCATGGCGGCAGGACGCTGCACATTGGTTGACAGCGGATACATCGCAATCCCCGTCTCCCCCCACAACTTTGGCGCCGCATAATAAGGAAATACCGGGCTGGAACCGATCATCACAACGTCCAGCGAATCCTTCTTTTCCGCGTAAAAGCCTGCAAACCGGTCTTTCACATCTCCGTTTGTCCTAACCATATAGGACACCGGCAGAAGCATCGCCAAAAAGAGCGCAAGAAAAGCTATCGTCCGCAACGCCGCCTGCCCTGCACCGACCGTGAAATCTCCGCCTCCTGTTTCTCTGTTTACCTTGTTCTCTGTCCCTGTTTCCACAGAAAACCTCCTTAACCACATTCTGTATCATATGTTATTTATTTATAATTTCCTCAAAATAGGCCTTCCACAAGGGATTTACCCGTTCCGGGGCAAGTCTCTCCTGAATCTTCGCCGCCTCCCTGCCCAGCCTTTTTGCATAATCCGAATCTCCCAGGAGCCTATCCATGGCATGCGTAAGCGCCTCCTGATCCCCTGCCGGAATCACCAGTCCATTCACGCCGTCCTCCATCAGTTCCTCCGTGCCGCCGCTCGGCACATCCGTAGCGATCACAGGAAGTCCCAGCGCCAACGCCTCAATCAGCGCATTGGAGACACCCTCCGAATAGGAAGTAAGCAGAAACAGCGACGCCCGGCAGATCCGCTCCGCCACGTCCTGCACCACACCGGGCAGCAAAACCCGCTCTGCAATACCAAGCTTCACCGCGGTTTCTTCTATATTTGAGCGCAGCTCCCCGTCCCCATAGATTACAAGCGTATACTCCGAATATTTGTCTTTCAACGCGGCAAATGCGCGAAGCTGCATTTCATGGTTCTTGTTGGCGTCCATGCGGCCCACGGAAACGATTGTCTTCTCCCGCACGCCTTCAAATCTCGGTCTGACAAACGCCGGATTCAGGGAATTGGGCAGGATCACAGCCTTATCGCCCACCCCGCCGCAAAAGAAACTTCTGGACCGCTCCGTCTGTAAAATAACTCCCGCTGCCCGGGAAAAGAGAAAATCCGCCAGCATACGCATTCCTCTTGACGGGTACTCCTCCTTTGCCTCCCCCACCACCGAAACCACCGCCTTCGTCTTGGTCCCCATAGTGGTAACGACAGCCATAAAATTATTTTTTCCGATACAGGACAGCACAACATCCGCCTCCTGCTCTTTCCATATCGCATGTAATTTATTGAGCCGTTTAAGGAAATTGATTACCCGGCTCGCGGACACTTTTTCTTCCTCGATATCCGACAGTATTCTTTCAATTCCAACCGGCAGATCATACTCATCCTCCCTCTGATATTGTGTCACCATCACAACACGATATCCTTCCGTTTGGAAGTAATCCGCCAGGTTTACAAACACACGTTCCGCCCCTCCCTTACGAAGTGAGCCGATATAGAAGGCTATTTTTTTCTGTTCTTTTTTCTCATTCATGGGCTTGCATAAATTCCTTCATTTTTCGACTAAAAACACCTGTTTCCAAATATTTTTCCTGCATTTTCGTCAAAATCCAGCAAAAATTGCATTCTTAATTAAATTCTCATTTATTTTCATCTCTCAGAAGGTGCAGATAATTTATGATATTTTCTGAAAATTCATTTTTATTTTCTTCATAATAACATTTGCAATTCCTTCGTTTTTTAAAATCTCACTCGTTACCGTTCTCACAAAAGCAAGTATACCACTGTTGAAAGACAAAGAAGGCCCAGATCAGCCGCGAATAATTTTTGCCCGTCCCGCGGCCCCTGTCTCCTGTCTCAAGATAGCTCTCCACCATCTTTGACACGTACGGTTCGTCGAACAGATTTTGACGTTTCAGTAGTTCGCGATCCGCATAACATAGCAGCCGTTCTTTAAGTGGTCCCCTGAGCCATTTGTCCAACGGAACACTGAATCCTTTCTTCGGACGCTCCAACATTTCTCTCGGAATATAGTCGTAAGCAATTTCTTTCAGAATATGTTTTTTATCTTTCGCCGCATATTTATATGCATGTGGAATACGGTAGGAATAGTCCATCACATCCGGATCAAGAATCGGACATCTCGCTTCCAATGAGTACTTCATGGATGCCCGGTCCATCTTGCACAGTATATCCCCCGGCAGATACGTGTCCATATCTAAGAGCATCCTGCAGATCTGCCAGTCACTCACCGGGTAGCTGCTCTCAACAGGATAGTGCACCGGCAGCGCAGTCTCTCCCGGAGGCATATCACCAACCATGGCCCGCGCCATCCCCGGATAATTGCCCGCGCCAAACTGCGTCTTCATTTCCCGTTCTCTGTTTCCGGCAATCACGCGCACCTTAAAGGGAAGTCTCTCCTCGAGCCGCAGCCTCTTAAGTCCCGGCATCCCGCACAGACCATGCACCATACCGCCCAGCATGTCAAGCTTCTGCGCCTGCGCTACCTTCTCATATATATTGTAGCCGCAGTAAAACTCGTCCCCGCCGTCACCTGAAAGCGCCACCGTCACCTGCTCCCTTGCGAGTTTGCAGACCAGCATTGTCGGAATCTGCGAGGGGTCTGCAAAAGGTTCATCGTAATATTTCGGAATACTATCCACCATCCGAAGCATGTCCGCCTCGTCGATCACCAGCTCCGTGTGCGCCGTCCCCAGATAGTCCGCCACCGCCCTGGCATAGGGCGCCTCATTGTAACTGTCCTCATGGAATCCGATGGAAAAGGTTTTAACAGGATCTCCTGCATATGCCTGCGCCATCGCCGCAACCAGAGAAGAATCGTAACCGCCGCTTAAAAATATCCCAATCGGCACATCCGCAATCATACGGAGTGACACAGCGCGCTGCAGCAGGGCTTTCAGCTGCCCCTTCGCCTCCTCATAACTGTTCACGGGCTGTTTCGACGCTTCCCCATAAGCTTCCCGCACACTCCAATAATGCCATGTGCTGATCTTCCCGCCGCAAAACTTAAGAATCGCGCCCGGCGGAAGTTTATACACATTCTCATAGACGCTCTCTGGCGCATTGATATACTGCTGGAAGAGATAACGCGAGAGCACGCCCCTGTCTATCACTGCATGAAAATCCGGGCATGCCATGATCGGCTTTAATTCCGACGCAAACACAAGCTCTTCCCTCTCGTACCAGTAATAGAGGGGTTTCTTGCCGATACGGTCGCGTATCAGATAGACCGCCTCCTCCTCCCTGTCAAAAAGCGCGATGGCAAACATCCCGTTAAACCGGTTCACGCAGGAAGCGCCCCATTTTAAATAGGCGGCTATGATAACTTCCGTATCGCAGTTCGACCGAAAGGGATAGTCCGCCAATTCTTCGCGCAATTCTTTGAAATTATAGATCTCTCCGTTGCAAACCACACTGACCCGGCCATCGGGCGAGTGCATAGGCTGATGTCCCAGCGCCGAAAGGTCCATGATCGAGAGGCGTCTCTGGGCAAACCCTACTTGATAGCCGCCTCTCATCCCGTAGATTTCCTGTCCGCTGTCGTCGGGTCCCCTGTGATACATCGTATCATTCATCTTTTTAAGCTGCTCGGGCGTAACCTCCCGTTTTCTGATATACCCGCAAATTCCACACATATGATATATACTCCTCCGCTGCAGCGGAGAATGCTTGCTTTTGGCATTCTCCCACGCGAAAAGAATCTCTTGGCATCGCGTCCTATGGCGCGGTGTCTTTAGAACTTCTTCCCGTGTTGTTACCTCACATCCTTGCCCATAAAATATTCCCTGTATTCCCCGAAATCCTTGCATTCATTGTCCACGGAATCCACCAGTTCCTCATATTTCTCCTGCATCAGCACACGGTAATTATTGAAATTGTCATAGCCTTCCCTGCACCATGCAAAAGGATGTGTCAAAATCTGAACCTTGTCATAACCTGTGATATTTGCCTCGTCGGGATAACCGTAACGCCAAATGTGATTGGCATCCGACATATATTTCACGTTCAGTTTCGTATCGTCCGTTATTTTATCCGCATAGGTAAAAAACTCATCCTGGTACGCATTGAGCAGGCCGTCGAGCTTGATATTCTCCTTAAGCACATCGTTGGAAGGCCTGTGCACGGAAAATTCCGTTATGGCAAAACCGAACATTTCGCTTAAAATATCGGTCTCCATGCGAATACGTTTTCTGATCTGCTCCATATCCGTCATCCCGTTTAAGGCAAAATGAAGCCCGATGTGCTGCCCTCTCTCATGCATATCCTTGATGATATCCATATTCCTCCGGGAGAGAATGTTATAGGAATTGTTGGTCCACTGGAAAAAGAAAGTGGATGTAAAATCCATGCTCTGCTCCACTTTTGCAAGCTGCCAGGCCCTCTCCACACTGTACTCCACGTCGTGGCGCATGATAACGAAGGAGTCCCTGTGCAGCGCCTCCGCATAGCCGCACTGACGCCCTGTTGCCTTTATTATTCTGATCATTTCCCTGTAATCGTCAAATGAAAACATAGTTCCCTCCGCTCTGAGGCTTCCGCCTCCTACTTTTATGTAAGTTTACCACACTTTTTTTAAAACCGCTAGCGCGCCCGCCGCACAGACCTCTTCCCATAGTATGCGGCGATTCCCTGATTCACCCAGCCCTCTTCGTCCTCGTCTATATAAAAGCACTCAAAATCTTCGATATACTCCGGCATTTCCAACTCCACATCCTCTTCGGGACAGGTTTCCAGATACTCATAGAGATCGACACATTTATCATAATAGTCTCGGTAACTTCCGTTGTGCACATAATGCGCCACCCGGTAAAGAGGCAGCTTTTCCTTGGCCAGTGGTGTAACAATAAGCGCCGCCAGACAGACATAGAGCAGCACCGCAATCGTGCGCCCGTCGGACGGCAGACCGCACAGCCTGTGGCCGCACACCCCAAGAAACAGGGCCAGATTTAAAAATGCTGTCACCATGGCCGCATCAATTATAAAATAACATCTGTTTGGAACATAATACCCGCCATACCCGAGCGCCACGGGAAAGTAGGCCACCATACCTGTCAAAATTGCAAACACTGTGGCAATACCGTATTCCCGAAGGGCCATCCGGCACCTTCCCGACAAATACACGCCCGCTGCGATCAGTAACAAAAATGCCAGTCCCAGTATAGTCTCCCGAAAAAGCCTGCCCGTCTCCTCCGCGAACATACGCACAGTATCGACACCCGCCTGACCAAAATGCAGACCTGCTCCCGCCGTACCGTCATGTCTGGAAAAATTGCCGGGTGCGGCAACGTTGATCAGCGCCCCGGCGAAGCCCGCCGCAAAAACAGTCAGATTGTGCCGGGATACATTCCCTGTAAAGAGAAAGAAAACCACTGAAAGCAGCAGTGTCGTGTAACATCCAACACCAGCCACTGCCAGAGAGCCGCCCGAGGAGAGAAACAGAAGGGCCGCCGCAGCTCCCATGCAGATCTTTTTCCTGCGCGGACCACAATTCTCCTTATTCATGAGAAGAAAAAGCGTCAACGCAATGAGCAGCAGAGAAAAAGGCATACTGTACGCCACCGCCCCGGAAAACCAGAAGTAAATCTCCTCATAGACATCCGCGTTTACCACGGACAGGAAGAAAAGCGTAAGAACCAGAAACCGCAGTGCCGTCAGGCTCTTCGCCGTACCCACCGGCTTCCCGCCGGATTCCTCCATCTCTCCGCCGTGCATTTCCGTACCCGCCCGAAAATAGGACAGCCCCGTCCACAAAAGCGCCGCCAGCGAACCGAGAAGAAGCAGCGCGTTTCCCACCATTACCACCCGAAGCTGCGTCATGCCAAAATTATTGATCGGCGAGAGAAACGCCTGTAGAAACATGGAAAACCACGTTCCCTGCCAGTCCATGTACAAATCCTTCACATACAATAAAGATGCCGCAAAATACTTCGGCAGCGAAACATGAAACGCCCCCACTCTCACACCGTGGGTAAAATCATCCCCGCTGAGAACCGTATAGCCCGCACCTGCCGCGAAAACGGCTACCGCAGCCATCATTATAATAACGCACGCTATTATAACAAATATTTCCGCTGCCTTTTTTCCTCTCACCCTGTTGCTCCTTCCGTTCAGTACATGCATGTTGTCAGAAACTTTGGTACAGAAACGCAGCCGTGTCATAGCTTCCGCCGTAAATCCCCGTAATCAGCAAAAGCAGCACCACGCCGTAGTAACAGCACCACCGCAGCGCCATCGGACTCTCCGTTATCATCCGGCGCACGTCTTTCCCTTTTTCCTCCCAGACAGAAACCGCAAGCCACAAAATGCATGCCGCCGCAAGCAGCAAAAAGCCGTATCTGCCGAGCCCGTGGTCAGTCACCCCCAGGATTCCTTCCATCAATCGGAAATCCAAAAGAAGCGCCCGGTAAATTTCCCCTGCCTGAGGCAGACTCTCAGCACGTATCAGCACGTCCGCCGCAAATACGATTACCCATGTTCTCGCCATACTAAAGAAACTGTATCCTTTTCCGCCCTTGATGTGTAGTCTTTCCCTCCATATAACATACTGCTGTTCCAATACAAGGGAAATGCACATAATAACGCCATAATAGACGCCCCACAAGATATAGTTCACAGTTCTGCCATGCCACATACCTGTCAGCAGCCACACCAGCATTGTTCCGATTATGCCCGTCACATGCTTTCCCATACGGGGCATTTTTTTCTTCGATGCCTTCCCGATTTTTCGTCCCGTTTTCGACATCACAAAAGTAAACATCACATAATCCTTAAACCATGTCCCCAGCGTAATATGCCATCTGCGCCAAAATTCCGCCACCGACTTTGAAAAATAAGGTCTTTTAAAATTCTCCGGCAGGAAAATATCAAAGGTTTCACTGATTCCCAGCGCCATATCCATATATCCCGAAAAATCTGCGTAGAGCTGCAGCATATAGAGAACCACGGCCAATGCGTAAATGCTGCCGGGAACTCCCCCGGCTGCACTCCCAAACACATTTCCCACAAAGAGATTGATGCGGTCCGCAATCACAAGCTTCTTGAAGGCACCCCAGACGAACCGCTGTACGCCAAAAAGCATTCTCTCATAATCAAAGACATGCTCCCGCTCGAACTCTCCCTGCAATTTCGCATAGCGGTTAAAGGGTCCCTGCGTAATCGCCGGAAAATACGCAAGAAACAGGAAAAGTCTGACAGGATTTTCCTGCGCCCGGCACTGTTCCCGTCCCACGTCCACCACATAGCCGATTGCCGTCAGCGTATAAAAAGAGATTCCCAGGGGCATGACTATGCGCCCGAAAAAAGTGTCGCTCCTCGGCGTGGTCAGCCCCAGCTTCTGCAGACAGGGCAGGATCACAACCATATATTTTGCACAGAGCAAAATGCCGAGACTGCACACAAAATAAAGGATTTGAACACGTCTTCTGCGCCTCTCAAATCCCAGTTTCACTATCTTTTTCCTCTCTTTATCCGCTATATCCGAAAGCACATTTTTCTGTGTTTCCAAACTGCGTTTTAAATACAGGCCGCCCGCGTAAGCGCCTGTTCCCGTCAAAAGAATCCCAATTGGAATGCCACCTGTACCGGCCACGTAAAACAGGCCGCTTGCCACGGCCAAAATGATCCACTGGCGCTTAACCGGCACCAGATAATAGAGGGCGAAAGATATCACCCAAAGTATAATAAATGCAGCAGATAAAAATTGCATCGGCTCCTCCATCAGGAGAATGCTCACATTCTCATTCATCCTCCAGCAGGCGTCTCACCAGTTCTATGACCGCCTCCTTATTTCTGAAATTCTCGGCCACCACATATTTGGCGTCTATCTCAATATCAAAGACATCCTCAAGCTCGCTCACAACATTGATTACCGTAAAGGAGTCGATTACGCCCTCCTCCATCATGTTGTCGCCGGTATAGTCGAGAGCCTCCTCACAGTATTCTTCTAAAATCTCTAAAATCTTTTCTTCCATAAACTGATATCCTTTCTCGTCTGTTATCTGTACTTATATTTTACACCCGCATAAGCAGATTTTTTCATTCCTGATCCTTCCATGTCATAACAACCGATATTTTATTTTCAGCAACATACCGTCAGCAAACGGCACATAGAGCATGTCCGCCCCCTCTGTTCTCTTTTCCGGGGCAATCTTTCGATATCGTAAAACTTCCGCCCGTTTTCCTGCAACTTCCATCTGCAGCGGCGGAAATATCCCGATTTTCCCATAATCCACACTGCGAAGCAGTCGGTACAGTTTCTCCGGCGGTTCATTTAGGTCAAAAAATCCGTCTCCCGGTATCTCTGTTGAACGATACATCCGTCTCTTAGGCGAAAACCCCTGCGGTCTCGCCTCGGCGTTTTCCTGCAAAACACCGTCAAAGCATTCACAAAATCCATCATATGCCAGGTCCATCAAGGTTTCCGTCAGTTCATATGCCTTCGTGTCAGATCCGATCCCGCAGCTCTTCTGGATGATGATATTTCCCTCATCCACCCCCGCCGTCACATAGTGCCAAGTGATACCCGTGCGCGCCTCCCCCTGATAAATGACCCAGCTTGGCGCGTTTCTCCCGGGATAATCCGGCAGAAGCGCATTGTGGAAGTTGATGATCGTCATATTTTCCCGTTCCACCAGCGCCGCCGGAAACAAAAAATTGTTGCTGGCGGAGACAATCAGCGTTTTCTCCTGTATTTTTCCAAGATACTCACCGAGCTCTCTTTTATCCGGCAAGGATGCGAAAGGAATGCCCCTCTCCTCGCATATCTGTTTCGTCACACTCAGGGCGTGAATCTCATGCTCAATGAACTGAAGCACATAGCCGTAATCCGGCCGCCTGTCCGCTGCGTACTTCAATATTTCCCCGGTCGCCTTGCCGTAACCGATTATCACGACCCTCTCAAAATTTGTCTTCATACAGCTCCACTCATTATCACACAGCCGTCTGGCCGTTCCGTTTGCCGCTTCCCGTCTATTTTATGTTTTCTTTCAGCTTCACCCGGTCGATCTTTCCGTTGGCGTTGATCGGCATTTTCTCCACACGGACCACCTTATTCGGCAGCATATACTCGGGCACGAGATGGGAAATCTTTTCGTTGATATACGCCTTTTCCAGTTCCTCCTCGATAAAAAGCACGATCTTCTGTCGCTTCTCGTCATAAAGACAGCAATTCAGGGAAATTTCCGGCAGAGAAGACACCGCCGTCTCAATCTCTCCCAGCTCGATTCTATGCCCCATATGCTTGATCTGGAAGTCCTTCCTCGAAAGATAAATGATCTCACCGCGCTCATTGTATTTCACGATATCGCCTGTCCGATAGACCAGCTCCGGCACTGCCTGATTCAGGGGATTTTGCACAAACGCTTCCCTCGTCTTCTCCGGGTTTTTGTAATAGCCCATGGACAGGGACGTGCCTCTGACACATAGCTCTCCCGGCTCTTCCCCTGTCACCAGTTCGTTCTTTTCATTTAACACGAGAATGTCCGTGTTCGGCATGGGAAACCCGATAGGAAGCGGCTCCTCGTCAGAAAATTCACGGTCAACAATATAATAAGTACAGGCGTCCGTGATCTCCGTGGGACCGTACAGGTTCGCGTACTGTACGTCCGGCAGGAATTTCCGCCACACGTTCAGCTGTTTATTCGGCATGACCTCGCCGCAGAACAGCACCCGCCTCAGCGTGTCCGACAGATCCACATTTTTGAACGCCTTGAGCTTCGCCACAACAATCAGCGCAGATGGCACCCAAAAGATGGTATTGATCTTCTTTTCCCTCAAATATTCCAGAAGGGGTACCGGCTGGGCAAAAAGCGTTTTCGGAATAATATAAGTCGTCGCACCCGTTTTCAGTGTGCTGTAAATGTCCAGAATGGAATTGTCAAAATAGAACGGCGCCTGGTTGCCGAAGCTGTCCTTCTCCGTAATTTCGAAGGTTTCCGTCACCCAGTCTATGTAGTCGATCACCGCCCGGTGATTGATGGTCACGCCCTTTGGAACACCCGTGGAGCCGGAGGTAAAGAGCACATACAGAAGGTCGGTGTCAATGCCGCGCCTTCTCACTTCCTCCAATGCCGCTTCCCGCGCGGATTCTGCCGGCAGAACATCCTCCAGCAGAAGGAACTCCCCCTTATAATCATATGCCGAAAAGACATCCCGCAAAGCCCCTGCAGTAATCACTACCGCGGGCTCCAACACTTCCAGAATCTTATTCACACGGCTCCCCGGCATGTCCACGTCTATCGGAGAGTAAAAGTTGCAGCTGTAAGCCGCTCCCATAAAGGAGACAAGCACGTCCACGCCCTTTTCCAGAAAAACAGCGACAGGCTTTTTAAAGAGCCCTCTCGCCGTCAGTTCACATGCAATGGCTCTCGCCTGTACGCGCAGCTGTCCAAAAGTAATTTCCTTATTTTCATCCGCATAGGCTGTCTTATCGGGGAAACGCGCCGCCGTCTCGTCCAGCCAGTAGGTAACGTTCGCTTTCATAATTTTTCCTTATTGCGCCAGATAGTAAGTATCCGCCGTCTTTTCAGTCTTTACATGGTACACGTCGTACAAATCCGTCATCTCAAGGCCGCATCCCGCCGGATCGTAGGAGCCGCACAGGGTAAGTCCCTTCCTGGCCGCCAGATTTTTTACCTCTTCCTCCACTTCCAGCGTGATCTGAAAAGCCTCCTCAGATTCTATGTAATTATACATCATGGGCGAATAGGGTGGCAAGTATAAAATGACCTCCACACCCGCATCCAGCAGATAGTCAATCAGCCCGGAAAGCCTCTGAAAATGCCATTCGTCTATCTCCGTATAATCCGTCATCCGATAGACCACATGCTCTTCCATCGCCTGTCTTGTCATCTCCTCAACGTCCGCCGGATTCACCTCGCGCAGCTTGCGCTGATAGCTGACGCTTCCGTCATAATGTTTCAGATACTTTTCCGTCTCCCAACCGTCCGTGTAATTTACGGCAAACCTCTTTCTGTCGGGAAGAAGGGTGACGTTGTAGCGGAAATAGTCTAAAGAGAGCGCTTTTGAAAATTCCCTGCCCGTATCTTTATGCGGGTTCGCAAGCTCCGGCGACAGTTTTCCGTCCAGCGCCAGCGACATATAGTTTGCATAGCTTTCCAATTCCTTCCACTTCTCGTTGTCATGGCTCCTGTTAAAGAGAAATGCGTCCACGCCGACCACCATCGTTTTCGGAAGCTTCTCCTCCGCAGCCAAAATGCCCGTCACCGCCAGAAGGTCATAAATCGTAGCCTCCGACAGCCCCGCATTGTAAAAGGAATCCGTCCCGAACATGGTATGGTCAAACGTATACACCCGGCTGGAACCGAGAACCATGACCTGCGGCGCCTCCTCCATCCCTTTTAGGCGTGCCGCCAGAAGGTTCCTGTCGTTGTAATCAGAGTCTTCCAGCCCCTCCACGTTCTTTCCCGCCGCCATCTGCGCGGCGATTTCATCATAGGTAACGCGGAGAAGGGCGTAGGAATCCACGTACCAGTTAACCCATCCTATGAAAAGAAGCAGCGGCAGGAGAAAGAGTGCCGCCTTTAACCATTTTTTCATCTTTCCTCCCCCAACCCGACATGAAACAAAAACGGCAGCGCCACAAACACCCCGTAAGCATACCGAAGCTCATTGTACACCGGGGCAGCCAGAAGCAGGCTCACCAAAAGCATCACACAGGGCGCGAACGCGATTGCCCGCCGCCCCCTGTATAGCGTACATGCAAGCGCAAACAGCAGCAGCCACGTATTCATCCCCAGACTCCACACCCTGTTATAAAAGGTCTGGAACCACTGTAAAAATTCTCCCATGGACAGACTATCATCATAGCTGAAAACTTTCCTCTCGTTCTCGATGCCAAAAGGATTATCCACCATAAAATACTCACTGTAAAGAATCTGGTCATGGGGAATGTGTAATGCATAATACCCCGCCGTCTGCCGAATCTCCGCCTCCAGATAAAGCATGGGATTGCGAAGCCCCACATCCAGCCAGAGTTTTGCGTACGCTCCCCTGTTGTCCGCGATCACCTGTTGATTGCCGTTCTCGCGTATGTAATTTTTCGTCACATCAAACAAATAGGGGTTGTAATACTCGTCGATCTTCTCCAGCGGGACAACCGCCTCCATCATTTCCACTTCCTCAGCCCTAAGGTTACCGCCTCGGACATAGGTGCAGAGCAGATGCTGTACCGGCATGGTCAGGCTCTCAATCGTGTCCGGCGGCTGCACCTGTAAGGCATGAAGAATCGGTCCCTGCCAGAGAAGGTAGCAGACCAGCACAGCAGCCACCGAAGTGTACATGCGCTGCCTCTCCCGTCCCGAAAAAAGCCGCCGCCAACCGCCTTCCCTGCCTCCACTGTCCTTTGCCAACGTCCTCCGCCCTTTGAAAAACTGCGACGTAATCAGCACAAACGCCGTCCCCAGAAACACAAAGATGCCGTTGCTTCTGAGGAGGCAGACTGACACGCCAGTCCCAAAAAACCAGAGCCAGCGCCGGCCGGCCGGCATCCCAAAAGTCATCTCCCCTCCGTCAAAACTGCCCGGAGTCTCTGTCCGCCCGGCATCGCCGCGCGAAGCCTGTGTCAAAGCGCAATTATGTGCCGCCCACACAAAAAGCAGGAACGCCGCCGTAAACCAGGCGTCCTTGCCCATGCAGATACTGAGCATCCCATTGAGGGGGAGAAGCGCATAGAAAAACACCGCAAGGACAAGCCAAAGACGCCTTGTGCCCCGCCGGTACAAAAGATACAGATAAAATCCGAAAACCGCCGCCGTCAGCGCCATCTGAAAAAAGGTATACAGCGCCACCGCCGCCGTGTAGTCGTGAAAGAGACCATAACCCACCGTCAGAAAGACTTTGATAATGAGCGTATGAAAATAGGGGTGGTGGTTTGATTTTGCCGCCATACCAAGCGCCTGTTCCATCTGCCACACCGCATCGTTGTTAAACCATGTGGGATAATATATGAGATAGTAAGGCAGATAGCACAGCAGGCACAACAGAAAAAACAGAAGCCAGATCCACCAGCGGCCCCGCCTCTCCTTCCCGGCCGGAAAAACTCTGTGATATACCCTCTGCACGCCCGACGGCAAAAGCCCAATCAAAACGGCGCCATTCTCCATAAGGAAACCCGCGCCGGCCAGTACGGCAAAGCTTCCCGCCGCCCAGAGCACGAGCCTCGCCAGATTCTGCGCATTGCTGTAGTCCACCGATCCCTGCCAGTCCCCAAGCACGACAAAACAGGCATAGCAAACTGCAATGGGAAGCAGAAGAAAGAGCTTACATCCCGTGGGGCGCTGTATTTTTATGTCCCTTTCTGATCCCATGCGATATCCTCCGTGCTCCGCCTTTCTTCTTTCCCCGCCGCATCTCTCTGCTTATCGAGCGTAATCCCCGCCCCGTCTACTGCTTCATTGTCTCTTTCACCGACTCTTATGCTTCTTCCAATATTCCTCGCACACTTCGTCGATATAGTCCCGCCACTGTCCGTAAATTGCCTCGTCGTTGGCTCTCTGCGCGATTTTTCTTGCCTCCCGGCCAAGTCTTTCGGCAAGCGCCGGGTCGTCGATCAGCCGGTTGATGCCGTCCTCCATCGCTTTCTGGTTCTTGATGGGAATCAGCAGACCGTCCACCTCGTTTGTCATTATCGTGCGCGGACCGCCGCAGGGGCAATCCGTCGCCACAATGGGCAGCCCTAACGCCATCGCTTCCATCAGGGCGTTCGGCAGTCCCTCCCAGTCAGAGCTGAACGCAAAAAGCGCCGCATCCGGGAGCTGTTTTTCCAGACTGTCACTGGCTCCCATCAGATGCACATAATCCTGTGCCTGCAGTTCCTCTATCGTCCGCTCTAAAAGTTCCTTCGTACCGTCCTCCGTATCCCTGCCGTAAATTTTCAGATCGTAATCCGGGTGTCTTTTATGCACTTCGTGGAAGGCCCGGATCAGCATGACCTGATTTTTGAAATCCACCAGCCGGCCGGACTGCACCACCGTTTTTGTCCGTTTCTCCGGCTCCGGCACACCGATGTACTTGGGATTCAGCGGATTTAGAATAATGCGTGAATTTTTCTGCAATCTGGGAGCAAAAAACTCTCTTGCACCTTCCGTCTGAAAAACGCAGCCGTTGGCCCTTGGAAACAGAAAAGGGATCTGCACCTTGTCAAAGGGTCTGTCATAGTGTCCCACCGGGTCTGTCCGTATGGAAATCAGCACCGGAATCTTAATAAAAAAAGCCGCCGTCAGTCCCCGGTACAGCGCTTTCCTGGCAAACGGGATAAGAATATCCGGCTTTTCCTTCTTCAAAAACTCTTTCAGGTAACGGATGCGCAGAAAAAACTGGGTCAGGCGGTTTTTCCCCTCGTCCCCCGGCCGCAGTCCTACATGCACACGCCGCACCTTCTCATCAATCCGAAATTCATCCTCTCCCTGCCACTCCGTAGCGACAAGCACCTCATATCCGTTCTGCACAAAGCGGTTGGACAAATTTGAGACCACCCGCTCCGCGCCGCCCTGTTCCAGACAATTCAAGTGAAACGCAATCTTACGAACCATATTTCCTCCTCAAAGAAGTTCTTCTCACGCTTGTTAAACCGACCATTCCCTGATCTTGCGGATATATGTCTCCTTGGAAAAGACGCCTGCGCGCTCCACCGACAGCCTGCTGTAACGCGCCAGTTCTTCCTCGTTTTGCAAAAGCGCAGCCACCCGCTTTGCCGTATTTTTCTCCTCCTCGTCTATATGGGAGGCGTCCATATCAGGCTCCTTTGCCATGTTCGGCACCAAAATGCCATATTTTCCGTCAAAAATCTCCGCGGGGCCCGTCATGCAGTCCGTCGCCACAGCCGGAAGCCCCATTGCCATCGCCTCCACAAGCGCGTTGGGAAAGCCCTCCCAATAGGAAGTCAGCAGATAGAGCGTCCCTTTTTTCAAATACGGATACGGGTTTTTCTGAAGCCCGGCAAAACACACGGCATCCGCAATGCCCAGGTCTGCCGCAAGTTTTCGGTACTCCGTAAATTCCCCTTTGCCAATGATGAGAAGCTTTGTATCCGGCAGCTCCTTGTGCACCAGCGAAAAAATCTTCAGCAGATGCCAGAAACCCTTGACCACATCTTCCCGCCCCATCGAGACGATGATCCGGCCGTCCTGCCAGGGAAGGCGGGCTTCCTCTTCCTCGGCCCGCGCCTTTATCTGCGGAATGTCAAAAAAACCGGTCAGGGTAACTGCACAGTTACAGGCATATTTTTTCTCAATCATACCCCGAAGCGTCTCCGAGCAGCACAGAAGCCTGTCGGCCCTCTTACAGAAAAGTCCCAGCCAGGAGCTGTCCATATCCATATAGCTCATCACGCCGAGCCAGCATTTCGCGCCTCTTTTTGAAAAGAGTCGTCCCGCAAAAATATTGGCGAGATTCGCCGTGGGTCCAAAGCTGTAAGCTATGTCAATCTGTTCCCTTTTTTTTAACTTTTTAAGCCTGTGTCCCCGCCGCAAAACATTGATCACCTTGGCAAGTTTCCCCGGGCGGCTCGGCAGGCCAAGATCTGCAACGGGAACATCCTCCACATCAAAATCAATGTTTCTGGAATCAAAAATGGCAATCTGCACATCAAAGTACGGTTTTAATACAACGGCCGTCGCCGCACAGACTTTTTCCGCCCCGCCTTGATGAAGAGATGGCACGATTAATAACATTTTTTTCATATCCGCGAACTGTCTCCTGTCAGATAAAACTGTCTATACCCCTGCGCCTGTGCCCGCACATCGAATCCTGCCCTGCGCAGCTCCTGCGCCGTATCCCGCCTAGTATAATCCGCCTGCTTTAAAATTTCCTCCGCCCAGCGCACGGGAGGTTCCCCTATACTCAGGTAAGTAACCAGATCCGTGGCCTTTGCCTCTCTCGTGACTGTATCCGACACAAAGCAGCGAAGGCCCGCCGCCTGCGCCTCCACCAGCACGCCCGGAAGCCCCTCAAAAAAGGATGGCAGAAGGAATAAATCCATTGCCTGATAAAAGCGCTCCGCGTCTTTTCGGTTTCCCAGAAACTGTACCTTGTCCGCTATGCCGAGCCGCCTGCATTTTTCTTCCATCGCAGGTCTGTCCTCCCCCTCTCCCAGAAGGAGAAGACGGGCGTCCGGCTGTTTTTTACATACCGCCGCAAAAACCTCCAGCAGATACGGGTGATTTTTCTGGTATTGAAAACGCCCTACGTGCCCAAGCACCAGTTCCGTGTCAATCCCAAGCTGCGCCCGCACCTGTCTGCGCACTTTTTCATTATAGGTAAATCTGCCCACATCAATGGCATTGTAAATGACTTTGACCTGCCCGGCCTTCATTGCCGCTTCGCCAAACACATCCTGCCCCGCAAGAGCCGAACAGGCAAAACAATGATCCGCCTTCTTCGCAAGCCCCCGCCTGAAAAACCGGGTCGCAAGCCCTTTTAATCCCTTCACCACACCAGCGTTCCTGGCATGGGCGGCTACGACGGGTACCCCCGCCTTCTTTGCGATGGGCAGATAGATCCCCGCGGTACTGGTCATATGCCCCTGCACCACCCGGAACTCCCTGTGCGCCGCAAAAAATGCCCTGACCGCCTTTTTGTAAGCAAAATAATTATATACCCTAAATTTGGGGAGCACATAAATATGCCCGCCCAAATTCCGTATCTCTTCGTCGTAAAACTCTGGTTTCCGAGCAGCCGATGCATGTACCAGAAAGTCAAACTGAATCTCCTCCCTGTCCATCTGTCTGTACAGGTCCATAATGCGGCTTTCCGCACCGCCAAGTCCCACGCCGCCAAGCACATGCAGCACATGTATCGGTTTCGTCATAACAGTATGTCCCCCGCTTCCAGCGTCAGGCTGCTCTCATAGCGGTCGATTAAAAGCGATCCGTCCACCGTGCGCACCACAGGCTTTCCGTCAAACACATCAATCACCTCGCCCGGCGCATAAGCGGAAAAATCAATCATTTCATCAAAGGGATGCGCCTCCCAGACACGCACCTCCTGATCTTTGCAGTAAGCAAATGCCCCCGGGAAGGGCGCCGCCACGCCGCGGACCAGATTGTAAATGTCACGCGTTCTACTATGGAAGTCAATCTTCCCGTCAGCCGCCGTCCGTTTCTCATACCAGGAATCAAAGTCCTTGGAATCCCTGCGGATCTCAATGTGCCCGCTCTCATACGCCACAAGCAGCTTGCGGATCAGACGTTTGGAGCAAATCATATTCTTGTACTGTGCCGTACGGATATCGTCGTGGGGCGTGATGGAAAACATCTCCGTGGCAAACACATTGGGACTGTCCGCCTTCTCGTCATAGCGGAACAGATTCAAATTGAAACGGGTATCCCCCAGAATCACGGACCAGTTTAAAGGCGAGCGCCCCCTGCCAAACGGCAGATAGCCGCTGTTGCCGTGGAATCCGTAGATACCATGCTTAAAGCAGTCCAGAACGGACTTTGGAATGAGTCTCTGCCAGCCCATGGAAATACCGATATCAAACTCGTTCTTCCGCATAAACTCCTGCGTCTTTTCGTCTGTCAGGAAATAGCTGTCCGCCTCATGCACGGGAATACCGTATTTTTCCGTCAGTACAGACAGGCCCTTATACCCCGAAACCTGATTTTTTTTCGTCACTTCCGGGCTGATCGTGATGACCAGATCCACGGGACAGATTTCTTTCTGAATAAAATTAACAATATTTTCCGAGGTGTCTTTCACCCCGAACACAACTACTCTGTAGCGCATATTTCTCCCCCGTAACTATTCATTGTGAACAGTTACTTTCCCTCCTTACTACTACTTTTTCATCAGATAGTGCTCATACAGATAATCCTGCATATTCACATACTCCCGTGCCTTCTCATAATTGCGCAGCACTGCCGGCAGTCTGGACTCATAATTCTCTTTTGTACACTCCCTGATTTTATTCTTTACCTCATCTAAATCCGGTTTTTCCAGTAAAATCATGCCGTCGGCATCAAAAAAATCCGAAATTTTACGTGCACCCAGGTACACCGGTATGGTCTGTGCCGCAAAACAGCTCGTGAGACGCTCAGAAAAATAGTAATCCGAAATGTCGTTCTCGATGATTAGCGAAAACCGATACCTGTCAAGGGTTTCATCTACATCTTTTACATACTCGCCGCCATCAAATCTGCCATAGGTATCGGCAAGCTTCTCCCTTTTACACATTCTGGCGAGTTCAAGCCGAAAGCGGTGCAGGTCGCAAATAATTTTATCAGAGGACAAAATGGATAAATCCCTGTCCTTTTTCTGATGCGCCTCCTCCTTCATCTCTCTATTCCATATACCCGCCGCAACCGGATAAAACCTTGCGTTCTCAATTTCATTTAAAACCTTCTCGTCATAAGTAAAAATATACCGAAACTCCTTCTCAAGCCCCTTGTGCCTGCGAAACACCTCGTAATCCTGCGGCACAATCGCTCTCGACTCCGTCAGCATTCCATACTTGGTCTGCGGATTCCCCAGCGTTCTCGTCAGGGATTCCGGACCGTAAAAATGTGTGTCAAGCCCATAGTTGTAGCGATCCCAGAAAAAATATTTCCCTTCCTTGCCAAAGGGCGCATGCTGGGAATGCCTGTTTTTGATAAAGTAGGTCTCAAGCAGACGGCCTTCCTCGTTATAAATCCTGGGCATCGTACCGTCGATTTTATATTCCTTCGCTATCTGCATACGATAGCCGGCAAGTCTAAATTCCATACCTGTTCCCTATCCCGTTCCCACTGCGCAGACATGTGTCGGCAGCTACTTCAAGTACTCTTTATACCAGTCTATGGCAAGCATTATTCCCTTCTCAAAATCGTAGGAAGGATCATACCCCAAAAGCTTTCTCGCCTTACTGATGTCCGCGTTGGAATCCCGCACATCGCCCGCCCTCGGCGGACCAAAATCCGGCTCCACCTTCACGCCAAGCGCCTGACAAAGCTGCTCATACATATCAATCAGATACAGCCGTCCGCCCGCACCGATGTTGAAAGCCTCCCCTGCGGCTTCGCTGCCCGCTTTACAGGCGCGCAGATTTGCCTCGATCACGTTGTCGATATAAGTGAAATCCCGGGACTGCCTGCCGTCCCCGTTTATGGTGGGAGTTTCCCCGTGGAGCAGCTGTTTGATAAACTTCGGAATCACCGCCGCATACATACCGTCCGGGTCCTGCCTGCGCCCAAACACATTAAAATACCGCAGGCCGTATGTGTCAAGCCCATATAATTCCTTATAGAGCCGTCCGTACTCCTCGTTCGTCCTCTTTGTCAGCGCATACGGGGAAATCACTTTCCCCTCCTGCCCTTCTATCTTGGGAAGCTCCGTAGAATCTCCGTACACGGAAGAGCTGGACGCATAAACAAACTTTTTGACCCCACACTGCGTCGCTGCCTCCATCATATTTAAAGTGCCCCGGATATTAATTTCTTCATAGAGAAGCGGCATCTCTATACTTCTGGGCACACTCCCCCATGCCGCCTGATTCAGCACATAGTCAGCGCCCATGCACGCCTGCTTACAAGTTTCGAGATCCCGGATGTCTCCCTCTATAAAAGTAAACCCTTCCTTTCCCATAAAATGCTCAATATTTTCATACTTTCCCGTTGACAGATTGTCCAGGCAGCGCACCACGCAGCCCATGTCAAGCAAGGCCTCACAAAGGTTTGAACCGATAAAGCCCGCCCCGCCTGTCACAAGAAATACCGTTCCTTTTTCAAATGTGATGTCCTGATAACTCATTCTGCTTCGACCTCCATAATAGTTTGTTCTCACACACTTCCCTGATTACCAGATACAGCGCGATATAAAACAATGAAAACCCATATATCATATAACGCGACAGACACATAATCGTGATCGACGTTGCGCACACATTCGCTGCAATGAACAGCAGCGCCGTCCCCATAACGACTGCCGCCCGGGCCTGTTTCTTTACAAGAATAAGCCAAAGCGCCAGCCCCGCCGCGAGCAGATACAGTAAAAGCGCGGCAAAATTGATCAATGGGTGCACCACCGCGATACTTCTGACAAAACCATTGCGGCACAAAAGAATATAATCGTACAGCCACTGTCCAAAACAGGCAGGCAGAAGTTTCTTTATCATCTTACCAGCCATCTCGTCGGACATACTGCTCTGCTCATAATAGTCTACCTCTCCCAGACCGAAATAATAGGCAGACAGCTCCGCCTCCAGAATCTGGAATTTCAGAATATCATGGTTTGCCTCCAGATATGCCGCCCGTTCGCCAAAGCTGTCCCCGGCGTACACATGATTCAACTTCCGCTCCATCGCCTTACTGTAAAAGCTGTCGAAAAAGGCCTGTTCCAGATCCCCCTCCTCAAAAACTTCCCGGTCCTCCTCATCACAGGCATACATCACATTGGTCAGCGTATTCACCTGCCCATACGTATTGCCCATAAAATACCCGGTAACGCCGTAGTTATACACGTGTACCGTAAAATCCCGCAGGAGAAAGACAAGGGCCACCGCTGACACACATATAAACAGCGACCTGTACTTTTTATAAAATACCATACGAATCCCCAGAAGGAGCGCCCACAGCAAAATCGTAGTCATCATCTGCCCCCTGGTCATGGACAGAAGATAGGCAAAAAGGAGCGCAAGCACCGCATCCCGTACCTTCCCTTCAAAAAGCATCCGCAAAAGGAAATAAGCAAACAAGGTAAAAAGCGGAATGCACAGTCCCTCGCTCATTACCGAGTTTTCCAGAAAAATATGGAGCGCCGACACATACCGCGTAATCAGATGCGGCAAAAGCTGCAAGGCCACGACCAGCAGCTCCTCCCACAGCCGGAGTCCGAAACGCCTTGTCAGATACTCCGACAGCGCAGTAATTCCAACAGCCGTGAGTATTCCCTGCCCCGCCATCGCCGCGGTCAGATATCCCTCCCCGAGAACAGCCCGGAAGGCGGCAAGATAAAGGGGATAGAGCGGCTCCCTGTGAATATGCATCGTAATATATTGTTCGGAATCATTATAAACCCCGACTCCGCCGACTGCAAGCAGTCCCAGAAAAAAGGCGAGAAGCCCTGCGAGAAGACACAGAGCTCTCTTTTTGTCTCTATTCAATCTTACAATCTCCAATACAGAAAATCCCCTGTCAGATATTCTTTATGGTTCAATATCCCTTTCAGGTCCATCAACACTTTTCTCTTGTGCGCCGGATGATAGAAAGAAGAAATCTTCTCCCTGTCAAGCTCCAGAAACTGCTCATGCGCCACAGCGATAATCAGTGCATCCACATCCTTGATGTCGTCCATGGTCTTAAACTCGATCCCGTAGAGATGCTTCGCCTCCCCCGCATCTGCCGCCGGGTCCACCACAATGGGCGCAATTCCATATTCACCCAGCTCTCTGTAGATGTCGATTACCTTCGTATTTCTCGTATCCGGGCAGTTCTCCTTGAAAGTAAATCCCAGGATCGCCACCTTCGCATGTTTCACGGGTATATTCGCTCGTATCAGGTCTTTTACAAGACTCTCCGCCACATATTTACCCATGTCGTCGTTGATCCGTCTGCCGGAAAGGATAATCTGTGAATGATAACCGAGCTGCTCCGCCTTATAGGTCAGGTAATAGGGGTCCACACCAATACAGTGGCCGCCTACCAGTCCCGGCATAAACGGCAGGAAATTCCACTTCGTCCCAGCCGCCTCCAGCACTGACTTCGTGTCAATTCCCATCTTGTGAAAGATGATGGAGAGCTCATTCATGAACGCTATATTGATATCTCTCTGGCTGTTCTCAATGACTTTGGCCGCCTCCGCCACTTTTATGGAGTCCGCGCGGTAAACGCCTGCCTCCACTACCAGCTCATAGACCTTAGCCACGACATCAAGGGTTTCCTCATCCATACCCGATACGATTTTCGTGATCGTCTCCAGCCTATGTACCTTATCGCCCGGATTGATCCGCTCGGGAGAGTACCCGATCTTGAAGTCCACGCCGCACTTTAAGCCGGACTCTTTCTCTAAAATAGGCACACATATATCTTCCGTCACACCCGGATACACCGTAGACTCAAACACCACCACAGAACCCTTCGCCAGGTTCTGTCCCAGAATGCGGCTCGCACCCTCCACAGGAGAGAGATCCGGCGTATGATCGTCATTGACGGGCGTGGGCACCGCTACAATGTGGAACTTTGCCTCCTTAAGCTTTGCCGGGTCCGCTGTAAAGTCCACCTTCGTACTGCGGATCACCTCGTCACCCACCTCATTTGTGGGATCGACGCCTTTTTTGTACAGTTCGATCTTCGCCTCATTTAAGTCAAAGCCCACTACCTGAATCTTCCTTGCAAAAGCAACCGCAATCGGCATGCCTACATAGCCAAGCCCTACAAGGGAGAGCTTTTCCTCACCGCTCACCAGCTTTTCATATAAATCCATCTGTTGTCAATTCTCCTTCCCGTATGCCTCCATACTCTGTCTTCTCTATCTTTACTGCGCAGTCCCAGCGGCAAATACGCCGCAGCTTTCATCCTCGGTCCAGTATCCGCCCGACCTCGTCCATATACGCCGCCGTCACCAGCCTGCGGTCAAATTCGCGTTCCATCTTTTCCCTGCCGCAGCGTCCCATTGCCGCCCGCTCCTTTCTGGAAAGGGAAAGGAATTTTTTCAGCGCGCCTATCAGCTCTTCCGGCTTGCCCGGCGTAAAACCAAAGCCCGTCACACCCTCCTCAAAAGCTTCCTTGCAGCCGCTGATATTCGAGGCTATCACCGGTCTGCCCGTGGCCGCGCCCTCAATCAGCGCATTGGACATCCCCTCGTGGAAAGAAGCCACCACAATGGCGTCAGCAGCCGCCAGATATTCATGTACCTGTGTTTGAAAACCGATCTGACGGATCACACCCTCCTTCTCCAGATCATCCAAAAGCTCCTGATAATCCTCGTCACAGTAACCCATGATATCAAAAAATACCCGGTCGCTATGTAAGTGTTTCGCCGCCTCTATATACTCCAGGATGCCCCGCTCCTTCATCACCCGGCCGACAAAGAGAAAATGCACTTCCTCCCTCTCGGGATACGGCTCAAAACGGTGTTTATTAAGGCTCACGCCGGAGCCCATTACCATCCGCGTCTTCTTTGCCGTGATACCCATGTCCCGAAAAATACCTCTGTTCTCCTCGTTCTGGAAAAACACACATGCCGCCCGTTTTAAACCGGCGCGGTACATCCCGACAATCAGCCTAAGAAGCAGTCCTGTCCTGTCAAACGCGCCGCCAAGCCCCGTGATCGTGGCTATATAGGGAATCTTTTTCATCCCCGCGGCAAATCCGCCGTAAATATTCGGTTTGATCGTGTAGGTCGCCACCAGGGAAGGCCTCAGATCTTTCATTATTTTACCGTAAGCGCGGTACAACTTCAAGTCCTCCAGCGGATTGATTCCCCTGCGGTTGATGGGCGTCCTGATTATATGGCATCCCATGTCTACAAGTTCCTTCTCTTTTACATCGTCCGGCATACTCACCCAGACCTCGTATTCCGCACAGAGCGCCTCCACAAATTCTCCGCGGAAATCACACAAACCGCCGGAGGAATTAATCAAAATCAGAACTCTTTCCATAAATATCATCCCTCTTTGCCAAAAGCCCAGCCCCAAATCCGCTTCGCAGCCGCCTAAAATCAGGGCACGATCTCAACGTCCGCCATATCGCGTATCATCACCTCATTAAACTTCATCATGCAGATCCCTTCCCGATATTCTCCAATCCGCACTTCATTTTCCTGCCCGGAGATATTTTTCACCACCGCCGCCGCCATGTTTACGCCACAGCCGTATGCGTGAGGATAACCGCCGCCGAAGCGGGGATTGACCTCAGAAATATAATAAACGCCGCCGATCTCAAAAATGTCAATATCTATCATGCCCCGGAAACCGCATTTTTCCGCGAAATCCCGGATCAGTGCAAACAGCTTTTCATCTTTGAAGGACACAGACTTATCGGTCTCTCCCGCCCGCATCTTGATCTTCTTTTTTACGAAGATATCCGTGCACTTCCCGGAAAGCATGTCCACATACACATCCGCACCAAATTCTGTGCCGTCCATGTACTCCTGAATCAAAAGGTCGTCATAGAGGTCATAGAGCACCTCAATTTCCTTTTTGCTCCCCACTTTATTGATATGGATACTGGCGCTGCCCCGCACCGGCTTCACAAATACAGGGTAAGATATCTCTCCGGCTTCCTCCGCCCGGTAGAAGGATTCTTTGTCCAAATAGCATTTCGCCGTAGGTATCTGCATTTCCCCCAGCATCTCATACATTCTGTACTTGTCAAAACAGGTCTCCACCAGCTTATAATCAGACACAATAGGTGTGGTTCCCACCGCCAGAAACCGCTCGCGCTCCTTTGCAAGAAGGGACAGCTCCGGGTCAATCAGGGAGAAAACCCCTGTTATTTTCTCCTTTTCACAAATATCCAGCACCACATCCAGATAGTCCGGCGCCGTAATCCGTGGTACCAGATAAAAAGCGTCCGCCTCATACACCGCGGGCGCCAGATTGGAGCAGTCGGTCGCAATAACCCTGCCCTTGCCAGCCAGCTCCTTCTTAAAATACTGCACCACCTTATCGCGGGTGCCCGCGCTCAGAATCAGGATATTCATATCCGCTCCTTTCCCGTCAGATCATTCATCAAACGGATTCCCGGTTTTTCCGGTCTAATAGATCAAAATACAGGGGTGTTCCTCCCGTGTGAATAAACAGGATATTCTTTCCCTGCAGCCCATGCGCCTCCGCATACCGCCTCATGCCGAAAAACGCTTTTCCCACGTAGGTCGTATCCATCGGTATCCCGTCACTTTTCATCACTTCTTCTATCGTCTCCGCCACCTCCGGCGTATATTTTCCGTAACCGCCCATACAGTAATCATCCGTAAAAACAAGTTCCGTTTCCCGGTAAAGCCCGGCATACCGTGCGCCCAGATAGTCCTCAATACTTTGTCTGACTACCTCGCGCCCCCGCTCCTGCGTTCTCGCTATACTGATGCCGACAATCTTCTGCCCGCTGACCGCCTGCCCGTTCTCTCTTCGCCCTGCGTCCAAGAGCAGCTTCCCGCTGACAAGGCCAGCCTGCGTCGTCCCCGTTCCTGAAGCGTGGAAAATATAGTCGAAACAAATCCCCGACTGCTCCTCATAAGCGGCAATCTCCCTGTAGGTGTTTACACAGGCGCGCGTGCCGGGATTTCCATGCCCACCGCCCATAATAAAATAAGGATTTTTCCCCTCCCGCCTGAATGTTTCCATGCGGCGGTCAATCGTTCCCGACACCTCCGTTACGGGACAGGTCTCCACCGTCGCTCCAAAATCCTCAACCAGCCTCGTGTTATAGAGTCTCTCCCTATTTTCTTCCGGGGAAATGACATGACAGGCAATTCCCATCGAAGCGGCCATGTTTGCAATAATACGGCAATGGTTGGAGCTGTTGCTGCCATAAGTCATCACAACGTCCGCCCCGCATGCCCTGATCTCTTTATAAAATTCCGCCGCCTTGCGCGCTTTGTTACCCCCAAAGCTAAAGGGAATCAGGTCCTCTCTCTTGATATAATACTGATTTTCCCCATAATTGCCGGACATTTTTACAATCGGCGTGGGGGAAATCCCCTGTTCAAACAGTGCGATCTTATTCATTCTATTCTCTCCCCAGGATTCCGCCTTGCCGAATGCGGCTAGAAGTTCTTCTCACGTTGCTCCCTGCGGTACACGTCAAAATCCGCCACGGTCTGGTCAGCGCCGGAAAGCGTGCCGGAACGTTTCAGCACTTTTCCCACCGTCATACCAATGATTTTCAGGTCAAGCCCAAAGCTTATATGGTTTACATAATCCAGATCGTATTGAAAGCGGTCTTCCCACCCCAGCGCATTACGTCCGTTTACCTGAGCAAGCCCCGTCAGTCCCGGTCTCACATCGTGGCGGTGTCTCTCCTCTTTCGTGTAATAGGGCAGATAACGGACCAAAAGGGGTCTCGGTCCGATCAGGCTCATGTCGCCCTTTAAAATATTAAACAGCTCCGGCAGTTCGTCGAGGCTGGTAGAGCGCAGCAGCTTGCCAAACTTCGTAAGCCTTACCTCATCCGGCAGCAGATTCCCATCCGCGTCTTTCTCGTCCGTCATGGAGCGGAATTTATACAGTTTGAAAATTTTTTCATGTCTGCCCGGCCTTTCCTGATGGAACAGAACCGGGCTGCCCAGCTTCGCCCGAACAAGAACCGCCAGAACGGCCAGTATGGGGCTGAGTACAATAATGCCGCACAGGGACAGCATAAAGTCCAGACATCTCTTGATACATTTCTTATACATATATTGTTCCTCTTTAAAGCCATTTTATAATTCTTTGCAGCTTGCGGTTATTATAGCATATAAAAAAAAAATTGTCTCCCCGGTCCGCCGAAATAATAATAACCCTTGAAATATGCCGCATATTTTCTCAAGACAACATTGATTTACATACGCACAGGCTGTATAATATTCACAACAACATGACAATTCCTTACGGGAAAATTGTGCAAAAACTAAAATGTATCGTGATAAGGAGGTACTCACATGAAGGAACTTATTAAGATTCACTCCAAAAGTCATCCCAACATTGAATTAAAAGCAATCCACGGACATTTCGTAACCCCGAGCTCCCATATCAATTACTTTCTGGATATGACCACGATGAAAACACGATTGAGCGAAGCGTCTACCGCCGCAAAGGAACTGAGCCGCCAGATCATGCTGTCTACCGTGGTAGATACGATTGTCTGTATAGACGGCTGCGAAATCATCGGCGCATTCTTAGCGGAGGAACTGACGAGGGCGGGCGTCTATTCCCGCAATGCACACCAGACAATCTATATTGTGACTCCTGAATATTCCACATCCGGCCAGATGCTGTTCCGCGATAACTATCTGCCCATGATCAAGGACAAAAACATCCTGCTTCTTCTCGCAAGCGCGACTACAGGACGCACTGTCACCAAAGCGGTACAGACGCTGACCTATTACGGTGCGACCATCAGCGGCGTGAGCGCGATATTCAGCGCCGCCAACACTGTCGCGGGCATTCCTGTCAACGCGCTGTTCACCACATCGGACATTCCCGAGTACAGGACATACAGTTCGGAGGAATGCGCATTATGCAAAGAAAAACAGCCCATTGACGCTTTCGCAAATGCGTTCGGCTATTCTGCCATATAGTAAAAACGGGAGAAAAAAGAGGCGTCCCGCCATAAAGGCAGCCGCAAATTACGGATGATGTCCGATCAACGGAAAAATGCCATGCAAGAGGTTGTTTGACTGCATGGGAGGCGCAAATAACATATGGAATTTAGAGTTTTAAAATACTTTCTGATGGTTGCCCGGGAAGAAAATATTACAAAGGCCGCCGCATTATTACATCTTACACAGCCCACACTTTCCAGGCAGCTTATGCAGCTTGAAGAAGAATTAGGGGTAAAATTGTTTCATAGAAGCAGACACAGCATTATTTTAACCGAGGATGGTATGCTCTTAAAGCGCCGGGCTCAGGAAATCATTTCCTTGTCTGACAAAACGGTTCAAGAGCTTTCCCATAAGGAAGATGTGCTGTCAGGTGAAATCGCAATCGGCTGTGGGGAAGCGAAAAGTATGCTCTTTCTCTCGGAGCAGATCAGGAAATTCCAGCAGAGATATCCTCTTGTGCGGTTCAGTATTTACAGCGCAATCGCAGATGATATTAAAGAGCGGATCGAAAAAGGGATTTTAGATATAGGGCTTCTTATGGAACCTGTGGATGTTGGGAAGTATGAATTTATCCGTATGCCAAAGAAAGAAAAATGGGGCATATTGGTAAGAAAAGATTCTGAACTGGCAGCAAAGGAATCTATCCATCCAAAGGATTTAACAGGTGTGCCCCTGATCATGGTAAAACGGGAACTGGTAAAAAATGAACTGGCCAGTTGGTTTGGAGATTATTATGAGGGACTTCAAATCGCGGCTACCTATAATTTGATTTTAAACGCTGCGTCTATGGTGGAACGTGGAGTTGGCATTGCGCTGTGTTTTGATCTTGGCTCCGCTTTTTATGAGGACTTATGCTTTATTCCGCTTGCTCCAACATTAGAAACCGGTTCGGTCTTAGTCTGGAAAAAGAATCAGACGCTTGGAGCTGCCACTTCCCAATTTATGAATGATATTAAAAATGCTTTTTAGGCATTATAAGAGGTTCTTCGTAAGTATTAGACATACTTTAAAAATTAAATTAAAATGTGGGTGTTCAAGGAGGACACCTGCATTTTTTAATGCACAGGGACGCACAGATGAATTTGCTGCTTACACAGCGTGCGCCCCGCGCGGCGATTAGGGATAGAATCGTCCCTTCCCGATTTATGTGTGGAAAGGAGCTTACGAATGACGATTGATGAAGCAAGCACACGTTACAATATTCCCCTGGATATTCTTCATGAATATGAGAGCTGGGGATTATGCGGCGCCGTAAAAAAGGTCATGGGCGCATGGCAGTATGACGATCAGGATATAGAACGGCTGAGTATGATTATGACGCTGCATGACATCGGCTTTCCGAATGATGAGGCAGAAACCTATATGCGTCTGTTACTGGAAGGAGAATGTACCGAGGCGCAAAGGCTTGATATGTTGAATAAAAGGCGCAGCGCTACTCTTGATGAAATTCATTTCAGGGAAATGCAGTTGGATCGAATGGATTATCTTCGCCACAAAATTCGGGAATCAAACAAAGGAGGAAATAAATTATGAAGAAAAAGTCATTTGCGGTTATGATGGCATGTATGATGGCGTTTGCACTGGCAGCCTGCGGAAATACAGAAGACGATGCGGAGGAATCTGCTGTCCCGGAACCGAGTACAGCGGAAGCGCCGGAAACAGAAAGTGAGCCGGAAACAGAGGAAAACACTTCCCTGGCAGATACATCAGAGGAGGCCGCAGCGTCAAAAACGGAGCCGGAAAATACGGCGTCAGCCGGGCTTGTTGTATATTTCTCATGGTCGGGAAACACGGAATCGGTGGCTCTGGAAATTCAAAACCAGACAGGCGCAGATACTTTCCGTCTTATACCGGCAGAGCCTTATACGGATGATTATGACGAGCTTTTGGATATTGCACAGGAAGAACAAAGGAATGGGGCGCGGCCTGCAATCTCAGGCAGTATTGAGAATTTTGACAGCTATGAGGTGGTGTATCTTGGCTATCCGAACTGGTGGGGAGATATGCCGATGATTCTTTACAGTTTTCTGGACGATTACGATTTGTTCGGCAAACGAATCGTTCCTTTTGTTACCAGCGGCGGCAGCGGATTTTCCAATACGATCAGCACAATCAAAAGCATGGAACCGGGTGCGGATGTTTTGGATGGGCTTTCTTTGGGAAGCTCGCAGGCGGCAAGTCCCGGCGACGCCGTAGCGGACTGGCTGAGCGGGCTTGGACTGGCAGAGTAATTATTATGGCGAATACCCTAAGACGGAAAAAACAAAGTGGAGGATAAGATTATGGTAAAACAGACAGCAGGCAGAAATCAGCTCGGGGATTTTGCCCCTAAATTCGCACAGTTAAATGATGATGTATTATTTGGAGAGGTGTGGAACAGGGAGGAAAAGCTCTCCCTAAGAGACCGTTCCCTTGTGACAGTGGTATCTTTAATGTCACAGGGGCTAGTGGATTCTTCCTTTCAGTACCATCTGATGAGTGCAAAGAATAACGGGATTACAAAGGAAGAAATTGCGGAGATTTTGACCCACGCGGCATTTTACGCAGGATGGCCGAAGGCGTGGGCGGCTTTTAAGATGGCGAAGGATGTCTGGGTGGAAGAATCCCCGGAAGGAAACGAAAGGGAAGTCCACGAAAGGAACATGCTATTTCCAATCGGAGAGCCGAACAGCGGCTTTGCGCAGTATTTCACCGGGCAGAGTTACCTTGCGCCGCTTTCCGCAGAGCAGATGGGGATTTTCAATGTTACGTTTGAGCCGGGATGCCGGAACAACTGGCATATCCATCACGCCGCTTCCGGCGGCGGGCAGATTCTGATTTGCGTAGGCGGGCGCGGTTATTATCAGGAATGGGACAAAGAGGCACAAAAATTAAATCCCGGAGATGTCGTCAATATCCCGGTTGGGGTGAAACATTGGCATGGCGCTGCGCCTGATAGCTGGTTTTCCCATCTGGCGGTTGAAGTTCCCGGCACAGCGGTTTCTAATGAGTGGCTGGAAGCAGTGGATGATGTTTCCTACAGCTGTTTGAAATAAGAGAGGCGGTATGCGGAAATATGAACGTAAAACTGAAGCGGGCGGTTGACGCGGCTATGACGGTGGCTCTGCTGTTCCTGATGGGCTATCAGTTCTGGGGCAGTGTAGCTCACGAATGGGCTGGGGTTGGGATATTTGCCCTGTTTGCCGTTCACCATATATTGAATTGGAGATGGCATAAAAATTTATTTCAGGGTAAATATTCGCCCATGCGTATTTTTCAGGTCTGTATAGATGTGCTGACATTGTTTTCGATGATTGCCCTGATATACAGCAGTCTTGTTTTGTCGAGATATGTATTTGCTTTATTGCCGGTAGAAGGAGGAATGGCGCTGGCAAGACGGCTGCATATCTTAGGTTCTTACTGGGGATTTTTGCTGATGAGTATACATCTTGGCCTGCATTGGAACATGGTGATTGGTATGGCCCAAAAAGGGCTGCGGATAAAAAAATCATCCAGGATGCGCTCTGTTTTGCTGTTTCTCATCGGCACGGCCATTTCCCTTTATGGGATAACCGTATTTATCAGAAGGGATTTTCTGACTTATCTGCTGCTCAAAAGCGAATTTGTGTTTTTGGATTACGAGGAATCTGTCTTTCAGTTTTATATTGATTATTTAGCTCTGATGGGGCTTTGTATATTTATTGCACATTATCTCGCAAGGCTGCTAAAACAAGTACATGGACAAAGCAAATAGGTGAAGAACCTGCTGCAAAGGCAGCGCAGGTTCCCACACGATCTACTTGATATCCTTATACAGCGCATAATAATCCGCCTCCATATTGTCCGCGTATCTTCCATAAAACTGTTTCGCGTCGTCCAGCGCCTTATTGTATATGCGGTCCCCAAGCATCTCCTGAAAGAAGTCCAGAATCCTCCCGGTTCCGATCACGCCCAGTTCGAGATCATGCTCCTCTTTAAAAAAAGCCGCAATCTCGTCACACATCCGATTCTTGTCTTTCTCCTCGAATACATCCCTCATTCCGTTCTCCCTACATACGGCAATATCGAAACCGCAATCTGCCTGCACGCCACACCTTTAAAACAGTTCCTTCACTGTGCGGATAATCGCCTCCATCTCCTCATCTGTGTTCTTAATATCGCTCGGCAGACACAATCCCCTCCCGAAAATATCCGCCCCCACGCTGGTACCGTCCTCATTGTGGGCGAAAAAGTCACATGACGCAAAAACAGGCTGCATATGCATCGGTTTCCAGATCGGCCTGCACTCTGCATTCAGCTTCTCCTCTAGCGCATCCATAACCATATCCGGCGTCACCTTAGAGTCCGCGGCAATCGCCATGCCGGAAAGCCAGTTATTCGCATCCCCCTTCGGGTTCATCGGGTTCATCTGTATCGCGGGCACATCTGCAAATTCCCTGCAGTACCGCTCGTAAATCGCCTTCTTTTTCGCCTTATGTTCCTCCAGATGCAGAAGCTGCCCCCTTCCGATCCCCGCCGTCACATTGCTCATACGGTAGTTATAGCCGATCTGTGAATGCTGGTAATGCCTTGCCGGATCCCTTGCCTGCGTCGCCAGAAAAGTTACCTTCTTCGCCGCCTCCTCATCTGCCGACACAAACATGCCGCCCCCGGAGGTTGTGATAATCTTATTGCCATTGAAAGAATAGATTCCGTATTTTCCAAAAGTACCCGTGTGCTTTCCCTGATAGGTGCTTCCAAGGGATTCCGCCGCATCCTCTATCACAGGCGTGCCGTGTGCCTCGCAGATCTCCATGATCTCGTCGAGCTTCGCGGGCGTGCCGTACAGATGCACGCAGATCACAGCCTTGGGATTTGGATACTTTTCGAAAGCCCGCCTAAGCGCCTCCGGGGACATGTTCCACGTGTCCGGCTCCGCGTCAATAAACACGGGCGTCCCATTTTCATATACAATCGGGTTACAGGACGCAGAAAACGTCAGATCCGATACAAACACCACGTCTCCCTGCTTAACCTCCAGAAGCCGCAGCGCCATATGAATGGCCGCCGTTCCCGCTGACAGCGCCGCCGCATGGCCGCATCCCGTATATGCCGCCATCTCTTTCTCAAACGCAGTCACGTTCGGTCCCAGAGGCGCCACCCAGTTCGTGTCGAAAGCCTCCTGCACAAACCTCTGCTCTTCCCCATGCATGGTGGGAGAGGAAAGGTAAATTCTCTTTTTCTCCATCATTTACACCCCTTTTCTGTCTGTGTAGTGGTACGTCGGTACAATTTTTTTGATTAAAGGTCTGATATCCGAATTTTCTATCTGGCACTCGTCCTTCAGTTCCTTCAGCTGCATGAAAAATTTATGCTCATCCACTTCAATCGGTTTCCCGATATGAATCATGCGGTTAGCGGTATCTTTCATTCCCTCCTCGTCCATCAGGAGCTCCTCGTAAAGCTTTTCCCCGGGACGCAGGCCGGTAAACTCAATCTTGATGTCCTCACCCACCCGGTACCCTGACAGTTTGATCAGGTTCTCCGCAAGAGAGAGGATTTTGACAGGTTCCCCCATATCCAGGACAAAAATCTCACCGCCCCTGGCATACGCCCCCGCCTGCAGTACGAGCGACACCGCCTCTGGTATGGTCATAAAATAACGTATGATATCCGGGTGAGTTACCGTAACCGGGCCGCCCGCCGCGATCTGCCTGCGGAAGAGCGGGATTACACTGCCGTTGCTGCCAAGCACATTGCCGAAGCGCACAGCCACAAACTCCGTCTCATAGTGTTTGTCAAACGTCTGAATGATCATCTCGCAGATGCGCTTGCTGGCCCCCATGATATTCGTCGGATTCACAGCCTTGTCGGTGGAGATCATAACAAACCGCTGCACACCGCTCATGGCCGCCGCCTGCGCTGTCTTAAAGGTGCCGAACACATTGTTCTTAATCGCCTCAGTGGGGCTGTCCTCCATCAGCGGCACATGTTTGTGGGCCGCCGCATGATAAACGATATCCGGCCTGTATTTGGAAAAAATAAAGTTCATTCGGTTGGTGTTTCGCACGGAGGCAATGAGCACCATCAGATTCAGTTCCGGGTATTTCTGTTTCAGTTCCTGCTGCACATCGTAGACAGAGTTCTCATAAATATCCACAATCACAAGCTGTTTCGGTCTGTGAGTCGCAATCTGCCTGCAGAGCTCGCTGCCTATGGAACCGCCGCCGCCGGTGACAAGCACCACCTTCCCCTGCACATAGCCGAGGATGGAATCCATATCAACGCTGATCGGGTCTCTGCCAAGCAGGTCTTCCAGTTCCACATCACGCAGCTTACTGACATTGACCTCGCCGTTTACAAGCTGGTACATGCCCGGAAGGGAACGCAGCTTACAGTTCGTGTCCTTGCATATCTCCAGAATTTCACGGATCTCCGTCCTTGGAGCGGAAGGCATCGCCACAATGATCTCGTCCACGTCATAGACGTCCGCGCACTCCACAATCTTGTCCCGTCCGCCGACGACTTTGATACCCTGAATGTATTTTCCCCATTTTCCCTTGTCATCATCAATAATACATTTGATGACCATCGTGGAAAAATTGCTGTTGACAATCTCTTTGATAATCAGGTTTGCCGCCTCGCCGGCACCGATCACCATAACCGAAATCAGGTTCTTTTTATTCTGCTGTTTATGCTTTAATCCGCGGAAAAACCGATAGGAAAAACGGCTCGCAAAGATACAGACTACCAGAACCGCCATATAGGCGGGGTAGTAACTTCTCGGCACCGCCCGGGTCGTCACCTTGAAAAACTGCAGGCCGACCCCGTCAGCCAGCATGGACAACACACAGCCCACAACAATATTCTGCAGCTCAGTCTCACCCGCAAAAGCCCACAAACTGTTGTAGAGACGCATGAAATAGAAAATAGCCAGAGTCACCAATATATTGATCGGCAGGAAATGTTCAATCGGCTGCATGAAATGTTTCGGAATTTCATCCAGGTGAAAATCGTAACGCCACAAAATCGCCACATAGCTTGCCAGAATAATACTGATAATATCGTATATAATCAGGCATGTCCGTCTGTAAAACAGTTTTGCATTAAAAGGTTTTTTGGTCTTTTCCATATTGGTATCCGTTTTCAAACTTCTTCCTTTCGTATATCCACAAGCAGCGGTGCTATCACTAGAAGCAGACAGTACGCGATGGGACAGCAGGGATGGAAAATCCACTCCGTCAGCCCGGCTACCGCGAAGAGAAGCAGCAGCGCAAGCGGAAACAGCGCGCACTCCCTGTCCTCCCTGTGCCTCCGATAATAGAAAACCGCCTGCACAAGCGTTCCGATTCCCAAAAGAAGGAACACGCAGCCCACAAAAATACCGTGGTCATATGCCACCTGTAAGTAAATATTGTGCGCATGGGCAAGATAATTGCCGTCCGGCTCCATAACTCCCATATCGTCATGCCCGGTTTTATTCAGTCTCTCATAATAACGCTCAAATATATACAGTCTGCCATTCGTATAAGACTCTTCTTCCTCGGTCTCTGCCGCGGCAGCCATATCCTCCGCGGAAGCAAGCAGTATCCTGCCCCCCTTTTCAAGGTAAGGGCTTCTGTACTCTGATTCCCCGTCCGCCTTGCTAAAAAAGAGGAATGCATTCAAACATTTTTCCTGCGGAATACCCAGCACCTTCATCTGGAAAGTCTGGATAAACCGTTCCACTGTAATATAGTAATAGGAATCCATGTCCCTTCCATGCAGAAGTTCTGAGGGAAATTCCTCAATCTCGTGGGCCCGGATATCGGCAGCCACGGCAGGAACCGTTCTCTGCGCCGTAAACATCACAGGGAAACTTATGAGAACCGAAAGCGCCATCAGCCCCACTCCCCGCAGAAAACGCCCCCACTTCTCCTTGGGCGAAAACGACTTTCCAGAAAAGAAAGCCACAGGGATCACCACAACCGCCGTCACAAAGATAGCCAGATAGCCGGTCCTCGACAGGGTAAACAACAGATACATGGCGGATGTTCCAAGTATCGCCAGTTCCTTATACGTTCCCGCGAGGGAAGGTTTCCGTCCGTAAGCGTCCAGAAACTTGACAAGCGCCGCACACACCACAAGCGCCAGATATACGGCAGAAATCGTCACCGTATGAAAGTGGAAGGGGTAGCGGTAATACCGAAAGTACATATAAGGTCTGTGCAGCAGGCAGTAGCCCACCGTCAGGACAAAATGCAGCAAAATGCCGTTTACTATATTGTGCAGCAAAACCGTCCGTTTTACGCCGGAAGCCATCCGCAGATAGTAAAGCGTAAAACAGCACACGAGAAAAATGGGCCATCCCCTCGTATTCCGATAAAGAATCAGCAATGCAAAAAACGCGCCGACAAGAATACCGTATGGTATGGAAATACTTTTGATCCGCCTCGTAAAAAGCAGTTTCAGTATATTCAAAATAACAAGTCCCGCAAAAACGCCGGCCCAGACTGTCAGCTTCAACGCCTTCAGCTCCAATTCCTGCGGCTGCGCAAGTCCCGCCTCCACGCTCTTATCAACCAGAGCCGCCAGCGCGTCCCGGTAATACATCGGTGCAATCACCGCAGCCGCCACACCGTAAATCAAGTTGCTCCAACATAAGAGTTCCTTTTTCCGATACGTCACAATCAGGGCCAGTGCAAAGAAAATGAGCACCTGCCTGTAAGCCACCGTATGATGTATTTCATACAGCGCGTTCATATAATTGCAGCATCCCCAGATCGCCCCTGCAAACATAACGGACTGCAAATCATCCTGCCACCTCAGTCGAGCAACCGCAAAAACAGTCCTGTCCGAGGCAAGCCCGGTCCTGTCATGGTTCACCGCATAGAGCGCCGCCGCTGCAGCAAAGACAACCCCAGTCTCATAAAACAGGATGGAATAGATATCCGTCGTGAAAAGGCGGCACGGGCCGATTGCCACTGCGGCTGCCACAGCCGCCGCCAGTATAAGCGGATTTAAGGTAAGGCGCATGACCCGCTCCACCGTGAGCAGCGTGTTCCGCTCAGGGCGCTTCTTATAATAGAGTGTGGTAATGCATGAAACAAGTGCGCCGGTAAAAAGAAATACCGCATACAGGGCAAGTGTCTTTCCCTTGCGCAGAGGCACCTCGTAGACATAGTCTGCAATCATGCAGCGCTCCGTATCCTCCACATCCCCGTAATAGAGCGCGCCGATATAAATATTGATATGATCCCCCGTGTTATCGGCATAGGCAACACGAAAAGCGGACTCCACGCCCTGCAGTAAAAAGTAGTAGTCCCGTCCCACTTCCGTATCAATATTTACCTGTACCCTGAGATAACCGGGAAATGTGTCCATATCCCCGGTATCAATTACCTGCTGCATCAGCGTCTGCATGGAGGCGTCCCGAATGGCAAAATTAAGTTTCTCACCTTCCACCCTGTCCGCCAGATAGATTTCTATCTCTTTCAGTCTGTCATACTGGGCAATAAATCTCTGCTGCACCACATAATCCGCGGTAACTTCTTCAGAAACCACCGACTGCTGCCTGCTGCTTACAGCCTTTACTTCCTCTTTAATCAGGCGAAGCGGCCAGAGAACAAGCGCCGCGCATACCACCAATATCCAGACTGTGCCGCAAATGGCCTGTTTTTTATTGATAATTCGGTTCATATATTTCCTCTTAAATATCTGCAGTGCAGTTCATTGCCTTCACGCAAGTTAGTTTACCACGTTTGGGATGTTTTTACAAATCAAGACCTTTTGACTCGTCACATCCCAGAATAATATTCATACATTGGATAGCGGCGCCTGACGCGCCTTTTCCCAGATTGTCAAACTGGGAGGTCACAACAATCCGCTCCCCGTTCCCTGTCGCATAGATCTTCAGCCCATCCCAGCCGGACAGACCATTTCCTGCCAGAAAGCCGCTTGCCGCAGTCTCGTCATCCGCGGCGCTCACTTTTATAAACTGTTTGTTCTTATAATAGTCCGCATAATATTGCAGCAGTGATTCCGGCGTCTCCTTCTTTGCCAGCATATCTGCATACAACTGCACGGAAACCACCATGCCGCTGTAATAGTCGTCGATAATCGGCGAAAACAATGGCGTGCGCGCAAGCCCCGTAATTTTCTGCATCTCTTTTAAGTGCTTGTGCTGCTGCGTCAGCGCGTATTCCCTTCCCGACGAAAGCTCCTTCGGCCTGTCCGCGCCCTCGTAAAGCGCTATGGCTTTCTTCCCCGCCCCGCTGTATCCCGAAATCGCGAAACTGCTTACCGGGTAGTCTTTCGGAAGAATCCCTCCTGCGATCAGCGGATAAACAAGCGAGATAAACCCGGTGGCATAACATCCCGGAACCGCTATTCTGCTGCCCTGCCTAATGGCGGCTTCATGTGCTTCCGACAATTCCGGGAACCCATATGCCCACCCTTCTTGTGTCCGGTGCGCCGTGGACGTATCAATAATTACCACATTTTCATCCTCCGCCAGTGCGACGGATTCTCTAGCCGCCTCATCCGGCAGGCATAGGAAAGTGATATCTGACTCGTGAATCAGTCTCTTTCTTTCCGCCGGGTCTTTTCTCAGTTCCGGGCTGATATGCAGCAGTTCTATATCGTCACGTTTCTCAAAACGCTCGTTGATCCGCAGTCCTGTCGTTCCTTCACTTCCGTCGATAAACACCTTTGTCTTCATAAACAATAAATTCGTCCTTTCCATTATTCATTTCAGTAAATTGTACACCGTTTCTCACTGCGTATCAATATTTTTTGCATCCCCGCCAAAGCCCATCTTCGCGACGGCGAAAAACAGCGGCAGGCAGTACCAGAAAAACAGCACATACCGGGGCAGATACGTGGGCCCGAGCAGCACCGTCAGCCATATGAGAAAAATCGGTAGAAAAGGATACAGCAATTCATACCGTCTGTTATTTAACAGCCAGGCAAACAGGAACGCATACAGCCAGAACATGGCGCCCGGAGAAAACAGCCAGGAAATAACGGGTATCTTCTCCTTCCAGACTTCCAGGGACAGCTTGCGGTACACCTCGTCAAGCCATGGAATCTTGCTCTCCCTGACGCCCGGCTGCTCCACCTCGTAACCGAAATAGGAATTATCTTTATAAGTAAAGGTAAAAACCGTATTTCCCCCGTAAACGTTGATCACCGTGTCAGGATACCAGAATCCGTATGAGGTCATCCACCATGCGTTCAGATAAATCAACGGTTTTTTCATGCCGACGCGCAGCCAGAGTCTCGCGTATCTCCCCTTGTCCCGCGCAAAAGCCCCGTTGTCAAAACGGTATTTCACCGGGTCGGAAAGCCGCGGCGTATACAGGGAAAGCGCCTCCTCTTCCAGCACTTCATGGAGTATTTCCACGTCCTCCCCGGAAAACGCCTCCGGCGCATACTTATAGGTTCTGGCGAGCTGCTGGATCGGTACGGTCAGAAGCTCCTGATACTCGGAGTCGTCCGCATGGAGCGCCAGTTTCAACCCGCCGTTTACGAAAAGACATCCCGCCACCGCGCAGACCGCCAGAAAAAGCAGCCGTCCACGCCTCCTTTTTTGTACAAGAAGCAGTAAGGGAATCATTACCACAAAAGCATAAAATCCGTTGTTGCGAAGAAGCATCAGCCCCGTCCCTGCAAGCACAAAGAGAATCTGCCATCCCTTTTTCTCAAAAAAAGCCTCCTCCATTCCCATCTCCAGAAGACAGACGAGCAAAAGCAGCAGAGCAAGCGTAAACAGCGCGTCCTTTGCGGAGCAGAGGGTAAACATCACCACCGTGGGAAACAGCCCCAGCCAGACAATACCGGCCAGCCGTATAAAACGGGACACCTTTTTTTTGCGAAGATATGAGAAAAGAAAGGTGAAAACGCCCGCCGCCACAGCCATCTGAAAAACCGTATAGCAGGCGATGCCCAGATTATAGGAATCCGTCAATTTATGGACGCCGCAGATCACGCCGCCCAAAAGCAGTACATGCACAAGCGGATGGTGGGTGGAAAATGTCCGCGTCGCCACCTGTATATATTCGTCCTGCGCATCATATACGAAAAAGCCCGGGTATACTGCCAAAAACACGGGAAGCCAGCACAGAATCAGAAAAAGAAAGGAAAGGACGTCCGCGTACCCGTCCGTCCTTTGAATAACATTCGTTATTATTTGAGGAAGTTTCTCGCCCTCCGTCCGCTCCCTCTTCCCCAGCGAATCGAGAAACCGCCACGAAAGCAGTACAAATCCCGTAAAAATAACGGTAAACGCCGCCAGCTGCAGCCAGAGCGTTATGTCCTTTACGTCCACATTCTCCACGCTGTCCAGCCGCGCTCCAAACAGAATTGCCGCCGAAAACAGAAAAGAAAAGACGCCGGCAATCAGAAGGCTCCTGTTTTTAAAACGTTTTTTATCGCTCCTCATCTCTTGCATCCACACTCTCTCTGACTACATACTGCGGGGAATTGTTCATGGAAATATAAATCCGTCCGATATATTCCCCAATAATCCCCAGCATCAGAAGAATCAACCCGCAAAAAAATACAATGGAAGCCATCAGCGCGCTGAAACCGACCGGGACGGCCGGATTCAGAAATTTCTTTACCACGGTGAATATCCCGTAAAGAAATCCGGCACAGGCGGAAAGCACGCCGATTACCGTGGCTATTCTCAGAGGTTTTACGCTGAAAGCAGTGAATCCGTTGAACCACAGCCCCAGAAGCTTTCCCATCGTATAACCCGAAGTCCCGATCTCCCGCTCCCTGTGGGTCACTTCCACGTTAGCGATCTTTTTCGTGGCGCGAAGCACCAGTCCGATCACATAGGGATAGGGATTCTCATAACGGACAAGCTCCTGTACAATAAACCTTTTCATGGCAAAGTAACTGGAAATATAGAGCTCCTTCGGTTTGCCGAGCATAATCCGGGTCATCCGCTCATTTACCATACTGCCGAAGTTGCGAAAGAAGCTGTGCTGTTTATGCGTATATTTCGCATAGACCACATCGTAGCCCTCCTCCAGCTTATCGAGCAGTTTCCCAACCTCATCCGCAGGCGTCTGCCCGTCGTCGTCCAGGCAGACCACCACATCACCGCGCACATGGCGAAATCCTGCCATCAGCGCCGCATGCTGTCCAAAATTCCTCGCAAGGTTCACGCCGCAAATGTCTCCCCGGTCCGCGCACAGTCTGCGGATCACATCAAAAGTATCATCCGGCGAAGCGTCGTTGACAAGCACAATCTCATACGCATACCCGGATAATTCCTTCATCGTCGCATCAATTTCTTCCACCACCCTGCCAATCGTCTGTGCCGACCGATAGCAGGGAATCACAAAACTGACCATCTGCTTCATCTGTTCTCCATTCTGAGGCGTTTTGCACTCTCCCACGCGCCTCGCTCTGTCTCCATAAAGAAAACTTCTCTTTTCCCCTGTTCCAAATCGACGGTTTCGCGTCTTTCCTCTATCATATGGAAGCCTGCCTTCTCATAGCTTTTCCTCGCCGCTGTATTGTCCTCCAAAAAGCGCAGAAAAATTTTCTTTAATCCAAGTTCCTCAAATCCGAACGCCAGCATCAGCCTCGCCGCCTCCGTCCCGTATCCTCTGCCAAGCGCCTCCTCTTCACCGATAAAAACACCATACTCCGCCGTTTCGTTCTCCCTGTCAATATCCCGCAGATAGACGCTTCCGATTTCCCGGTCCTTTGTCTGCAGGCAGTCTTCTCCTGCCGCCACACAAATGATAAACTGCGCCACGTGCCCAGGCTCCACCTGCTCCCTGAGCCAGGTCATGTGCCCCTCCTGCGTAAATGGCTTCTGATAAATAAAATTTTTCCTCACAAAATCTTTGTTGCGCCAGGCTACTACTCTCGCCGTGTCCGCCGCCGTGATCGGTCTCAGATACACTTTCTCTGCTCTCATTTTGTCTCCCGCAAATACTCCCTGCTCTCCGAAAAGGGAATCACCTGATATACGCTATAGTTTTCATTAATCTTATCATACTCCTCGGCCTGCACTTGCACACCGTTTTCGATATAGGGAACTCCAATCCAGCTAAGCCCGCGCAGGCTTTCCTCCTCGCGCGACATGATAAAATACGCCTTCCCTTCAATGAGCGCATCCGCCGCTTCGTCTATACCGAAAGCCGCAAGCTTCTTTTGATACAGCGGACTCTTGCACATCCAGCCGCCGGCAATGTCATAGTTTGCAATCCCATTATCCCGGCTCTGCAAAAGTTTACCCGAAAATGCCACCGTAGAATACACATCCTCAAAATAGAAAGTATCGGGATGCGCCCTGCAGTAGGCGTCTATCGCCTCCCAGTCCCTGCCTGTTTCCTGCCGCCTTGCCTGATCGGCATACACCGCGGGAATCCCCTGCCAAAGCCCCCATCCAGAGAGGAGAAGAAGGGCAGCCGCGGCGCCGCACAAAAGCTTTCGCGCTGTCTTAAAGCCATCGGGACGGTGTGAAGAATCCGTCTTCCCCGGCAAAGGCCCGGCAGGAACCGCGCCGCGCCTCAGATGCCACAGGAACACCCCCGCCAGCAGACTAAACTCCACCAGGTAAAGCGGATGGGTAATCCGCTCGGGATCGCGCCCCCGCACGAGAATGAACATCCACAGCGCGCTCCTTGTCAAAAGAATCAGCATAAGCTGAACCGCTGCCGCAATCAAATAGCGGACCTTTTTTTGAAATAAGAAAACTATCGTTATTATATTTACCACATAGCCCAAAATCACCAACAGGTTATATGGCATGTCGCCGCCATGAAAACTTCTGTAACGGTAGAACCGCAGTTTTTCCCAAAAAACCGCCCCCCAGTCCCTCTCTTTGCCCACTTGCCCTTTCGCGTAAGCCGCCACATTGGACATCATCTGTGCGCCGATTCTCTCATCAAGTCCGAAATTATAATTGTCAAGCAAAATCTGCGCGCCGAAGGAAACGCCCTGCGCCTCCAAACCCGCATCAAAATCCTGCCCCGGCAGCACGTCTGGATAAAAATCATAAACGGTTGTCCTGTCGTCAAAGAACTGACGAAACGTCTTCCACTCGCCGCCGTAGGCAAGGCTGTCCATAACTAAAGAAATCCCCATTCCCGCCAGGAGAAGCAGGAGCAGGCCCCCATATTTCTGTACATTTTTAATCCCAAAAACAGGTCTGTCTTCCCACCAGCAAAAAAGCCCCGCAAGCCCCAGAAAAGGCAGCATGAGAAGCGCCATCTCAGACCGGAGATGAAACGCCAGAAGAACAATGAACAGCGCCGGCAGGCTTTTCATCAGGAACACTTTCACAGAAAGATTTCTGGATGCATTTTTGCCGAACGCCCCTTCCGGGATGGTCAAAAAAAGAAAAACAGCCGCCCCAACAAGCATGCCGCAAGTAATCGTATATTGGACATTGACTGTATGGGTCAGCCAGATGCCCCACTGGAATACCGCCAGCAGCATAAGACACAGCAGTTTCCCTGCAATGCGCCGGCGCATACTTGCACTCCCGGCGCCGTCATCCCCTGTGCGGACATGTTTCGGCACAAAAAAAGCATCCGCCAACGTACACATCCTGACGCCCACCAGAAAGAAACAGCCGAACTGGCACAGAAAAAGAAAAGCCCCGTACCACGGAAAAGAGCCGCTAACCCGATAACACAGCGCAATCAGTGCCCCTAGCGGAAAAAGCGTCTGCATATTGTGGCCGTCTGGCGTACCGCTGTAAACTCCCGACATGATGTCACGCATCATGGTGTCGTCGTTCATGTCAAAATAAAAGTCAAAGAAAAATCCCATCAGGAGCGCACTGATCCCCACGACAGCAAACGTCAGTATGCAGTTCTCATATCTGTGCTTCTTTCCCTGTTCCATCGACTGCGTACCCTCAAGCCGTCCCTGTTCTCTGGCATCCTTTTCGACATGCTACCTGTCCGCTTCCACCCCATATCAGTTAGATGCATAAAACGCCTTAACCTGCTCCCCGATATATGCCGCCTCATCCGCCGTCAGCTTATAGAACAGCGGCAGGCGCAGAAGTCTCTCGCTCTCCCTCGTCGTGTATCTGTCCTCTCCATGGAATCTGCCGTACTTCTTTCCCGCCGGTGCGGAATGCAGCGGCACATAATGAAACACCGACAAAATATCCTTTCCCTTTAAATAAGCGATCAGCCGGCTTCTCTCCTCCATATCCTTTGTCTTGATATAAAACATATGGGCATTGTGGGTACAATACTCAGGAATGTGGGGCAGTTCGATCCTACCCTGTTCCGCCAGCGGTGTGAGCATCTCCAGGTACTGGTTCCATCTGTCCATTCTTGCCTGTGTGATCTCCTCCGCATGTTCCAGCTGCGCATACAAATACGCCGCATTCATATCGCTTGGCAGATAAGATGAGCCATACTCCTGCCAGCGGTACTTGTCCACCTGTCCTCTGAAAAAGCGGCTTCTGTCCGTCCCTTTCTCCCTGAAAATCTCCGCCATATCTATATTTTCCTTATCGCGGATCAACAGCGCGCCGCCCTCGCCCATGCTTAAGTTTTTCGTCTCGTGGAAGCTGAAACAGCCAAACTCACCGAAGGTGCCAAGCGGTTTTCCCTTATAGGACGCCATAATACCCTGGGCGGCGTCCTCCACCACCATCAGATGACGCCGTTTAGCAATGTCCATAATGGCGTCCATCTCGCACCCCACGCCCGCATAGTGCACCGGCACAATCACCTTTGTGCGCTCCGTAACGGCGTCCTCGATCAGCTTTTCATCTATATTCATCGTATCGGGCCGGATATCCACAAAAACCGGCGTGGCGCCCCGCAGCACAAACGCGTCCGCCGTGGACACAAAGGTGTAGGAAGGCAGGATCACCTCGTCTCCCGGCTTGATATCCGCCAAAAGCGCCGCCAGCTCTGTCGCATGGGTGCAGGAAGTGGTGAGCAGACATTTCGCTGTGCCGGTCTGCGCCTCAATCCACTCGCTGCACTTTTTTGTAAAGGGTCCGTCGCCGCAGATTTTCTGGTTCTCCACAGCCTCCCTCATATATTCAAATTCTTTCCCCGTGAAGGGAGGGACATTAAAATTAATCATACTGATTTCATTCCTTTCGCAATCAACCAATTTATCTTCTCATTTACATATGACACAAGTTTATCATAATGTAATACTCTTCTCAATGTATCTATAACAATAGCCGTTGCAAGAGAGCACCCCAAAAGAACACCATATGAAAAGGATGAAACGCTCCTGCAGCATCCCTGTAAACGTCCCTGATCGACTCCACTTTAGTCATCCTACCACATCTGTACCAGTTTTTACACCCATTTCTTTCAACATACCGACAAAATCAAGTCGTCCCGGCCCTCCGCAAGTTCCCGCAGCCGGGGGCTGAATCCGTTTATGGAGAAGAGGCAGTAGAGCTCCTTCCTGTCATCCTTATGCCACGGCACACGCCTTGCCTTTTCCTGTAGCTGATAGAAGACATCCACATCCACGCTGCCGCTCCAGTATTTGCATTCCCCGAACAGGATCATGCCCTCTTCCCCGTTTATCGCCACTATGTCAATCTCCGTATTTTTATCCCAGTACCGGCCGATTTTAGAAAAATGGCAGGGCAGGTCTTCCCTTGCCGCCAGCTCCTCCCGACAGACGTCCTCATAGATAAAGGCGGCATGGCTTCGCACAAAGCTTTTCCTTATCTTTTCCATAACATACGCTATGTTTCCCTGCTCCACATCGCCCTGATTCGGATAAATCATGGTAAACCAAAATCGAATATAGTAATCTGTAATCCGATAAAGCCCCTTTTTACTCTTTTCGGGATTCTCCTCCGTGACAGGCACCTCCCGCTGTACCAGATCGAGTTCTATCAGTGTCTTCAAAGTTCTGGTCAGGTCGGTCGCCTTTACCTCCATAAAGGACGCGATCTCCGACAGCTTCGTCCGCCCGAATGCAATAGCGCGCAGTACCGAAAAATAGCCGCCCACCTCCGCTACTTCCTGCTGCAGCAGAAAATACGGTTCTTCATACAGATACCCCGTGCGGTTCAGAATGTTTTCCTCGATACCCTCATAAATATGCGTACAGTCCGCAAAAGACTCGATGTATTTCGGAACGCCACCTGTTACCGCATACCGCTCGATCTGCTCCTTTCTGGACAAATTCGGAACAAATTTGCAGTAGTACCGAAACGGTATCTGCTTGAGACGGATCTGCGCCGTCCGCCTGCCATACAACGGGCTGTTGTAAGAGAGCGTCTGGGACACCATCATGGAAATCAGGGAACCGCACAAAACCACCATAACGGAGCTTTTCATCAAAATCTCGTCCCATATCCTCTGAAAAACAGACGGAAACGCCGGATTTGCCTTTCCCAGATATTGAAACTCATCTATAACCAAAACCGGCTTCTCCTCCCAGCTGCAGGAGACAATCGCCTTAAAAATCGTATCCCACTTATCCGCGGAAACTTCCGCCAAAAGGCTGTTTTCAGTAAAAGCCGCTGCCTTTTCCTGAAAAGCGCTTCGGTTAAGCGGCTCCGCCTCCTGCGTTGCCAGAAAATACAGGGCTTTTTTTCCCTTCATAAATTCCGTAAGAAGCGTCGTCTTTCCCACCCGCCGCCGTCCGTATACAATGACAAGCGAAGATTCCTTTTTTGCATATTCCTTTTCAAGCGTCCTGATTTCCAGTTCGCGGTCTACAAATTGTTCCATATACCCTCCAGACAGTCTGCGCCTCTGCTTATCCCCTGTATAAAGAGTATACCACACTTTATATGTTTGTAAACATTATGTTTGCAAACATTATGTTTATAAACATAACTTTTAACTCATTGGCCGTCTACACGCCGCTCACCGTCAGCGTATACGCTATTTCGCGTAAACCACATACCTCGCGTTCCCAAACACCTCCGCATAGCCGTAATCCCTGATCCACTCACCCAGAATCCGCTGCTTTTCATCCATTGCCATCTTTTCCACATCCGCCCCGAACCAGTTGATTGCCTCGCCGTCGTCGCTCCAGTAAGCCGCCACCGCCGAGGAGACAACAATAACCGGCATTTCCTTTCCGGCCCTGCATTCCGTTTCCAGAGCCTCTAAATCCCGCGTATATTCCGCCATGCGGTAGGATGCCAGGTCCGGCCAGCCCGTGGACAGCGCCGGCGGCATATCAAGCAGATAGTGGAGACCCGGCAGTTCGCCATACGTAATCGCTTCCCTGCCCGTCAGCCCCTCCTCTTTTATAAAATCAGACAGTTCCTCCAAAAGCGCGCCGTTTTCCAGATTCGTGTAAATGCCCGCCGCTTTCTCCGGCCTCTTTATGCGCCTGTCCCGGACCTCTCCGTAAATACCGTCCTGAAAAACAAAACCAGCATGGGAGCCGATGCTCTGCACCGTCACAAATACAATCAGAAACACAATCGGTGCGCGCCAGACAAATTCATAGGATCCCGCTTTTTTTTCAAACCGGCTCCACACCACCCACAGCAGAAAGGGCGCCGCCATAAACATATTGTTGATGATCGGATAAAGATAATTATTGCTGCCAAGGGGCGTCAAAAAAATCTGCAAAAGCACAAACGCCGCCAGAATCTTCTGCCCCGCACACGCCTTTTTCCCGACCAGACACCATACCGCCGCCGCTATCGCCGCCAGCAGCAGCAGTACCGCCGGATAATAAATACTGCCGTTTCCGTACTCATAATATCGAAAATGAAACATGCCCCTGCCCCAGTAAAAACGGAGAAGGACAGACAGCAGCAGAATATACGCCGCTTTTATAATTACACCCGTTATATTATATGTGCTCAGTTTCCCCTCGCCATACAGCTTCTCCCGCACAAAAAAGGCCAGCCCTGCCGCTCCGGCGCATACACCCGCAAACGCCAGCCAGTACAGCCCCTTCCCATAATCGCCAAACATCCCTGTAAGCATGGAAGCGGGTTTATAGTCCACCGCCTGTTCCGTCATGGCAAACATGGTCTGCACCATATCCGGGTAAGCCGATACCCCGTAACGGACGCAGATCACCGCCAGGGGGACGCCAAACCCAATGGCATAGCCCAGCAGACACCACCCGGTAACCTGAAAAAGCGCACGCCAAGGCAGGGCGCTCCCGCCTCCCTGCCGGCAGATCAGCACAATCCCATACCACACCGCCAGAATAAATGCCGCCTGCACCACGTTCGGCATCCGCACTGCCACATTGGCTCCCAGACAGACGCCCGCCGCCACAAAGCACAGCCACTGTTTCCTTTCGGACACAAGCCCCCGGTAGAGCAGCAGAATCGCCGCCGTCATCAAAAAATACGTCAGATAGTTATACAGAACCGTGGACGGGCACCAGCATAGCCCCAGCGCGAGAAACTCCCCCAAAAACAAAAGCGGCGCGGCAATCCGCTTTTTCAGCCCGAAATAAACCATGAGCGCCAGAGCCGACTGCACAAGCGTCGTATAGCATTTCATGCCAAGCAGCGCTCCCCCGAAAGGAAGATGCATAAACAGCCACCCCGCCGCATTGGACAGAAAAGTCGCCACCATCCAGGTCCCGTCCATGGAACCAAAATACTGGAAATTCGTCAGACTGTATGTGGAGTCCGCCACATCCAGTCCCTGATTCACGGTCAGGAACGGATAAAGCAGAAGAACAGCCGGAAACAGCCAATTTTCTATGAAATTATGATATTTCCTATAAACAGCTACCATTTTATTCCTCTTTGTGAAATGAAACGCAAATATCCTGCCTCTCAGACTGTGATTCCCATTCCCTGCAAACTACTGCTGCCTCTTCCCCACTGCAGTCCGCGCCCGGGAAAATATCCATGCCCGCACAAAATCTACCGCAGTCCCGACTGCATAAACCGCCGCCACGCACAAAAGCAGATGCGGTACAAAAAGAAAACGTTCCTTCACGTTCTCTACGCCAAGCCACTTCATCCACTCGTACCGCACCAGAATATGCTCGTGCAAAAGATACACGCCAAACGTATAAGGCGCAAGCTTTCTTACTGCTTCCGCGAATCGCCCCTCTCTGACGCGCATATTTTTAAACACATAGAAAAGGGAGACCGCTCCCGTAACACACAGCAGATGGTTGTATGTGTAAAGCATATTGGCATAATGGACAAACGTCTCCATTTTGCCGCCAATCGTATTGGCGGCAAGCGAAAACAGCCAGATCAGCACACAGGAAAGCGCATAAAGCCCCGCCGCATGGGACTGCCTGTCAAGCCAGGAAATGCCGTAGCGCCTGATATATCCCGCCGCCACAAACAGGCACAAAAACCACCCGAAATCATAGCCATACCGATCCGTCGCCAGATACAGGGGAAGAATCGTCTTTTCGAGTGAGAAAAACGCAAACAAAAATGCCAGGAGAATCTGCATATCCCGCTTTTTCATCTTCCCTATGCCCGCCGCCAGAAAAGGCGCAAACAGATACATGACAAGATAAGCCGTGGCAAACCAATAATGCTCTGTCCCAAAGGGTAATCCAAACCCGATCCAGTCGTACATGTCAAGATCCCTGGCGGAAACCACGCCTGTCAGAAGGAGAAGGGCCGGAATCAACAGGGAATAAAAAAGAACCTGAAAAACCAGAGAGACCGCCCTCCCCGGCTTCCACGCAGATTCCACAAGAAAATAGCCGCTGATAAGCACATAACAGTTTACCGCCACAATGCAGAAAGCCTCGATCAGCCACGCCAGAACGCCGACGGGATTTTCCTTTACGGCAAAGGGAAACGGCGTGGCAACCCAGCCCTTCACTAAATAGTGGAGCGAGATAATCATAAACATCGCCACAATACGCAGCAGCTCAAAATTTGCCTGTCTCTTACTTCCCATTCCCCTCTCCTTTTTTGGATGTATCTTTAAATATCCAGATTTTACTGAGCACATAGTTTGCCAGAATCACTATCGTCTGGCAGACCAGCTTGGAAATTTTGTCGTTAATTGTGAGCAGGCTGACCATCACATACATCAGGACGATCTCCAGCACTTCCGTTGCAACTCTCGCGCCGATAAACGAGACAAACTCCCTCACTACTGAGGCTGCCTCCTTATTCTTACTTTTAAATACAAACGTCCTGTTCGTCCAGTAGGCAAACACCACCGTCAACACCCATGACAAAACCGTAGCGGCCATATAGTGCATGGCAATGGTATCCGCAAATATAAAATATAAAATGTAATTCAGGACAAAAGCCAAAAATCCGAAGATCAGATAATTGATCCCCTCTTCATGCTTCTTATACATTCCCCATCCAAAATCCCACAGCTTCTTTATCATACTCTCCTACCTCTCCCTGGAAATGGCGCCCGCCTGAACGCGGTACACCATATCACACTTCTCAATGGTCTGCAGCCTGTGCGCGATAATCACAAGCGTCTTTCTCCCATGCAGTCTGTTGATGGAATCCATAATCGCCGCCTCCGTCTCATTGTCCAGTGCGGACGTCGCCTCATCCAGCACAAGCACCTCAGGGTCTTCATAGAGCGCCCTTGCGATACTGATACGCTGCCTCTGACCGCCCGAAATACGGATGCCTCTCTCACCGATCCCTGTCTCCACGCCATCCGGCAGACTCTTCACAAAATCATCCAGAGCCGCTTCCTTCAAAGCACGCCAGACCTTCTCGTCGTCGATCTCCTCCTCCGGCACGCCGAAAGCTACATTCTTGCGGATGGAATCGTCAATCATAAAAATGGTCTGGGGGATATAGCCGATATTTTTCAGCCACGCCTCATAGTGCCCGCCAACGTCCGTACCGTCCGCCAGAATCCGCCCGCTCTCCATCTTTAAAAGCCCCAGCAGAATATCCACAATCGTCGTCTTTCCCGCTCCCGTGACGCCGACGATACCCACGGAAGACCCGATTGGAATCTCCATATCCGCATGGTCAAAAATATAGGTCGCCGTGTTCGGATATTTATATGTGATATCCTCCAGCCGGATCACTTTTTCAAGCGGCAGTTTTTCCACACTCTGTCTCTGTTTGTAGGCTTCCGCGTCATAGGTCACGCTGCCGTCGTGGATCTCTTCCTGCAGATTGTCGCTGACTCCCATAAAGAACGGCTCAAAATAAGAAATAGAAGTCTGGTAATTATTGATGCGGTTCACGCTGGGAAGCAGGCGCATTGCCGCCGCCGCCAGAGCCGAAAGCTGCGGCAGGAGATCTTTTATCTGCGTGCCCTGCCCGATGGACATCACAAAATACCCCACCATGCCCGCGATACATACCGTCTCAATCAACAGCCTCGGGGTCGCGTTAAAGAGATTATATTTCTGCACGGAACTGACATAGCCCGCCCCGCACTTTGCGTATTCATTGATAAAATAATTTTCCTTGCAGCCGATCTTGATTTCCTTAATCCCCATCACCGACTGCTCGATCCATTTATAAAGCCCGCTGTAATAATCCTGGTTATCCTGCCCCGCCTTGATCATGATGGGCTTGAGCACCTTTTTAATCACAAACAGAAGCGCCACCATCAGCGCCGCCACCGTCACAATCATCATTGCGTCAGAATAGAGAAAAAGCGCCACAACCAGACAGATAAAGACAATGCACTCGCTGAAAAGCTGCAGGCAGCTTAAAATCAACCCGTACATATTGTTTACGTCAGATGTAATATTGCGCTGAATCACAGACGTGTCCGCGTTTAAATAGTATTCGTAGGGACGCTGCATAAAATTGATCATCATGCGTCTGGAAGTCGCAAACTGATTTGTATAGACAAACTTAAGCTGTGCCTTCTGCTGAAAGAAAAGATAGATATTCTTAATTACCGTCATTCCCACAAACGAGAGCAATAAAAACATGGCAAACTGGGTGTTGCTCTCCATCCCAAACATCTCGTAAACTGAAGAGAGCAAGTCGCTTTCAGCGACCGCTTCCGGGTCCATCACCACAGTCACAATGGGCACCAGCATGGAAACCCCCACACTTTCCAACACGCCGCCGACCAGCATCATAACGATAAGCGCTGCCATGGCGCGCTTCTGCCTGCCGTCCAGCAGGACATTCATTTTCCTTAAAATCTTTACCATTGTCAGGTTCCTTCTAAAATCGGACTGCAGTTGTGCCTGCGTCCGCAGCTTCCCATTCTGCCCTACACCCGAAACGCCCCTCTGTTCCGGGCATTCCATCGGCTTAACTTCCATCGAGTATACCACAAGTGCGCACGACGCGCAAATTTATCGCGCAGTTCCCAATATTCTTTCCCGCGCGCACGCATAATGGCACATGGCTCGTACCACTGCTGCCGCCTTTTTATCCGCCTTTTAGATCTCCTCATTCTGCCGGTGCAGCTTCGGATCCTCATACTGATCCATAAAATCTTCGCCCAGATAGACGATCTCCTCGGCAAAGCGGATGTTGCGCACCACCGTAAAGACAGAAATCACCCTGCAAAACGTCAGCCCCTCGATATAGTTTAACACTTCCATCGGAAATTTTCGGTCAAGCACAATGTGCTGCGAAAACTTATCTTCGTAGTCTAAAAGGTCTCTCGGATGGGGCTTAATCAAAATCACAGACTCCTCACCCTCTATTTGACCATATAGGTCAATGCAGTCCCGGAAAATCTTCTCCCGTACGGGAAGTTCGCATAACGGCTCTGTCAAAAGAAGGACATTCTTCTTTCCCGTAGCAAGCTTTTCTTCTATTTCCCCTATATTGGCGATAAACAGCCGCACCAGAAGCGCTTTATCCTCCTTCGTAAGCGCATCCGCCAGCTCCTGTCTGGACTTTTCGATATACTTGGGACATGGATAGGGCAGAACGGAAATGTCGTTGACCTCCATATCGAGGCAATACTTTCCCCAACCGTTCTGAATGAAAATCAGATTCAGTGAGGCGAGAAACGCTTTCAGCTTAAAATGCCCCCTGTTATCATAACGGGCGGTATCATAAGTGCTGATACAGTCAAGCCCATCCTCCAGCGCGTGATAATGAATTTTCTTATAACTTAAATAGTACCCGATGGGGTCAGAATCGCAGAACACATAAATATCCTTATATTCCCTAAAGTCCACCGGCACATAAGGCTCCTGCGCCTTTCCCAGAAGCTTCGTGTAACGGATGCGGGTTAGCAGATTTAAGAGTAAATTTCCCCGGTCCACATGATACTTCATAATCTCCGGGAAATTGACATCCTCCTTCTCCTCGAACATGTACACCGCCTCAAAAAGCCCGCAGTTTAAGGCGCGTTCCTTCAAGTCCCCGAAATCGTTGGACATGGTGCTCATGACAAGCGTCGCACTGCCCCGCTTTTCCCGTTCCAGATTCAGTTCTTTTAAACATGCCACATACACGTGATAGTACGTGTGGCAGACGTAGATTCTATCTTTCATAATCCGTATTTCTTTCCTCATGGACAGCCGCACTCTCGCAGTCTGCAAGCTGATTCCCTGCTTCCTTCAAACGATGGCGTCATCTGCCTGTCAGCCCGATATCTCCACCTGAATCTGCGCCAGTATCCGCTTACCCAGTTCCATGGCCTGCTCCGGCGTCTCCCCCGTCGTAATCACATGCCCCAGCCTGTCGTTGCTCGAACGTGTCCCCTGTACCGAATCGCCGGGCTTTTTGTAGAGACTGATCTCCTCCACTCCCTCCTGTTCATAAAGCGCATCCGGCACAAAGATCCGGGTTATCACCCCCGCCCTCCCCGCTTCGCTGCCTCTTGGCTCACTGCCGCTTGGCTCGTTGCTCGCGGAGATAAAATGAATGGCCGCACCGCGGTTCCACCACGGCGTCAGGTCGGGTGCTTCTCCCGTTGCGAGAAGAACCGACGCCCCCACCATATCAATTCCCGTCGAAAGCGGCACCAGTCTAGATGTAATAAAGTCGCCGCCCAGTCTTGCCGCCAGTTCCACGATCTTCGGCCCTTCCTCCGTCACCTTGATCTCCACATGGGCGGGCGCATTCTCAATGCCGATTGCCCTGACCGCCTGCGCAGCCACTTTCCGAATCTCTCCCTGCGTCCCTTCATCCAGTCTGCTCGGTTCGCAGTGTGCCAGTTCCACAAAATAGGGCGGCGGTGTGATATACTTGTCCGTAATCGTAAGAATGTGCGGTTCAGACTCTATCACCATGATTTCCACGCTGACCTCCGCACCGTGCATGTACTCCTCCACCATCACCGTACCGTTTCGGGCATTGCCCTTGCTGTATTGATATATTTCACTCTTTAATTCGTCTATTCTCTTGCGGTATGCCGCCGCCCCGCCGCCTTGTCCATTGGCATATGATGTCACATGCTCCGCTATAAACGCATGCTCACCCTGGCACATCCCACAATCCAAATGCACCACACCGCGGCTCCCCGCATTGTCCGCCGGCTTTACAATGCAATTACCGCCCAGCATGTCCACCGCCTCCGAAAACGTCTCATAGTTCTCGACTGCATAATATTTCGGTATCGGCACGCCGCATGTTTTTAAACGGTCCCGCATTTTGCTTTTTATCGTGGCGCACAGGGCGTTCTCATAGGACAGATCCGGCTTTTTCCCTAACTTTTCATTGACGTATGCCGCCGTCCGCACGGGGCCGTCACTGGTGGAGGTAATCACCACATCCGGCCGGTAAATAAGCGCCTGCCGGTAAACTTCCTCCTGATCCAGCGTACTCACCACAAGCTTTACATCCGCCAGCGCAAAACCGACCGCGTTTTCGTCATAATCCACCAGAATAATCTGGTAACCTAACTCTTTCGCCTTTTTTATCGCCGGAATCTGCAGCGCGCTTGCGCCCAGAATCATCATTTTTTTCTGCATTTCTTCCACTTTACTTTTCTCCATCAAAACGCCTGTACACCCACTTATCGTGGCAGTTCGGCCTTGGTCTTCCCAATCACGCGGCGCCTACTCCACAAACTTCCAGTCCATCGGCGTCCCTCTGGCAATATCACAGCGCGCCTTTTTGCCAAGCAGCTCCTCATAATGCACCGGCGCCATGCCAAATGCCGGGCGGATGGAGCGCAGATTGTCCGGGGTAAAAACCTCGCCCGCTTTCATGTCCTGCGTCACAAAGAGGGAGCGCCCTTCCTCACGGCTTCTCTCCTGCTTTTGGGTCAGGCTGTAGGTCACCCTGCCGAGCGCTTTCTCGACAATACGGATTTCGTCCACCATCTGCTTAAACTCTGCCGGCTCCATGGAAAAGGCCCCGTCGGGTCCGCCGTCCGCCCGGGAGAGTGTAAAATGCTTTTCCACCATCCGGGCACCGAGCGCCACCGAGGCAACCGCAACCGCTGCGCCCATGCTGTGGTCGGAAAGTCCCGTCATGCAGCCAAAAGCCTCCGCCATATGAGGAATTACTTTGATATTCATGTCCTCATAGGGCGTAGGATAAGTAGCCGTGCATTTCAGAAGTATGATCTGCTCATTACCTTCCTCCCTGCACGTTCTCACCGCCCTCTCGATATCCTCCAGGTAGGCAAGTCCCGTAGCCATAATAACAGGCTTCCCCATTTTTGCAACCTTACGGATCAAGGGAATATCCCAGATTTCAGGAGAAGCGATTTTATAAGCCGGCATTCCCATCTCCTCCATAAAATCCACCGCTGTAAAATCAAAGGGGGCGGAAAAACAATCCATGCCCAGATCGTTCGCCAGCTTCATCAGCTTCGGCTGCCATTCCCACGGCGTATATGCCTCCTGAAATAATTCATAACAGGTCATGCCGTCCCAGATCGTTCCCTGCGTGATCCGAAAGTATTCGTTATCACAGTCCATCGTAATGGTATCCGCCGTGTAAGTCTGCAGCTTCACCGCATCCGCGCCCGCTTCCTTTGCCGCCCGTATAATTGCTTCCGCCCTGTCATAGTCCTGCAGATGGTTTGCCGACATCTCCGCCACGATGTAGGTCGGCTCTCCCTCCCCGATCAGGCGGCTGCCGATTTTTATTTTATCCTGTCCCATAGAACTTTCCTTTCTCTCCCCGGCAATATACCTAAGCCCTGTATAGTAACCCGTTTTCCGTCAGCCGGCAGACTGTCTTGCTATCCGCCCTGACACTTCCTGTGCCGCACACCTTATTCCGTCATCCGGCGGCTCATATTTTCCCGCATCATGCGAAATTTCATTTCCGCCAGTTCCAGATCCGTCGGATTGTCGATGTCCTGCACCTCCGTCTCCGGCACGACTATAGGCAGATACCCGTCCGGCAGATCGCCCTTACAGGACAGGTAGCGCTCTACATGATAACAGTAAAACTGCCCGCTGTCATGATACACCGGCTCCAGATCCTGCGACCGCTTCATGGCGTTCTCGGGATAGCAGTACACAAGCTTTCCGTCGCGGATCGCCATACCCCGCTGCGGCGGAAACGAATAGCGCACCACCGGCATCACCCCGGAAGCGTCCTTCTCAACCAGAAGATTCATTGCCGCGGTAAGCTTATCTGCCGTCACAAAAGGCGCAGTCGGATAAATACATGCCATGTAATCAAAAGTCTCGCCCCGCTCCTCATAGTTATGCAGCACTTCCATCAGCACATCATCCGTGGTGGCAAAGTCGCCCGACGTCTCCGCACTTCTCATAAAAGGGACCGCTGCCCCCGCATCCCTCGCAATCCGCGCGATTTCCTCGTCGTCTGTGGAAACCATGACCTCGCGGAATATCCCCGACTGAAGCGCTGCCTCAATGCCGTATAGCAACATCGGTTTCCCCATAAATTCCCTGATATTCTTTCCCGGAATACGCTTGCTGCCACCCCGGGCGGTGATGATTGCCACCGCATTTAACTCTGTTCTCATTCTGTTCTCACTTTCTTCTGCCTATTTCCAATACAATACCTTCCATCTTTACAGCCTCATAATCTCCTCCGCAATCCGCTCCGCTCCCCTGCCGTCTGTCACCTGGCCAAGTTTCTCTTTCATATTTTCCCGGAGCGCATTATCTGCCGCCAGCCTTTTCAGTCCCTCGCAGATCCTTTCGATGCAGGCGTCCCTGTCCTGCGTGATATCCCCGGCGAAGAGCATCTTCTCCCCCTTCTCAAAAAACTCCCTGTCATAGCGCTGATTGTCCGCCGACTGGAAAAATACCGTGGGAACCCGCATTGCGCACAGCTCAAACAACATGGTTCCCGCCGCGGAAACCGCCGCGTCACAGTCCGCCATCAGCCCTGCCATATCACGGCAGGGGCGGTATACTTTCACATTTTCGCACGTCCCGGCAAACGCTTCAATGGCTTCGCCCTGTGGATGGTACGCCCCCACCACCGCATGAAATGTGGCTGATTTCAGCTCCTTTATCCGCACCGCCCGCTGTAAAACGCCAAGGACAGCGTTCTGCGCATCTCCGCCTCCGCTTGACACAAGTACGGAAAGCCCCTTCTTCTCACTCCTCGCGTCCCTGGTCTGCGTCATGGAAAATTCCTCCCGCAGCGGCACATATTCTGTCCCCAGAAGCAGTTTCGTCCGGCCGGCATAAGTCTTTTCATAAGGAAAGCGGGGATGATAAGCATTATAATTAATCAGGATGTCCACGGGAAAAACCTGTTCGAAACAATCGTCTATGCAGACCAGCTTCACAAGATCCCGAAGTCCCGCAAAATATGCGGCCTGCGCCTGATAAGAGTCCACCAGAAGCGTCTCTATCCCGGTCTCCTTCAGAACTTCCCTAAGAAGCGGCAGCTCCTCTTCCATGCGATTCCACTGCGTGTGCAGGCAGACATGTTCCATCCCCGCCCGGGTAAGCATATCCCCCGCCTGTCCGTCGGCCGTGATAAATACTACCCGGCCTCCCAGCTTTTTCATCTGCCCCGCTATGGTAATACAGCGCATGATATGACCTGTCGCCACCGTCTCGTTGGCATCGGCCCGAATGCCGATTACCGGCTGTTTCTCATACAGGGCAAGCACCTGTGCAATCCGCTCCATCTCCGCCGGGCCGTAGCGCTGGTCGATGGGCAGTGCGAGCATATGTTTAAAAATATAAGCCTCGTCCGCTTCCAGAAAATCCTTGTTTGCCTCCCCCACAGGCCAAAGTACCGGGGCATAAACGCCATGTTCTGCCAAAAACCGCTGTAAGCTTTCCCGCTCTTTTGCATAGACCGGCAGATAGAGGGGCGCCTGTGCCTTCTCTTCCGGCAGAATGGCCCGCAGTCTTTTCATACCGCCTATGCAGCGATACAGTGTATGATAATTTTCCTCTCTCCTTAACCGCGCGTCTTCCTCGTCCACTTTGGAGAGAATTTCTGTGGATATGCATGAAATACGTCGCACGCCCTGGTAACAGTCAAGGGCATCCTCCAGAGAGCGGTTCCTTTTCAGATACTCTTCCTTTTGAGACACCCCTTCCTCTGGCAGCGTCCCTTCGCTCCCCCGCTCCTTTTTCTGAAGATACTTCCATTTTTGGACAAGTGGAACCAGCCGTTCTCCGGCGTATGCCTCTCCCGGCTGAAGCATATCCTCCGCCAGAGGAATATCGGATGCCACAAATCCGCCGTCAGGAACCGCATACCATTTCCGCAGGCTTCCCACCACGAAGTCAGCATCCTTCCCCGCCTCTTCCAGATAATAGGACTGTGTCACATCCTCCATCACCCAGACACCGTTTCTTCTGAGGTCGGACAGCTCCCTCCGCAGCCCGGCGCAGGTGTCCGAACCATAATACGGATGAATAAAAACCAGCCCTGGACCGTGCTCTGACGACAGTCTTAAAATCTCCCCCCCGGCCGCCTCAAGCCCTCTGTCCACAGAGTAGAACACCAGTTTCCAGCCTCGGTGCAGGAAGGGCAGGAAAACACAGTCGCACATATATGCCGGAAGCAGACAGCATTTCGATATATCGGGGCATTCCCGTTCCAGGCTGATCAGCGCAAGTTCAATCGCCTCCCTGCCGGAGGCAGTAAAGCAGCACTGTTTTTTCCCATACTTATCTACTTGTGAAAGGTGAAGCTTTTCTGCTTCCCCACCCATTTTTACCGTGGCCGGATTTATTTCAAAAATACTTCCAATTTCCATAAACAGTCCTCCGCCCGACGCCTGTTTCCCTCACTGTGCCTTCCTATATTTTTTCCTGAAATTACGGTACGCCCACAAAAGCTTATAATACCCCATAAACCACAAGGTAGATTTCATGTGCATACGAATCAGCTTTTTCTCCTCCGCGTGGGTTCTTTCAATATAATAGGGATTCTGCTGAAAATCCGGGAAACGGCAGCGCATTTCCTCCCCAAGCTTCTTTACAAATCGGTAACTTGTCCGCTTCACGCCCGACATATAGGTAAACAGCGTATTCACATAGAAGAGCAGCGTAAAGCTGTACTCCAGTTCCGGCCGGTATTTATCCAAAAAGTCATGCCGTTTGGCCTCTTCAAGCATAAGCCTTCCGGCCTCACAGCGGTCCTCACAGCGTTTCGCTGAGATAGTGTGCACAGTGGAGGACTCATGCTGATAATAGAAATACAGCGGTTCCTCAATATACTCAAAATGGTTTGCCAGCACCAGATAGGAATTGCCCAGCGCATTGTCCTCATAAAAGATGTGCTCCGGAAACCAGAGCTCATGGTCAAGAATCATGGAACGGCGGAATATCTTCACCACCAGACTGCCGCCGTCCAGAATCAGGCTCCGCCTCTTCTCGTCATCCAGCACACCTGTCTGGCTTCTTTTGTTATTGTGTACCACCTGTCCCACTTTCATGGAATGCTCCGACGTCAGGCAGTAATCGCAGCCCACAAGATCCGCTCCTGTGCTTTCCGCCCGTCCAAGCAGACGCTCATACATATCCGGCGTAATCCAGTCGTCGCTGTCAATAAATCCGATCCACTCTCCCTGCGCCATTTTTAAACCCGCATTCTTCGCTCCTCCCTGATGCCTGTTTTCCTCCAGATGCAGCGCGCGGAATTTTTCCGGGAAACGTTCCTCATAGCTTTTCAGTATCTCCCATGATTCATCTGTAGAGCAGTCGTCCACCGCAATAATCTCATAGTCCGCCACAGTCTGTGCCGCAAGCGAATCCAGACAGTATTCCAGTTTTTTCCCTGCCGCCATATTATAGACCGGCACGATGATACTAAGTTTCATCTACGTCCGTCAGCTCCTCTCCCTGTGCCCGTCTGCGGGACTGAAACCATTTGTCGCCCCATCCCCGGTAAAAGCAGTAAATAATCGTCAGCGCAGACACCACATCCGCAATCACAAATCCCGGCACCGGCCCGTAGCGCACATAAATCTGATGCGCTGCGCCGTCCCCATTTACAAAAAAGCGCATCCTTCCGCCTTCGCCCTGCTCTATCTTCACGGGCTGTCCAAGCTCATCCTTTGCCCGGTATCCCCGGTAGTTCTGCAGGGGCAGTTCAATATATGCCTCGGAGGAAACCGCCGTATAGGACACGGCCGCCTTCGTTCCCTCCTTCTTAAAATCATGCACGGACACATCTCCGATATCTGACAAAACCACACTGGTGGTCAGTTTGTCGTCCGTTGCGTCAATCAGCCGCCATTCGTGAGGATAAAACAGGCCCACACTGGTGCCCAGCTTCGTCTCGTGCCCCTTGGATGCTGCCGACTGCGCGTTTTTATATGGCACATGGTTGTTGTCTGTGGGCACTGTGATGATAACCAGAAGGCTCAAGCCAACCAGCATCGCTGCAATCACATTCTGGTAAGGTTTCAAAAACTCTGATCTGGCAAGGCAGACCGCCCCGACAAAGAGAAAACATGCCGACGCGGGCCCCAAAAAACGCCAGGGAAATTGCAGCATCGTAGCAATATTCCTAAAAAAGTCATTTGCCATAAGCGCTCTGCTCGGAAAATATCCCGTAGTCAGAAAAACAAAAATACCGCCAAGCGCAAAGAGGTACAGTAAATAGCCGTCACCCCCGCTTACCCGCCCGCGCTTTTCGCACAGAAGGTAAACAACTCCAATCCCCAGACAGCCCAGAAGGGCAAGTCCCAGTGAGAAATACTGCTTATTATACAGGCTTATGGACTGCGTCATATTGGACAGGTTGATCGACTGCTCGTAGTAACCGCTCCACCGCAAAACCTCTTTGTCCAGATCCTCATTGTAGTAATAGTACAAGAACGGTGCCACATACCATGCATTCAGCAAAACAGTGAACACCGCCGCCTTTATCAACTCCACATACCTCTTTTCTGTCACAATACGCACACAATAAAGAAGCACGGTGACTGCACAGACTACCGCCACATAAGCCACACTCAGGATGTGGCTCTGCAGTGCGCCCGAAAATCCGATTACAAGAAAATACCATTTTTTCCGATCACCCATAACAATATGGTAAAGTCCCGCAATCACCATCGGCCAGAACACCAGTGCCAGTGTCTCTCCCAGATCCCCTCTGGACAGCATGTTGGTAAACCGATAAGGCATCAACGTGTAGAGCACTACTGCCAACAGTACGCTCCGCCTGGATTTCACCATGGATTTCACCGCCACATAGGCGCAGACCGCTGAGCCTAAATTCGACAGGAAAAGCAATACCTTATACGAAAAGGCCAGCGATACCCTGCCTATGCGCAGAAATGCGCCTAAATACAAAAACAGATAGGGATACATGGCATTCATATAGCCGTTATTCTGTAACCCCTGCGGCAGGATATTGACAGGAATCACCTGTCCGTCAAGGATGCCGTCCTTAAGCCCCTCCAGTCTGGCCAGATGATAGCAGAGGTCATCCGCATTATACAGATATGTCTGCATAATGGGCGTTGTCGCAAGAAGTGCCGCTCCCAGAATCACGCCGGCGTCCACAAGTCCTTCCCCGGAAATTTGCCTGCCGCTTCTCACATACAGCCAGCAGGCAAGATGCAGCAGCAGAAAAACCCCAATCATAAAGTAAGTGTCCGTGTAAAAAAGCGTGCGGGGCGCGATGGAAAATTTTCGGATAGTGAGCGTGCCGCTCCCACTGTAGTTGACCCGAAACTGCAGTTCTTTCGCGTCTTTGGAAAGCGCAAAATCAACTGTCATCTCCTTTTTGTCAGATGCAATCGGCCACGCCGCAATCTTGCTCCCCTGCTCCCACAATTCCAGCACACTGCCTTCCTGATCAACACTATAGCTCATGGATGTCGTATACGCGCCCCTGTTCATAACATAGGCCGGCGTGCTCGCCACCGAACTGTATCCTGCCAGAATATCCCCCAGGGTCCTTATATCCTCCGAGTCAATTAGTCCTGTCGAATTCTTAATTACCAGGGCATTCTCCGTATTGATCAGTCCCATGGTATGCTGCAGCTCAATACCGTCATAAACAATCGGCTGCTTTCCCTCGTCCCCCAGCCATAGGAGGACAACAAACAACACTGCCAGCGACACATATATAATTTTTGCCTTCAGTGAGATTTCTTCTGTCATTTCTCTTTCTGTTCCTCTGTTTTCCGTTATCGCTCCCTGCACAGCCTACACGCGGTAAAAATCTGCAATCTTTCTCACCGCCTCAATCACGTTCTCCACATCCTCGTCGCTCATCGCATAGTAGAGCGGCAGAGAGATGATTTCCCCATAGAGTTTTTCCGCGTTGGGACAAATTCCCCGTTTATAGCCAAGCTTTTCATAGTAAGGGAAATAATAAGTCGGTATGTAATGCACGTTACAGCATACATTCTCCGCCGCCAGCGCAGCAAAAAACTGCTTTCTGTCAATCGTCAGCTTCTCCGGCACAAGCCGCAGGATATACAGATGCCTCGTGGTATCCGACTCCGGAATCTCGCGCTGGACAAAGAGCTCCGGCATTTTGGAAAACGCCTCGTCATATCGCTTTACAATCTCTTTTCTGCGGCGGCCAAACATGGGCAGCTTGTCAAGCTGGCTGATTATCAGCGCCGCCTGCATGTCCGTCATGCGATAATTAAAACCGAGGGCAATCTGCTCATAATACCATGGGCCGTCCGGCTCATGCTCCAGCAGACTCTCATCTCTCGTGATGCCATGTGCACGGAATAAAAGCAGTTTGTTATAAAGCGCTTCATCATTTGTCAGCACCGCGCCGCCCTCGCCGCCCGTCACCGTCTTAACGGGATGAAAGCTGAACGTGGTCATATCGGACAGGGAACCGTTAGGCTGTCCCTTATATTTTGTGCCGATCACATGGGCGCCGTCCTCAATCAGCGTCAGGCCGTGCCTTTTACAGATATCCCGGAGAGGATCAAGCGCCGCGGACTGCCCTGTATAATCAACTGCAACCACCGCTTTTGTCGCCGGCGTGATGGCTGCCTCCACTTTCTTTGGATCAATATTGTAAGTTTCGGGATCAATATCCGCAAAAACAGGTCTCGCACCGCAGTAAAGCGCGCAGTTCGCCGATGCCGCAAACGTGATGGGCGTGGTGATGACCTCATCCCCCTCTTTCACTCCCGCTGCCAATGCCGCCATATGCAGCGCCGCCGTACCGTTGGCACAGACCACCGCATACTTCGCTCCCGTCAGCGTACAGAGTTTATTTTCCAGCTCCCCGATTTTCGGCCCGCACGTCAGGTAATCACTCTTCATGACATCCACCACAGCCTGAATATCCGCATCGTCTATATACTGGTGCCCGTAATAAATAGGCGTCTCCCTCACGGGCTTCCCACCCTCAATTGCCGGTTTTTCCATTGTCACATATTCCTCCGCTATTTAAATCAAAGCGGAGAATGCCTCTGTTTTGGCATTCTCCCGCATGTCTTTCTCTGTTGTCCTATTATTTTTCCAGCTCTACATCTTTTAACAGCGCACGGATTTCATCCACGCCTATCCATTCGGTATTGTTGTCGGAACTGTAATGGAAGCCCTCCTCCACCTTCCGGCCGGAAAGATCGGGCTGCTGTCTGTTGTTCCAAGTCATCTGCGGATAGACAATAAAATGCCTGTCATACTCATAGGTAGTCGCGGAATCCTCTGTCGTCACCATGATCTCATGCAGCTTCTCTCCCGGTCTGATGCCGGTTTCCTTCATTTTGCACCCGGGCAGCATAGCCTCCGCCAGATCCGTAATCTTAAAGGAAGGGATCTTACTGATAAAAGTTTCCCCGCCGTTGGCCTCCGCGAGCGCCTTAATGACCAGCTCCACACCCTGCGTCAGGCTGATCCAGAACCGTGTCATGCGCAGATCCGTAATAGGAAGCTCCTTCGCCCCTTCCTGAATCAGCTTGTGGAAGAAAGGAATGACAGAGCCTCTGCTGCCTGCCACGTTTCCATACCTCACTATGGAAAAACTGATATCCTTCGTACCCACGTAAGCATTCGCAGCCACAAACAGCTTGTCCGACACAAGCTTCGTCCCGCCGTAAAGATTTACCGGGTTCACCGCCTTGTCCGTGGACAGTGCCACAACCTTGCGCACCCCCGTATCAAGCGCTGCGTCAATCACGTTCATGGCGCCATGGATGTTCGTCTTAATTGCCTCATTCGGGTTGTATTCACATGCGGGCACCTGCTTTAAAGCCGCCGCGTGAATGATGTAATCCACACCCTCGCAGGCGCGTTTCAGACGTTCCACATCACGCACGTCACCGATAAAAAACCGAAGCTTTTCCTCGTACTCCTTAAACTCGTTTGCCATCATCCACTGTTTAAACTCATCTCTTGAATAGATGATAATTTTTTTTGGTTCATAGTTCGTCAGTACGTATCTGGTAAAGCATTTTCCGAAAGAGCCCGTTCCCCCGGTTATCAATATGGTTTTGTCTTTTAACATAAATCTCCTTTCTTTCGGTGCTGAGAATGCCGCTTTTTAGAAGTTCTTCTCACACTATGCCAAGTTCCCGAAACGCCTTCTCATAAGGCGCCCTGCATAGCCCCTTTTCTGTAATAATGCCTGTAATCAGTGAATGGTCTGTCACATCAAAAGCGGGATTATAAACCTTTACGCCATCCGGCGCCATCCGCTCCTTATACCACATCTCAGTGACCTCCGACGCCTCCCGCTCCTCAATGGGAATCTGTTCCCCTGTCGCAAGCGACATGTCTATGGTTGAGCTGGGAGCGCATACATAGAAGGGAATCCCATAATGTTTCGCCAGCACGGCTACCCCCGAAGTGCCGATTTTGTTGGCGGTATCGCCGTTTGCCGCCACCCGGTCGCAGCCCACAAAAACCAGATTCACAAGACCGCCCTTCATCACGGTGGATGCCATATTGTCACAGATCAAAGTCGTGTCGATACCCGCTCCCTGCAGTTCAAAGGCTGTCAGTCTCGCTCCCTGCAGCAGAGGTCTTGTCTCGTCACAGTATACCCGGAAATCTGTCATCCCATGCTCAAGCGCCACGTACATGGGCGCCGTTGCCGTACCGTATTTTGCCGTGGCAAGCGTTCCCGCATTGCAGTGGGTGAGAATCCCGTCCCCCGGCTTAAGCAGTCCGAAACCAATCTCTCCAATGCTGCGGCTGATCGCAACATCCTCGTCCCGGATCGCCTGCGCCTCCTCAAAAAGGCATTCCTTGATCTCCTCCACCGGTTTATCCGCATTCGTAAGCAAAACGCGTTCCATCCGGTCCAGAGCCCAGAACAGGTTCACCGCCGTTGGCCGCGAGGAGGCAAGATATTTTTTCTGCTCCCTGAATGCCGTCAGAAAAGCTGCATAATCCTGCGTTTCGATGCGGGATGCGGTAAGCGCGATCCCGTATGCGGCGCAGACGCCAATCGCCGGCGCTCCCCGAACACGCAAAAAGCGAATCGCCTCAAAAATATCTTCTATTTTCTCTGTCCGCAGCACTTTCACCGTGCCAGGCAGCAGCGTCTGGTCCAGTATCTCCAGGCAGCTCCTGTCCTCAGATAGACGGACCGTATCAAGCTTCAATGCATCCATATAATATCCCCATCCTGTCGTACATGTCGAGGCTGCGGCTCCCCACAGCCAAATCCGCACGGTCTTCCTAGATCTGTCCGCTAAACCGCGCCTGCAATATGTTTATTATAGGCAGTTTCCAGTATGCTGTCAAATGCCCTTTCTCACGGCTGTTCCCCGCCGCTCCACGCACCCCCGCTGCCACAGTCATACCACTCAGCACAAAACTTGTGCAAATGCTGCAAATGTCCTTCCGAAAGCTTCCCATTCCCGGAAGAAACCCGCAAATACTGCGCCTCCTCGTCCTTCACGTCATCGTATAAAGGCGTATATATCACCACCGCGTCCGCAGCTGCAATCGTCGGCTCCAAAATCGGAGCTTCGCCTGCCGCGCTGACAAAATACACCCTGTCATGCTGCATCAGTTCATCCGCCACCGCCCAGATACACCATTCCTCTCCGGGCTTATAGATATAGACTGCGGGAATCTGTGCGTCCGCCTGATCTCTTGCGAGGGCAACCGCCTCTGCCGCCTCAGGATAGAGAAATTCCACGTCCGCCCGCACATAACTAAGCGCGACGGCAGCAAGACAGAAAGCTGCCGCCACCCCGGTCATCCTTTTTTCCTGCCAGCCAGTACAGACGTGAGGAATGGCAGCCGTTTCACGCCTTTCCCCTCCTGCAAGCCGCATACCCGCTGTCTGCCGGAAAACTTTCTCTGCCCCCAAAACCAAAAGCAGTACCGCGATCCCATAAACCGGAAGCTGGTAGCGGTTGGAAGTCCCGCCGAGAAGGAGCGCAGTCTTGGATACTGCCAGAAAATACCCTGCCGCCGCAAAAAGCAGCATATAAAACGCTGCGCCGGAGAAAACCGTCTCCTCCCCGTCCCGCCCGTTCTGTGCAGTTTCCGCCTCCTCTACCCCCACATGCCGTCCCCGCCTGTTCTGCAGCCGCACCGCCGCTGCCGCCGCCACGAGAAACAAAAGCATCAGTCCGAGCAGGCCTCCGAACACATAGCGGTTCATCAGGTCCCAGAAAAATGTAACCCTCTCCAACGTATTAGACAGATTGAAAAAATTCTCTGTCGCCTGCGCCCCCCGCTGTCCTTTGAACATCTGTCCCGGAAAAGCCGGATAGGTCAGATACGCCAAAGCAAAGGACAGGCCCTGAAAAACACCGTACCGCAGACAGTTCCAGATGTTTCTGTCCCTCCACAGGAGCCATATGCAAAAGGCAGTCGCCATAAAAAACAGAAAGATAAAATAGTAATACTGCGTCAAAAACCCCACATAAGTCACCGCCGCCATGGCCAGAAGAGTTCTTACCGGGAGCCGCACCGCACACTGCCTGCCGGATCCGTCCTGTAGTCCCGTCACCTCGCGCACATGCAAAATAGCGCAGAGCAACACAAATACAGTGAGCATTTCATACATTCTGATAAACACCACACCGCTCATGGCCGCCGGGCTGAATCCATAGACAAACACCGCAAACAGCGGCAGGCGCTCATCCCTTCCCGACGCTAAATATGACAAATATGCCAGCAGTATCAAATTTATACCGTGGAAAAAGAGATTGACCGACAGGCCTATCCACTTTGAGAACACGCCCGGCACAAGGGACGCCACCGTGTGAAACGCCCAGTAGTACATGGGCGGGTGCACATCCCATGACTGCACCTGTTTTACCAGCCCATACCGAAACCGTTCCCCCGGCAGCACCACAAACTCATTGCGGTACTCATCCCGCTCCATCCACTTTCCGTCCTCCACGTAAAAGCCGTTGGTGCGCGCAGTGGAATAATAAGTGTAAAACTCATCCTCATGGAATCCCTGTTTTCGTGTGCAGAACCAGAAAGCAGCCGCCATCTGCAGGAGCCAGAGCACGACGAAGCACATGAAATATTTTCTTTTCTTTCTGCTATTTTGCCCACTCATGTCCGACTCTCCCGCTTTCACACCGCCCCGCATCCAACTTCCTTCCGCGCAAACTGTCTGCCGCTACCCCATCTTATTCCTCAGCTTCATGATTCTCCCATGCACACCCCTGACCGTCCGCGGCGCAGCCGTAAGCAGCAGCAGGTACGTTTTATTCTTCCTCGTCAGGTAAGGGTTTATTACGGTATCGCCCACATGCCGCCGCAGATATTTTTTCACATTATGATAAAAAGCATTGTCCCCCCTCATCTGGGAAAGAGGCACATGCAGCATATAGTCCAGCCTCTGGTAGAGATTGAAGCGCACCGCATATTCATGCAGCGCAGGATATTTTCTGTCCACCAGTTCCTGCACCTTATCCGCATTTTCCACGATATCCAGAAACACCCGGGAAAAGCTGTCCTTCGTCCGTTTTCTGGTGGTGCTCTCCCGCCTGCAGACCACATGGTACCCCTGTTTGGGCAAAATGCAGATTCCTGCAATTTCCTGCAATATATCTAAAAGCAGCCGGAAATCCTCGTTCAGTTCCCCTTCCGGGAACCGGTGCCCTGCAAAGATTTCCCGCAGAAACAGCTTGGTACAAAAAGAGCTGTCTCCCCTGTGCAGGAGAAGTTCTTTTATAAAAGTTTCCGAATCACAGAACCGCTCGTTTTCCGGCGGTATACAGATATCCGGCAAGCGTTTCCCCTCCTCGTCCACCTCGTCACGAGATATCTGCACCACGGGATATTTCCCCTCCTCCAACGCGCGGGCCATTTCCTCATACACATAGCTGTCTATATAGTCGTCGCTGTCCACAAACCCGATATAATCCCCGGACGCCATGGCAAGTCCTGCATTTCTGGCCGAAGAAGCGCCGCCGTTTTCCTTATGGCGCACGAGAATGCGCGCATCCTCCGCCGCCAGCCGCTCGCACAGTTCCCCCGTCCCGTCTGTGGAACCGTCGTCAACCAAAAGAATTTCCAGCCCTTCATAAGTCTGGGCGCAGAGAGACCGCACGCATCTTTCCAGGCAGTCTATGGAATTGTACACTGGCACAATCACACTGATCTTTTTCGTTCCCATCCGCCCCTTCTCCACACCTTTCTTTACCGTTTGCCTTTCTGCCGTTCCTTCTCAGCCAGCGTCCACACAGCGTTCACTCAAGTCTGTTTCACAGCCACAAACCGGGTATGCCACAGTCCTATCATTGCCCGCGGGAAACATCCGCAGGCAGGTATTTCCCCGGTCTGATCACGGGCGCCTCGCTTAAAGGTCCCTCCTCTTCCGGGCAGAGCCTTCCCTGCCGCATCCCTTCCACAAACCGCAGGAGGGCGGACGCCGCATGTTCCGCGTTCCACACATTACGGATTGTCTCGTAGGCAGCGCGTCCCATGCCCCGACGTTCTTCCCAGTTTTCAAAAAGATCCAGCACGAGCGCCTCCATTTTCTCGTAACGTCCGCCGGGATAAAGCAGACCGTTCTTTCCATGACGGATCAGATAGGGAGCTGCGCCCACACGGGCGTCAACCACCTCCACGCAGCCGCTGTTCATACCCTCATTGACCACCGCGCCCCATCCCTCCAGATGGTTACTGGTGAAGAGATGGATATGACATTTCTCCATCACATCCCGGACCTGATCCGGTTTCGTATATCCGTAAAACACAAAGTCATCCGAAAGCCCTTCGCGCTGCACTTCCTGTTTTATCGCTGACTCCAGCTCGCCGCTCCCCAGCATATGCATGCGGAAAGCATAGCCCCTCTCCCTCAGCGTCCTGCCAAGCCGCACCGCGTATTCCGGGTGCTTTAAGGGAATAAACCTTCCCGCCCAGACAATTTGCAAGGGTCCTTCCTTTGCTTTCATCGCCTCAAATGTCTCATCATCATAAACACGCAGCTGCGTAAAATAGCCCCACTTAAAGAGTTTGCCCGGGTATGCGCCGATCAGGTGAAAGTCCGACGCCGTATACGCACCCGCACAGAGCATACAGATATTTTGTCCCCGGTACCTGACATGCTCCCTGTATTTCGCCACAAGCCCCCTTGGCGACACCGCTTTCCACTGGCCTTCCCGGTACAGCCGTTCACTCACGCGAAGCGTCGTCCTGCCCGACCGAAGCCTCGGCGTTACAATATCTTCTCTGCCCGTCCAGCCAAAAAGCACCACGTCGCTCTCCATAATCCGTTTCAGGCACTCATACTCATCCTTATAGAGACACATAACGTAGGGTATTTCATCCACATCAACGCTCCACCCCATCTCCACACGCTCCGCCTCCATAGGCATAGTCTGGATAAAGACAAAGCCCTTCCCCAGCCGCTTGTAAAGCGCCTCGCAGAAGGGAAGCTGGTGATGGTTGATGTAGTTGGATACAAATGTAAATGTCATGCTACTTCCTCCACGGAGAATGCCGCTTTTCAGGCATTCTCCTGCGTGAGACTTAGAACTTCTTCGCGAAGCAGCCTTTGCTGCGAGTGATTAGAAGTTCTTCTCACGCTATTCCAGCATCTCCCTGTAAATATGCATCAGACGGTAATAATTCTGATCCGCGTCATGATTGATACGGGCATGTTTCCTCGCATTGTCGGAAAGCCTGTCCACAATCGCCTCCTTGGTGAACACCTCGATAATGCTGTCCGCCAGCGCGTCCACATCCCCCGGCGGATAGAGGAACCCGTCCCCGCCGTCCGTCAGGATATTATGTATGCCGCCCACATTGGCAGCCACACAGGGCACTCCCAAAAGCATCGCCTCGCCCACGGAATTGGGAGAATTTTCAAGAACAGAAGGGCAGACAAAAACCTGACAGCTCAGATACTGCTTCTTCATCTCTTCCGCATCAATCCGCCCAAGCATATTGATCTTTTCTTCCAGATGGTTTTCCCGGATCAGCTTCTTTAAATATTTGCCGTACGCAGGCAGCTTCAGCGCGTCCTTCCACGTCTCCGCCTTCAAGATATCCGCTCCCGCCACATAAACTTCCGTATCCGGGAACTGCTCCAGTATTTTCGGCATTGCCTGCAGGAGATAATGAAACCCTTTCAGCGGATAATCGCCCTGACTCAAAAAAATCCGATGTGTCTGACAGTTATACTTACTCCATCTGTCACGGTAAAACACATTGCGCAGCGTCTCGTTTAAAAAATGATACGTGGCGTTCGGATTAATTTTCTCCGTCTCCGTACGGTCAAAATCTGTGCGCCCCGCTATATGTCCCGTCCGCTTAATCGCCTCGATCTCATACTCGCCGCGCTTTTCAAATTTTTTCTGCTGCTGTCTGATACTGTCTTTCCTCACCGTGTCACGGAACGTGCTCTGCCTTTGTACCTTCACGGGCAGGTCCGCCATATATACCTTCGCAATCGCGGAAACAAGCCCCTGAATACCGATAAGCGTCCTTTCCGGCTGGTCAAACACTTTGATCGACGCCAGCGCATGAGGAAACTCCGTGCCGAACACATGCAGAATATCCGGCTGAAAATCATTTATAATCAACTCAAAATGTTTTTCCAGCTCAAAATCATAACGCTCCGGCGCAGTCAGGTCCTCCACAAAACCGTAGCAGTGGCAGGAAATATTTTCCCCCAGAGGCATCATCCGATCAAAATTTCCAAGCGACTCGTCCACCGGGAAAGCAATTCCCAGCTCAATACGGTTTCTCTCCTGTTCCATCACCACCCTGTCTAGCAGCCCGGAAAGCCACCCTTCCCTGTTGCTGCAGGGGAGATTTAATCTTTTGGCAATCGCCGGAAGCATGATATTGCACACCCACAAAACTTTCATTCGTATTTACCCCCATGTTAAATTCCCTATTGGTGTTTATCCCAATGGGCGGCGCAAACTTACTGCTGCCTTCCGCCCTGCAGTTCCCTGTACAATTCCGCCTTCAATTTCTGGTAAAGCCCCGCCGTCATCCTGTTTTTAGCTAAAAAGGTCCTGACCGGCGCCAGTGTCAAAAGCATAATCAGCCTGTACTTTAAAACCTGCCTCTTTCCCATGTATTTTTTCACAATATACGCATGCTCCGCCGAGGACCGTTTTCGGTTTCCCCCGCTTTCCGAAAAACCTTCTCCCTCGTAGGACGCCACGGCAAGCGGCATATAAACCATGACGGCATGCGCCCTGTAATAGCACCAGAGGAAATGCTCGTAATCCGCGCGGACTTTATAACACGTCCGAAATCCCCGCCTTATGAGGAGCCGTCTGTCATAAAAACAGGCCTGATGACAGGGCACATTGCGAAAACAGGCAAAATCGTCAATCACGGGATTTGACATCACATGCGCCCCGGTTGCCCGCTCCATGATATTACCGTAAAGGATCATCGGCCGCCGACGTCTTTTTCCATCTGCGCAAAGATCTGACGCTGTCTTTTCCCTCTCCTTAATGTTCCGTTTTACCTCCGCCAGCACTTTTTCGTCCGCAAAGTAATCGCCGCAGTTTAAGAAAAAGAGATATTTCCCCGCCGCATGGGAAACCGCCCGGTTCATGGCGTCATAAATGCCCTCATCCTTCTCGCGGAAAAGTTTTAAGTCCGCTCCTGCGGTCAGCCGTTCCACCGAACCGTCTGTGGAGAGCCCGTCCTGCACGATAATCTCATAATCGCTTTCTGTCTGCCTGCGGATGCTTGCAATCGTCTTCTCCAATTTTTCGCCTGCGTTATAGCAGACGACAATAATGCTGAAAGTCATTTCTTTTATCTCCGTTACTTCCGCCGTGCTCATTCGCAAACTGCCACGTCCTAAATCTGCACGGCTCAATTGACATCCGACAGTATATTAACCATGTCGTGAAAGAAAAATGTTTTATACGGCAGAATCAGCACGCCGTCATTCGCGCCCTTTTTCAGGTACATGGCAAAATACGCCACCGCAGCCAGAAGGAGGCCGGCCCTGAAAACCCGCCGCCATTTTTTATCCGGCACAGCCTTTAAGAGCATCGGCAGAAACAAAATCTGGCTCACCATCAGATAGTAGCCGATCCGCGAAATAATAGGCAGGAAGGAACAAAAAACATAGAGAACCAGCGCGCCCAAATTCAGATACGTGTAAAACCAGAACCGCCGGTTCCACACTTCCTCCTCTATATTTGTGACATTTTTTTCGCCGTTTATTCCTGCTTCATCATTGCAGCTTTTTTCGATATCTGCACCATTTCGACTGCTGTCTTCGCGCCGCCTCATCAGATACACGATCCCCGCAAACCCCAGAACTGCCGCACAGCGCAGAATACTGATATAGCTTGTGCCGCCCTCCAGATACTCCGTGTCCTCATAAGTCGGGTACAGAAAAACCACCAGCTTTAAATAGAAATCCTGCAAAAATAAAAATGTGGTACAGAAAACAGCTGCAATGGCAAGCTGCCATTTTTTCCATGACAGAGACGCCAGAAAGTAGAGCGGAATCACAACCAGAAGCGACTTGTGGAAAGTCGCGCCCAAAAGCACCAGGACCACAAATCTTCCCCACTGTCTTTTCAGCACAAATTTCATGGAGTAGAGCGCAAGGGCAAGCGCCAGATAGTAGCGCACCGTGCTGAACGTCTGAAAATAATAGCCCAGCGTCATAAAGAGAAAAAACGTCAACCCAAATTCATCGCTCTGCCCATACATGGCAAGCAGGAAAAACAACACTGTCACAAAGGAATAGAACGCAAATACCAGCAAAAAATTTTCATAACCCGACAGACCGTAAATCAGTTTGACCAGCAGATTAAATCCGATCTCCGTGGGCACATAGGCGTTGCAGTTGACCAGATGCATGAACTCCACGTATTTCGCATAGTCATTGCCCACATTGAGCCTGCATGCAGATAGCAGAAAAAGGATCAGAAATATCGCCGTCAGACAGACACGGTTTGCAAGCTTTTGTCTGGTAATCGTATGGGATTTTTCTGTCGGATGGTTGTCCACCAGACTTGCAAGGAGCGCTGTGACAACCGCAACCGTGATATATAAAATCATCTGCCGCACGCCTCCCGCACGCCCGCGCACATCATACGAAACGCTTTACCGACCGAAATATCCCGGCACATGGTTTCCCTGTGCACCCACAGAAACCGCAGGGAAAGCGGCAGCGCCAGTTTCCCGTAGAGATAGTGATAGAGCACGCCCCTGTCGCGGAAAAACTTTTCATGATAGCCCGAAAACCATGTGGACTCCCGTTCCTGCTCCCTGCCGATACATGCGGTATGCGCATAGATCCGAAGCCCCGCCTTTAGGCAGTCCCGCAAAAACAGGCTGTCCTCCCCGTTGCTGTACTTTGCGCCACCGCCAAAAAGCAGCGAATACTGCACATTTGCCCTGCGCAGCGCGGAAAGTCTGGCCGTAATGCTGTATGCCGGATATCTGCCATAATTGCGGTAAGTAATCCTGCGGATTTCGCGGTTCCAGTAAGTTCTGCGCGAAGCGGCAACCTCCACATTAAAGAGAATCATATCCGCGTCGGGAAGAGACTTATAAGCCCTGCGGATCTTCTCCTCATAATCCGGGGCCAGTCTTATATCTTCATCCGAAAACAGGACCACGTCCCCGGACGCGTGTAAAAGCGCAGTGTTGCGGCTTAAGCCCACACCCCGTTCCGGCATGGAAAAACATTTCACACTCCCGCCCGGCACCGCGACCGTCTCATAGGCATAGCGGTCACACTGGTTTACAAGCACGGCATCCGTAGCTATATGCATTTGTGAGATAAGCTCCGCAGCATTTTTATCAACTGAAGAGACCAGAACTTCAAGCTTCATTTTTCCCATAATATCTCCGCAAAAACCGTTCATCCGCATCCCTGACCGCCACCCCGCACAGCGCGCAGTCCTGTGCCCTTAACTGGCCAATCACATATGACACAAAAGCGCCGTGTACCTTTTTGAAAGGCAGGGACAGTACCACGCCTTTGGCCTCCCTCATATCCCGGAGCTCTTCCTCGGAAAAGGGCGCGTCCCCATCCAGCTCACAGATCTGAATATCCCCTATTTTTTCCCGTAAATAGGAAAGGTTTGTCTCATAGTCCTGTTTCAGCGTTTCCACACCCGAGGCGTACCCGACAAATGACACGTCCGTCACCTTTTCGACATCACCCGCAATGAAAATGCGGTCGTCCATCACATAATAAAGCGAGAATCCCAAAAGGCTGATAAGCAGTGCAAGAAATGCGCCAAGAAACGCCGCCTGCGCCATCCGGGAATCCGCCACCACAAGCTCCGCTTCCGTCTGACGAATCGCCCGAATTTCCAAAAACTCCTTCGCCTGCACGCCATATGACTCGAGCGCCCGCACCGCCGCGTCGAGAATCGCATCCGTCCGCTTCGCCCGGTGAGTTGTCACTGTTATAGTCAAAAGGCGAATGTCCGAGAGAATTTCCGCCCTGACTGCAGCCTCCGCCTCCTCGCGCGTATAATCCGGCGTAAGGTTTTGAAGCGTCAGCTCCATAATCGGATCAGCCGCCATCAGGTCATTCCACGTATAGCCGTTGTACGCCTGATACACTTCTCCCGTCTCGTCCGACGCAAAATCCAGGTACACCTTCGCAAAAGCTGTATACTCCCGCTTCGATTCCGGCACCGTGCGAATGACCGTATACACGATCACTCCAAGCAGGGCGCCGCCAGCCACCGCCCCCAGCACAAGAGGCAGCTTCCCTAGCAGGCACAACATATACTTTTTTATATCCATTCCCTCGTCAGCGTAGTGCCTATCCTTCATAGCGTAAATCCTTTCACTTCACTCACACGCCCGCGCGCCTGCCTTTACTTCATCGCTGTCGTCTGGCTGCTGTCCACGCCTTCCGTGCTCTCCGGCTTTATGAGAATTTTTAATGTCAGCAGCATCAGCTTCAGATCCAGCCACACGGAATACTGCTCGATATAAGTAAGATCCAGCTTCAGTTTATCGTACGGCGTCGTATTGTATTTCCCGTAAACCTGCGCATACCCCGCAAGTCCCGCCTTCACCTTCATGCGGAAGGCAAACTCCGGCATCTCCTCCATATACTGGTCGATAATTTCCGGTCTTTCGGGTCTGGGGCCGATAAAGGACATTTCCCCCTTCAAAATATTAAAAAGCTGCGGCAGTTCATCAATCCTCGTCGCACGGATAAACTTTCCCACAGGCGTGATGCGGGAATCGTTCTTGGCAGCCAGTCTTGCCACGCCGTCCTTCTCCGCATCCACCCGCATACTCCTGAATTTTAGAATATTGAATTCCTTTCTGTCACGGGTACAGCGGATCTGCTTATAAAAGACGGGACCGCCGTCATAAAGCTTGATCGCTGCCGCCGTAACCAGCATAAAGGGTGATGCAATCAGCAGAAGAAGTACCGCACAGACCAGGTCTATCAGCCGTTTTGCCGCCCTCTGTTCCGCCTTGAGGGAGTATTCCCTCGTCAGATAAATAGGCGTATCAAACAAGTGAAGCTGATCCGCACCCCGGATAAGCACATCCGTAATCTTCGGCATCGTATAAACCCGCACCGACAGGCTGTAGCAGTATTTCAGCAGGGCATTCCTGTCAACCGCGGAAATATCCCATAGTACCACCGCCCCGTAGCCGTTTTCGATCTCCGCCTTCACCGCGTCCATACCTTCGGAAATGTTCAGGCATTTCTTTATCTGATACTTGTCCTTCCTTGTCTCGAATTTTCTTACGATATCATCAATAGGCCGCTCCCCGTGTACGATCAAAATTTCTCTCGGGGGAAAAGCCTTGTAATAGCAGACATTGCAGAAAAACACCCACGCAACCGCAAGAGCCGTCTGAATCAGCATTGTCCAGACAATGGGACGCACGTCTACAACCCAGTTCGCCATAAGGGAAATCTGGAAATAGGAAATCACATTGACAATGAGCAGGGAAAACAATTCCGAAATGAACACATCCACAGGTTTCAGGTATCCGATCTTCAGCGCGCCGTATGTATTTGCAAAGAAAAACAGCAGCACAAAATAGATCAAAAGAATCAGCACATGCCCCTTGAAATAAAATCGGAAATTCCTGTGCATTCTCAGAAACGGGTAGTACGCCTCCAGCCAGAAGAAAGCATAAACTGCCGTCTGGAAGATCAGTCCGATAAAAGAAAGCTGTAAAATAATCAGTCTTTTTATGGTTTCCACTTTTTTCATGGTCTTATATCCGCCTCATTGTCGCTCTGTATGCCCAAAACAGAAAATGATACGCGCTGGCAAAAACAGAGAGTTTCTCCTGTCTGCGGTACAGATTCCAGATCCGTTTCACCGCCTTAAATTTATTGGAAGACAGAGACCGCGCCGGTCTCCTGTAGACCGCAAGCACCTCGTCAAGCCCATACGCCGTATACCCGGCGCGCAGAATCTGCCACCAGGTCGCCGTATCCTCACTCTCCACCCGCGGCATCCGCATCACCTTATCCGGGACCATATTTCGGTCAAGCACAACTGTAGTCGTAAAAATAACTGTCCGGGACAATGCCCTTTTGTAAGGCAGCGTCTCCGGCACATGTACCACCCTGCCCGTAGGTCTTGCAGATTCGTCCCCAAACTCATAAGCGGAAAAGGAAAACCCCGCCCGCTTTTCTTTCATAAAGGCCAGCTGCTTCTCCAGCTTGTCCAAAACCCAGATATCGTCCGCGTCGAGAAAGGCGATATACTGTCCCCTGGCCAGATCCATTCCCGTATTGCGTGCCGCTGCGGCGCCCTCGTTTCTATTCTTGCAGATAAGGAACACCTTTTTGGCGTCCCCGCACAGATATTCCTCAATATGCCCTACATTTTCCAATATGGCGTCTGACGGACGGTGATCGTACGCCGAAAGCGCCTGTTCAACCGCCTCCACGCTTCCGTCGCCGGAGCAGTCGTCCACCAGCAGAAGTTCCCATCTGCCGTATGTCTGTGAAAACACCATCTCAATGGTATCCGCTATATAGGCTGCCGCCCGGTACACCGGCACGATGATGCTGACCAGCCCGCTTACCTTATCACTCAAGTTCCTGTCCCCCGATCTCTTCCCTGACCAGATAGATCGGTCTTCTCTTCACTTCCATGTAAGTCTTTGATAAGTATTGCCCGACAATCCCCAGACAAAACAGCTGCACGCCGCTGACCATCATAATAATGCAGACCAGGGAGGGCCAGCCGGAAGTCGGGTCGCCGAACATAAGTTTTCGAACAATCGTCACAATGATTATGACGAATGCAACCAGGCAGAAGAACACGCCCGCAACGGACGCTATTGTCAGCGGCACCGTGGAAAATGCGATAATTCCCTCAAGGGAGTACAGGAAAAGTTTCCAAAACGACCATTTCGTCTCGCCCTTTCTGCGCTCCACATTCTCATACTCCAGCCATTTGGTCTTATAGCCAACCCACCCGAAAATACCCTTGGTAAAGCGGTTATACTCAGACATGGACAGGATCGCATCCACTACCTGTCTGGTCATAAGGCGATAGTCCCTGGCGCCGTCCACAATTTCTGTTCTGGAAATTTTATTCATAAGTTTATAAAACATCCTCGCAAAAAAGGAACGGATAACTGGCTCTCCTTTTCTGGTAACCCGTCTGGTCGCCACCGAATCATACCCCTGCTCAATATAAGAGTACATCTCCGGCAAAAGCGAAGGCGGATCCTGCAGGTCCGCATCCATCAGCACGGCAAAATCGCCCCTGCATTTCTGCAGACCGGCATAGATCGCCGCCTCTTTGCCAAAATTACGGGAAAAGGAAATAAGGCGCACCCGCCCGTCTTCCGCGTGGAGCTTCTTTACCTCTAAAACCGTTTGATCCCGGGAACCGTCATCCACATACAATATTTCAAGCTCTATCTGCTTCTCACGGAAAAACTCCTCATTCCTGCACAACTCATCATAAAAATCCCTGACATTCTCCTCTTCGTTGTAGCAGGGTACGATGACGCTTAAAAGTTTCATAAGTCAGTCTCCTCCAATGATAAGTTTACCACATTTGCAAAAAAAAAGGAAGAGACGCATCTCTTCCCTTAAAAATCATATGAGATTGTTTTTTAATCGTATATAATCCGCTACGACAGCGATGTATTCACTGTTCGTCGGTCTGGTGTACTCCAGCGTGTTGGTGTAACCGAACAGTTCCTCAAAGAGATCACTGTTTCCCCTGTCCCACGACACCTCAATCGCATTGCGGATCGCGCGCTCAATCTTCGTGTCCGTGGTCTGATACATCTTTGCCAGGTCCGGGTAGAGCAGCTTCGTCACGCTCCCCACCAGTTCCATGTCCTCCACACACATTTCCACCGCACTCCTCAAATACTGGTAACCCCGCAGATGCGCGGGTATGCCAAGTTCCAGCATAAAATCGGAGATAGTTCTCTCAAGCTCCCTTGGACTAATCATATTCTGTTGTGTCATTCCCCTTTTACTCCTTTGCAAATAATGATACAATTCGACAAATGTAGTTAACCGTTTCCTTGTCAATCATACCAAAAATGCATCGCGCTGTAAACGGTAATTTATCGCGCTGTGGAAGATTTTTGCACGAAAAGGCGGTTTTCTCCTACAGCCTCGCTTCATTTACATTTTCCTTAAACCACTCATAGGCGAGCCTTACGCCCTCCTCCAGCTCCACCTTGTGCCGCCATCCAAGTCCGTGCAGCTTCGTCACATCCGTAAGTTTTCTGGGCGTGCCGTCCGGCATCGTCTGGTCCCAGACGATTTGTCCCGTATATCCCACCGCCTTCTTCACAGTTTCCGCCAGCTCCTTGATCGTAACTTCCTTGCCGGTGCCGATATTGACATGCTGTTCCCCGCTGTAATTTTCCAGCAGGAATACACATGCGGCCGCCATGTCGTCCACATACAAGAACTCCCGAAGCGGCGTTCCTGTTCCCCACAGCGTGACCATGGGCGCGCCGTTCACCTTCGCCTCATGGAACTTACGGATCATCGCCGGCATGACATGGGAACCTTCCCGGTCATAATTGTCATGCGGCCCGTACAGATTCGTGGGCATACAGCTGATAAAATCGTCGCCGTACTGCCGCTTATAAAACTTGCACATTTCAAGCCCCGCGATTTTCGCGATGGCATACGCCTCGTTCGTCTCTTCCAGCGGCCCCGTCAACAGTGCGTCCTCCGGGATCGGCTGGGGCGCCATTCTCGGATAAATACAGGTGCTCCCCAGAAACAGAAGCTTCTTCACGTGATACTCATGGCTGCAGTGAATGACATTACACTGGATCTGCATATTCTCGTAGGCAAACTCCGCAGGCGCAGTATTGTTCGCGTTGATGCCGCCAACCTTTGCCGCCGCCAGAACGACCACATCCGGGCGCTCTTTTTCAAAAAATTCCCGCACCTCCTGCTGGCTTGTTAGGTCAAGCTCCCTGTGTGTCCTGCCAATGATATTTTCATAGCCCTTTGCCTGTAAGGACCGTACAATCGCGCTGCCCACCAGTCCTCTGTGTCCCGCTACATAGATTTTGTCCGTCTGATTCATAATAATCCGTCTCCATTTCTCTCATAATACCATATCACTTCAGTTCCTGTTTCCGCTTTATCTATTGTATTATAGAAGAAAAACATTCAGATTGCAACGGCTTCCAGTCCAAGTCGGCAAAGCTAATCGGCCGCCCGGAAGCCGCTCTCAATCCCGTCCCCCAAGAAACATATGTCCGCTTCCGACGGGGAGGCCGGAAAACTGTCGTACCCCGTCTGATCGCCTGCCGCCGGGCAATAGAAAGTAACGCCCTCAATCTCATAAGCGTAAGTCTCATATTCCTCATAATCTTTCTGAACGATCCAGTAATCATTTACATAGGAACCTGCGATTTCCCGCGCCAGTGCAAATCCTTTATAAACCAGAAGCAGCGCCGCTGCAACAGACATCACGCGTCCTGCCACGGACCGCCACCGCAGACCGCCTCCCGACTCAAAAATCCCCCCAAACACCACCGCCGCCGTCAGATACACCCAGACACAGCCGTAGCGGATCAACGGCGAAGTACACAGCCAGAAGAGGAAAGAAGCTGCCACTGCCGCCTGCGCCGCAAAAAGCGCGGGGGATATCGCGCTATCCCGCGAGCCCGCCAAATCCGGCACCACAGGGACTCCCCCTGCCGCCGTACGCCTTCCCCTATACCATCTCCACGTCAGATACGCTGCCTCCGCCAGTAATGCGAGAACTGCTGTCGCTGCCCCCAGCACAAGAACCTTGTCGCTCCCCGCCAGCGTCCGAAACCACCCGGGCATCCATTCCCGCACGGGCATATCAAACATCGTCACATCCGTGTAACCCCTGCCCCAGACCTGTATTTCCCTGGCATCATAATCTGCCAGCCCTTTTGGGATTTTCCAGACCACGTCAAACAGGTCTATCTGTGTAAAAGGATAGACAAGCCAGCCCGAAATCACCACATTGCGGATAAAAAAAGGCAGCGCCGTCAGGATACCCAGGCCCAGATAGATCCCCGTCTCTGCCCATCTTTTTTCACGGACCAGACGGCACGCCGGATAAACCGTGAAGAGAAGAATCAACGCCGCCGACAGCTTCACCGTCATCAGGAACACGCCGAGCACACACAAAAGCCCGTAGGGAAGAATCGTCGGCTCCCCGCTCTCCGAAAGATCCAGCCACTTTATCACCAGGTAAAATGCCACAAGCACCATAAAATAATCCGAGGCAGGGGAAATCATTTCATCAAATATATTCACCAGATAGTACACACACATCAATCTGGCAAAATCACCCGCCCGAAGCTGTCCTGTCCGCAGGGATTTTCCGATCCGCAGGCAGAAAGCTGCCAGCAGAAACGCAAGCCACCCCGCCGCACAGTGATAGGACTGTCCGCCCAGAAAAGCCATGCTGTAAATAGCCGACAGGGCAAAGGAAGAACTGTTGTAGGCAAGCCTGCAATGCAGATTTCCCAGCCCCTTCACCACACCGTACTCCTCAATCCAGCGAATGCTCTGGGCATGATAAAGCCCCGTATCATAATGACTCATGCCGCGGGACGCCCCGTATGCGAAAAGAAGAAACAGGGCAAAAACTGCGCAGAGCCCCAAAACATCTGCCTGTCCGTTCCGCCCTCCATCACCCGGCGTGCCGCTCCCGTCTCCTCCGGCAGCGGTCTTCCCCTTCGGAAACACAAGCCGCCGGATCGTTTCCGCAAGCGCCTTCCCATCGACCACGATAGTCAATACGTAGAGGACACACAGAATCACATTCGCCGCCAGTCCCACACCCGCAAACAGGCTGTAAAACTGCGCGTAAACCGTCACGCAGACCAGCCCGCACATAAAATACGCATCCGCCGTCTGAATCATCGGGCAGGACGGTTTGCTTCCCCCGCCCGCGCGCCGGCTCCCCGCCGCGCAAACGTCACTATTCCCTGTGCAGACGTGTGCATAATAAGGAAGGTGCCGCGTAATAACACGCAGCACACCATATCCAATGACAAATGTAGTTATACCCATGTAGAGCCAGATCAAAATTACCGACAACATTTCTGGTATACGTTTCCTCTATCTTTCCCCTCTGCCCGATGCGTTCCGACGCGCCGGTTTCTTCCGGCATATCTTTAAGAGCCGCAGAGCCCGTCAGTTTTTGTCCTGCGCCTTGTACTCCCCGCAGCTCATTCCAGCAATTTCCTTTAAATCCGCATCCATCATCATGGATACCAGCCCTTTAAAGTCCACTTTGCGTTTCCATCCGAGCTCCTTCTCCGCCTTTGCACAGTCGCCCCACAGGAACTCGACTTCTGCCGGACGGTAAAACTCGGGATTCACATCGACAAGCAGCCGGCCGCTCTTTGCGTCATAACCCTTCTCATTCACGCCGGATCCCTCCCAGCGGATCTGAATGCCAAGCTCCGCAAATGCTGCTTCCACAAACTCTCTGACAGTATGTGTCTCGTTGGTGGCCAGCACGTAATCGTCGGGCTTGTCCTGCTGCAGCATAAGCCACATACCTTCTATATAATCGCCTGCAAAGCCCCAGTCCCTCTTCGCGTTCATATTTCCAAGGGACAGCTTTTCCTGTTTGCCCGCAATGATATTTGCAATGGCAAGCGTGATCTTTCTGGTCACAAAATTCTCGCCGCGTCTGGGAGACTCGTGATTGAACAGGATGCCGTTGCAGGCAAACATGTTGTAAGACTCCCTGTAATTTACCGTAATCCAATAGGAATAGAGCTTCGCCGCCCCATAAGGGCTCTTCGGATAAAACGGCGTCTTCTCACTCTGCGGCGCCGTCTCCGGGATACCGCCAAAAAGCTCCGATGTGGAGGCCTGATAATATCTGCACGTCCCGCCGTTGACACGAATCGCCTCCAGGAGTTTCAAGGTGCTAACGCCCGTAGCCTCCGCCGTATATTCGGGCACCTCAAAAGACACGCCCACATGAGACTGCGCCGCCAGATTATACACTTCCGTCGGCCGGATCTCGGCGATCAGCCGCATGAGGTTACTGGAATCCGTTGTATCAGCATAGTGCAGGAAAAATTTTACTTTATGGTAATCCGACGCAATCAGATGATCAATCCTGCCCGTATTGGCAATACTGTGCCTGCGGATCAGCCCGTGCACCTCATATCCTTTCTCAAGCAGAAACTCCGCCAGATAAGAGCCGTCCTGTCCTGTAATTCCCGTAATCAATGCTATTTTTTGCATATTTTCCTTACCTTCCTATTCTCCTGCGTCTTCACACTGCTTATAACCATCGCGAACATTCTCTCACAAAAACCGTCATCTGTCAAAAACTGCATCCCGGCGCCCCCATTATTGTCCAAGATACTCCGCAATCGCGTCGTGCCAGTCCGCAAACATATAGTCTGTTGTCATTCTAAACATATAATTTTCCAAAATGGAATAAGCCGGGCGCTTCACCGCCGCGCCGTATTCCTCCGAGGTGATGGCTTCCACCACAGTCTTTTTGCCTGCCAGACGGAAAATCTCCTCCGTAAACTGCGCCCAGCTGCAGTCTCCTTCGCATGTGGCATGGAACAGCCCGTAATTTTCCGTAGGCAGCAGATACACAATGGCTTTCGCGAGCTCCTTTGCGCTGGTCGGCGAACCCACCTGATCCCGCACAACCCGCACCTTTTCGTTCGTCTCCGAGAGCCGCAGCATGGTCCTGACAAAATTCTTACCATCCCCGTAAAGCCACGCCGTGCGCAGGATAAAATGCCTGTCGCCAAATTCTTTTACAAATTCCTCTCCCGCCAGTTTCGTCCTGCCATACGCCCCCTGCGGGCCAACCGGGTCAGTTTCCTTATAGGGTCTTGTCCCGTTTCCATCAAACACATAATCCGTGGAAATATGCATGAGCTTCGCGCCCGTCTCGTTGGCCGCAATACTTAAGTTGCGCGCGCCAATGGCATTGATCCGAAAAGCCAGGTCCTCCTCTTTCTCACATGCCTCCACCGCCGTGTACGCCGCACAGTTGATGATCGCGTAGGGGTTGGTCTCCCGCACAAATTTCATCACTTCGTCTATCCTCGTGATGTCCAGCTCCCCCACATCCGTATTGACCAGCTCGTATTCCGTGCTGTCCGCATATTCCAGATTGACGGCCCGCCCAAGCTGCCCGTTGCAGCCTGTTACGATTATCTTCTTCATATCTGTTTCATCCTTTCCCAAATTCCCTGCCCGTTATGGGGCATATGGACTTATGCTTTATATTCTAACACATACACGGCCCGACATACATAAAAATTTTATCTAAAATATTATAATCCATTCCGCATTTCCCATGCAGCTGATTCCAAAAAGCAGTGTCACACGTTCACAAATTCTTTGAAAATCCCCTTCATCCCTACAGCAATCCCAAGCGACGCCACCCCGGCAAACAAAATCACCGCATATTCATAACCTTTGCAGAACTCAAACAAAGCGCCGTACATGGCATTCCCCACCGGCTGCGCGCACATGGCGATCGTCATAATGACTGCCATTACCTTTCCCAGAAGGTCAGGCGGCGTCACCGTCTGAAAAAATGCCATCATCTGCACAGTAAACATGGTACAGCAGATCATAACAGCAAAGCAGCAGACAGTCAGGATCACATAGACGGCCATGCCTGATGAAAACAGAAGCAGCGCCCCAGCCACGGGAAACAGTACCGCCGCGGACAGGACAATCAGGTTTCCCGCCTTCTGAACGGACAGCCTCTTCGCAAAAATACCCGCACATATCCCCCCTGTCAGGCCTCCCGCAGCCAGTGCCCCCTGTGCAAAGCCATAAAGCCGGTTCGCCTGCGCGGCTTCCAGGGGAAGGACTTCCGTCACCAGATAAGGCAGCGCAACCGTAATCATCGCGGACAAAAACAGATTGATTCCGCTGACTGCCAGAACCGCCTTCCCAATCATCGGCTTATCCCTTTGAATAAACCGGACGCTTTGCGCGAAATCAGCCTTCACGATCCGCCATATACTTCCCTCCGTGCTCCGCCTTTGAAATGGTATGTGAATAAAAATCTCCATGACGGCCGACAGCACGAAACATACCATACAGACACGCAGCACAGATTTCAGCCCATATGCACTGTACAAAACTCCTCCCAGTACCGGACCAACCAGGGCGGCGAAAGAACTGATTGTATTGATAACCGAATTTGCCGCCATGATATGTTCCCGATCCGCCAAAGCCGGAATGCTTGCCTGGACCGAAGGCTGGTAAGCGCCCGCAATTCCATACAAAATCATCAGCGTAGCCGTCAGCAGGACTACAAGGTCGGCCCCATCCATAAGCAGATAAAACAACAGTATCAGCGCCGCTGTTGAGAAGTCCAGTATAACCATGACATTCCTTTTATTTACCCTGTCCGCAACAATTCCTCCCACCGGCGAAAGCAGGACCGCCGGGATAAACGCACACGCCATTACCGTGCCGTACAAAGCCGCCGAGCCGGTCTGATTCAGCAGATAAAGCGGCAGGGCAAACCGCAGGGCCGCATTGCCAAACAGGGATATAATCTGCCCGATAACAACCAGTGTAAAATCTTTTGAAAACAATTTTTGATTCATGTTTCCATTCTCCTTTCTTTAAATACCTACCGTCGGTATGTATAAAATTGAAAAATATTCTGCCCTCTCTTGGGACAGAACTATTTTTCCTATTTGCTTCTCTGGTAAATCGACGTCAGCTCACACATCCGCGCTACCATTTCCTCATCTATGATATCCAGACCCATACCCTTTAACATCTGATCAAACACCAGAAATTTATGATATGTTTCCTCCTCCGTATTGTCAAATATCATGGGATTGATCCAGACATTCGCCACAAGCGAAATCAGCTCTGCAAGCTGCTTCGGATGCTCCGCCGCGATAGAGCCGTCGGCAATCCCCTCCTCTATGATCGGCTGAATAAATTCCGGCGCCGTCAGCTCTATGGTCTCATACAAAAGACTGGCGAGAAGTCTCGGATTATTGTAAAAGTTGGGAGCCACTTTAAAAATTTCATCCTGCACCGAACGGCACAATGAAGACTTAAACAATGTTCTCAGCTTCTCTATTCCGTTCAAGTCCCTGCGTTCCAGGGTACCCGCAAGTTTTCGGTTGGATTCCTCCATGATCCTGTCAGTGACCGCGTCCAGAATTTCCTCTTTCGACTTAAAGTGATGATAGATCGCTCCCTTGCTCAGTCCGCCCAGATTATCAATGATATCCTGAATGGACGTACGCTCATATCCCTTCTCCATAAACAGGCGGGCGGAAACATTCAAAATCAAATTGACTGTTTTCTCCGGGTACTTGTTTCTCGCCATCTGACTATTCCTCCACAACATACCGCTGGTATGTTATAATTTATCATACCGTTGGTATGTTTGTCAATCCTTATTTTTTGCACCTTTTTAAGATTTTTTCTAGTGACTCCCCCAGTCTGTTATGATAAAATGTACGCGTTGGCAATAAGCAGTGCGCATCCATCCGTATAATTGAAGCGGGGAGCTTGCTCACCGAAACATTTATGCTGATGCATGCATAGGGCGAAGCCCGCGAGCGAGGAAATCCGCAGGATTTTCGAGCCTGCGCTGCGAAATACGCAAACTGCAATTATAACTAAGGAGGATTTACACAAAGCATGAAAAGATTACAAGTTTTACTTCTCGTCGCTCTGTCTTCCACCCTGCTTCTTATCGGCTGCGGTAAGGAAGAGGAAGAAAAGCCAAAGGTGGAAGCTCCTGTTGTGGAACAGATAATCGACGATATCCCTGAGGCGGCGGAAGAAGAAAAGCCGGAGGAAGATGTGGAAGAGGAAACCGACGAGGATGCTCCGCCCGAGGAGGGTATGGTACGGAGCCGCATCACTAATGAATGGGTGGATGAGGACGTCAACAACACAAGACCCCTCGCCATTATGACTCCCAACACAAAAACCGCTTCCCACTATGGTATTTCCAATGCGGATGTCGTGTACGAATGTAATGTGGAAGGCAGCATTACCCGGCTGATGTGGATTATTCAGGATTGGAAAAATGCCGACAAACTCGGTAATATCCGAAGCTGCCGCGACTATTATGTGTATTGGGCTTTTGAGTGGGACGCCCTCTACGTCCATTTCGGCGGTCCTTTCTACATAGACGAAGTGATCAAGCGCACGGACGATATCGACGGCAAAACAAGCAGCAATTTTTTCCGGGATAAAAACGCGAAAAATGCGACCGATAACGCTTTCATAGACGCGGCCGGCGTTCTCGCCGATGTGGATAAGCTTGGCTACTCCACCCAGATGCGCGACGGCTACGCGGACGAGCAGCATTACCGTTTCGCACCTGATAATAAGCCAAACGACCTGTCTCAGTACAGCGACGCCATCACGGCAAACCGGGTGGATATGTCCCCCACTTATCCCGTGACCAACTGTTATTTTGTCTATAACAGCGATACCGGCCTTTATGAGAGGTTCCAACATCTTTCCGGCTCATCGGACGGCCCTCACACAGATCTGGCAACAGGAAAACAGCTCACTTTTAAAAATATCCTGATCCAGAACACCTACTACGAAGTGCGCGACGACAAAGGCTATCTGGCATTCCAGTGCCACGACACAAAAAGAGACGGCTGGTTTTTTACAAACGGCAAAGGCATACATGTCACATGGGAAAAGACCTCCGATTACGGGGCGACAAGATACTATGATGACGCCGGAAATGAGATCGAACTAAATACCGGCAAGACAATGGTGTGTATCGTGGAGGACGGCGATTCCTTCCTCGTGGACGATCAGGAAATGAAATAATGCAGAAAAAAAGGGAGCGCTGCAGATACGGGCGCTTCCTTTTCTTTCTTCTACGCTATTTGCAAATCGCTTGCAAAAGAATTATCCTGCTGCGTCTGATGCACCGTAAGCAAAGCTTACAACTGTAGCATTTTTATATTCCGTTGTCCCCCCATTATCGTAATCTTAAATGATTTTAGTGAGTTTGTAAATGTCTTGTGGAAGAAAGGCAAATATAATATAATTTAGAAAAATAAGACGGGAGATGCGAGGTCTGAAATGAATAAATTATTTAAAGAAATAAGACACGGCGATATAGATGCGGTGCAGACAGCAATATCAAAAAATACTGCCGTTGTAAACGAAGTTTGCAGTGCCAAAGCACCTAAAAAAGATATCGGCCAGTCGCCTTTACAAGTGGCGATTAAGTGCGGGGAATTTGAAATTATAGAGCTTTTGCTTGAAAAGGGAGCCGACCCCGATTTCATGGAAGACCCTGCGCTTGTTCCACCCGGCAGCGTTTGCATGTCCGTCCTGCATGATGCTATAATAGGCGTCTTTTCCACACTGTGTTATAAGCAGTACAGTCATTCTGAAAAGTATGTCGCCCTGGTCAAAAAATTGCTTGAAAGCGGGGCCAACCCTAATCGAAAAACATCATCTGAAATTTTTCCGATTGGCACGGCAGTACATCAGGCAGAAATGATTATTTCGAGAAAAAGCGCTTATCCTGATATACAGGAAATTACCAAAGAAAGATTATTTGAAGTCCTTGATCTGCTTATCCAATATGGCGGGGATAAGGAAGAATGGCTTGAACAAAACTTTTGGGGAGTATCAAATAGAGTTCATTTCTTTGAAGAAAAAATGTTTGACATAAACAATATTGACGTAAAAGAACCCTTACGGATTGTTCTTGAAGAATATTTTGCATGATTCCATCTGGGAGGTGCCTGATTATGGCGATGTGGAATCCATGGCGCGGCTGCCACAGACATAGCGAAGGATGCAGATTTTGTTACATTCATAAAGGCGACCTAAAGCGCGGGATAGATACGGACAATATTATAAAAGCGGATAACTTCTATGCACCTGTCGCCAGAAATAAATCGGGCGAATACAAGATCAAATCAGGACAGACTGTATACCTGTGTTTCTCCACAGATTTTCTGATTGAAGACGCCGATGAATGGCGTTCTGAATGCTGGCAGATGATGCGGGAGCGTTCCGATCTGCACTTTCTGTTTTTGACCAAGCGCATTGAGCGGTTTATGGACTGCATCCCGGAGGATTGGAACGATGGGTACGACAATGTCACGGTTGGCTGTACGGTAGAAAACCAGGACCGGGCTGACTACCGGCTTTCCATTTTTAACGATCTGCCTGTCAAGCATAAAAATATTGTCTGTCAGCCATTAATCGAGGAAATAAACCTTTCCCCTTATCTTAATCATGTTGAATTAGTCGTCGTTGGCGGTGAATCAGACAGAAACGCCAGACCACTTGACTATGCGTGGGTACTTTCCATACGGGAACAATGCATTGCCCACAAAGTACATTTTGAGTTTCGCCAGTGCGGGACGCACTTTATCAAAGATGGAAAAAATTACACCCTGTCCACACGCGACTTATGCAGCCAGGCCAGAAAGGCAAATATCAATTATTGATCAGCCGCCTCTCTTTTTCGTGCAGGGATGGAGAGGATAACTTTAAGAATAAGCCCTATAATGAATCCATACCCCTAAAATATATAAAATGAGGCATGATGCCCGCGGTAGGAAAAATGGGATGGCGGAGGGACTTATGGACGAGAAATTCAATATGTTCATGGAAACGGTTGACGAAAATTTCCGTGACTTTGTAGTTCAAATCAGCAAATATCTGACAGAAAACGACTGCACGTGTGATATAAAACTGCAGAAAAGCGGCTATGTTGTGTCCTATGTATTAAACAGCAGCAAAAGAACTTTGGCGACATTCGTATCACGCAAAACGGGGATGAAGCTGCGCATTTATCCCGAACATTTACAAAAATACCAGAGCTTTCTTGACACACTGCCCGAAAAGGCAAAGAAGGAAATCAAGAAAGCCTCGGCCTGCAAACGGCTCATCAATCCCGATGACTGCAACCCGAAATGTGTCATGGGATACACCTTTACGTTAGATGGGGAGCAGTATCAGAAATGCCGTTATATGGCATTCCAGCCTACATTGAGTGAGGAAAACAATCCTTATATCAGACAGTTTCTGGAAAAGGAGTTAACCTCCATTTCCCCCTAAAAAAGATATAATAAAAAAGTGGCGGGACTCCAATGTTTACAAGGAGCCCCGCCACTTCACATAGAGAGGCGCAGACCGGATTTGAACCGGTGAATCAGGGTGTTGCAGACCCATGCCTTACCACTTGGCTACTGCGCCGTAATATAATCGGAGTAAATTCTTACGGAATTAACTCCTGAAGAATTACTTCGTAATTCTTCGCTTCCCGGTCTTTTGACCGATGACTCCAACGGGAATCGAACCCGTGTTACCGCCGTGAAAGGGCGATGTCTTAACCGCTTGACCATGGAGCCTGACGAAAGGCTTCATGTAGCCTTAACGAATGATATAATACCATATCTCACAGCATTTGGCAAGGGGAAAAATGGCTTGACAAGTATATTTTTTCAGAAAATTATATGCTATAATTTTAGCGTTGCCTTAAAACCAATTTTGCATGGAGGACTGAGAAATTGTTACATACTTTTGTAAAGCATATGAAAGAAAACGGCTGGCAGATTACATTATATGAAAATGGAAGCGATTGTCTTTCAAGTACAATAACCGCCAGATACACAAACATCCCTGAACAATGGCTGGAATTTATCGAAACGGTAAAGTGCATGATGAATGCCGAAGAAACCGTCTGGTTTTTATGCGCAAATGATTTTGAACCACAAAATGACGGCGCTTTCCAGTGGAATGAGTGGGAAAAGATCAGCCTTGAATCTGCTGTCGGCGATAAAGACTGGGAAAAGCGAATCAAAAATTTCTGGAACAGTCACCTTCCAATTATCATGTCCGTAAAAGGCTGTTACTCTTATTATGCGATTTCTATGAAAGACGGTTCCGTTGTCCGGGGAGCCGAACCGGAATTTGAAGAATGTGAAGTCATCGCTCCGTCATTTATGGCGTTTACGGATAAACTCAGCAACGGCGAATTACAATTATAAACGATTTAAGCATAACTTCCGGCTCTGCTTATATGCGCAAACAGCGGTAAGCCTGCCGCACAGATTTACCGCTGTTTCCCTATATTTCATGCGATCAGGCTTTCCGCGCCAAAACCGCCACGGCACGCATATCCTCCGGGATCCGGCACACTATCTTCCCATCGGCAATCTTGACGTCCGCCTCCGCATCAGAGTAAACTTCCTCAATCTGGTATATCCCGTCGACGGGCAGGGACGCCTCCAGAGCGCCGTCATGTTCCCCGTTAAAGCTGTGGAATACGGCAAGCAATCCGTCCTTCTTCTCATGCTCCGCGCCGCCCTCTGTCCGCACAAGGCACTGCCAGCCTTTCGGATGACGCCAGCTCACCACCTTCGGTCCGTACAGCCTGCTGTAACCGTCCTTGATAACAGGCGCCGCCTTTTTATAAAAGGCAATTCCTCTATCAATCACGTCCCACTGGGCATCCGTCAGTTTCGTCACATCCCCCGACAGACACATCCTGCCAAGAAATGTATTGGCGATGGAGTACGCAATTCTCTTGAGAGAATCATCCTCCCGTATCACCGCCCAGATCTGGCTCTGTCTCGGCAGAATCACACGGTGCAGGGACGCCGCTATAATCGGAATCTCCTCACACTCATGGGCATCCGAAAAGGAAGCCATACTGCACTCGCTCATCATAAGCGGCTCCAGTTTATGCCCGCCCGAAGAACAGTTTTCCAGAATAATGCCGGGAACCTTCTCTTTCACCTTGCGGATAAAGGCAAGCGACGCCTCCATATTCTGCCGCAGGCCCTCGCCCAAGGACTCCGCGCCGTCGCAACCCACGCCAATCGTATCGTTATAGTCCATCTTCATGTAGGAGAAGCCGTACTTCTCCAGCGTGCCGATCACTCTCTCTTCCAGATATTTCTGCACCCACTCCTGCCGCATATCCCAGAATCTTCTCATGGAAGTGGTGAGCGGTCTGCCGTTTCTTGTAAGCAGATGCTCCGTTTTCTGGTAGCTCTCTGCCCTCTCGCCCACGTTGTCAATCTCAAACCAGATACCCGGCTTCATGCCATGCGCCCTGATGGCGTCCACGGTCCTTTCAAGCCCCTCCGGGAACAGCTCCTCCGATACATGGTAATCGCCCATGGCAATATCCCACGGAATGCCCTCCTGCTTATACCAGCCGCAATCAATCACAAAATAGGAAAAGCCTTTATCTTTGATAGCTTCCAGAATCCCGCTGATATTTTGGTGGGAAGGTTCTCCCCAAGTGGTGCAGTACTCATTAAAAATAATGGGAAGCTCCTGCTCAGATACCGGGCCTTCATCCACCACCTCATCCAAAGCCGCCGTCATTCTCTGGGAAATTTCCCAGATACCGCCGCCCCTGCACACAGATAAAATTGCCGTGGGCGTCACAAAGCTTTCTCCCGGCGCTACCGTTTTCATCCAATGGCCGAAATCATAGTCCGCCAGTCCGCCGGAAAGCGCCGCATCGTCTCCCCTGCGGTACACTTCCATCTGCCAGCTTGCATTGTGACAGATCATCGCGCCCCAGAAGATATCGGACTTTGTATCTTCCATCACCGCGTAAGGAAAGTACCCGTTTACCGGCATGGACCCCACCTGTCCAAACCGCTCACAGCGCACCGCATGACCGCCCCACGAAGGTTCCAGCTGCAAATCTTCCAAAAGCTGCGACTCCGTTCTTCCCTCCATGCTCCACACGCTTCGGATGCGGTGCAGTTTCAGCAGGCCGCTCTCGTCCGCGCCAACAAACGGCGAAATCCCGCTCAGTGAAAAGCTGGAAAGCATTTCCAGATCCGCCGCATCCTTGGAGGCATTTTCAAACACTGTGTAGGAGAGCAGGCTCTTCTTTGCCTGCTTCCATACGAGATAATGCCGGCAGCGGTAGCCCCGTTTATCCGAGAAAGCCGTGCAAATCACCGTTCCCCCTTTCCCGTCCTCTGCTTTCCGCATTTCTTTCTCACAGCCTTGCCAGCTCTCTGGCACAGGACACAACGCGCTGGCTCCCCGCTCTCTGACAGCGGCACCACCGTGCTTCACATCCTGCCCCTCAAATACCAGATTCATCACGGACCCACTCTGCCGCATGGTTCTGCCGCCCGCGTAACCGCCCGCATAAGTGTCCCCAGACAGCTTTATCTGCACAAGGGAATCCGGGTACGGCTTTTCCCGGTAAGCAGCCTCGTACGCCATATCCGCCGGGAGCAGTACAAGCTCTACGCTCCCTGTCTCCTCGTCCTGCACGTAACAGGCGCGCATATCCCCCAGTATAAATTCGCTGTATACTTTCTTCATACAAACCTCCATAATTCCGCTGTGCGGAACTCAAATCCGTGCGGAGAATGCCGCTTTTCAGGCATTCTCCTGCGTGAGAGTGATTTGCAAAGCAAATCTAGAACTTCCAAGTCAGCTATGCTGACTTTGCGATGCAGCCCTTGCTGCGAGTGATTAGAAGTTCTTCTCACGCTAGCCTTTGACCGCCCCCACAGTCATACCCTTGATAAAGTACTTCTGCATACTCATAAACAACACGGCAATCGGGAGCACAGAGATCACAATAGCAGCCATAGCCGTCGTATAATCACTGGTCTGCGCAGAAAATAGGGATTGAATTGCCACAGTCAGCGTTTTCAGGTTTTTTTTGCTCACATACAGACTTGCCAGCAAATAATCATTCCATATCTGGAAAGCCTGCATAATCACAAGTGTAGCAATCGCCGGTTTCAGCAGAGGCATCACCACGCTGAAATATGTTCTGAACACAGAACAGCCGTCAATTCTTGCCGCCTCCTCCAACTCGATTGGCACCGTCGTCATAAAACTGTTCATCAAAAATACGCCAAAAGAAATCCCTGTCGCTACATACATAAAAATAATTCCATAGCGCGTATTTGTCAAATTCATTTTATACCCGATAATGTAAATCGGCAAAAAAAGCGCCTGAAAGGGAATCAGAATACCAACAATAAAGTAAATGAAACAAAATTTAAAAAATTTCGCTTTACACCGCGCAATAGCCCACGCCGTCATTCCACATAAAAGCGCCAGAATCAAGACACTCACAAGTGTGTAAAAAAATGTATTTACAAACGTGTGGGATAGGTCCAGCTTGTCAAACGCTTTCCTGTAATTCTCCGTCTGAAACGAAGAAGGAAGGGAAAGCGGACTTGTCAGGTACAATTCTTTTTTGGTCTTAAAAGAGTAATTGACAATAATTAAAATCGGAGCAACAAACAATAACGCGACAACAGTCATAATAATCTGAACGACAAAGGTCGCCTTTGTATAAGGCTGTACATTCACAGGCTCCTTATTCTTTTTCCTCTTCATCATCATGCCTGTACCTCCTTACTCTTCAGTCCTTTCACCTGAATTACTGCTACAAGCAGCAATGCCAGGACCAAAGTTACTGACATAGCCGAACCATAGCCATATTGTCTTCCGTTGATAGCCGTCGTGTAGGTCTGATAAATGACAGAAGTAGACGCACGCCCCGGTCCGCCCTTGGTAGACGCCACAAGAAGGTCATAAACTTTTAAGGATCCCGTCGTAATGCCGACTACACAGATTGTAATTGCCGGAGCCAGCATAGGAATCGTAATATTGAAAAACCGGGAAATAGGACCTGCACCATCCACTTTCGCTGCTTCGTATAAATCAGCCGGAACTGACTGTAGTCCCGCCAGATATATCAACATCCAGTAACCGATCCACTGCCAGTTATTCGCAATAAGCAATCCGGAAAGGACCGTATCTCCGCTTCCAAACAGCAGAAAATTAATGTTTGTCCCCAGCAGTTCATTTAATTCGGGCAGTACATTGGAAAACATTTTAAGCCACACAAAACCTACAATGATAGAACTGATCAGACACGGCACAAAGAAGGCTGTCCTGTATAGTTTCTGTGCTTTGATTCCGCTGTCAAGCGCAACAGCGAACAAAAGTGCCAGCACATTCTGGATGATTGTGTTTCCTATGGTAAACTTGATCGTAAACCACCATGCGGACCGAAAATCTGCGTCCTTCCAGAGATTAATATAATTTTGCAGCCCTACAAATTCTTTGACCTTCGACATACCGTCCCAGCTCGTAACCGAATATCGGACTGCCAGCATAAGTGGGATAATCAGACCTATTGTAAAAATAATAAATCCCGGAAAAACCATCACTAAATACTGTTTTTCCAGTTTTTTCTCCATCGACTGTTTATTCGTTTTTTGCATATGCCCCTCCAAAAGTTTATTAATTTAGGGCTGCTGCATCAATGCAGCAGCCCGTCTTTTCAGTCCTTAAACCACTTTTAGTTTGCACTGCTGGAGCCCACTCTCGCGTCGGATGCTGCCAGACAGTCTTCAAAGGAAATGTCACCCTGCAGCCACGCCGCGATATCCTTCGCATTCTCCTCCTGAAAACCACCCCATACTAACTGGTTATTACCAAGAGTTACATCCACAATCATATTGTTCGCCGCATACTCATCAATATCTGCCTGACTGGGATTCGCAAAAGTAGGTGTCACATCCTTCAACATGGGAGCTGTTTTGGTATAGTCATAGATCTCAACCGCAAGTTCCTTGTCGCTCGTAAGCACATCCAGTACACAGTTGATCGCATCCTGATGCTCGCTCTCTGCACTCGTCATAATTGTAATGTTCGGCTCGAAAATCAGCTTGGAGTCACCCGTCTGATTCGGGAACGGGAAAATACCAAAGTTAAAATTCTCGTCAATATCAAGGAAGTTCTGAATTGACCATGAACCTGACACCTTCATTGCCGCCTCGCCCATTACCATCTTCGCATCGCAGTCTGTCTGCTCCGTGGAGAAGGTTTCCGGATAGGTATTGTCATAAATCAGCTTGTTGTACTGATAAGCCGTCTGCATCATCTGGTCATCTGCAAAAGTAACCTCACCCGCGCGGAACTTATCACCCCATGTGGGATCGTTGTTAAACACGTCGTTCATTGCAAACTGCATCGTCACATTGCCGATAGACCATGTATCAACCATATGGCTTGCAAAGGGTTTGATCCCTTTGGCGTTACAGTCATCAATAATTGCCTGCAGCTCCTCCTGTGTTTTCGGTACAGACCAGCCATTCTCCGCAAACATATCTTTGTTGTAATATACGCCTTGATATAACGCATTGTATACAAGTCCGTAGGTCTTACCATCAATCGTCACATTCTGCCTTGCTGCTTCCAATCCGCGGTCAAGATATGCAGCATCAATCTCTCCCAAAATACCCTGAGGCGCGTAAGTCGCAACATCCTGTGCCTTGCCAATCATGATATCCGGCAGCCCGGACTGCATATACTGCTGCATCTTGGGCTGAAAATCATTTCCCCAGTCAACACATTCCCATTCCAACGTAATATTGGGATATGTTTTTGCCAACGCCTCATCAATCATCTCCTCAATACCGGCATCCGTTGTGGACTGTCCCGCCAACACTGTCAAGGTAACCGCCTCTCCGTCCGCTGCTGCCGCAGGCGCTTCCTCTGCCGCTGCAGGCGTTTCTTCCTCTGCTGCAGGCGTTTCCTCCGCCGCCGCAGGCGTCTCAGCCGGAGCCTCCGCTGCACCGCCGCCGCATCCCGCTAACGTTGGAACAAGCATTGCCGTACATAAAGCTACACTCAATAATCTCTTTTTCATGTCCCTCTCCTTTTCGTGAATGACCTTTCGGTCGTTTTCGGTATGAGTGTAGTGTAATATTTTTGACGGCTTAATAACTATGACTAATTTGAAAAAACAGTTGCACTTTTTTGAGAAAGTGCAACTGCTTATTTTCCGCTCTCATCTGCATGGTCGTCCGCATATTGTAAAACATCCCGAAACGTCTTTTCATCCTTTAGCCACTTCATGGTCTCCGTCGCCAATCCGCTTTGAAAATTCCATACAAGCTGGTTATTCCCAACGTCCGCACCAATTACATCCCCTATTTCCTCATATCTGTCAATATCGCCCTGCACGTTACTTTGATAGCCAGCCTCAATTCCCTCCACAATGGAATGCGTCTGTGTGAATCCCAATATTTCCTGTATCAGCTCCTCGTCGCTGACAAGCCTCGCGAAAATTTCCTGTATCAGTTGCTGATGCGCCGACTCGCTGCTCATCATATAAGTCATATTGATCTCTTTGATCAGTCTCGGGCTGTCTCCCATAGGATAGGGGAAAATACCAAAGTTGGCTGCGTCTGTATACTGCTCCACCGACTGCAGCGACCACGTCCCCGTCAGATACATAGCAGCCTTCCCCTCAGCAAAACGCTTATCGCTTTCATACTGGTCAATCGTCCATGCATCATCCCAAGTATTTTCGCAAATATAGCGGTTCTCTCTTAACGCCTCCTGCACCGTCTCATCAGCGCAAAAACCTGTCTCTCCGCTCCGAAACCGCTCTCCCCATCCCGGGTCTTCTGAAAAAGCGCCTTCTGTAAGAAACTGCATTGTCATATTTGCCACTTTCCAATTTTCCTGTAAATGGACAGCGAACGGCGTTATATTGTTTTCTCGGCACACAGTAACAACATTATTCAATTCTTCTGATGTCTGTGGCACCCTAAGTCCAAGTTCTTCAAAAATATCCTTATTATAGATTACCCCTTGATACCAGGCATTATAGGGTATTCCGTAGACATAGCCATCCACTGTCACCGTCTCCATAGCCTTCGGTTCTATCATCGAAAATTCCTTCGGTTCTATCTTTGCTAAAATCCCTTCTCTGGAATAAGTACTTACGTCCTGTGCCTTACCAATCATGATGTCGGGAATATCTCCTGCGGCAATCCTTCCTCGAAGCTGTGAATCAAAACTCTCCCCCCAATCGACACATTCCCATTCCAGCTTCACGTTCGGAAATTCTTCCGCCAGAAAATCGTCAATCATATCCTCAATCCCCGCATCGCTGGTTGACTGTCCTGCAAGCACATTGAGCACGATCTCGTCCTCTTCCGTCAGCGCCCGCCCCTCTTCTGCCAGCTCTTCCTCACTTTCCCCGCACCCGCCAAGCAGTACTGCTGTCAATATCGCTATGCCAATCTGCCATATCCCCTGTTTCATTTTCCCATTCCTTTCAGGTCATGCCTTCACGCTTCGATACTCCCTCGGACTTACCCCTGTCATCTTTTTAAATACTTTGCTGAAATAAGTATAATCGTCATACCCGACCATAAAAGCAATTTCTGTCATACTGATTTCAGGCTGCCGCATAATCTCTTTTGCCTTCTCAACTCTTTTGTCAGCAATATACAGCATAAGATTTTTACCGGTTTCCTGCTTAAACACCCTGGAAAAGTAAGAGCTCTCCACACAATATTTTGACGCCAGCGACACAAGAGACAGCTCCTCATAATAGTTTTGGTCAATATACAGCGCAGCCTCCTTAACAATATCCCTTATATTTCCAGTTGTATCCCCTGCTTTCTCTGCAAATACAATCACAAGCATTTCTTCCAGCAGACTGATAACCTGTTCCCCATCCAGTTTCTCAAGTACTTTGTCCATCATCTGGTCCAACTCGTCCAGATCGTTCATGGAATCTGCCGAACCGCTCTGACTGACTATATCAGAAAAAATTATACTGATTTTTTTCACAGTCTGCTTTACTTCTATGTATTTCCAATCATTTCTGTCACATATTCCAAGCCCGACTGTCTCCCGCAGGAAGTCCATAATCGTTTTTTTGTTACTGTTTTTCAACATTCCCCTTAGCTGCCATTCCAGTTCCTGTGTCATGTGATTTTTGACATTACTGCTGGTAATCCCGCTCTCCTGCCGATAAAAAAGTATCGAATTTTCTTTCTTAAACGGTCTTGCCATCAGCACCGAGATACTCTGCACATAAGCGCTGTGCAGACTCTCAACGGAATAGGAGGGCTCACTCACTGCGACAGTTACGGGGCTATCTGTCAACTCCTTAAGCGCATTCAATATTTTTACTGCCATATGGCGCTGCACTGCCGCTTCCGCCTCCGTCACAATCAGAAACTCGTTACTTCTGTATATGTAATTAAAGATCAGCAAATTTTCCATGCCTGTAATCTGCTTTATCAGCTTTTTGACAGAGTAAGATAAATAGTTCAAATCATATTCAAATCGGCACATCAATTCCTGCAGTTCATGGATTTTGACAAGCATCATGCTGCTTCCTACCATATCACTGCTTTCAGTTATGAAATTAAACGCAGGGATCACTGAATTTTCTTTCTCTACCAGAAGACTTAATTCCCTGTCCTGAATCAAAGATGCCGTCTTTACGATCTGCTTCTCATTTTCTTCCTTTTCACTTATAATCTCCAACGCTCTCGACAGGGCTCCCACCAGATCAATTCTCGCCACCGGTTTCAGCAGATAGTTGATCGCGCCGTCCATCAAAGTCTGCTTCACATATTCAAAATCATCATATCCGCTTATTACAAATACAACGATATCCGGGTATTCCCTCTTGATCTTTTTGACCAGCTCTACTCCATTGACAAAAGGCATATTGATATCTGTAATCAAAATATTCGGTCTGTCCTTTGCAACAATCCGAAGCACTTCCTCACCGTCCTGTGCAGGATCCATAAATGTTATGCGATACTCTTCCCAGTTCAGCATATTCCTTATTTTTTCTCGTGTCCAATACTCATCGTCAGCCACTAATAGCTTATACATTTTCTTTTCCATCTGCTATTTCCTCTTGTATTACCGGCACTCTCATCACAACAGTTGTCCCCTGACCCACAAGACTTTCGATATAAATTCCATATTCCGCACCATACGCCATCTTCAACCGGGCATTGATATTTAACAATCCAATGGAATTACCCTCCTCAATTACAGATACGTCGTTATCGTGCAAGCGGGCATTCATCTTCTCCGCATCCATACCAGTACCGTTGTCCTCCACAGAAATACGAAGTATCCCGCGTTTCTTTTCAGCCTTAATCCTGATATACTTCTCACCGTGTTTATTTTTCAACCCATGATTCAGCGCATTCTCCACCAGAGGCTGAATCGAAATTCTTGGAACCGTATCTTGAAGCACGTCCTCCCCAATCTCAAAAATATATTTTATTTCTTCTCTCATCCGCACATTCATGACATAAATATAATTCTTTAAATGCCCGATCTCCTTCGCCACAGTCACATAGGGATGTTTCATATCTAGACTGTATCTGAAAATATTTGACAGTGACTGACACAGGTTGCTGACCGTCTCACAATTCTGTATGCTCGCAATACTGCTCATCGTATCCAGTGTATTATACAAAAAATGCGGATTAATCTGCGCCTGCAGCGCCTTGTACTCCGCTTTGTTTAGCAACAGTTTATCCTCGTACTGCTGTCCGATCAGAGCCTCCACCTCATCCAGCATATTGTTAAACTCCATCGCCAGCATCCCAATCTCATCTTTCGCCTGATAATCTGCACGAAGCTCTGTCGCCCCTGCCCTAATTTTATTGATTGTCTGCATCAGCCTTTCCAACGGACTGGTAAGACTTCTCGTCACATAAAAATACAGCACGCTCATCAGCGCGCCCATACTCAATGCTATAAAAACTAAGTTTCGAGAAAGGACTCTCTGATTCTCTTCCAGAGCAGACTGTGGCATGATAGAACACGCATTTAAATTATACTTGTCCTGTGAAACCCTAAAAAAAACTCTGCTGTTATCAGAGAAGTCTTCTGTCCCCTCTATATCTCCTAATAAAATATACTGGCTAATCATATCATGATAAAATCGGTTTTCCTCTTCAAGTGTCCCGATTGCATATGCCTGCCTGTCTCCTGTCGGTTGCAGCCAAATATACATCTCATCATTGGTTACATACTTTTTCATGATCTTTTCTATCACTTTACTGTCAATGTCACAAATGATATAACCAACCTTATCACTCAAATTTGTATTGTCATATATTTTTAACCCAAACCGGGCAATATCCCTTTTTCTGTGTACATTATAGTAACTGCTGATTAACATGGATGTATCGTCCGATGCCATATATTCTGTAACAACATTTGCGTTGTACAACTCGCTATCCTCATAAATATCCTTGGGATAATTGTGTCTGGGGGTCACTGCCCTTCTGTATGTGCTGATAATTTCATTGTCACTGTTATACAAATATAAGGCAACCACACCGTCCGATGTCTGAAATTCCTCAGCCGCAATCGTATATGCCAGTCGGTAGTATTTTTTTCTGATATCCTCCACATTCTCCCCGCTCTTTAATGCACTGAGAAACTCGCGATTGTTGTATATCTCTATCATATTGCTTTCAATATTTTTGATAAAAGTATAAATCTCATTCTGCATATTCTCCAGGGTATGATAGCTCTCATTTTTCGACTGCCTGCTGATCAACTTTGCGGATGCCCTCTGAAACAAAAAAGTCTGCATCACCAGCGCAATTAAGGTACAGCAGACGCAGACTGCCAATATTTTCATTCTCATATTCCACTTCATGGCCATACCTCATATACAGCGTTTTCTTCGCTCTCATTTTTATAATTTCTGCCTGTAAAAAGAATTTGATCCTTACCTGTTTTTCCGCAATGCCTCTTCCTGCAGCCAGTCAAACTCCGCCATACATTCATCCACCGTCGCACCGCCCAGCAGATCCCTTACGATCAGACAGGTGTTTCCCCACTGTTCCACATCCATTCCCGCATTGGAACCAAGAACGTAGACATTCTCCTGTATCCTGTCATTCAACGGCTTCAGCGAATCCACACACTCGACTTCCACATTTTTAGACGGGGAAATGACACGGTTCGTCTCTGCGTAAATCTGCAGGGCTTCATCGGAAAGCATGATGTCCAAAACAGCCATCGCATCTTCCCCATGCTCGGCATTGATACCCACACCGAAACCTGTCATGGGCATAACCGGCATCTGTCCCCGGCGGCTCGGGAAGCCGATGACCTGCATCTCAAAATCTGTCTTTCCATAAGCGGTCTCTGTGTTGGCCGCACCCCAGTATGCCATAACAATAGGAGACTTCTGGGACAGAAAATCCTCGCCCTCCCCCTCAATCGCCTCACTCACAAGAGCCTTGTCAGCATCCACATATTCCTTGTCAATCATTTCCTGTAAAAACTCAAAGCCCGGCCTCATATAATCGCTGTATTTGCTATCTCCGCTGTTTAGCGCCGCTATCTCCGCTTCCGTGTTCCCGCCATTGTATAAATCCGCATATGCCTGAGCCAGAACAAATGTCTCCAGCCACCACCTGTTTGCCCCCACCGGCGTCTCAATTCCATTCTCTTTAAACACACGGCAGCATTCTAAAAATTCCTCCGGCGTCTCCGGCAGGGCAAGGCCATATTTGTCAAACATGTCTTTGTTGACAAACAGCCCATAGGCCACCACTTCCTGCGGGATCGCCACCAGCTTTCCGTCTACCACATTCGCCGCTTTCACCACATCCCTCAGATTTTTGACGCAGTCCAGTCCTGACAGGTCTCTCAGTTTTCCCTCCTCGGCTAACGTGCGGAGAGTGTCGGGGTTGAGCAGATAGAGATCGTCCATATCGTTTCGCGCCCTGTCCAGCGTCACATCGTCATATGTTTTGTCCTGATAGTCTTCTGCCGTATACGTCACATATCCCACACTTACACCGAGTTTTTCCTCTGCCAGCATAATGGTCTTGTCTGCTGCGCTTCTTGCAACATTTTCCACATCCGCTTCCGTCTTTTCCATCGGACTAAACAGATTCACAGTCTGTTTCTGCTCACTCTCCACAACAATCAGGTTATTCTCCGATCCGTCTTTAGCCCCACATGCCGCCATGACAGCAGACGCCATACCGACAATACAAATCATCCCTAATTTCCTGACATCAACCTTTCTGAATATATTCATACATTCCTCCGACTCAATTATTTTATTCCACTTTTATACTTGCCTTACTCCCCTTTTGTATACTTTCTGATTACCTGCTTCAGAAGATCTATATCAATCGGCTTGGCAAGATGGACGTCCATTCCCGCATTCAACGCTTCCTTTTCATCCTCCGCGAATGCGTTCGCCGTCATGGCAATGATTGGAATGGTACGGGCGTCCTCTCGCTCCAGAGCCCTGATCGCCCTTGTGGCGTCATATCCGTTCATAACCGGCATCTGCACATCCATCAGGATAGCGTCAAATTCACCCTCCTGAGAATCCTTAAACCGTTCTACTGCCATCTGCCCGTTTTCGACAATTTCACAGCCGGCTTTTTCCATGGTCAGAATTTCCCTTAAAATTTCCGCATTGATCTCATTATCTTCCGCCGCAAGAAAATACAGTCCATCAAGACTATCCTTCCTATCCGTTCCCGTCTGCTCTGATGGCATCAGTTCCGCCTGCATTTCCGTTATCTTTTCTTTGAAAGCCGAGACAAAGAACGGTTTCATAAGAACCCCTGTATTCTTTATCCGCAGGACATCCTCCACGCCGCCTTCGTCATGCTCCGCCAAAACCAGAATGGGCAGTGCATCCCCCACTTCTTCCCTGATTCCTTTTACCGCCTGTAAAACGCCTGTATCCGATATATTTCCTCCCAGCACAGCCGCATGGTATTCGTTTTGCACATGACCGTGCCCCTGCAGCAAAGACAGCGCCTCTTCCAGGCTATGCACCACATCCGCCTGAACATCCACATCCCCCATGAGCATTTGGATATTCTCACACTCTTCCGTGTCTGCATCCGCCACCAGAATACGGGAAATACCCTTTTCCTCCCAGAACCGCTTATGTGCCTGCCCTTCCGGTATACGGAACTCCAGATCAACCCGGAAAAGGCTGCCCTTGTTCACTTCGCTGGTTACTTCAATCGTACCTCCCATAAGCTCTATGATATTCTTGGTGATCGCCATGCCAAGCCCTGTGCCCTGCACCTTATTGGTAGTGCTGTTTTCTGCTCTCGTAAACGCATCAAAAATAGTTTCCAGATATTCCGGCGTCATTCCGTATCCGTTGTCTTCTACCTCGATTCGAATATGCTCGTATTGGCCGGACCGCTGCTTAAGCCCAATGATCCGCAGCCATATACTTCCCCCTGTCTGTGTATACTTCACAGAATTGGACAGAAGGTTTATAAGAATCTGATTAATGCGCGTTTCATCGCCCATCAGACATTCATGTTTGACTCCTGTCACTTCAAGGAAAAATTTCTGCTCCCTCGCCGCCGCCATAGGGCGGATAATTGCATCCACGGAAGACACCAGATCATTTAAAGTAAACTCTTCCACATTCAAGACCACTTTGCCGCTCTCAATCTTTGACACGTCCAGGATGTCATTGATCAGGCTGAGCAGATGCTGCCCCGACGCCATGATTTTCTTCGTGTATTCCCGCACCTTCTCCGGGTTTTCCGCATCTCTGGCAAGCAGCGTGGTAAATCCAAGGACCGCATTCATCGGCGTACGGATATCATGGGACATATTGGAAAGAAACATTGTCTTGGAATTGCTTGCAATCTGTGCCGCCTGCAGCGCTTCCGCCAGCCTTCGGTTGCTGATCTCCCTCTCCGCCTCCCGCTCCTTCCTTATTTTGATCTGCTGCCTCTGGTTTAAATAATATAACAGACAGCATAAGAAAAATGCGATAAGCATGACTACTACGACAATAAGGATGTTTTGGTTGACAGAACGGCCCTCCTGCTGTATCGCCTCGATTGGCACATAGCCGATCAGGTAGAGCGTTCCCCCATTTACCGACCACATATAGCTTAGGGAGTCCTTATTTCTAATATCATGGTAAAACATGATGTTCTTATTTTCTTTCAGACAAGCTTCCACTTCCTCGCGCAAACCGTCTTCCTGAATATCGTTCGCACGATAAAAATCAGTCAGATTCAAATGTCCTGCGCTCCGCTCGCCCATTCCTTTTGGCTTCAAAACAAACCGTTCCGTCTCCGCATCCATAATGTAGAGCATCGCTTTCTTGTTATAAAATCCTTCTGGAAGCGACTTGTCAAAGGAGTCATAAACATACTCTACATAAAGCGACGCGATCTCCCGCCCCTCGTCCACCACGGGACATTTGATGCAGTAGGCCCATGTCCCCATATAGTTCAGGTACGACTGGGATACCGGCAGTCCGTCAATTGTACCTCCCGCGGAAAAATCCAGCTCCTCCTCCGTAAACACTTCCCCCGTACTTGATACTCCCTCCGTTTCTCCCGAACGTATCAGGGCGATCTTCATCATCGTATCACTTCTCGTATACTTGCGGATATATTCCTCCGGCTCCTCCATTTTGGCAATCCCCTGCGCCATGAGCCTCTGATATTCCGCTTCCTTGTTCAGGATGGCCTCAATCGTACATTTAATCAGATCAAGACTTTCATTCAAGTTCTGGGTGGCTGACGCCGCCATCTCCCTGGATATCTTATGCGATACAGAAAAAACGATTATGCCTAAAAACAGAAAGACCAAAATGATAGAAACAAGCAATGAAATTCCTCTGTCCATCTTACTTTCATTGTGCTTCTTTCCCATTTTGATCTCCGTTCCGCCCTGATACCCTACTGCGCTGATACTCTGTTCACCTTTGTATCTAATCAGCTTCTTGCTCACTATTCTTACTCTTATTATATTCCCGCTTTTTCATAAAGTCAGTACATAAGATACTTTTGTCTACCCAAATAATGCCTCGGTTTTTTTCATCCGCTCCGCGATCTTCACGCCGAAGGGACAGCGGTTTTCACAACTTCTGCAGCCGATGCATTCATCCGCCGCATGTTCCAGCGCCAGATAATGCTCCCTCACAGTGGCGGGAACCTCCTCCTGCATGACCGCAAGATCATAGTATTTGTTTACCATCGCAATATCTATTTCTTTCGGACAAGGCTTGCAGTGTCCGCAGTATGTACATTCGCCCTTGCCGAACGTGTTACGCGGCGCCTTTGCCAGAACCGCGGCGTAATTCTTTTCCGCCTCAGCAGCAGTCTCATATGCCACCGCCTGCTCCACATGCTCCGGCGTGTCGTACCCTGCCAGAACAGCTGCTACCGCCGGGCGTGTCAGACAATAATGAATACACTGTACAGGTGTCAGCGCGACGCCGAAAGGAGAACGCGCCGCGTCAAACAGCCGGCCTCCCGCATAAGGCTTCATAACTGTAATGCCCACATCGTTCTGCTCACACAGCTTATAAACCTCCGCCCTTGCCGGATCAATGCCGCCAAACCCGTCCTTAAATTCTTCGACAAAATAATCATCAATATTGTCCGTAGGCGGCAGAAGATCAAACGCCGGATTAATGCTGAACAGGATCATCTCAATCAGACCGCTCTGCGCCGCTTTCTTCGCCATGAGGGGATTATGCGTGCTCATGCCGATATGACGGATTTTCCCGCACTCCTTCAGCTCCTTTACATACTCGATAAACGGTCCGTTCATGGCCGTTTCCCAATCTTCTTCCTGATCGACAAAATGTATCATACCAAGATCAATGTAGTCTGTCTGCAGACGCGTCAGCAGATCCTCAAAAGCCTCCCTGCATTTTTCCACGTCACGGGTTCTCGTATACTGCCCATTCTGCCACGTAGAGCCAATGTGACCTTGAATAAACCAACGCTCCCGCCTTCCATTAAGCGCATTTCCAATTTTCGTGCGGACATTCGGCTCGGACATCCAACAGTCCAGAATGTTGATCCCCAGCTCGTCCGCACGGTCGATCATGGCCTTACACTCCTCATAGTTGTGCCGCTCCAGCCACTCCCCTCCAAAGCCGACCTCACTGACCATCAATCCTGTTTTTCCAAGCCTGCGATACTGCATAAGTTTCCTCCTTTGGTTTTTTGAATCTCCGCACATACCTTTTATGAAAACAGTATAAAGCATCCAAAAAGGCTTGTAAACAATAATGTTTACAAACCTTGTCTCCCCGGGCGTTGTCCCATGGAGCGTTTTGTTAAGTACTTTTTGAGTTATTGATGCAAGCCCTATTGCGTAACATTCCATTCTGTTCCTTGAGAGAGGTCGGGGCGCGGGGGCTGAGCCACCGCAAAACCTACCGACAGTCTGGATAGTCGGAACGGACATAGAACGGGGATTGCTTTCAGCGTGGAGATGTGCTATTCTTTGGTTGACAATTAGGTCGGCAAGCTAACCGAATAATCTTTGTTTTGTTTAAGGAGAATATCACGTGAAACAAAATGTCAGATGTACGATTGAAGATGTCATTAACTTATTAAAGGAAAAATATTTGAAGGAGGGCGAGCAAGCCCTCTGCAACGACTATGATTGGCAGATGTATGTAGCAGATGATGAATGGTTTTTAACAACTGCTTGCTGCATTACCGCTCCGCCTGAATTTGACGAAGAAACCGATGAAGAAATCATTCCAGATTTTGCGGTTGAAAATGGAATGGACGGTTCTGTGTTACCGGAAATTCTTCAAGATGTGATTATCAATGCACTTGAGCAGAAAAAAGACGCAACAAATGATGAACTGTTAAAGGCACTGAACTTTTATATGGACAGAGATACATTTATGTCATTTTGATTGAATGGCTATTTCAAATCCATTCCATATTCCGTCTGATGAAAAGCTGAAACAGGGCGCTGGTGATAGCCGTTGACTATCCCCGCCGCCCTGTCCGTTATCTCCCCATATCCTGCGCCCTGCGGGGTTGCTGTTCCCACTGTTCCTGCCGCAAGATACTGTAAACACTCTTTCTGATTTTCTCCGCTTCTTTTACTTCCTCTTTCAATGCAAGATACCGCTGATTGAGCGTTTTCCTCTCGGCGGTCAGCTTGGTGTATTCTTCTCTCCATGTCTTTGTCGGGATTGTGGTCTTGCCGTTCATCACGCCTTTGAGATAATCTTTAGCCGTTGTGAATAGGATTTGCATTTGTACTGCCGCTTTTTCAGGTCATAGATTTTATTCCCGTCCCTGTCAAGAATGTACTCCTTTTTCTGCTTCGC